>OY763415.1:0-1750088 GCA_963667565.1 Acholeplasmataceae bacterium | reverse complement strand
TTTAATGGTATCTCCAATAAATTTTTGGATGTGATTATAACTGCTTTCCCCTTTTTCAGTTAATTCCACATAGATACGTCTCTTATCTTCAGGGCTCTTTGTTCTTTTTAGAAATCCATTTTTTTCTAGAAAGTCGATATTGTTTGATAACTTACTTGGTGTCATCATAATATCTTCAGCAATTTTAGACATCGTATTTTCTTGTTTTTTGATATCTTTTTTAATCGTTTGGATTAAATAAATATCTCTGGGTTTTAATTCTTTTGGCAATAAAGCTTTGATTGCATTGAAAAAATCTATTTCAACTATTTGATACGTTTTTTCATGAAACATGAGCTCTTCTGCGCTTAAAAAGTGGTCATTCATGTGTGTTTCTCCTCTATGTAAGTATTCCCCAATACCTATTATAACTTGATATTACTGCTTTTAATAGAGAATAATCAAGAAAAATGGCTTTTATCACATCATTTTACTTACTTGTGTTCTGTTTATGAACTTTGTTCATAATATTATTTATTATTTTTATAATTTTCTATGAAGTTTGAAATACAAAATTCAAAATTCGTTTTTTTAACGTTTATAAAATTTATGAATAATATTTTATTTTTTCATGATTCGTTGTATAATCATTTTATAGACACCACTGATTTATTCTTATATGTTTTTTAGAGGGAAAAATATGATAAGGGATAAAAAAAGGGAACGCAAAGCATTTAATAGACGATATGATGCCATTAAAAATTTAATGTCTACTTTTGCGATGTCTACGGTTGCTGTTGTTGCTGTTGTCACATTAATCCCTTCATCTCCAAAAGCTGAGATCACACGTGTTGAGACTTTATCTGAACAAGTGACATATCAAGTTCATGTAACAGATCAAGACCAAGCACTTGATGAATCATCGCTTTTTGTCGTATTAGAAAATCAAATGGAATATTATGAACAACCAATAAGCCTGGGTGAAAACTCGGGCTATTTTGATGCTTTATCACCTGATACTGATTACAGATTAAGCGTTTATGGTTCTAAAGGTTTTGGTCAAGAACGACTGGATACTTTAATGGTTAAAACACGTGCTTCAGTAGGTGCAACCATTCTATCCATTCATAAAACCGATTTAGATTACTTTACTTCCTATACAGTTGATATTTTAGTTTACGATCCTAATAACATCTATCAATCCATTATGCTTTATTATGGTTATTTAAGTGAATATGATACTGAATATCAATATGATAGTGTTCAGGTTTTAGATGAAAGATCAAGTATAGAAATCACTGATATATATACCCATGAACCCATACATTTTTATATAGAGGCTATGACAAATGATGGTTTGGTAGTACTTGATGACATGTGGGTAACACCGCCATTTACATTCTATAGTTCTATGTATTTTGATTATGCTACAGATCATGCCATATATTTATCCTTATATAACGAGATGATGGATGACTTAGATGTCTCTTATACACTATATATTTATAATGAACATGATGTTTTATTAAGAAGCGAATTGGTTGATCTATCCATAACTTCTTATCAGGATATAAGTGTCTATATTGGTGATTTATCACCATCAACGATGTATCACATCACTTGTGAAGCTACTTATGTAAACCCTCAGACCTTAAGAGCTGAACACATGATGATTTATGATGACATATTACAAACATTAGATTATTACCAAGTAGAAACACTGATTATCACAGCATATGATACATATTTTGAAGTATATATTGTTTTAGAAGATCCTTCTAATTATTTTGATTCAATTTATGTAGAACTTTATGATATATCAGGTGATCATATGACATATATCCAAAGTGATACATACATGTTCATCATGGATCAAGATTTGAAAACAGTAAGTTTTACAATGACAAAACCAACGTCAAAAAGTTATCAATTAACCATCATGATGCAAAGCACATCTAACTATGAAATAAGAGATATCATTTATGACCATATATATGAATAGGAGAAAAAAACA
This sequence comes from Acholeplasmataceae bacterium, assembly GCA_963667565.1. GTDB lineage: Bacteria > Bacillota_I > Bacilli_A > Acholeplasmatales > Acholeplasmataceae > WOFB19. Next base: position 1,748,095 of record OY763415.1, on the reverse strand, counting down.
TGGAAGATCATAAAAAGGAATTATTTGCTAAAATTAAAGGAATTATCATTTTAACGATTATTGGGTTATTCATTTTACTTGGTAGCTTATCGGGTATCTTATTTCCAGGTTCTGCATTTGATAACATTATTGAAAATTCAATTGGTAAATTTTTTGACTTAATTGGTTTTTTCAAAAACAATTATGTGAATGTCTTAGAAAGTGTTGCTATTATAGTATTTGTTTTTATCGTTAATTACATATTAATGTTTTTAGTAAGACTCTTTACAAGAAAAGGAAAACGTGGTGAAACACTCGGCGTCTTATTCGCATCCATTGTTAAATATTTAAGTTTTATCATTGCCCTTTTACTCATCTTATCTGCATGGGGTGTACAAACACCAACACTTCTTGCTGGTGCAGGTATTGCAGGACTCGCTGTCTCATTTGGTGCACAAGGTATTTTAGAAGATGTGTTTGCGGGATTGTCTATCATCTTTGAAAAACAATTTGTTGTTGGTGATATTGTTGAAATACAAGGTTTTAGAGGTGTTGTATTAGAAATTGGTCCTAAGAATACACGCATCAAAGATATTGAAGGTAATGTACTTATTATTGCAAATTCAGATATTAGAGAAATCATTAATTTATCTGAAGAATTATCGATTGCAATTACTAAAATATCAGTTGAGTACAATGCTGATTTGGAAAAGATTGAAGATGTTATAAAATCTCATTTAGCTGATGTGAAAACTAAGATTCCTGAAATCATTGAAGGTCCATTTTATGATGGTGTTGAGGATTTAGCAGATTCAGGTGTAGTGGTTAGAATTATTGCCAAGTGTAAAGAAAAAAATAAGATGATGGTTAGACGTCTTCTTAATAGAGAAATGAAAATTGTATTTGATAAAAATGGCATTAATATCCCATTTCCTCAAGTTGTTGTTCATCAATCAAATCTAAAATAATAAAGAAAAAAGCTTCTTAGGAAGCTTTTTTAGTCTACGTTTTTTTCTAAATCATCATCTTTTACAATGAGGTCTTTTACTTCTTCAATTTTATTTCGAAATGCTGTAATGACTTTAAGTGCCATAAATATTGCAAAGGCAATAATTAAGAAGTCTACAACAGATTGAATAAAATTACCATAGTATAAAACGACTGCGTTTGCTGAGAAGATATATGAACCTACAGTTTGATCATATGTTGCAGTTCCTTTTAATACCCAAAACCAATTTGAGATATCTTTTCCACCTAATAAACTAATCAGTGGCATGATAATATCTGCAACTAAACTTTTGATAATTGCATTAAATGCAGTCCCAATCACAATACCAACGGCCAAATCAATAGCGTTGCCTTTTGCAATAAACTTTCCAAAATCATTAAATAATTTTTTCATCTCTATTTCCCTCCATCAATGATACTTATATTTTATCATTGATTTATATAAAATAAAAAAAGCTCAAATAATTGAGCTTTTCGTTTAGTCTTGAATTGTAATTTCTCCAGCACGTTTTAAAGTAAGTTTTGTGATGATTGGTCCTGTGAGTTCATAAATTAATACAGTTGCTAAAATCACAACTCTAATTTGTTCGCCTAACATAGTTCCAGCAAACATCGTTGCAGCTGCAATCGATAACCCGATAGACACACCTTCTTGCGGTACGAGCATCCAACCTAAATACTTGGCAACAATTGGTTCTGCTTTTGAGACTTTCGAACCAAACCATGCACCAAAGATTTTACCACCAACACGGAAGATTGCATAAATCAATCCAATCACACCTATGGATGTAATGACCGCTAAATCAAGTTCTGCTCCAGATAAGACAAAGAACATAATAAAGATTGGTGGTGTCACAAAATAGATGAGTCCATTAACTTCTTCATATTTATTAGAAAGGTTTGCAAATATACCGCCAGCGACCATCGCTGCAAGTAAAGATGAACCACCTAAATATTCTCCAAAGAAAATTGCTAAGAAAATAGCAGCAATCGTTAATGAAATACGATTACCTCTACCTGTAAACCATTTTGTTCCAAATGTGACCATAAGTCCAAAGAATGTACCCACAGCTAATGAAATAATAATTTCAATCACTGGTGATAAAATTTGTAGAATAAATGATGTGTGTACTGCAGTTGGGTCAATTGCATTTGCAATCGCAACTAAAATCCCGAAAAGAACAATCGCGATTGAATCATCAATGGCAACAACACTCATCAGAGTTTCTGTAAGAGGTCCTTTTGCTTTATATTGTCTGACGACTAAAAGTGTTGATGCTGGTGCAGTTGCTGCTGCAATTGCAGATAACACTAGTGAGAAACGTAGGTTTTCAATCGTTAAGTTGTCTGTTATAGCAAAGAATCCTAATAACATTGCTAATACAAATAATACACCAAATAATGCTTCGAAAAATGCGATAATGACTGGACCAGGTCCAACACGTTTAAAATATGAAATCTTAAACTCATTACCAATTGAGAAAGCAATAAATCCTAAAGCAACCGTTGAAACTATATTTAAACTATCGAAAAATGATTCATCAAGAAGACCTATAACGCTAGGTCCAATTAAAACACCACCAACAAGATACCCAGTGACGTTGGGAAGTTTCACTATTTTTGCAAGTTTACCAAACAAAAGACCCGTCACGATCATAATGCCGGCATATAACAAAGTTGTAATATCCAATTTCTTATCTCCTTACTGTTTGTTCTTCTTAGTTAAACCTACGATGTGATCGATCGGAACAGTAAACGCAATACCACAGTTTGGACATGTTAAATCACCAACTACTTCTTTAATTGTTTCAAAAACTACTTCAACTTGAGGTTCTTCTAATGCCATTAAGACAACATCAGATTCAACTCTTGGATTATCGAATAACACTTTAAGTGATCCAATAAATTCCATATCATCGTTTGCAATAAGTTTGCGGGCCATACCGGTACCTTTTAATATCGTAGCACCATTAATATTTTTTTCTTTTAAAGCGTGTAAAAATTTGTCTAATTTAGTTGTATCAGACATGATATAGACGACTAATTTCATTTTATAAAGTCATCTCCTTTCAAGTATCCATATAGATTATACTCCTCAAAAAATTAAAATCAAGGATAAAAGAACGTTTACATAAACAGCTATATCATATAGATTATTGGATAAATAGACAAAAATAAGCAGATCTGTTTTAAATTCAATTCAAATGATTGTTTTATGGATAAAGTTGTCTTTTTATCATATATTATATGATATAATTTAACATATCTTTTGCGAGGTGAACAATGAAAAAGAGAATTAAGAATCATTTATTAATCCCCTATGTTTCAATTGCATTTATCATCATCTCACTAGTTTTACAACCGTTTGGGGAGTTTATCACTGGTTATATCCATATTTTAACATCTAAAAGCATATTGTTAACAGATTATATTGTTGTTGGCGGTGAGGGACCTGCCTTATTTAATGCTGGGAGTTTAATGTTATTAACCTATCTGATTATTAGAAAATTAGATCTAAGGGTTACAGGTTCCATCTTTGCAGGTATATTAACCATTGGTGGATTTGCTTTCTTTGGTAAAAATCTTTTAAATGTTTCTATTATTTATTTAGGTGTTTATTTATATGCTAAATATAAATCCATAGATCTTAGAAGTGTGATTGCCATCTTTTTATTTTCAACAGGGTTAAGTCCAATTTCTAGTATTGTCTTCTTTGGATTAGGATTATCTTATGCGATTTCGATTCCACTTGGATTTTTTATTGGTATTTTATCTGGATTTTTATTAGTTGAGTTATCACAAAAAGTCATTACATTCCATCGTGGTTATGATTTGTATAATGTTGGCTTTGCATCTGGAATTATTGCGTTTGTATTCTTTAGTGTCCTTAAGTTGTTCTCCCTTGATTATGAAACAAACTTAATCTATACGAATGAGTCTCATTCGTTATTGCTTATTATATTTGTAAGTTTAGCTTTAATTTATATTCTTGTAGGATTATGGTTAAATGATTTTAAATTAACTGGTTATAAAGACATTTTAAGACAAAGTGGTATTGCTATCACCGACTTCACAAGAAGAAAAAATGAACCAATGACGATGTTTAATATTGGACTCACGAGTCTTGCGTCACTTGCACTTATGTTACTTATTGGTGTAAAGATGAGCGGTCCTGTCATGGGTGGTTTACTTACCATCATGGGATTTGCTGCTTTTGGTAAACATTTAAGAAATAGTATTCCACCCATGATTGGTGTCATCTTAGTTGTATACCTGTTTAAATTAGAATTAAGTGTTCCAGTTATCTTAGCCATTATTTTTTCAACAGGTTTAGCACCGGTTTCTGGAGAATATGGTATCATTGTTGGTGTGCTTACTGGTATGCTTCATTTACCAGTTGTACAAGCCATATCAGAATTACATGGTGGCATCTTGTTATATAGTAACGGATTTGCTGCAGCGTTTACCGCTGTCATTATAACAACACTCATAACATCCATTAAAAAGGAGGGCTTCACATGGGGCTTCATGAAAAACTAAAACATGCAAAAATATCAGAAGAAATCATCAGTTATGTATTGAATAAAGGTTTTTCAAAATTAGACTTCTCTTTAGAAACAACCAAGAGTAAAACAACTTTTATCATTACCTTATATGATGTCTCTATCGATTTAGAAGATGAACTGAAAAAAGACTTATACTGTGAAAGAGATAAAGAGCTAGAAGAGTATGGTTGGGATCTTCAATCTGATGATTCACTTTGTACACTTCATACGTTAGGTTTACTCATTGATGAATACAAATTTGAAAAATTAGAAGATAAATATATCATTAAATTTTATAGATATTACTAAGAGGATAGTTTCTATCCTTTTTATTTAAGTTGACAATTGACACCGTGTCAATTATAATATTTTTGGACATAAAAAAGGAGATATCATGAAAAAATTTATAGATTTCATTTACAAAGCTAAAAAATTCTTAATGGCTTTTATGGCAATTTCTGTCATGTTAAGTATCTATGGTATTGTACATATAAAACTCAATACTGACTTTAGTTTGTTTTCAACAGACAATTCAACATATCAAGCATCGCTTGATGATGTTTCTCATGATTTTGGTGCATTAAACCAAATCACCCTACTTATTGAAAGTGACACTTTTGATCAAAGTTTAACAGACAAATTATATGATTTACAGCGAACACTTGAAACTACAAGTTATATTGATTTTGTTGAAGGTGCTGCACCTGAGATGCTTGTGATCAATACAGTGGCTACACCTTATCAAGATATAGCACCTGAGGTGATTTTGTCTTACTATAGCACTTTCCAAGAATTTTCACCTATTTCAACTTTAAATAATCATTACTATATATCTTATACACTTTTTATTAATGACACTTTTGATAGAACCAATTTACACAGTCTTGAAGATTTGGCTTCATCTTATGATTTCACTCATTATTATTTATCAGGCGATGATTATTCACAAATTAAAATTGCAGATTATATTATTCAAATATTGCTTATTCTTCCTCCACTTGCACTTTTAGTAATCTTTACGATTTTTAGAAGTCAAATGAAGAATTTAAAAGCAACCATCTTTAGTGTTCTACCTGCCGGTATTGGTTCTTTATGGACACTTGGAATCATCGGACTTATCGGTAAAGAAGTCTCTATTTTAACTGCTATCGTCCCAATATTTATAATCGTTATTGGTAGTGCGGATGGTCTTCATTTTGTTTCGCATTATCAGGAATTAAAGCATGAGGGAAAATCAACAAAAGAATCACTTGTAAAGACACTATCGATCGTTGGTGTACCTATGATTATCACAACACTTACATCTGTTGCTGGTTTTTTGAGTCTTCTTACAATGAATACGTCTAGTGTCTTTGATTTAGCCATTTATAGTAGTGTTGGTATCTTTTTAGCTGGTGTTGCAACTTGGTTTGTACTTCCTTTGATTCTATCAACTAATATCAATATCGAAATGAAACATCATAAAGTAGCAAAACATAGAGATGTTTTCAAAAAAGCTTGGGGATTCCCAAGTGTTATTATTGTGTTGCTACTACTTATCACATCACTTCTTTACATGCCCAAAATCAATAATGAATTTGATATGTTAATGGTTTATAAAGATTATACAGAAGTCAAACAAAGTGCGGATGTGATTAGTGAAGTCAACGGTGGAAGTATTCCTTTATATGTGTATATTAAACTTGATCAATCACCTATTTCATTAGAAACCAAAACTTATATTGATCAAATTGCATCTACATTATCAAATTCAGATGATACCACTAAAATATTAAATCCTTATCATATGTTTGACATCATGTTTGAACAAATGACTGGTGCAAAAATCTCAACAGATCAACAACTTCAAATGGTTTATCAAAGTGTTGTTTCTAATCAAGATAATATCATCACACATTTCATCAACAATGATCAAATGAGTGTCAGATTATTGGTTTTTCCAAAAGACTTATCTAATGAAACATTATTAAACATTGAGTCACTTCTTTCAAATGATCCAAATGTTGAAGTCACTGGTGTTCAATATTTAATGATGGATTTAAACACTTCAATTAATCAAATGCAATTAAATAGTATTTTATTTGCTTTAGGTGTTGTTTTACTTCTTATGCTTATTTCGCTTAGAAGTTTAAAATTAGCTATATTAAGTATTTTACCTATTGTTATAACTATAATAACTTTATACGGATTTTTAGGATTAACGCAAATCCCTTTAAATATTACAACAGTAATGATTTTTAGTATCACCATCGGTGTTGGTATAGACTATGCAGTTCACTACAGTTCAACCTATAGACATTTCTTAAAAGAAGGTATGTCAAATCTTGAAGCGATTGATATGTCATATCAATATGCATCAAGACCCATCATGACTAACGCTTTTGGAATCTCATTAGGATTAAGTATCATGATGTTTAGTCCACTTACCATTCATTTTAATGTCAGTGTATTAATGTGGGTTTCAATGATTGTTAGTGTTTTTGTGACTTTAACACTTCTCCCTACACTTTATAGAATAAAGAGGAAATAAAGATGCCTAAAGATATGTTTTTTGCAATTAGCAAAGAAAAAAGAGACTTTGTGATTGATGCTTGCTTTAAAGAGTTTTCAACAAAACTTTATCAAGACATCACCATATCTTCTCTTGCTAAAAATGCATCTATCTCAAGAGGGACATTTTATAACTATTTTGATTCAGTAGGATCGTGTTTAACCTATCTAATTACATTACTTCAAAAAGACAGATATGCTTATTTACCAGATATATTTAAAAAGAATGATTTTAATATTTTTAGAACGGTTAGAGATATGTTTGCATATGACTATGATCAATTTTTAGAAACACGTAAATATTCACTCATTTATAACTATATCTTGTATTTAAGAGTCGAACATCTTTCTTACAAAGAACATTTTATCTTAAAGTTATTAACGCCCTTAATGGAAATGACGAAAGTTCCTTTATATCAAAAAGACTTATATCATATTTCTGAAGATGAGTTTTATTACACACTAGAATTATTTGGTGTCATGCTTACTGATTTACTTTTAAAAACTGAAAAAGATGGTTTGACTAAAGAAGAAACGTTTGAGAAATTTGATTACATTGTTCATTTAATTGAAAAAGGTATTAAATAGAAAAAGGTTCATCCGATTGGATGAACCTTTTTTAGTCTTTAAACACATCTTTAATTTGATTTGATATTTGATCGATTAAAGAATCATTTGTTTGTGGCGTATAGTTTTGATGATCATCATCACTTTGACTTTGACAAGCACTAAGTGTGAAGATCATTACCAAGAAAGCACCTAAATATAGTAGTTTTTTCATGATGTAACCTCCACATATGCTGAGATAATGATATCTAAATCACTTTCTTCAACAAATGAATTAGGATTCATTTGAAAACTCATTCCTGTATTATCAATAAATTCATATGTTTCTAAAATCATATCATAATGAAATGCGACTTCCATTTGTAAAACAGTTAAGTCTTTAACAACACCTACAAGTGGATCTATTAAAATCCAAGATGCATAACTTTGATCAATCGTTGTATCACCGTTAAGACCAGAATTAATCAACCATCTTAATATATCTTCATTATTTTGATTGGTAACAATCATCATAGATGGAGATGCTTCCACTGCTTCCCCATTTGACATAAATTCAAGTGATCCAACATAAATTGTTAACACTTCGTTTTCACTCACCTGGTTATATAAAACAGATGTTTCACTAAGGGTTTGATCAATGGTGATTTCAAACTTAAATGCTGAAACAATTTTTATTTCATCAAATGGATATGAAATGGTTTCAGCTTCCACATGTTTAGGAAAACCAACTACAATTAAAACCAATACATAAAAAAGTAATAATTTCTTCATTTGCTCACCTCTCTCTATATCATATATCTAAATCATTAATATGGAAATAAATCTTGGAAAAAAAGAATACCAAACATCATTAATACAATCCCTAACGCATCAAATAAAAATATCCATGGCATCGTTAAAAATAAGTATTCCTTGAATTTTTTGTTAAAGACTTTGGTTTGTTGATAGAGCACTTTATAAACAATAAACGGTTCAACAAATACATAAAAGGTTAACCAAACGACTGCGATCACTGGAAATAATTTTACAGAAGGTATAAGCATCTGTACATATTGCAATCCAACAATAAGAAAAATAAAAATAGTAAACAGCGTAACTTCTAATTTAAATCCATCTTCTTTAGTTGTGTTCTTAATTGCATTAAGCTTAATAAATAATGATGGTACACCCATAAGTAATGCAATAAACAAAAATCGAGCTAAAAGTATATACATGAAATTCCCCCTAAAATAGATATCCTAATATCTACTGATTCTATATTTATATTTTATCATAAAAATTACTACGAAAGTAAAAGATTATGACTCCCTTTCATTTTATGATAAACTTTTAAAAAATAGGAGAAACTCATGAATACATTTGGAACTGCAATCAATTGCATGGATGGTAGAGTACAAGTTGCGATCCATGAATACATTAAACAAAACTATGGTGTTACCTATGTAGACACCATCACTTTAGCTGGACCTGTTAAGGTTATTGCACGAAGAAAACCATTTAATTTAGTCAAAGACTTAAGACGAAGAGTCAGAATTTCAGTTGAAATTCACCAATCAAAAATAGTTGCTCTTGTTGGTCATACTGACTGTGCTGGTATTAGCGAACCTGATGAATTACAAAAAATTCATTTAATTGAATCTGTAAAAAGAGTTAAGAAATGGTATCCAGAAATTGAAGTCATAGGATTATGGTTAGATGATGATTTTCAAGTTGTAAAAGTTATACTTTAAGAAAATAAATAAAGAGCAAAGCGTGGGCTTTGCTCTTTTGTTTATATTAATAGTGATCAACAACTTGATTTCTTCCTTGATTTTTGGCGATATATAGTCTTTGATCTGCAAACTTATATAATTCTTCAGTTTCTTCCATTGAGGCTCTAAAATGGGCATATCCAATGCTTATGGTGATTGAAATCTTTTGACCATCTACAATAAACACATTTTTTTCAACCTTATCTCTAAATCGTTCAACTTCCATTCTGTTATCTTTTAAATCACCATGATTGAAGATGATACAAAACTCTTCCCCGCCAAGTCTTCCAATAATGCATTCTTCTTTAAAATGTTCTTTTGCCATTTGGCTTAACATATATAAAACTTGATCACCTGCATAATGGCCAAATTGATCATTGACGTGTTTGAAATAATCAATATCAAAGATAGCAATGGAGAGTTGTTTTCCTGTTTCCTTACTGATGCTAAAACTATGCTTCAATTGATTCATGATATATCTTCTATTATATATTTGAGTTAAGTCATCGATCTCTGAAAGTTTTTTTAGTTTTTCGTTCATATCATTAATTCTATCAAAATGTTCTTTGCTTTCATTTGAAAACGAGGAAAAAATTATGATCATTGACATGAATAAAAATGCAGATGTGATGATTTGAGTTAGTTTTAATTGTTCAACTTCAATATATAAAAATGGATCAATGGTTAATTCTATCATTTCTATCGCAAACCATAAAACGAGTCCTAAAATACTTAGTACCCATTTATATATACCAATTTCACTCTTAAAGTAAACGAATGGTAAACCAACGGCTGGTAAAAAATAAAATTGAAAATATATTTGGTTAGGTCCATATAAAATAAAATATGTACTTAATAATATATAAGAAATCAATACAAATGTGATTCTTGATAATAAATAATGATGTGCATAGTTTAAAATATAAGGAATCAACATAAAGATTGCAGAAATTAAATTGATGATACCCAATACAACATTATATTCAAAGATAAAATTAAGTAGTGCGAATATGAACAACATCATACTCACGAATAGGCTTGATATGTTTAATAATTTAATTTTAGTCGCAAGCCACACATTTGTGTCTTCATTGACACCTGTTAAAAAAAGATTGTTCCATCGCATGATTTTTCCCCGTAATTGTTTATTTTTTGTTATTTATAAATATTCTCTATAATTATATTCTACCTTTGATATCTCTTTTTTTCAAGTAGTCTTATTAAAAGTAGCTTTTTTACTAGCATAGTTTTTATAAGTATATAGATGGAGCGCGTGATACAGATATCAATGTTTATATAAAGAAAAAGACCACTTAACTAAAAGCGGTCTTTTTTGATAGATTTATTTAAAATTTATAGTTTAATAACATTTGCTGCTGTTTCGCCGCGATCGCTTTTAGTTACATTAAATTCTACTTTATCGCCTTCTTCTAATGATTTAAAACCATCAGATTGAATAGCAGTAAAGTGTACAAATACATCTTTTCCTTCTGAAGTTGAGATAAATCCATATCCCTTTTCAGCATTGAACCATTTTACTGTTCCTGTCATGTCGAATACTCCTTGTTACATAATTTATATGGGAATTTAAAATACCCACTTATTTAGCATACCTTATTTTTTCTGAATTGCAACCAATAAGCGATATTTTCTCATATTTTTTTATTTAGCCATATGTGATATCACTATAATTAAACCCAAGATGGCTGGTAAATCGCACATCGTCATGATAACTGTGTCTTTAAATTGACGAAACAGTCTTTTTCTTGTTTTTAATAAAAAAGTAATAACTAATATTACTGACACTATTGCGCTTAATGTGAGCAATATATAATCTTGAAGATAATCACCTATCACACTACCCTTTTGATAGATTAGAATGGTATAAAGAATCACAAACATCAAAGGTGCAGTCATGGTTGAAAACCCTGAAGTTGCTCTTGAAACATGATTCATAGCACGGAAATTAATTGCCATCGATAGTTCTCCTTAAGTCTTGTTATAATTTTAATCTAAACGCTTCATCTTTAATCACTGATGCTGGATCATTATAAAAAGGAAGATGCCCTTGTTTCATCAATTTCTTATATTTGCCAGTGTTCACATAGACAATATTCGCTTTTTGCATCGCAATCGTTTGATTTCTATAGCTTGTATAAAATGAGTAGGTTTCATATAAGTCGTTATATTTTAAATCCGCAGCAATGTTACCGAATAATAAATCCACATATCCTTGGTTATCTAAAGGTGTGCCATCGTATTCTCTTGCATATCCAATACCTAATATTAACATACCTAAAGACTTACCTGCGGATTTAAATTTTATGATGATGTATATAAGCAAAAATCCAATCATACCACCATACTTATAAATATCATTTGAATCAAATTTAAACACCAATACTGTAAAAACACTAGCTAGGATAAGTGTATCTAGAAAATAAGCAGCAATGATATGTGCTTTTGATGGAATACACATCGTTAGGTATTTTTCTTTCTCTTTAAATATTTGTTCCTTTAGTGTTACTTTTTTCTCTATACTCATGTTAAAACCCCCTTTAATGTTTTATGATATTTGCTTAAATGAGTGTGATGATTTGATAAGTGATCAGACCTAAACCTAAAATGATAAAAATTGATGGATAACCATAAAGTAACGATTTTTTAAAGCTATTCCAATACACTTCATTAGGTGTCATTGTTTCATTCTCTAAATTTTGAAACATGCAGTATATATGTCTAAATTTATAAATAACACCACATAAGACATAAAGTCCATATAGCAATGAAATAGAACCTAAAACCCATATAAATCCATCTGCTGATCCAGAAAAAGTCATACCCATTAAACCGCCTAACAGTGCCATCACGATTACACCATATCGTGCCATCATTGCAAGATTAGTCACTGATTTTATTTCATTAAGGCTTAATTGTTTTTGATCACTTTCGCTTTGTTCTAACACTTTTTTAGGATCTTTATAAGTTATAAAGTTTATGTTTAGTTTAAGTTCTTCGTCTTTTATATATTGATTTAATTTGTTATAGAAAATCACTTTATCAGCTTTACTGACAAAACTGTATTTTGGATATATCCAGGATACACCTTCAATATCAATTTCAAACCATCCATCTTCAGCAAAAATATATTCAAGCATAAGTTTATTTTTATATTTATATGCGATAAATGCCGTGGAGTTATCCACGGTAGCATCATCGAATATAAATCTTATCTCTTGATCTAAAAGCATGTCAAAAACTGCTTTATTAAATGCGATTTCTTCTTCTTCAATTTCAAAATTTACAACTTCTAAAGCATTGGTATGGTCATAACCATCTTTCTTATAGATGAGTTCATCTAAATTGATATTCATGTGCTTCTCCTTATTGTCTATATGGTTTATTAAATGATCCTATTTCTATAAGATTGCCTTCGGGATCAGCGATGTAGCATGTTCTTTGTCCCCAAGGTTCTGTTTTTGGTTCTAACACAGATTTAGCGCCCATGTTCATGACTTTTTTATACATGTGATCAACTTCATCAAATGTATCTACATAAAGTGCAATCTCAAAATGCCCGTTGAACCCTTTAATGTATTCATATTTTCTGTTTGTCATGTTTTCAAAATCATTTCTTCCATACATTAAAAACAATGTATCATCTTTAATTAAATAGACATGAGATGTATCTAATGCTTCTTGAATCTCAAATTCTAAAACTTCTTTATAAAATGTAATCATTGTTTTCATGTCATTAACAAATATGCCGAATCCATCTAATCTCATATATGCCTCCTATGATTCAATTTGTGCTTTATCATCTAAATTTTCTTGTAGTTTAATCGCGTCACTGATGTATGAATTAATTTGATTAGATGAAAATAAACCAGATGTTATATTTTCAATAATGTTTGTTTCTTCATCTGTTTCTATATGTTTTTCTATAATGAGACTAACGGCTTCATCATAATCTGCTTTATCATTTGACCTAGCGATCGCGCTATATGTATCTTCATCATTAAGAGTTCCTATGACGATATGAGCATAAAGTGTATTTGACTCCGTATATTGTGTTTTGTAAGTGATAAACATTTCAATAGCTGTCACATCTGAGCTTATTTGTCCTAATATCTCATCATGAGTGACTTTGATAATATGACACATCGTATATTCTAATGATTTAATTTCAAGAGAGTCATCAAAACGATTGATATCATATTGATCTCTAAATAAATCATAAATAATCATACCCATGTGATCATCTAAAAACTTCTCTTCATCTGTTTTACATGAAGTAAGCGAAAAAACTAGCAAAAACCCTAATAAAAATATTATGAATTTTTTAGACATAAAAATACCCCTCTTTCTTTTTATGTGCCAACGAAATGTGTCTATAATATTATTATACAATAATCACTTGAAACAATAAAACCTTTTCTAACTACATAAAGCATTTAATTATACTTAAAATGACATAGCGTATATACTTAAATTAGAAATGAGGGATACATATGAGTAAGTTATATGAATTTAATGTATTAGATAGTCAAAACAATCAAGTAAGTTTAAATGATTATAAAGATAAAGTTTTAGTCATTGTCAATACAGCATCTAAATGTGGATTTACACCACAATATGAAGATTTAGAATCTTTATATGAAACTTATAAAGATCAAGGATTTGAAATACTGGCATTTCCATGTAACCAATTTGCAAATCAAGATCCAGGAACCAATGAAGAGATTCAAAGCTTCTGCCAAGTCAATTTTGGAATCACCTTTCCTGTCTTAGCAAAAATAGACGTTAATGGTGAGCATGAAGATCCTTTGTATACATATTTGAAAGCTGAACAAAAAGGATTACTTGGAAAAGATATCAAATGGAATTTTACTAAATTCTTAATTGATAGAAAAGGCAATGTTGTTAAACGCTTTGGCCCACAAGTAAATCCTAATAAAATGATTAAGGACATAGAAAAACTAATAAAATAAAAAGATAGCAGATGAATCATGGAGTCATCTGCTATTTTTATTTCAATCTTCATTCTATTTAACAATGTATATGGTTTGAGAAATCACGTAACATTGTTTATAATGATAAAAAACAATAAAAGGAGTTTTCTATGAAAAAAATATTTTTATTATTTGTATTAACGCTAACTGTTTTATCGTTAGCTTCGTGTCAAGCCGAAGGACCTTTACGTGTTGGTATGGATTTAAGATACCCACCTTTTGAGACAGTTGATACTCAAAATGTTCCAGAAGGCATAAGTGTAGATATTGCTTACATGTTTGGTGAGTATATCGGAAGAGAAGTTGAGATAGTCAATACGGAGTTTGGGACATTAATTACTGCACTTCAAACTGGCGAGATTGATATTGCTATTGCATCAATGAGTATTACTGAAGAAAGAGAAAAATCTGTTGATTTTACAGATGCTTATTTCTACTTCAAAATCATTAGTTTATTAAATAAAGATTTTGCAGATAACAATAACTTAACATCTGATTCTTCTATTGATGACTTACTTGCAGTTGAAAATGCTCAATATGTAGGGATTGCGTCTCAAATATCAGTAACTATTCCACAAGATTTAGGGAAAAATGTCACTGAAGCTGTTGATGTATTAACTGCAGTTGAAGAAATTGCACAAGGAACTGCTGATGTTTTATTTATGAGTGCAAATCCGGTTGCTGATGGATTTAAAGCAAATCCTGATGATACGATGATTTTATGGGATCCTATTCAATCAAGTCCAATTGGTATGGCTGTACAAGAAGGTAATGCTGAATTACTACAACAAGCCAATGATTTTATTGATACTTTCTTTGATGAAGGTGGCGTTTACGCTCAATTAAAGGCTTCATGGGATCAAGTGATTGAAGAAAAATTAGGTGGCGTCAATTTAGATTTCTATATCTATGAATAAGAAAGAACACGTTTCGATCATTTGGATATTTCTTGCCATATTAACCATTATGTTATTTATGACAATGATTGTCCTTTTACAAGAAACTGATGTAAATATCAACGCATTAACTGAATATTACCCATTAATCTTTAAAGGGTTTATAGGTACCATTGTTGTTTCTACAATCACTTTGATCTTTAGTTTGATTTTTGGATTTGTTTTATATTTATTATCCATATCAAAAATCAAATATGTGATTGCTTTAACCGATGTGTTTACTGAAATTATTTATGGGACACCACTTATTGTCATGATTGTTGTGTTTGCTTTTGTGATTGGTCCTGCATTTAATGTCTATGATCGTGCATTGCTTGGGCTTGTTGGTTTAACGTTTTATATGACACCTTATATTAAAAACGTTTATAAATCAGCCATAGCAAGTATTCCTGAAGAGCAATATTTGGCCATGGAAGTTTTTGGATTCACTTCTTTCCAAAAATATAGATATATCATTATCCCTCAAGTCATCCGTGTTTTAATGCCACCGATGATGAATAACTTTTCAATGATCATTAAAGGGAGCGCATTACTTCATATCATTGCTTATACTGAACTTTATTATGCCATCAAGGTGGCACAATCAAAAACATTCGCATTCGTTCAAGGCTATTTACTCATGTGGATTCTATACTTGATTGTTACTATTCCTTTATCGCAATTAACACGTTATGTCGAAAGGAAGTGGTCATAATGGATATTAAAGTTAATCATTTATCACATACTTATGAAGTTGAAGTACTTCACGATGTATCATTATCACTTGGATCATATAGTGCAATCGCATTAATTGGACAAAGCGGTAGTGGTAAATCGACATTAATTCGATTGATGAGTGGATTAGAGATGCCAACCAGTGGAACGATTTTAATGGATGGACTTGAAACCACAAATCCAGAATATAAAAAACAAATCGGTTTTGTTTTTCAATCACATTCTTTATTTCCTCATTTAACCTTAAGAAATAATATTACACTTGTGCTTGAAAAAACAAGAGGCTTTAGTCAAGAAAAAGCGATTGAAGCTGCTGATTATTATTTAGATTTACTTCATTTAGAAGATCAAAAGCATAAATTACCTAAACATGTCTCTGGAGGTCAAGCACAAAGAGCAAGTATCGCAAGAGCACTTTCTGTAAATCCAAACATCATCTTTTTAGATGAACCCACTAGTGCATTAGATCCGATTTTGACACATGAGGTGTTGCACGCGATTGAAGAATTAAAAAGTTTAGGGAAACAATTCGTTTTTGTCACTCACGAAATGGCATTTGTGAAAGCTTTTGCTGATTATGTTGTATTTATGCATGATGGTATGGTTTTAGAACAAGGACCCCCATCTATCCTTGATCATCCTAAAACAAGTGAATTACAAAATTTTATGGATAAAGTTAAATAAAAGACGCTAAATAGCGTCTTTTATATTGCTTAAATTTTATTTTGACTTAATTGTTTATTTCTATAATATAACATTAAATCCGTAAATACCATTAAAAAGTTAATGATGTATAAAATGATAACAAAATCCATATTATAAAAGATTTTATGCATCATTCCCATTACATATCCTATTAAGATGATATATAAAAATAATAAACTTTTTCCTTCAATACTTTTACTCTTAATACTCTTATAAATGGCTGTTGGCCAAGCAAATCCAAAACTGATAAGCATCCCGATTTCAAATGGACTCATGTTATTCCTCTTCTTTTTCTTTTTTATGATGTTTGATTCTTATTAAATATATCACAATTGGAATTAAATAGATAGCTAATAAATAACTATAATCGATACTTATATCCCTTGTCATCAAAAGGCTTGTCGTCAGTGAAGTATATGTTAAAAAAGTGAGAAATACGGCAATAGAGAACGAAATGACAATTATTGTTACTAATATCATAGACATTTGAAACTTTTGATATGCTGTTTGCTTATTGTCATTTCTTTTTTTATCTTTCTTATTAAACATGTTGACTAATACTAGTGTCATGGAATAAATTAACATAAATACATTAATTAACAATCCATTAATCAAAATAAAGTTTGCTTGAATGGTTTGAGTTCTTACTTTCATGATAAGATTTTCACCACCTCTTTGGTAAAGCTTATGATAGAGATGACTATCTTGAAAGACTCTAAGCGTATAAAAGGAATCTATTCGATTTGTTACATGTTCTTTTTCAGTATCCATAAAGTACATATATTGATAAGTATCCTGATTATCTTCTAAAACTCCAGAAACTGTATATGTGTATCCATTGATATCAATAGATTGTCCTACACCATTAAAAGTTTGAAAATAAGCTTCTGATAAACTTTTAGAGATGACAATTTCATTGGGGTGTTGAAAGACTTCACCATAAATAAAATCAAATGTATAAAAATATATAGGATCGCTTCCATAATAATTAGACATAATGCCGATGTCAAATATTGAGTCATTGCTAAATATCGCGATTGCTGATTGATCATCTGTTTGGATATAATCACTTTCGATAATGACTTCTTGATCAAAAGTGATATTTTCATCTAGATTTTCAATTCTACTTTGATAGATATAATCGCTGATGATTGCTACATTATCTTTAAATGTATACCCATCTTGTATGTGATACTGCAATGCTATTTTTGGAATAACATACAACATTGCAAGAAAAATAATCAAATTTATTAAAGTGTTTCTTAGTTTAATTTTCATTTGTACCCCCAAATGTCTATTCGTTATTTTTATTATAACATTAACATAAAAAAAACACTTTAAAAGTAAAGTGTTTTTTCCACGTTTTAAAAAAATTTTGTTTTAGATTGATATTTTAAAATTTATAGTTTAATAACGTTTACAGCTGTTTCGCCGCGATCGCTCTTAGTTACATTAAATTCTACTTTATCGCCTTCTTCTAATGATTTAAAACCATCTGATTGAATTGCAGTAAAGTGTACAAATACATCTTTTCCTTCTGAAGTTGAGATAAAACCATATCCCTTGTCAGAATTAAACCATTTTACAGTTCCTGTCATGTTTGATTACTCCTTAATCTTTAGTTTGCGTAAATTACAAATAAATAACTTACCTGTGATAGTATACCTTTTATTTTTGATATTGTGACAATTTTTGCTAATTATGTGTATTTTATGATCAATTTTAGTGTTTTAAAACACCATTTTGGCTATTTTTTAATCATAAACTTTAAAAAGTCCATCATGAATACATATTTCTTGCTCGTTAGAGATATGATTTACGCATTGTTTTTTATGTGTCTTCTAGATTTGATTTTATCAACTAAAGCAAAGGGTCCCATGGTTAGGGTTGCTAATATCGGACCATAAATAAAAGCGGGGACAATAAACCATATGACTGGGTAATAAATGTTAGCCCCTACCTTTGGATATGATTTTAAGAAATCAAAAACAAAGATATCAAAAATGACGGCAACTTTTTTGTAATGCTCTGGGATTCCAAATACAAATGATGAATTTCTAATATCAATATCATAAATGGTAGATGGATCAATCCATCCTAATAAAATTAATAATAACTCATTTAAAAAAATGAGTGTAAAGACAGCTAAAACCATTAAAGGAAAATAGATCATGCGTTTAAATGAAAATACATGAATTTTCAATGCTGCCATTAAAAATGGAACAACAAATATGACAAAATGTGCATAGTAAAAACGAATCACATCAAAGCTAAATGCTGACTTTCTTCCAAAATAGACACTATCAAATGTATCTAATATGGCTTCTGTGGGATATAGATATGCTGCTATGCCAGCAGCAATCCCCATCACAAGCATATAGTCCTTTAATACTTTATTCTTAGAAAGATATATAAACGGAAATATTAATGTTGATATCGCACAGATATTTTCAAATGTAATCTTTCTAATGATGGTTGGATACATTTGATTATATGGATAAAATGCTAGTTTTAAAAAATGAAGCGCAAATGCAGAAAAGAGTAAAAATAAGATGAATTTATGTTTGAATTGCTCATCTTTTTTTCTTAGAAATAAAGTAAATACGATTGTTAATACAATCGCGATACTTATATATAAGAAATAATAAACATTGCCGACTTCTACATACACTACATTTCCCTCATCTCATGTTTAAAAGTTATTTTAATTATAACATTACTATCTATATATGGTGTGTCATAAATGTCTATATTAAAAAACCTTAACATGAGTTAAGGTGTTTTTTTATAATTGATTGCATCTTATTTTGATGCATGCTCTTGTTTTTGATGTCCTTTAATAAACATATAATATGCAGCACCAAATATAATGAAATAACCCAGGATACTATATACATCAGGTGTTTCACTAAATACAATAATGCCTAAGATGGATGCAAAGACAACATTTGTATAATTAAAGATTGAGATATCTTTTGCTGGTGCATATTTATAAGCTAGGGTTGTCCCAAATTGGCCCACAGTGGCAAATACACCTGCAAGAATGAGATAAATGATATCACTTATGTCCATAGCAACAAAGTTGAATAATGGCGCATCAATGATCAACATGAAAAGTGAAATACTTACAACACTAAATGTTGAAAAATATAAGACAATCGTATAATATGCTTCTTTCTTCCCTAATGCTCTTAAGACAGTATAGGCAGCACCTGCTGCCATAGCTGCTAAGATAGATATGGCATATGGAAATATATCAACATCTAATGATGGTTTTATGATGAAGAGTGTACCAAGAAAAGCAATGATAATCATAAGTATTTGATATGGTTTTACTTTTTCTTTTAGAAATAAGGCACTAAAGATGATTAAAAAGAATGTGCTTAACTTATTAAGCATATTCGCATCACCTAATGGCAGTTTGTCTATAGAGTAAAAAAATAGCAACATACCTATGGTACCAAATGCACTTCTTAAGAGTAAGAGTGGTTGATGTTTTAAAGATCCATAAAATGAAGATTTATGTTTAATCACTAATGAAAGTGAAATGATTAAACTGATTGCATTACGAAATAATACTTTTTGTGTAGATGGAATATCGCTAGAGGTAAATTTAACAAATAAACTCATCAGAGCAAACCCTAAAGCAGCGATCATGATTGCGATAATCCCTTTTGTTTTGTTATTCATGTACTCACCTTTTCCAAGTGATTATAACATAGAATAGTTCATATATTGAATTATAGACATTAAAAAAGTCTATCATCAAATAGACTCATTTTAATATATTTATAAAAAATTCACTTCATTATCTATTACTGACACTTCATAAATGCTTGCTGGATAGATTCATATCCAAATTATATTCAAACGATTATACAAATTCATCAACCAAAATTATTGCATAATCCTTTATTTTTTAATTAAATGATTTATAAAAACACTTATTATATGATTAATATTCTAATTTGAAATGTAATATCTTTTTTGCACGCCTTTCCAGTCCACTCTTTGTCCAGTATGTTGATTTATTATTCCTTTACCATAGAGACCATGAGATCCACAAATTTCACACTTAACGACTTGAAATGGAACTTCGTCAATTTTAAAATTAAGATTGTTTGATTTGATTTTATTGTTTATGTGATGCATAGGTTCATAGTTGTTCATTGCATCTTTCCCATTTCTATCCAGTGGAAAAATATGATCTATATTCCAACCATAATTAAAATATTTTCCATTGCCATTTGGTCTAATTCTCACAGTATTTACATCTCCATAATCATCTCGATACATCCAAGTTCCAAAACAATCTGTAGCCCATAAATTTGTTCCAAATATATCTTTCCATAATCGCATAGCTAGTTTTTTACTTACTTGTGCCATTACTTTCATCCTCCTTAAACTTGATAAATGCTGTTGATTTACTTATTTTAATCTCGAAATATTTTCCTAGTTTTTTTTCAAAAAAATCTTTAGCTCGACGATTACTATGACCATATTCTTTGGGATTAAATTTATTCCCATTTTTATTAAGATATTCAACTAACATACTCAAACGTACAAAATCATTTTCGATTGCAATATTTTGACATGCAATTTTAATTCTGTTAAGTAGATCAATAATATCATCGTTTTCATTTGAATAATCTATATATTTAACTTTATCCAATTCAATATTTTCTGTATTCGCTATAATTTCTTCAACTTTATCAGTCATTTCATCCCTTTCTCCTTCAATTACAGTCAATTCTTGTTTTGAAACTAAATTATTTTCACCAATAGCAGATGTGTTTAATAAATTATAAATATCAATAGCGTTATCAAAAAAACGATACTTATTTCTGTCTATTGTTTCTTTATCTGTGACTATAATTGTTTTTCTATTGTCTTCTCTTATTCTTGAAGAAAGCAAAATAAAATCTGAATCATTTGATATAATTGCAAAACAATCAATTTGTGGATTTGATAACAAATCCATCGCCTTAATTGTTAACGCAATATCAGCACAACTTTTACTATTGCTGAAAGATGGAACCATGATTGGAACTATTCCATACTGATGCAAAATTCGTTTTATATGCTTATCGTTAAAATTTGAATAAAATCCATACTTATATACTATTTCACCAAAAGCTGGCAGTTCAACAAAAATTCTACTTAATGAATTTTCATTTTTGATATTATCTAAATCAAGTAAAACAGCTACTTTCATAAATCCTCCTTTTTAATATTTGATTAATGATGTTGGAATAATTTAATTAAACAAAAAAGCGACACATAAAAAGTCGCTTTTTATTATCAACTCATTTAGTGCAAACATTCCCTAATTTACTAATTCTCGTTGTATTATTAACTTAATTATATAATACATTATTTTCAATAGAAATCAAATATTAAAAACTAATTATTTAGTCCATAATTTTTTATAATTACCTTGATCATCAATAAATTTTATATATCCATAATCTCTTAAATATTGCAATACTTGTCTTATTTTGTCTTTGATGTGGTAATTTTCAGGATAATTAATTGCAAATATCATTTCTAGTTTATATACATCATTTAAATTGAAATAATCCTTCTTAATATGTTCTTCTAAAGCATCGAAAATTAGTTTGTTCCATCCTTTTAAAATATCGGATGTTTTTTGATAGTTTTTGATTGATAATCGATAGTCGCCTGTTTGATCAATTGATACACCTGTATCATCAAAAGTTTCAATTTGTTGTTGGATAAATTTAATATGCTCTTTTTTTATTTTTCCACAAGACTCATCATCAATAATATATTTGTAATCGACTATAACTTCTTTTAAAATATTTTCTTCTGATGATAATATACCATATTCAAAATTAGTTACTAATCCACCTTGTGTCAAATCACTTGACGTGATCCATACTAATTTTTGATCAAATATGTATATGTTGGCATTTAAATTTTGATAGTTGTAGATTTTGTGATGCCTATCAATCAATGTATTTAATATATTAAGATTAGTTTTTTTAAATAGATATTTAGCAACATTTTGTGATGTAATCAAAGAAATAAATACATTTTCATTTTTTCGTGCAAGTATATGTTCTAGTATATCTCCATCAATATCCGGTGTGATTATAATTAACTCTTTTTTAGTTGCTTCAATTTGTGAAAAGAAAAAAGAGTATGTAGGATTCTTAATTATTTCAATCATTTTTATACCTCCTCTTTCAATACAATGCACTTGCTATTTTTTCAATTATAATTTCAAATCTCTCATCTATAAATTTTTCATATGCTTCTTTGAATTTTTCTGCATTAATTTCCATAAATAAAAAATTCATGTTTTCTTCTGTAGTGAAAGCAAACTTTTTTTCCACTTCACTAACGTTAATTGTTTTTTTATATGAAGCGTCTTCATAAATTGTTTTATCTTTTTTTGCTCTATTTTGATATTCTGGTAACAAACATAAATTACCTATGGAACTAAGAGGTAAGGATAAATGAGGATAGTGTTTTAATTTATTTTTCATTAATTCTTTAGGGCACAAATGTTCTATATCATATTTAGATTCATCAAGTTGATCAATTGCTTTAAATTCATTTAAGTAAACCACATTTAAAAGCAATTTTTCTAAATCTTTAGGTTCTTTAATTTTATCTCGTTCATTTCTGTTTAATTTATCTCGTTGATACCATGATTTTAAATCAGTAACTAATGATTCCTTTGGATAATGATTACAATAGTATTTTGGATTATATATGATGCTGTCTAATGTTTTATCTCCCGTACCTTTCCATCTTTGATTAATGATATCAAGCAAATAGTAGATTCTTACATTTTGCTTGAAGTCCTTATTTATTTCTTTCCATTCAGTATTAGATTGTTCAAAACTATAGTTTATTACAAACAAATCTTCAAATTCATTTTTTTCTATTCTTCCATATTTGATTAACATTAAAGAAGCAATAATTGATACTATTTGCAATTCTGTATGAGCAATATTGAATTTTTTAGAGCTTCGCTTATTTCCTTTAAATTTACTGAATGGTTCTAAAATTGAATTCACTTGTTCAGTGCATTCAATAATTTTATCCAAAAACATATTTATAGTTTGATTATCAAATTTTTTTAATTCTAAATGTAATCTACTCATTTTTGAGTTTTTTTGTCCAAGACAAGCATTAATTATATTGAAACCAACACTGTCTATCATGTTATCTGTATTTGAACTATTAAACAATTCTGGAAACTTTTCAATTAACAATTTCCCAAAACCGTATCCTAATTCAAAAGTGTTGACTTCTCCTTTGTTTTTAAAATCAGATGAATTATAGTCATCAACATAAATAATACTATTAAGCCCTTCTAATTTTCCTAAAGCATCGTATCTTTCTGCTACATAATTTAATATTTTCTTTAGTTTGACATTATCTATTTTGAATCTAATGCTATTTGTCCAAGATGCAGCATATATTTGATATTTATTAAGCTTAACTCCCTCTTTATTAATTCGCTCAAAAATGATTGGTAATGCTTGCGCATCTCCATGAAATATAATTGCTGGTATTTTAGTAAATGACAGCTTTCCGCATTTTTCTTTAAAATTTAGCAAAAATGGCTCTATTAATTTCATAATAGTTTCTTCTTTACCTTTTAAAATAGGATGCTCTT
The DNA here is from genome assembly GCA_963667565.1 of Acholeplasmataceae bacterium. GTDB lineage: Bacteria > Bacillota_I > Bacilli_A > Acholeplasmatales > Acholeplasmataceae > WOFB19. The sequence continues at coordinate 1,723,654 of OY763415.1, read as the reverse complement.
TACTAATTGCTGAAGCAAAACTATAGATTTGCAAATTTTGAAGTTCTGACATTGTTTGATATTTCATTTTAATTTCATTTTGAATAATTAAATATAATTTTTTCTTAATTTCTTCTTTTGATCCTGGATATCCTGCTAATTCAATAATTTTACTAATTACATTCGGGTCAATATCATTTTCATTGAAATAAAATGCGGGATTTGTTAAGAATCCATACATTGTCATACTTCTTTGAAGCCCATCTATTAATTGTTTCTTACCATCTTCATCTTCATAAATTAAAAGCGATCCAAAAGGATAACCATTCTTCATGGATTCAATCAGCAATTCTCTTTTTTTATCATTCCAAACGACGCCCCTTTGAAAAGAAGGTATAGTTACCTTTTTCTTTTTAATGTCATTTACCAATAAATTAACATCAACTTCATTGAGTTCCCAATAATTATTCATCTAATTCATTCCCTTTCAATATCTCTATTGCCCCAGCATTGTTGTCCTTTATTTTAATTAGATCATTTTTTGGATCTACTGTCAAATATTTATTCATTTTAGAAATAAAAAAGCAAAAATTATCATATAAATCATAATTTTTGCTTTTTATTTTAATCTAATTACTAAATTATTTCTTCCTTAATTATACTTTCTATGAGTAGGTCAAGACTCTCTGATTCATCTTGATCAATATAAATCTCATATATTTTATTAACTATATAATTAATGAATTCATCTTTGTTTTCTGTCACTTGTCCATAATTGTTTTCATAATATTCAATAACTTTATAACAAATATTGAGTTGTGTGGGATATAAATTTTCTACTTCTAATTCTTTCATAACTTTTTTGGTATATTGTGCCAAATTAAATTTATTCATCTTTGATCATCCTCATATATATTATACATATGAGAACTTCTTTTTTCTACTTAAAAAATAATTCCTTCAAAATGCCTTGTTCTAAATCATATAAATTAAATAGGTAATCAATATGATCATATGCTTCTTCAAAATTATTTTTTGTTGATAGCCACCCCTGCCCATCTGTTATCCAAATAAAATATACATCATCTATTTTACTAATATCTTCAGATAATTTAGTATAGCTTCTTGCGGTTTCATTTAGTTTTGATCCACTTGTTCGATAGTAATTCGTTTCTATTAAAAACAATTTATCTTGTGATTTAACTGCAAAATCAAATCTTTTATTTTGATCAACATCTAATAAATATGATAGATCGATGCCTAAATTGTTTTTAATATCAATGATTCTTGCTTGTGTTATATAATCTTTGAACACTACAGAATCTTTTATAAACTTCTCCACCTTATTTTCCATCAGTGTTCCTGTTCTGTTTTTTCTTGAATTCGTATCAAGCCCTACTTCAACGCCTATAACATAATCCACTAAATTTTTTACACCATCTTTAGTAAATAATTTTATGAGATTAGTATTTTTAATGAACATTAAATAATCATCAACAGATTGAGCATGCATAAAATCATAAATGACTAATTTATCTTCTAAGATTTCAATTTTGTTTTCTCTTGTTGCTAATAGAATAGGAATTGCTTTATAAATATTTGAATTTTGTTCAAATAGATCTTTGAAAGCTTGATCAAAATCTTCTTTACCTAACAAATAATTCATACTATTTAATAATATCTCTAATTCTTTAACATTCTTAAATACTTTATTAAAATCAACAAAAAAATCATAAGGTGTAATGCTTGATTTTAGTGTGCTTAACATTTCTTCAAAAGATCTTTTAATCATTTTTGTTCCCCCTTTATCCCTTTATATCTACAAATTGACACATCTAAATATTTTTGTTCAATATCTATACCTATATATTTCCTATTTAATAGAGTTGATGCAATACCAGTCGTTCCGCTACCATTAAATGGGTCTAATACCAAATCATTTTCTTTTGTTGAAGCAAGCACTATTCTTTTTAACAAATCTAATGGTTTTTGTGTTGGGTGCTTTCCACATATCTTCTCGCTTTGCTTAGTAATAGCATATTGCCATACATCTTTCATTTGTTTATTTTCGTTCATTGATTTCATTAAATCATAATTAAAATAGTATTTTTGACTTTTCTTTCTAGCCCATAAAATGGTTTCTGTTGAGTGTGTAAAAGCTTTTCTTGCAAGATGGGGTGGAGGATTTTTCTTTTGCCATGTAATATTGTTAATGATTTGAAATCCTTCAAGTTCTAATGCGACACCAACAATATAGATATTATGAAGTGTTCCTGATATAAATATCGTACCTGTGTCTTTTAATACACGTTTACAACTTTTAATCCATTTTCTATTAAATTTAAGTTTATCCTGAATTGTCATATTTGTTTGATCCCAAGAAGCCTTATTAACAGATACCATTTGTCCAGATTGACATGTAATACCATCATTAGATAAAAAATATGGGGGATCAGCAAAGATCATATCAATACTTTGTTTTCTAATAGATTTTAGAGTTTCATTCACATCACCTAATAACAATGTAAAATCTAAATCTTGATAGTATTTAGTTCTCATAATTAGTAATAATCACTTCTTCAATAGGGCCTCTTTTTTGGGCATTAGAGTTCACCATGCGGGTTGCTGACACAACATGAATATTAAAATCTTTGTATAAGTCTCTAATAAATTCCGTGTTATGATTGCTTAACATTACATAAATGCCTTTATCAGACAATTCTTTAAATGTATTAAATAATTTTATTTGATCATCTCTATTAAAATCATTTTTTGAATATGCTGTAAATGAAGCTTTATTTTCCAATTTATCATATGGTGGATCAAAATATATGAAATCTTCTTGTTGTGCATTTTCAACCGTTTTTTCATAAGAGTTATTTGTGATCAATATTTTATTTTGCTTCATGTATTCATGAACACTGTTTATATTTATTTCATCATATAGATTCACTTTTGTGTAATGACCTGATGGCACATTAAAGTATCCTCTTTGATTCACACGATATAATCCGTTATATCCTGCTTTATTTAAGTAAATAGCTCTAGCTGCTTTTTCACTTAATGATGTATGTTCATATTTTTCTTTTCTATCTTGTTCTCTAACTTTATAATAATATTCTTCTGAATGATTTTTTTGGTGCCGATCTAATCTTAATAATAGATCTTTGAATAGTTCTTCATCCTGTAAAGATTTATAAATTGCATATAAATCATGATTAATATCGTTAATATGCGCTTCTTTTGGGGAAAGTTCTAAAAACAATGCTCCGCCACCAACAAATGGTTCAAAATATCTATTGTACTGTTTAGGCATGCGTTTTTTGATCTCATCAAGTAATTGTCTTTTCCCTCCAACCCATTTTATAACCGGTGTAAGCATGTTGCCTCTTTCTGTTAATAAAAACATTCCTTAAAGGTACACCTTTATCAACTTGAAGTTTTATATATAGATCGTATCATTTTTAAGAGATTTGATCAATAAATATCAACAATTTAACTAAAATATAGTCTTTATCTTTAAAAACCGATATTCCTTAAAAGTGTACCTTTATGGAACTTGAAGTATTTTTTTATTTATATATCTATATATATATTCTCTACTTTTCTGAACTATATGATAAAATCACATTTGAATACATCTATCGCAGGAGGAACATATGACAACATATGCGTATATTAGAGTATCAAGTGTGACTCAATCTATTGATCGTCAACTAGATGAAATTGAAAAACTTGACATTAAAAGAAAAAATATTTATATTGACAAACAAAGTGGAAAAGATTTTAATAGAGAAAACTATCAAAAGTTAATATCAAAACTAAAATCTAAAGACTTACTAATTATTAAAAGTATTGACAGGTTAGGTCGTAATTACGAAATGATTATTGAAGAATGGGGGCATATCACTAAACATATCAATGCTGATATTTTAGTTCTTGATATGCCCCTTTTAGATACACGCGTTCAACCAGAAAATTTAGTTGGAAGGTTTATTAGTGATATTGTTTTACAAGTTTTAAGTTTTGTTGCTGAAAATGAAAGACAAAATATAAAGCAAAGACAAGCAGAGGGTATTAGAATTGCAAAAGAAAAAGGCAAGCATCTTGGAAGACCCAAGTATATCTTGCCTGAAAATTTTAATCAGATTTTGGATAAATATGATCACAACGAGTTATCTTTATCCTTAGCTTTAAAGAAACTTAAAATGTGTAAAAGCACATTTTATAAGTATAAAAACGCGGATTCTTTCACTCTATAAAAAAGATGTTCATATACGAGGATATGAACATCTTATATTAATACTTATGTATTATGCTTTATATAAAGCTTCAATTTTTGATTTGATATCTTGATTAGTAATGAATTCATCAAAGTCGCCTTCATAGCTATAAGCCCCTAAATCGCCGATTTCAATGACTTTATTACATACTGTCTCTAATAAGTCATGATCATGAGATGCGACGATACATGAGCCTTTAAATTCTTCTAATCCTTTGTTAACTGCTTGAATGGATTCAAGATCTAAATGGATGGTAGGTGAATCCACTAAGAGGGTGTTGGCTTTAGCCATCATCATCTTAGAGTACATCAAACGCATTTTTTCTCCACCTGATAAGACTTTGACTTCTTTTAAAGCTGAATCTCCAGAGAAGAGCATACGCCCTAAAAAGGTGCGTACATATGCTTCTGCAGGATCTGTTGAAAATTGGCGAAGCCAATCAACAAGATTTAAATTCTTTTTATCAAAGTATTTTTCATTTTCATTTGGAAGATAAGCATAGGTTGCTGTTTGACCCCATGTGATTTTACCAGTATCTGGTTTTAGTTCACCTGCTAGGATTTTTAGTAATGCTGTTTTTGCTAAGTCATTTTCACCCATTAAAGCAACCTTATCGCCATTATGAATGATAAATGAGACATGTTCAAATAATTTCTTACCATCTTGTGTATAAGATAGGTCTTCTACTTCTAAGACATCTCTACCTAAAGACTTATCAATTTCAAATCCAATATATGGATATTTTCTTGATGATGGGATGATTTCGTCTAATTCGATTTTTTCCAATGCTTTTTTTCTAGAGGTTGCTTGAGATGATTTTGAAAGATTTGCCGAAAATCTTGCGATAAAGGCTTTTAATTCTTCAATGCGTTCTTCTTTCTTCTTGTTTTTATCAGCCATAAGCTTTTGAACAAGTTCAGAGGACTCTCTCCAAAAATCGTAGTTTCCTGTGTATAGTTTTGCTTGGAAGTAATCAATATCAACCATGTGTGTACATACTTTATTTAAGAAATGACGATCATGAGATACTGTGATGACAGTATTCTCATAATCCATTAAAAAGTTTTCAAGCCATCCAATGGCTTCAAAATCTAAATTATTGGTTGGTTCATCTAAAAGCAGAATATCAGGATTACCAAATAACGCTTGAGCAAGAAGTGCTTTGACTTTATTTTTAGGTAAAACATCACCCATCAGTTTATGAAAATCTTTTTGGGGTACTTTTAACCCATTTAAAAGTTTTTCAGCATCTGATTCTGCATTCCATCCATCAAGTTCTGCAAATCTACCTTCAAGTTCTGCAAGTTCTAATCCATCTTCATCATTAAAGTCTTCTTTAGCATATAAGACTTCTTTCTTTTGAGAGATTTCAAAGAGTTCTTTATGTCCCATCATCACTGTTTGAAGAACTGTAAAATCATCAAAAGCATTTTGATTTTGGTTTAAGACTGCAAGTCTTTTTCCTTTATCAATAATGACATTACCGCTTGATGGTTCTCTTTCTCCAGATAAAAGTTTTAGAAATGTGGATTTACCAGCACCATTGGCACCAATAACGCCATAGCAATTACCTTGAGTAAATTTTAAATTGACATCTTCAAATAATTTTTTATCTGAAAAGACTAAACTTAAGTTTGATACTGCAATCATGAAAATATACCTTCTTTTTATATGTATTTAATACCATTTATTAATATTATATTAATAGCACCTTACATACTTTATATGAAAGAAGGTAAAAAGTCAATTAATTTTCATTCTCTTTTGAATTTTGTAATTCATGATTTACTTTAAGATATAATTTATGCATTTGATCCACTGTTTCAGCATATTGCTTTAATTGTTCCAAATCCATCTTTTGGATATCTTTTTTGTTATGTGCAATTTTTTCGTTAATCATTTTTTTTAATTTAATATTATTTTCATTTAATTTCATACTTTTAATATCTTCTCTTGTGGTGGAAGACATAATATCGCCAATTTTGATTTTAATACTGTCTCGTATTTGAAGTATACTGTTCTCATATTCATGAACTTTCTTCAAATCGGTATCGTTTAGGATTTTTTTGTTATACTTATAAATTTTTAATATCTCTTCAATAGTGTAATTCATATAAGCATTAACTTTGTATAAAGCAACTAAATGTTTATCACTTTCTTTAAATCGGTACAACGTGTTAGTAACTTCTAAATCCCAGCCTTTCTCATATCCTTTATCAATTAAAATAAACGCTATTAGTGCTAGTTCTTTAGAGTTTTTTCTTTGAAGGATATAATTAATTAGTCTTTGTTGTAAATCTCTATTTGTGTTATTAATGATATTAATCATTGATTTGGTCTTAAACTCATTAATTCTACCAGATTCTAACAATACATGAGCTACTTTTTCACAAATCTCATTATTTTTAGGGCTATCATAGTAAAATGTGCTTTCATTGATCCAGTAAAGTCCCCAACTATATCCGATTTTAGACTCTCTCACATAATTATTATATATACCAAAATGATTTCCATTTTCATAATAATAATCTTGTGCGTTTAAGATATTATTTAACGTTGAATTTGTTAATTGAAACCACCCGCTGTTTTTAAGATTTGTATAAGTTTCACCATTATATAGACTTAAGTCCATACTTTCTTTATATACAATTCTTTGAAAATCATTATCGTTTATTTCACAATAAACATCTTCAATTAATATTTTGATATATTCTTCTTCTAGTAAAACCTCATATATATCCTTATTTGTGACTGGGTCTGATTGATGGTATATTGATTCAATATAAGTACCATTTTTATTAACTAACAATCTAGTAAACATCTCATCATTTGCAATATTTCCTTGAATAACTTTGTGGTTAAAAATAGAAACATCTAATAACGGAATATATATGTATTTATATTTATCTATTCTTTGTACTGGATATTCTGAGTATTTTAAAACTTTCATTAATTCTTCTTCGGGTAAATATGTTATCTCTTCATATATTTTTTTGAAATGATTATTTAAACTACCTTTCCCCGTAAGATCATCAATAAATTGTAATGCTTCATTTTTCGACTCACTGTTTTTTACAACAGATGCTATCAAGTATTTATCATATGATACTTTTTCAAATGTGTGATATCTTACCTCAAATGAATTAAACATTTTAGGCAAATTTAAATTTACTGTTACTTTCATTATTAACTACATCCCCCTTTTGATTAATTATAATTTGCTTTCCATTTTGTTTTATATTACTAATAATCTCATTGAAGTATTGTCTGGTTCCACCTTCTGGTGTATCCATTTCAAGTTTCACTAAATTTCTTGAACCAAAAACAATAAGTTTATCTTTTGCTCTTGACATTGATACATTAATTCGTCTAAAATCTCTTAAAAAATTCCTTTTTTCAAATCTAGTAATTACTGTATTGACTAACACAATATCTGTCTCTCTTCCTTGAAAAGCATCTACAGTATCAATTTCAAAACTTTTCAAGTTTATTTTTGCCTTGTTAATCAATTCTTTGTACTCTTTGGTAAAGTATTGGATTTGAGCTGCATATGGGAAAATAGCTGCAGCTGTTACAGATTTTGGATTAATAACATTTTCTAGTATATCTTCTAAAATTCTTGCTGTTGCAACAGCTTCCTGAATGTTATAACGTGAATGTGTTTTCTTGTCATCTTGTTCACTACCACCTAGTGCTTCTACAAAGAAAACATGACTATCATTACTTAAAATCGCTTTATCGTTAAATTGTATAATTTCTGGATTAACTTGTTCTCTCATATTATGTAATGCACCATCATAAAACACATTATATAGATTAAGAACTGGTTTTAGAGATCTATAATTTTCATTAAGTAAAATCAGTCTTCCTGCTTTTTCGGCTTTTTTGATTGTTTTAGAAAAAACAGATTGCTCATATATCGTTTGTAAACGATCAAACATTTCTTCATCGTAAGAAGGTAGATGCTTAACATCTTCTTTATTAAATTCAAGAAGTGGAGATAATTGATAGTCATCTCCTACTAGAATTATTTTATCTACATACGGTAAATATCTTAAGACTTCTGTGATTGGAGATTTTGATACTTCATCAATGATTAGCCATTGATAATCTTTAAGCAATGTTCTTCCTTTATTACCACCAATAGCAGCTGTTGTAGTAGTTGCCCCAATGACTGAAAATTCTTCTTTCATGTTTTTTGAGTATTGAATTTCATTTAATCCATTGAAATTTTTCAAATCCTTAATAATGGCATATGCGAGTTTCTTATTTTTTGTTTGACTTAAATGATTAGTCAATTTCATTCCCCAAGTTTTATACAACGTTTTATCAATTTCATCCATACTATATTTATTTCTTCTGTTGGTAATTCTGTTGGGAATAATTAAGTCGTGATTTTCCATCAATTTGTCTAATACGTTGTCAATAGCAACATGTGTTTGAGATGAAATTACAACTTTTTCGTTTAATTCTTTAGTTATATATTGCGTAATTGCATTAATAACGTGCGTTTTTCCAGTTCCTGGAGGGCCTTTAATTAAAGTTACAGGTGATCCATCAACTGCTTTTAAAAAGGCAAGTGTTTGTGACTCATTTAAGTTTTTAGTATATTCAGATTTGATTGGAGCTTTTCTTAATTCATCTGAAATAAACTTTTGGACCTTTTCTGTTTTTTTTGATTCACTTGGCATATCGTCATCACCTATGAGGTACTTGATTTTTGGCATTGCTGCTCCTGTATCGCCTTGACTAATAAGCTTAAGTGAGTCTTCAATTGACTCTATCTTAATTTTTTGTCCCATGTCATATAGATTTAAATATCTTTCGTCTATATATGTATCTTCAAAAACGCTTAGAATAATCATATCTTTTTTAACTAGGATATTCATTAATTCAACTTCATGTAATTTTTTTGCTTGCTGCTCATTGACAACAAGCATATTGCTTACATATAAATTGTCTGACATTCTACGTATTTTACGAATTGCTTGTTCTTCGTTTTTTATGACAATATCGCATAGTTTATAAGTCTTTTCTTTTAATTCATTATTAAATTTATCATATACATATTCAGGAACTTTATAACCTTTGATAATATCTTCGCTATCATTAAAATTTTCAATTCCTGTATATATCATTAATACTAATCCATTCTCATCATAAAGTTCTTTAGTATCTACTGATATAAAGTAATATGGTTGGGATGAATCAATAATTTCAAAGGTTGCACTATTATTGATTTCATCCGATATTTTTTTATAGAATTTAAAGACTTCCATAAATTCATCAAATTGCCCTATATTAAATAAAAATTTATTGTCATTAACAATTTCATTTAAAGCGTTGAACATGGGAGTAATTTCTGTCGGAAACATGTTATCAAATTGAATATCTATTTCAACACCACCCAAATCTTCAAACACACCATTAGGAATAACTTTATAGTCCAACATATAGAATTCTCCACCAAATGGTCTTCTAAATGAGCATCCAAGGTGCCCTCTTAAAATTAAAAACCCATCAGGTAATTTGAGCGTCATTTCTACTCTTTTAATACTTCTTATATCTCTTTCATCTTTCCTATCTCTTTCAATCTCTAATCTTTTTGTTGAGACTTTGCATTTAATCGAATTATTATTAGTTAATGTCATCAATTGGTTTGAAGCATCCTGCAAATTTTGAAATTCGTTATTTTCGCTATACGCTATTTTTAATTTAAGATTCATTTATGTTCCCCTTTAAATATCTTTTATTATAATTTTCATTATTAATATGCGCATTAAAAATTAGTTCACCTAAATTTTCATCAAATATAGATCCAACTTTTTGATGTAAATGATCTGTATTTGATACTAGATTCCCTTTTGGATCAATAAATATATATGCTGAATCAATCTCGTTTTCATGTTCTATAATGATATTATTCATATTAAGCCTTTGAAGATACTCTTTAAATTCACAGTTTGTAATTGATAAATGTTTAGCAGATTCATTACAGTTTTGATTAATACGCATTTGTAACACTTTAATTCTATCGAAAGCTACGTCTTCATATAAATGTTTAATATCTTCTTTCAAATTTAATTTTGATACAACAGTATTCACTTTAATAAGCATACCTTTTTGTTTAGCATAATTCATCAAATCAATTAGTGAATCATATTTAAGTGTTTGATTTCTAAAATGTCTTCCAATCGCAATATTAGTATCATCATTAAGTGAATCAATACTAATCCCTAGCATTTCCACTTTTCCTGTCCAATTATCAAGTATTTGTCTAGTTAATCTAGAAGCATTTGTAATAATGGATACTTTTATGTTAAGTGAATTAATATATTCAATCAATTCATCAATGTATGTTACAAGAAGTGGCTCACCTCCTGCAAGATTAATTCTTCCATAAACGATATGCTGTTCATCAAAATATAATTTGATACGATCAACCACATCTTTCCATTCACTGATTCCTAACTCATTGCTAACATTAAATTTTGCAAAGCAGTGGACACAATTGTAATTACAAGCCTCAGTTAGATGAAGATTAATCACATGATATGTATTCATCAATTTTCCCTCCCAATTAATACATTAGAATTTCTAAAATGTTGCAAAGCATATACCTGTTCATTCATCAATGTTTTGATGATTTCTGATTGTTTCCTTCTTCTAAATTCAACAACTCTTTTACTTCGTTTTTTCTTATATATTTTAGTGTTTGTTTTGCTGTTGTTAATTCTCGTGTAATTTTTTTCATCAATCAGTCTATCTTCAAATAAATATAACCGTTGTCTACTATGCTTTTCAAAATAGATATCATTTTTAAAAGAAAGCAAAGCATTATCAAATATTTCTTTACTAACCTCTATAGGTCCTCTTAAACACCAATCCTTATGATCTTTTTTTACGCCACCTTTATTTTTTGCATAAAAACTAGCTTCTTTAATTGAATCTGCAATAATTGGAATGTCTAATGGGAGATACTTATCTCTGCCCACGTGTCCAAACTTACATGTAACTAAATAATATTTCATTTTTCTCTCCTTTTGGATGATCAGAAGAAAATATTATTATAAGTATTTGGTGAATTAGGCAAATATGTAAAAACGAAAAAATACTCATAGTAATGAATTTTCTTATACTGTCGTTTCTTACACATGATTCAATGTGTGCCTATAGGTATATTTCCTACTCAGATTATCTTTCTAGAATTAATAACCTTTTTGGGTGTTCGGTCTTATATAAAAACGATGACCGCCTTCGTTCCGCAACTTCATTATAGCACTAAAAAATAAAAAAGCAAACAGATTTTGTTCACTTATTTTTAAGGTGGATGTATACCCATAGTTTGCGGAACGAAGGTATACACCCATTTTATTTACGTTCCGCAAATATATTGTATCACATTTATTTTCTTGAGATAAGGTTTTTTCATAAATCAGTAGTTTTATGGAATCTCTTAGTGAACATATTTAAAATATATATGGTTAAAAGTAAAAAAAGAAAGTGTAGTTACTGGTAATCTTGTGAAATCAAGTAAGGGGATATAACCGATGCAATGTCAAAAGATTGCTGCAGTTTTTAATGGCAACTTTTATTTATTAATAAACTGTTCAACCTAAATATAAATACTAATTTTTGATTTAATGGCATAAAAAAAACCAGCTTCTCATCATGAAAATACTGGCTATTTTTTCTTTTTATATCTCATAATTGTCTCCTGAAATTGTTACAATAAAGCTTCAATAATTTTAATAATTACTTGAATTATAAAACTTATAATTATTCCTAATAAATGTATAATATTTCCTATAAAATCAATTAAACTTGTAACATCTATAGACCCTGTGACTACAATTCCTAATATGGTGATTAAAACTGCAGATACTAATATGTTTTTCACATTTTCCTCCTTTCCTTAACTGATTTGATGATTTACCAATAATTTTTTCTTAATCCCGTAATGGATTTCACTGTTTCAGCAACAAAAATCCATACTGCTGCACATATCACAACAGAAATTAAATCGGTTAAATCAACATTAGTTAATCCTACCATAGATTTCACAATTATATAAATCGGTCTTGTTATAACTATCATCATAATTGATATAATCGTTCTTACTGACCAATGTACAAAACTCATAAGTATTGAATTATATCCCAAACTATTTGAATATCTTCTAGTAATAGTGAATGCATAGACATATGCTATCACAGCAATTGCTGCACCTAAAATCAAGTCATATGTATCGTTCCCTGTGATAACAAATAATCCTACAATTAGTAAATGCGATAATTTAAAAAGTGTTTTCATTTTATATCTCCTTTCTATAAAAATATATCAAACTCTAAATCTGACATGTCTTGTCAGTAAAAGTTTATACTTTTATTTATAAATAAGATATACCAATTGAAAACACTTCAATTAATTGAGTCAAAATTGATGATTATTCAATGATGTTTGGAAATAATTTTCTTGCTTCTTTTTCGTTTTCTTTATAAACTAATTCATATTTAGAATATTCTTTTGAAATCTTGATAAAATCAATTAAATTTATCGATAAGATTGCACAACTAATGCAAAATAATTGCAAATATACTTGAGAGTCTCTTAAAAATAATAAACCCAAAACTGAAAATACTGAAAAATGAATCAACAGTGTCAACCGAGTTGTATTATATCCTTCAATTTCATTATCATAAATTTCAAGTTTGAAATTTATAGGTAAACTAAAAAATTCTAAAATAACACTAAAAACTGACATCATCAAAATAATCAATAATGCAATAAGTAAAGATTGGTTAAATTCATCTGTCGTTGCAAAATTAATCGCTACTTTGTTCATGATATAAGCTACCAATAAAAAAGAAATTATTCTTATTGTTATACTTAAGAAATAGAAATGATTCTTTGTATCTTCTCTTTTATAAAATAATTGATCCAAGTAATTAATAATAAACGTTCTATTTTCATATGAATTTCTCTTTATGACTAATACACAGAGTGGTATTGCAAGTGGCATTAGTAACGAATAATAGACAGATTGGTTTCTAAAGAGATAGATAATAAGTGCAATAAGTGGGAAAACAAATAAACAGAATAATATGATTTTTATTGGTTTTTCGAATGTGTCTCTAAAAAGCAATATGTCTATCGATTGCTGTGCTAATATAGGGTCATATGATTTATCTGCAATGACTTCCAATCTCATTTTTTCTATATCTGAATACATTAAATCATTTGCAGTTATTCCAAAATATTTAGCAGCTTGCCTAACCTGTTCAATTGTCAATTGTGAATCTCCACTTTTCCATTTTGATAGTATTGAGGGATCCAAATTGTTATCGATAGCATATTTTTTTTGAGTGATTTTTCTTTTTCTTAAATAAGAGAAAAAATTAGTTGTTACAACATTACCATTATAAATAGGATATTTATCTTTCACTTTCTCACCTTCTGACTGTTTTTTTGAATTATCATTAGAAACAAAAAAATAGAATATTTATACTTTTATTTAATTTTATGATTATCTATTCATTTTTGTCTTCCACTAAATCCTTAATGTTTTTCAATAATATTGGCATATTAATTATGAATTGTGTGTGGTAGATTTTATGATTTAAACAAGCAGTTTATTTCCATTTAGCGTATATTTTTGTTATGTTTATAACGCTATTTTGTTCATCAAACTCTTTATTTGGAATAGTATCTTCATCAAAGTTCAAAGGTTGATTAAGTGACTCATCTTTGTACCAGCCATCAAAAACGTATCCAGCTTTACTTGGGATTGGTGGTATGGTATTTACTGTTTTTCCTTCTGCATGATCAACAAAATACACATGTTCATTATCTAGATAATATTCAACATTAGAGCAAACAAATCTGCCATATACAATTTCATCATCTATGACATTTGAATATTCATATGCTGATAGATATACATTGATGTTTGAATATGGATAAGTCCATGCGTATAGTCTAGACTCGATGCTTGATCCACCAACAAACACATATATTTCTAAAGTTGTATCTATATTTTTGTAGTCAATACTCGTTACCACATGAGTAATTGATGAAGTAAAATATATGTTTAGCGCTTTTTCAATAAATAGCGTCCCACTATCTTTAAGTCCAAATTTATCACCTATTTGAGTGACTCTATATCCATCAAGTGTTGATGGAAATATAAGTGTCTCTTTATTTATGCCTTCATCACTTAAACCTATGATTGCGACTTCACCTTCTGACATAGACCATCTAATATAAACAAAATCGCCTGAAACAACAGAGTCAAATGGGTCTCTGTTGTTACAAGCGCTTATAATTAGCAACATAAAAATAATATATACATATAATAAAAATTTCTTGTACATGATTCCCCACCTATATTTTATATATTATCCATTGTTCGCGAGAATATGTCGATATATGCTACTTTATTTCTGCATATATATATCTTCACAAATAGTTTAAATCTTATGATTCATTAGCCTTAAATTCAAAAATCAAGAAAACAAAAGCGTATTTTTGATTTATCTTTTATATCTATCAAATAAATAGTCAAATGATTTCATTACATCTGTAATATAAGTTGAGTCATCATTTTCGGTCGCTTTTCCAAAAACATTGACAGATTTTGTTGTTTCCTTGACAGGTGCATTCATATTTGTCCATAAAAACATTTCTTCTCTATCATGGTTATTGTATTTAGCAAGTATTATTGGAATACGATACTCATCTTTATAGTAACCAATTTCAATTTTTGACCCTTTTGAATCATTATTCAATTTATTAACAAGTGTTGTCACTAGTGCAATTTGCATGATATGATCGCCAGTTTTTGAGATACGCTCTAACCAAACTTCTTGTTTACTTTCTTCATTAAGATTAAAATAAAAATCTTTAAACTTGCTTTCAGATTTGTTTTCAATAATTTGGCTTGAAACCATTAAATAGGTTCTCTCAAGATAACATAGATCATTAAGTTTCTCATTTTTAAACATACTATATTCATAATATAGATTTGCAATATCTTTTTTATCTTTTTCACAACAATCATTTGTATTCTTATCAAAGCTTTCAGATATGTTTTTTAGATATTTTTGATATCTTTTAGAATCAAAAGGATTAGCAATTAAGAGTTTAATTTTGCAATCATTATCTAGTAGTTGTTGCAAGTAATCATAATAGTCAAGAAAAAAATTATCTCCTGTTAAAAAACAAAGATTTAATTCAATAGGTTTAGTTTTGTTATTTAATCCAAATAATATAGAGCGATCTCTTCTACTCATCTTTCCGCTCACATACTCGATTTTATCAATACCAGATTTTACTAGGCTATCGCCTAATTTTTTACTTCTTTTAAAGGCTTTATCTAGAAACAATGCAACTAATGCTGCAGTAGTAAATGATGCGATTAATGCAGTTAATATATCTACACCTTTTTCCCCCCAATAAGTTAGTGCTATGACTGAAGCATCAGTCAAAAAATGATTTATAAACAACATCATTAATTACCCCCTTTAATTTGTGATGAACTAATGCCTTGTGTTCTCTCCAATCTGATGATTTCCTTGTTGTTTTTTTCTGCCCATTGAAATGCTCTTTGAAATCCAGGATGATTTTGATCGCCACCTAAAACTAAAACATCAAAATCTATTTGTTGAATATCTTGATCTACTTGAGTATATGGAATCGTTTCGTTGACATACTTAATAGCACTTATAAATTCCATACGCTTTTCTAAATCATAAAGCATGATTGCTTCAGGCTTAGTCTTATGAATTTCTTCATCTTTTTGAACTGCAACAATTAAATAATCACCATATGCCAAAGCACGTTCAAAAAGTTTTAAATGACCATAATGCAAATAATCAAATACCCCAAATGTTAACACTTTTTTCATAAATTTTATCCCTCTATTTAATATATTTTATAAACGAATTGATTGGATCAAAAATATTTTTGTCAATTTCTCCTTTTATTTTTTCAAACATGATTGGTAATTCTGTACAACCCAAAACAATATTCTTATTCTCAAAACTTAATAATAAATTTTTAAATTTATCATAATCACTATCTTTTATGATATTTTGTTTTACAATCTCGATAAAATAGTCAATTTCTTCAACTTTTTCTTGTGACGGCGTCACTACATTGATATCCTTTAAAAAGTGTTTATATATATTAAAATCAACTGTAGCTTCAGTTCCTAAGAGTAATATTTCATCAACATGATTAGCTGCAACGTCTCTACCTAATAATTCTATGAAATTAACGATATATTTTTTTGATTCTGGCACTCTTTTATAAATCTCATCTAAAAACAAATGTCCTGTATTGCTGCCAAGAATAATGATATTCGCCCCTGCATCAATTAAGTGTTTTACACTATTTGCTAAACCATGAGCAACTTCTTCAAATTTTTCATGATATAATAACGCTCTTGAACGAGAAGGGAGAGTGCAATTATTATCGATGATAATTCTAGGTCTATCCCATTCTTTTTTTGCTTCAAAAGAATCCAAAATTCTTTTAAATATATTTAAAGTAGCGTAGGATCCCATACCTCCTACAATTCCAATGATATCTTTTTTTATGTCCATATTTTTTCTCACACTAATCCTTAAGTTGATTTTTGATTGAAATAGTTATATATATTTCAATTCGACCGTTTGTTGTTAGTATATCACTTAATATTAGATCAGTCTATCATTTATAAGAAATATAAAAAGACTAATGATTCGAATATTAAATATGTTATCTTTTGCTAATCGCCATACCATTTAGACTTATTAAAAAAGTAATGATAGGTATTCCATATACTTGCATGAGTGTATATATGATTGTCCCCAATTCTTGGATAATTTCTTCAACAGTACTTGTCTCAAATAGATTTTGAATATCTTCTAAACTCATATTTCCTAAGTTTAAAAAAGATAGCAAATCATTTAAAGACATTGTAATTCCAATAATTGCTACTAAACTTAATACAAAAAATACAAACATTATTAATTTTCTCATGTACTTAACCTCTCATTTTATAGATATAAACTGCCATTCATAAAAGAAAAGACGACACTAAAATGTCGTCTTCATGTATAACTTACATTTCAAGTGCACTCATTCCCCTAATTGCAATTCTTGATGCATATGATTTATATCTTAATTATACTTGTTTATTTTAATTTTGACAATTATAATTTTAAAAACTAAATGAAAGAATAAATGACCTGTATTACAGGCAATGCATTTTATATCTGTTACTTCTTAATCATTGTAGTATAAACAATGCTTAAATTGAATCAGTTACTATTGTTATCTGTTCTTGTCTGTATATCGTAGAAAAATTTAAGATTAACGCAATCCATATAAGACCAAACGCGATGACTTCTACTTGTGTAAATGGTTCTTTATTAACCAGAACCCCAACTAATAAAAACATCGTAGGTGTAATATATTGGATAATCCCCACCATGTATAGTGGTAATTGTTTTGCTCCTTCAGCAAAAAGCACTAATGGAATAATAGTTAAGATACCTGCAAAGACAATAAATAAACCTTGGATTGAAATGATTTGATTTAATGTTGATCCTGAATGAGTAGATGTATACCAAAGCATGATAGACATCACAGGTAGGACAAACATGGATTCTAAAAGTAATGAGTTCATTGAATCTAAATGATATCTCTTCTTTAAGAATCCATAAAGACTAAAACTAATTGCAACACTAAAAGCAATCCAGGATGTATCATTATTAATTAATATATAAATCAAAGCTAACCCTACTAATATAAATGCAGTATATTGTACTTTAGTTGGCTTTTCTTTTAAATATAGAACACCTATTAAGACCGTAAACAAAGGCCCTATATAATAACCTAAAGATGCTTGTAATACTTGATTTGACCCAACGGCGTAAACAAAAACAAACCAGTTAATAGAAATGAGTAATCCGCTTAACAATAATTGTTTAACCACTTTTGGATTTTTTAAATATGATAAGTAAATAGGTTTTTTAATTAAATGAACAATTAAAATTAATGTCAGCATTGTTAATACTATTCTTAAGAATAATAATTCTAATGATGATATTTCTTTAAACAATGCCCAGTATAGTGGTAATATCCCCCATACGAGATGTGATCCTATAGAGTATACATAACCCTTTTTCATGTTGTCACCAATATTCTAATTTGATATTGATTTATTTTACCACAAAACCGTCTTTATTTGACTTAATCTTTAGTTTAGATCTTTATAATAATAAAGCAATCTAACATTATTCTTGTTATTTTATTAAGATATAAACTTAGTTATAATTACTATTATAGATTCATCAAAAAATCAACTTCTATTCACTAAATAATCCATATAGTTAAAAAGATCTGTGTATATTTTCAATTATGCTTATTATGCATTGAATTAATACCCATTTAATTTTGATATAGTCAGCTCTATATCCCCGATATGTATATAGCAAAAACTAATAGTGCTTTTATTAAATTTATTCTCATTTATTGATTATTAGTCAATACTCTCTAGAAATCGAGTTTGTTTCAACCTCGACAATAATGATTTCTTATTAAGCAAAATAAATATTGATTTAATTTTTCTTAATCTTTCCCTTAAGTATGAATGTTTTGTAATCAACAGAAAACTTATCGTTTTCTAAGAAATTTTGTAGTTTATCAAAGACAAAAATCTTTTCAAATTTACTCGGATCACTTTGAATTTTTCTTTCTTTTATACGAATATAATATATGTCATATTCTTGTTTATGTGAAAGTCCAAACTCAACCTCTTCTTTCGATATTTCAATTCTAATATTCGCATCACTTGATGATTTAACTTCGATATAATGATGTTTACCATTTTTGTCATAGTATTCTATATCATAGTGAGCATTATCGTTATATTCTTTATTACCTATACCATAATAAGAGTATTTAGATATCCATTTTACATTATAATCTTCCATTTCATTTACTAATTGATTATAAACAAACCTTTCTGCCAAATAACCATTTTCCAGTTTTCTTTGGTTAATATCATCTGCATCAGAACTGTTAGATTTCGGTAAATGATTCTCATTATCTTTATTAGACTTATTATCTTTACTAATCATTGATTGAATGTTATCGGCATTGATTTGGTGTGCTTTGGACGCTCTATCAGCTTCATCATCAAGTTCATTATAATTGATTAATATGGCTTTTGCATTTTTTGACTTATCTTCATTGCTATTTTCATTTATTTCTAGTAAATCAATTTTATTTAATAGTGCAAAACGCATAATCTCTTCTTTAGCTTTTATCTTAACAATTTTATGATACTTTTCTGGATGGTCATTATTATATTGATTTATATTGGTTTGAATAATAGTGTCAAAATCAAGCACTTCTTCCTTTTCTAATGTTTTTAAGTTAACTTTAAATGTATTATATAAATACTCAGATATTGGTGATTTTAAAGGAGAATTATAAGTTGAAAATCTACTAAATTGAAAATCTTGTACATCTTTATAAAATTTTTGTACATCTTCCATTGATTTTATATTAAATATTCTTTGCAAATATAGATAAGATTTATAATTATCTTTATATTTATTTTTAATTATTTCATAGTTCTCTTGCCAGTATTTTTCAGATCTAATTTGATATTTGCAATTTGAATTAAATTGATCGAAATCCAATTTAATTTGTTGAAACAGCTGCATAAACAGTTGAATATTATTTATATCTGAATAATCTTCATAATTAATATTATCATTATCAATATATTGTTTAGAAATACCTGCAAATTTGTTTTTTCCAATTAACTGCTTGATTGTATTCCAAAATATAGTTTTTCTACTCATAGTGATATTAAATTCTATTCGTATTGTTTGAAGGATTTCTATTCCATTCAAATTATAGTCTTTTATTACTGTTCTTTCTCTATCCTCGTTTGATAAGCCTATAAATTCTCTATAACTTTCTTTCCCATCATATACGCCTAAAATTAAAGTAATGAGTTCTGCTAACGAATCAGCAAACTCTCGATTATTAAACAAATCTTCGCACGTTTTAAATCTAGTTGGTGCAACAATATATCCTTTATTTAACTTATCAAAATAGATGTATTCAAAGTCCTCTAACTGGTATTTAATTGTTTCGTTATCCACTTTATAACTAATTGTTTCATTTAAAATTAATTTAACTTCGCAATTTTTTAATTTCGCAATCTCGGGTTTTATATTCTTAATTTTTTGATTTCTTTTTACAATAATAAAGGGGAGTAGCTCTAAATATTTCTCTTTAAACTCTTGATTTAACTCACTCCATTTGGGTTCATTCACAAATTTAATATCAAAGTCTTGAAGTTTTTGTGTTCCAAGTATCGTTGTCACTTGATCAACACCTTTTCTCAATTCCAAATCCAATATGTTTATATTTTTAGTGATACCTTCGCAAAGTTCTCGATTATCTGCATAATATGATTCTTTTACAGGAACATATTGTTTCCTATAATTTTTAATCACAGCAATTTTTCCATTATTTATAAAATCTATGTATTCTTCAGTATTAAAAAGACTTTTATTAAGTTCTTCTACACTGGTTTCGTTATCTTTAATTACTTCATTATAAATTGATCTAGTAAACCTACAAGTTTTATCTAATTCTTCCAAATTACTTAACAACTTATACTTTCTTCTTTCATCCAATAAACCAATCCGTGAATTAACTCCAATATCTACCAAAATTGTATTAATTTTTTCTTCTGTCCAGCTAAGGTTTATTTTACTGAAATGTCTATAATCAATTTTAGGTTTATAAAACATTGGAGCCAAACCATATGTGGAAAATGTGGCTGATTTGGGAGCAATTTTAATGTTTGAGTCTTCTACTTCTAACCATTTTGCGGTATAGAATTTATATCTAATATAATTTTTAAGCTGTTTATATGTCTTTCTTAACGTATCTTTTCTTTGATAATTTTGACTATATGCGTAGTAATAATTAAGAAATGAATCTGGATAAGTTTCATTTTCATTTGATAAAAATGATTTTTCTTTACCATCCATCAATAACAACCAATACATAATTTCATTAAAGTTCGATTTGGTTAAAATAGTATCAATATTTTGAATTGTTTCAACTCTTCCTAAATTGCTTATACTAAATTTATCTTTCAATAAGGTGTCGTAATCTGAACCAAAGCAATACTTTCCATATTCAAGGAAATCTGTATTTTTTATATCTATAATTATTTTTTTCGGAAATATATTAACACCCAACCATATAAAATATTCTTTAATTAGATTCAAATCAGTGTTTTTAAAACCATAATATGAAGTGCCAGCCAAAAAGTCAACATCAGCGTATTTTAATAAGGCATAACCCACTTTATTATCATAATAATCTGGAAAATAAGTGTTTATAGCATCTGATAATACTATTTTCTTCTTTACTTTACATAAAACAATTATATTTTTAGATTCGCGATATTCTTTAACCTCTTGATGATTAGAAAATAAATCAAAAAGCCATTGATGATTTTCTTTTATAAAAACTTCCCCATAATTTGAATCAGACATTTCTTTTTGCAAAATTGGAAAAACAGATGAAAAATTTTCAATGTTGTTAATTAGATATTTTTGTAACCACTTGATGACGACCTTTTTTTGATCATTAGTAATAGTTTGACTTTCAAACTCTTTTTTTATCAGAGGAAAAATCTTCGTGAAACTATATTCATCTACGCCAAAAGGTTCAATTCTTTCTAATAAACCTCTAACTTTATTAACACTAGTTATATTAAAACATTCATTTGATTGCAAATCATTCCACATTTTTTCATTAATAAATTTTAATTGAATAAACTCAGGTAGTTCTCTTAATTCCTGTGTGGTTGGAAGATTAAATAGACCATTAGAGTCTAGAACGCTTTGATTATTTGTATCTACAATAAGCTTCGGGTAGTTATCACTAGTTTTATTAAATATCTTAATAAAATAGTAAATAAGTTTAGTTTTATCTTCTAATGTATAGTTTAATATAGTTTCATCAATTAAATCCGCTAAATGATTTTGTGTATAAAATTCAACATCAAGTAACTTTAAAAAACTGATTATTTTTTCGTTCTCTGTAAAGATTAGTAAATCATCAAATTTGTTGCCTTTTAAAATTAAAGATAATCTAGGTTCATTAAATGGGAAGACTAATACATTAGAAGAATCATTCAATCTATACTTATTATTTACGGTTGGAAAACATTTTTGTTTCTTTATATAATCCATATAAAACCTATAGGTTTGACTAAACGGAAAGAAATCAGTATCACAAACAAGCATCTCTAATGCCTCATAATTTACATGATCAAGGTTTAGTTTTTCGTTTAGAATTACATCAACTATAAGTTTTGATAATTTTTCAAAAACATATAAGGTATTAGGCGTTTCTTTTATATATTCGCGATCTTCCCTAAGATCAAATGACCCATGTACTAAAAAGGGGAATTTGTTTTCATGTTTTGTTTTAAAATAGATGCTTATATTATTTTTTTCCAAGTCATGATTTGAAAAAGCAATTGCACAATTATATATCATACCTAAATCATTATTATAACCTGATATTTTAAATCTAGTATAAGTATCAAGAATGCTACCCGTGAGAAATGAAATAACACTTTTTTGAATTTTCTCATCATTAATAATGATTTCAGAGACATTAAGTTTTTTCCGATTTATGGTTTTATTTATATGTTCAGTTTGAATAATAATTTCTTTGAATATATTTAAGAATGCAACATCTTGACTACTAAACTTTGATAATTCTTCATATATTTCATCATATTTATCTTCAAAACAAACAATTCTTATCATTGTATCATATTTATCATCTTTAATTTTATCATCAATAATTGATGGAGCAGTCAAAAGAGGTATTGGATATTTTTCAAATAGTGTACTTTTGCTACCATCTGCAAATCCAATTATCCTATTATACTGATCTTGATTTTCTTTAACCCGTTTTTGCATATCAAGCACATTTTTTGGCGAATAATGAATAGAAAGCCCCGATGTACTGATAATACTTATTTCATTTCCCCAATTCAAAATAGATCTAAATCCAAGACCAAAATGACCAATATAGTCTTCGTTCTTTTTCTCATGATCATCCGTATCTTCATCTTCAAATTCTCTAATCGAAAAATGTGGAGTGAACAAACTTCTAACCCCGTCATAGTGAAATGGTGTACCACTATTATAAAACTCTAAAACTCCATCGAAAAATGTTATTTTGACATATGAGTCTTTATCTCTATGATTTACTGCTGCATCATGGGCATTTTGGAGTAATTCTAATAGAATCCTACCTCTATAAACATCAATAATATTAGATGAAGACTTACTTACCGCTATTACATCATCAATTTCTTCGATATATTTATTAATTATTTTTTGCTTTTTATTCTCAACTAATTCATTTTGTGTAGCAAATTGCACATTTTCTAAAGAATATTCACAATCTTTAAATTTACATTTAATATCATCGCCATCGTGTATTCTATAGCATTTTGGACAAATCTTATAATTTTTCATTTTTTCCCCAATCTATAATGTGATGTTAGTATACTTCTCCATACTAAATTTTAAACCCTATTATCTATCTAGTTTCATTTCTCAATCTATAAATCACATAAATCTTGAAAATAATATATTTTAGTCTAATCCTAACCAATTACATTTGTATCAAATTTAAGAATTTATTCACCATTTCATCATCTAATTTCCCATTATCATCAAATATATATGGAATAGTTATAATTTTCTCATCGATAGTTTCATTTACAGTGTGGTCTCCTCTTTTAAATAAATTAAGAAAAATAAATCTTTCAACTTCCTTAATTTCTAATATTTTTCTCTCAATTCTATTTTTGTAATCCTTGTCATCAATACGATAATTTTTCCAGTGCTTTACATCTACATAAATATTACCAATCTGGAAATCTGCATATTCATATACTTTATAATTTTTTACTTCTTGTAGTTTTTCTCCTGTATATAAATATACGATGGTTTCTAATATTTTTTCTCCCAATGCACCTAAATAAGTTTGTTGGTAAACTGATGGTAGAATTATGTGCTTTCCTCTATAGAATTTAGTAGGAATTTTTTCATTTTCGAATTCCTCTTTTATTAGATTGTTTTCAACCATTTTAATTAATTCGCAACTTTCATCAGAAACTTCACTATAATCTGTAAAATCACTCAAAGAAAGATTCTTAACTGCAAAAGAATTAATGTATTGGTACCAATACTTATCAACTCTTTCCGGCATTTCTATATATAAA
Source organism: Acholeplasmataceae bacterium (assembly GCA_963667565.1). Lineage (GTDB taxonomy): Bacteria > Bacillota_I > Bacilli_A > Acholeplasmatales > Acholeplasmataceae > WOFB19. Next base: position 1,699,054 of record OY763415.1, on the reverse strand, counting down.
TTTTTGTATTCTAAAAGTGGAAAATCTGTTGTTGGATTTTTCAATATATAATCTTTTAATCTTCTCCATTCTTCTCTAGCTGCATTGCTTTTTGTTCGAAGTTTATAACTTAATTTTTCGATTCTTAATGATGCACTTCTATTTATATCTGTAAATGTCTTATTGTCCATAACATTTTGAGCAATTTTCAATGATAATATTTTTCTTACATACCAATTTAGAAAGTCATAATTTAAATGATTTTCTGCAGCTTGCATATGTTTGACAACCGCATTATCTAGTAATATCGTTGTTTGAGTATTAGGAGTTCTAGATCTCGTAATTCTTCCAATAGCTTGAATAATAATTTGAGAAACATGTATTGAGTTGTCCTTGTTCATTTTATTTATATAGCTTTTATCATGTCGAAGTGTCATCCTAAAAGCATTTTCTATATTTTTTATAAATTTGTTTTTACTAATAGAGCCGCTTCTTTTTAGATACTCTTGTTCAAATAGAACTCTTGATAAATCTTTGTATTTATTATCGGAATCAGCATAAATATCACTGATTATATTTGTAGGTTCTAGTAAATAAATAAAGTCGAAATCTTGTTCGATTTTAACACCATTTATGTTCCTTTGTAATTGAATATTTTTTCCTAATCCAACTGTATTATATGTTGTTAAAACAAATCCTTTACCCTCGTTAATTATTTTATTATGTATTTTTAATAACTCTTCATCAAAGTTTTGAGAGGTCAATTTGAAGTATTCAATATCTACCTGATTATTATGTTGAATTTGCTTTAATAAATCAGATAATATCAATACATCATAATTTGAATCTTCACTGAAAAAGCCATTTAAAAAGCATATACCTGCAACGCTTTTAGAACTATTTGAGAAATCAAAATATGCTTTTGCTACTTTTAAACAAACTTCTAAATAATATTTCTCTATTTGAGGATCTGTGCTCCATTTACTTATATCTAAATTACATTCTGTAGTTATTTTATCAATAATATCATTATGCTCCAGCTGGTTATATGCATCTATAATCTCTATGTGCATTTTTTGTTTGATGTAATTTAATTGTAAGTCATTAAATTGTCTACGAATCGTTTCATAATGATGATCTTTTAATTCAATGAAATGATCTTTTAATTCGTTTTTAAGATATTCATTATCAAAGTTACCAACTATTGTCGGAATTTTAGCTGTCGCTGATAAGCCAATAACCATAGATGTGTTTGCTAACTCTAATAATATTTTTTCAGGTGTGGTATTAAAATCAAATAAGTGGAACTTAGATTGCAAATCATGATCATTACCATCTTCTATTTCGATGAAGTTAATACCTTGTTTATAAAAACTATATGGGTTTGTTAAATCAAAACCTTCGCTTAGATTTCCTAGTAATACTTTGTTGAAAAGTATCTCTTTATATCTTTTATCGAGATTAAATAGATCCAATACAGAATAAATTGACTCTTGTTTTGTTACCTTATCTTTTTTGTTGTCAACATGAAAATCTATTTGGTATTCATAATAATTATTTGCAATAATTCGTATACCATTTATGAAATGGATTAATGCCCATCTAATATCTTTCAAAATAATTGGTAAAGATTCACTATTATCATTGCTTGACTTAATAATTATATTAGAATTGGATTCTGCATCAAAGTGTGCATATAAATTACCTTTTTTATATTGATTTGTTACCAATTGTGAATGTTTATCATTAAAAATAAAGGCTTTTTTTGTTAAGTCTTTTGCTTTAAATACATACTTAAGATGATACTTATTATATACGTTTTCAAACACTTCAATATTTTTATCGACAATAAAATGTATGGCGTTCTCTTTATGGATTGAGTTATTGATTGTTTGCTTAGATGCCTTATAAAAATCATTGGGGAGCATTTTATGTTTTAACGAAAGATAGATTTGACTAAACAATTGTATCAAATCAATTTCTCTTAAAAGCCCATCATCAATAATATGATTCAAAAATGTTTTCTTACTTGAATCGTATTCATCAATAATTAATATAATATTTTTTATGAATGTTTTTTCATAAAAATAATAAGGCTTTTTCCAAATTGGATCTATTGGTGATAAAAATTTATCTGTTGATAAAAAAATAATTTTGAATTCACTTAAATTTGAAGCGGGATAAATTGCTTTTAACCACAAGTTTTTTTTATATACCTCCTCTTTATCTTTTTGCTCCTGAAATAATGTTTTCTTAATCATTTTTCTAAAATTTGGTTCTGAGATTCTTTCTATTTTACTTGTTATAAATCTTTTAGATTCGTCGTTCTCTAAATTTAATTGCTTAAGGTCTGAATCCAATTCTTTATATTCTTCACTCTTTTTAATTGTTGATGGAATTAATTCTTTGATTTTAATGAAATTTTCAATTACAATATCTGAATTGGGTTTTAAATTTAATATTGCATTAGCATACATACTATATTTGTGAATAAATCTTTCATATGGCAAATTTTTCTTTAGATTAGTTATAAATATTATTTGTTTTTTATCAGTATCAATTTTATTTTCTAGAAATTCTTTCATGAAATCCAATGATGCTTCTGTTTTGCCTAAACCCGTAGGAGCATCCAAAAGAAATAAAAAATTCTTTTTATTGTGTTCAATTATATTTTTTATAATGTTTTTCATTATCCCACCATTTTTTAAATGAAAAAACGCAACACTTAAATGTCGCGTATATTTCAACTTATAAGTGCAATCATTCCCCAATTTTGCTTTTACTATGTTGTTATATCATTTTGTCTAAAACTTTATTAATTATTATATCACATTTTCAAGTCACTTAAAACTTGTACCAGTATTTCTTTACCTTGATCTAATATATTAGAATCCCAGTCAATTAAAATTCTTGAAAGGCCAATTGTTTTTCTATATTTTTTAATTTGTTTTAATATAGATGATTTGATTTCATAAGCTAAAAATTCTTTTTTATATTCTAGTTTATTCTCATTTAGACTAAATAGCGCTTTATATAATTGAACTATGTAATATATTAAACCTAATGCTAATTGATTGAAGTTTTTCTTGTAGTGTCCATTATAGGCAGATTGAAGTCTCTCAAAAATACCTATTGAGTCCTCTCTTTCTTTTGGATCATAATAATGAACAAGTTCATATGTTTCACTAAAATCTTCAGAGAATTTTTGCAATAGCATTTGAATCCATAGAGCTCTTTTTCTACTATAACTAAATTCAGCATTATTTATATCATTTTCATCCTCGCTTGTTTGATTTCTTATTTGATTATTAAAATAACGTGTTAGCTTTTCTATAAAGAAATCTGTATTGATACTATCTGATTTGAAATCTTCGAGTGTGATGAACGAATCTTCAGGTACTTCAATAACACCTTCATATTGTTTGATTGTATTAAATAATCTTAATATTTCAGAATACTTCTTCCGAATTCTTTGTGAAGTTAATACTCTACTTGCAAACTTTCCCATGTTGGTATAATAAGCGTTTTCACCATAATTGAATATTTCATCAAAACTATTATCTAACGCTAATAAGTTGAAATCTTCCATTTTTTTATTAATCTCATCAACAATATTTAATAGATCGTCAGATAAATTTGAATTTGTATCTTCATTTTTATAAATGAATATATTTGCAGTAGAATCAATTGCTTGTTCATTAATGGTCACATCAATTAACTGATATTTGGGATTTGTTAAAGTATTATTTTTAAGTGTGATAAGTAATCCATTATCATTTGGATTCAAAAGCACATATACGAAATAAGGCTTTGTTGTACTGTTAATTGAATAGTGTTTAAATTTAATATAATCGTTTGCTAGTTGTAGATATTTAAAGCTACTATTAACTTTATATTCTACAAAAATAGAAATTCTATTATTATCAGTATCTAAAAAAGTTACAAATGTATCGGGTATAAATTTCTTTTTCTTTGCATTAATTAATGCTTGGTCTACACAAGATTCTATTTCACTAATCTGTTGATCCGTTATAGTGCTATTAAGACGAAGATCCATCTCATTTAATACACTAACATCAGTCATACCTAAATCATTAAAAATTTCAAATAATTCATAAGTAATGAAAGAAGCAATTGATCTTTCATTCTTATAATTAATATTGAAATCAAATAGTGGCTGAACATTGATATTAATATTAGAGAGAACTTGTTGGTATTTTTCTATTCTCTCTTGAACCGTGTTTACTATCACTTGGTAGACATCTGGCATCGCTTGATTCACCTATCTTTCATTCTATAAATATTTTTAAATATTCAAATAATAATACTATTGTGTAAATAAGATATAATGTGTATTAAAACACCTATTTTATCATCAAAAAGTCCAACAACATCAAAATCACTGAACGGCGACTTATCAACTAAGTCTTGTTTCGTTATATCGCCGTTTTGTTGAACATAATTAATGATGCTTTTCACAAATTCTTGTTGTTTTGCAGACAAAATATTTGTATTTAGATATTCTGAGAACTTCTTATTAATCGCTTCTTGCTCGATACCGACAATACTGCGAATAAATACTGCCAAGTTTTCTTCTTTCGTCACATTGAAATAGTCATCTTTGGTACCTAATTCTTGCCATAATATACGTTCTAATTCTTTTAAGTCGTCGGCATCTATTTTATCTAACATTTTTATCTTGATAATTGTTTCATTGATTTCATTTGTTAGAAGATAATCAATCACTTTTTCTTGATATGTTTTAAAATCAATAATGTTGACATCCTTAGTGCCTTGATCAATCAGTTCATCCTTGAAATCAGTTGAATAAATACCAACTTCATCTGTAATGTACTGAATCAAATATCTTATTTCATTTCTTAGGTGCTCCAGTGTTTCTATATTGACATTGTTCCAGTAAGTTTGAGTTAAAACTTCTAATAACAAATCATTTTTCTCTGCTACTTGAGGAATACTAAGTCTTTCAAGAAGTGCTTGTGAAATTCTAACTACTTGTTCTATTGCTCTTTTAGCAACAACATCTTCTGAAACAAGAGATAGCATAATGTAAAACACTTTTAAGTCAAATGCTTTTGCTGATTCTATGTCCTTATCACTATCCACTAATAATGTGAGATTGTTTTTTACTTCTTGGATATCAAATTTGGATAGATAAGTCCATTTACTTTCAACAGAATACTTATCTACTAATGGCATATTATCCCTTACTAAAATACGATCTCTATTGAAATTTCTAACCGTTTGATAGAGTTCATTTCTTATGTTCAAATAATAAGTTTTATGGAACTCATTTGATTGATGTTCTTGCTTTTGAAGTTCAAATAACAAATCAAGTTTCATTTGAAAGACTTTTTGAGTCATTGAATATCCCTGATTCACTTTTCTACCTTCAGGATTCATTTCGAAGAAACTAAAATTATCGCAGAAGTCAAAGATATAGAATTGGTTCTTATGTTTAAAGTGGCCAAAAATATCTTCGGATTTCCGAGTGCCTCTACCAATCATTTGAACAAATTTGATTTTAGAGTAGATGCGTTTAAAAAATACCAAGTTTAAAATGTCTGGTACGTCAATTCCTGTATCAAGCATATCTACTGATACTGCAATTTGTGGCAACTTATCTCTTACACTGAATGTATCAATAATATTTTGAGCATAAGTCACATAATTATCTACTAGTTTACAATATTCAGGTCCGAGTTCAGGATATAATTTTTCAAATCTTTTAACAATGAGTTCCGCATGGACATGGTTAAAAGCGAATATAATTGTTTTGCCAATCAAATCGCCACTATTAACCTTTAAACCTTCGTTCATAAGTGCTTGCAAAACTAAATCCACAGTATTATTATTGTAAATCTTCTTGAAAAAGTCTGCTCCACTTAGTTCAGTTGGCAATTCACCTTCAGGAGTTAAAAATGTCTTTTCATATTCCTCTTTTTCCTCTTTTGATAAATCACTGTACTTAACACCTTGTTTTAAGAACTTAGTCGTTCTGTCTAGAACGGTATAACCAACTAAATATTGGTCTCTTACAGCTTCTTCCATCTCATAATGATAAGTCGGTAATCCTTCTTCCAAATCAAAAGTTGAATATGTAGATCTTTCGATTTCATCTCTTGGTGTCGCAGTTAAGCCCACCAGTAGAGAATCAAAGTATGTAAAGATGGCTTTATATTTATTGAATATGGAACGATGGGCTTCATCAATAATGATTAAATCAAATCGTCCAATGCCAAATGTTCTATCATCACCATCGATTAAGTTAATCATCGTTTGATACGTCGAAAAGACCAAACGTGCATTTAGGTCTGGTTCTTTATCTTTGTCAGATAAAACAGATATGGTGTAGTTAGGCAGTAGTTTGTTGAAGTTTCTTTTTGCTTGAGTCACTAGAGCTGTTCTATCTGCTAAAAATAGCACATTTTTAACCCAACGATTTCTCGCAAGTAGTTCAACTAACGATATTGCTGTTCTTGTCTTTCCTGTACCTGTAGCCATTACAAGCAATGCTTTTCTTCGATTATGATTAAAGGTTTCTGCAACGTTTGTAATTGCCATTTTTTGATATGGTCTATCACTGATTGATTCATTGATTGATAAATCACTAATAGAACCTCTTTGACGAAGCTTCATCAAGTATTCAAGTTCTTTTATATTATGGAATCCAAAAATTTGTCTAGCTGGATATCCTAATTGATCAATAATCCAAATCTGGTATCCATTTGTGTAATAGACAATTGGCAGATATCCATACTCTTGTTGTAAACATTTAGCATATAGTAGAGCTTGTTCTCTTCCTTTGATAGGTGAAACACTTGTTTTCTTGGCTTCTACAACTGCTAAAGGTTTGCCATCACTTCCATACAAAACATAATCAACAAAGCCTATGCCTTGATTATTAGGCATACCTTGTACTTTAATTTCTATCCCAGCCTTTTCTGGAAGTTTCACATTTTCTTTGTCTAAAACTTTCCAACCAGCTTCTCTTAAATATAAATCGATGTATAGCTTACGTGTTTCAGCTTCACTTATATTAACACCAACGCCAAGCGTTGTTTGTTTGTCTACTTTAGATTTAAGTTGGTTAACTAATGTGGTATTTATATCAACTTCCTGATTAATTGGTAATGATGAAGTTGTTTTTACTAGTAATTGTTCATCAAATAAAGGATATTCATTTACTAAATCAAGTTTGATGAGTAATTCTCCAGCGAAAATATGAAGTTGTTTTAAAGACACAAGTGCTTCTTTTTGACTCACTTCTTCATTGTGTATAGCTATGTTTCCAACTTTTCGAATATAGTGCAATGCATTAAGCATAGAAGCATCATTGATAAAATTTGTAAAGTCTTCGGACGAAACTAGTTCAAATAAAGAACTTCGTTGTGGCACATTATCGTTTCTTAATTGATATACTAGTTTTACTAGGTACTCTAGAGCTTTTCTTGATTGGCCGGCACTCAGATCAGGACGTGACAAAACAAATGATTCTGCATCTTTGCAAAATACATATAAGTCCTTTAATGATTCTATGGTTTTTAAATAGTCAAAATTCATAAAGCCACTTCCTTATCTATGTTAATGTGATTTTATTAATCTAAAATATCAATCTTTATATTGTAAGAAATTATCTTCAAATTTCAATTTGTCGACTTGTTTAACCAGTAACTCAAAATCCTTAACTTGACTCATATCTGGAAGAGGTAACTTAACATTATCAAGCATTCTACTGGTTATCTGATTAATTGTAGTTGTTGCACCAGTTGTGATTTGTCTTCTAAATGCATCCATTTGCATATAGCTCATTAAGTACGAATGATATTCACTTCTTATAATCATCATGAATGCACCAAATGCCATTTTTTCTGGTAAATTGTCTATTAATGCTACTTTTCCAACAAGTTTTGCACTTCCATTTCTTGAGCACATTAAAATGTCATTTTTTCTAACAATTTTATTTTCTTTTACGTTTAATTGAACTCTAACTATATCTTTGAAATCTAATTTAGAGTTTTGAATATTGCTTGATCTTAAGACAATTATTCCTTCATCACTCACATTTTCTGGACTATATGTTAGACCATTAAAATAATTAGCAATATCACTAAGGTTCACCATAGGATAATTCTTGGTATTTGATTCTGGATCACCAAACATCTCAACAAATCGGGATTTGATTAGTTGATCATATTCTATTAATTGTTTTTTCCTATTTATTATTAGTTGATCTAATAAACTTAAAGTTGATACGATATTGTTCTGAGAATTAGTGTCATGTATAGATATTTTAACTTTTGATAAAGTTGCTTTATTTAAAGTGATACCCATCACTGCTTTATTTGAACCTTCATCCCATTTATGTCCTAGGAGAAGATAATATAGATACTCAGGTATGATTTCAGTAACTTTTTTATCATGAAAAGCCATGATTGCCTCATTTGAATACATATTTTTTGAAGTTATGGCTACCTTACCTATAGAGAGTTTAAAACTCATTATTACAGTATTTTGGGGTATTAATCTAATGCCGGTTTTCTTTAAAGCAATGTCTGATATTTTTTCATTTGTGCTATTGATATATTTATCACTATTTGTTAAGTCTCGAATAGATATCCAGTCATTTATACCATCTGACCAGTAGCTGCTATCATCACGGGCTGGTGTCTTTCCCATTTGTAAATCGAACAGTTGATCTAGTGTGTAGTCTCTCATAATTTCATCCCTACAAATCTAAATTTGTAAGAAGCGTATCAGCCAATAAACTTTTTATGTGAGATTTTCACATTGTTTTGGTTAACCATCGCATATTTCATCGTTGTATCAATTTGTTGATGTCCTAGCAGTTGTTGGACTTGTTCAATTGGCATCCCTTTATCTATAGCTCTAGTTGCCATTGTTCTTCTAAATTTGTGTGGATGTATATTTTCATAGCCTAAACTTCTTCCGTGATTCCTTATTCGAATCTCAACTCCACTTATTTGAAGTCTATTATATGGTTTGTTCAAGGTAACAAACAAAGCTTGTGAAGAATCATTTCTTTCACTTATATACTTTTCCAAATGTAATTTTGTCTTTGCATCAAAATAAACTCTTCTCTCTTTATCGCCTTTCCCGTAAACCACACATTCTCTCTCATGAAAGTTGATATCATTAATGTCTAGATTAACTAGCTCACCTACTCTAATTCCTGTTGAATATAGCATATCGATTATTGCAAGATCCCTGCTACACGTACATGCATCCCTCATGATCTCTATTTTTTCATCTGATATTATTTCTTTAACAGTCATGCCTGCTTTTATTTTTTTAATCCTTTTGATTGGATTCTTTAAAATGTGATTTTCTTCCTCTAACCACGAAAAGAAACTTGATAGATTTCGTCTAATGTTATCGATTGTCAACTTACTACAATCATTTATAGCTTGATATTCTTTTAAATATTCTCTAATTGTTTCAGTTGTTATCTTCCTAATTGGAATATCTATAATATTTAGCATCTTTGCTATTGTTGATTGATAATAATCGATTGTTCTTTTAGAACACCCTTCTACTTGTTTAGCTGATAAAAACATAATTAGATATCCATTATTTTCCATGATTTCTTCTTCAAAAGTTTCATACTCGAGCCTTTTTACTAAAGTTTCTTGTAATTGTTTCATTTGAGTGATGCTTAAACAATCACTCATGTCATTTAAGATAATTTCTATTTGATTTTGCATTTGATACACTCCTTTTTATAGAAAAGTATATCAAACATTTAATTCATTAACCAAAATATTCTTGCATTAAGGAATCAAATAGCATCTGAGTTTCATCTAAAGATTTCTGAACTTCAAATTTCAATTTGTCGACCTGGTTTATCAATTTAACAAAGTCGTCTTGCATACTTCTTGGTGGTAATATTATTGGAAAATCTTCAATATGATCTTTGTTTAACTGTCGTTTATCTATTCCTCCGACGCAAACACTTCGAATATAATCACGATATTCATTTGTAGTTATGATGAATAATACAAATTCTTTCGCTGCTATTTCATTTAGCCTAATCAAGTAGACATGTCCATTAATATTAGCTTTATCATCTGCTCCTAAGTACATTGCAGCTCTTCCCAAACTACTATTTTCAGTATTAATTCTGCCGGTTTTTGTCATTAATATATCTTTATGTTTTAAACTACTCCTAGACATTTTTCTGTGTGTTTCTTCATCAATATATGCAATATCATCTATCTCAATTTTATTCTTCCAAACATTTTGGCTTCTGAAAAACAATATCCCATCATCAACATAAACTTGACTTCCACCTTTAGGCGTGTTACCACTCATGATTTTGAGTGCTAATTTTTTTAACTTAACTTGTTTCCAGTTTTTATCATTAATAATTGGCTCTCCAAACATCTCAACAAATCGGGATTTGATAAGTTGATCATAATCTATAAGCTGTTCTTTCTTATGCTTAATAATTCGATATACTTTTTCTAAAATACCAGATCTTTCTTGTTGCTCTTTGTCATTAACAATTTCAATAGGCAAATTATCGATATGTTCATTTCTAATGTTGTTTATATTTGCACCTTCAGATATTGAAGAAATGGTTTTTCTATAAGAATCACTCAGAAAATAGTACCCTAAGTATTCATTCAATATATTCTGTGGTCTTACAACCTTCAAAAATGCACCAAAAGTAACTTCCTTATCAAAATTAACTTGTGCTGCTTTACCTACCAAATTCTTACTTCCGCTCGATGCGCAAACAACTATATCACCTTTACGAAGGTATTGTTTCGCTGAAACTCGAGATTTATCAACATAAACAACACTATCAAAATTAATCTCATTTTCGGAAATATTGTTCGCTCTTAGCAAAACTACTGACTGTTCACTTAAGGAATCGTGTAAATCACTACCCTTATAAGATACACCTCTTATTTGTTCTGAGTAGTTTTTAACCATATCTTTTATCATATGATTGCCCTACAAATCTAAATTTAGAAGAGATTTGAGTTCTTTTTTAAATGCTTCAATCTCTTCATCCAAAGTATCTATTCTACCCAAAATGACTGATGGTGAGTCATATTCTACTTTTTCATATTCAGTTTCTATATACTTATTAATCGATAAGTCATAATCATTATCAATTATGTCTTTTTTATCTACAAAGAAAGATTTTTCAAGTCTGGTTCTAGTTGCTTCTTGATCTAAATGATGGAATCTATTGATAATATCTTCTATGTCATTATTTTCAATAGGATTACGCTTATCATCTAATGTAAATCCATCTGCTTCCATATTATAAAACCAAACTTTATCTGTTCCACCTGTGTTTGTTTTAGTAAATATAATAATAGCTGTTGAAACTCCAGCATATGGTTTAAATACACCACTAGGCATAGAAATAACTGCGACAAGTTTTTGATTGTCCACAAGTTCTTTTCTAATTGCTTTATGGGCATTACTAGAGCCAAAAAGGATTCCATCTGGAACAATGGAAGCTGCTCTTCCGCCAACTTTTAACATTCTTAGCATTACAGCTAAAAATAATAATTCAGTTTTCTTTGTTTTTGTTACTGCTAGTAAATCTTTAGATACAGCTTCATAATCTAAACTACCTTTGAAAGGTGGATTGGCTAAGATTAAAGAAAACTTATTTGCTGCTGTATTTTCTTCTGAAAGCGAATCTTGATATTTAATATCTGGCTGATCAACACCATGAAGCATCATGTTCATCGCACCAATACGAAGCATCGTTTGATCAGTATCATAACCACTAAACATTGTTGTAGTAAATTTTTCTTGGTGTTCAGCTTTTAATAATTCCTTTGAATAATGTTCATGAATGTATCTAGCTGACTCTACAACAAATCCAGCACTACCCATTGCTGGATCAACTATGACATCATTTAATGTTGGCTTCATAAGTTCTACCATCATTCGAATGATGTGTCTCGGTGTTCTAAATTGACCATTGGTACCACTAGATGCTATTTTAGCAAGTAAATATTCATAGACATCTCCCATGATGTCTTTATTATTAAGATCTAGTGCATCCAATCCATCAACTACTTTTAATAATACTCTTGGTGTTGGCACCATAAATACAGCATCTTTCATATATCTTGAAAATGCCGTATCCTTCCCGTTATTAATTTGTTTGATGAAAGGAAACACTTTGTCTTTAACTGTATTAAATAATTCTTGTGGCTCAAAATTCTTAAAATGGCTCCATCTTAAGTTAATATATGGCTCATTAATATTTTCTTTCTCATCAACATAATTACCAGATTTAAATATTAGATTTTTAGATTCAACTCCCAAAACCTGTGCATTACGTTCTTTCTTAACTTGATTATCGTCAAGTAGCTTAATAAATAGAAGATATGTAACTTGTTCAATAACTGATAGTGGATTAGCTAATCCACCTGTCCAAAACGTCTCCCAAATATTATCAATCTTATTTCTTAAATCTCCTGTAATCATTTTGTATCCCCCTCTAGGTCGATTTTGTTTTTTATAAATAATTCATGTAGCTTTTTCTTAGCCTTAATTGTCGGATTAAACTTCCCTGTTTCCCAACGATTTACAGAAACAAAAGAAACCCCAATTATCTCTGCAAGTTCCTTTTGAGAAACAAACATCTTTTCCCTAAGCAACTTGATTTTTTCTGAATATATCATAGGATCTATCTCCTTTTCATATTATTAACATTATTATAGCACTTTTGATAAAAAAATATAAGATATTATAAATAAATTAATGGTATTTGATATTTTTTCTCAAACGAGCAAAATAAGATATTGATAATCGTGTTATTTTCAATGTAATCGTGTGAAAGTTCTTTTGCATACCTATTTTCACTGCTTTTTTAGATGCATTTTAAGTAGAAAGCACATTTGAAAAAGTCCGAAAAGCCCCTATATAGCGCAAAAAAAGCCTGATACCTAATTGTATCAGACTAATGCTTTCAATATGGTAGAGATAGGGGGATTCCAATCCTTTATCTTTCTTTCATTTGATTAAATAACTCAAATGCCTGCTTAACATCTCTTACTGATATCTTCTTCTTTGATTTCATACGTCTATTTACTTCAACTTTTAATTCATCATCAAATATCAAACCCATTTGTTTTCTGTTGTTAGGCAATTCTCCTTTTTCAGGAAATACACAATAAGTATAAACAGGTAAATCCTTTTTTAAAACTTTATCAATGGATAATTTGACATTATTAACAACCAGCATTGGATTCTTAAAACTATCAGTAACACCTTTATCTTCATATGTCCATATATCTTGATCTTTATGTCCTGTAATCTTGCCTTGATATGGAAATTCTATAATAGCATGTAATCCAGATTCATTGATGATGAGTTGATCAATCTTGGCATTTCTGATACCATCATGAAAAGAAATATCTGATAATACATAATAGTTTTTATCTGGATTAGATTCACCAATCTTAACAAATAATTCATCTGAATCGCTTTTTTTCTTTGTTAATTTAACAATGATAAATATAACTAAAATAACACCAGCAGCAATTCCACCATAATATAAATAATCCATATGACACCTCGTTCTTGGTTTTATTTTATGATACCATAAAAAAACATCTCCATACACATAGGTTATGGAGAGTTTTCTAAATTTAATTAAAATATTTATTAATTTTTTATAGATGTTAATTTGATATATATCTTTGTGCAATTTCTTTCAGTATACATGTATCTTGTATTTCACAATGATCTTCATCAATTGCATGACATTGTCCTTGTATAGTGATATCCAAATGGTTAATTTCAAACTTTCCTAAATCTAAAGTTTTTCTAATCACTTCAATCGCTTTTGGATTGCTTATATGAAAAGATGCTTGACTTGCATGACATTTCATATTGATATTCGTTGTTACTTCATCATCTGAATCAACTAAATGATATGTTTTATCTTGATTTTCTAAGATAACAAAAATAATATTTTGGTCTAATAGAAAATTAATATTGTTATATATGGTTTGAATGTTTGGATGTCCAAGCGACTTCATGCTTTGCTCTAACATATGTATATTCATAGGCTTTTCTGCTAACAATTGTATCAAATCAATTCTTGCTTTTGTGAGTCGGAAATTTTGATTTTTAAGTTTCTTAAGTACCGTATCCACTTTCATCATTGACCTCTTTCTCCATTTGCTCAACAGCAAATAACAAGTCTATTTTACCATCTTTATTCATAATTTTGCTTACAGGACATGATTTACATGTGCATAAATGTCCATTTTTCTTAAATCCTTTAAATAAGTGGTATGAAATAGAACCGTATAATGAGAATAAAATGATAAAACTGACTATATTACCCATGTAACGTTTTCATCCTTTTTACTTTAATCATTAAATACGATACTACAATGGCCAAACATATAAATAAACTCACAATAAACCCTTGCCCGAATTGATGATAAAAAATCAATGTTCCCAATTGATAGATAATCATTGCAATGACATAACCCATTGCTAATTGGAATAGTACAGCGAATGCTGTCATTTTTCTAGAACCTAATTCCGTATTCATTGCGCCTATAGCGGCAAAGCATGGTGGTGTAAATAATTGAAATGCCATATAAGCATATGCACTAACTGCAGTTAATCCACCAGTTGTCATCAATATTTCTTTTGTCAAACTGATATTTTCAACACTAAAATCATCTGTTACTCCAAATGCAAAAATAATGGCTAATGCCCCAACAACTTCTTCTTTTGCAATAAATCCTAAAATAGCAGCTGCAGCAAGTCCCCATACACCAAATCCCAATGGAGTCAATAAAAATGCCAATGGTTTACTAATAGCTTGCAACATAGATTCATTAGGCGTATCTACAAGAACAAAACTAAAGTTAAAATTAGAAAGAAGCCAAACTATACCATTCATTAAAACAATAATGGTTCCTGCTTTTTTAATGAATTCCCATGCACGATCAAGCATCACGCGTAATGCTCTTTTAATGGATGGCATACTATAATTTGGTAATTCAATGAAGTGATATTGATCAAATGATCTTTCCTCTAATTTGGCATTTAAAATGAATTTCATCGTAAAACCACTGACTAGTATGACTAAAATAGCAAGAAAATAAGTCATACCAGTCATAAAACCGCTACCGCCAAAAAATACTGTTATAAATAATGCGATTACAGGTAACTTTGCTCCACATGGAACAAATGGTGTTAAAAGTACAGTTAATTTTCTTTGCTTTTCATTTTTAATGGTTCTACTTGACATAATGGCTGGTATGCTACAAGCTGTACCAACATACATAGGTATAATTGACTTACCAGCAAGTCCTATTTTTTTAAAATATCTATCCATTACAACTGCGACTCTTGCCATATATCCAGAATCTTCAAGCAATTGTAAAAAGAAAAATAAAACCATAATAAGTGGTAAAAATCCTATGACTGCTGCAAATCCGCCAATGACACCTTCTAAAATGAGATCAGTAAAAAATACTGAGGTGTTCATTTGTCCCAACCAAGATTCAATTAAACCTGCAATCCAATCAATACCTATCATTAAATAATCTGAAAACCAAGGGCCAACATATGTTTGAGAAATGATAAATACAACAAACATGATTGCTGCAAAAATGAATAATCCTAAAATAGGATTCATCATTATTCGATCTATCTTATCAGTTTTATTTGGCTTAAATTCTTTTTGCTTCTTGATGACTAGTTCGGATATTTTTTTTGCTTTATCTACATTTTTTTCTTGCATACTTATATTCCAACCTTATCTAATAAATGATTAAGGACGTGCTCAAGTCCTTTTTTTCTTACTGCTTGTGTATAAATAATTTTTTGATTTAAAACTTCTTCTAATTTAATCACATCAATATCCATATCTTCTTTTTGGGCAATATCGTATTTATTGAGTGCAATAACTATTGGTTTGTTTAACTGTATCAACTCTAGCGTAAATACTAAACTGCGTTCAAGTTGACCTATATCTATAACATTTAAAATGCCATCGATTTGATGCGATTTGATATAATCAATAGCAATTATTTCATCTTTTGTATAACCATCCATTGTATATGTACCTGGTAAATCAATGATGGAAATTTTTTTATTGGTCTTATTTAATCGCCTTCTTAATTTCCCGATTTTTGCTTCAACAGTTACCCCCATCCAATTACCTACGCGTTCATTTTGACCTGTTAAGTAATTAAATATTGTTGTTTTACCACTATTGGGATTACCTACTATTGCAATATTAATCATATTGCTCAACTAAAAGACTAGAAGCTAGAATTTTCTCCATTGCATAGCGACTACCTTTTGAATATATAATGTAGTGCTGGTTTAATATATTTACCAATGTAATCACATCGTTTACATGTATACCAACATGTTTAAAAAAGCGATTTGTTTCTTCATTTCCTTCAATACCAACTATTTTATAGTGGATATTTTTTTTACATGCGCTTAATTTTTCAACCATATTCTATTTCCTCCATTGCGTCTTATTTTGAATTTATCAAATTAAGAATGTTTTGTCAAGTGATTCTATAAAAATGAATGATCAAATGAAATTGGGTAACTATATATTTAAAAACCATGATTTTATCATGAAAATTTTTTTTATAACATCACGTGCATTCTACATTTTTTAGGACTACACTAATTGTAAAGAAGGTGAAAAAATGAATCATTATAAAAATATACTTGAAATCAAAGATCTATGCGTAAGTGTCGATGGGAAACAAATACTTAATGATCTTAATTTGGTAATTCCCGAAGGGGAAGTTCATGCATTATTAGGAAAAAATGGTAGTGGAAAAACAACATTAATTCAAACAATTATGGGTTTTTCAAAATATCATATTGTTTCAGGTGAAATTCTTTATAAGGGGGAAAATATTAATGAATTAAGTATCCCCGAACGTGCTCAAATAGGTATCGCAATTGCTCAACAAAGACCACCAAGCATTTCTGGTGTTAAACTTAAAGATATTTTAGAATTTATGTTAAGAGATAACCCTGAACCAGAACACATGCTTCATGCCTTAACATCAAAAACACAAACAAAAGAATTTCTTAAACGATCCATAAATGTGAATTTATCCGGAGGTGAAATTAAAAGAGTTGAATTACTTCAACTATTAACGATGAGACCTGTTTTTTCTATGATGGACGAACCTGATTCTGGAATTGATATTGAAGCATTGAATCTCATTGGAAATTTACTACAAGAATTACTTTCAAAAAAAGAAAATTCAATGACATCAGGCATCATTATTACGCATAGTGGTCAAATTTTAGACTATTTGAATATTGATAAGGCTCATATCATGGATCAAGGGAAAATCAAATGTTCAGGTAACCCCGATGTTTTGTTAAAAAAAATCAAAGAAATAGGATATGAATCTTGTATTCGTGAAATGGAAGATCGTTTGTGAAAATGTATAATAGAGATGAAATTAATTTTAAAGACCACCTATCTAAAGTAGGTATTGATTTAGATAATGAAAAACGTTCTGCAACAATGATTATCCATAATGAGCAAACAGTTTTATTAGAAAAGAATGACTCTTCTTCTGAAAATTATGAATATTTACCCATTGGACAGGCACTATCTATGTATCCTTGGTTGAAAGACTATTCTTTTGTTGCTGTTCCAGCAAATTATGATGAAGTTACTTTAGAGTGTTCAAAACAAAAAAGACCCATTGGTTTTTTCATCAGAGTGAAAAAGGGTGTTAAAGTTTCTTTACCCTGTCAAGCTGCTATGTTTATTCTTAGTGATTTATTAAAACAAACCATTCATAACATCGTTATATTAGAAGAGGATTCAGAACTAGAATTAATTACAGGTTGTACTTCAGATAAATTTGATCATGAACGAACACATATTGCAGTTGAAGAATACTATGTCGGTAAACATGCAAAGTTAAAATCAACAATGATTCATTCTTGGGGTTCTCATATGAAAGTATTTCCTAGAAGTGCTGCAATTGTTTCAGAAAATGGATATTATGAGAATAATTATATTTCAATTGAACCAGCAAAAATAATTCATAGCAATCCAATGACCTATTTAAATGGGGAAAATGCTTCTGCAAAATATTTAAC
This sequence comes from Acholeplasmataceae bacterium, assembly GCA_963667565.1. GTDB lineage: Bacteria > Bacillota_I > Bacilli_A > Acholeplasmatales > Acholeplasmataceae > WOFB19. The sequence continues at coordinate 1,680,931 of OY763415.1, read as the reverse complement.
AGTCGTTTTAGGTACACCTGGATCTACAATCAACACAGAAGGAAATATTTATTTGAATGCAAAAAACACAAGCGCTGAATTATTACATCGTGGTGTTTGCACAGGGGGAACGCTACACCAAGGTGGATTATTAATTGCCAATGCACCTTGTAGAGCTCATATAGATTGTGCTGGTATGATACTCAATCAAACAAAAACCGGATTAATCCAATCCATTCCAGGATTAGAATCTCATCATGAAGATGCACATATGAGTCATGAAGCAAGCATTGGAAAAATATCGCCAGAAAGCGTTGAATATTTGATGACCAGAGGCATGGATGAGATGCAGGCAATATCAATGATTGTTCGCGGCTTCATAAGCAATGATATCGAGGGTTTAGGTGATGATTTAAATAGACAAATTTCAGAAATAGCAGAAATTGCAGGCCATGGGGAAGAATAATAAATTTATTTTTAATTTAATAGACATAAAAAAAGAGTAGACATTTATGAAATAGTCTACTCTATCATTACATACTACTTATCCTTTTAAACCATTTGATTGACGAACCATATCTTCAATAACAATATCAAATATTTCACCTAAAGTTTTGCAATAAGCTAAAACTAACCAAGGTTCATTCGTATGATAATGCACTTTAATAAGCTCAGGATCTCCGACAACTAGTAAGCAATCTCCTTCAAAGTTTTTTTGAAAATAATCAATAATTACATCTTCCGATAAATCATTGCCTTCTATTAACAATTGTGTGTCATATCTATATTTAGTATCTATAAAATTCATATTATGCCCTCCATATTTTCATTTTTCAATATATTAATATTATACACTTCATAAAGTGTCATATCTAGTATATCATCATATTTAATTTCTTTTATTATTAACATGTTCATTTAAAATTATCTTAATTATCTTTAATAATTAGTCTACACCATACTGATTCATTAGCAAACTGAACCTTTTATAATCAAATCATCTCGTGAAAGCAAATTGTTAATTTCTCTAAATACGATTTTGGTTTTTATGTGATAATACCAAAAAAACATATCCATACAGATAAGGTATGGATATGTTTTTTTATAGATATGCTTTATTTTTTAATCTTTTAATACACACCTTAGCTTCATTTATCATCACACCTAAAGTAGAACTAAAGATGATAAATACGATTGCACTATATGCTATTAAATCAGAAACGGATGAAAATGCATCTTTACCTATAAAAATATAATAAGGAATTGTTAATAAAACAATGATTTCAAATGGAATCATGATACTTGTGACGATTAGTCTTCTTATGATTTGTCCCTTATATGTTAAATCCTTTGCTAGTGTTATTCTATACATATAAAAACACCTAATGATTTATTTTGTCAATGATTTGATTAAAATCAATGCTCGAGTATGTAATCATCTTACTATATGATAAATACGACACTTCTATTGTTTCTTCCTTTTTTAATTCGTTAAGTATTTGATTTTTTATTCTAAAGGTATTTTGATCTTTGTTTCCATAAATAGAAATGTCATGGTCAAGAAATGGATAGATGACTTTAAACTTACCAGATTCATTTTGTAATACAAGTTTTAGTCCATACATATGAAAACTGTTTAAACCTCTACTTCTTATACTTAAGATTTCATAAAATTTTATTTTAATGATTTGCCCTTCAACTCTATCTTCAGATGGATATCTTAAATCAAGTTTCAACCTTAATATTTGACGATAGTATATTTGAATACTTAAATTTAAAAGAATAAAGAAACTCATATATAAACCTATAAAAATAAGGGTAAGTTTAACATCAACTCCAGCACTCATAAAAACAAATGCACTGATGATAAAAATAACAGTCAGTACCACACTTAATGAATTTAAAATCTGATATTTCGAATGTTCTATGACTCTATAGTAAAATTCACCCATTGCAAAATATTTCATGTCTTTTGGATGTTCATCTAAAGACAATAAATGTGGTTTGATCTGATTGATGTCTTTGATGGTGTGAGCATCCAAAAGATATGATGCTTGAGCATCATTCATTTTTAATTTTTGCTTGATGACAAGAATCAATTGTGTTCTTAATTCTTTGCTAAAGCTTGGATGAGAAATCGTTACATATTTCTTTTTAGTAACTTTGCTTAATATCCTCATATACTTCTTAAGCGTATAGAAGATAGTATGTTGTCTAAAATCTGTTTTAAACATCTTGATCACCTCATTAATTCAATCAATCAAAGATTATTGACTTATGTTTTTTATATGCTGTTCTTTTTTCTCTTTACTAAACTCTACAAATTTGAGTAGGTTATTAAAAATGTTATCAATATTATGTGCTTCCAATGTCGTTCCATATCGGTTTGCAATTCTGTTCATTGAATTAATTAAACCATCCAATTGACAGACTTCCGCATGATATGGTGTTTTATATATATTTTCTATGTAACTTAAATCACCAAAAACGATAATACTTCTAAAATATTCTGATTTAAGTCCAAGGTAATTTCTTAAACTATAAAAATGTTGCGTGTTTTGTTCGATAGGATTAACAATAGAATATTCTTTTCCTCCTGGATGTAATACTTTAAGTGATTTGTCATCCTTCCAGTTACCTTTTATTTGACCTGTAATATTTTTTGCTTCTATGATAAAAATACCTTGCATATTTATGACTATTAAATCAATTTCAGATGTTTTCCCATCTGTACGAGGTACATAAGCATTTCTTATGACTTTAGAATTTGGCATTTTAGCCATTATCTCTGCTTCAATTCTGCTTTCCAAAAACTCTTGTTTTGCATTTGTAAATGCTTCTTTTGATTCTTTTGACATTGAAGCTTCAGTGATAATTTCATTTTCTATTTTTTTAAGTATTGATTTATTATAATTAATTCTAAGTCTCATTGTTAATGCGATAAAAATAATATTTAATATACCCACGCATATAAAAAATAAATAATAGTTATTGTTTTGATTTATTGCGATTATTCCTGATCCAATAAAGACAATAACATTGAAATACATCACTATATCTATGAGTTGAACTATTTTTTGTTTTTTCATATGAACCTCTTTTATTTTATGTAATTCTTAATTAATTGATCATATCGTTCTTCAAAATGATCATCGATGTGTTGCAACTCTTTATGCGCTTCATAATATGCAATCACTTGATCTACAACATCTTCATATCCAATATGTGAACTGTATGCTTTGCTAATGTCTTTGATTTTAGAATTATCAAAGATTGCACTCCAAATCTTATCACCTAATAAAGGTCCTTCAAGTTCAGGAAATACTTTAATGATCGCATCTGTTGGGATATGAATAATATGAGGTTTAACACCTAAAGCGTTTGCCATAATCTCAGTTAATCTTTCCCATGTGTATACGCGTTCACCTGTGATGTGATATGTTTCATGATATGTCTTTTTATTTCCAAATAAATAGATGAAACTATTGGCAAAATCGCTGGCATGCGTGATGGTCCAAAGGCTTGTTCCATCACCAGGAATAATGACTGGTCTTCCTTCTTTTAATCGCTTGATATGGGCATATTCAGCTCCCCACCAAGATACTGATGACATAATCATTTGATTATTATAGGTATGTGAAGGTCTTACAATTGTCCAATTAAAATCGTCTACAGTTTTTAAATAAGATTCACAATCAGCTTTATTTCTACTATACTCCCAATATGGATTATCAAGTGGTGTTTCTTCTGTGATTGGATAATCTATCACTGGTTTTTGATAAGCGCTTGCGCTGCTTATAAAAATATATTGATCACATATACCCTTAAAGAGTCTTACATCTCTTTTAATATCATCAACAGTAAATCCAACAAACTCAACAATCGTATCAAAGTGTCTGCCTTTTAATAATTGATTGACTTCATCTTCGTGGTTGATATGACCAATAATGATTTCTACACCTTCAGGTACTTCGTCATTATGTGTACCTCTATTAAGTATCGTAACTTCATGTCCTAAAGCTAACGATTTATTAACAACTTCTGTACTGATGATACCTGTACCACCAATTAATAATATGTTCATATAAATACCTCCATCTCTTTAAATATCTAATGTTTTTATAATCATCTTAATATGACCAATCTCTTCTTGATATTCAAGAAACAAAGATTCATCAACGTCTTTAATGATAGGTATTTCAAATGCGTTTATTCCAGAATTAATAGCGACATACAACTTATTCTCAATAAATGATAATGAAATTCTATCTTTAAACTTCTCATCTAAACGCATAAGTTTTTCCATAAATATTGGTGTTAATAGATAAAACGCTGCTTGTTTATCTTCTGCATAAACAGATAATTCAGAATTAAACTTTATACTTTCAGTTTCAACAAGCTTATGCTTATTGATAAAAGAAAGTGGATGATGTTGTGTAATCACAATCATTTTCTCAAATGTTTTTGGAAAATCAAATTGATAGAATCTTCCTTCAAACACAGTGGTTGTATGTGTATGTCCCTTAGAGTCAGTGCTCACATCTTCTTGTTTAACATCACTGCATTTAAAACGAATCCCCTCAAGTGTACCTTCAATCATATCTTCACTATGAAATCTGTCCTGATGTCTAAGTAATCCGCTGTTGATCACTTCAACTTCAGTGAATCCATCATGCATCCGATAGGTCGCATCCGGAATCATTTTTTGTAATTCTGGTAATACGTATTCACTTTTAACCATTTGACTTAATTGATTGATTTTTGTACCCCATCTACCTGCATAGATAAAACCACCCATAAATGGAATTGATATGATAAAAAATCCTGCGATTCCCATCGATAAAACCACAGGAAAAAATAAAACAAAAGATAGAATCGTAATAAAAAATCCTATCTTCATTTTTCTTTTATATATGCGTTTTTGTTGATTAATATATTCAAACATTGCCTTATCCCCCGTGAACTATTCTATCTTTATTATACGACAATATCATTTTATATTAAAATGTTTTTATGATTTCTTATGTTCTAATTTAACAAGATACATCTCTTGATCAGCTTTCATAATCACTTGATCTAATGTGAGTGCTTCTCCATTGTAGTGATAATATCCTATACTACAATTAACTTTATCTTTAAGCGGATTATTGTTTTTAAGTTTACATGCTTGATGTGTCTTTCTAATTTCTTCTTGTGTTCTACTAAAATCAGTGGACGCAACAATAAACTCATCGCCACCATAACGTGAGACGACACTTTGATTTGGAAATACTTTTTTTAAAATATTAGCAATATCAATTAAGATCTTATCGCCTTCAATATGACCATATTCATCATTTAAAGCTTTAAAATTATCCACATCAATCATATAGATATCAAACGCTTGTCTCTTATTGATTAAATGATCAATATATTCTTCTGCATATCTTCTTGTTGATACACCTGTTAAGTAATCAACATTACTTGAGGTTGTTTCAAAAACTAAATACATATAAGTAATCGCTAACGCTGTAAGTGACCATGTTACAAGCAATCCATAAAATATCATTTGGATTGCACTACCAATAATAGGGATTGCAATAAACACTAAAACACCGACTAAATATTTAGTTTGTAGTTTATGTCTATTTCTAATCACTAAATAGACTAAATACACATAAATGACTAATGTAATACCAATAGCAACCCATAACAGTGGTAAATCAGCATATTTATTATTTGCATCAACTGTAAATAAAATCGGATGGATAGCATTAATTAAAGATAGGATAAGCATCATACCTGAAGGTATGAAATAGTAAGGTAATTTTTTTCTAAGTTTCTGTTGATCTTGAAAAATCGTAAATTCAACATAATATGATAGAATTGCAGGCATCATCACTGCAACAACAATCAATACCGAATTGGTGAAATAGACCAAAAATCTAAAAAAAGATCCTGGTACACCATCAACCATCCAAACAAAACACTCGAAAATTAAAATAAGAAGTGCCGAATATATGAAAGTTTTAAAAATCTTTAAACGATATGAAAATTTCTTTTGGTTAATTTTAATGACAAATAAGATAACCAAAAGTAAAGCGATCGCATATAAATCTATTTGATAAAAACGAAATAGTTCCATATATGTACCTCCTTATAATTTTCTTCATTATACTTTAAAAGATGAGACATTAATACTGCATAGATTGAAAACAGCACTTTTGTAGAGTAAAAGTGCTGTTTTGGATACTTAATTTGTCTTTATTACATATTTTTCTAAATAGAGAAGCTTTCCACTCGCGTTTTTTTGAGTGTATTTTTGATCTAGTGTTCCACCTAAGTTTAGTGCGATTTTTTTGCTGGCGATATTTCTTCTATCCACAGGATAGATGAATTGCTCATATTGATCTTTAAAGTGATTATATGCTGTTTTTACAGCTTCTAATCCATAATGATGTCCATGTGCATCTTTTTTAATCCAAATGCCTAACTCTGGTGCATGTCTATCTAGGTGATGTACACCTCCACAACCAAGAAATTCATTTGAACGCTTATCTAATATCATAAATGTAAAGTCAGTACCTTCTAATGCTTTTAGTTCTGAGGTAGTGATAAACTCAAGTGTTTCTCTGATATCTGATGCTTGTTTAGGAAGCATATATAGAGTAACATCTTGATTAAACGCTTTAAATATATCTTTGGCATAATCGATTGAGACGAGTTTTAATATGATGCGTTCTCCTTCAATCACTGTTTGACTATAGTTCATTGGTTTCTCCTTTTAGACATTGCCTAAAGATTCTAAAATAATCATCTTATATATTGAAAATTTATTGAGTTAAAGAAATAAACAAATCATATAATTCATAGATACCATTTTGAATCGTCTGATATACGATCGTTATATCCACGTTTCCATATTCGTGAACAATTCTATTTCTTAACCCTAAAATACTATGCCATGGAATGTTTTTGTGCTCAATCTTGAACTCTGTTGTCAGTTTTTTAATATGTTCGGAAATTTGGATAAATCTAAACATAACTGAATCTTGCAAAATTTCGTTATTCGAAAACGATTCTTTTGATATACCTTTTGTATGGCTGATTAAAAACGTTAGATCATCTAGTACTTTCTGTATATAATAAAGATCGTCTTTTTGATTATCCATAAATCTTAATACCATCCTTTAAAATCTCATTGACCAAATCAACATTATGTTCAAGAGATTGTAGAGAAATCAAATCAACTTTTTTATTTAGTGCTTCTCTTAATTCCTCTATGAGTCCATAAAATGCAATACCAGTTGTTTTTGTAGAGACTAATAAATCAACATCACTTGCTTCGTTAGCAAGATTTTTTGCATAAGATCCAAATAAATATGCATATTGAACTTCATATTTATTCAAGATTGGTTCACAAAGTAATTTTATGTTATCCATGGTTAATAATCCATGTGTTTCATCTATAAAATTTAATTTACTTAATTCATTAAGTATATATTCATATTTTATATTTCCTACTTTAGATTCATCATTTTCGTAATTTAAATAAGTTCTAAGTGGGACTTTTACTATTTTTGATGCTTCTTTTTGTGTTAAATTCAATGATTTTCTTATTTTTTTAATTGACATAGAATCACCTTCCATATCTATCATACTATAATTGCACTTTTTTGTAAATAAAATACGCAATTATTGCATTTTTTATTTTAATAGCATGCAACAATTGCGTTTGATTAATTATGTGTTAAATTATTCATCCATTTTCCCGTTTTTGCTCTTCGGTAAGCTAATGTAAATTTAGTGATTTCTTCAAAGTTAACAAAGATAATAATCACATATAATTCTAGATGCGTAAAATAAGATAAGATAAATGCTAATGGAACACCAATGCCCCATAAGCCAAACACTTCTGCAAATAAAGCAAATTTAGTATCTCCACCAGATCGTAGTGTACCTACAATCATAATTGCGTTTAAAAACTTAATCGGTGCATAGACTGCATATACTCTTAAAATATAAATAACCATATGTGTGACTTCATCCGTAAGATTACCAAAAAGTGGAACAATCACTGGTGCTAATGTAAACAATATAGTTCCAAGGACAATCCCTAAAATAAACCCTAGTTGTCTAAATTTTCTCTCCCATTGTTTAGCAATATCTAATCTGTTTTCTCCTAGTTTATTACCAAGCATGACAGCTGCAGCGTTTGCTATCGCAATCGTTGCTACCCAAAAGATATTATTAATTTGATTAGATAAATAAACACTACCTACAGCTTTATCACCAATCAAACCATATGCAACCAAATAAACGGTCATCCCTAATCCCCAGAAACCTTCATTTAATAAAACAGGCAATGATGTTTTTATCAGTTTTTTCATGAATGCTTTACTGATATCTTTTAATGCACTTATTTTGATTTTTAATGCTTGTTCTTTTGTGACTATTAAATAAATGATAGATGCTATTGCAATAAATCCAGATGAAATCAGTGTCGCAATCGCTGCACCTTTAACTCCTAATTGTGGAAAACCCATATGTCCATTAATTAAGCCATAATTTAAAAATGTGTTAAGTGCAACACCAAACATTTGAAATATAGATGGCCATAGGACTTTACCCACATTTCTTGCAAGCATGCTGATCGCAAACGATATGGTCATTGTTATAAACGCAAATCCAATAATACTTAAATACTCAATCCCTAAATCAATCACTTCTTGATTTGGTGTTTCACTTAAGTTAAACAAATGAATCATCTGTTCAGGTATCGTAAGCGTTAATGTTAAAAATACACTTGCAAATACTAAACCCATAATGAGCATGATCCAAAAGACTTTAGAAATCTCTTTATATGATTTTGATCCATAATATTGAGCAATGAAAATAGCAAGCCCAGAGAATAATCCAAATTGAATAATATTTAGTAAAAATAGAAATTGACTTCCAATCCCTACAGCACTTAATGCTTCATCTCCTAGTTTTGTAACCATAAAGGTATCGATGATACCCAAAAGAGATCCCATCAATTGTGAAAAAAAGATGGGAATCGCGATCTTTAATAATGTTTGATAAAAATGTTGTTTACTTGTTTGATTCATAGATGTTCCTTTTTATATACGTCATATTGTCTTCAAATTTTTTGTGATACTTATGAAAAAGTCACTACTCCACAAACGCACTTGATTTACATCAGTAATAAATGGAATAACATCTTTTTTTGCTTCTTCAAAATCAACTTTTGTAAATCTTTGATTTAATAAATCAATCAAAGATGATTGATTCAAATCATAATCTTTTAAGATATATTTAGATTGTATCAGTCTTGATTTTAAATGTTTAATATTTACTGGTATATCCATAGATAGAAAATAGATATAATCATAAAAATCCCTACCTTTAACTCTTTGTTTCCAGTTTCTTCTTAATACTGCATCAATTTTTCCTGCAAATAATGAAGGTAAATCATAGAGTCTAATTTGATAAGGATAAGGCAAAAGTCTATATTTTAATTCAGTAGTCGCATCCTTTGGTGGATTGGTGTCTATTTCAAATTTGACTTTGATTTTTTCATGTGCATGTAAAAAATCATCGTGTTCTTGATCTGGATTAAACACTAAAAATTGTTCCACTATATTTCCTTTTAGCATGACTGATTTAATTTGACTTTCTTGTTTCTTTTCCTTTTCCTCTATCTCAACATTCAAACCTAGAGATTCAACTTCATTTTTTATATATGATAAATACGGTTTTATACTAAAATTCTCATTTGAAACAAGCAAAGAAAAATCTAAATCTTCAGAGAATCGATTTAAACCATGAAAAATCCTTAATGCTGTTCCGCCATAGAATGCAGCTTCATTAAAAAAATGAGACCTAGAGAGTCCACTTAAAACAATTTCTTGCATCACTTCTTTGATTGCATTCTTTTTATCTTCAATTGATTTTAACTCATATTTTTTTAACATTTGATCAATGATTTGCATGTGTTCCCTCCTCAATCAATTTATATAAAAATTTTAAGTTAGTTGACTGATATTTATGACAAAGCATCTTGATCTTTTCTTTATCTAATGTATTAAAAACATCTTGATCAATGCGAAGATCCTCAAACAATAAATGTATGAATTGCTTCATACTATGTACAGGTTTAACTGTATATAACTTATCACATAGTGCTTTTTCTTTAGTAGCAATATGATATACATATCCATACTCTTCAATCGTCTTAAGTTCATATGGATAAGCTTTTTTAGGGACATCTTGATATACATAATGTCCGAAGTCATTATGATATGATTTTGTTTTTCTTTTATTAAATGTAGCACTGGTGTAGGTGGTTACTTTTTCTGGGATGAGCCCGTAATAATATAATGCATAGTCAAAAGAAAGATATGATGGTCCATAAATGTATGATGCTAAATAATATCCGGGTGTCTCTTTATTTGTCTCATATAATCCTCTTATCAATTGAATATATTTACCATCCTTGATTTCCCTATGGATTTTACCTTGGATATCGCTAAAATGATGATATTTAATTTTAAGATCTGCAATTGTCAAAATCATATATATTTCCTCCACTTAATTGTATTATATGCTATTATGTGGAGAAAATCAATTATTTTTGGTTAAAAAAGTCTATGCATCATAGAAAAGACTTTATATAAATACTATTTCATAAAATAAACCATGATTCATAAAAATCATATGTGATAACTCTATAAAAGCTGTTCTATCTCTTTTAAAAATGATGCGTTTAAATCAAATTTATGTTTAATGAGTTCTAACTGATACTTAGCTGATTCGATATTATTTGAGATACCACCATATAATATTTCATAATTTAAATCTAATCGTTGTTCTATTCTTCTTTCTACAACATACATATCATCAGGATGCTCGTCAAGAACCTTTAACAAATGATTTGTTGCATATACTTGAATCATCAAGAAAGCGGCGGCTTTCTCTCCTCTTTTTTGTCTTAATAATCCTACATAAAGATTAGACAACAATGTATTAATTTCATATGTGATATCAACGGTTTGATGTTTTATTTGTTTTGGTTGAATGCTTTTTTTATCAATATCTTTTGACTGATAATAAATCGTACCTTCATAAAAATCAATGTCTTTAATTTCATCTTCAGTAAAAACAGCAAACTCTAAATAAATACCATCTTCATACATAGCTTTGATGCCATCTTTAGTCTCTTGGTACCACCAAGAAATTTCTTTAACGTTTAACCAATCCATATGTTTTAGATATGTTTGTTTATATGCGTTTTTCACAATGATAAAAAAATCAATGTCTGAATAATCATCTATTCTATTCGTACTTGACATTGAACCCATACCAATAAAAGCTAATACTTCATCCTTATGCTTATTGTATTCAATAATTTCATCAAATCTTTTTAATAGTTTATTCATGTTTGCTCCTATAAGAAATCTTAAATTTTTGGATAATAGGTATATAAATCAATGTTTTGATTTGGCATGATTAAATATGGATTTTGGGTGGTATACGTATCATTTAAGAACCATCCTATAAATATTGTTTCATCTTCAATCATCGATGTTAAATCAATATTTGTATCATAGTATACAGATAGTGTTGATGTTACTGTTAGTTTATTAAATATGATAGGTGTAGTTGTTGTCATTGCTCGAACATAGTCATATCCAGTCCCTTGGTGATCATAATAGTATCCTAAAATATAGATTAATCCTTGATCACTAACCATAACAGAACTGTAGAAATATGCTTGATACATTACAATATTAATATCATCTAAATCGAATATTTTGCTGATATCCTTGGGTAAATAAGTCACTGAATTCACAGGGCTTCCAAGTTCTCCCCAAGTATTAGCACCCATGCCATATAAATGTCCTTGATTAGATAAAATCAAGGTGTGCCCATAACCCATAGAAATACTGGTTGCAACCTCTTGATCTTCAAACGGTAAATGGTCAGTTACGTTATAAGGAATTAATATGCTATATGCCATACCATACTCTTCATAACTCAAACCTAACATAAAATTAAAAGTTGACCCCCATGTAAAAACTTCATGATTTAATGATATTGCTGATGAAACTCCATTACCTAAATATAAATTTGTGATATGGTCATTTTCTGATAATGAAAAATAAGATGTCGTCTCAATGGGTGATAACGCATTTGTTTTATTTCCATTTCCAAGCTGTCCAGAACTATTAGAACCCCACATCCACACGCGTGACTCTGAAGTAACAAGTCCAAAATGATACCAACCTAGTGAAACACTACTGATATATTCTTCGTTATTTAATTGAATATTATTTGTTATATCTATGGGTGATGATTGAGATACAGTTGAATTGATACCTAATTGTCCTGATTCATTTCTACCCCATACCCATAGATGATGATCTGATGTGAGTGCAGCATTAAATGCTAAGGATGCTTCAATATATGTGATTTTGGTATCTATATTTAAACTGAACTGACTTGTAATTTCAATTGGAATTTTTGAAGAGATGGTTGTGCCATCACCTAATGCACCATAACTATTAGAGCCCCATGAGAAGATTCGTCCTTCATTGCTTAAAGCAAGTACATGACTATATCCAATAGATATGTCTATCATATAATCTGATTCATTTAATGGAAAGCGTGAAGTGATATCTGTGACATATCTATCTGAGGTTGTTCCTATGCCTAATACACCACTTGAATTTTCTCCCCATGTCATTACGCGACCTTGATTTGTTAATATAACACCAAAATTACTTCCCAATTCTGTTTTAATAATGTATTCATCTTCGCTCATTTGAATTTGATATAAATATCCTTCATATGTCATATGGTACGTTACTTCATAAAGATTGGGTTCCCATTTTGCATAAAGCATCATATTCTCTGCTGGCATAAGATCAAAAACAAAAAGTTGGGTGTACTCAATATCTTTATACCAACCAACAAATGTATATCCTTCTCTTGTAGGATCAGATGGTTGAGTAACATTTGTATGATATTCTTGATAGATTTGAGACACAGATGATCCTAGATTAGAATTAAAACTTATGGTATAACTGTTTATTGTCCATTTAGCATAAAGAGTCATGTCAGTGCCTACGCGATCTGCATAAAAATTCCATTTTAAATCTAACGTTGCGCCATTGTCATTACTCGTATACCAGCCTTCAAGTGTATATCCTGTTCTACTAGACTGTGGATATGAAATTAGCGTGTTATCTATCGCTTGTATTGGAGAAACATAAGTACCTCCATTAGTGATAAATCTAACTTCATATGATATTGGAATGACTTCTATGATTGCCCATTTAGCATAAACTATGATATCACTAGTGATTGGTGAATCTAAAAATGTGTGATTAGTCAAAGCATTCTCAAAAGATACGTCATCTAAGTACCAGCCTTCAAACTTATATCCTTCTTTTGTTGGATCATTAGGCAACGTAATGATTGAGTTTCCATCAAATGTTATTGAAGAAATTAATGATCCACCATTAGAATTAAAATTAATTGTTAACTCTGGTGTTTGTTCACACCCAACGATTGTAAATAAAATGATCATTAAGAAAAATATTGAACTTATATTTTTGATGACTTTCATTGATATCCTCCCAAATATTAAATGGTTAGTCCTTGATAGTTGTTAATATTATTATAGCATTTTCGCAAGTACAAATAATCATAATTGTAATTAATTTATACAAAAATGTTATCTAAATTATTTGACTTGAATACATTCCAATTTTATTAAAAAATTCGAAGAATGAACTCTTGAATTTATGTTATATAATATATTTTGGATGGTGAATATATGAAAAAGAATCCTATCACATTAGAGACATATGTGATTTTAGTTTTGTTCTTAGGTGTATTTGTTTTATTCTCTTATGAAATGGGTGTTGCTTATTTCATGAGTACGCTCATTAATACTGCTTTTTATTTATTAATCAATGTCGCATTCTACATTATGGCATTAGCAGTTTTAACTGGTGCAATTGCAGGTATTTTTTCAGAATTTGGTGTCTTATCTTTTTTTAATATCATTTTATATCCTCTAGTTAGATTTATTTACCGGTTGCCAGGTGTCGCAGGCATTGGTGTGTTAAGTGCATATCTTTCTGACAATCCAGCAGTGATTAGTTTAATTAGAGAAAAAGAATTTAAGAAACGATTTAAAGCTTATCAAATCCCAGTATTAATTAACTTAAGCACAAGCTTTGGAATGGGATTAATTATCGCAGTATTCTTCATGACATTACCTGCCAAATTAGGTGATAGTGTTGCAAACTTTGGTAATTTTACAAGTGCTGCGTTTATTGGCATTCTATCAGCTGTTGTTGGTAGTATCGTATCAGTCAGTCTTTTAACTTATTTTTCTAAGAAATATCATGGGATCGATAAAAAAGAAAATCCTATCAAATCCCTTGAAGGTGAAGAGTTCTACCGAGAAACCAGAAAAGGTACTGTCATCAATCGCTTTTTAGAAAGTGCACTTGATGGTGGTAAAAATGGTGTTGAAATCGGTATGCAAATCATTCCAGGCATTTTAGTGATTTCAACCTTTATTTTAATGTTAACTAATACCATGCCAGATGGTGGATATACCGGTGCTGCTTTAGAAGGTATTGGATATTTGCCTAAAGTTGGACATTACTTAATGTTTATATTTAAACCTTTATTTGGTTTTCAAAATCCTGAAGCGATTGCTTTTCCACTCATTAGTTTGGGAAGTGCTGGTGCAGCTATAGGGATTGTTCCTGATTTCATCTTAAATGGATATATCACCATTAAGGATATCGCAGTCTTTACAGCCATAGGTACAACCTGGAGTGGTTATCTATCAACACATGTTAGTATGATGGATAGTGTAGGCGCTAGAGAGCTCACAGGAAAAGCTATTTTATCACATACGATTGGTGGATTAGTCAGTGGTGTTGTAGCAAACTACTTATTCATTTTATTTACACTTATATTTAATTAAAAAAGGGAGATTTCTCCCTTTTTTGTTCGAAAATAGATTCATTTTATTTCTTGATGCTTTTTACGTTTTCTTACATTAAAAAAATATTGGATACCATAAAGCATCGCATCTGTTATAGCCATAAAAGCAAATTCTCCAATGACAATAAAAGATACCTAAAATAAAATCATACTTAAAAGCAACACAATTGAAACGGTTAATTTAAAAATTAAATTACTTCGTTATATGATTTAACCATTAAATAGACCTGTAATCTTATATGTTTTTATTTTTTTGAATTCATATACGTAATTGATGAGTATAGTAACAACTAGAATAAATACTATAATGATAATGCCATCGAATAAACTTATATTAAATCCAGGATAAATATACTTTTCTGTTATATTATTAATCTTATTCTTCAAAATAAATGCTACGAGAAAACTTATCAATAATGTCGGTATCAATAATAGTATTTGATTAATAAATTGTATGATAAATATATATTTCTCTTTACCAATTGATTTTAAAATATAATACTCTCTACTGTTTGAAATAAATAAATGATTTAAATAAATATCTAGCAGCATTTTAAACATGAAAGCAATTAGTAACCCAAGCATAACTATAAGTGGTGTGTAGTTGTCTTTAATGGTGTGAACTAAAACAAAATTTGTCAAAAATGATGAATCAACAAATTGGCCAGAGTTCGTTAAAATAGTCATGTTTTTTTCTGTAAATCCCTCTTGATTTATAGAGATTTGAAATCCCATCTGATTAATCATTAATGTATCAAAAATATCTTTGCTGACTTTTAACGTTTGTATATCTAATGTAGCGTCTTCAATAAACGTCACTTGAATTTCTAAATCCGCATAAGGATAAATATTAACTGTTTTAAGTGTTGATGAACTTAATTCTTGCATATACCGAGAGTTTAATGCCACTTCATTCATGGTAAGTTCATCATCTAACAAAATACTAAAACTTCCCAAATATGATGAATCATTACTTAATCTTACTGAAATAGTCTCATCCATTAATTGAACAATGCCTTCTCTTGTTAATATAAGCATTGATGAATCGCCTGAGACAATTGTTTTAATTAAATAGTTATGATTCTCTATATTTATTGATTGTCCGATAAGTTCATCTATATCCTTAAATTGCTCTGAATAATATATTAAAAATTCATTAGCAATCTTTTCACTAATTGATATTTCATTACCATTTAAAGTCAAGGAATTATCTAATGAGAGTTTTTCAATATGTATTAATAGATAATTTTGTATATTTATATCTACATCAATAGATGATTCTATATAAGTTCGAAGTTCATCTGACTCTAATTGTAAAATACTTTCGGGTGAAACATATCTTCTATCTTCATCCACTAAAATATATTTTTCCTCGTTTTTTACTATATACTCATAATACATTTTATTATTATCACTTAAAAGAATACCAAAACTTAATATGGTTACCATCATAAATATTGAAATAATTAAAATTGAAATTAAATACTTTAATCTTGTATTAGCATAATTATGAACAATCGTTTTAACAAGAGTATTTTTATCTAATTTATCTTTTATATCCATATGTTGCTTAACGTCTACTTCTTGTTTATATATCTTATGTTGATCTTGTTCTAAGATGAGTTTGTGATTGTCGATTCGATATATATAATCTACATGTTGATCTAGTAAAGATTCATTATGCGTCACCATAATAACGAGCTTTGTCTTTGATACTTCTTCAAGTATTTTAATAACCTCTTCACTGTTTTTTTGATCGAGATTACCTGTTGGTTCATCTGCGATTAATATCGGTGTATCTCTTAATATCGCTCTGGCTATTGTGACTCTTTGTCTCTCTCCACCCGATAGTTTTGATACTTCTTGTTCTAAATACGCACCTAATCCAAATTTTTCAAGTACTTCTTTAATTTGATTAACATCTCGGTGTTCTACTAACATTAAATTTTCTTTAACTGTTAAATATTCAATAAGATTAAACTCTTGAAAAATATAACTGAACATCGTGTTTCTTTTCTCACCTATGACATTTGATTTGTTTTCTAAGATATTTTTCCCTTGATAGATGATTTCGCCATGGGTTGGTTCTTCAAAAAGCGAAATCATTTTTAATAATGTAGATTTCCCAGCACCACTTTCTCCCAATAATACATAGAATCCCTTTTCTTTAAACTCTATATTGATGTTGTCTAATATTATTTGTTGATCGTATTTTTTACTTAGGTCTTTTATTTTTAGCATGTCTTCACCTCTTTTATTTACTAATCGCTAGATCAATTTAAAAGATTTCTGTATCCCTTAATACTTGTAAGTATCTCAATAATAAAAATGATGATCAAATTGTAAATTAATATTGAATCTTTAAAATTTAAAAAAACTATCTTAAATCCATTTTCTATATTGACATGGTCAAATTGACTTAACAATATAATCGTTATCGATGTAAATATCAATACAAAAACATAACGCATAAAATCATGAACTATAATCCACTTATAAATCTTGAATTTGTGGTATCCAATTGTCCGTAAAATATCAATCTCACGATGAATATGTGTCATAAAGTTATTTCTTAGATTAGATATAAAAATCATATATATAAAGATAAGTATTGCATATGCAATTATAAACACTACTTTTGCGTGTTCTAAAAAACTAAAATAACTATTCAATCGACTTTGATCAATAGCAATGTTTTGATACGTCGTCATATCAATAGTATTAGTCTTTTCAATATTTAATAATTTAATCCATTTCGTATCATATCTATAACTATTATCAGTCATAAAAAAGTACGTTGTATAACCATTTTGTAATGAACTATCATCAAAGATACCATTAAATAGTAAATCAATCTTTTTATCACCTATATATAACTTAAGATTATCCTTAAAGATGAATACATGATTTGATATTTGCTGATTGATGACATCAACACTTTGATTCATAAGTCGTGCATAAAAACTCAATGATATATAGTTGATTTCATTTGAATCAGTTTGGTATAAAATAGGTAATTGATCATTAGATTCAATAATCATTCCATAGAAATATGTATCATTAATTTGTAACTCTAATTCAACATTTCCACTATGAGCTTTAATAATCTCTTCACTCGTTGTTGAAGCAACAATCTGAGAATAATTATCTTTTACACTCTGAAACATATCACTTAAAAATAAAGTAGTACTATCCATGTAACATTCATAGTTTGTGTTATATATACCACTTATTTTATAATCAACGAGATTATAAATATAAACAGGAAGCGGAAGATTAATGAGTGATTCGTAATTTTCTTGCGTGAGTTCTTTACCGTTTGATAATAATATTGCTGATGCTAAGTAATCTGAGATCATGATATCAAACTCATCAATAATTGAATTCCCATAAAGTATATCATACTGACTAGTATCTTCAGAAAAAACTATATATGAATATTTTGTTTGATAAAAATCATTATTGTCATTAGTAATATCAACGTTAATTTCATATGCATCAGTCGTTAAATCGGATGATATATCTTGTTCGTAACTTTTGACATATTGAAAATCAAACGTTTCAAGACTCTCCTTATATGCTTGTGCGACATTATTTGTATATAATAAGAAAAATACAAATGCAAAACAAGAAATTAATGTTGTTAATATCAAAGATTTAATGTAGTATTTTCGATTTTTATTAAACTGTTTCTTTATTAATGCGTATGTAACGTTTTTTCCTAATTTATCTTTTCTATCGCTATGTTGCTTAACGTCTACTTCTTGTTCATAGATCTTATGTTGATCTTGTTCTAAGATGAGTTTGTGATTGTCGATTCGATATATATAATCTACATGTTGATCTAGTAAAGATTCATTATGCGTCACCATAATAACTAGCTTTGTCTTTGATACTTCTTCAAGTATTTTAATAACCTCTTCACTGTTTTTTTGATCGAGATTACCTGTTGGTTCATCTGCGATTAATATCGGTGTATCTCTTAATATCGCTCTGGCTATTGTGACTCTTTGTCTCTCTCCACCCGATAGTTTTGATACTTCTTGTTCTAAATATTCGCCTAGTCCAAATGTTTCAAGTACTTCCTTAATTTGATTAACATCTCGGTGTTCTACCAACATCAAATTTTCTTTGACTGTTAAATATTCAATAAGATTAAACTCTTGAAAAATATAACTGAACATCGTGTTTCTTTTCTCACCTATGACATTTGATTTGTTTTCTAAGATATTTTTCCCTTGATAGATGATTTCGCCATGGGTTGGTTCTTCAAAAAGCGAAATCATTTTTAATAATGTAGATTTCCCTGCACCACTTTCTCCCAATAATACATAGAATCCCTTTTCTTTAAACTCTATATTGATGTTGTCTAATATTATTTGTTGATCGTATTTTTTACTTAGGTCTTTTATTTTTAGCATGTCTTCACCTCTATTGTATTTTGATGGATTATAGTCAGCTTTAAATTTTATGCTAAAACAATATTACCTGTTAGTAAATTGCCACTAATTTCCAAAGTCTCCTTTTGAGAAACTGTAGCATTCCATAACCAGTAATCATAAACTGTTCTTGCATTAAAAACTAAATCCATACTCACTGCAGTTGGATTATTAACAATATAAATAACTGCATATTGAAGTTTACTAGTTGATTCCAAATAAGCAACGTTATTTCTATATGGATCATAATAATCATAGTTAACTCTAAATTGTCGAGCATAACTATCAGAAGAATTGATTTTTTCTCTGTATGCTGAAACCGTTAAATCATATATGGTTTTAGTTTTACTTGATGTAAAACTACCAGATATTGAACCAGTTGGCATGTTCCCTTGAAATCCAATTGACAGATTTCCTCCAATTGATGTCGTAATTGTAGTTGATGAAGATTGGCTATATGGTCCCCCATCTATTAAACTACCATTAGGAACTGCAGTAGTAATCTTTACTAAATCTGAACGAGAGTTGTCGTTACTTATGTTATTTGGACTTAACCAAAAATTAACCACTAACCCCATGTACCATTTAGAATAGCTGTAATCATATGCTTTTAACACTGTAATTTGATATTCAAAAAATGGTTCACATGTAGAAAAAACCTTACTTGTATGTTTACTATCTGTTACTGTCTCCATATCAACAAGCACTGGATTTGATTGATAGTATACCATTTCCCACTCTGATGGATAAGACCATCCCTCTAGATTTGCATTAACATCTATTCCAAAATTCAAGCAAAAAAATACACTTACTAAGAAAGTAATAATAATTGAACTCAATATTTTTTTCATAATTCCGCCCCTTTATTGACTATAATCCATCAATTTGATTATATATCAATAATGTAATTTAAAGCAATATCATAAGTTTTGAATATTTATAAAATGTAACGGATTGTATTAATCAATATAAATGCTACCTGATAATAAATTACCTGAAAGCTCAAGTTTTAAAGTTTTTGTAACTGTCGCATTCCATAACCAATAATCAAATACCGTTCCTGCAAAAAATGAAATATCCACACTCATAGAATAGGGATTATTGACTTTATATATAGCAGCATATTGCAATTTACTTGTTGTTTCTAGGTAATCTATATTATTTCTATACGGTTTATAATAATCATAACTAGATTTAAACTGTCTATAGTAATTATCTGAAGTATTTACTTTTTGGCGTTCTGATAAAACTGACAAATCATACACCGTTCCTGTTTTACTGGTTGTAAAACTTCCTGAAACTGGCGTTGTCACTAAAGTACCTTGAAAACCTATAGCTAAATTACTACCAACTGCAGTATTGATTATAGTTGATGAATTTTGGTTAGTTGGCCCGCCATCAATCACTTTACCATTTAATACCGAAGTGGTAATAGTAACTAAATCTGATCTACATCGTTCATATCTAAAATTATTAGGATTCAACCAAAAATTAATTATTAAACCCATATACCACTGTTCATATTCATAATCATATGCTCTAATCACTTTAATTTGGTACTCAAAGTTTGGTAAACAACACGTTTGTATCGCTGTCCAATTTTTAGAAGCATCATCAATATTAACAGTCTCCGGATTTGACATATAAAATGCATTACTCCAATCTGATGGGTATGTCCATCCTTCCATACTTGCATTGATAGGCAATGTTATATCTAATAATAAAACAAATAAAACCAAAAAATTAAATAAAAATGTCGTCAATATTTTTTTCATAATTCCACCCCTTCTCGATTTACAACCCGTTGTATCTATTATACTTTAAATTATAGATTGATTAATAAATTATTATGACCATATTTATTTTTTTGTTGAGGTGCTTTTCTAAGCATGTTTATTTCTTTATGTAAATTTTTAATTACTACAAATTTAATTAATATGTGAATATGTATTATAATAGATTACTACTTTGAAGATTAGTTTGGCGGCAATAACATAATGTGGTAACGGGGAGTTAATTTTATCTTTATTGGTGACATAACCATTAAAGATATCGCAGTCTTTACAGCCATAGGTACAACCTGGAGTGGTTATCTATCAACATATGGATCGATGATGGATAGTGTAGGCGCTAGAGAACTCACAGGAAAAGCCATTTTGTCACATACGATTGTTGGATTAGTCAGTGGTGTTGTAGCAAACTACTTATTCATCTTATTTACACTCATATTTGGATAAAAAAAGGGAGAATTCTCCCTTTTTTGTTCATTATATAAATGATTTAATTTGCTCTTACTTTATATCTCCAAGCCCTTAATGAAATAATTTGCTGACTATTTAATAATTGCTTTTCAATGTAAAATCCTTGTGCTCTATTATAAAATAAATAGATCATATCTTTAGTTTCAATAATTGAATCAAAATCTTCCCACGTGAGTGTCGTTGCTGATTTGTCAGTGATTGCAGTCATTCCATTTTGGTTTATGATTAATTCTGTTTGGGTGAGTATTGATGGCGATTTTTTAACATTTTTCTTGATTACTTTTTTGATTAGTGCATTATATGAATATCTAAATGTGATTAAAACTATAGATAACACTGAAATTACATAGTTCTCCAAAAATATTCCAAAAATAAGCACAATGACACCAATGATAGTTGCTATAATATATAATAATTTTATTGACGTATATTTATATATAGCAAATAAGTTAAATTTTATATATGGTTCAATATTAGGTTCAATTATTATTCTAATCTCATTAAGATTCACTTCTTTATTCATATATTTAACCTCTTTTTTTAACTATATAATCTTTATTCATAACATACCAATAAATAACGCCTATATAACCACCAATGAATCCTATGATTAATAAAATAATTATAATATGATTGAGTATATATGTCTTAAATTGCTCATCTACGAACATTAATATACCGATAATAAATCCCGTGATACCTCCAAATATTGCTACGTATTTGGAGCCTTTTTTTGATTTGGATTTCATTTTATACCATCCATTCAAAATATCTTTTGCTTACGAAATCTTTTCATATCTTAATTGAAAGACTGAAGGGTTAAACGCAACAAGTGCTATATAATAAGTACCTGGTACTAAATGTGCAAGTTGATAAGATGACCCTGTATAAATATTGACGGTTTTAATCATTTGATTTGATTCATCATAAATTGTGCCAATATTACCAATGTCATTATATATATGATTCTTATAAAATGCGTAATCGCCTTCTTCTGTGATCTCTAACTTAACATATTGAGGTGCTAAATCATCAGATGTAACAAATATATGGTCAAAGGTTGATGTTAATGTATACATTTGATCTAAACTGGTAAAATTATTGCTTTGATAAAAGACTTGAAAAGTGACTGTATATGTTTTAATACCATATTCATCAAAAGGAATTAGGTAAACAGTTGTTGGTCCAGTCACACTAATAGCATTTTTATCTTGATTATAGAAAGAGGAAATACTGATATTTTGTTCAGTAAGAAAACTCAATTGATCTTCAAGACCATCAATACCAATGATAGCATTACTACTACCTGTGTATTCAAAAGCAACTGCATCATGTAATCCTTCTATTTCAAAAGTGTAAGTACCACCATTTGTGATATCCATCGTTGAATCAGCACGATAAGAATCATAATCTAGATGATCAATAGAAAATGATGATGCTTCATATCCATTAATAAATAAAGAAAAATAATAGTACCCGGCTTGATCTATTTTAATGGCACGATAAGGGTAATTTTCAAGAATTAAATGGGGTTCAATCATGTCTATTAAATTATAGTTTTGATAATTCAAATCCATAAATGTCGGATACATTTGTGGTGAGGATGCGTTAATGTAGTAATGCCCTTCTTCTAAATAAATTTTGAAATAAGCACTTGTATACAAATCCCAATTTTCTTGATAAGAAAAGGGGTGATCCACATATATTTCTGTCGCATTCATGATATCACTTGTTTCAAGAACTAAAAATCGATCATCATTTAAAACATCAACTGACGCCCCTTCAGCAATTTTGATATCCATGGTTAATGATATGGTCATTTCGATATCTTCTATATCCATCGACAGATTTAACATCATTTTAATCCCCTGATTAAAATCAACAGTAACCTTGACTTCACTTGCTAAAAACGCATGATATTGATCACTAGTCATAAGGCTTTCTAAAGAAGCAAGATCTGTAAATGATGGATCTTCTAATAGATTTTCAAATGTTGTTGTAATTTGAAAAATATGATCTTCTATTTCTTTAATCTTTCCATCAATAAATTGATAGGAAAGTTCACCTTCAACATTAATGTTTGAAAAGCTTTCAGCCATTTCAATATTAACAATATTAGGATCAATCACATAAGATCCAGTATCCGTTAATGGTGAGCCTAGATCTGCTTGATAATAGTTACCTTCATTTTCATAAATGATCGATGGTTCTGGATCTTCAATATAAATAAAATAAGGATCTATGCTCATATTAAACGATACTTCCTCACTTACACTATTGATTGAACCATTTTCATCAATCTTAATATCTGTCATCACATTTACATCCAGTAAATCTGCCTCAAGTAGTGCCTGATCTGCTGCAGCGAGTTCTTTTTCATATGCACTCCAACGATTACAGCTGGCAAGCATAAACAAAAGCATAATCATAACGCTTAATTTAACATATTTCATTTATTTTCTCCCCCTTGTATTTGATTAATTAAATTTTAATTCTATTTTACAACAAATATAATGTCAAGTAAACCAATGGCTATGAAATCATCATGATGTAATCATTATATGTATCTCTTAAATGATGCTTAATGACTACATTTTTTTATGCTTATTAATCCTTTATTCATAACATTTTATTAGTGCAAAAAGTGCGTTGATGATTGTCGTGATAAACACTTAAATGATACGGTTTTAATTTGAAATATAGAATTTCTCATCATACCTGTTTTTTCAAACATCTATAAATCATAAAAATATCAAAAGTAACCCGTTTGATAAACTTTAAAAAGTGTTTAAAAAAGCCTATAAATCAAATTCCAACACATAGTGTTGGTATAAAAACACTAAAACACTAATTTGAACCACTTTTTATGGCTAGATTTAAACTGTATAAAACAACTATTTATTATCAAAAATTACACATCAATTCTATTGATAAGTACTACGTTATCATAAGCAATTTTTATTGACAAAATAACTAAATATTTAGATACTTAACATGAGTAAAAAATATCCTAAGCTTATGAATGAAAATCCTTTGATTTAATATCCATTTATGTACTCATAAATGGGTTAATCACTACACATAAAATATCATCTATAAACCCCATATGTGCTTAATGATTCTAGAAATAATTGTCGAAAATGCTTTTTATTTTTTTGTGTATAAAAAGAATAAACTATGCTATTCTAGATATTGAACATCGGGGGGATATCATATTAAAAGGAAGTATTGAGAAATGAAATTAATTAGTTTCATTGTGCCCTCATATAATTCTGAAGGGTACTTGCATCGTTGTATTGACACATTATTATTTGATTTAGAGCACATCGAAATCATTATCATTAATGACGGATCTAAAGATAAAACTATTGATATTGCAAACGATTATAAAGAAAAATATCCACATACTGTAAAAGTTGTCGATAAAGAAAATGGAGGGCATGGATCTGGTATTAATGCTGGATTAGAAATTGCGACTGGCCTTTATTTTAAAGTTGTCGATTCTGATGACTGGTTAGATTTAGAAAATGGAAAACTTTTATTAGATACCATTAAAAAACATTTGGATGAGGGGAATTCTCCTGAACTATATGTGATGAATTTTGAATATGAGAAGTTATCAGAAGGCACAAGTTTTATTAGATCTTATCACAAAAACTTCCCAGAAAATAAAATCATTGATTGGGATCATATTAAACATAAATTTAAATACTCAAATACATTATTAATGCATGCTTTAGTGCACAAAACAGAGGTCCTTAGATCATGTGGATTAAAACTACCACATCATACATTTTATGTAGATAATATTATTGCTTATCAACCTCTACCTAAAATAAAAACAGTGTATTATATGAATAAAGTTTTATATCATTATTTTATTGGTAGAGAAGATCAATCAATTCAAATGCACAACATCGTTAAACGCTATAAACAACAAATCAGAGTGTTTAGAGAAATCATGAGTTTTTATACACTTGATGAAATTAACCACATGGGCAAAGGGCTAAGAGGCTATATGCGCCACGCATTAACCGATATGATGATTATCACTCAGATGTTTACAACTGGAGAGCATACGAAAGAGCGAAAAGAAGATTTAAAAACATTATGGAAAGATGTTAAAGCATATGACCGCAGCATGTATTATTTCTTAAAATATCGATCCTATAATACAATTGTTTCATTTCTGCCTTTTAGATTAAAGGGATTTGTTATGACGAAAAGTTATCTATATTTAACCAAAAAAATCAAATTAGGTTAACCCGTATTTGAAGTGGTTTTAAAGTTATGCTAATAAAAAACGAATAACTAGATCGATAACTGCTGCTGATTTTATCTAAATAGTCAAAGTATCACATTAATCAATGTGGTACTTTTTTGATTATTGATGTAAAATAGAGATGAAGACTCGTTTCAATCGTTGTTTAGACGACTTAAAAATCATATGCTCAAACTCATCGATATACTTCTTTTTATATGGATACATCATATCGATCAAGCCTGTCAAATCCAACGATAAAGTATCAGATACTACCAAAATGTGTCCATTTACATAATCAGATACCAATTAAATATACTATGATATAATGACATTGATATTATATATCCTTGGAGATGAATTTATGAATAATTATTATGTTGCAATTGTAGAAGATGAACAAAGCTACATTGACGTTCTCATATCACATTTAAATAAATTTGCTGAAGCTAATCAAATCAAGTTTATTATTAATACATATTCTGATGGCTATAACCTTTTAGATGATTATAAATGCCAATATGACATTATTTTCTTAGATATTGAATTAATTCAACTTAACGGTTTAAAAACTGCTGAAGAAGTGAGAAAAGTTGATGAAAACGTCATTATTATATTTGTCACTAATCTCATTAATTTTGCAGTCAAAGGATATGATGTTGATGCACAATCATTTTTAGTTAAACCTGTCTCTTACTTCAAGTTTTCAAGAGAGATGCAAAAAGTAATTAAAAAATTAAGTAATCAAAACTCACAATTCATTATTATTAATACCGATTCAGGATTAAAAAAAATTGATACGATTCAAATTATCTATATCGAAAGTAAAAAACATGAACTCATCATTAACACAGCTACTGAACACTACAGTATCTGGGGTTCATTAAAAGAATATGAACAAAAATTAGCACCTTTTCATTTTTATAGATGTAATAATTCATATATTGTCAATTTAGCAAAAATTCGTGGCATCCATGAAGATTATGTGCTCATTGAAAATGAACAATTAAAAATTAGTAGAGCTAGAAAAAAAGATTTCTTAAATACGCTTACAGATTATTATAAGGAAGGGCTCTAATATGATTGATGGAAGCTCAATTCCTAAAGTGCTATATGGTGTACTTCAATGGACATTTTGTATATTAGTCGTATTCTTTCTTCCACAACGCATCAAATCTAAGAAACGATTAATTTTTATTATTTTTATGTTTTTTGTTTTTTTGATTGTACAATATTCTTTTGAGTTTTTACCGGACTATTTGTGGATTGCTACAATCATTGGTATTTATGGACTCATGTTTTTATACGTCTACATATTAGGTAAAGTTACTTGGATTCAAGCCATATATTTAACAAGTCAGGCCTTTGTATTTGCTCAATTTTTAGGAGCTCTGGGTTGGCAGATTTATTATCTCTTTGGATCCATCTTAAGTGATCAATTTTTAGGTATGCTTGAATACGGTTTATTTATTATATTATGGATTACAGGTGGTTATGTATTTTATAAAATATACAAACACTATCATTTAAAAGGTTATAAACCTGAAATTTCAAGAAACAATATGATTACCATTATTGCAATTATGGTCATTGTATTCTTTGTAAGTAATTTATCATTTTCTGGTATACAATCTGCATTAACAAGTGAATATCCACATGAAATATTTTATATTAGAACATTAGTAGATTTATGTGGTGTCGTTGTTATATTAGTATTGCAAGAATATCAAATACTACTTTATGCTCAAAAAGAAATTACAGTATTAGAAGGTACATTTCAAAAA
Organism: Acholeplasmataceae bacterium; assembly: GCA_963667565.1. Taxonomy (GTDB): domain Bacteria; phylum Bacillota_I; class Bacilli_A; order Acholeplasmatales; family Acholeplasmataceae; genus WOFB19. The sequence continues at coordinate 1,653,195 of OY763415.1, read as the reverse complement.
TATTACATACAATATCAACAATCAAAAGACAACATCAAACTTGCAAATCAAAGATATCATGACATCAAGCACCAATTAAATTTGATACGTGCTGAAACTAATGAAGATAAAAAAGATCAATACCTTAAAGATTTTGAAGAAGAGTTAAGAAATTATGCTTTGCAAGCTGAAACTGGAAATGGTGTGATGAATACCATCATCACCTCTCAAAGAAGTTTTTGTGATAAAAATCAAATTAATTTTACATATGCGATTGATGCTAAAAGAATTGATTTCATGAATACAATGGATATGACATCACTTTTTGGTAATATGTTTGATAATGCTATGGAATCAGTTTTAAAAGTTCATGATAGCGATAAAAGAATCATTAATTTAAATGTTTATACTCAACATGATCTACTCATTATTCATATGGAAAACTACTATGAACATGAACTTCGTTACGATGAAGGTAATCTTGCTACAACTAAACAAGAATCCACAAATCATGGTTATGGTATCAAAAGTATTAAAAATATCGTTGATAAATATGATGGTTCTGTAAGAATAGATACCAAAAATAGTTGGTTTACGATAACAATACTCTTTTCTTTGCATGACGAAAAATCCAATCAAAACGCATAATACATCTTTGTCTAGCGTTTACATATATGTTAAGTGACCATAGTGTTACATTTGAATGAAAGAACATCAGATCTAGTGATTTGATGTTTTCTTGGCTTGCAATGATCTCTTCTTCTTGTATGATAGTTTGATAAAAAAGTAAAACATGATCATCATCTTAGTTTAGACCATGAAAGACTGCGCTTGCTTGTTCATTTACAAAAACATGAGCAAAGCACAGAAAATATACGTTAAATTTATCACATATGTCTAACATAATATGCGATTAAATCTAGATCGTGTTTTTTGTGATGAGGTCATATACAAAATACATCAATTGCGCATCATGATGATACTATTAAGCTAGTTAAAAATAGAATATTAGTGATTAGAATTCATAAAAACCAATTGTGCAATAAAAACTACCGATTATGCGATAACATACATATATCAAAATGAGAGTGCTAATATAAAGATAAATGAAAGCGGTTTTAGTGTTGCTAAATGTGGCTTGAATGTTGATTCAATAATCTCAATGAATCAATATATTTAAAAAGCTAATCCTTAGCTTCATTAAATCTTAATTAAAGTAACTATTTTGAATCCTATACATCATATCGTTTTAATGTTTATGGCGACATTAATAAATATTTCAAAATACCTTTTATTCCATAATGGATGTAAATATATATGATAACTATACTTAAAATTTAAAAAGAATTTTGATGATTTCACGTGTGTATTTATTATGTATAACCCATGATCAATTCTAAAATACATGAAACAATGCTTTATCAAAGCCATTGATGCTTTGTAAAAATAAAAAATATTTATAAGGAGAGTTTAAAATGAAGAAAGTTATTACCCTAGCTTTATCACTAATCATGGTTTTTACCTTGGTAGCATGTTCAACAAAGTCTGAAGGATTATATTCTCAACAATATCTACATAATCATACAGATATGGCAGACCCAATAGATTATGCTTACACTTTAGAAATTTTTAGTGATGGCACTTACAAAATGAACTACGAAACAAGATGGGCTATCCCTGTAGTAACACTTGTTTATGGTCGTGACATTACTGCTTATGGAGAATATGAAGTTAAAGAAGAAAACGCTGAAGAAGGTACAATCACTTATACACTTTTAATGCCTACTAGAATTACACTTATCGCTGAAGAACGTTCAAGTGTAACAGCTGTAGTTGATACAGATAGATGGCCAGCTGGAGATCCTGATAACGATGTTGCTCCTGGTTTCACTTATACACTTAATGCACGTGCAGAAACTGAAGTATGGGAAAACGCTGATGACTTTATCGCAGCATATGGACGTAGTTATGAATGTGTTGTTGATACAGTTATGGGAACAATGAAAGTAACAGTATTAAATGGTGACCAAATTCCTGGTGATGCTGCAGTAAAACCAGAAGAAACAACTGCAGAATAATTTTAAAATTCAAGATTTAAACCTACATGATAACTATCCGAGAGTACTCTTGGATAGTTATTAATGTATTAAAACAGTAAGGAGAATTAAGTATGGTACAAAAGAAAAGTACTTCAAAATTATGGAGAGTGTTAACTAAAGTTTTTATTGGTCTATTGGTATTTATGATCGTGGTTAACATAGTTAGCATTAGATATGAGACAACAATAAATTGGTTTTTTAATACTGCTTCTTCAACCTCTACATCTGTTGGTTCAGTGGGTGATGTTTATTTTGAAAGTGAATTCACTCAAAAAGATGGAGAAGGAAATACTCTACTTGACAGTAAAGGTAAAGAAGTTTATGACAGTGAGGCTTTATCGGCAGCAGGAAATGAACTTGTAAAGGATGTCACTGCTGAAGGCTTTGTTTTATTGCAAAATGATGGAGCACTTCCTCTACAAAAAAACACAACAATAAGTTTGTTTGGACAATCAGTGAATGATCCAATTACGAGTGGTACTGGTTCAGGACAAACAAGTGGTTCTGATGCAACATTTGTATCAAGTCTTCTTTTAGGCGGATTTAATGTAAATATGGACTCATATAATTTCTATGATTCAGGTGAAGGTGAAAGTTATCACTTATCTGTTCCTGGAATGCATGATGCGAATCCATTTGCAATCAATGAAGTACCTTGGTCACTCATAGAAAATTCTTCAGATTATGCAAATATGATCGTATGTGATACAGCCGTTGTAGTATTTTCACGTAATGGTGGAGAAGGCTATGATTTAACTAGTGGCGCGAACGAAGTTGGTTATGATTTTGGAACAATCAACGTATCAGATGCGAGAACAATCGGAGAAGGTAGTTTAACAGGTAACAATTATCTTGAACTTAACGGTGATGAGCGAAGCTTGTTAAATGGATTAAAAGGATTAAAAGATAATGGTACGATACAAAATATCGTAGTTATTTTAAATAGTTCTAATGCAATTCAATTAGACTTTTTATCAGAAGATGTTTGTGGCGTTGACTACGGCATTGATGCATGTATGTGGCTAGGTGCAACTGGTCAAAGTGGCGTAGATTCTCTAGGAAGACTTTTAAGTGGAGATATTACACCATCAGGCCATATCGTTGATACTTTTTGCTATGACAATTTAAGAGAACCATCAATTTATAATTTTGGACATACTGCATATCAAAATTTTGAATCTGATTACAGATCAAAAGCGGATTCAGAGTTCAAAGATATTTGGATGGGAGAAAAATACTACAATGTATATTTAGAAGGTATATATGTAGGCTACCGCTATTACGAAACAAGATATGAGGATATGGTGCTCGGAAATACAACTGGTTTTGATTATAACAGTATCGTTGCATACTCATTCGGACATGGATTATCCTATGCAGATTTCGAATATAGCGATTACAGTGTGAAAGATAACGGTGATGGTACGATGACAGCAACCGTCACAGTAAAAAATACATCTGAAAGTGTATCAGGTAAAGAGGTTGTACAATTATACGCTCAAACACCTTATACAATTTACGACAAGGAAAACGACATAGAAAAAGCGTCTGTAGAACTTGTTGGATTCGAAAAAACAAATACTTTAGCACCTGGTGAATCAGAAACTGTATCTGTAAGCTTTAATAAAGAATTATTAGCAGTATACGATGCATATGGTGCAAAAACTTATATTATGGATGCTGGAGATTATTACCTTTCTTTAGGTAATGGTGCACATGATGCGTTAAATAATATATTAACGATGAAAGGTGCTAATGAAAGTAAGATGGTACCTGCAGTTGCTCCAATCAAGAGTCAAGGTGATACTGTGTATAAGTGGACTGTTGATACACGTGACACAACAACTTATGCTACATCATCTTCTACTGGTGTTGATATAACGAATCAATTTGACAATGCAGATATCAATTTATATGATGAAAATCAAAAGGTCAATTATATTTCTCGTGAAAATTGGAACGAGTCTTTTGATATTTCTTCACTAGCAACCATGAAAAGTATTGCTGTTAAACTTGATATGACCGATAAAATGTATGGTGAAATTAAAGCTGAACAGTATACACCTCCTGCAGATGCAGCGAGTTATACAATGCCTACTTTAGGTGCAGATAATGGACTTAAACTTGTTATGTTCAGAGGCGTACCTTTAGATGGATCTATAGAATTAAATGGTAAAACATACACTTGGGATGATTTACTTGACCAAGTCTCTTTTAGAGAAATGAGAGATTTAATTGCTTATGGTCAACATACTACCAGAGCGGTTATTTCTGTCGCTAAACCTGGTACTTCTGACCAAAATGGTCCTTCCGGATTTAATTCAACATTTATTGGAGGCGGAAGTGGTACTGCTTTCCCAGCTCCATGTGTAAGAGCTGCAACTTGGAATAAGGAACTGACTAGACGCGTTGGAGAAATTATCGGGGAAGATGGATTACATAGCGATTGTAATGGTTTATACGGACCAGGCGCTAACACACATAGAAATGCATATAGCGGTAGAAATTTTGAATATTATTCAGAAGATCCTGTTGTTACTTCATTAATCGGAGCCGAAGAAACTAAAGGTATTCAGTCAAAAGGAATTATCGTTTATGAAAAACATTTTGCATTAAACGATTCTGAAACTCATCGTGAAGGTGTAGGCACTTGGGCAAATGAACAAGCAATTAGAGAAATATATTTAGAAGCTTTTAGAGGCATCATGAAAATAGACGGTGGCAATGCGCATGCGGCTATGAGTGGTTTTAATAGATTAGGCACAATTTGGTGTGGTAATTCTTCTGAACTTATGAATGGTGTACTTCGCGGAGAATGGGGTTTTGATGGATTTATCGTTACGGATGCAGATGCTTGTGACACAACGACTCATTGTACGCTTTATATGTATGCTCCACGTGCTGTTGTGACTGGTACAGATTTATTTGATGGCGTAAATAACCATGACAGAACTGGACAATTAAGCGATTTTTCTTCTGATGCATATGTTGTAAATGCTATGAGAGAGTCAACTAAACGTATTTTATATTCTGTAGCTAATAGTGCTGCAATGAATGGTTTAGATGCAAATTCTGTAGTTAAATTAGCAATGCCTTGGTGGCAAGTAGTGCTAGTATCCGCTCTTGCATTCTCAGCAGTTGGTGCAATTGGTTCTACTACGATGCACATACTAGACAAAAAAGGGATAGTTTTATTCTCAAAGAACAAAAATCAAGCAAAAGTAGAATAAAAAAGTAAGAATAAGAACAATGTGTTCTTAAAATAAATCAATGATTAATTATGACTTGTGTGGTGGAGGCTTAACTTATGTCAGAAAAAAAAGTAGTGCTAAAAATTAATAATATGTATAAAAACTTCGGTGCGACAATAGCATTAAATGACGTGAGTTTTGAAATACGTTCAGGTGAAATAAGAGGTGTCATTGGAGAAAATGGCTCTGGAAAATCAACGGTATCATCTATTATTGCTGGTATTCAACCTGCAACAAAAGGGGAAATGTTCTTAAACGGTAATGTTTGGAAACCTGAAAGTACCTTGTTTGCACAAGAAAACGGCGTTGGTATGATAGTTCAAGAGTCTGGAACAATTCCCAACATTTCAGTAGCTGAAAACATCTTTTTGGGACACGAAGATTTATTTACAGGTAAATTTAATTTAATTGTTAGTAAAAAAAAGATGAACATCGCTTGTCAAAAACTATTTGATGAGTTGGGTGTAAAGCATATATCGCCGGAGACTAAAACTGCAATGCTTGACATGCAGGATAGAAAGATAGTCGAAATCGTCAAGTCATTATACTGGCAACCAGAAATACTGATTGTCGATGAAACGACTACAGCGCTATCTCATACAGGTCGAGAGTTTTTATATGAAACAATACTTCGCATGAAAAAAGAGAATAAATGTGTACTTCTTATTTCACACGATCTTGATGAAATGACGAAGTATTGTGACATACTTACGGTACTCAGAGATGGCAATATCATCGGTTCTATAGAAAAAAAGGACTACGATCATGATGTAATCAGAAAAATGATGGTCGGCCGTGAAGTTAAAGGTGATTATTATCGTAATGATTTTGATCCTTATGGGGATGAAGTGGTTTTAAGAGCGAACAATATAACAACAAACAATGATTTACTTTGTTTCAACTTAGAATTACATAAAGGTGAGATACTCGGCATAGGTGGATTGTCACATTGTGGTATGAGAACTGTTGGTAGAGCACTTTTTGGACTTGAAAAAGTTCTTGATGGCCAGGTTGAATTAGGAAATATTAAAATTAAAAATCCACATATTGCTGTAAACAACAAAATGGGATACATTTCAAAAAATAGGGACACTGAATCGCTTGGTCTGTCAGCAACGATATATGAAAATATTTCTTCAACTGGATACAAAATTAACGAGTTATTTATGTACATTATTTCTGGTAAGAAAGAGAAAAAATACGTAGATAAACAAATAGAAGATTTAATGATTAAGTCTTCTAGTAGACATGCAAATGTCAATACCTTATCAGGTGGAAATAAACAAAAAGTTGCCTTTGGCAAGTGGATGGCTGCAGATGCTCAAGTGATCATCATGGACTGTCCGACAAGAGGTGTAGATGTCGGTGTTAAAGCTGCTATGTACAACATTATCTATCAAATGAAAAAAGCGGGTAAGTCAATTATACTTATTTCAGAAGAGCTACAAGAATTAATTGGAATGAGCGACAGAATCATGATTATGAAAGATGGTGAAGTAACTCACGAAGCGATGAGAAGTGCTGACTTAACAGAGCATCATTTGATTGATTATATGATATAAGGGAAGGTTATTATGGACAAAGCAAAATTTAAAAACAGCGTATTGGTGATCAAAAACAACCGATTAATAACAAAACTATTGCCGATTTTTTGGTTAATCATCCTAGCGGTAATATTTGGAATTAATAGTGAAGGTATGTTCTTTAACCCATTTAATCTATCTCTCATTATTGATCAGTCACTTATTGTGGCAACTGTTGCCACAGGCGCATCATTTATCTATGGGACAGGAAATGTAAATATTGCAATGGGTGCTACTACTGGTTTAATTGCAGCAATAGCCATAAAGATATATGTTGCAACTCAGTCAGTAACACTAATGTTTGTTGCTGCGCTTGTTGCAGGCATAGTGATAGGTATACTTGCCGTCATCGTGTCTTCAAAATTTAAAGTTAAGGTGCTCTTTGTAACCGTTGTTATGATGACACTATTATTAGCAATTCAACAAACGGTGTTGAACAACCAAACGATAAGCATACCCTATGAAGTTACAAATGCATTAAGAAGTGCAAATTTTCCATACATTGCATTTGGTATATATTTTCTTGCTTGCTTAATCATATTTAACTTTACAAAAGTTGGACGTTCAATTAAGTTTATCGGTACCAATTCTGATTGCTCAAATGCTACTGGGATTGTCTACGATAGATATTTACTAATAGCTTTTATTATGGCTGGCATTGGTGCAGGTTTAGGTGCATTGATGACTATTACAAGAACGGGATCTGTAAGTAATTTTACTGCAAGTACACTTAATATGGATGTACTACTGGCCATTGTCTTAGGCGGTATGTCGGTCTTCGGTGGAAGTAAATCTTTTATTTACTCAGCGGTGTTAGGCGCGATTACGGTAGTCGTTTTGAATAACGGCTTGCAGATGTTAAATGTGGATAGCGTTTTGATTCAAGGAATAAGGGGCGTCTTCTTCCTTGTGCTTGTTGTAGCATCTCAAACAAGATCAAATTTATTACCAGAAAAAGATTAACAACTATATTTATATAACAAGATTTTTAGGAGGAAAATATGAAAAAGAAGATAATCATTTTATTATTTGTAACATGTATAATGACAATACTTACTTCTTGTAGCGGACAAGGAATTATTCCTGGCAGTGGCACTGATCCATTTGCATCGCTTACAAACAAAACAGGCGAAGAGGTATTGGTTGGTGTAATTTTAAATGAAGTAAATGAAAATACGAATGTCATTAAGGACTATCTTAATAATGAGATAGGACCAAACCTTAATATGACTTTTGATTTTTCGGAAGTCTTAAAAAATGAGGATGCACGAGTAACATTTATTGAAAATGAGTTTGTGAAGGGTGCCGTGGGAATCATTAATCTTGATACTAGTGCTGCAAAGTCTGTTATTGAGACTTGCCAAAGATTAGGAATGTATTGTCACAATCAAAAATCTGCTTTTTCAGATGAAAATCCAGAACTCACTGCTGCACTAGGCAACTGTGGTGCTTCTTCAGCAGGAATGCAAGTAGCTTATAAAGCTGCAATGGATGAATTACTAAATGATGGACAATTACATAACGTTCTTATTTACTCTTGTGCTGCTACTGGAAAACAAGCTGAATCACATTATTATTCAACATTAGCTGTATTGCAAGCAATGCAAGAAAAATATAATTTAACCTATGACAGAACTATTGAAGAAATTGCCCAATCAGCTGATGTAGGACCACTAGTTACAGGACGCAGTGATGTTAAGATCTATCTTGTGTCAGGTAATATTAGAACAAACATTGTATCAGCACTCGAAACTGGTGAATATGACATCTATGCTTGTGTTGCTGGTTATGAAGAAGATGCAAACGCAATCGATGCTGTTGAAAAAGCAAAAAATATGGATATCAAAATTCTTGCTACTGCATCCATTGAAGCAAGAACAGCAATTGGTTTCTCTGAAAAAGATACACTTGGAAATAATGTATTAAATTATGCAGTAATCAATCCTTTAACAGTTGCATTTGCAATCGATGCTGCAGCAATTCGTAATGCCGTTGATGGACATGCAGACATGTATAAAGTTGATGGTAAAGCTGTTCAACTATTTGTAGAACCTTGGCTTTGTGCAACAGCTGAAGAATATGCTGGACTTGCTCAACTTGATAAACCTGGAACTTGGGTTATCTCTGGTGAAGAAGCAAAAATGCTTTGTGTATCATTTAACAGTGAAGCAACACTTCAAACATCTATTGACTTATTAAGTTCTGTTTCTGATAGTGATGCATTAATTTCAAGAAAATTACCATAATAAAAAGAGAAAGTTGGAATACCCCTTATGTCAATTAAAACAAAGAATACACTTAAAAACATTATTATATCAGCATGTTTTCCAATCGTCATTTTCGTTATTATGGAATTATTAGTAATCACGAAAGGAAATCATATCATATCTTCTGTTTTGGACGTGCAAAACATCATAAGACGGACAGCAATTTCCAGCTTAATCGCTTATGCTTTATCATTTAACCTAACCTGTGGCAGAATGGATTTATCATTAGGTGCACAAAGATTGGTTGGGGTAATTGTAGGTGGTAATATCGCTTTATCTTTGGGATTAAGCGGTGTTGGATTACTTGTATTTGCATTAGTTTTCGGACTTTTATTTGGATTCTTAACTGGTGTACTATTTGTAGTCACAAGAGTACCTGCAATGGTATTGGGTATTGGCCTCGGTTTGATATATGAATGCGTTGCATTTTTCACATCTGATGGAAAAGGATTTAATATCTTTGGTGTTGATGGCAACGATATACTGATCAATATGTGGTTCACTGTGTCGGTATTAATTCTTTGCGCTGGTATAGTCATGTTTTTATTGGGTTATACAAGATATGGATATCACTTACGCGCAATACAAGGATCTCAAAAAATTGCTAAATCTTCAGGAATTAAAGTTTTTAGAAATGCGATATTAAGTTATACATTTGCAGGAGGTGCTGTATCTACGTCAGGTATGCTAGACGCAGCAATGTCTAACGGAATGAAAGTATCAACTGGATTCATGAGTAATGGTACAGTTTTAGCCAATATGTTTCCAATGTTTTTAGGTATGTATATCTCCCGTTGGTCTAATCAAGCAATAGGTATTTTGATCGCATCATTAACTCTAAATATCTTTTCTTTAGGTTTAAGCAAACTGCAACTTAATGATGCACAGACAAATGTGATAACCATGTTACTCTTTTTAGCACTTCTTATTTATCTTGCTAATGAGAATATATTCAAGGTAAAAAGAGCTGAACGAGCAAGAATAGCATTAGCACATGAAAAAAGAGCTAAACTCGAAACTATAAAAATTTAACGTCATACATATCACAAAACAATCTCAAATTATTCTTGTTTGAGTTGTTTTGTGTATTCATATTTAAAGGATAATTGATACGAAAGGATAAAAGAAATGGTTAATCTAAAAGAAAAACCGTTTTATTTGAGCGAGAGCGAGATAAAGTGGGTAGAAAAAACAATAAAAGAAATGTCACTTGATGAAAAGATTGGACAACTATTTGTCAACCTCGGCGCAACCAGAGATGAAAATTATCTTAAACACATATTAAAAACTTACCACATAGGTGGCGCTAGATACAATCCAGCCTTAGGAAAAGATGTTTTAGAGCAAAATAAGGTTTTACAAAGCAATAGTAAAATTCCTTTATTAATTGCAAGCAACACCGAAGGTGGTGGTGATGGCGCATGTCTTGATGGTACAAGCATAGGTATGCCAACAAAAATTGGAGCAACTAATGATCCAGTTTGTGCTTATAACCTTGGTAAAGTTTCCGGAGTTGAAGCGGATGCTATAGGCTGTAATTGGCTTTTTTCGCCTATTGTAGACATACACAGAAATTGGAGAAATCCAATTATTTCTACGCGTTGTTTTAGTAATGATGCAGAAAAGGTATTACAATTTGGTAAAGCATATTTAAGAGGTGTGATGGAAAATTCAAATTGCATTTGTGCAATTAAGCATTTTCCTGGTGATGGCATTGATGAACGTGATCAACATTTGTCAAATTCCGTAAATAGTTTATCTGTTAAAGCATGGGATGAAAGTTTTGGCAAGGTGTACAAAGGGATGATTGATGCAGGCGTTCAGTCTGTAATGGTTGGCCATATTATGTTACCTGAATACTCAAAAATGCTCAATCCTCAATTGACCGATGATAAAATCATGCCTGCAACTCTTTCCAGTGAATTACTTAATGATCTTTTAAGAGATAAACTTGGATTTAATGGATTAATCGTCACAGATGCATCTCATATGGTCGGACTCACCTCAAGAATGAAGCGTTCTGAAATGTTACCTAAAGCTATTGCTGCAGGTTGTGATATGTTTCTATTCTTTAATGATATGGATGAAGATTTTGACTTTATGAAAAAAGGTTACTTAAATGGAATCATATCCGAAAAGCGTTTAAATGAATCTTTAACTAGAATACTTGGAACTAAAGCTGCTCTAGGATTGATGGAACCCTTTGAATTAGATGAAAGCAAATTGGCAAAAATTGGTTGTCAAGAACATAAAAAAATTGCCCATGAAGTTGCAGAAAAATCAATTACACTTGTCAAAAACAAGCAAGATGTATTACCAATCACTCCAGATAAATACAAGAGAATACTTATTGTTCCAGCTAAAGGTTTAACTGCAGCTAGTCTTTTTACAATATTGAAGAATGAACCTAAAAAAACGCCTGCTGAAAAAGTAAAGGAACTCTTAGAACAACAAGGTTTTGATGTTGAAATCTATGAATCTCCTTTTGAGCGTATAGCAAAACTTCCACCTGAAGAAAAAGGTAAAGAAATTAATTTATATTTTGCTGCTAAAACGTCTATAGAAAGTTTTGTCAGTCAATACGACCTTGTCATAACATTAACCAACGTTGCATCATATGGCCAAACTTCTGAACGAATCAGTTGGAGTATGAGTAAAGGTGGCGGCGAAATTCCTTGGTATGTAAACGAATTACCAGTCATTGTTATATCTTTGGCTAGTCCTTTTGTTTTAGCTGATGTACCTCAAGCAAAAACATACATTAATGCTTATTCTGACAAGGATGAATCTATACAAGCCCTTGTCAATAAACTCACAGGTAAAACGCAATTTATAGGTGTTGATCCAGTAGATTCATTTTGTGGTATTTGGGATACAAAATTATAACACTTGATTTCAATAAATGGTCATGATTTAAAATAATTTTAACTATACATATGACATAGCTTAATAAACACATACACATATTTCATAAGGGGAGAAAAATGAAAAAATTTATTATCATAATACTATCCATGCTTTCAATCGTTACTATATTAACAGGATGTAGTGAGGAATCACCTGTCACACCTGACAGACCTTATTCAATGAGTGAAGGTTATGAAGAAGACTACAAAGATTTTTCTAGTGTTATTCACTGGGTCAAAAATGGAGATTTGGAGATATTTGGACATATTTATCGCCCTTCTAATTTTGATGAACATAAAGCGTATCCTATCCTTATCATGAGTCATGGATATAATGCCACTGGTGCAGATCAAACTAATTCTCTTGTGAAAAATGTGGTTGCCCATGGAATACTTTGTTACACATTTGATTTTTGTGGTGGTTCAGTACTCTCTAAAAGCGATGGTAATTTTGAAGATATGACAGTATTGACTGAGGTATCTGATTTAACAGCAATTATCGAAGACTTTAAACAAATGAGTTTTATAGATGCATCTAAAATTGCGCTATTTGGTTCAAGTTTTGGTGGTCTTGTTACTTCTGTTACTGCTGGAAGATGCGTCCAAGATATTCAAGCAGTCATCTTACAAGCTCCAGCCATTATGGCAAATGACGGTTCAGTTGATCCTTATGAAGAGTTTGATCATTTCAATAAGAAGTTTATTGTACTTTGGGGTACAGCAGATGATGCTGTAAATGAAAAAGTGGTTACTGATTTATTTGATTATTTTGGTGAAAATCGAATGACATTGTATATCATTGAGGATGCTCCACATAGTTTTCAACCTAGCGATTACGAAAAATGTATGGATGATATTAATCAATATTTAATTGAGATGGGCATCATTACAGCATAAATATAGAGGGACATCATATGAAAAAAATATTAATACTTATGTTTATCTTTTCAGCTTTTATTCTAAGCTCATGTCTAGACTCCAAATCACTATCCAAGAGTGGTGAATTAGTGACTAACGATTTAATTGGTTTTTCAGAAACGGAGTATGTTATCTGTATATCCAAAAATATTCCAGATGCAGATAAGATACTAAAGGCCGTTAACGATTCGATTTCAGAAATCGATATGAATGATATTGCAATAAAATATAGCGACTATAAAAATAGAAGATCCTTTAAGACTTTAGAAAACTATATGTATAACTTGAATGATAATACTGGTGGCGATTTAAGAGTAATGACTGTAACATTAGAACCATTTAATTATTCAGGTGCAGGTGGAGCCTATACTGACGGAATAGATGCATACATTATGCTTCATGTTGCTGAAAACCTCAATAAAAAACTTATCACTTATGACCGAGTATATTCTTATTCATATAACGAAGTAAAAAACGGTCATGCAGATATATTTACAGGCGGTATTTCGCTTTCTAACGAGATAAGAAATGACTTTTTAGTGAGTGAAGTTTACTTAACTGGTAAACAACAAATTATATCAGATGCAAATGAAAATTTTACTGATTTATCAGATCTTAAAGGCAAAGTCATCGGGGTTGTTAAAGGCAGAGATAGTGAAAAAATTGTCTCTGAAGCGATTGCAAATGGCTTATTAAAAAATAGTGGAGCAACTATTTTGGCATGTGAAACAGATGCAGAAGCAGAATCGATGCTTCACACCGAAATGTGCGATGTTCTCATGATAGATTATCTATCAGCAATGCTCATCGTTGCAAAAGCTAACGCGTGAAATGATGATACATATGTCTATTGTAGTGCATTAAATGTAAACTTATTCTATGATGAAAACGTCTAAATGTATATATGATTGAACATATTGTTCATAAAAATAAGAGGGAGAGTATAAAAATGAGAAAAACAAATGTTTTAAAAACTTTAATGAGTGTTTTTTTGGCTTTGATGTTAACGTTCTCTTTGATGGCATGTGGGGAAGAAACTACACCTATCAAAAAAACACACGACCAAGAAACACATGTAATTACAGGTAGTGAAGATGGTTCAACTGTACATCACAATTTTGTAGATGGGCAATGTACAATGTGCGGTGAAACTACAGTATTTAGACAAGAACCTATGTTAAGTTCTCCAGAAATTCTTTTGACAGATCAACAAAATCAAGGTACAATTGAATATTTTTGGTATAGAACAAGAGCATATGGTGTAGAAGAAAGAAATCTTCCTGGTTATAACGAAGGTGATGAACTTTGGATTTATAAACGTGCCTATGTGTATCTTCCTTACGGATATGATAAAAACGATACTTCAAAAAAATATAATGTTCTTTATATGATGCACGGAAATAAATTAAATGAGGGATACTGGTTTGCTCAAGGCTCATATGCTTGGGAAGAAAATCAATCAGCATATACAGGTGGATATGGCACAGAAAACATGTTAGATTATATGCTTGAAAACAACCTTTGTGAAGATACTATTTTTGTCGGTATGACAATGTATCAATATTACAATGGTGAATATAGTGGTGATCCAGATAATCCTAATTATGTTGGTGGTACTGCTGAACAAGGTAATCTCTATAGTGGATATGTCGATCCAGAAAATGATTTAGGCTACAGACTTGGAATTGGTGAATCAAAAGAAGGTACTGACTCTGTTTACTGGAAAGAATGGTTATACCATTTAATGCCTTATGTTGTTGAAAATTTCAACACTTATGCTGCTTCTACTGATGATGCAGATCTTAAGGCTGCACGTGATCATGTGGGTTTCACAGGTTTATCACGTGGTGGAGGAAGTGTTAATTCCGTTCTTCTTAATTGCCTTGAATACATTTCTTATTTTGCATATGAATCAGCTGGTACACCTGGAGAATCTCAAATTGCAAATATGCAAGCCAAAGAAGAACAATATCCTGTAAACTATGTTTTCATTAGCTGCGGTTCTCAAGAAGGTCCGGAAGCTGCGGATAGTCAAATGTTGACAGTCAAAAATGCAATGCACTGGAATGAAGGAAGCGATATTGCAGGTGGAGATCAAATTGAATTTATTGTAGTTAATGGAACAGCTCACAACTATGCAACTTGGGTCACAAACCTTTATAATCTTATGTTGGTATTTTTTAAATCATGACAATAAATAAAAAAACATCTAGATATACTTCAATCATATTTGCGATTACACTATTGATTTTCACAGCATTTTTCATCTCAGGCTGTCAAGAAAAAGAAATTGTGAAAACTGGTAATCTTGTATCAAACAAAATTGAAGATGTAGCACAAACTGAATATGTCATCTGTATCTCAAAAGAATCTCCAAATGCCAATCTTTATCTCACTGAGATTAATAAGATTATAAATTCCCTAGATTGTGATGATTTGATGACACGATATCTAAATAGAACAACTTGGAGTGAAGATTTTTTAGGAGAACTTAATATCCTTGATAACGAGGGTAATCCTATTAACATTCTTACTTCTGTTTTTAGTCCCTATCAGTTTTCAGGGGCTTATGGAAACGGTGTTGATGGCGTTGATATGTATCTTATGGTTATGCTTGCTGATAACCTTGAAATGAAGCCACTTGTAAGAGATTTCCCATATGAAACAGCATATGATTATGTAAAAAATGGAAATGCAGATATTTTAGCAACCGGTGTTGCTTTAAGTGAACAAGTAGAGACAGACTTTTATGTTAGCGATGTGTATTCTAAGGGATATCAGCAAATCATTTCTGATTCAGCTGAGAATTTCAGTGAATTATCTGACCTTAAAGGAAAAGTTATTGGTGTTTTAAAAGGAAGAACTGGTAGTGAACTTATCAAAGAGGCTATCGAAAGCGGAGTTTTAAAAAACAGTGGAGCGACAATTGTTGAGTATGATACTGATGCAGAAGCTTACTTTATGTATTTAAGTCAACAATGTGATGTACTTATTGCAGACGAATATTCAGCTTATGCCATGTTACATTAACTAGATATCATTTAATGACAATTAACAAAATCTATGACAAATATAAAAAAGAAAGGATGATGTATTTAGTATGTATAACATATGCTTTACTAAATACACTATAGGTGATCATGAAAAAATTATTCGTAATTACTTTAATGATAATATCGATATTTTCTCTTGCCGCATGTGGAGATGAAAAAACGCCTACAGATGGACCAGATAGTTATCCAAAGTTCATGGGTAAATTACAGGACTATCCTACTGGTGTTTCTTACGAATTCTATGCTTGGAATGATGAAGCGGATGGCAAAGTTTATGGCATTGAATATCTTCCAAAAGACTTTGATAAGGAGAGCGGTGATAAGCTTCCTATAGTCATTTGTGTTCATGGTGCAGGCGGAGATGAACTGATGCTATCAAGTCTTGCAAAAGAATTCACTGGTAAAAACATTTCAGCAATCACTTTTGGATGCCGCGGTGCATCAGATAGCACTAAGTCTGATGATGGTAGTGCTACAGTGACTTCACGTGCTTCAGATCTTAATACTATGCTTAAATATGTTCAATCTCTTCCCTGGGTTGATCAAGATAAGATTTACTTCTATGGAGAATCAATGGGCGGTATTACAATCATGCTTTCAGCTGAGTATTTCCAACAATATATTGCTGGTATCATTATTACAGCATCTGGATTTACTGAATCTCAAGCAGGATTTGCTGACAATGAGTTCCCTCAGTATACAATTCAAGATGGACAAACTTGGGATCAACGATTATTAGCATATACTGGTGACTTTATTATGTTTCATGCTACTGGTGATGAAATATTCTCATCTGAGCTATCAAGAGCAACCTATGAACTATATAATACTAGGGACACAGGTATTTGTGAATACTATGAAACAGAGGGTGGATCACATGATGCACTTTCTACTGAAGGAAAAGCATTACGTATCCAAGTCATAGAAGACTACATTTTCGGTCATACAAATCAACAAAATAAAACGTTTATAATTATCTTTAAAAAAACAGACTGTATACTAAATTAGGTATACAGTCTGTTTTACTATAATCATTAGATTACATACATATCTTTAGCCAAACATAATGAATCCTTGTTAAAAAACAATGCTCATATCAAATAAAAACAACGACATTAGAATGTCGTTGTTTATCTTAATGAGCGTTTTTTGAATGTTATTTCATAAAGAATATTTGCATTAAACTATATAATCCAGTTATCCAAGTCGCATAGTTGTGAGCTGTACCACTAACAACCACATACTCGCAATTATCACCATTTGCAATATCGCTTCCAGATTGCATGTTTAATGCATTCTTGATAGCCAAATATGGTGTTAATGAGTCATCACTGTATTCTGATGAGCCACAGCTTACAAACCAATAGTTTATATGATCGTTAGAATAATTTGTATTATAATTACTGATAATTTCGTCTGTAGTAATACCCATTGGACCTCCAGATAAAGATCCAATATATGAAATATAGTCAAGACAATAGCTGAAAATTGAGCCATAACTTGTCATAGATCCTAATGATAAACCTACATAAGCTTGATGGTCACGTGCTGCTATTAAATCTTCTGAACTACCTGATACAGCATATGTGTTAAAATGATTAGCAATATATGGCATCAAATCGTTGACTAACTCTTTACCAAAATTCAATATTACATTTAAACTGTTATTGTCAACCACGTAACCCGGTATTGAAGCTCCTGGTTTTGGCCCTGCAGTGTAATAATCATCAGATAAACTATCGCTTGCATATAGATGAGGTGTAACAATGATTGTTTTTGCTGCTTTTCCTTCTTGAATTAGATTATCAACTACATTATTAGTTCCATATCCCATCGTGTAAACTGATGTATCAGAGGCATATGTACCTTGTTTGAACCAGTAACCTTCATTAAGTCCGCTTCCATGTAGAAGGTACAAAACATTATATTTAGTTGATGTATCATTTGCATCATAACCATATGGGAGATAAACATATGCACGTTTATTAACGTCAATTTCACCTGCATCAGGATATTCTGCTTCTACGTAATATGCTCTTGTATCATAGTAGATTTCCACTATCGTCCCTTTTTCGGTAGCTTCCTTAGTAATGATGTCTGTCCCACCAACTGGTTTTTCTGTAATGTATTCTTTTGGAACATCTGGTGTATCTGGTGTATCTGGTTCGTCTTTGCATGCCACAAAAGCAAAAACCATAATCAATGATAAAACTAGGGTAAAAATTTTCTTCATTTTTCATTTCTCCTTTAAAATATTTTTATTTCACAAAGTTTTTTTACTTCAATTAAGTACTTATTTAAGTGAATTTTAAAATTGTCTTGTATACTAAAAAAATCACAAAACACATGTGCTGCGATAAATACTCTTTTTATGTTAAAGAATATTTATTTTAATACAATCATGTCCATTTTTATTTCTTACGAAATTAGAGTTATTATTACAAGTCACATCAAATGTTAAATGACATAAATCATTGAATTAAGATGTTATAAACCAAAAGATAATTATACTTCATGCATTGATTCAAACGTATCTATAGGAACAGCAATTAAACCGTATTTAATGGTATTAAAACCGCTTTCATTTATCTTTATATTAGCACTCTTATTTTGATATGTGTGTGCTATCGCATAATTGGTAGTTTTTATTGCATAATTGAATATCTAAATTAGCATTAATATGTATCCATGATTGATATGAAATCAACTTGATTATACGCAATAATCTTAATGTATTATTTATTGCATAGTCGCTTAGTGTTTTATTTTTTAATTTAAAGACAACACTATCATAAATTGATCTGCTTAAACAAAAAATGATGTATACTTATAACTTTAGTCATTTAGATGAAAACACCAAAAAGCTCAAATGGATTTCACTAAATCTTATCGTGAAATATGTCTATGATCTACATCAAATATGGGAAATGTTAAAGTGGTCGTTGATTATAAAAGTTGATAACAATAAACCTATTAACAGAGCCATTTATGGCATATATGTTCATGATTCAAACATACATATACGCATCCATATCTTCTTTCAAAAATGGCATCTCTTGATAAATCAAAAAAACATAAAATATAAGGCACATGTAGATGCACCTGTGCTTGCAAGTTCATGCCTAAATATCGTATAATATATATATAGAAGTTATTAAAATTTTATGCCTTAATGATAGAGAAAATGGATAGAAAATATAAAATGAAGGGACTTTTTACTATGAACAACCTTGATATAAAATTTTTCAATAAAAAGCACGATTATTTAATTTGTATTGACTCTGATGGGACAGCTATTGATGCGATGAATGCGAAACACAAGTTGTGTTTTGGACCAGCATTCATTGAAACATGGCATTTGGAAGACAAAGCAACATATGTACAAGATTTATGGAATCAATTTAATTTATATAACGAAACACGCGGTTTAAATCGCTTTATAGGACTTGTCGACATATTAGATAAATTAAATGGAAAAGAATTAAATATTACAGATTTAGATGTATTAAAATCTTGGGTAAAAAATACAAATGATTTGTCGAATAAAGGGCTAATAGCAGAAATAGAAAAAACTAATCATCCTTTATTAAAACAAGCATTAACCTGGTCATATCATACGAATGATAAAATAGCAAAACTATCTCACCAAGATAAACCTGTATTTGAAGGTGTCAAATCATTCTTAGAATTTGCATTAGGAAAAGTTGATATTGCACTTATTTCAAGTGCAAATATGTCTGGTATATATGAGGAGTGGACAAATCATCATTTGATTCAATATCTTGATGTGATGACAGCTCAAGAAATTGGTACAAAAGGTGAATGTATTTCACAAATGATTCAAAAAGGTTATGATCCAAAACATGTTCTAATGATTGGTGATGCATATCCGGATGTTGATGCCGCTAAACAAAATAATGTCTATTTCTATCCTATAATAACAAACCATGAACCCAATAGTTGGCAACAGCTTAAATCACATGCTTTTGAACAATTTTTAAAAGGTAATTATGACGATGTTCAAGTAAAAGTTTTGGATCAATTTAAACAAAGTTTTAGAGACAAAGAAGGCATTTAATACGATAGTAAATACTATTTAATTGACATTCTAAATTGAATGTATAAAAATATGAAATTCAATGATTCATAAAATCACCTTGATCAATAAATGATTGAGGTGTTTTTTTATCTCATTTTTATACAAAAAAAACTATAAATAGTTGAAACATCAACATTTATAGTTCTTTATATATTAAATATAAGTATTTGGAGTTAACGATAAACCGTTGGAGGAAAAGAAATTACTTTACTTATATTAAATATCAAAATATGATACTGCATTTTTATAGCAAATACCCTTTGCAATTTCACTTAACGCATCAAAATCATCAGGATATTGACCACTTTCGACGAGTTTAGCTAATTTATTAGTAACTAATCTTCTAAAGTACTCATGTCTAACATATGACAAAAATGATCTAGAATCTGTTGTCATACCAACAAAATTTGTTAAGAAACTCATTTGAGAATATGCCTCTAATTGACGGTTCATACCATCAAGTTGATCATTGAACCACCAACCACTACCGAACTGTACCTTTTGTCTTATTCCAGTTTCATGAAATGACCCACTGAGTGATACAATTGCCTCATTAAACGCTGGATTCAACGTATATAGTATTGTTTTAGGTAATTCATTCGTCTTTTCTTGTTCATTTAACAATTGACTTAACTGCTCAATAAAGCCTTGATCATTCATTGAATCATAACCATAATCAGCTCCATATCTGTGATAGATAAGTTCATTAACATTTCTAAGTGCACCTATATGATATTGTTGTACCCAATTTAATTTTTTATAACATCTACCTAGATAAGTTAACATATAACCTTTATATTTTTTAAGTTCTAATTCAGTTATATGATCATCTTGCAATGCTTTAATTAAAATGTAATTGACTTCTTCTTTTGTCGTTTTTACAAACATAATGTGATTAAATGAGTGATCAGAAGATTTACATCCATTGTCATTAAAGAACATCATTCGATTAAGTAACGCATCTTCCAAAGATGAAATGTCAGTGATTTTGATTTGCGTAACCTCTTCTAATTGTTTAATCCAAGGATTAAAACTTGGGAGTTCGATATGTAATGCCTTATCTGGTCTAAAAGTAGGTATAACTTTATAATCTAATTGACTATTTTTTAAAAGTATATGGTATTTTAAATCATCGACTGGATCGTCTGTTGTACCAATCACTGAAACATTAAAATGCTTAAGTATATCCGATGGTCTTGTTTGAGTGATTTTTTGATTTGTGATTTCATAAATACTTCTAGCGTTTTTTTCATTGAGCAATAAATCTGTTTTAAAAAATCTTTTTAATTCTAGATGAGTCCAATGATATAAAGGATTACCTATTGCATATGGCATATGTTTTGCATATGCTAAAAATCTTGAATATTCATCTTCACCAAAACTAACTAACGACTCTTCTAAACCAAAACTTCTTAAAAAACGCCATTTGTAATGGTCACCATTTAACCAAACATCTGTAATAGATTTAAATGGTTTATTTTCATAAATGTCTTTTGCATTTAAATGGCAGTGATAGTCAACGATTGGTAAGTTTTCTACAACTTCATGATACAGTTTAACTGCTAAATGAGAATCCAACAGGAAGTCTTTATCCATAAAAGCCATCGTTAGACTCCTGAATATACTGAGAAACCACCATCAATTGGTATAACAACACCATTAACAAATGATGAAGCACCTTCATCAATTAAGAATAGTAATGCACCAATTAATTCCTCTGGTTTACCATATCTACCCATTGGAGTAGAATTTAAGATTTTATTTGATCTTGCTGTTGGAGTACCATCAGGATTAACTAGTAATTTTTCATTTTGAGTTGTAACGAAAAATCCTGGGGCAATCGCATTCACTCTAATGCCAACTTTGCTGAAATGAACTGCTAACCATTCAGTGAAATTTGAAACAGCTGCTTTCGCACCTGAATATGCTGGAATTTTTGTGAGTGGTGTATATGCATTCATTGATGAAACATTAATGATTGTAGAACCTGGTTTTTCAATCATATCTTTAGCAAAAACTTGAGATGGTAATAATGTACCAATAAAGTTTAAATCGAAAACAAATCTTACACCATCTTGATCTAAATCAAAAAATGTTGTTAAGTCTTCTTTATCAATATCGCCCGATTCATAATATTCATTTGTAGTAGTGCCTTTTGGATGATTTCCACCAGCACCATTTAGTAAAATATCACATTTGCCTAGTCTTGATAAAACAGTTTGATGTGCCGCTTCTAAACTTTCTTTATTTAATACATTAGCTTCTACACCAATAACTGTACCTAAATGAGAAAGTTCTTTCGCTTTCTTTTCAGCATTTTCTAAACGTAAGTCTAAAATAGCAACTTTAGCGCCACACTCTAATAAAGCTTCTACCCAATAACTACCTAAAACACCTGCACCACCTGTGACAACAGCGACTTTATTTTCTAAATTTATTTTAAATGGAACACTCATCTTATTTACCACCTTTGATTTTTTCTAATGTTTCATAAATGCCAACTAAATATGTCGCACCTAATGCACGATCATACAATCCATAACCTGGTTTACCTGTTTCGCCCCAAATCATACGTCCATGATCAGGTCTTATATAACCATCAAAACCATGATCATATAAGTTTTCTAACACTTTGACCATATCTATTGATCCATATGAAGATGGGTGTGCACTTTCCTCAAAGCTAAAACCATCAGAAAGTAATTTTACATTTCTCATATGCATAAAATGAATTCTATTCATTTTTGCATATTTTGCTACCATATCTTCAACATGATTCTTAGGTGATGATCCAAATGAACCTGTGCAAAAAGTTAGTCCATTATATGGTGAATCAACTATTTTTAAGAATCTATCTAAATTTTCTTCACATGTAATAATTCTTGGTAATCCAAAGATTGAATAAGGTGGATCATCTGGATGAATAGCCATCTTAACACCTGCAGTTTCTGCTACAGGAATAATTGCTTTTAAGAAGTAAGATAGATTTTCCCATAATTTTTCTTCATCAACTTTTTTATAATCATCAAATAATTTTGAAAGTGATTCTTTAGTATAACTTGAATCCCAACCTGGAAGTGATAATTCACCTGTCAAAGGATTCATTTTATCCAATTGCTCTTTATAATAAACCAAAGCATTTGAACCATCAGCAAGCTCGTGATCTAACTCTGTTCTTGTCCAATCAAATACCGGCATAAAGTTATAGCAAATAACTTTGATCCCTGCTTCACCTAAGTTCTTTATATTTTGTTTGTAGTTTTCGATAAGTAAGTCTCTGGATGGTTTACCCAATTTGATGTCTTCATGTACTGGTACACTTTCGATAACATCAAATGCTAATCCGTTTTTTTCAACTGAGTCTTTTAATTTCAAGATGTTTTCCATTGGCCATACTTCGCCTACTGGAACATCATATACAGCCGTTACAATTGCATTCATATGTGGGATTTGTCTGATGTTTTGTAAAGTGACTGGGTCACTTTCACCATACCATCTAAATGATAATTTCATAATAATTATTCTCCTATCTTTGTACTCTACCTGAAGCAGATCCACCGGCTAAAGTTTCAACTTCATTTACATCAACTAAGTTGAAATCTCCAGGGATTGTATGTTTCAATGCACTTGCAGCAACTGCAAATTCTATTGCTTCCTGTGGTTTCTTGGTTAATAGACCATGAATTAAACCACCAGCGAATGAATCTCCTCCACCAACTCGATCAATGATTGGGGATATTTCATATCTTTTTGACTGATAAAATGCATTACCATCATATAATAATGCACTCCAACCATTTTTTGTTGCACTATAAGATTCTCTTAATGTTGAAGTGACAATTTCAAATCCAAAGGCTTCTTTCATTTCTTTAAATATTTGTTTGTAACCTTCTGCATCTAATTTCCCAGAAGTTACATCTGTATGTGCCGGTTTAAAGCCTAGTACTAACTCTGCATCCTCTTCGTTTCCAATACATACATCGACATATTGCATTAAATCTTTCATCACCGCTTGAGCTTGTTCTGGTGTCCATAATTTCTTACGGTAGTTTAAATCTACTGAAACTCTCACACCATGTTTTTTAGCTGCTTGGCAAGCTAGTTTTGTGATCTCTGCTGCTTTAGGGCTGATTGCTGGTGTAATGCCTGACCAGTGAAACCAATCTTTTCCTTCAAATATTTCATCAAAATTAAAATCAGTGACATCTGCTTCTGCAATCGCACTTTTTGCGCGATCATAAATGACTTTTGATGGTCTCATTGATGCGCCAGTTTCTAAAAAATAAATACCTATTCTATCGCCACCACGTGCGATATAATCTGTGTTAACGCCATATTGTCTTAAGGCATTTACTGCGCTTTGTCCAATTTCATGTGTAGGTAACTTTGATACAAAATATGCTTCGTGTCCATAGTTTGCCAACGACACTGCAACATTTGCTTCACCACCACCATATACTATATTAAATGCATTTGATTGAACAAATCTTTCTTGTCCTTGTGTCGATAATCTAAGCATGATTTCGCCTAAAGTAATGATTTTTGACATGATTATCTTCTCGCCTTCTTTACAGCTTCTACAAATGCAATTGCATTTTGTTTAACACCTTCATAATCACCATTTTTAGCTGGTGCGGTTAAATCTCCGCCTACACCAACTGCCACGACACCATTTTTAATCCATGTCGCTACATTATCTAGTGATACACCACCTGTTGGCATAATGTTTGCTTGTGGTAGAGGTCCTTTTACTGCTTTAACATATGATGGACCAAATGCACTTCCAGGGAATAATTTAACAACATCTGCACCTGCTTCCATCGCTGTTAGCATTTCTGTAATTGTTAAGCATCCTGGCATATAAGGTACTTGGTATCTGTTGCATAATTTTGCTGATTCTAAATCAAATCCCGGAGATACGATATATTTAGCACCTGCTAATATCGCAATTCTTGCTGTTTCACTATCTAGGACAGTTCCAGCACCAACGATTAATTCATCATCACCAAATTTTTGGTCTAGTGCTTTAATAACATCTGCTGCGCCTGGAACAGTAAATGTCACTTCAATGGCGGGAATCCCGCCTTCAATACATGCTTTTGAGATATTGATTGCTTGTTCTTCGTTTTCTGCTCTAACAACTGCAACAACACCTACATCCGTTATTTTCTTTAAAACTTCATGTTTATACATATTCTCACCACTTAACTCAAATTATTTTTTTCATACTCAATTGGGATTTGAATAGCATGAGATGCAGGTTTTGCATTTACATGTTCTTTTTTGCCCCAAATTCTATCATATATTTTATCCATAACTGAAAGTTTCTCATTTTCTTCATGAATGATTTTATTAAAATCATGAATAAAGTCTTGAGGTACTTGATCAATCGTTTTCCATAATTCCATCGCATCTGCTTTAGGCATACCTAAACTGATGGCTTTTTTACGAATTGCATTGACTGCTTGAATTTCTCTTAATTTATTACCGCTTAATTTATAGAAGTACATTGAAACCAATGTAATTAACCAAGCTAACATAGGAAGAACTGCAAACGTAATAATTGCTGATAATTGTACACCTTGAAAATCAAAATGAGTCAAATCAATTCCTGTACTTGGAAGAGTACCATTAAGAGCTGGTATTAAACTTACTGTAAATACTGAAATTAACACAGTTGCGAAACTTGATACAAACTTATCAATTAATGAGAATAGTGTTCCCATCATACCAGGCACATAATTACCTGAACGATATGTCTCAAAATCTGTACAGTCAGCAATCATTGGGATGACCATTTCTGATGCTAAATTATAAGCACCATAACCAAATCCAAAGAATACAATCCATACTAATGTAATTAAATTTGTTTGGAAGTATAATGAACCATCTTGATTCCAATGAAGAAGCGATAAATGTGTATTTGGATTATTAGGATCCCAGATCATTAACATTACAGCAATACCTAAATAAAACATAAATGCGAATGCTGTAAATTGGGTTACTGCTCTTTTTTGACCTCTTTTACCAGCAAGTTTGGCACCAACAATAAAGAATACCCCCATAAATATGAATGATAAAACATACATTGGCATATACAATCCATTATAGTTATCCATCATTAAATAATAGATTAATACTGCAACTGCACCTGAAGTAGCAATTGTTGACGCTAATTTATTTGCTGCTGCTGAAAATACTAACCATCTAATTTGATTATTAAATTTCAATACATTGAGAAAATCTTTGAATTTTGCAGGTTTATGATCTGAATCAATACCCCAGTTTTCAGGAATATCTTTTTTCCAAATCGCAAATACTGCTAATGCAGTATAAAGCATTGAAATACCCACTGCGATTGGTACTAAGAGATTATAAAACTCAGGATTGTATTGTGAACCTAAGTTATTTGCTGCATCAATAGGATCGACTATAATGGGTAATAATCCATTACCAATCATATTAATTAAAACAATTGATCCAATCATACCAACCATGTTCCAAACAACAAATTGAGAACGTTGTTTTGGATCATTTGTAATACACGTTTGGCCAGCTTTTGTAACTGCTGTTTGCGCTGTATATCCTAATACATACAAGACATATGTAAATATAAATAATGTCCATCTTAACCATGATGCCTCAATAGGTCTAATTAAGAAAAACATTGCTAGAACAGAAAATGCTAATAATAAATTACCAAAAATCATATATGGTCTAAATTTACCAATACGTCCATTTGTTTTATCAATTAATGCGCCAATGAATGGATCTGTAATCCCATCAAATATACGCATACCAGTCACAATCGATGATAAGATTATAGTTAATGCCGCCATTGCGCTTGCTGACAGTATTCCACCAAGGAATCCACCACTTAAATAATAACCACCATAATAAGTGACGAATGTCATCAATGCTAAATATGTATTGGTAGCTGCGTTGTTAAAAGGAAATAAAGCGACTTGATATCTTTTTCCTTTATTAATATGTCCGCTATAGTCGTTAGACTTTTCTTCTATCATATCTTTCATCCTTTATTTTTCCCAACTTGCATTTTTAGTTTTCTTAATTTTGTATGAACTTGGTTTATTCTTTACTTTAATAAATTTTGATTCATCTAATAAATCATTTGATTTAGCAACAACATGATTTTCTTTTGTCATCACTACTTTAACTTCTACTATATGGTGAGTAGGTTTACCATTAAACACAAGTACTCCATTATGATAGATTTCAATATGTTCTTGATTTGAGTATACTTTAATTTTTGTTTTCTTACCTGTTCTTTTTTCATAATCTTTATCACATAAATGAATAAATGCTTCTTTTGACCAATTTGCTTTATAAATATAAAATGCATCTTTTCTTCTCTTACGATCAAATGTTACTAAACCTTTATGGTTCATACCAGGTTCTCCACCTTGATTTCTAGCATCAGCTGCGAAATCAAACATGTTCCAAACATGTGTACCCCAAATATAATCTCTTGCATTAATTATATCTAACATGCGTTCATGATAAATTGCTTGATATGCTTCTGTATTATCACCACGTCTTGGATATTTATTAAATACTTTATTAACACCTTCAGCACCGTACTCAGATAAACCTATAATTTCATTAGGAAATTTTTTATGGTATCTATCTAACTTCCATCCTGCAAGTGATGTAAATGGTAAATACCATCCAAAATATAAGTTGTATGATACAATGTCTGGTACTCTATTTAATTTATTATGAATTCTTGTTGGCATATAGTCAGCAATCACTGTTTTTCTTGATTGATCTAAATGATGTACTAAATCATTCATTTCTTTATGGAATGCTAAGCAATCTTTACCTGCATATGAAATTGTGATTTCATTTGAGATACCCCAAGTAACGATACTTGGTCTATGGTATTGTTGAATGATTAATTCTCTCATTTGATTTCTAGCGTTTTCATTTGCGTTATTCATGTGTTTTGAAATATAAGGAATTTCGGCCCAAACAACAAACCCTTCTTTATCACATAAATTATAGAAATAATCATCATGCTGATAATGTGCAAGTCTAATTGTATTTGCGCCAACTTCTTTAATGATTCGGATATCTTCATCGTGTTCTTTAACTGTTAATGCATTCCCAATTTTTGGTCTATCTTGATGTCTACAAACACCACGGAGTGGATATTTTTTACCATTTAAATAAAATCCATCCTGAGCATCAAAATGAAAGCTTCTAAACCCAACTTGATATTCAATGTTATCTAAAATTTTGTTGCCATCTTTAAGTTTAATTTCAACTGAATATAAATATGGATCATCCATACCTTGCCATAAATGAACATCATCAATGACAATTGGATTAGTATCTTCACCTTTATATACTGATTTACCCTCTTGGTTTTTAACTTCTACGAATACTTTACCTTCACCAACCACATATGTTTCTAATTCTAGTTGTCCTTTACCATCAATCATATGTGCGTTAACTTTTGCACCTTTTGAACCATAATGCAATAAATCAAAGTGATTATCATCAACACTGATGATTGAAACATCGCGATAAATACCACCATAGAATGTGAAATCAGCTTTTTGCGGATATACTCTATCATTTACGGAATTATCAACCCATACGAACATTTCATTATGATCTTTTAAATATTGAGTGATTTCAAATCTAAATGTAGAATAGCCACCATCATGATGACCTATTAAATCATCATTTAAATATACATCGGCTGATGCGTTAACACCTTTGAACTCAATAAATTGTTTGCTTCCTTCTGGTAGTTCATTTTTCGCAAATGTTTTTTTATACCAAAAAGCATCCCTAATATAATCATTTCCCCCATCTTGGCCATCAATACCATTCCATGTGTGTGGTAGGTCAATTGATGCACCTTTCTCAGATTTAACCGATTCTAAAGGTAAATTAATTTTAATAAATGACCAACCTTCATTTATGTTCTTTATTTTTCTCATGATTTCTCCTATCTAAATTTAAATTACCTTAAATAAAGATAATCATATATAATATTAACTTTGACTCTTAACTTGCAAAACTATATAATAAAATACAA
Organism: Acholeplasmataceae bacterium; assembly: GCA_963667565.1. GTDB lineage: Bacteria > Bacillota_I > Bacilli_A > Acholeplasmatales > Acholeplasmataceae > WOFB19. The sequence goes on along the minus strand of OY763415.1, from coordinate 1,623,970 downwards.
GCAAATAACAAGCGTTTTCATTAACTATAGTATAACAACTAAAAATAAAGCATTTTTGTAGTTTACATAATTGGTGCTTTTCAATGCACTTTTGGTATATATCAAACATTTTAATCGTAAAGTCAATCATAAAGGCATGCTTTCTCTGATATTTTTAGGGATTATTAATCTGACTTTCTTTTAGAAATTCCACAAACTACTATATATTTTTGATTTCATTAACTTATCACCCTAGCAAAGACAAAAAAAGCCATTCTCACGTTTGAGAATGGCTACGCGACTAGCATTGGTGACCCGTACTGATTCACGATTTTTCCCAAGTGAATCAAGCTCGTTTAACATAAACATCTTCGTGATCATATGATTTTTTGGAAACGCTAGTGTTTTTTTCTGTAACAAAAAATCACATTAGTGGATACCATCTACTTTAGATAGTAACAAATCTTATAATTTTTTCACTACTACTCAAATCTTGAATGGATTCTCTAATGCAAAAACATAGATAAGTGTGCTATCAGATGAAAAATGATAATTCGGTGTATGATGTTATTAGTCAATTTCCATGTGTAAAATTTCAATTTTGAGTTCTTTTAAAAAAACTAACCAATTCTCCCATTCTAAGGTATGAATTGAATTATCAATGACTATTATTTTTTCAACTTCATATCCTATATATTTAACAGCAAAATTAAAGAATTCATATTCTAATATTTGTCCAATAGCTGTTCTAATCTGTTTTTTCCAATTTTTATCATTGATTGTTTTCATTTCATACATTACAATTCTGTGATTTTCTTCGTCTATATAGTACAAGTCAATTAAACTCTCAAATATGGGCAAATCAATAGATTCTTTGAGCATTAATACAACTTTATCAATGAGTTTTTCATGTCTCAGACTAGCTTCTCTAATTTTACCTGGATTCGCAGAATAATCTTCATATTCCACTTTATCTCGTGCTTCTGCACCGATAAAATTCCTTATTCTTCTATTTTTATTAAATGGTCTTGTATCATATACTTGAGTATTTCTTGTTACATTGATTTTAATGTTTGGGTTGTTCAAATCAATTATATTATTCATTTTTTTTGCAAATAAAAGCAACGCTTCGATGTTTTTGTTTCTTGAGGTAAAATATGTCTCAAAACTATCAGTTAGTATTTCATATTCGCTTTTTTTAGCTAAAATAATAGCAGCTAATACTCGATGAGAATAATAATATACTTCATTTGTCATACCATCATGTTTTAATCGCGTTGGAAGTAATTTAATTTTCTTGTTATATATATCTATATCATAATAATTGTTTTTTCCATTGTGATCAAGAGTTTTAATGATCTTGTCGTGAATTTCAATTGTTATATTTTTATCATAAACACCAATATTTTTAGAGTACAACTCATAATCACGATTGAATATATTTATAACATTTAAATTACATTCTAATGCACATTCAATAAAAAAATATTTTTGATCTGTAAATTGAGTTGCATCAATGTCTAAAATATATAAAGGGATATCAGATATCATGACTAATTCATCATCAATTGTTTTAATGATTATATCTGATACAGTTCCTCCGATTTGTTGAGAAATATATGCTGATCGGCTATCCTTATCGATTGTAGTAGTAAAAACATAGGCAATCAGTCTATTGTTTTCATCAATAACAGCTCCTCCATAAGTTACGCTTCGTTCATACCCATTTGGAGTATCAACGTATTCCAAACTACAATTATCACAATTTTTTATTTCCTTGAAAATGTGAAATTTTATAATTTTTTCTATGCTCTCTTTAGATACTATTCCTCTATTGAGTAAAATGCTTTGTGTATAGTCTATATTTGACAGCACCTTTTCAAACTTTACTGTTAGTTGCAACTTGTAGTGCATGAATACCTCCTAATAGTTTATCACAATGATTTCATTTTTTTTATATCTCCACCCAGTTGCTCCTACATCAACAATTCTAAAATTATGCTCCTTTATCCAATCAAGCAAGATGAAATTTGTTCTATCTCTATGTTTTATCACATTTGAGAGGACAAATTTATAACCCATTCTATCAATTGAAAGAAGTATATCAAGTAATTCAGTTTCTTCATCTGCACTCCATCCTTTAAAACCACGCTTTCCATCATTATACGATGCACTTGTAATATAATAAGGAGGATCAAAATAAAATACAGTATTTTTATTATAAGCGCTATAATCAATATTAATATAGTCTAAATTCGTAAACTGAATTTCTTTCGTTTTAGTTGTAAAATTCAAAATTCTTTCTCTCATATCTTTACTATACCCGGCGACACCAATAGGCGTGTTCATTTTCTTATTAGAATTAAATCTAATCATATTCTGAAAAGAATACATATGCAAAACATACAACAATACTTTATCTTTGCTTCTGTTGTATGTGTTACGAAGATTCAAATAGTTATTTTTATCAGCTTTGCTTAAATTAAATTTCCTAATGGTACTCTCTACATCTTTGATAATATCCTCTTTTTTTTCAGATAAAAGCCATTTCACAATATCATAAACAAACTCATTAATCTCATTATATTGAATATACTTATTCGCATATACGTTTGCTCCAACATTAAATGCTCCACCCATTACATCGACAAAAACATCAATAGATTTAGGCAATTCATTAACAATGTTCCTTATAATTGTATCCTTACTGCCTGAATAATTTAATGGAGATTTAATGGGAATGAAATCTTTTTGAAAATAAAGTAAATATTCTTTTAATTTATTAGACTTGTTTCTACCTCTATGATTCTTGTATTGTTGAAACTCAATTTCTTCAACAATTACATCCTCATTTTTTGCATACTTCTTACATAGCTCTATTAAATCATTCATTTCAAGTAAACTCTGATTTGAATAACTAATAATTATGTCTTTAAACTGCAATTTTCTTAATAAGTCCTCAAACTCACTATATGCTTGGTTTTTTCTGCTATATAATGATATATTTTTTCCTTTAGATCGCTTACCACCTATACCTTTAATTATTGGATAATCATATCTAGCTATAGTTTCTAATATATGATATGCTGATGAATATTGAGTAACAGTATATGGAGTATCTATATATACAATATCACCTGTTATAGTCTTTACAAGTTCATTAGCGTCCATACTAAACACCTCATTTTTATCTGACTTCAAATTCACTTTGTTAAAAGTTAAAGGTTCCAAAGTAAATTTTTTCAGTGCTCTTGACTCCCAGAACTTAAAGAAAGCTTCGTAAGTACCTGAAGTATTTGATACTTTATTTACGCTCTCAAGCAAAGATCCTAGTAAAAAATAATATTCTTCTTCGCTAATAAATTCCTTTTTGTACAAATCTTCAATTGTAATTCTAATCCCATCAATTTTTAGTGCATTTTCTTCAGTGAAAAACATTCTATTTCCTATAGGTGTATAGTTATTATATATAAAAAAATGCCCATTACTTTCATATGTTTTTTTATTTAGCCAATCAAAAATATCTGTTTTGAAATTCTTATAAAAATCTCTAAATGTAGGTAGATCAGAATTCATGATTTTAGCCCTGTTAATCACATATGAATAATACATAAAATCGTTTGCTGTTATTTTGTATGAACCCTTGAAGTGATCACCAACACTACCTGTTCCAGCAAACAAATCAGTAATATTCAACCCAACAATATTGTTTTTTTTTATAAATTCTTCAATTTGAATCAATAGTTTTGTCTTATTCCCTAAGTATCTCATTTCTTCACCTTTTCAATACAATTTTACCATAGATTACTGAGCTTTTTAATAAAAATTTTTTTACCACTAGTCATCCATTTTAATAGGAAGAAATATAATAGAAACTCAACATATAGGCAATTATCATTTTACTAGAAATTTATAGTTTAGATATTTTAATTTCAATCAGAAAAAATCAAATACTCAATACCATAAAAAATTTGTACATTAAATTTTAGATTCTACTTCTTTATATTGCCGAGATTATATTATCAAAATAGTGTGAAGACTATTAAATGCCTTTCAATCTCCGTAAATCAGAGATATATGCCACGTATGCAATATAAAATTTGCATCAATATAAGTCCTTTTTTTATAAGCAAATTGGAAATATGATATAGATCTTCAAGAATTGATTTAAAATTTGCTTATTTGCACGTAAGTTTTAAGAAATCTTCTTAAATTCATCTGACAATGACGAATTTTGATTTTTTACCAATAATTACACAGATTTAAATATGACACTAGCATATAGATATCTATAAAAAAGCCCTTCCCACGGGTGAGAAGAGCATTGATTATGATATTGGTGACCCGTACGGGATTCGAACCCGTGAATGCATGCGTGAAAGGCATGTGAGTTAACCGTTTCTCCAACGGGCCACGTGGCGGAGCAGGAGGGATTTGAACCCTCGCGCCGGTTTCCCGACCTATACCCTTAGCAGGGGCACCTCTTGAGCCACTTGAGTACTACTCCAACCATAAACTATAAGTGCGTGTTTTGCGCCTTTATAGAATATCGTATTTTTAACTGATTGTCAACCTATTTTCACTCTTTTATCATTGTTAATCCGACTTTTCCTCGGTCTTTATCTACATTTAAAACATAGACCTTAACAATATCCCCTACATTTAATACATCCTTTGGATGTTTGATGTATGATTTAGAGATTTTTGAGATGTGACATAAACCATCATTTTTTAATCCAACGTCAATAAATGCACCAAAATCAACGACGTTTCTCACTGTACCTTCTAATTCCATACCAACGACCAAATCATCAATTTTTAGGATATCTGATCTTAAGATGGGTTGTGCAAATTGATCACGTGGATCTCTAAGTGGTGCGATAAATGCGTCTAAAATATCTTCTAATGTATATTTATCAATCTTGAGTTCATCTTGTAGTTTCTTATGATCCACTTGTGATATAAACAATTTCACTTCAGGTTTACCAAACATATCGCTCGTGATTCCTAGTTTTTTCATGACTTGTTTAGCTGCTTCATAGCTTTCAGGATGGACTGCAGTCATATCAAGTGCTTCATCACCTTCAGGAATTCTTAAAAATCCTGCTGCTTGTTCAAATGTTTTACCACCTAGTTTAGGCACTTTTAAAATATCTTCTCTTGAGTTAAATTTACCGACTTTATCTCTATACTTTACGATGTTTTCAGCACTTGATTTATTAAGTCCTGAAACATACATAAGTAGTGACTTAGATGCGGTGTTTACATTCACACCTACACTATTAACAGCTTGCATGACAACAAAGTTTAATGACTCATTTAACTTTTTAGCTGATACGTCGTGTTGATATTGACCAACACCAATTGATTTAGGATCAATTTTAACAAGTTCTGATAATGGATCTTGTAAACGTCTTGCAATTGATGCTGCTGATCTTTCTTCAACTGAAAAATCAGGGAATTCTTCTCTTGCAAGCTCACTTGCTGAATACACTGATGCTCCAGCTTCATTAACAATCACATATTGAACTTTCATACCTGTTGTTTTAATTAAATCAGCAATGAAACTTTCTGTCTCTCTTGAAGCTGTCCCATTACCAATTGCAATCAACTCAACTTTATACTTATGAATAAGTCTAATGAGTGTTCTTTGAGACTCTTGGATTTGTTGATCAGTAACAGTGCCACCCTTAGTCTTTTCATGAGGATAAATCACACTTTTTTCTAAAACTGTACCTTGCTCATTACATACTGATAATTTACATCCAGTTCTAAATGCAGGGTCAACCCCTAAAACGACCTTACCCTTAAGTGGTGGTTGTAATAATAATTTATTTAAATTGTCAGAAAAGACTTCAATCGCTTGTTCTTCTGCTTTTTCTGTTAATTCACTTCTAACTTCTCTTTCAATACTTGGATAAATTAAGCGTTTTAATGCGTCATCAATCGCTTCTTTAATGTAAGGTGTTGCAGGTGATGTTTCATCTTTAATCATATGAAAGACTAAATATTGTGTAAGCACATCTTTATCCATTTCAATTTTAACTGAAATGACTTTTTCTTTTTCAGCGCGATTAATCGCTAAAATACGATGAGGCTTCATTTGAATGACAGGTTCATGATAATCGTAATACATCTCATATACTTTTCTTTCATCTTCCGCATCTTTTTTCACTTGAGTCACGACTAAACCATCATCTACCACTGATTTTCTTAATGCTTTACGATAATCAGCATTATCAGATATCATTTCTGCAATAATGTATTTTGCCCCTTCAATCGCTTCTTCAACGCTTGCTACTTTGTCATTAACAAAATTTGTAGCTTGTTCTAAAACACTATCTTTTGAAAACATGAGCATCCATGTCGTAAGTGGTTCTAAACCTTTAGCAATCGCTTCGGTTGCTTTTGTTTTTTTCTTTTCTTTATATGGTCGATATAAATCTTCAACTTCAACGAGTTTATCTGCTTTTAAAATATCTGCTTTTAATTGATCTGTAAGCATGCCTTTTTCATCAATTAATCTGATAACTGCTTCTTTTCTTTCAAGTAAATTTAATTGATAATTCCAAGTCTTATAAATCTCATTGATTTGTTCCTCATCCAAACCACCGGTTGCTTCTTTACGATATCTTGCAATAAATGGAATGGTATTCCCTTCATTAAGCAAATCTAAGACAGTCTGAATTTGTTTAACAGAGATCCCTAAAGTTTCTTTAATATCTTTTATGATTTGTTCGTTCATTTAAATTAACCTCCTCTATATAACACAAAAGGGCTAGGCCCTTTTAAAGTCTTTTATAAGTTATTGATGATATCAACAATCTTCGCTGAATCTTCTTCCATTGCAAATGGAGTTCCATCTGGATTATAAATATCAAATGTCACTAAAAATTGTGTATCTGTATCATTTAAATCTAAATATGAAATCGATGTATCTGCGATTAATGATCCGTTTGCTGCATCATCTAAATCAATTAAAATAAATGCGATAAATGAAGCATCTGGATTATCAGTCATGAGTGTTACTGTTGGAATTAATCCAATTGATGTTTGTGCTAAAATTGCTGCCTCAACATCAGTATCAATCGCTGATGAATGATAGAAATAGAAATAAATCACATCATTTTTATTAATTAAATCAGCAATATTTTCATAACCATCTAATCCATTAAAATATGTGAAGTCACCATAAGTGCTATCGCCATTATCTTTAACGATTTCAGTTAAGCTTGAATGCGTAATGGTTACATAATCTTCATACGGCACTGTATCATCTTTTGTAAAATGATTGATTAGAATAAATGCTACAAACACTAAAACAACTAATGAGACTGCAATCATACCTATTCTATAGAATAAAATTTCGTTTTTTGTTGGTTCTTTCGCTTCTTGTAATAAACCTTTCTTCTCCGGTTGTTTCACTGAAGCTGGTTTATTTGATACTGCTTTTTGTTTATTTGGTTTCTTTTTGTTCGCCATAAGGTCACATCCTATCCATAAAAAATTATACCGAAAACATTGATAAATTACAACACTATGTTGAATTATGTTTAACCCTCAATCACCACATAAGCAATCGCAAGTTCATCCGTGTGCGTGATTGTTATATGAATTAAGTCGTGATCTTCAAAAAAGTCACTTTCAACATAAGGTTTTCCATTCTCATCTGCAAGCACTGAAAAGTCTTTATAATATGCAGTGCCATTACCTTTTGAAACGGCTTTAAAGATGGCTTCTTTTGCTGCAAATCGTCCACCTAAAAAAGTTAATTTTGTTTTTTCATTGGCAATATTTAAATAAAGTTTATATTCATCATCGCTTAATATACGATGTATAAATCTATCATCTGCGATTTCTCTAATGCGATTTAAATCAACTAAATCAATACCCATACCTTTAATCATTGTTGATACCCACTTTCTCTGATTTGATCTGCTAATTCTCTTAATTTTTTGAGCCTATGATTTAACCCCGATTTACTCAAAGGTTCATTAAATCTTTCCTCATATAATTCTGAGAGTTCACTTAAACTCATATCAGGATGTTCAGTTCTAAGTTCAATGATTTGATTTAGCTTAGTATTAAGCTGATCTTTAGGATAATACTTCGTCACTAAATGAATATCATCTAATTGTGAATTTGCTGCAACTATCGCTTTTTTTTCATTTGCAATTTCACAATTCATCACACGATTGATGGAATTATTAAAATCTCTTTTGATTCTAATGTCTTCAAATTGAAATAACGCATTTTGAGCACCAATCAATTGTAAAAACATGCTGATACCTTCAGCATCCTTTATATATACAATATAACCGGTTCTTCTATTGGTAATTTTTGCATTTAATTCAAAAGCGTTCATCACACTTTGGATTAATATGATTTGTTCAGAGTTTCTTGAAAATATTTCTAAATGATATTCTGCTGTCTTTGGATGGTTCATTGAACCAGTTGCCAAAAAGCAAGCACGTAAAAATGCACGTTTTGCATCAAAAGATTGCGTGAGTAATATTTGTGATTCAATCTCGTTTTCTAATAATCCATGCTCAGAGATAATATCATCAACTTTAGTTTCAACTCTAACAATAATGGTTTGTCTTTTATTTAATTTTGTTTGTTGTTGAGTTAAAAGCGATGTATCAGATTGATACAACGTTTTTGTAAGCTGTAAAAACCGTTTTGCAACGGTTGGACTATTGGTTTTAAAATCTAACATTTTTTGTTTAGATTCAATATGAAATTCAGTGTTAAGGTTTAAGAATGCGGCAAACTCTGCCAACTGTCCTTCTAACTCAACAGGAATTGTGACCAATTCTTCTTTTACAGTTTTAGCAAAACTCATCTTACTCCCAAGTTTCTAAATACTTTAAGCAGTTTTGTACAGCAATTGCACCATCTGCAGTTGCAGTAACAACTTGTCTGATTTGTTTAGCAATCACATCACCAGCACCATAGATGCCTGGAACTTTAGTTTCCATTTTTTCGTTTGCTTCAATATAACCATATTTATTTGTTACGCCTAATTCTTTAACCATATCAGTCACTGGAATTAAGCCTACATATTCAAATACACCTTCAGCATCAACAACAGTTAAATTGCCGGCTTCATCTTTTAATTCAACACCTGTTAATCCTTTGTCATCCATTAAGAATTTATTAACAACAGTTGAATACTTAATATCAACATTTTTTTGTTTTAATAAAATATCTTGAGCTTTTTTATCAGCAGTTAACATGGCTAAATTTTGAACAACAGTAACATGTGTTGCAAGTGTTGCAAGATATGCAGCCTCTTCAACAGCACTATTTCCACCGCCGATCACAACGACTTTTCTATCTTTGTATAATGGGCCGTCACAAATTGCACACCAGCTAATACCGTTCATTGCTAAGAAATCTTCATTTTCAACGCCTAATCTTCTTGGAACATTACCTGTCGCAATGATCACTGCTTTAGCATCATATGTACCATTAGGTGTAACGACTTTTTTAACATTTCCTTCTAATTCTACTTTAGTGACTTCATCATAGATGACTTCAACGCCTAAATCATAAGCGTGATCAATCATCATTGTCGCAAGTTCATAACCAGCAACTTTTTTAGCCCCTGTATAGTTTTCAATTTCATTGTATTTTGAAAGTTGTCCACCTGGTGTGTCCTTTTCAAACATTGCAACCTTCAAATTTGCTCTTTTAGCATAGATACCAGCAGTAATTCCTGCAGGACCTGTCCCAATAATTAATACATCATATAACATAACTTTATTCTCCTTCTATATTTAAATTAAATCTTTTAAATTTTCTAAATCATCAATCACATATTCTGGGTTTTCTAATAACATTTCTTCTAACCTGTTTGAATATGTCACTGCGCAACACGCAACGCCTGCTGCTTTTGCTGCTTTCATATCGTTTTCGTGATCCCCAACATAAACTGCATCTTTTGCCTCTACATCAAAATAGGCTAATGCTTTTAAGATAGGTTCTGGATTTGGTTTATGTTCTTTAACATCATCATATCCAATTAAATGATCAATACTTTGATCTAAACCAACGAGTTTTAAATGACTTAAAGCAACTTTATTCATTTTTGATGTGACCACACCAACTAAAATGTTGTTTGCTTTAAAATACGAAACGGTTTCTAAAGCATGTGGATAACTCTCTAAGTTATCTTCAATCATAGCTTCGGTATTTTTTCTATAATCTTTAACAATCTCTTCAATGAGTAATTCATCATCTGTATACTCACCAAACGTTTGCCATAGTGTTTTACCTAAAAAGCTTGTCAGTGTTTTTTCATCAAGTTTTACATCTTTAAAGTACTTTTCAAACATCATGACAAAAACATCTAAAATAATTTTTGTTGATTGAATGAGTGTACCATCTAAATCAAATAATATCAGTTTCATTTATACATTCTTGCTTTTAAATTCGTTGTAGTATGGAAGATTTTTGACAAATAAGCGTTTTACTAAAATCACAGATAACCCTGCAACAATTAATAATATAGATGTCCAAATAGAAGACATTTCATACCATGCACTTGCATTACCCGTAATCCAAGGAAGTGGAAGTGGATCTGATGGATCACCTTGGAATCTTAATAATTCCATAGGGATACGAATCGTTCCATACCAGATGAGATAAAATCCTAAAATATCTCCTAATTTAAAGACTTTCTTGCGTCTTAAAATTAAGATGATGATAAGTCCTAATAAATTCCATAAACTTTCAAATAAAAATGTAGGTAAATGATAACTTCCATTAATATACATTTGTTCACTAATAAATTTTGGTAGATAATTTAGATTGTCAACTGCAGGACCATATAATTCACCATTCATGAAATTACCCCAACGTCCCATCGTTTGCCCAATTAAAAATCCAGGAGCAACCAAATCTAATAACCACCAATATGAAATCTTCTTCCACTTTGTAAAAAAGATTAAGAAGATAAACACAAAGATAATTGCACCGTGAATACCTAACCCACCAGCTTGTGTGTTTATGATATCTCCAAATGAATGAATACTACTTAAATTAAATAATACCCACCATAATCTCGCACCGACGATAGCAAGCGGTACTGCATATAATAATCCATCGAATAAAATATCCGTATCCACTTTATAACGTTTAAATTCAAAGTAACTCACTGCTGCTGCAAATGCGATACCTGATAATATAAAGACTGCATACCATTGAACGTCTAATTGAAAACTTCCAATTGAGAAGTTTGTATCAATAGCCGTTGGGTTATAAGGATAACCGCTTTGTGTTGCAGTTGCCAGTATCACAAGAATGATAAATCCTAATGCGATACCACCATATAATAAAATGCCTTGTTTATTGTTTTCCCAAAAATTACTCATCATCTTCGTCCTTTCCAAATCCACTTGCTTTTTTAGCTACTGCTTCTGTTAAATCAAGTGCTGCATTATAGCCTAAATATTTAAGTTTTGTGTTCATTGCTGCAATTTCAACTAATGTAGCAACGTTTCTACCTGGAAGGATAGGAATCGTTATTTTTGTTATTTCAGTATTGAAATATGAAGTAGTTTCCGTATCAATACCAAGTCTATCGTATTGCTTATCTTTCTTCCAATGTTCAAGTTCAACAACAAGTCTTATCTTCTTACTTTCACGATAAGCTCCTGCACCAAACATTGTTACAACATCAACAATACCGATACCTCTTACTTCAATATATCTTTCTAAAATCTTAGGCGCTGCACCCACTAAAATGCCAGGTGCAGTTTCAAAAATATCCACGCGATCATCACTAATAAGGATGTGACCACGATTAATAAGTTCTAGTGCAGTCTCACTTTTACCAATACCGCTCTTACCTACGAGTAAGACACCTAAACCATTGATATCAAGTAAGACACCATGAACCGTAATTCTTGGCGCTAATTTTGCATGTAGGTATGCATAGAGTTGACTTGAAAGTGGTGTTGTTCTAACAGGGCTTTTTAAGATAGCCACATTATATTTATCACCAAGTTCAAAAAACAGTGGATCAACATCAACATTAATCGAAAAGATAAAAACTGGAGGTTTTGTCATCATGATATCTTCAACTCTTGTCTTCATGATATCATATGGCAACAACTTCATAAATGAATGCTCTTTTGAGCCAATTAAGACAATACGGTCAGAATCAAAGAAATCTAGAAATCCTGCAAGCTCAACACCTGGACGAGATAACATCTCTGCCTTAATTTCTCGCTCTAATGCGTTATGTCCAGCAAGCACTTCTAAGTTTAAATCTTTAATAAGATGCTTAACTTTTAGTTTCATTTTTTTCTACCTCCCATAAAGATATGTTTTCTTTGGAACATATATCTTCTTATATAGACACTTAAGATAAATCTCATGACTGTAAACATCACTGAAAATACAACCAAATCCCATACACTTAGGAATGCAAATGCATCACCAAAAATCACCGTAATTCCATAAAGAATTAAGATTTGAACAACCCATGATAATAATCCTAAACTATATAGCATCACCTTAAGTGCGTATTTAAATAATAAGATTTTTACAAGGTTTTCAATTAATGTTAACAATATGATTGCTAGCATAAATGCTTCAAATTCAAATGTCAAAAAATGATGATTTAATGCAAGCCCCAAACCGATGACTGTCACTGCCATTAAAAAGTTAACAACAAGTGATAATAATAAATGAATGGCATAGTTTCTATGGAGTAAAAATGCATAACTTACAGCATTTTGTTTTTTCTTTCCATAGGTTTCTAATTCCTCAATCAATCGCTTTAACTCTTCTTCTGGATCTTTTTTAGGATCCTTTGGATCTTCGTGCATATCATCCCCTCCTAATCATAACATAATAGTTTATTTTTGGTCATTTTAAAACTTGTTTTAAATATTGACCTGTATAACTTTCTTTCACTTTAGCAACTTCTTCAGGTGTCCCCATTGCAACAATTTCTCCACCTGCATCGCCACCTTCTGGTCCTAAATCAATGATAAAATCAGCGTTTTTAATGACATCAAGATTATGTTCAATGACAATCATGGTTGCTCCTTCATCTACGATGCGATGAAGCACTTCTAATAATCGTTTAACATCATCTGTATGAAGACCCGTTGTTGGTTCATCTAAAATGTAGATTGATTTTTCTGTAATTCTTCTGTATAGTTCACTGGATAACTTCACTCTTTGGGCTTCCCCACCAGAAAGTGTGGTTGCTGATTGCCCTAATGTGATATATCCAAGTCCTACATCATGAATAGTCTTTAATTTATCAAATATTTTTGGATGATTTTGGAAAAAATCCATCGCTTCATCAATACGCATATCTAAGACATCGGCAATATGTTTACCTCTATATTTGATTTGCAGTGTTTCATGATTATATCTTGTTCCACCACAAACCTCACAAGGCACATAAACATCTGGCAAGAAATGCATAGAGATCTTCTTTAATCCATCCCCACGACATGCTTCACATCTTCCGCCTTTAACATTAAATGAGAATCTTCCTTTGGAGTATCCTCTTGCTTTGGCTTCATTGGTTGTTGCATATAAATCTCTAATATCATCAAATACACCTGTATATGTTGCTGGATTTGACCTTGGTGTTCGACCAATAGGTGATTGCGAAATATCAATCACGCGATCAACAAGCTGATGATCATCAATAAATGTATGTTCACCAGGTGTATCTTTAGATTTGTAATATTTTTGCTGTAAACCTTTTAATAAAATATCATTAACAAGTGTTGATTTCCCGCTGCCTGATACACCTGTAACAACAGTCAATTTACCCATCGGAAATGCAACTGTAATATCTTTTAAATTATTGGCTTTCGCACCAACAACTAATATTTCTTCGCCATTGCCGTCTCTTCTTTTTGAGGGGATAGGTATGTTTAATTCACCTTTTAAATATTGTCCTGTAATACTATTTGGATTATCCATAACTTCTTGTGGTGTACCTTCAGCAACCACTTGACCACCAAATTTACCAGCTTTAGGTCCAATGTCAATTAAATAATCTGAGGCAAGCATGGTTTCATGATCGTGCTCAACGACCACTAAAGTGTTGCCTAAATCTCTCATTTTCTTTAATGTGTTAATCAGACGATCATTATCTTTTTGGTGTAGTCCAATAGAAGGTTCATCTAAAACATACAAAACACCAGTAAGTTTAGATCCAATTTGCGTTGCAAGTCTAATTCTTTGTGCTTCACCACCAGAAAGTGTACCTGCTTGTCTGTGTAGTGCTAAATATCCAAGTCCAACATCATTTAAAAATGAAAGTCTGTTGATAATTTCTTGAAGAGCAAGTTTAGCAATTTGTTTTTGTTCAACGCCTAACTCTAATTGTTCAAGATATGTAATCTCATCTGCAATCGATAATCTTGTTAATTCATCGATATTTTTACTACCCACTTTAACACTAAGTGCTTGTTCATTTAATCGTGCTCCATGACATGTCATACATTCCGATTCAGTCATAAATCCTTCAATCCAAGCACGTATCCATTCAGAGGTTGTTTCTCTATAACGTCTTGTTAAATTGGTAATTACACCTTCAAAATAATCATGACTTTGATGGACATTACCAGAAGATGATTTTAATTTAAAATGCATTTTATCTGGCGAACCATATAAAATGATATTCATTTCATCTCTTGTGAGATCTCTCATATTTTTAGACATATCAATGTTATAAAAGTTGCACACTTGTTCTAACATTTGGTTATTTAAATTTTCTTCGAAATTGTTTTTATAAGGTATTAATCCACCTTCTAAAAGCGACTTATCTGGATTAACGACTAGTGATTCTGAAACTTCCAAATTCATACCAAGTCCATTACAGTGAGGACAAGCTCCAATCGGTGTATTAAATGAAAAGAGTCTTGGCTCTAAATCAGGAATCGTAAAATCAGAATCTGTACATGCATAACTTTGATTAAATGACATCATATGGTCATTTCCGACTAAGACCTTAGTCTTACCTTTAGAAAGTCTTGCTGCAAGCTCTAATGCATCATAAAGTCTTGATCTGATACCTTCTTTAATGATAAGACGATCGATGACCAAATAAAAATCATGATTTTGATTTTTATCAAGTGCTGGAAATTGGTCAAGTTCTACTTGTTCTTGATCAACATATGCTCTAGTATATCCTTCTTTTAAGTACTGTTCTGCAAGCTTTTTATGTGTCCCTTTTTGTCTTTCAACAACTGGTGACATAACAATCACTTTAGATCCTTCTTCTAAACCAAGCACTTTAAGTGTCATTTCTTCAATCGATTGTTTAGTTAAAGGTTCATCTGTACCTGGACAATAAGGTGTCCCAACACGTGCATATAATAAACGTAAATAATCATAGATTTCAGTAACGGTTCCTACTGTTGACCTAGGATTATTTGATGTTGTTTTTTGATCGATACTAATTGATGGACTGAGTCCTTCAATACGATCAACATCTGGCTTTTCAAAATTACCTAAAAATTGACGTGCATAAGAAGACAAACTCTCCATATATCTTCTTTGCCCTTCTTGATATAACGTATCAAAAGCGAGTGATGATTTACCACTACCAGAAATACCTGTCATAACGACCAATTTATTTTTAGGAATGTTAATATCTATATTTTGTAAATTGTTTTCTCTAGCACCGTGTACTTTAATATAATCCATCTGTTTTCACCTTAAATGTTTCTTCATCAATCACGGTAACACCCAGTTCATTTGCTTTCTTAAGTTTAGAACCAGCATCACTACCTGCTAAAACATAATCTGTTTTTACGCTCACTGAAGAACTCGTCTTTCCGCCAAGTTTTTCGATAATTGCTTTTGCTTCATCTCTTGTTAAATCTTCTAATTTACCAGTTAAAACGAAGGTTTTGCCTGTAAATTCATGCTCAATGGTTTCTTCTCTAACATAAGTCATGTTAATGCCAAAAGCGTTTAATTCATCAATTAATAAAAGGTTTTGTTCATCGCTAAAATATTCAACAATACTTTGAGCAATCATTTCACCAATATCAAAAATATTTTTTAAATCCTCTAATTCTGCTTGTTTGAGTAAATCCATAGTTGGATAATTCTTTACAAGTATTTTAGCAACTTTAGCACCAACATGTTTGATACCTAAACCAAACAAGAAGCGATCAAATGATTGGTTTTTTGAAGCTTCAATTGCTTGAATAAGTTTCTCAACTTTCTTTTCACCAAAGCCGGGAATAAGTTTTAATTCATCCTTAAACATGTGAAGTCTATAAATATCTGATATCGTATTTAAAAATCCGAGTTCATGGAATGTTTCAACAACTTTTATCCCAAGTGTTTCAATATCCATGCACACTCTACTTGCAAAATGGATCAGACCATTGACATTTTTAGCTGGACATGTTGGATTCGTGCAATAATAATCCGCTTCCCCATCTCTTCTTTCTAAAGTGTGATGACAGACTGGACATGTATCAATAATTTCAAATGGTTTTTGATCTTTTCTAGATGTTTTAACATATTCGATCACTTCAGGAATAATTTCTCCTGCTTTATGAATACGCACCAAATCACCAACACGAATATCGCGTTCTTTAATGAAATCTTCATTGTGAAGTGTTGCTCTTGAGATTGTTGATCCAGATAAAAAGACAGGTTCTAATTCAGCAACCGGTGTTAACTTACCTGTTCGCCCAATTTGGAATGTAATATCTAACAACTTAGTTTCTGCAACTTCTGGTGCAAATTTATATGCTGTTGCCCATTTAGGAAACTTAGATGTATACCCAATTTTATCGTGTAATGAAAACTCATTAACTTTAATAACGACACCATCTGTGTCGTAACCTAGTGTTTTTCTAAATGTATCATATGCTTGGATTTGATGATAAACGGCATCAACATCTTGGCATAATTTATAGTTAGGATTCACCTTAAATCCTAAAGTCTTTAAAAATTCTAATGCTTCTAATTGTGAATTTACATAGAGATCCGCATTTACAATCGTGTATAAAAAGATATCTAAATTTCTTTTAGCAACCACTTTTGTATCTAACTGTCTAATGGTTCCTGCTGCTGCATTTCTTGGATTTGCAAAGAGTGGTTCATCATTTGACATACGTTCCTCATTTGCTTTTTCAAAACTCTTATGTGGCATATATATTTCACCACGAACTTCAATATCAATATCTTTAGTAAGTTTTAAAGGTAGGCTTTTAATCGTTTTAACATTTTCGGTAATATCTTCTCCAACAATACCGTTACCTCTCGTAGCCGCTTGAACAAATACACCTTGTTTATAAACTAGGGATACAGCTAAACCATCAATTTTTAATTCAGTAACAAATGAATATCCTGAAATAACATTAAAAATACGTTCATCAAACTGACGTAATTCTTCTTCATTGAACACATTGGATAAACTCATCATAGGTACTTGATGTGTAACTTTGTTAAACCCTTCAAGTACTGCACCACCAATTTTTTGTGTCGGTGAGTCGTTTTGTTTAAACTCAGGGAATTGATCCTCAAGTGCAACGAGTTCTTTCAAATAATGATCATAATCATAGTCTGAAATCGTTGGTTTATCAAGCGTGTGATATTCATAATTTGCTTTGTTAATTAAATCTATGAGTTCTTTGATTCGTTGTTTTTCATTCATAAAATCACCTATGATTATTATATCATTAAATAATATATTTAATAAATCGAAACAAAATTAAAAAGCGAAAGAATTTATTCGCTTCATTTGTTTAGTATTTTAGACAGCCAAGAGGAACAACATAAATGTCATCTTCTCTTTTATATGCATATTCTGTTCCAGTTATAACCATTAAAAACGATGGACCGTTGTTATCAGAACTATCAACCCGATCTTTTAGCTTCTTTAAATTTTGAGCTGCCTTTTCAATTTCATGAGATCCAAGTTTGATTTCAATTGCGCCCCATCTACCATCATTTAAATGAATGATTGCGTCTGCTTCTAATCCTGTTTTATCCCTATAATGATATATTTTGCCTCCTATATAATCTGTATATATTCTTAAATCTCTTATGACCAACGATTCAAAGAGAAGACCAAATGTCTCAAAATCTCTTAATAAATCTTCTGAATTGGCATTTAGTAATGCTGCAGCAAATGCAGGATCTATGAAATGTCTTGTATTTGAGGTTCTTATCGTAGTTTTGCTTCTAAGTTTAGGACTCCACGCTGGTAAATCTTCAATAATATACAATTCTCTTAATGCATTTAAATAATCACTTAGTGTATTTCTATGTATTGAATAATGATTTGTTTCAACATCGGCAATTATTTTTGCATCGTTGGCTTGTGTTGCGGTATGTCTAGCTAATGATTTCATGACAGCTAATGTTTTAGCCTCATCTCGTTCTACACCATCAATTGTTTTGATTTCTGTTTTTATTATGCTTTGTATATATCCTGAAATTTGTTTACTAGCAATTTTAATATCCTTCCCTATACTACTTGGCCATCCACCTCTGATAATGAGTAATGCGATATCTTTTATATTTAGTGGAGATTTTGAACTGATACTTCTATCAGAATCAAAAATATCTTCTAAGCTAATCTCACCATTGGAGTCTTGAGACTCATAAAGTGACATTGTTCTCATTAAAACTCTTGATATTCTACCTACCCCAGAATGCCCGATTCTGCTTTCATCAACTTTTGATGATCCGGTTAATATATATAATCCTTGTTGCTGTTTATCATCAACATCGTTTCGTATTGCATCCCAAATTTCTGGTGCCACTTGCCATTCATCAATGAGTCTAGGCTTTTCACCTTCTAATAATAATGTGGGATTAATTTTAGCTATATTTAAATAGTTATTTTTTTGTGCAGGATTTTGCATATTAATGTCACTTTTTGAGTATCTTTTTGCAGTAGTTGTTTTACCACACCATTTAGGTCCATTAATTAACACCGCACCAAAAGCCTCTAATTCTTCCTTAATACATTTATCCATAATTCTTTCATAGTACTTACTCATATAATCACCCTATTAATATTATACGTTTTCATAGTCTAAAAGTAAACACTATTATGCAATTTGGCTCTTTTTTATTGTGCATTTTGGCTCTTTTTTATTGTGCATTTTGGCTATTTATCTAGAACAACACCAGCATTAACGAGTTTAACACCATTTGCAAGTGAGTCACCTACAGGACATGTGTTTTCAATAAATAGAGCAAACGCATCTGCTTTTTCTTTTGACTCGTTTGTCTTAAAGTGCATTTTATATCTAATTTCTGTAAATCCATTTCTCACATTTGGATTCTTACCTAAAAATCCATCTGGATCTAAGTCACCTTCTAATTCAACATGAAATGATTCAAAAGAAAATCCTTTTGCTTTCGCGAACGCTGCAGCAACGATTGATTGACATGCACCAAGTGCAACCAATAATCCTTCAACAGGATTTAATCCTTGATCTGTTCCACCTAAACTTTTTGGTTCATCAAATAACACTTTAAAATTTCTTGTTTGTGTTTCAACTTGAAGACCATTTGGAAGTTTTTTTGCTGTTGCTTTAAATGTAGTTAACATGTAAAACATCTCCTTTTCTTCTTCTAGTGATTGGCTCAACTAAGCAATCATCTTATACCGTCATCTTAGCACTTTGAATCTTTAGTTTCAATTAAAAACACTTGATTTTGGTAAACTATGTTTTATTCAATTTACTTTCTTTAAAAATTTAATCTTTTTATAAAATGGTGACATTTTTTTATATCCAGTCTCAAGATGTTCAACATAAGAAAAATATAAATATTTTCTTGCTCTAGTCATTGACACATATAGTAATCTTCTTTCTTCTTCTAGATGTTTATATGTACTTGTATGATAAGAAGGTACTTCGCCATCTTCTAATCCAATAATGAAAACGACATCAAATTCTAAGCCTTTAGCTTCGTGCATCGTGAGTAATTGTAGACCATATGTTTTGTCTATATATCGTTTTTTAATTTCATCTCTAATCACATAACTTCTATGGTGGTTTCTATAAATCACAGCGATTTCGTTTGGCTTAACACCATCTAATACAAATCCTCTATATCTTTTAATGATAAATGAAGCCTCTTCTTCTAAACTCTTAAATCTAAGTTTTTCTATATCGTAGTTTTCTTCATGGTATGGTATAAGTTTCTTTTTGAGTTTTCTTTGATTTTGTATAATGAAGCGATTGGCAATCTCTAAAATGTCTGGACTCGATCTATAGTTCATATCTAGAATATAAACATGTGCATCATATGTTTTAATAAATATTTCAATGATTTTGTCATTTGCACCTCTAAATTGATAAATACTTTGGTCAGGATCTCCTACTGCACAAACTGATGTGTCTTTATGAATCATTAACTTTAATATGTGATACTGTAACACGTTGGTATCTTGAAATTCATCAACAAATATATAAGTAAAAGGCGTCCTCATTTGATGTTTCTTAAGCATCATATAAAAATCAATTAATATATCATCAAAATCTTTGAGTCCTTTATGATTTAACATCTTTTGATAATCATCGTATATTTTAGGTTTACTGATTTCATACAAATGGTTTTTGTAATTACTAATATCTAAGGCTTCTTTTAGTGTAACTATTTTTTCTTGATCTAAGATTTTATAGGTATATCCTTGATGTTGTTTTAACATGCTTAAAGCATATTGATGAAATGTGTGAACACATACATCATGATGATGAATTCTTTCCTTCATTTCATTGGCAGCTTTATGTGTAAATGTTATAGCTAAAATCTTTTTTGGATCAACACCTGTGTTAACCAAATGCTTAATTCTTTCAACAATAACTCTTGTCTTACCACTTCCAGCACCTGCTAATAAAAAAAGAAAGCGTTCATTTGTGTAAACTACTTTCTCTTGTTTTTCATTTAATATCATCATATCACCCAAATAATATTATGGGTGATGATGAACTTTTACTCTGTATATTAAATATCAATTTTTTTAGCAAGTACTAAAAAAAATGATTCACAATTAAAAAGCATAAGTCTCACCTCATGCTTTTATTAGATCATAAATATTTAGTTTTATATTTTATATTTAGATATGTAAATATTATTTCACTTTTTTGAGTGCTGGATGACTTTCTAGAATGTTTTTAATGCCATGTGGCATAGAAAATGCAATTTTTGCAATATCATCATTAACAGATACAACTACACCTTGACCAAAGACATCGTGATTGACTTTATCGCCGGTCTTTAAAATATGGCCACTCGCGATGGGTTGTTGATAACTATATGTTTTTCTAACACTTTCTTCTTTTGGTCTTGATTCTTTTAAAAATCTTGATGGATATCCTATTCTTAGTTCACCATACTGCATTCTACGATTAGCATGCGTCATGTAGAGTTTTTCTTTTGCTCTTGTCATACCCACATAACATACACGTCTTTCTTCTTCTAATTCAATTGAACTCATCATTGAATTGTTGTTTGGAAAAATACCTTCCTCCATGACAACCATAAAAACAACTCTAAACTCAAGTCCTTTAACTTGATGATATGTCGCAAGCTTAATTCTATTTTCATCATCAACATCTTGATCTAGATCGGAATATAAAGAGATTTGATCCAGTTGTTGTTTGAGTTTTTCGTAAAATGAACCTTCATAATACATATCACCTCTAACAAACACAGATTGAAGTTCTCTTAAGTTATCGATACGATCATCAGCCTGTTCTGAATTTTCAGCTTTTAGCATATCAATATAACCCGTAAGTTGCATCAAAACGGGCATGATTTCTTGTAAATCTGCCATATCAAAAAATGCCTGACTTATGTCTTCAATAAGTTTTTTAAATCCTTTTAATGATTCTAGCGCTTGAGGTCTTAATTCTACATAATCAATTGCAGCATATAAACTAATGCCTAATGATCTTGCTTTTTCTTCAAGCTTTTGAACACTGACTTTACCAATGTTTCTTTTAGGTTCATTCACGACACGTTTAAAGAAGAAATCTTGATGTGGATCTAATCCTAATCGAACATATGCTAAAGCATCTTTAATCTCTTTTCGTTGATAAAAAGAAACACCACCATAAATAATATATGGAATACTTTCTTTAATTAACGTATCTTCAAATAATCTTGATAATGCGTTGTTTCGATATAAGATTGCAAAATCATCATATGTATAATTTCCAAACTTAACAAGTCTTTCTATTTCATTAATAACATAAAAAGTTTCATTGTAATCATTATCTGCAACATAATAGGTTATTGGCTCTCCAAGGCCTAAATCACTTTCTAGATTTTTTGCACTTGGTCTGTTAAAATTATTTGCTATAAGTTTATTTGCGGCTTGTAAAATTTGATTTGTTGAACGATAATTCTTATCTAATATCACTGTGTCCGCACTATAGTCTTTAATGAATCTATTACTATTTTGATAGCTTGCACCTCTAAAAGAATATATACTTTGATCGGGATCTCCAACAACAAATACATTTTTATGAACGGCACCTAATACTTTTAATATCTTATACTGAATAATGTCAGTATCTTGAAATTCATCAACTAAAACATGTTCAAATTCTGTTTGATATCTATGCTTAATCTCAGGATATTCAGTCAGCAATTCTAATGTATATATAAGCAAATCATCAAAATCTAAAAGTTGATTTTCGTATAAATATCTTTGATAATTCTTATATATTTTTTCTTCATCTGATCGTTCAAATTCAGGAAGTCTTTGTGACTTAAATAATGCAATCAAATTCTTTAATTGCTTCACTGAAAAGTGTTTGATATCTAAGCCCATATCCTTGATGATGTCTGTAATAATTTTCTTTCCATCATCCTCATCAATCACTGTAAATGTTGATTTATACCCATAAGGAAGTAGTGCAATATGTCTTCTAAGAATTTGCAATCCAAAAGCATGAAACGTGTATAGCCATACATCAGATGCATAAGGGCCCGTCATGTTAATGACACGTTGTTTCATTTCTCGTGCTGCTTTATTTGTAAATGTCACAGCGAGAATGTGGCTTGGTGCTACCCCACTCATGATTAAATATGCGATTCTTGTTGTAAGTGTTTTAGTCTTACCTGTACCCGCGCCAGCGACAACAAAAAGCGGACCACCCGGGTGGATGACCGCTTTTAATTGAGATTCATTTAAGGTAGCTAGATAATTCTCCATGTTCTACCTGCTTTCTTTTTTTATTTGTAAGAACTCTTTAGTGGGACAATTTCATTAAATACCAAATGATCTTTTTTAGAATCATCGTCTGTATTAAAATATCCTACTCTAATAAATTGATATTTATCTTGTGGTTTTGTATCTTTAAGTGCTTCTTCTACAAACCCTTCTCGCATTTGAAGTGACTCAGGATTAAATCTATCCATAAGGTCTAATGACTCATCATCAAATAACATGGGTTGATAGAAATGAATTTCTGCTTTTTGTGCTGTGGTTGCTTCAACGAAATGGATGGTACCATTTGGTTTTCTTTCATCAAACCCACTGCCACTCTTTGTGTTGACATCATAAGTGACAAACACTTCAGTGATTTCTCCGTTTTCATCATATTTTACTTCATTTGCTTTAATAAAATATGTGTGGAAAAGTCTAACTTCAATCCCTAATGCAAGTCTCTTGTAGTGCTTGTTCGGTTTTTCTAAGACAAAATCGTCTTTTTCAATATATAAATGTTTAGAAAATGCGACTTTTCTAGTTCCTAATGCTTCTTGATCAGGATGCCATAAAACATCGACATATTCAATTTTATCTTCATCATAATTGGTAATCGTTACTTTTAATGGATTCACAACACCCATGACACGTTTTGCTTTATCTTGAAGATCAGATCTAACTGCTGCTTCTAACATATCAGCACCAACCGTTGAGTTGACTTTAGATAACCCTGTAGATAAAATGAAATTTCTAATCGCATCTGCAGTATATCCACGTCTTCTCATACCAGAAATCGTTGGCATTCTTGGGTCATCCCAACCACTAACTTTATGGTTTTCAACAAGCGCGCGTAAAAATCTTTTTGATAATACCGTATTTTCAACATTTAAACGACCAAATTCAATTTGTCGTGGTGTTGAAGGAATTTCTGTTTCTCTTACAACCCAATCATATAAAGGTCTATGATCCTCAAACTCAAGTGAGCACAATGAATGTGTGATGCCTTCAATCGCATCTTCTAATGGATGCGCATAATCATACATTGGATAAATGCACCATTTATCCCCTTGTCTGTGATGGTGTGCATAAACGATGCGATAAATCGCTGGATCACGCATATTCATATTAGGTGATGCCATATCAATTTTAGCTCTTAATACGCATTCCCCTTCTTTATACTTACCATCTTTCATATCTTTAAATAGTTGTAAATTTTCTTCAATGCTAGTATCTCTATATGGTGAAGCAACACCCGGTGTGTTGACATCGCCTCTATTTTTAGCCATTTCTTCTGCTGATTGAAAATCAACATATGCTAATCCTTTTTTAATAAGTATTAATGCACGTTCATACATTTCATCAAAGTAGTCAGATGCAAAATAAATATCTTTAGGCTCATAACCTAACCATTTGATATCATTCTTAATTGCTTGAACATAAACATCATCTTCTTTTTCTGGATTTGTGTCATCATATCTTAAATTTGTATAACCACCAAAGTTTTTTGCAAGCTCAAAATTAGTGATAATTGCTCGCGCGTGACCAATGTGTAAAAACCCATTAGGTTCAGGTGGGAATCTTGTTATAATATCACTATGTTTTTTTGATTCTATGTCATTTTCCATAATGGTTTTGATAAAGTTTGATTGATTTTCCATAGTATCACCTCAAGTCTCTATTATTATATAGGAAAATATAAAAAACAACAAGGTATATCCTAAGATATAACTGTTGTTTTTATGCGTTATTTAGGTCTCTTTAAACCAAATCTCGATTACTCATTTGCATCCATCTGCGCTTATACCATCGATATGCCATGGATGTTCCTCTAAAGAGTTCATCCATCATCGCTGCTAAAAACACACCAAAGATACCCATTTCTAATCTGATACCGAAAATATAGGTAAATAACACAGCAAGACCAAACATAGATATCACAGCCATCACCACTGGGAATATCGTATCATTTGCAGATCTCAAAGCTGAAATATAAACCAAATTCATTGAACGTCCAATTTCAATAAAAATTGAGATATAAATGACTTGTCTAACCATTTTAATAATTAGAACATTATCTGTGAACATCGATATAATCGGATAAGCAAATATATTTAATAAACCTGTGACAATCAAAATCGTGACAAATGTAACTTTAATAGTTTTAAGTGTTGCTTTATACCCATCTTCAAGCTGTCGCTCTCCAATGTGATAACCCACAATGATAGAATTGCCACTGGCGAAAGCAAAGCTAAAGATGAACACAAATGATAACACTAATGAGATATAAGACTGTGCAATCACAGCTTCAGGACTCATTTGATTGACAAAATATAAAATAAGTACTTGAGCGATATTATACATCGTATTTTCGGTTGCTCCTGGAACACCAACATAAAGTATTTTCTTAAGTTGTTCAACATGAAATCTAATTTTATGTAACTTAATTTCTAAAATCTTATATGTATAAATCGTTAATAATATAACCATGACAATTCTTGCGACTAAAGTTCCTATAGCAGCACCTTCAACACCTAGTCTAGGTGCTCCAAATAATCCATAGATTAAAACGGCATTAATCATAATGTTGACTAAGTTCCCTATCCCCATAATAATCATCACAACTTTAGGATGACTGAAACTTCTAAACGCTGTTGATAACCCAACTCTTAATGATACGAAAACTAAACTGAAACCAACAATTCTTAAATAGACCATCGCATCATCAACAAATATGGCATTCGTTCCTATTAAGCTAATAAATGATTTTCCAAAAAAAATCATCATGGCAGCAAGTAATATACCCATCATTAAATTTCCTACGACACCAGTAACCACTGTATCCTTAGCTTTTTGAACTTGATTTGCACCTAAATATTGAGCTGCAACTACACCAATTCCAAGTGCAAGCACATTGACAAGTATCGCAAACAAATTAAGGATTCTATTTGCAACACCAACGCTACCTACTGCTGTATCTGAAAAATTGGAGAGCATGATGGTATCCACTGTTCCAAGCAATGTGAAAAAAAGCAATTCTAAAAAAATTGGCCAAGATATTTTATATAGATTTTTTTCTAATTTTCTCAATGGAATCACCTAATTTCAAAAAGTATTATATCACTTATTATTTAAAATGTTTGATAAAGGGATTATAAAACGATACCATAAATCAAAACCATAAAAAAACGCACCTTTGGGTGCGTATTTCATTTAGATTTCGCCTTTAATCATTTTGATAAAGTATGCGTGAATATCTGTTGATTTTGATAACTCTGGATGAAAAGCAGTTGCAAGGATATGTTTTTCTCTAGCAGCAACGATTAAGTGATCATGAATAGCTAAGACTTCTACATGTGGACCCACTTTTTCAATATATGGTGCTCTAATAAATACGAACTCAATATCTTTAATATGTCCAAACGTGCCTAAAGTTCTAAAACTGCCTAGCTGTCTTCCATAAGCATTCTTTCTTGCAGTGATATCCATCACTTTTAAAAATGCTCTTGTATGATTACTGATATCATTTGCTAATAATAATAATCCTGCACATGTTCCAAATACAAATAACCCTTGATTAATTCTTTCAATCAAAAGTTGATCCATATCAAGATCAACAAGTAATTTGTACATGGTTGTACTTTCTCCGCCTGGGAGTATTAAACCGTCCATAGGACGTTCTAAATCTCTTTTTTGTCTAATTTCAAAAGACTCGATACCTAATTGTTTTAAATGATTGGCGTGCTCTACAAATGCACCTTGAAGAGCCATAATACCAATCAACATGTTATTTGCCTCTTTCACTCATTAATAATTCAATCTCATCTTCATTGATACCAACCATCGCTTCACCTAAATCTTCAGATACTTTTGCGAGTAGTTTAGAATCGTTAAAGTTTGTAACAGCTTGTACAATCGCAGTTGCACGTTTTTTTGGATCACCAGATTTAAAAATACCGCTACCCACAAAAACACCTTCTGCACCAAGTTGCATCATAAGTGCAGCATCCGCTGGTGTTGCAACACCGCCTGCAGCAAAATTGACAACTGGTAATTTACCGTTTTGATGTACATATAATAATAATTCATAAGGCACTTGAAGTTCTTTTGCTTTATGATATAATTCATCTTTTCTTAATGCTTGCACTGATCGAATTTCTGATTGCATCATTCTCATATGAGTGACTGCTTGAACAACATCACCTGTACCTGGTTCACCTTTTGTTCTAATCATAGATGCACCTTCAGCAACTCTTCTTAATGCTTCACCTAAGTTTTTAGCACCACATACAAAAGGCACGCTAAATTCATTTTTATTAATGTGATACACTTGATCTGCAGGTGATAACACTTCTGATTCATCGATATAGTCGATTTCTAATGCTTCTAAAATTTGTGCTTCGACAAAATGACCAATACGAACTTTTGCCATCACAGGAATCGTTACTGCTGCTTGAATTTCTTTGATAAGTTTTGGATCACTCATTCTTGAAACGCCACCTGCAGCTCTAATATCTGCTGGGATTCTTTCTAATGCCATCACAGCACAAGCGCCAGCTTCTTCGGCGATTTTTGCTTGTTCAGCGTTTGTGACATCCATGATGACACCACCTTTAAGCATTTGTGCTAATTCTTTATTTAATTGATAACGATCATTGCTCATGTTTATTAACTCCTTTGATATTTCAATTTAATTAAAATTAATCATTTTCTAATATATGATTAAACATTACTATTATACATAAAGAAATGTGAAACAACAACACATTCATATATGAATACTGTTACATATTAAATAAATGTCATCGTCAATGCAATAGACGCATCATTTCCAATGACTCTAAAGCGCATAAAGCCTTTTTTTACATTAAGAACAACCTCTTCATTAAATGTCTCTTGTGCAATCACATGAAACTGATCCTTTTGCATATATGCAAGTGCGCATACACCTGAGGTGACTTTATAATTAATCAATACCTTTTGATCATCTTTGACTCTCATCATCATGAGATTGGCATATCCAGTAAAATCTTTGATGGTTGCTTTCATCACTTTAGTTTTATAGTGATATCTCACAATAAATATCTTCGCCTTCTTATGATTGACGATTGATTTCGCTTTTTTCGAATTCAAGTCTAGCATGAAAACACCTTCTTTCTATCTTCATTTTACATGATGTTTTTAAAAATGCGAAAAAAACCATCTATTTCAGATAGATGCTATAATGAAAACAAATCCTTAAAGGAGCCTCTCTATGAATTTAGAACGAATCTACCACATGCTTTTCAATGAGGTTTATCCCTTATATGTTAAAAAGGCTGAAAGAAAACAAAGAACCAAACAAGAGGTTGATGAAATTATCTTATGGTTAACCGGATATAAAGATATCGAAACCATCTTATCTTTAAATCTAAATTTTAAAGATTTTTTCCAACAAGCTCCAAATCTCAATCCCAATCGCGAGAAGATCACCGGTGTTGTATGTGGCATAAGGGTAGAAACCATCGAAGATTTTACTTTAAAAAACATCAGATATCTAGATAAACAAATTGATGAACTCGCCAAAGGAAAAACACTTGATAAAATTTTAAGAACATAAAAAACCTACAAAAATCGTAGGTTTTTTTATTGCCAAAAAGAATCATTCTAAATAAAAACGCTTAGAAATAACTTTCATTTATTTTCATTGATTTTGCCCTTGAAATTATCATCTATTATAGATTATAATACCAAAACAAAGGAGGCGTTTAATCATGAAAGAATATCAAATTAATAAACACATTATTTGTATTGATCTTAAAAGTTTTTATGCCTCTGTTGAGTGTGCACTTCGTGGGCTTAATCCATTTGAAACACCTTTAGTTGTCGCAGATCAAACAAGAGGTAATGGCGCATTATGTTTAGCTGTAACACCTTATTTAAAATCTTTAGGGATCTCATCTCGTGCACGTCTTTTTGATATTCCAGATGATATGAAGCCTTATATCATTTACGCAAAACCGCAAATGAAAATTTATATGGAATATACAATGAAGATTATTGAAATATATTTATCCTATGTTTCTGATGAAGATTTATATGTTTATTCTATAGACGAAGCGTTTTTAGATGTGACTCATTATCTATCTTTATATAATATGACAGATATCGAACTTGGACGTAAAATAGTGTTAGAAATTAAAGAAAAATTAGGACTTCCTGCAAGTTGTGGAATCGGCCCTAATATGCTATTATCTAAGCTTGCCATGGACCTAGATTCTAAACATCAAAAAGATTCCATCGCCAAATGGACCTATGAAGATGTTCCAAAAAAATTGTGGCCAATTACACCACTATCAGAGATGTGGGGCATTGGATATCGTATGGAACGCAATCTCAATCTTTTAGGTATGCAAACCATTGGTGATATTGCACATTATAATAAGGAAATACTAAAAGAGCACTTTGGTATTTTAGGCGAAGAACTTTGGTATCATACACATGGTATTGATATGAGTTTAATCCAGGATAAAAACAAATTAAGATCTAAAAGTAAAAGTTTTGGTACGAGTCAAGTCTTATTTCATGATTATAAAACACCTGAAATATATACCATTATTTTAGAGATGGCTGATGAAATTACTAGACGCCTTCGTATGAATAGAAAACGTTGCCGTGTTATTCATTTTGGTGTTGGTTATTCGCTCACCACTGGTGGAGGATTGCACCAACAAGTCACACTTGATCAACCCACTTCTTCTTTCAAAGAAATTTATCATACGTGTGTCTCTATTTTTAAAAGAGGCTATGATGGTAGTCCTATCCGTTCCGTTTCAGTCTCTTTGGGTGGATTAACAGATTCAACACTTTATCAATATAGCATTTTTGAGGACGCTGAAGCGCTTGAAAAAGAATATCAATTATTATCCTCAATGGATCATATAAAAACCAGATATGGGAAAAATTCAGTCAATCGTGCTGAATCCCTTGAAGAACATTCTACCATTGTTAAGAGAAACAATTTTGTAGGAGGTCATCATGAATAACACATATGTGGATAGAGGTATTATTAAATGGGCTCCTTTTGATGGCCTTGCAGGTTTCAATGATTTATACAAACAATTAAAATATCGATTAGGTAAAAAAGATCGTCCACTTCTATCAGAAGATCAACTCTATGAAATGGATATCAATCTACAAAAGGCTTTACATGAACACCTGGATGTTTACTTATCCTATTATCAGGATGGATACATCAAAAATTCTTTTGGAAAAGTCACTAAAATAGATACTATAAATAAAATGATTTATATTGATGGACTAAAATATACGCTTTCTATGATTGTTGATCTTTCCTTAGATGCCACCCGTTTTTAACCGGATTATTTTTATCAATTAAACATCTTTACATATCTGTTGTCCCATGTTACAATAGTTTCAACTTAATCAATTTATCAAGAAGACGGGAGAGATATAGCTCTGTGAACGTCTACCAACCTGTGCATATAAGGTGGTAATGCTATAAGCGATAAGATATACGCCAAACATGATCTTAGTCTTATCGCAACGATAAGACTATTTTTTTATGTTTGAAAGGAATATATATGATTGAATTACAACAATTATCAAAAACATTTGAACACGGTAAGCAAATTTTTGTTGCACTTAATCCTATTCAATTAACCATTCATGATAGAGACATTTTAGGTGTGGTTGGTTACAGCGGTGCAGGTAAATCTACGCTCATACGCTTAATCAATGGTCTGATTACTCCCACTACAGGTAAAATCATCATCGATGGTGTTGATTTATTAACTTTAAAGAAAAAGGCACTGAATCGAATGCGTCAGCAAATCGGCATGATTTTTCAAGACTTTAATTTATTTGATCAATTATCAGTGTATCAAAACATCAAGCTTGCTTTAGATATCTCACATGATAAAAAACATCAAGAAACCCGCATTAAAGATCTTTTAGGACTTGTCGGTTTGCAAGACAAACAAGATGCATACCCTAAACAATTGTCTGGTGGGCAAAAACAAAGAGTCGCAATTGCACGTGCACTTGCTAATAATCCTAAATACTTATTATGTGATGAAGCAACTTCAGCGCTTGATTTAAAAACAACCGATGAAATTTTACTGCTTTTAAAAGATATTCATAAAAAAACGAATCTAACCATCATCTTTATTACACATCAAATTGAAGCCATTAAAAAAATATGCAATAAAGTAGTTGTTATGGATCAAGGTCAAATTGTCGAGCAAAACAAAACCATAGATTTATTCATGGACCCCAAGCATCCAGTCACCAAATCACTCGTCAAAGAAACCATCCATATCGATGAGACTTATACAGATGTTTACGAATTTATCTATACAAAAGATGCAAACGAAACATCTGTATTAAGTCAAATGATTAAATCTTATGATATTGACATTAATATCTTACATGCACAAGTCCTAGACATCGTTGATGATCAAATTGGATATCTTTATGTAAAGATGACGGGTCATGATTTAGATGCTGCTATTTCTTATTTAAATACACATGGAATTAAGGTGAATAGATATGACAACATATGATTTAAATTTGATCTATGATGGTTTAATTGAAACACTCTATATGATATTAATAAGTGCTATCTTTATCTCAGTATTTGGCTTAATTATAGGCTTTTCACTATTCTTCACAAATGAAGAACACACATCAAATAAATATTTACTTTTCTTAAATCAAATCATATCAGCGTTCGTCAATATATTTAGATCAGTACCTTTTGTTATATTGATTGTGATTATGATTCCAGTAACATTAATCATTACAAACGGTCAAATGTTAGGTGCTAATGGTGCTCTTCCACCACTGATTGTCAGTGCAACACCTTTTTATGCGCGCATTGTATATAATTCATTATTAGACATTCCAAGAGGAAAATCAGAAGCACTTAAAGCTTTAGGTGCAAAAGAGTTTAAGATTGCACGAACACTCTTTAAAGAAGCTTCTCCTTCCTTGTTATCAGGCTTTACAGTGACACTGATCACTTTAATTGGTTTTATCTCTGCTGCAAATGCTATTGGTGGTGGTGGATTAAGTGATCAAGCAGTCATCTTTTTAATTCACAATGGTTCTACAAAACAACTTGCGGGATATGTTTCAGTAGCAATCATCTTACTACTTGTACTCATCATACAAGTCACATCAGACTTCATAGTCAAAAAAATTAATCACAAATAGAAAAGAGAAAACATATGAAAAAAATATTATCAATATTCGTTTTAACCATTATCGCATTAGGTCTTGCTTCATGTAATCAAGCAGACATTGACGATCCAAATACCATTTATGTGGTTG
Source organism: Acholeplasmataceae bacterium (assembly GCA_963667565.1). Classification (GTDB taxonomy): domain Bacteria; phylum Bacillota_I; class Bacilli_A; order Acholeplasmatales; family Acholeplasmataceae; genus WOFB19. Next base: position 1,591,476 of record OY763415.1, on the reverse strand, counting down.
CTACTGCTGTACCACATGCTGAAATCCTTGAACAAGCAAGACCCATCTTAGAGGCACAAGGATATACTTTAGAAGTTACAGTAGTAAGTGAATATACAACACCGAACCCAGCAGTTGCTAATAGCTCAGCTGATGCTAATTTTTTCCAACACATTCCATATTTTGATCAATATAATGCAAGTGCTGCATCTGATAAACAATTAGTCAATGTAGCAAGTATTCATATTGAGCCTCTTGGATTATATTCAAAAGTATATACTTCTATTGATCAAGTCCAAGATGGTGATAAAGTCATCATCAGTAATTCTACTTCAGATCATGGTAGATTTTTAGCCATCCTTGCTGCTGCAGGGCTCATCACTTTAGCTGATGGTGTTAATTCATTAACTGCAACTCTTGAAGATATTACATCAAATCCAAAAAACCTTGTTTTTGAACAAATCAATCCAGAACTTTTATATAGTGCTTATGAAAACAATCAAGGTGCATTAGTATTTATCAATGGTAACTTTGCATTATCTGGTGGATTAAATCCACTTGAAGATGCTCTTATTCTAGAATCACCTACTGATAATCCCTATGTAAATATAGTTGCTGTTAAAGCAGGTAGAGAAAACCTTCCTAAAATTCAAGCACTTGTAGCTGCACTTACATCAGATACAATTAAAACGTATATTGAAGAACATTATCAAGGGACTGTTATTCCAGCATAATTAAAAGGACGATTTCTCGTCCTTTAGTCAACCGTCAAAGTTGTTGTTTTAATTGAATATTCAACTATAAAGGATTGATTTCTGTGTTGCACTGGGATCAATCCTTTTAAATTCAACTTAATTTTTTAATACTTGATTGTTTTATACTGTTTAGCTTTCTCATAAGTTAACTATGAACGTTTTTAGAATTACCATTTCATAGACAATTAATTAAAGTTTTGTTTGAATGAAGTGACATAATTCTCTTGTATCTGCTTTTCGATTTACAATTGACAAAAATAATTCTATTTCGAAATAAATCAAAAATATCCTAACTCTTCTAAAATTTCTTTATTTTTATGATTTGCTTTTATTTTAATTTCGTTTGAGTTTATTTTTTTATCCCTAAAAGTAAATTTCTGCGATTTTTGGCTTCTAATTATAAAATACTTTTCTGTTAAACTGATAGATTCAATATCCTTTTTATCAATAACAATATTTTTAGAAATAAAATTTTTGAGTATAATTTGATCCTCATATATGTAAATTAATTTATTAACGTATTTCGCAGCGATAAACTGCGTTATAAAAATCACAATATACAATATGATTAGAATAACGCTTCTTTCTACAAATGAAAAGTTTTCTTGTTTAAATATTATGGTGAATAGCACAACTTCTAAAATCATAACAAAGATTACTATCAAATTTTTAACTATAAATTCACCAATTCGAAAATCGGCTAATTTCTTTGTGGTTTTTTGAGATCTATTTATCTTTTCATTTTTTATATTTGCGTGTTCGATTAACTTAGGGATGTGTTTATTCATTAACTCATATGATTTTTTATCGTAAAAAAAAGTAATATTAGAGTCATCTTTAATAATTCCACTTTTTTGATACTTTTCAATATCTGTTCCGATAACATGGAAAAATTGCGAATATGTATATCCGATACTATTATAATTTTCAATTCTAACGTCTTTAATTTCGCTCCACTGATATTTATGGATGAGCCCTAATAGACTAAATGCTTTTATTCCTTTTTCATCAAAAACAACAATTTGCATAAAATTTCTCATATAGAAAAGACTTATGAATGGTAGGAGCATTGCAAACATCAAATATAAAGACAAATCACCAGATGCATTGATTACGTGTGTGTCATTATAGACTGCTGATTCTAATAGTGACACCAATATAATAATTATATGCAACACCGGCAATGCAAAGCAAGAACCATAAAATGTGAATTTATTTGCTATTTTTATCATATTAACCTCTTATACTTTATCATAATAACTTCCTATAATGTTTAATCCTATTAATGGCATTGAAATAATTCCTGATGCCACCCAATTTTCTACATGACTCATAGATTGAATCATCTTTTGCATAACTGTCCCTGAAGAGTTCCATCCTTGTGTGCTATTCAACATTCCACCGAAGGCACCAGATAAAGCACTTGTGAATCCAGAAAGAGCTGCAGTAATAAATATAGCTCCCAAGTCTACTTCAGATACCTGCTTATTTTCTATAAACAATTGGCTTGTAAAACTAGCTGCTGCACCAACCATAAAATTACCCACCCCAGATATGAGTGCAGCACCACCAATTCCTGCTGTCGCTACTGCAAAATCAACTACTAATCCAGATAATGCACCAAACACAGCTCCATGAATTATACCAATGATATCACCTTGCGTATTACTGATATAGTAATACTCAATAACTTGGTAGTTCATATTAATCAATGTACCATCAACAATGTATTCATACTCATGTGTACTGGTTTCTTTTGATACTCTTACACCTTGATCATTATAATGATATTCAATATCCACAGTAGAATCATTTAAATAATTTATACCTGTCAATTTTCTTCATAAATAAGACTTCTAATGAGGGGATTCCCAGCAAGATCATATGCTACAACATATGATTTTAGATATGTCTATTTTTGTATATAAAAAAGCACTCAATTACAATAAGTTGTCTTGTTATAATTAATAAAATGAGGACTATATTTAAATTGAGTGTACTATAAAACGGCTCAATAAAAACAAAAAAATAAGCTTTTTAGATGTTTTTTAGGACGCAATAACTTGGCTATTAATATAGCCACATTACACACGATTAAAAACTAAATCAAAACCTTAATACCATAGAACTCATTATTGTCCTCTATTTGATGTTTTATTGCACCTGCAAGTAGATTTAGTTCTTTCCTTATCGTATAAAACCAAGTTTTCCTAGCCTTACTCCATATTTCTGATTTTTGCTTATATATATCTAGTTTGGAATCTAGTAAATTTTCCATAACTGTACTAAATTTTTTTGAATAATAATAATCCCATTCGCCCCTTTGAGGAAGATTATATATTGTAAAACACCCATCTTCATTATAAAAACTATATGTATGTACAGTGAAATAACTATTATAAACATTCATAAAGGTTTGCTCTTTAAATTTAAATCCGTATTTTTTCAAAAATTCAAACTGTTTTTCAATGTTCATTTGCTACACCCTTCCATAAACATTAGATTATAAATCAAGCGCTAACCATCAAGCATTTGCCTATGTTGGATTTTTTATAAAATCATATAAACTCCACGCAACAGAAGCAATATCTATCGCTGTATCGATCCAATAACCGGTGCTGTCCGTATAAATTACTGGATTGTTTAATGTATAAACATATAGATTAATACTTGATGCTTGATCATCTGATATAAAACTTACATCATCAGATGATATAAATCTTGCTATTGATGGATCATAATATCTTGCATTCAAATAATATAGATTTATTTCTTCATCATATCGATATGGATTGATATGATCTAAGTTTGTGATTGATGTCCATTGATATAAGATATTACCCCACGCATCATAGCTATATTTTACCACGATATTTCCTGATCCATCCATCATTCCAATGATATCAACTTGCATATTACTCATATAGTAACACTCAATTCCTTGGTAGATCATACTGATGTATAATTGGGTATTATATTTCTATTATAATTTGAATTCTTATATGAAAACAGGGCGGATATGTCCTATAATACATAAAATAAATAAAAAACCACTCTTTTTGAGTGGCTTTTCAAAATAGAAAATCTAAAATAATGTATCTTCATCATCATCTTCAACTTCAATGATTGCATCTTCAAAATCATAAGAAGTTGCATTGACTTTTTTTGATACCTTATACATTTTCATATGATCAGATTGATAAGGTTTTAAAACCTTTTCCAATTCCTTTTGATCTTTAAGCGATGGATTCAACCAAATCTCTTCACCTTTTTTAGTTAAAATGACTGGCATACGATCATGAAATGAAGACATCATTTCGTTTGCTTCTGTCGTTATAATAGCAACCGTATGTACTTTACTTCCATCGTCTTTAATATATGTATTCCATATACCAGCCATTGAGAATATTTTTTGGTCGGTTGTTAATATACGTCTTGGTGGATTCTTTTTATTTGTTTTATTCCATTCATAAAAACTATCTGCTAAAATGACGCATCTTTTATTTATTGCAGATGCTTTAAATGCTGGTTTATCAAATAACGTTTCTGCTTTGGCGTTAATCATTTGAAATGATACGTCATCTTTTGCAAAACTAGGAATAAAACCCCACTTTAATGTTCCAATACGATATTGTTTTTGATCATGTAAAATGGAAATGATTTGTTGCCCTGGTGACACATTAAATTTAGGTGCATCATGATTTATAGTATAGTCTGTGATGTGATATTTATCCATGACATATTCAGATAATTGTTTAGCAGATATGGCCAATGTAAATCTTCCACACATATAATCACCTCGCAATTTAGATATCTCTATTATATCATGTGCCATGAACAAGTGATTGCTGTGATACAATAAAGACAGGTGGTGGATATATGACTTTAAATGATGTAAAACTCATGATCAAGCGAGAAAGAAATGAGAAGCGTATTGCATTTGATGAAAAATTAAATAAAGAACAATCCAATTTTAATGGTTTGTCTATTCCTAAGATGCGGAGTATTGCTAAAATCATATCTAAAAATAATCCAAATGAGTTTTTAGACACCAATGATTTATCAAGTTATGAACTAGAACAAATTCATGCGATGGTCATTTGTATGTTATCTGATATTGATGAAGCCCTATCCTATATCAAAGCCTATATTCCAAAAATTCATGGATGGGCTGTTAATGATACATTATGCAACCATTTCACACTTGCAAGAAAGCATATGCAACAAACATTTGATTTTTTGTTAGCCTATAAAGATTCTGATAAAGAATTTGAACAAAGAGTTGTTGCCGTTATGTTACTATCACACTTTTTAACAGATACATATATTGATCGCGTCATTGTTATTCTTGATGAACTTAAAGTTCATGCATATTATGCTAAAATGGCAGTTGCATGGGCTTATGCGACTATCCTAGCAAAATATCCAACAAAAGGATTAGCTTACATGAATCATCATCATTTAGATGATTGGACACTTAGAAAAACCATTCAAAAATCCATTGAATCTTATAGAGTTTCAGATGAGATAAAAGAAACTTTAAGACAAATGAGACCAAAGAAAAAGTAGCAAATTCTTGCTACTTTTTTATTTTTTATCCAATATTAATCACTAGCGTCACAGTTGGACTTGTATTTGTAATTGCACTTGCGACTTCAATAGATACATTAATCGCGCCACCTTGGTGCCAACTATAATCTGTTGATAGATCAAGTGTACCTGATCTAAGCATGTCAGAATCGGAGAAATAATCTCTACTTCTTGTTGATGGGAACGTATCATTTTTATCAGCTTCTAATATTTCTGTAAAGAAATCTGATAATCCTTCATTGTTATATTGGAAATAATCTCCCCAAAAAGTTGAACGACTATAAAGTCTTGCATCCACATGATAAACAATAATACCAGCATTATCAGGAACATAAGATAGGCTTAAATGTCCATCATATAAACCTTGTGGTGTATAAAACATAATAAGTAAATACTCATCAAATGCATCTCCATCAGCCAAATCATTTGAGTTATACGGGATTAAAATAACACTATTTTTACCATCGGTATCCGTTGCATAGGAATCAATCGTGATTGTATAACTACCCGATGTCGCAACCAAAGGTTCTAACCATCCAAATAAGAGTTTATTTGCAGGTCCATGATCACCGACATTCCAGTCCATCATATCAAATCCACCTACTGGTCCATATGTATAAGTTTCATATGGATATAAATCAATATAGCCAAGTAAGTGACCTGTTTCATGAATGTATGTTTCTGCGTTTGCATTTAAATTGTTAAGACCAATTGGATCTAATAAGAAATAATAACTTGCCCACATATAGTATTCAAGTGATTTACCATCAACGTTATTAATACTATCTGCAACACCATAAGATGCATCAAACACCCAAGCCCACCATGGGTCAGTATCATAATCATATTGCACAGAATAGATGAAATAGATAGAATCAATAACACCATCATTATTATAGTCATAATCACTATAATCAATGGTAGGATTTAAAGCGTTAATAGCTTCTACCATCGCATATTGATCACCGTCAGTACCATAACCTTCATAATAGGATTTATCATAAGTGGTTGTAAATTTCATTTGGATATCAAATGTGATATCTAAGTCACCAAAACTGCTTGCCTTATAGAAACTTGATACAGATTGCCATCCAGTTGACGCTGCATCTCCATTAAATGCCAATTCTAATTTAGTCATATAATCAGCAGGGAATGGAGAACCTTTAATTTCAACTGGAATTAAAAGCACATGATATGTACCAACACTTGGAAGTCCTGATTTACCAAATTTTACTTCTTCAAATGTTGTAATTGATTTTTGATTCACAAATGTTGTAAGTTCATCCGTAGTTGTTGTGTTATCAAACACCCAAAAATGTAGTTGAACTTGTGTTTGTGTATATGTGATGTAAACTGCAGCTGCAGTCGTTTCGGTAATATCATAGATATAGACATCTTCACCATATAAACTTGATTGTGCACTATGATAATACCAACCTAAATTATTAAGTGCTGATATGTATGAATCAACAGCACTTTGGCTGTTATAAAAATCTGTAAATGCTGTTATACTTATACCGTTATTATCTTCAAACATGCCAATATGAGAAAGATTTTGCATCGTTGTAAGTATGTCTAAAAAACTATCATATGTAAATGTTCTATCCAGTAAATCAATGACATCTAACCATGTTGTTTCAGTTTCTGTTTTTGATGCAGTTAACACCATTTGATAAGTACTAGATGTGAAAAGTAAATCAAGTGATAGTGATATATTTCCAACCATCCAACTTTCGTTAGAACTATTATATAAAAGTAGGCTATTAAGTTCAGTTTCATAAAGATCTGCTTCTGTTTGTGTCCAGTCATTCATATTAATATACAAGAAGTAAGCACTTGATGTAGATGCATCTATCACTTCATAATTATGTGTCTTAATGACAGGTATATAATCAGATAAGTTGAACCCAAATACATCATCAATCTCTGCATCATCAAATGATGTAATATCATAGGTTTGTGTAAATGTTGCTCTATAGGTTTGATCTTCTGTAGCTGCGACTAATGATGGACTCCATGTATCAAATGTGTAACTATATGTACCATCATAAGATTTTGTAGGAATCGTGCCTTCATAAACAGGCGTTTCACCTTCAACAACTTGTGAAGTAGCAAGCACTGAATCATCTTCATTTACCCAAGTAATGGTAAATAATTCTAGCCATTTCGCATAAACTGTTAATGATTCTTTAATATCACCAAGTGTATGTTCAAAAGTTTGATCAATATACCAACCATCAAACACATATCCATCTTTAGTAGTTTCATAAAGTGCTAAATCCTCTGCAGAAAATGTTTGATCAACATAAATATGATTAATACTTGTTCCCCCGTTAGTTTCAAATGTGATTTCATAAGTTCTTTGATAATCAATAAAACTTAAGTCACATGATGTTAATATGATAGATAATAATAAAATTGTAATGATACTTAATATTTTTTTCATACATGTCCTCTACTTTGACTCTTTAATAGTAATACTATTATAACCTCTATCTTATTGGATTAAAAGGAAATAAACTGGAAAATAAAGGAGTTATCATATAACTCCCGAAATTTTTACTTTAGAATTAGATTTTTTAATCTGATCGCATAATTGATGTATAGTCACATCTTTTAAAAATAATGGATTAAACCAATAAAACTTTTTATCTATACCACATTTAATCACAACTAGTTGTGGATCGTAATGAATATGTTCGAGATTTTCATATGAAAGTGTACAAGATTTTTTACCTTCAATGGAATAAATGTCAACATTCATCATATATTGATAAAACGTAAAATGAAACGTAATATCTTTTTTTGTTTCAAATTGGGCATGTATTAAACGCGTGGTCAGTACATGTGCACGAATTCTTTGAATAGAGTACAACAACAAAACAGATATGCTTACAGTGAGTAATAATATTCTGATGCTTGGTTCCATGCTTTCATACAAAGAGATCGTTGATAAGAAAGTAACAAATACTAAAGTACCCATTAAATAATCAAAAATAAACAGATGTCTCGTGACCATTTTTTTTCCATATAAAACATCTTCTTTATTTATAACTGATCGGTTATAACCCATCACATAATCATTCATACGTATAACCCCCAGTCAAAGAATCTACTTCATCAATTTATCCCCATAAAAGGATGAAGTTCATTTAAAGATTTCTATGTGTTATCTTAAGAATTGATTACGTTTATTTTATCAAAAAAAGACACCTGTGTCACTACTATATAAAAAAGATGTGGGAAAAACCCACATCTTTATCTATTTTTAAGTTTATCTTAAGGCATCAATCCTAAAATATCATCCATTGAATAACCTGATGATTCAAGATCACTAGCTAAATCATCAAATAACGCTTGTTGATCTGCATCATCTAATTGTGAAATTGCATCAATTAAATCTTGAGCAGCTTGCTCAGGATCACCATTTGGATCTGTTAAACTTGATATTAAGCTATCAATTTCATCACTGATTTCAGGATAATCAGTTGCAATCGTATTATCTAATACATTTTGAATCGTATCTTGTAAATCAGTTAAGTCAAGTGTGCCAGATAAATCAACATAAAGTCTTAAATTAGAACCAGATACTTCAATATCACTAATTGACATGCCAACTTGTTGCATTTGAGCATCAAAATCTTCAATGACAATCTTTCCATCAGTAATATAATCATTTTCACCTATAAGTGCTAATATTGAATCCATATGCTCACCATCAAGTGTCACTTGTCCTGCTGATAAACCATTAAGTGTAATCACAAAATCCGATCCATTTTCAATCGATGGTGTTGCATCTATTTTAATGATGGTTGTAAATTTTTTATTTGTATCATTTTGATCAACAATTTCAAGTGGAATGTTAACGACAAAATTATCATCCATGGTGACATAAAGCATACCCGCAGTCAGTGTATATTGTTCCATAAATGTTGTTGAAAACAATACACCTGGTGAACTCATGGTATCTCTCATCATATAATCCATCATACGATTTAACGTAAATTCATCTAAATCAATAAACGGATCTGTATTTGTTGTTAAAATACTTACTGCAATTGAAGTTGCTTTTGCTTCTAATATGGTTTGAAGATCAGTAGCATCAGTAATTTGATCTGCTGCATTTAATACAAATGGAGAAGTTGTATCAAGTAGTTTACCTAAACCGAGTGAAACATCAAAACTTCCATCTGTAAAACCAATATCTAATAATTCATTTTGCCCTAAAAATGTAAGTAATGAATTGATAAGTGCTGCACTTTCGGGATCATCTTGTCCAACTTGTTGATCTATGAGATCTTGTACATCAAATTTGATTTCTCTTGTTTGAGGATCAAATGTTGCAAGACCGTTAAGTTGATTATTAATCATTTCTTCAATGCCCGTGCCTGATGCTGTTTTAACTGCCCAATCAGCTACACCAAACACCCAAGCAAGCGGAATATGTCCAATATTAATCTTATCGAGTGTCAATGTGATTTCTTCTGTGTTTACATCAAGTTTAAACGCAATCAATAAACTTGTTTTATACGTAAAATCACCAACAAATACATGAGCCCCTGATTCAATCTCAACAGTATCTTCACTAAATCTTACCCAAGAACCTTGGTAACCAAAATAGTCTTGTTTAATCACATAACTATCATTGTCACCACCTAAACCGTCTAAATAATTCTCATTTAAGTTAACAAGTAAGTTATCTTTAATCATGGTATTAACATCAGCTTGATCGATATCTAATGAAATAGCAGATGTTGTATCTGGATTCGTTAAAAATGAATCCATTTCAGTTGAAATCATTGATGCTAAATCCACGCTTGATGAAGCTTGATAGTCATCAGTTGGAATGGATACATCGTTATATGCAAAAAATAATAATGCAGCTGGAATTGCTAACAAAATCAAAATTGGTAAAACTAAGTGTTTAAACAAAAATTTCATTTTTCTCCGCCCTCCTCTTTCAATATAATCATATATTTTTCTTTACGAAAATACAACTAATTGAGCATTTCTTTCGATAAGAAACAAAAAAGTGCCATAGTTTTGGCACTTATTCATCTCTATATGTTTGATAAATTTGTTCAAATTGATGTTCAACCTGTTTAAAGACATCAATTAAATATGGATCAAAGTGTGTACCTGCATCTTTTAAGATCAGTGCAACAGCGGTTTGATGATCCTTTTCTTCTTTATATGGGCGTTTTGAACGAATAGCATCATATGCATCAGCAATGCTCATGATACGGGCACTAAGTGGTATATCTTCACCTTGAAGACCCTCTAGGTAACCAGTACCATTCCATTTTTCATGATGATATCTAATCATGTTTTCTGCAACCTCTAATAAAAGATTACTTGTATTTTGACCATACATTTCTTTAATGGTGTCTGCTCCAATTTGCACATGAGTTTTCATGATTTCCCATTCTTCCTCATCAAGTTTACCCGGTTTTAATAAAATTCGATCAGGAATCGCAATCTTACCAATATCATGAAGACTTGCTGCTTGATAGATGGCATCAACATATGATTTTTTATTAAACTCATCTTTATATTTAGGTGTTTTCACAAGTTCTTCTGTCAATGCCTTACATAAGTGTTGAACTCTTAGAATATGTTTACCCGTTTCGTGATCTCTTTTTTCAGTTAATGTAGCGAAGGCTAATGTTGATACTTGTAATAATTCATTATATTCACTAATCTTGTCATAAACCATATCTTCAAGCACTGAATTTTTGTTTTTTAATACATTTTCTTTATGCTTAAGTTCTGAAATATCTATAAATGTACCAATATAATTAATAATCTTTTTTTGTTCATTTAAAACGGGTGATACATGTACTGACAATGGAATGGATGAACCATCTTTTCTACCAACAAGCATTTCACCTGACCATGATTCACCTTGATCGATGGTTTGATAAATAGCTATAAGTTCATGAATGGGTAGATTAGCGCCAATAAACTCTGGTCGTTTTCCTATGACATCATCTAATGTAAATCCAAGCATTTCGGTAATCATTGGGTTAATAAATGTAACTTCTTTTTCGCCGTTTGTTATAAAAATTGGTGTTGCATTATTATAAACCGCACGTTCAAATGTTAATAATTGATCATGATTTTTTACAATCTCAGTAATATCAATCATCGTTCCATATATTTTTTCTTCACCGGAATCTATATCAGATATAAGCGTTAAATGAATATTAAAGGTGACATAGTGTCCATCATTGTGTTTAATTCTAGCAACGAAATTTGTATGTTCTTTTTCTTTTTGCATCAACATGCTGACATGTTTTGAAAACTTTTCTTTATCATCAGGATGAATAAACTCTTTCCATTGAGCGTTTGTCATTTTAGCCATTTTTTTGTAGTCTAATCCTAAAGATTTTGCATAGACTTCATTGATGTATACAAATTGTCCAATGATTAAATATTCCCATATACCTATTTGTGTTTGATCAACAATAAGTTCTAATTTTCTTTCTCTATCGACAACAATGTTTCTCATCTTGTTTTGCATCATATGAATCACTAAAATACTTGCAAACTCTTGAAGTACTTTTAATTCAAAATCACTAAACTCATATAAATGTGTGACAGCATCAAAACCAATAAAACCAACTAGGCTCTCATGATATGTTAAAGGAATAGCAACCATGCTTTGAATACCTTGTGATTCTAATATATTTTTCACTTCTGAATCATTACCTAGTTTAGACACATTAGGAATGTTCATGGTTTCAAAACGCAAATGTGTATCAACAAAATCATGGATGTCTGATAATGCCACATTTTGTAAATAATCAATCATAGGTTCAATACCATCTTCACACCATTCATAGGTATTAGACGTAGTGTTTGAAACAAAGTCATATTCAAAAATATAGGCACGATCTTGATGAACAAGTCTACCTATCTTAAATAAAGCGTGATTAATCATACGATCTAAATCTTGGGGTTTTATTTCTATAAAACTATCACGTATTTCAGACATCACTTCGTAAATTTTTAGTTTCTCTTCGCTGTTCATTAAAGCCTCATTCTCCAAAAATTATAAAAGTTTGCCCCATTGCTTACCTTGTATATATTATAGTCTCAAAATATTTTAATATCAAATAAATTACGAAATTGTAACTATATGAAAAAGGGGATGGAAAATGAAAAGAAATTTCGTAGAGTTTTTACGAAATTTCTTGTTTTTTCATTTTTATTAAATTTCATATAAATCAAATGGAATGGTTGATTCTCCGCCAATTAAATATGATTTTTTAGCACCTTCTATAAGATATTGTTGATATGCAGCCGCACCAATCATGGCTGCATTATCCGTGCAATATTTCATCGATGGAATAATGATTTCTATATCTTTAATTTCATCGAATATGCGCTTTCTTAAGCCTTTATTGGCTGCTACACCACCAGCGACGATAATTTGATTGACTTGAAGTTTTTCTGCAGCTTTTTTAGTTTTGGTAATTAAAACATCAATGACTGCATTTTGAAATGATGCACACATATTTGCTTGATTAATTTCATTACCTCTTTGTTCTTCATTGTGAACTAAATTAATAACTGCACTTTTTAAACCTGAAAAACTAAAATTTAATGATTCATCATCAATGAGCGGTCTTGGGAGTTGATATGTAGGCATACCTTCAACTGATAGCTTATCAATGACTGGTCCACCAGGATATGGAAGACCTAAAGTTCTTGCGACTTTATCATATGCTTCACCAACAGCATCATCTAAGGTTGTTCCAAGCATTTTAATATCCATATGGTCTTTTAAATATAAAAGTTCTGTATGTCCACCACTGATGAGTAAGATCAATGCTGGAAATTTTATTTCGTGTTCAATATTTGCTGCATAAATATGCCCAATCAAATGGTTAACACCGATGATTGGAAGTTGATTAGCAAACGCAAATGTTGTTGCTGCATTAATACCAACAAGTAATGATCCAATAAGTCCAGGACCTTTAGTGACTGCAACCAGATCTATATCTTTTGCCATCATGTTTGCTTCTTTTAATGCTTGTTCAAAAACTCTAGTCATATGGACAATATGATTACGTGATGCAATTTCAGGAACGACACCACCATATATTTTATGAATATCTATTTGTGATAAAACAACGTGAGAAATGACGTTTTTGCCATCTTCTACAATCGCTACACTTGTTTCATCACAGCTTGATTCAACTGCTAAAATTCTCATGCTTGCACTTCCTTTATATAGACAATCGCATCTTCATTTTGATAATAGTTTTTTCTAATATGCGATTTCTTAAATCCCATACGTTCGTAGACGTGTTGGGCTACTAAATTACTGTTTCTAACTTCTAACGTAAACGTTTTTGCGCCAAGGTTTATCATTTCTAACATCGACACTTCCAAAAGTTCTTTACCATAACCTTCGTTTTGATGTGTTGGTATGATACAAAAATTCATCATTTCACAAAAAGATTGATCATATCTATAACCAATGTAACCAATGACTTCATGTCCCATTTCATAGACAAAATATTGAGCGAATGGATTTTCTTTTATCTCTTGATATAAAAATCGATCACCAAGTGTTTCTCTAAACACTTTTTTCTCTATATTAACAATAGCGGCAATATCCTCAATTTTTGCGTGTCTTATCATAATTGTGTTCCGCTTCTGTTTTTCTAAGATATGTTGGAATTAAATCATGAATATGTTCTACTAATGTTGCATGTTCCAATATACGTTTAATATCGACTTCATAGGTTCTATCATCAATGAAGATTGTTCTTGCTTGTTTGTACATATCTGTAGTTTGAAGTTCTTTTAAATCTCTATATCCATCTTCTAAAAGCACTTTGCCATCTTCATAAATAGCAGAAAAAACATACCCACGTCTTGCATCAATTAATGCGGCAACTTTTCCTTTATAACCACTGGTCATAAAGAATAAACTACTGACAGTTTTAACAGGTATTTCTTTAGTAAAACCAATCATTTTAGCAACCATCACTGCAACTCTAAGTCCTGTATAAGATCCAGGACCAGAACCAACAATGATTTGATCAATATCATCTAGTGTTAATTTGTTTCTTTTAATCACTTGATCAATACGATCAACTAAATATTTTGCATGGTCTCTTATCGATATTCTAATGCTAAAATCAATGAGTTGGTCATCTTTTGCATAACCAACATACATCACTTGAGTGGATACATCAAAAATCAGTGTTTTCATATCGCTTGAATCGCTCTCTTACATGGATATCCAAAACATTCAAGTGTAAACTCTCTTGTATCATCATCCACTTTTTTAATTTGTACACCAATATAGTCAGTTGGCATAAATTCTTTCACTTGGAAAGGCCATTCAATGACGATCATGCCTTGTCCATCAATATATTCTTCTAAATCAAAATCACTGCCTGCTTCTTGCAAGCGATAAAGATCAAGATGATATAAATATCTTAATCTATCTGGTGTTGTGTATTTTTTCATAATTGTGAACGTTGGAGAGTTAACGATTTGTTTAATGCCTAAGCCATCTGCTAAACCTTGTGTGAATGTGGTTTTTCCTGCACCTAATTCGCCATCTAATAAAATAACGATATGCGCTACATCTTTTAACAATAAGCCTAGTTCATAACCCAAATATTTAGTCTCTTCAACAGAATGTGTTACTTTTATCTTCATCTAAATTCCTACTTTAAAATGTTTTCGTATCCTTTTTTGCCCAATAACGCAAACATATTTTTCTTATATGCTTCAACACCGGGTTGATTAAATGGGTTTACTTCTAATAAATAAGCTGACATTGCACAAGCTTTTTCAAAGAAATAAACGAGATAACCAAATGTGTAACTATCAAGTGTTGGTATTTCTAATAACATATTAGGAACATTTCCGTCTTTGTGAGCCATCATCGTTCCTTTTAATGCTTGATCATTTACATAAGAAAGTTTTTTACCAGAAATATAGTTTAATTGGTCTAAGTCTTTTTCATCTGTTGGGATGATTGTATCACTTTCTAGAGATCCAACTTTAACCACTGTTTCAAATAAATGTCTTTCGCCTTCTTGAATATATTGACCAAGAGAGTGAAGGTCAGTTGAAAAACCAGCGCTGGCAACGAAAATACCTTTATTTTCTTTACCTTCTGATTCTCCAAATAATTGTTTCCACCATTCATTTAAGAATAATAATCTTGGTTCATAACCAACAAGCATTTCTACTTTTTTTCCTTTTAAATGATATAACATATAGCGTGTTGCTGCATAAAGATATGCTTCATTATCGCTTAAGTTTGGATTGCTAAAACGCTTGTGTGCATCTTGAGCACCTTTTAACATCATATCAGTAGATGCGCCATAGACAGCAAGTGGTAATAATCCAACAGGTGTTAATACACTAAAGCGTCCACCAACATCATCAGGAATCACAAACATTTCATATCCGCTTTCTTTAGCGACAGTATATAATGCCCCTCTTGCTTTATCTGTTGTTGCATAAATACGTTCTTTTGCTTCTTCTTTTCCAACTTTAGCTTCAAGTAAATCTTTTAAGACTCTAAATGCAATCGCTGGTTCAGTGGTTGTACCTGATTTAGAAATCACATTGATGCTAAATGATTTATCATCTAAATAATTGACTAAATGATTTAAATAACTGCCCGACATTTGATGTCCTGCAAATACAATTTCAAAATCTTCTTTAGCAAATGGTTGTTTTAAAAATTCAATCCCTGCTTTAGCACCTAAATAAGATCCACCAATACCGATAACAACTAACACTTGACTTTGTTTTCTAATCTTATCAGCAGCTTTTAAAACTCTTTGATATTCATCTTTGTCATAATCGAATGGTAAATCTAACCATCCTAAAAAATCGTTCCCTAATCCAGACTTATTGTGGATCATGTTGTGAACTTCATTAACTTTCTCTTGAATTGATTCTGGTTGCGCGTCTAAAAAAGGACGTGCGTCATCTAACACTAATTTGATATGTGCCATTTCTCTACACCTCTTATTTTTTTGATTTCTCTACCCAAAAAGGTAATGCTTTTGATAGAGAGTGAAATCCAATTTGAATTTTAACCATCTTTTGAATTTTTGGATGGACGGGATTAGATTGCTTGTAACTCAACTTCAAACGTCTTTGTTCTTCATCTATTTCTAGAACGGTTGCTTCAATTTCATCTCCAACACACATGATGTCATCAAGCGATTGGACATATTGATCAGATACTTCAGAAATATGAATTAAACCAACGTAATCCTCATAAGATACAAATACACCATAGGGTTGCAACCCTGTGATTTTGCATACGATTTGGTCATTAACTTTCATATTTATTACCTCGTATAGATTATATCACAAATAAATAAGGAAATTAAAAGGTTTACTGGTTGAAATCGTATCCACTTTATTTATTAAAATAAAAACCCTCAAAATGAGGGGTTTTATGCTATCTTTTTATTCAAATGCTAAATATATACCAAGTCCACCAAGCCCAACATGAGCAGAGACAACAGGTGATATATATCCTGTGATTTTTACATCAACTTGATCGCCTAATTGAAACAATTCTAACTCTAATTCTTTTGCTTCTACACTCTTATCTACAAATGCAATTCTAACAATGGCTTTTTTACCTAAATCAATCATGTTTTTGACTTCATCAATTAAATACTTAGCTGCTTTGCTAAATCCTCTAACTTTTTGTTCAACTTCAAGTACACCTCTTCTAAATCTTAAAATAGGTTTAATCTTTAAGATGTTACCAATCGCTGCTTGTAATCGACTAAGTCTTCCATTGTCATGAAGTGTTTGTAAATTGTCCACAGTAAAAATAACAGAACCTTGTGATTTTAATGTTTCAATATAGACACTTGCTTCTCTTGCGCTTTTGCCTTCATTTAAAAACTCAATAAGTTTTTCTGTTAAGTAAAGGGATCCGCTGATGGCTGATTCTGTATCAATGACAATCACACGTTCATCATCTAAAATCGTTTGTGCTAAATTGGCACTATTAAATGTACCACTTAGTGATTTAGAGATGGTTAAACATACGACTTCATCATATGTTTCTAACTGCTTCTTATACGCTTCAATAAATAAATCTGGTGATGGCTGACTTGTTTTAACTTTAATATGCTCATGCAATGCTTTAACGACCAACTCTGGATCAAAAGCACCATCGACATATTCTGCATCTCCAATCATCACTTTTAAACTAGCAACACCAATATTGTTTTCTTTAACATATTGGTCATCCAATCTAAATGTTGAATCTACAACAACGCCTACTTTTCTACTACTCATATACATTTCTCCTAACAAAAAGGCGACTATACATCGCCCCAAAATATATCAATCAACAGTTACTACGGCAATGACTCCAGGTACATTTTCGAGCAACATGGTTTCTATCCCTTGTTTTAATGTAACATCTAATGCGACACATCCATCGCACGCTCCAAACATTTTGACATAGACAATACCATCTTCAACACTAACGACTTCGATGTCTCCACCGTCTCTTTGAAGATATGGTCTGACTTTTGTGATTAAACTCTCAACTTGAGCTCTTGTTTCATCCATTGTAATCACCATCCTTTATGCACATATAGTATATATCAAAAGAAAACTTCTTGCAATTTATTTAATTTTTTTCACACAATTATTCTTTGATTCTTTTTAAAATAAAATATGCACAATTAAAACTACAAGATTCATTTAGATAATCAGGAATACGTTTAAACCCTGTTTTACTTTTAGCATCTGTACTAAATCCTTTAAGTCTAAGCATTTCTGAAGACATGTCGCCAACGATATAAGTATATTTATCAAACGCTACATCTACATAACGCTCTTGGAATTTTACCAAGTCAAATGCTTCTCTATAATCTTTTATTAATTCAAATTTTCCAAATTCTGTCTCTATAATCATTTTATACCTTCTTTAATAATATAGTTGCTTCTGAAGCGATGGCTAAACCTTGGCCAATAGCATCTAGTTTTTCATATGTGGTTGCTTTAACACTCACTTGATTTAATTTAATGTTAAGTAAGGAAGCAATTTGATTTCTTATTTGATCTATATATGGATTAAGCTTAGGTTTTTCAGCATATACCATAGTATCTATATTTACGATGTCATATCCTTGTTCTTTTACCATCTCATACACTTTTGTCAAAATCACTTTTGAATCGATATCTTTATATGCTTGATCTGTATCAGGGAAATGAGAACCTAAATCACCTAAAGCAAGTGCACCAAGCAAAGCTTCAGAGATTGCATGAAGCAATACATCTGCATCACTATGCCCTAATAATCCTTTTTCATATGGAATTTCAATACCACCAAGTATCAGTTTTCTACCTTCAACAAGTTGATGAAGATCAAAACTATGTCCTATGCGCATATCATTACCTTCTACGTTTGATTTAAAATAATTAAAATCTTCTTTATATGTTAATTTCATATTAGGCTGATTATTCATAATCACCCCAATTTCATCATCTGGATAATAGCTTTGATAAAGCGATATATCGTCATCGAATGACATTTCATTTCTATGTGTTGCAAATCTTATTTTCTCAGTTAAAAATGCCTGTGGTGTTTGTGCTAATAAGTGTTTTTCTCTATCTTTTGTCTCTAATGTCTTACCATCATAAAACTTAAGTGCCTGCGTTACTTTTTCAAATAAACATGCAGCATCTTTTAGCTCGAGCGCTTTAGATAATGCCATAATATTTTCTTTGTCAATCATTGGTCTTGCTGCATCATGGATAAACACATAAGGTGTTTCAACGACCTTTAATCCTAACGCAACACTTTCGGATCGTGTCTTTCCACCCATGACAACTTTAACATGATCATCTACATAAGATTTGACTTCATTCATATTTTCTTTTGCAACGACCAACACAATCTCAAATCCTAGTGCTAAAAAAGTTTCTACACTGTATAGAAAAATAGGTTTATCCAAAACTTTATATAATATTTTTGATTCTTTTAAACCAGATCTCGTTCCAGATCCAGCAGCTACGATGAGTGCAGTATTCATAAATCTCCTATAAAAATTTGATCTAATACTTGATCGTGTGCATCAACTTCAAATGACTCAATATATTGAAATGGATATACAACACCAACCACTTTTTTAGGTCTATTTTTAATCAAATAACGATCATAAAAGCCTTTACCATAACCGATACGATACATATCTTTTGATATGGCTAATGCAGGAACAATCATATAATCGATTTGTTGATCAAATGGATAGTTATTATCTTTTGGTTCTAATACACCAAATGTTGATGGTGCTAACAAAACATGTTGATCATATCTATAAAACTTTAAATCGTTTGTTTCTACTTTAGGAATCACAAATGTTTTTTGGTCTTTAAGTAATTCTAAAATATCTATTTCATATCTCATAGGCATATATATCCCTACAACTTGTGCTTCTTTATATGCTTGATCATTTCTTATTTTTTTTATAATAAATTGATCATACTTTAGTTTCAAATCCTGATTCAATTGCTTTCTTAATAAAAGCATCTGTTCTCTGATGTATTGTTTCATGCTTGAATATCTTTATAATAACAAACTTGCGCACTATACTTTGGATTTTCAGCAACCTTGACGGCTTGCAAAGCACATTGGTATAATGCATGTTCTTCTGATGCATCACTACCACCTACTGCAATACCAGCATATACATCAAGCTCTGCCATAATTGATCCATACTGCATTTCCAAATTTAAAAATTTAGGATTAGATGCGTTTCCGTTTTCAAGAACTTCTATTTTTCTTGGGTCTGTTAATAAGACTGCAAATTCTATACCAGAGATTCTAAAGATACCTCCACTCTCTGTAACAAAATTTGTTCTCATTTTTTTAATATATTCAGCCATCAGCATGTTACCAACTTCTCGTCCATAAGACTCATTGATTACAGACATGTTTTTAAGTCTAAAGATAAGACATTGAAAATATTTACCTTCTCTAAATAATTTATGCATATGAACCATAAAGTCATTATGGTCTTTTAATAAATCAAGTTCATCAATGTTTGATGCTTGGAAATGCTTTGTTTTTTGTGGTTTCAATGTGCCCATAATGGTTGAAGAATTTTGGTCATCAAAAAGCCTAATACCTTTTTCTTTAAACCATACATATGCGCCTTCAACCATGATGCGATATGATATTTGATATTGTCTTTTGTTCATGCTTAATTCGCCCAATAAAGCCAAATACTTCTTTAAGTCTTCTGGTTCAATTAATCTTCTGAAATCAGTTAAATCGAGTGTGTTTCCAGGTAAATGTAGCGTTTGTACTAAATGATCGCTTGCCCAAATGCTTCGATCATCTAGGTCAATATAAAACAGACCTTCTTCGCTTAAGTCGAGTGTTGCGATAAATTTATATCTAATACTTTCAAGCTCAGAATTTCTTTGATTCAATTCTTTTTCAACAGCAAGTAGATCAAAATCTGTTTTCTTTTCACCAACACAAATTCTTCCCTTATATTTCCCCATGACAAATACAGGTTGCATCACCATATGCAAAATAACTGGGTCCCCTTCGTTATTTAAAAACGATAGTTCTTGAATTTCTTCATCACCTATTTTTGCACGTTTTTTATATTCTAAGAAATAATTTTCTAACTGTCTATTGTTAATTTCTGTCGTGTTAAATTTCGTAAATCGAATAGATTGATTAAATACATTAAATAGCTTCTTACCAATCACATCTTCTTTTTCCATGTTAAGTTCAATGAGTAGGCTTGAAGAAATATCTTTGATTCTTTCTCTCTTATCCACAACATAATATGCGTTCCAACGACTATTTTTAATTGATTTAACAAAGAGTTGATAATGATTGGCTTTTAATATTGATGTTCTAAATGTACCATAGAGGACAAGCATGAAAATACCATAAACAACAAAATTAAAGATCATATATATTTCTTCGTATAAGTCGTTTCCTAGAATCATTTGTTCATAAACGGAAAAGACAAAAACGGTCATTGCTAAATCAAAAAAAGCAATCACCATTCGAAATTTAAGCACTTTCTCGTTTTGAACGCTTTGCATCACAACAAGAACAAGTGTGAATATTGAAATGATTAGTGGATAAATCGGATGTTGTAACACACAGTCACCTCTATATTAAAAACCTACTAATACTAAATATAAAATACCTACAGTCACAAGTGCAGCAAGTACATATTGGACTATCGGGAATCTTTTTAAAAATGTGATGATTTTATCAGATAACTTTCTTTGATACAAATAATAAAATGGTTCAAATATACCTAATAATATTTTCTTCATATCAAATCACCTCTACTTTAAGAACATGTTAATATATTCAGAAAGCTTTTCAGGATCATTCATCTTTAATAAAATGCCTTCAACAGCAATCGATACATTACCAGTTTCTTCTGAAACTAAAATGGTTAAACTATCAGTGACCTCACTAATACCCAACCCCGCTCTATGTCTAGAACCCATCGTTTTATCATAATTTTCATTTTCTGATAATACGAAATAAGCACCTGCACATAAGATTTTATCTCCTCTAATGATAACAGCACCATCATGGAGTGGTGTAAGTGGTGTAAAAATATTGGTTAATACTTCTCTTGAAACATCACTATTCATCATGATTGCTCTTTCTGCATATTGATCAAGCGTATTATGCTTTTCAATCGTTATAAGAGCACCAATTTTGTGACTAGCTAATTCAAATGTAGCATCAACAATATGTTTTTTAGTTTGATCACTACCCACTAAAAACTCATTTTTGCTTTCTTTTTTCCAAATAAGGTCTAAAGATCTTCTTATTTCAGGAGCCATAATAACTACAGTTACAAGTGGATACCATGTCACTACATACAATAAAAGTTCAGATGCTAATGTAATTTCAAAGTACTGTAGGATCTTATAAGCAATAAACAAGAGTAGGTAGACAATACCCAAACTCATAAATTTCTTATGACTTGTTAATACTTTAATTAAAAATAAGACTAAAATAAATACGATATAAAATTCAATTATAAATTTCCAAATAGGAATACCCCAAATCATAAGTTTATCGCTCCTTCTACGGTTTTATTATAACACACAATTACCCTAATATTTTTTGGATTCGAGTCGCTAAACCGTCAATCTCATGCAGTGGTAAACTACATAAAGCAATTCTAATACCACCTGCCATAGGAATTGTATAAATATCTTGATCCAATAACTTTTTAAATGCAGCTTCTGGATCATCCGCTAAAACAATCGTATAAAATCCACTTCTAAATGGATGTGTTTTTAAACCTGCAGCTTTTGCTTGTTCTTTAAATAATGAACTTCTCGCATTGACTTGTTTGTGCATTTCTTCTAGATCAACTAAAAATTCTTTTTGATTTTCTTTTTTAGAAAAATAATTTAACAATTCAATTGCAACCATCGGTGTTGCTGACCAAGATCCTCTTGATTCATCAATAAAAGCTCTTTGGAAATGTCTAATTTTAGACTCATCTTTTGATAATGCAATTGCAGCACCCATTCTAAGTCCATAAATTCCAAATGTTTTTGATCCACTAAATGTCATAATCGTAATCACATGTGATCCTAGAACATCAAGATATGATAATTTAGCTCTTGGATCTTTTTCATCTGAATATTCTAAGTATGCTAAATCATACATTAAAACAATGTTATTATCTTTAAATTTATTAATAGCAACCAATATATCTTTCCATTCTTCCATAGAAAGTGTATATCCAGTTGGATTATGGCAAGGATCATTAATCACGACAATCACTTGTTTTTGAACCTTGCAAAGTTTTTCTAGCTCTGTTTCAAAACTTTTAACGTCAAAATGATCATTAATAAATGTATTATGTTCAAAAATACTTAAACGTGCTCTTTGCGCAAATCGATCGTATTGCCATCTTATATTAGAAATAAACACTTTATCCCCAGGTTCGGCATAAATAGAAAACACACCGGCGATAGCACCACTACCACCAGGTGTAGCGTTTGCTGCAATATAGAGACTCTTTCTTAATTTTTCTTCATATAAATCTAAAACCCAAGAAATAGCATTGGATTTGAATGGTTCGGCACCATCACTTGCTGGATAAGGTAACATTTGATCTTCATTAAATGTTTTTAAACCTTTAAAGACTGAAGGCATACCGCCAACACGCCCTTCTTCATCAAAATACATACCTGCGGTTGCGTTAATCACTTTAGGGTTAGTATGTTTCTTTCTTTGAGCTTCTTCTGATAATTGTAAAATATCGATCATCATAAATTTATACGACTCCTTCGTTTAAATATTCGTCTAAAAATTTAGCATATAAATATAACCAATGTTGGTTAGTATTTTTAGTGTCCATTGTCAAATAAATATGTCTTCTTTCATATTTTAATTCGATGCGTGGCATAAATGCACTTGCTTTTCTAAAGAGTGCTTGTCCATTTTGTGTTTGCGAAGCTTCTTGTGTTAATTGTAATGTTACAGTATGTGCTGCAACCATGGTTTTTTGAACCCCAAGTTTAAACGCAAGTTTTTTAAATAATTTTTCATACATATATAATAACAAATCTCTATCTAAAGCGCCATATCTATCTGTAAGTTCGTCTTTTAAATCATTAACATCCGAAATATGGTTTAATTCACTAATACGTTTATGAATCTCAATTCTCGCTGCATCTTCAGATACATAATTTTGGTCCACATGTCTTGGAGCAAACACTTCATCAATTTGAGTTGGTCTCTGCTCATCCATGGTCACACCTGTAACTGCTTCTTCTAGGAGCTTCATATAAAGTTCTACACCAACACTATCAATAAATCCAGATTGTTCAGCACCTAAAATATCACCGGCACCTCTAATGGACAAATCTCTAAGCGCAATCTTATATCCACTACCTAGCGCAGTAAAATCTTTGATGGCAGTAAGTCTCTTTTTAGCTTCATCATTAATTTCTTTATGTCCATCATATAAAAGATAGGCATACGCAATACGATCAGAACGTCCAACACGTCCTCTAATTTGATAAAGTTGTGATAATCCGAGTTTATCTGCATCGTGGATAATCAATGTATTTGTGTTTGGAATATCAACGCCTGTTTCAATAATGGTTGTTGAGACAAGCACATCAAATTGGTGTTCAATAAAATCACTTAATGTTGATTCTAATTCTTCTCTATTCATTTTTCCATGCGCATATCCAATTTTAGCTTCTGGAACCAGTTTTTCTAAGCGTCTAACCATGCCCTCCATACCTTGAACACGATTAAATAAATAAAATATTTGTCCACCTCTTGAAATCTCTCTCATGATTGCTTCTTTTATCAGTGCATCATGTCTTTCAACCACATAGGTTTGAACTGGATAACGATTCATTGGAGGTGTTTCAATCATTGATAAATCTTTTAAGCCTAAAAGTGACATTTGTAATGTTCTAGGGATGGGTGTTGCACTTAATGTAAGTGTATCAACATTTTCTCTAATTTCTCTAATGCGTTCTTTATGTTCAACACCAAATCTTTGCTCTTCATCGATGATTAATAAACCAAGATCTTTAAATTTAATGTCTTTTGACAATAAGCGATGTGTTCCAATAACAACATCAACATATCCCTTTTCTAATTTTTTTAATGTTTCGTTTTGTTGCTTAGTCGTGACGAATCTACTCATTAAAG
Organism: Acholeplasmataceae bacterium; assembly: GCA_963667565.1. GTDB lineage: Bacteria > Bacillota_I > Bacilli_A > Acholeplasmatales > Acholeplasmataceae > WOFB19. Next base: position 1,566,441 of record OY763415.1, on the reverse strand, counting down.
CAATGTTTGCACCATACTTTTCAAAGCGATCCTTAAATGTATAAAAGTGTTGTCTTGCTAAAACTGTAGTTGGTACTAAATATAGCACTTGTTTTTGATTAACCACTGCTTTAAATGCCGCACGCATAGCAACCTCTGTTTTACCAAATCCTACATCACCACAAATAAGTCTATCCATCGGTTTATCTGTTTCCATGTCGTGTTTGGTTTCGATGATTGCTTTGACTTGATCTTTTGTGGGTTCATATAAAAAGTCTCTTTCAAAACTTTTTTGCATGTCACTATCCTTACCAAATTCAAATCCTTTTGTATGTTCTCTTGTTGCGTATAATTTTATCAAGCGGTCACTTAAATCTTTTATTTTCATACGTACGCTTGCTTTTGTTTTAGACCATGTTTTGCCACCCATTTTTGATAATTTAGGTGTCACACCATCTTGTGATGCATATTTTAATACCATATCAATTTGATCCATAGGTACATATAAAGATTCTTCTCCTGCATAAATGATATGCAGATAATCTCTTTTTTCCCCACTTAAATCCATGGTTTTTAATCCAACGTAACGCCCAATACCATAATCGTAATGAACAATATAGTCGCCTACTTGTAGGTCATCCGTTGTTCTAATCTTTGTAGATTGATTAAGTACACTTCGATACTTAATCGCTGCTCTGATGCGTTTAGTAAATATTTGTATCTCATCTAATAATATAATTTTTTCACTATGAGCAATAAAAGACCCATGTCCTTCTTCATCTAAGACATAAAATCCATTTTCTTGTCCTACACTTTGATAAACTCTTTCTCCTTTATCTTTTAGAAACGACAAAAGCTCTAAACGATACGTTTGAGTTTTAGCAAATATAAAAATGCGATAATCATTTTTATATGTCACCATATCATGATAGAACAAAGAAAGATTACCTTGATATTCATTGATCTTACTAATGTTTAAATCAATACTTTTATCATCATTAAATCCTAAATGATTAATTTCAGTATGTTTATATGTGATTAATTCATTAAATGGAATCTTAAAGTCAATATTTAAAAAGGCACGTCCATTCATAGTAATTGCATAAGTTTCTAAATCTTCTTTGATTTGATCTTGATTAAACAACATTTTTTCAACATCTATGTAAAACAAACGATATTGTTTGGAGAAACTTAATAAATTGCTTTTTTCTTCATTGAAAAATGGGATATACATACCCATACCATCTAATTGGTTTCTTTCTTCAATATGATTGATATCTTCATCATATTTTTGTTTTTCTCGTTCAGATAAATTGAAGTTGCTAAAAAATTTAGCGATTTTCTTAAGTGCTTTTTCCTTCATTTCATCTGTATAAAAAAGTTCATGCATAGGTGCAATCTCTATATGTTCAATCGGTAAGAAACTTCTTTGTGTATCAACTTGAAAAAATTTAATTTGATCAATTTCATCGCCAAAGAAGTCAAGTCTAAACGGGTGTTCATAGTTCAGTGAGTACACATCTACGATATGTCCTCTTACACTAAATTCACCAGGTTTTTCAACAGTATAGACTTTTTTATATCCACTATAGACCAAAAATCTTACAAGCTCTTCAAGTGAGGTTACTTGGTTTTTTTCAAGTAACTTGACACTGTTTAAATGATCTTTAGGTGTTAATTGTCGTTGTGATAATCCTTGTGTCGTTAAAACAACAATATAAGGTTTGCCTGTCATCAATTGTTTTAAAGTATATAAACGTTCACTTCTAAATTCAGGACTCCCTAAAGCCATCATGTAGGTGAGTGTTTCATCAGCTGGATAAAATAAGACGTCATCATAATCATTGATTTGATTAAATAAATCATAATATTTTTGTGCTTCATATAAATTGGGTAGGACGACAAAAATTGTTTCATGAACTTCATGAAACAACTTAGATAACATATATACGTCGTAAATATCGTGGCTATGCTTTAAATAAACTGTTTTATTATTTTCTTTAAAGCCAGGATGCAACTGTAATAACTCAAGCATAATGCCTCCAAAAGATATGAAAACCCAAACTTATGTTTGGGTGTTAAATTTCGTCATGATATCCAAATAACTTTTGCCTTGTATCACTTCATTCATAAGTTCAACACATTGATCAGCTGAAAGTTTAATCGTTATGAGTTCATCTTTTGAAAATTCACCTAATACATAGTGATCTAATCTTTTAGATGTGTTCTCTCCGATACCAATTCTGATGCGTTTAAAATCATTGGTGCTTGTTTTTAAAATGATATCTCTTAGTCCGTTGTGTCCACCATGACCACCTTTTTCGCGAAGGCGAAGTTTTCCTACTTCTAAGTTAATATCATCTACAAACACGTAGACATCACTTATGTCGATTTGATAATAATTGATGACTTTAACCAAAGCGTCACCTGATAAGTTCATGAAAGTAGAAGGTTTACACAACATAATTTTTTGGTTATTTTGATTAAATATCACAATTTCAGCATCAAATTTTGATTCATATTTAAATATTAGTTGGTTTCTATTTGCGAAGGTATCAAGCATCATGAATCCAACATTATGTCTTGTGAATTCATATTTTTTGCCTGGATTACCTAAACCTACAAACAATATCATCTATTATCCTCTTCGTGTTGAATTTGATCAAAGATTTGGCTAATCGGTTCATCTTTGATAACGTGTAAAATGGATTGTCCTAATAATGGTCCAATAGATACTTGTTTAATCTTAGTTGATTTAATATGTGGATCCATTGAAATTGTATCCGTAACAACAACTTCTGAAATCACTGAATTCTCAATTCTTTCAACAGCATTGCTAGAAAATACAGGATGAGTTGCAGCAGCATAAACCGCTTTTGCACCTGCGTCAATTAAAGCTTGAGCTCCAGCAATAAGCGTACCTGCGGTATCAATAATATCATCAATCATAATCGCAATTTTGCCTTCAACATTACCGATGATGTTTTGAACTTCTGCTTTATTTGGTTCTGGTCTTCTCTTATCGATAATCGCAAGTGGTGCATCAAACGTTTTAGCAAATCTTCTTGCACGTGTAACACCACCGTGGTCGGGTGAAACAACAACAATATCTTTTAATTTCTTTTGGTGCACAAAATAATCTGCTAACAGTGGTCCTGCAGGAAAGTTATCAATTGGGATATTAAAGAATCCTTGAATTTGTGCTGCATGTAAATCAATACAAATAAGACGATCAATACCCGCAACTTCTAGCATATCCGCAATCAATTTAGCAGTGATAGGTTGTCTAGATTTTGATTTTCTATCTTGTCTTGAATAACCATAATATGGCATAAGAACTGTCACTGATTTTGCTGATGCTCTTTTAACTGCATCTGCAAAAACTAAGAGTTCCATAATATGATCATTAGCAGGACTTGATGTGGATTGAATCACAAAAACATCATGCCCACGAACACTGTGTTCGATGTTTACTGAAATTTCACCATCAGCAAATCTTAATACATCAACATTACTAATTTCAATACCTGATGCTTTAGAAACTTCTTCAGCTAATTGCTTATTCGAGCTTAAAGCAAATAATTTAATTTTTTTACCGTATACGACTGACATAAGTGCACCCCTTAATATTTCTAATATTATTATACATGATTTTGTAATATTTTAAATGCCAAACAACAAAAGAAATAACGTTTTTACAAAATAAAAAGCCCTTTTAAAAAGAGCTTATGTATGAACACTTTAATTATGCTTCTTCGCTAACTGGTCTCTTTAATTCTTCTTTATACTCAGCAGCAATTGCATCTTCAATTGATTTACGCATATCACCATGAATTGGATGTGCTATATCTCTAAATGTCCCATTTGGTGTTTTTTTACTTGGCATTGCAACAAACAATCCGTTTTCACCTTCAATAATTCTAATATCATGGACGACGAAACTTTCATCAAAAGTAATCGTAGCCACTCCCCTTAATCTACTATCGCTGTTCACGATTTTCACTCTAACATCTGTAATTTTCATTTGGCCCTCCAAGACGCTAAAAATTGTTTTGTCTAACTACCTAAATTATAGCATATTGGCCTATATTATTAAAGATTTTTCAATTTTTTGGCTTGGTTTTTATGTATTTTAGTTTAATTTTAGCCGTTTTTTCATCAAAATTGGTAATGTTTCCTTTGAAATCTGCGAAAAAATAGGTAGAACCACTCCCACTCATGTATGCGTTTTTACTCACTTTTTTTATGTTTTTTTCGTATTTTTCTAACTCTTTTGATATCAAAATTGCAGTTTTATGTAAATCATTATATGTGTTTTTGAAGAAACCTTCCAAGTTTTCATTCTTATAATCCTCTAATAATTTGGAAAAATCGCGTGTTTTTTCTTCTATTTTATGGTTTAAAAATACTTCCTTTGTTGATATTTCAATACCTGGATTAAATAAGTAAATATCCGTAATCGGCACTTGATTTAAGAACTCTATTTTATCACCTCTGCCATACACATATGCTGGTTTATTATATAAACAAAAGAGTGTATCAGATCCTAATGCATTCGCATCTTCTTCAAGCTCAAAAAGTGTTTTGTTCAATCCAAAAAGCGTATTTAGCCCTCTTATGGTTGCAGATATATCAGCTGAACCACCACCAAGACCTGCACCTATTGGAATACGCTTATCCAGTGTGATTTTAACATTCTCATTAATATGATATTTTTGTTGCATATATGCTACAGTTTTTAAAATAGCGTTGTTTTTAATATCTATATTTGAAACCAATTCTACGTGATCAGACAATTCAAAGGTTAATGTATCGTGAAGCTCTAGTGGTAACATAATCATTTTAAGTTCATGAAATCCATCTTCTCTTTTCTTAACAACTTCTAATGCTAAATTGATTTTCGCATATGCCTTTTCAATAACCATATGTCCACCCCTTAGATAAAGTTATGAAATCCTGGATGGATAATTGCTCAGCTCTGATCCGTTCATCAAAACCAAGTGTTTTTAAATAATCTATAATATCTTGTTTATGTGTATCTTTAATTAAAGATAAATTATTAACAAGTGTTTTTCGCTTTTGAGTAAATGCCGTTTTAACCAGTGATACAAATTTGATTTCTTCAGCTTTTGATAGCAAAGCATCATCTCTTTTAACCATTCTAATCACGATACTATCCACATTGGGAACTGGGGTAAACATATGTCTTTTGACATCCATAAGTTTTTCAATGTGTGTATAATATTGGATTAAAACAGATAAACTATTGTATGCTTTTTGATTGGGTTTAGCGTTTAAACGTTCTGCTACTTCTTTTTGAATCATCATTGTTGCTGATTTTAACAAGGGTGTTTCTAAAAATTTAAAAATGATAGGTGTTGTAATGTAATATGGTACATTAGCAACCACATGAGTCTCTTCTTGTAATACAAGTTGTGCTTCCATGAAATCACCATAAATGATTTCTAGATTTTGATTTGTTGTCTCTAAGGGCTTTAAAAACTTCTTTAAAGAAGTATCGATTTCATATGCTTTAACATCTTTAGCATATTTAACCAAAAAAGAGGTCAAAGCACCTTGCCCTGGCCCTATCTCAATCACGTGTTGATCTTTAATTTGTGACAGTCGGACAATCTTATCTAATAGATTTTTGTCTTTTAAAAAGTTTTGTCCATATCTTTTTTTAGCTTGATGTTGCATGTACGACCTCAATTAAATCTTTCTTCATATATCCAAACATATGCAATCTATACAATAATGTTTTACCATTAACATGGCCAAGATGCATCTTTTGTGCGACTTCTAACCTTAAAGTTTTACTCATTTGATGACCAATAAGTTTTAATTCAAATAAATCATAGGCTTCTATATCGCTACGCACTTTTTGATTTTGATACATGATATGAGATAAAGCTTCTAAAATGACTTCTTTATCTGCGTGTTCAATACCTACTTTTTTCTTATTTTTAGAAATTCCATCTTTTTTTAAGATATGTGCATGAGCTACGTGTGTAAGTTCTTGCTCAAGCATTGATCTAATTTTGTTTCCTGGATAATCTGGATCTAAAAATAAAATTAAATCATGTGTTTCATCTAACGCTTTTAATAAGTCAATAGTTTCCTTGCTCGTTTCACTACCATTTGTAGTCACAATTTCTACATCACCTAAAATTTGATAAAGTCTTGATGCGTCATTTTTCCCTTCAACGACAAATACTTTTGGTCTCATGATTTACGATAGAAAAATTTAGGATCACTACGTTTTCCTGATTCAACTAAACTTTTAATAATTTCTGATGCTTCTTTTAATGTTGTTACTTCTCCATTTGGTTTTAGAATATATATTTTATCACCAAAGTTTTTTCCACCATCAACATATGTTAAATTAGAAACCGATTTATTTGCTGTATAATAAATTTTTTCTTCTTCATCAAAACCATTATAGATATCATCAATGGTCTTCTTATTTTCTTTAACGTCATCCACATAGGCCCATATGTGTCTATTTAAAAAGTCATTGGATAAGTTTTTTAATATGTGATCTTCTGAATTAATAAAACTTGCAATTAATCCATTCATATAATAATCATCGATCAATAAATAGTTCTCTAAATCATTAGGGTCTTCAATGACCTTTTTAAGTGGAATTATATTAGATTTGAATGCAAATCCTTCTAAACATAACTTTTTAACTCTTTGATAAATCTTTTCAAGAACAACTTCATATGCTCTAGAAACTGCATGATAATAAACTTGCCAATACATATGATATCTACTAATCAAATAATTTTCTATAGCACCAATACCACTTGCTTTAAATACGATTTTATCATCAACGATTTGACATACACGAATGATACGATCTAAATCAATATGTCCATATGCAGTTCCAGTAAAATACGCATCTCTTTCCAAATAGTCAAGACGGTCAACATCGAGTTGTGAAGAAATTAATTGTTCAATCAGTGGAAATCGCTTTTGTTTTAATAAGATGTTCGCAACATCTAATGCAAAATTCTCATCGACTAAATCTAAAACTTTTCTTAATTCTTTATGTTCTAATATAAGTCTTGCCCCTACATGTTCATGATTCGTGCCAACAATATCTTCAAACGCATGTGAATAAGCGCCATGGCCAATATCATGAAGCATTGCAGTTGTTAAAAACAACCCCTTTTCTCTTGCACTTAATTTTTGATCAATATCAGGAACACTTAAAAAGCGATAAGCAACTTCATAAACGCCAAGAGAATGACTAAATCTTGAATGCTCTGCACCATGAAACACCATCTGAACACCAGATAGTTGTCTTACTCTTCTAAGTCTTTGAAACAAAGATGTATTAAGTACATCCTTAATCACTTTATAATCAATATGAATATATCCGTAAATTGGATCTTTTAAGACTTGCTGTCTTTCAAGTTTTTCCATATAAACCTCCGAAGGCAAAAAAGTGCCTATATAGGCACTTATTCGTTAATTGTGTAAGATTTTACAAGTTCTACTTCGTCGCCTGTTGATAACATAAATGCACTTCCGTCATCTGTATCCAAATGACAATCTAAGGCATATTTAGGACTAACACGACATAAAACATTATCTAAAATCCCAGGTTTTTCTCCTGAAACTTTTAGGCTTACTTTTTGTCCGTTTACGACACCAAAAGCTTCAGCATCTTCAAGTGAGAAGTGAATGTGTCTATCAGCAATAATGACACCTTCTGTTAATTCCACTTTACCATTAGGACCTACCAATGTTGCAGGACCTGAGCCTTTGACATCACCAGATGAACGTACTGGTGCAACAAATTTACCTCTAATAGCGTCGCTCTTTGAAATCTCAACTTGAGATTGTGGTCTAACTGGACCTAAGATGCGTACACCTTTGATTTCCTTACCTGCTGGACTAATCACGTCTACTTTTTCTTCTGCAGCGTATTGTCCAGGTTGACTCAAATCTTTCATAGGTGTGAGTTCATAACCTTTACCAAATAATGTGTCTAAATCCTCACGTGTTACATGGAGATGACGGCCAGATATACCGACTGGTACTTTTTTCATATTAAATTTCCTCCTATATACGCATTTATTATAGCATTTTTAAGACCTTAATTCAATCTAAATATGATACAATAAAGCCAAGAAAGAGGGTTTTATTCATGACTATTTTTGAAAAAATAATTGAAAGAGAAATTCCAGCCTATATCGTTTATGAAGATGAAGATGTGATCTCATTTTTAGACATATCTCAAGCAACAAAAGGACATACTTTAGTTGTGCCTAAAAAAGCATATCCTAATATCTTAGAAATGCCTCAAGATCTACTTCAAAAGGTAATCTTAGTAACACAAAAAATAACACAAGCAATCAACGCTGCATTTCAACCTTCTGGTATAAATATCTTAAATAATACGGGTGAAACCGCAGGACAATCTGTTTTTCATTTCCACATCCATATCATCCCAAGATATGATAAAAACGATGTGACATTTAAATTTCAAAATCATATGGGTATGCTGGAAGAAACCGCGTATAAAGAAAGAGCCCTTTTAATTAAAAAGGCTCTATCGTAAACTCAACACCATCATTCACATTTTTAACTGAAAGTGATAAATTAAAATGTTCACATGTTTTTTGAACAATGCTCATACCTAATCCAAATTGACCTTTATGTCCTTTTTCGTATGGTTTAAACATGTGTTCTACAAAGTTTTCACTAATTGGCTCACCATCGTTATAGAAGGTGAGTTTTCTATTCTTTAATGTGATTTTAATCGTTGATTTAGCATATCTAAGGGCATTATCAACAATATTAGAAAATATAATATTAAAGTTTTCATAAATACCAAAATATTTCGAATCATCTAAATCGGTTTCAAATTTAATATGAGATCGATATTTTTGAGCATTAACAATATTAAGTAATACATCTTTAATTGAAATCATCTCAAATTCAGAAACATCTTTTAAATATTCTAATTTATTAAATTCAAGCAATTGTCTTACTTTTTGATTTAAAATATCGATTTGCTTAATGATAACTTCCGCTTCTTTTGGATCTGAAACACCATCAGCAATCGCTTCTGCATATGATTTGATGACGGCAATTGGTGTTTTAAAATCATGAGAAACGTTTTGTAGCATTTCTTTCTTTGTCTTCTCACTACTTTCAATTTCTCTACGCATTTTCTCAATTTCTAATGCAAGTCCTGTAATTTCATCTCGACCTGTAATTTCAATAGGGACCGAATAATTATAAGCGACAAGATTACCAACATCTGTTTGAAGTTTTCTAACACGATCAACAGTAAGTCTTGACCAAGTAAGAATAATCACATTCCCTAATAAAATAAGAGCAATAAAACTAATTTGTAAGAGTGTCGTAAATTCATTGGTTGCTACTTCTAAATATTCATGACCTGTAAAACCAATGACAACTCTTGATCGATTGGTATCAACAATAAACGTATAGAGTTCTTTACCAATTTGAATTTTAAATGTTTCTTGAATATACATATTCCCTTGAATTTCAAAATCAGAAGGTTTCCAATTAACGAGATAATAATCATATAGCGTTTCAGAATCAAATACATTATCGATAGAACCAAAATTGCTATAATAAAGCGAAGTTCCACCTTCATAAACAACAAAACCATTGTAATCACTTTCAGCTAAATAACCTCTTTGCATGACATCATCAAAATAAATTTGTAGCTGAACTAAATTTTGTTGTTCTCTAAAATCGCTAAACACACGATTTAAAGCAAATAAAAACACGAGACTCGTTAACAACGCCACCGCAGTAAAAATCATATTGATTTGTGTTGCTAACTTAAAGTGTTTTCTCATAATAATCTATATCCGTACCCGTAAATCGTCTCAATTTTTAATTGAGGCATTTTATGTCTTAATCTTCTCAACAAATCATCAACGACACGATCACTACCATAATAGTTGTCGCCCCATACATGTTTAAGAATTTCTTCTCTTGCAAATGCTGTATTCATATTTTTTAGAAAGAATAACAATAATTCAAATTCTTTATTCGTCAATTCAATCATTTCATTTTCAAATCTGATTTCACGCTTTGACAAATTAATTTCATAAGGTTCATACATAATTACATCGGTAGCACTAGCTTGTTGTCTACGTTTTAAAACAGCCTTCACACGTAAGATTAATTCTCTTGGTGAATAAGGTTTTGCTAAATAGTCATCGCTACCTAATTCAAGACCCATGATTTTATCCAAATCCTGATCACGAGCTGAAGTAAAAATGACTGATGATGGACTATTATTTTCTTTAAGCGCCTTAATTAAGTCATATCCATTGATTTCGCCTGTGAGCATGATATCTAATATCCATAAATCAACTTGATCGTTGATATGTTCCATAGCAGTTTCCCCATCATGGAAAACTGTTGTCTCAAACCCTTCTCTTGATAAATATTTTCTAATGATTTCTGCTAAGTCTTTTTCATCTTCTACATAATATATTTTCATAATCATACCACCTTTTTATTAATAAAATAAGCGTGCTTTCGCACACTTATTATATCATAGAGAGTTAAAACGAGAGAAAAAATGAAGTACCTAAAGTATAACAAAACAGTATGTGATGTCAATGTTTTTTTCATGTGAAATTGTGTTATTTAATAACTTCTACTTTCATATAAGGAATTAAAACTTTTGGAACTGTAATCGTGCCATCTGCATTTTGATAGTTTTCGATAATCGCGATCATTGTTCTACCCACAGCTAAACCTGATCCATTAAGGGTATGTACATATTCTGTTTTCGCATCTTTTGTACGTTTAAATCTGATATTAGCACGTCTTGCTTGAAAGTCTTCATCATTTGAAATAGATCCGATTTCTCGATATTTGTTTTGTCCTGGTAACCATACTTCAATATCATATGTTTTAGCAGCGCCAAATCCTAAATCACCTGTTGATAATGAAACAACGCGATAAGGAAGTTCTAATCGTTTTAAAACTTCTTCAGAATTTAATAACATCTTATCTAATTCTTCATATGAATCTTCTGGTTTTGTAAACTTAATCAATTCAACTTTATGAAATTGATGTTGTCTTAAAATACCTTTTGTATCTCTTCCTGCAGATCCGGCTTCAGATCTAAATGCAGTTGAATATGCACAATATTTAAGTGGTAATTCTTCACCGTTTAAAATCTCATCACGATACATATTAATCGTAGGCACTTCAGCCGTTGGATTTAAATAATAATCTTGATCAGAAAGTTCTAATTTGAAAGCATCTTCCTTAAATTTTGGAAACTGACCTGTGCCATACATACTTTCACCATTGATAATGTATGGTGGAATAATTTCGGTATATCCATGATCAATTGCATGCATGTCCATCATAAATTGAATAAGTGAACGTTCAAGTCTCGCACCCAATCCCTTATCATAAACAAATCTCGTACCAGTAACTTTTGCAGCTCTTTCAAAATCTAAGATGCCTAAATTTTGAGCAAGTTCTACATGATCTTTTACTTCAAAGTCAAAAGTTTTAATCTCGCCAACTTTTTTGACTTCTACGTTATCATTTTCATCAACACCAATAGGTGTATCATGACATGGAATGTTTGGTGTTACATCTAAAATAGCTTTAATGTCTACTTCAATTTGTTTTAGTAGTTCATCTAAAGCTTTGATTTCATCACCAATCGTAGAGACTTCATTTAATACTTCAGTAGCATCCAATTTGTTTCTTTTAAGCTCGCCTATTTTTTTAGATGCCTCATTTCTTTTGGCTTTTAATGTTTCAACATCTAAAATCACTTGTTTTCTTTTATCTTGTAAAACAACAAGTTCTCTCAAATACGAGAAATTTGCTTGTCTGGTTTCTAGTTTTTTAATCACTTCTTCAATATGTTCTACAACAAATTTTAAATCTAGCATATATATGCCTCCTTTTTAATAAAAAAATCCCTAGACATGATGTCTAAGGACGAAATCTCGCGGTACCACCTTAGTTCTAGTTAAAATAACTAGCCCTTTAATCTCATTAACGCTGAGCGACGGATGGGATTAGCATCACTTTGGTATAGATTTCATCAACTTCTTTCAAACACTTTCACCAACCGTGTTCTCTCTACATCATAAGTTTGATTACTTATTACCTTCTTCGTGTTACTTTTATTATATGTTTTGCGTATAAAAAAGTAAAGTTATTTTGCTTTTTTATTGATTAAATCTTGGAGTTCTTTCTTAAGTTCACTTCTTTGTAATCCAAAATCTAAGATGGCTTCAATATAATCAATTTTTTTACCAACATCATATCTTTTAGCATCTAAGTCAAAACTATATACCTTTTCTTCTGCCATCATTCTTAATATAGCATCAGTAAGTTGAATTTCATTCCCTTTACCTTTAGATTGATCTTTTAAATATTTGAAAATGGTTGGTGTTAATATATATCTTCCACCAATAGCACTTCTTGAAGGGGCATCTTTTGGATTTGGTTTTTCAACAACGCTCTTTAATTCTTTAAGTTTATCGTTACTTTCTTCTTTAGGATCACAAATACCATATTTTGCAGTATCTTCTAATGTGACTTCAATGGTTCCTAACACAGATGCTTTAACAGATTCATAAGCATCAATCATTTGTTTTGTTGCTGGATAATCGTGATTGACATACATGTCATCACCAAGAAGTACTGCAAAATCATCTTTTCCAACAAACGTTTCAGCTTGAAGTACAGCATGTCCTAACCCTAATTGCTCTTTTTGTCTTATAAAATGAATGTTTGCTCCAGGTGCAATATTCGTGATTAATCCATATTCATAATCTTTTTGATTTTCTAAAAGTTTATATTCAAGTTCTATATTTCTATCAAAGTAATCAACAAGTGCGTTTTTATTACTGCTTACAACAAGTAAAATATCTGTGATGCCGCTTGAGACAGCTTCATTGACGATAAACTCAACTGTTGGTCGATCAATAATTGGTAACATCTCTTTTGGTAGTGCTTTTGTAATTGGTAAAAATCTTGTACCATACCCCGCTGCAGGAATAACTGCTTTTTTAATCATTTAATTTTCCCTCTTTCTTTCGGTTAGTGTTTGCTAACCACAATGTTAATAATATACCTAAAACCAAAGTAATGATACTCATTGCATACATATACCAAGGTTGATCATAAACATTTGCTGATGATTCTTTTTGAAGTAAAACTAAAATATTGATCGGTGAAACAACGACAATGCCTAAAACTGCTACGATAAAATGTTCATGATGTTTCTTCATAAACCATGCCATAATTTTACCCATGACGACTAAACCAACAAGTGCACCAGCGGCAAGTAATAATAAAAGCGGTAGTTGTGCTAAAAATGCTTGAAAATCTAGTGAGATGAGTGCATCTTTAAAACTTGAAACCATATCTAATAAGATTTGATAAAATCCAAATGCCATGAGCATGGTTGCTCCAGATAATCCAGGAATAATCATTGCAATCGCATATATAACACCAACAAATAACACTGATACTTGATACCAAAATCCACCATAAGTCCCCGTGTTTTCCTTAACTAAAAGTACAAGTAACATCAATATAGCAGATACTAAAAAGACAAGCACATGGTGCCATTTGATTTTTGTTCCATGAAATTGTTTATATAATGTTGGGATAGCTCCAACAATAAATCCTATAAATAATAATGTTACAGGTAGTGGGGCAATATCTAATAAATAACTAACTACAACTAAACCTAAAACAATACCTATAACGACACCAACGGCATATTCCCACACTGACTTTATAGCTTTAAAAGGGTGTTTGAATAATGCGTTTAGCGCTTCAATCAAATCTTGATAAATATTAAGAATAACAGCAATCATAGAACCACTAATACCAGGAAGAATATTTCCCATGCCTATGAGTCCGCCTTTAATGATTTTAATGATGGATTTCATAAATTTTCCTCTTCTTGTCTATTAACAAAGTTTAACATACTCATATTTTAACACAATATTTGGTTTTTATTATGCTATAATACAAATGGTGATCATATGGACAGAATAATAGAAATAGTTAAATACATAATACTTGGTATTGTACAAGGAATTACAGAAATATTTCCGGTTTCAAGCAGTGGGCATCTCACTATTTTTAGTCGGATTTTGGGTATGGATTTATCAAATTTAACCATCTTTTTAATGGTAACAAATACAGGTTCTTTCTTGGCTTTGTTTTTCTTTTTTAGAAAAGATATTGGTGATTTAATTACAGGAACATGGAAATTTATAACCAAGAAAGACATGACTTTTAAAGAAGATTTTAATTATGTATTAAAACTTTTAATTGCTGTTGTTCCTATAGGAATTGTAGGTCTAATCATCAAAGATTATTTACCGGATGATCTCTTAACTGTCGGATTTTCCTTAATTGTTACTGGTGTCTTATTGTTTTATGTTTACTATACAAGAAACGTTCAATGGCATCGTGACATCACTTGGAAAAATGCGTTAGTGATTGGTGCATTTCAAGCATTTGGTGTACTACCTGGAATATCAAGATCAGGCATTACGATGATTGGTGGGTTAACACAAAAAATAGAACTTAAAAAAGTACTTAAGTTCTCATTCTTGAGTTATATTATCGTTTCTGTTCCGGTGATGATTCTAGGATTTTATGATGCATATCACGCTGTTGAATCTATCGACTTTTTAGGTTATGGATTAGCATTTGTTATGAGTTTCGTATTTAGTTTAATTTCTGTAAAATTATTGTATCAATATGTAAAAGTTAAGAATTTAATTTATTTCTCAATTTACTGTTTAATAGTAGGTATCTTATCTATCGTATTGAGTGTTTGGGTATTTTAAAATAAAAAGGCGCAATCGCCTTTTTTTATATACTCAATCTAACAATTGCATCTTCTTCTAATGTTTTATAAATCTTAAATCCCAATTTTTCGAATGTTGATAAATAGCCATGAAAATTAAATAAACAACTATACGTATTGATTCTTGGGTAAGCTTCTAAATACTTAATGTCTTCATCTTTTGATGACTTAATCACATGCTCTAAAAGTTTTGTGGCAATCCCTTCTTTTCTTCTCTTTGGGTCAACAATAAAACAAGTAATAGATTGAATGTGTTGATCATTTTCTGTATGATAAATCGGATTTTCCATGATGCGTAAATATTTTTCTTTTCTATTGGTGCTCACCCAGCCAACGATGTCATTTCCATCATATGCTAAGTATCCTTGAAGGGTTTTATCTTTAATCATTTCAATTGCGCGTCTTTTTGTTTCTGCTGTCCAATCCTCTATATGTTGAAACGCTTCTTCAACTTCTTTACCAAAATGATAAAACGCACAATAACACCCTTCATATTCACTATGATCATTAAAAGCGTTATGATCAAAAAAATGGATATAATCATCAATCATTGTCTCATCTAATTTTCTAATCACCAGTGACATAAAACTTACCTCGTTTTATTTTATTCTAGCATGAAAAAAGTCGGAACAACCGACTTTTGTTTTTTTATACTTTATCTTTAAATAAGAAATAATAAATATAGTGAACGACTATAAATATACCTAAAAAACTTAAGAAGAACGTAAATTCATTAAATATACCCTTAAAGATTATATCTACTCGATAAAAATCCCATGAATTAAGTCTCATAAATCTACCAATATAAATACCTATACTAGATAATGCAAATAAGCCAGTTAACCATATATATGTATATTGATTTTTGATGTGATGGATGCTCATCATTTTTTTTATGCTCATGATGCCTAAATAAGCACTAAATATTGCACCTGTAAAAATAATGAGTAATACAAGCCAATCCATACTTAAATAAGTGTAACTAATGGAATATATTTTGAAAAATGAATAGTTTTGTAAATGGATAAAATCAGTCGTCATATAAATTGCATTAGGGAAAAACAACACCCATAAAAAAGACATCAAAACGATGATCCATCGATGCATTTTTTTCTCATAAAAATACTCAACAACTAAACTGATTCCCCATGAAAGTGCTGCTAAAAACATATTGATTGTTAAAAATAAAATCAAGCCGTTTTGAAGTATTGCTCCAACAACTGTTGTCAAAAGCATATATAAAACCGTCAAAATGATATACGTTTTATGTTTGATAAGTTTATCCATAAACATGAGCAATCGCCTCTTTGATTTGATTTTGCATATCGCCTTTTGATAATAAATAATCCGTTAACAATTTATACCTTAATATATAATCATAAACATCTTGATCAACTTCTATATCTTTTGGATAAACCTGATTAATATTTCTCATAGAATAAAAGTATTGATCTAATACAACATCTTCTAATCTGTTATCAAGAGCAAATGTGGGTTCAGTACTTAATCCATTAACGCCAAAATATAAATCTCCTGATGCATCAAGATTAAAGAGTTCAATCATGGTTCTATACAAATCAATTTCGGATCTGACAAGCGGTTGAGTTCCTGTTAATAATCCTTTTCTAAGTGAATAATCACCATAATCTACATAAGTATCTCCTGGCACATATATAAATGAAACAATGTGTTGTAACATTTGTCTTTCATTTAATACATTGTAAGATTCATCCATAATGGTTGAAACATCTCCGCTCTTTAAATCTGATCCGTGATCACTATAAAATACATATACTGTATTATCAAGCGTTTGATCTGTATTGCCATCAGCTAAAAAGAATCTTTTAATGATATTCATATAATATGGTCCATAGTTTATGTAGCGTTCTGTAATACCAAAGATATTACCTAATGCTGTAGCTTGATAATCTGGATAAAGTGTTTCATTTTCATAAGGTCCAAAATCATAAGGTGTATGTCCCATCATCGTGATAGGAAATAAAAAATATGGAGCAGTTATGTTTGATCCTAAATTTGAAACATAATCAGCAAGCTCATAATCACTAATCCATGGACTTACATGACATGACTGATTAACCATATCATATAAATAACCTTGTTCTAAATTGGCCCCATCTTGAACAAAATCATTAATTGAATAATATTCATCAAAACCATACATTTGTGGATATACAACATCCCTATTATAAAATGATGCTTGATCACCATGTATAGCTTCTGTATAATAACCTTCTTGATTAAAATAGTCCACAAGTGAATTTAATTGATATTCAATGTCGCCATATTGCCAATAAAGCGTTTCATGCCCTGTTGGATTTGTACCTGTTAGTACTGCAAGTTCACCGTCTGAACTTACACCCATACCGACATTGTTGTACATGTTTTCAAAAACAAAGCTTTGTTCAAATATGTGATTCATAAAAGTAACTGCTTGTTCAACAACTTCGGAATTTCCTTTAGCTGCTTCTTTTTGCATAAACTCAAGTAAGAAATAGTTTAAAGATTCTAGATGAATTAACACAAGGTTTTTCCCTTCTAAAATACCATTTAAGTTACTTCCATTTGCGATACTAGGATCAATATATAAATCACTGGTTGCATGAGCTAACGTTAATTGATTAGAATATATTTGCCCGTTAAAATAATTTACATAACTCTCTTGATTTTTATTATATGCTTGATAAGCATCTGCTAAAGCTTGTTCATTATCTAAATTAAGTTGACTCTCTAGATCTACAGAATAATTAACACCTAATAATTCACCAAAATAATATGGATAAGCTCCATAATTTTGAACTGCATAAGATGGTAGTGTTGAAGCTACAGGTATTTCATCCCTCATTTTATGAATAAATACACTAGAGGTAGAAAACCATAAAACGGCAATGCCTAAGATACCAATAAGATATCTTTGAAGTGGACTTCTAAATTTAACTTGATTAAGTTTTTTAACACTAGCCCATATGGTAAACCCAAGGAGTATGACTGATGGTAAGAAAACCACAATTCTGTAATAATAAATCAATTCATGAATGATTTCTCTAAATGTTGAAGAGGCGAACCCTTCAGCAGGATTATTAAAGATTGCTAAACCATCTACTGAAAAAGCTGTCCCAAAAAATAGTGTAAATGCACCAAAAGCAAAAATAAAGAAATTGAGAATTAATGTGATTGATGTTAAGTAATACATTCTTGTTTTTGCTTTTCTAAAAAGACGATTACCAATCACTAAAAAGAATAAAAGAATCGTTGAATTACCAATGATTGCATTTAATTCACCAGAAAATGTATGCGGAAATGGCGCGATATATTTATTTAAAACTTGTGCAGTTAAAAAATACGTATTAAATACATTCAGTACAAAATATAAAATAACGAACAGAATATATATTTTTTTATGTTTACTTAGATTCATAAAACTTCCCCTGTCTATGGCTGTCTATGTATGTCATTATACTACAAAAAAAACATACATGTAAATGTATGTCTTTATTATGTGATGTTTAAGATTTTTTAGTTAATGACTTGTATTTAACACTTTAAATAGGTTTTGAAGTGAAGATTTTCCAATTCGATGTTTGCGTAGGGCTTTAGATTCTATTTTTGTCGCAATCTCATCAATGGTTATATCTGCAAAGGCATATCCTTGTTGGTGATATGATACTTGATCACGGATATCTTCACTATTGAATCTCTTTTGTTCTACTTTTGAAATGCGTAGTTTTTCTACAACTGCTTCTTCATTTAGACTTGTTTTCATGTCAATGATTGGTTCATCTGAGTTAAAGGTAGCAGCTAATTTTAAATGATGTCGCTCTTGATTGTTTTTAGAGTAGTAAATGACTTCCCCATCAAATTTAAATTTCCATTGTTTGCTGCTTTCCATACAATAAACTTGAACTGGTGAATTATTTTTCTCATAAATACGTTTAACATTGACATATTTACCTTTACATGTGATGAGCATAAATAAGACATGGACGCTACCATCACCACGTTGTGTTTGTCTTAAAATCAATTTGTTATCCGTTTCATCGTTTAAAATAAAATCATAAGCGTTAACATCTTCATGATTGCCAGTTGATAATAATGAATAGTTTTCAACATAATCAATAATGAGTGGCTGTTTTTTTAATTGAGCTAATTTTTTGGTAATGTTTCTTTTGTTCATATGAACACTTCCTTTTCATATAATACTAAATTCAATGCGTTTGTTTTAGGTAATACTAATTCATTGTTTTCAGATAATTTAATATAACTAATGATATCTTCAACAATGAGTTTTTCCGCATGCATCGTAGGATGAATACCATCCTGACAAATGAGTTCTTTATCATCAGAGTGTTTTAAAAATACTTTTCTAATATCTATGTATTCAACATTAAACTGATTTGCGACTTCTAAAATTGTTACATTATATAATTCGTGATATCGATAAATGTGCTCTACATCACCTAAAAAGAATAATACATTTTTCATGTTAATGTTTAATCTTGAAATCCATTTATAATATCTTTTTGCATTAATTGAAGGTAATGTCAAAACTATCGGTTTGATTTGTTTTGATTTGATAAGTTGAATCATTTCAATTAATGTTTTTTTATATGTATCGATAGGTGTTTTAGATTGATAGTCTTTAGATTTATTTTTAGATACTTCTACCCAATCAAAGTCACTATCATTTCCACCATATTCTAAAACAATAATATCAACATCGGGATCTTGATTTAAATATGCCTTAAGCTTATCTAGACCATAGGTGATGGTTGCTCCCATTTTAGAATAATTATCAATCTTAATATTTAAACGATTTTCAATGGATTTAAAATCTATACCATTGCCAAATGTATATTTCTTTAATTTAGGATCATAGATGACACCTTTTGATACTGAATCACCAAAAATTGCAACTTTCTTCATAAGTTCACCTTTCCTTCCTATATAACTATCTTAAAGCATCATAGATGAAAACATCATCTACTGACCAGTAGAGCAACTATACTCGTTTTCTATCGCCAGTAGAGTTTATAAAAAGTACTCTACCGAGAGTAGAATTTATGATTTTATGGTATGATATATGTATGGAAAGTGAAAAAATAAGAGCTCATCTAGCTGAAAACATCCAATTTTATAGAAAACAGAAACAAATGACTCAATTAGAGCTTGCTGAATACTTAAGTTATTCCGATAAGGCGGTTTCTAAATGGGAACGTGGAGAGGGGGTCCCTGATATTTATGTCCTCGATCAATTATCCACGCTTTTTGAAATTTCTATTGATGATTTAATCTATAAGAAACCCAAAACAATTGTTCCTGCATCCGTTAGAAATAAAAAACACCTAACCATCACGTTAGCTGCTTTTGTTTTAGTTTGGGTCGTTGCTATAACTGCATATAGCATCTTATCAATGCTTAATTTCGATGCCTTCAATCTCTGGGAGATATTCATCGTAGCAATCCCTGTTTCATTTATTGTAGTTTTAATATTTGCGATCCTTTGGAGCACAAGATTCTATATCTATTTATCTATATCGCTCATCTTATGGTCTTCAGCACTTATGCTGACTTTAATGATTCCAACAGAAAAGAGTTTCTTATTCTTTATTATTGCAATCCCTGTTCAAATCGTCATTGCTTTAATTGGTTTTAGTATTAAATATTCAAAATTAAAAAATAAATATACAAAAGAAAAAGCAGATTAACTGCTTTTTTTTATACGCGTTTATATGGTGTATAACTCTTATCTACACTTGTGTGTGGCTTAACAATAAGAAATGATTTCTCTGGCACTTCTACTTTTATAAATCCTGCCCAAAAATCAATGACTTGACCATCACCTAAAATATGATCAAATCTTGATAGATTCATCAAACTAGAGTCTGGAATGAGTATCGTTTCTTTTTGTTTTACATTAGTGGAATTAATGAATATTAACACAGTATCATCAACCTTATCTGTTTTTCTTTCAAATGCAACTAACTTTTCTGCTTTCGTTGAAACAAAATCACCTATTTTTAACGCTCTGTAAGATTGATGCATATGAATTAGCGATTTCGTCCACAATAACGTCTCATTTTGTTCATCAACCAAATCCCAACGCATAGGTGCTCTTGATTCAGGTTCTTCTTTACCTTCCATGCCAAGTTCAGTACCATAATAAATATTTGGTGAACCTGGTAATGTAAATTGAAATACTTGAGCTAATTTTCTATCTTTTAAGTCGGGTAATTGATGCGTAAGTCTAGCTGTATCGTGGTTATCTAAGAGATTCCATGATTTTAAAATACCATCAATGCCAGAATCTTCAATAATTTGATCAAAGAAAATAAGTGATTGTTTTGGTGAAATCTCACCAGCAATCGTTTTTTTAATGAGTTCTCTAAAAGTAAAATTCATCACACCATCAATAGAATTTAACCATGTCTTAGGATAATTCCATATTTCACCCACAATGACGCTTCCAGGTTTTTCATCATGTGCGTTTTCTGTGAGTTCTTTTAAAAACTCATATCCAATATCGAACGCAACATCTAATCTCCAACCGTCAATACCGTTTCTTAAATATGTTCTAATTACAGAATTTTTATCTTTATAAATATAATCTCTTACCTTTTCGTTCTCTAAATTCCATTCGGGTAAACTTGGAACGTCTGCCCACAGTCTAACACCATGAGGATACTTATCATTAAAATCAAAGTAGTCATGTTTATCGCTTTTTGGGTCTTTAGCTTCCAAAAAGATTGAATTATTAATACCAACATGATTAAAAACACCATCAAGGATTATTTTTAAACCTTCGTTGTGAAGTGCATCGCTCAATGTTTTTAAATCTTCAAAAGTTCCGTATTCTTTAGATATCTTCATATAGTCGCTTGCATCATACTTATGATTTGAAAGAGACTCTGGAATTGGATTTAAATATAAAACTTCTATACCAAGTGATTTTAAATAATCTAACTTTTGAATTACGCTTTTTAAATCCCCACCCCAATATTCGAGTTCATGTTGCCAGTATTTGGCTTTTTCATTAAATGGCCCTGGTTTAGGAAGCTCATCCCAATCCTTAAGTACTTTAGGTTCTTGATAAAACTCTTTTTTTGATGCCAAATCAGCACTTGGTGCAAATCTATCAACAATAATCTGATAAACGATTGCTCCATTTCTAAAATCTTTTTCTCGGTTTATAAATTTATTTTCATTTTTTTGGTTCACGAATACCACCTCTTAATACCATTATAAGCGATTATTTTTCTAATACAGCGAAATAATGTCCTTCTGGATCAGAAAAATTAAACACTTTTCCCATAGGCATCGTAACGAGTTCACCTACTGTGATACCTTTTTGTTTAAAATCTTTATATAATTGTTCAATGTTTGTAGTATAAAACATAATAGAAGGTGTTCCAAAGTCCAATTCAGGACTCATGCTTTGAACAATTTCTTTGTTCATTAATACAAAACTTGTTTGCGTCTCTTTTGGTGCAACCTCAATGGCTCTGATTGGACCCATCATTTCATCTTTAATTAATTTAAATCCTAGATGATTAATCCAGAAATCCCTACATACCAATACATCATCTACATATAACATAACTTGCCCAATTTGATTAATCATGATGATTACCTCTTTTTTTATTTATGTCTCTATTTTAATAAAATACTTAACCTACTTGCATATATAATGCATAAAAAAAGGAAGTTGCCTTCCCTTAATTATGATTTTGTTTCTACTGGAACAGCCACTTTTTTAGCTGCTTGTTTCTCTTTTTTGTTTTCTGTCTTTAAATAATCAACAACGATAACACCAATCCCTACTAAAGGAATCGCAAAGATAATACCCCAAACACCTAAAATATTACCAAAGAATAACATTGCAACCAAAATCAATAAAGGATTGATGTTCATTGCATCTCCAGCAAGTTTAGGAATGACAATGTTATTTTGAACAAATTGTATGACAACATTAATCCCTAGAAGGATGAGTGTACCCCAGATTGCATCTACTTCCCAATCTTGGACCCAAAAATATGTTACATGTCCTGCTGAGAAGAAATATATAATAGGTAACATAAGACCTAATACAGGACCTAAATAAGGGATGAGATCAAAGAACGCAATAATTGCAGAAAAGAATATTGCATATCCTAAAGGAATACCACTTACGATAAATACTCCAAAGAAAATCATAAATAAGAAAACCATAGATATCAGTTTACTTCTAAAATAAGCAACGACTGCAATATTAGATTCTCTACCGATATATTCAAAGTGATCTTGCCAACTGTTTGGTAAAACTTTATTCAATGCTGTAAATATTCTATCTTTTTCATTAAGGAAAAACCATAAAAAGATAGGGACTAAGACAATGGTTGTAATACTTTGAAATAACACAACAGCTAAACTGCTAAATGTTCCAAGAAATGCTGTGTAATCATAATTAACTACCGTATCATATAAATATGTATAAACATCACCTAAACTATTTTGGTTAAACCATGTTTGAATTACATTTAAGAAATTCGATGAGACGATGCTTTCATAAATACTGTATCCTTCATCAATCATAAAGATGACAACAAATGCGATTACACCAACAATTAAGCCAATCGATAAAACCAGTGAAATCGCAACTGCAAGCCATTTTGGAAATTTATGATTAATCAATCTAGCTGTGAATGGATTAATTAAATAAGTAATCATTAGTGCAATTAAAACTGGTACTAAAACAATATGTAAACCATTAATAATTCTATTGATTATATTGTGAGGATAAGTTGCATTCAATAGATTGAGTAAATAAAAACTTAACAATACTGCAATAACTGTTAAAAACACATAAAGTGTCTTTTTAAATCCTTCCATATAAATCCCTCCGCAAATGATAAAAGCACATCAAAACGATGTGCATCTTATCTTATTTTTCATCAAATAAACTATCAGTAGAAATCACTTCTTCTTTTTCGTCTTCAATTTCTTCAGCTTCTAAGACAACGGCTTCTACTACTTTTTTCTCAACTTTAACATCAAGTGATTCTTGAACGAATTGTTCACCATCTTCTAACATTTCTTCATCTTCGCTTCTTGGTACTAAAGCAATTGTA
Source organism: Acholeplasmataceae bacterium (assembly GCA_963667565.1). Lineage (GTDB taxonomy): Bacteria > Bacillota_I > Bacilli_A > Acholeplasmatales > Acholeplasmataceae > WOFB19. Next base: position 1,542,465 of record OY763415.1, on the reverse strand, counting down.
GAAACTTTATGATCTGGTCTTAATTTAATAATTCTTACACCTTGAGTGGCGCGTTTTGTTTGTGAGATTTGGTCAACATGTGTACGGATGACAACCCCTTTATCTGAAATGACAATAAGGTCATCGTCGTTAGTTACTGTACGAAGTGTTGATAGACGTCCATTTTTATCTGTAATATTTATGGTTTTAACACCTTTACCACCACGCATTTGAAGTCTATATTCTTCAACATCGGTACGCTTACCATAACCTTTTTCAGTGATAACTAAAATTTCTTCACTTAAATTTTGGATAATTGCAATACCAACAACTTCATCATCTTTACCAAGTGACATACCTCTAACACCTGCAGCTGTACGACCTACTGGTCTTACATCTGTTTCTGCAAAACGAATCGCTTTACCGTTAGATGCACCTAAAATGATTTCTTTAGTACCATCAGTAGTACGTACATTTAATAATTCATCACCATCTTTTAAGCCAATCGCAATAATACCATTTGTTCTGATGTTTTTAAAATCAGACACTGGTGTACGTTTGATGATACCTTTTTTAGTGACAAATGTTAAATATTGATCTTCATCTTCAAAGTTCTTCACGCTTGTAAAGTTAGCAAGTGTTTCATCTTTATCAAATGATAAAAGATTAACAATTGGTAATCCTTTCGCTTGGCGTGATAATTTAGGAATTTGATAACCTTTAATCTTATAAACTCTACCTTTATTCGTAAAGAATAAATGATAGTCATGAGTTGATGTCATAAGCATATGTTCAACATAATCGTCTTCGTGAACTTTAATACCAGACATACCAACACCACCACGATTTTGAGTCTTATAGTGATCAACGTTCATGCGCTTGATATAGCCATTATTAGTGACTGTGATAATCACATCTTCTACTGGGATTAAATCTTCATTTTCAATACTTAAATCTTCGCTTAAATTGATTTCTGAAAGTCTTGCATCTGCATATTTATCTTTAATTGCTAATAACTCTTCTTTAACAATAGACACTTTTCTTTCGTGTGATTCAATGATTTCTTTTAAGTCTTTAATTTTGACTAATAAATCAGTTGATTCAGCTTCAATTCTTTCAATTTGTAACCCTGTCAATGTTTGTAATCTCATATCGAGAATAGCACGTGCTTGAATTTCTGATAATAGATAAGTTTCCATAAGTGCATTTCTTGCATCTTCAGTTGTTTTAGATGCTTTAATGATTTCAATTGCACGATCAATATCATGAAGTGCTTTAAGTAAGCCTTCTAAGATATGTTCTCTAGCTTCAGCTTTATCTAAGTCATAGATTGCTCTTCTGTTAACAACAACAATTTGGTGTTCTAAATAGTTTTTTAGAATATCTTTTAGAGTCACCATCATAGGTTGCCCTTTAACAAGTGCAATCATGTTAATTCCAAATGTAGATTGTAATTGTGTATATTTATATAAGTTGTTTAACACAATTTCAGGTTCAACATCTCTTCTTAACTCAATAACGATACGCATACCTTTTCGATTTGATTCATCTCTTAGATCTGTAATACCATCAACAATTTTATTTTTAACAACATCTGCAATTTTTTCAATCAAAGTTGATTTATTCACTTGATAAGGGATTGCAGTAATGATGATGCTACTCTTATTTTTATGTGTAACGATTTCGCTTGAAGCACGCATCGCGATAATACCGCGACCTGTTTCATATGCGGATCTTAAGCCTGTTAACCCTAAGATTTGACCACCTGTAGGAAAGTCAGGACCCTTGATGTAATCCATAAGCTCATTCACATCAATGTCTTCGTTATCCATAAATGCTAAAAGACCATTAATCACTTCACCTAAATTATGAGGTGGAATATTGGTTGCCATACCAACAGCGATACCTGTAGATCCGTTGACTAATAAGTTAGGAAATCTTGCAGGTAATACACTAGGCTCTACTTCAGATCCATCATAGTTATCTATAAAGTCAACTGTGTTTTTATCAATATCTGAAACTAATTCACCAGCGATTTTACTCATTCTAGCTTCGGTGTAACGCATCGCAGCTGCACCATCACCATCAACAGATCCAAAGTTACCATGTCCATCTATAAGTGGCATTCTATAACTAAATGGTTGTGCCATACGAACCATTGCATCATAAATTGAAGAGTCGCCATGAGGGTGGAATTTCCCCATAACTTCCCCAACGATTCTCGCTGATTTCTTATGTGGCTTATCTGCTGACATGCCTAATGTTGACATCCCATATAAAATACGTCTTTGAACTGGCTTAAGGCCATCTCTAACGTCTGGTAAAGCTCTTGAAACAATAACACTCATCGCATAGTTTAGAAATGATGTTTTCATTTCTGATGAAATATTTATTTCTTTAACTAAACCCTCTGTGGTTTTTGTTGTTTGATCATCCATGTTCATTTCTCCTACGCATCAATATTATCCGCATAAATTGCGTTTTCTTGAATAAATAACTTTCTAGGTTCAACTTCTTCACCCATAAGCATACTAAATACCATATCTGCATCCATTGCATCTTTTAATGACACTTGAAGTAAAGTTCTTGCTTCTGGATCCATTGTTGTTTCCCATAATTGTTCAGGGTTCATTTCACCAAGACCTTTATATCGTTGAATATTTGGTCTACCACCCATATCAGCTAATGTCTTTTCAAGTTCGTCTTCTGAATATAAATACTCAATACGTTTACCTTGTTGAACTTTATAAAGTGGTGGTTGTGCAATATATACATACCCAAGATCAATAAGTGGCTTCATATATCTGAAGAAGAATGTTAATAATAATGTTCTAATATGTGCACCATCGATATCGGCATCGGTCATGATGACAACTTTGTGATATCTTGCTTTAGTGACATCAAATTCTTCACCAATACCTGTACCAAATGCTTGAATCATTGATAAAATTTCTTTGTTATTTAAAATTTTGTCTAATCTTGCTTTTTCAACATTTAATACTTTACCACGAAGTGGTAGAATTGCTTGATATTCTGATTCTCTACCTTGTTTTGCAGATCCGCCGGCAGAGTCCCCTTCGACGATATAGATTTCAGAGACTGATGGGTCTTTACTTCTACAGTCTGCAAGTTTAGATGCAAATCCTAAAGTATCAAGAGGTGATTTTCTTCTTGTTGCTTCTCTTGCTTTTTTAGCTGCAAGTCGTGCACGAGATGCTAAAATACATTTTTCAATAATGGATTTAGCATCATTAGGATTTTCCATTAAATATCTTTCTAGTCCTTCACCTGAAATTTGACTTGCGATTTGTCTGACTTCTGGGTTTCCTAGTTTTGTTTTTGTTTGTCCTTCAAATTGAGGATCAGGATGTTTAACAGAAATAATAGCTGTTAATCCTTCTCTTGTGTCTTCACCAATTAAAGAATCATCTTTTTTAAGGAAATTATTTTCTCCTGCATACTTATTAATGACACGTGTTAACGCCATCTTAAATCCATCTTCATGCATCCCACCTTCATGGGTATGAATGTTATTTGCAAATGAATTTAAATTAGTAGCATAAGAATCGTTATATTGCATTGCAATTTCGATTGAAATACCATCAACCTCTTTTTCAATAAAGACGATATCCTGATTGACGACACCTTTGTTTTTATTTAAAAATTGAACATATTCGATAATACCACCATCATAACGATAAACGTTTTCAATAGGTGTTTCTTTTCTCAAATCTACAATCGTAATGCTAATACCACGATTTAAGAATGCTAATTCTTGAATTCTATTTCTTAATGTTTCATAATCATAAATTTGAGTTTCAGTAAAAATAAGGGGATCAAACTTAAATGAAACAATTGTTCCTGTATGATTACTTACTCCAATTTCTTCAACTGAAGTGACAGGTAACCCTCTTTGATATTTTTGTTGATAACTCTTATTATTTCTATGAATTTCAACCAAATACCATTCTGATAACGCATTTACAACTGATGCACCAACACCATGTAAACCACCAGAAACTTTATAAGATTGTCCATCAAATTTACCACCTGAGTGGAGTGTTGTTAAAATTGTTTCAACTGCAGGTCTTCCTGTTTTGGGGTGAAGATCAACTGGAATCCCACGTCCATCATCAGTGACTCTAATGATTTCACCTGGAAGTAATTCAAGTTTAATAGTAGTTGCATATCCACCTAAAGCTTCATCAATAGCATTATCAACAATTTCCCAAACTAAATGGTGTAAACCACGTGAACCTGTACTACCAATATACATACCAGGGCGTTTTCTAACCGCCTCTAATCCTTCTAATATTTGAATATTCGATGCATCATAATTTGACATAACTTATCTCCTTTTTGAGTTCAATACTCTGCACTTGACTGTTTTCTATAGGTATTGCACTATTCATAATGATTTGGTGATGCTTAGGAAGTTGATCAATAAGAATTTTTTGCTTTTCTAGATCTAATTCACTTAAGACATCATCTAAACATAAAACCACTTGTCTATTTGTTTTATTTTCTATCCATTCTAAAAGCGCTAATTTTAACGATATAACGATTAGACGCTGTTCTCCTTGTGATGCATAGTTTTTAGCATCAAAACCGTTAAATTCAAAGCATAAGTCATCTCTATGAGGTCCTTGAAGTGTGCTTTGATATAAAATATCTTGTTTTTGTCCTTTTTCTAGATGTTTTTTAAATGATTTTTCATCCACATCCATTTGATAGATCAATTTAATTTGATGAGAACTAAACAATTGATAGACTTTTACTAAATATGTGTTGATCTCGTCAATAAATCTTTGACGTTCTTCAATCAACTGAATACCAACATCAAATAATTGTTCACCTAAAATATTTAAAAACGTATAATCATCTTCTATCTTTATTTTTTTAAGTAAACTATTTCTTTGTTTTAATATTTTTTTGTATTGATTTAAAAGTGTTAAATAATATTTATTGATTTGTAATAACTCTAAATCAACAAATTGTCTTCTGATGCTTGGTGCACCAGAAATCAGTTCTAAATCACTTGGTGAAAATAATACTACACTCAAATGACCAACAAATTCACTTAGTCGTCTTTTTTCAACACCATCAATAAATGTTCTTTTCCCATCTTTAGAAATTGTGATTTCATAATGATGATTATTTTCTTCAAGTTTGACTTGAGCAAACATTTTATCTTTTTGAATCAATTGTTTTTCATCATTTGTACGATGTGATTTCGTCGTGGCACAGAAATAAATACTTTCAAGAATACTTGTTTTTCCACTACCATTTTCACCATAAATATAAACAAAAGGTTCTTCTATATTTAATTCATAGTTCTCATGATTACGAAAGTTACGTAATTTAATTTTTTGGATCATAAATGATACGATAAACCACATTTTTTATTTTGACTACATCGCCATCGTATAACTTCTTTCCACGCTCTGTTCTTTTTTCTTGATTGACAAATACATCATTTTCCCATAAAAAAAACTTAGCTTCTCCACCAGATCCAATGAAGGCTTCAGCTTTTAATAATTGACCTAAAGTTATAAATTCGCTCTGTATTTTAAATACTTTCATGTGTTAAACCCTTTCGCTTTCTTTTATATTATATCATAATATAAAGCAAAAATGTAGCGATTTTCGCGTTTTTATTGCCATATAAATAGTTTTTAGTCTATGATAAATAAAAAAAGCCTGAAATCTAAAATTTCGGCTTTGTATTTTTTATTTTTTGATCTTAATCAATTCTAACTGGTAGAATTAAATGAAGTAAATCTTGGTCTAAATTACCTTTGATAACAAATGGTTTTACTTCACCAGCAAATGAAACCACAACTTCATTTGAATTAAATGATTTCAAAGCATCTACTAAATATTTTGAACTAAATGCGATTTTAATGACTGGTCCAATAGCATCACCTGAAGGAATAATTTCTTCTAATGCATCCCCAATCTCATGGTTGGTTGAACTCATTTCAACAACATGATCAGCTCTTAAGCTTAATTTAATAATATTGTAATTTGTTTCTCTATCTTTTGGAGATAATAATGAAACACGTTCAACAGCTTTTAATAACTCTTCTTTGTTAAAAGGAATTTCTACTGGAAACTCTTTAGGAATAATTCTTAAAGTATCTGGGTAATTCCCTTCTAATAATCTTGTTTGGAATAAAATATTTTTCATCTTAAATAATACTTTATTAGGATTGATATACAATTCAACATCATCGTTATAATTATCTAAAATACGGCTTAACTCATCTAAACTCTTATTTGGGATAACGATGTCAAAATTTTTACTATATGTTTTTAATTTAACATTTTTTTGACTTAAACGATAACTGTCAGTTGCGACACAATACAATTGATTGTCGTGATATTTAAAATTTACACCTGTTAATATAGGTCTTTTTTCACTGTTTGCAGTTGCAAAATTCGTTTCTCTAATAACATCTTTTAATAATTGGCTATCTAATGACACTGGATTATCTAAATCTAAGAAATCAACTTCAGGATAATCTTCAACATCCATAAGTCTTAATTTAAATTCAGAACGATCAGCTTTGATAACGATAATTTTATCTTCAATTAATGCGAATTCAACAATACTCGAAGTGATTTTTCTCATAATATCAATTAAGTAACGCCCTGGAATAGCAACTTTACCTGTTTGTTTAATCTTTAAGTCGTTACCATCAACAAATACTTGAATAGCAACATCTGTATTACTTGAAGTTAAAATCATATGATCTTCGTGAACTTCAAATTTAATCGCGTATAAAATAGGTAGTGGCGTTTTAGAAGGTAATCCTTTTTGTACATTAAGTAAATGATTTAATAAGGTGTCTCTTTCAATACTGAAAATCATAACGTGCTCCTTTTATTTTATTAATTTAATTATTAATTATTATTGTTAGTCTGTGTGGGTATGTGGAAAACCATATAAAAAGGCTTTATTCACGTATTATTATACCATGTTTCCCACTTTTTATAAACACTATTTTTTATTATAATGTTCGATTTTTTTATTAATTGTTTCTACTGCTAATCTTAATGTTGAATCTTGTTTTAATTCATTTTCTATCTTCTCACATGCAGCTAAAACAGTTGAATGATCACGATTACTAAACAACATACCAATCGTTTTATAGGGAATATTATATTTAACTTTAATTAAATACATTGCTATATGTCTAGGAAGGATATATTTTGAGTGTCTTTTCTTTCCAATAAGGTCATCCAAGGTAATGCCATAAAAATCACTAACGACAGATTGAATACGATCATAATTGTTTTCATTTAATGAATCGCTCTTTCTTTTTGTCTTTAATAATGGCTCTAGTGCCTCGTTAACTGTATCAAGTGTTAAATCAAGGTTATTTGCTAAGCAATAAAATAAAACACGTTTTAATGCACCTTCTAATTCTCTGATATTTGTTACAAATGATGAGGCTATAAACTCTAATACATCTGTTGGAATGTCATGAATATCAGAAGATTCAGTGACTAATTTTCTTTTTAAAATTTCAATTCTATGCTCTAAATCAGGAACTTGAATATCAACTGTTAATCCAACTTCAAAGCGTGAAGTTAAACGTGACATAATGTTTTTTAATTCAGATGCTGGTTTATCACTTGTAATAACAATTTGTTTATTATGATGATATAAATAGTCAAATAATTTAAAGAATTCCATCTGTGTTTTTGTAGCGCCACCCAAGATTTGGATATCATCAACTAAAAGCACATCTAAATCTCTATATTTAGAGTTAAAATCATCCATTTGTTCTTTTCTTAATAGGTTAGCAAAGTCTTCAATAAATCCATCAGCTTTAACATACATCACTTTTTTATTAACATCATTGTCTAAGATATAATTACCTATAGATTGCATTAAATGCGTTTTACCAAGTCCTACATCACCAAAAATGTATAATGGATTGGCTACTGTACCAGGTTGATCAGCAACTTTCATTGACATTCTAAATGCGAAATTGTTACTTTTACCAACAACAAAGTTATCAAAAGTATAAGTTGCGTTTAAATTTCCTGGACGATACTTTAAATTTAAATTTCTTTCAGGACTGACTAAAGTCTCTTCTGGTACAATCTCTGACTCAATAACAAATTTGAATCGAATTGGACTACCATTATATTTGGCTGCTAAATCATTAATTTTTGTTAAGTAGAACCTATTGATTCGATTCTTAATAAAGTCATTAGGGACTAAAACATATACATGATTATTTGAATACTTTAAAGTTTCCTTTAAAGGTTCAAACACATCATTAAATGTTTCTTCTGAAAAAATATGTTCCAGATCATACCTAATTTTTTGCCATAACTCATCGTAAATATTCATAAAAAACCCCTTTAAATCTCATGTAAGATTATGATATCATGTTATGCATTATTTATAAGAATTACTTACCCACATTATTTGTGGATAACTTTTTTTGAAGTGTGATATTTTGTGGTTAAAATGTGGATAAATAAAGGCATTTGTGGCTTTTGTTAACGGATTTATATGAGTTATCCATTTATCCACAATTGAAAGTGATTGGTGGAAAAGTTTTCCACACCATATTCTAAAAAAACAGTGTGGATAACCTTAAAAAAATAGAACCTATGACAATATAAAAAAAAGAGAATAATTCTTATTGACATTCGTTATATATTTATATATAATAAAAAAGCATGGTTTCGCAAGGAAAGGTGGTTTTATTGTGAAAAGAACATATCAACCAAGTAAGCTTAAACGTCAAAAAACACATGGTTTCAGAGCTAGAATGGCTACTCCAGGTGGACGCAATGTACTTGCTCGTCGTAGAGCAAAAGGCCGCGCGCAACTAACTGTATAATATTGATTATTTTAAAAAACCAGGACTACTCGATTAAAATAACTGACAAGTTAATTTTTGAGTGTCCTTTTTTTTACATTTAAAAGATGAAAAAAGAATATCGCATAAAAAAAAGTGGCGAAATCGATGCGATTTTTAAACAAAAGAAATCTAAAAGCAATCAATTTTATGGAGTTTATCAGAAACAAAACGAAAATAATCAACATTTTAGATTTGCATTGTCCATTGGAAGAAAATATGGAAATGCAGTTGAAAGAAATTTAGCAAAACGAAGAATTAGAATGATTGTTGCAAAATATAGTAAATATATGAAAGCACAATTAGATTTTGTGATTGTTATAAAACCTTTATCTAAAACGTTGAGTTATCAAGATATTAAAACAAATCTTGATGAACTATTTAAAAAATCTAATTTAATGGAGAAAGAACATGCATCATATTAAAAAAATATTTTTCGCATTTGTTGCATTGTTTGCATTGATTCTTCTTTCTGGGTGTTCTTCTGAGGACCCAGTTGCTTTAATTGTAGCAAACAATCCAATTGGTACAAATTATGATCAATTAGTCTTTGATTATAATGACTCACCAAATGTACGCGGCGACTTAGGATTCTCTTATTGGAGAATTACTGAAGCAGGGCAATACTCTTTATATACAACTTCATCAGAAGATACAACACTTTATGACACATATACAAGTGAAGATGTGACTGACGGTGGTGTTATTAGAACATATACTTATGGTGCTAATTCAACAGATGACTTGTTTTCACCACAATACAAGGTTTATATTTTACCTGAAACTGTGGTAAGTAATGATGAGATTGCATTTGTCGTATTTAGATTTAAGGATACTGCCAATATTGTTTACAATATTGGAGAAACTTTCAAACCTACAGGTATTGAAGCTTATGCAGTTCAAAAAGATGGTGATGTGATCGCATTACACGAAACGCTTAATGAAGCTGCTTTTGCAGATTTGTTTTCAACAACGTATGTACCATTAACTGATGGTAAATTTGCTGAAAAAGAATCATTTACAATTAATTTTTCTTATGATGGATATCAAACATCATTTGATGCTTATGTTGCAACTGGTCAACCACCTATTACAACTGAAGCTGCAAATTGGTTCGATTATATTTTAGTGATTCCTGTTGCATTTGTTATGCAATTATTTGCTGGTATTTTTGGTAACTCATTTGCGATGGGTATTATCATCACAACAATTATCGTTAGAACACTTGCATGGCCAATTTATGCTAAAAGTAATGATATGACAATGAGAATGTCATTAGCTCAACCAGATTTACAACGCATTCAACAAAAATATGCAACTAGAAAAGACCCTCAATCGCAACAAATGATGCAAATGGAGACGATGCAGGCATATAAGAAACACAAAATTGGTGCCGCTGGATGTTTAATGCCATTCTTGCAAATGCCAATATTCATCGCTATGTATCGTGTTGTTTTAAGAATTACATTAGAAGGTGGTATTTATACAGATAAAGTATCTAATACAACATTCTTAGGTATTGATTTATCAACAGGTAGCCAAGGTATCTTATCTGCAAGTGGAATTTTAGCTGTCATCGTTGGTGCAACTATGTTTTTATTACAAAAGATTTCACAAAAGAAACCAAGTTATGCTAAAAACACAGGCACACAAAATAAAACTTCACAAGCACAGCAAACTGAACAAACAATGAAGATGGTAAGTTATTTCATGGTTATCATGATGGCGACATTTGCGTATAGCAACAACGCGTTAGCACTTTATTGGGTTGTTGGTAACGCTTATTCTATCGGTCAAACACTCATTAATAGAAAGATCAATGAAAAGAGACATGAAGAATTAAAACAAAAAGAATTGTTGGGGTGAACATATGTTAAAGAGAGTAGAATTCGAAGCTAAATCAGATAGCGAAGCATTAAAAATGGCTACTGATTTATTAAAAATACAAAGTGATAAGATTAAAATTGAAATTATTAAAGAAAAAAGAGGATTATTAGGGTTAGGTGCATCAACAACGTATGAGGCAACACCTAATATCACACTTGTTACCGAAGGTAAAGTTTACTTAGAAAACATTTTACAATCACTAGAAGTTGAATGTAGAATGGAAGCTAGAACATTAAATAACGGTAATGAAATTCATTATTTAGTTGAAAGTGACGAGAATGCTTTACTGATTGGTAAAGAAGGACGCACACTTAGAGGATTACAATTTATGCTAAGAAACTATTTGAACACATTTGTTGATGGTCATTTAGTTGTTTCATTAGACATTGGTAATTATTATGAAAATCATAAAAAACAACTTGAAATTTTAGCAACTAAAACAGCTAAAGATGTAGCAAGAACTAAAATTGCTGTTAAGTTGGATCCGATGAATGCATATGATCGTCGTATCGTTCATACTAAATTAAGCGAATGGCGTGATGTCATCACTGAATCAGAAGGTGAAGGCGAAGATCGTCGTTTAGTAATCAAACCTAAAAAGTAGTCATGTACTACTTTTTTTTATGATATAATTTAAGTAAACTCAAAAAGGAAATGTTTAGTATGATATTTGCAGCCAAAGTTAAAAAAAGAAAAGTCAAAAGACGTAAAAAATCACCCATCATTAGAGTTTTAAATATATTATTAATCATCGTCATTGGCGGTATTTTTTACAGTTTTGGCGTATCTTCATATGAAAACATCCAAACAAATGCCGAAATAGAAGCTTTTAAAGCGCGTGCTACATTTGAAATAGGGGTTGAATTAGAATATTATGCAGGTGTATATCAAAAGAGAGTTTATCATATTGTTCCACGTGAAACATCGGATGAATTAAGTGATACAAGAAGCGTATTTTATGACCAAACACATCGATATCTTGGACAAAATGGTGATATTTTCTTAACACAGCAATCACCTTTTCCTCAATCGCCGCTGATGAATATGTTCATGACATATTATTTTGGTGGTCACGCAGCATTTAAATCAGATCATAATACATTTTATGAAGCAACCGGTATGGTAGACACATTTGATGAAGTGCTTCAGGCTATTAAAGATCCAGGCGATGGTTCTACTGGCGCTGATATGTTTGCTAATGAGACAAATACCAATTATTGGTTAAGTCCAACGTTTAGAACAGAGACAAACGATCAATATCCTTATTTTGGTAATTATTATAGAACTGAATTTATAGGTGTTAGAGTTAAAAATATTACAGATGAAACACTTATAAAACTTAATGATTTTGGAGATCAAATTAATGATACCGCTCTATATAATTATTTGTTCTTTTTAGATATGAAAGATAAGTATTATTGTACTGATTTAGTCAGTCGTGCATATCAAAGTGCAATGGTTGCTGAAGAGGACCAAAAACAATATTCAACAGTATTAAATGATGATGGATTTATTACGTCAGTTAACGACATTATTTTGTCTAGTGAAACCTACATTATTTTCTATGTAGAAATCATTGATGATGTTGTACATATTTATCATTTAGAAGATATTTAACAGGGGTGAGTTTATGGATTATTTGATGATAGGATTGATTTTGCTAACGCTTATTTTAGTTATCTATTTACTCTATAGAGTAAATAAAAAGGAAAATAATGAAGGTGTAAGTCAAAAAGAAAGTACAGAATTAAAATTATATTTAAAAGATGAATATACGGATTTAAGAGAACATATGCTTAAATTATTTAATGAAGCAAATAAAATGAATCAAAACGATTTGAATCAGTTTAAAGACAAAATGATGGCGCATATTGAATCACAAATGAAGGGTATAAATTCTAAAGTTGAAGAGCGTTTAGGAGATGGTTTCGAAAAAACCAATAAGACCTTCCAAGATGTCATTGAAAGACTGGCTAAAATTGATGTTGCTCAAAAGAAAATAGAGACACTTTCTACTGAAGTTGTACAACTAAACAATATCTTAACAGACAAGAAATCTAGAGGTACTTTTGGAGAGGTTCAACTCACGCATATTTTGCAAGCTGTGATGGGTGACAATAAGCAACTTTATGAGTTGCAAAAAACACTTCCAAACAACACTAAAGTTGACGCGATTATCTATGCACCAAAACCTCTTGGGGATATCGGTGTAGACTCCAAGTTTCCACTTGAAAATTACCAAAGAATGGTTGATAAAAACTTAAGTGATATAGAACGACTAAATGCTGAAAAAGAATTTAAGAAAGATGTGAAAAAACACATTGATGATATTGCATCCAAATATATCATTGATGAAGTGACTGCAGACCAAGCTTTTATGTTTATTCCTGCTGAAGCTATTTTTGCAGAAATCACAGCGTATCATGAAGATCTGATCATTTATTCTCAAAAGAAAAACGTATGGTTGGTATCGCCAACAACACTGATCTCAACACTCGCGACGATTTTAACGATTGTCAAGAATATCGAAAGAGACAAGCAAACATCAATTATCTTAACAGAGTTAAGAAAATTGGGAGATGAATTTAACCGTTATTCTGATCGTTGGGCTAAATTAAAAAGATCTATTGACTCAGTCTCAAATGACGCAAATAACGTCAATATTTCAAGTAGAAAAATCAGCCAAAAATTTGATTACATTCAAGATGCTAAATTTGACGAATTACTTGAAGAAAGTTTTGAAGATGAAGAGTCATTGACAACTAAAGATTAATCACATATAATAAGGTATAAATCGATGATAAGACAGCGCTATTTGGCCACTGCGAAAAGCGAGTTAGTGAGGGTGAAAGACTAACCGTAAGACCAGCATAGACAACACTTTGAGAGATGGAAGAAATGAGTAGACCCATCCGTACATTCTGCGTTAAAGATATCAAGGTGCTAGAAGCGATTCTAGAACTAAGGTGGTACCGCGAAATTATTCGTCCTTAGATACTATATTTAAGGGCGTTTTTTTATTGAATTAAACGCCTAATTGAAAGAGGTAAAATATATGGAAGTTACAGTAAAACAAATATTTAGAGAAACCGACACATTTGCAAACCAAGAAGTAACACTTTATGGATGGGTGAGAAACCATAGAGCGCAAAAATCTTTTGGATTCATCAATTTTCATGATGGAAGTTTTTTTGAACAACTGCAAGTGGTTTATGAAGAAGAAAAAATATCTAATTTTGCAGAAGTGCAAAAATTTAGAGTAGGCAGTTCAATTGCAGTGACAGGGATATTACTTCTAACGCCAGAAATGAAGCAACCTTTTGAATTAAAAGCGACTTCAATAACGCTTTTAGGTGATTCTGAAGAAAATTATCCTATTCAACCTAAAAGACACACAAGAGAATTCCTTAGAGAGGTTGCCCATCTACGTGCAAGAACCAATTTATTTCACGCCGTTTTTAGATTAAGAAGTGTTGCAGCGTTTGCTGTACACGAATTTTTTCAAAAAGAAGGATTTATTTATACACATACACCCATAATCACAGGAAACGATGGTGAAGGTGCTGGTCAAATGTTTAGCGTTTCTACATTTGATCCAAATGATATACCAAGAGATGAAGAAGGCAATATTGACTATAAAAAAGATTTCTTTGGAAAAAGAACAAATTTAACAGTGACTGGGCAGCTAGAAGGCGAAGCTTACGCACTATCTTTTAGAAATATATATACATTTGGACCAACATTTAGAGCTGAAAACTCGAATACACAACGACATGCATCAGAGTTTTGGATGATTGAACCAGAAATGGCATTTGCTGATCTTGAAAAAGATATGGAAGTTGCTGAAAAAATGGTTAAATATATTATTAAATATGTTTATGAAAAATTACCTGAAGAAATGGCGTTTTTTGATCAATTTGTTGAAAAAGGATTAAAAGATCGATTATTTAATGTTTTAGAGAACCCTTTTGCTCGTGTCACACATAAAGAAGCAATAGATATCTTGTTAAGCGCTAACACTAAATTTGATAACAAACCTATGCATGGACAAGATTTAAACACTGAACACGAAAAATATTTAACAGATGTTCACTTCAAGCGTCCTGTGTTTGTGACAGATTGGCCAAAGGATATCAAAGCATTTTATATGCGTTTAAATGATGATCTAGAGACAGTTGCAGCTGTAGACTTACTTGTTCCAGGAAGCGGAGAACTCATCGGTGGTTCTCAAAGGGAAGAGCGACTTGACCTCTTACTTAAGCGCATGAAAGAAATGAATGTTCCACAAAATGACCTTGATTGGTATATTGATTTAAGACGTTATGGAGGATGTGTACATTCAGGCTTCGGACTAGGCTTCGAAAGACTCATTATGTACCTTACAGGCGTAGAAAACATTAGAGATGTAATACCATTTCCAAGAACACCTAAAAACTGTGAATTCTAAAATTATTTTATAAAGACCCCTTAAGGGTCTTTTATTTTCTTGTATTTTTCATTGACAAATATAAGTTGAAAGTCTATAATTGTAATACACACTAAAAGCGCTTTCAATTTATATCATTGAAAAAAAAGTGTAAAAACACTAAATTAGCATTTAAACGCATTGAAATTCGCTATGTATTATTATATAATAATCTTGTTGAGGTGAATGGTTAATGAATGTTATGCAAAATGAGAATTCTACCATCGAAATACGAACAACTACCAGTGTTTTTTCATATACTTTTAAATGAAGTGCTTTTGGCAACCCCATAAGTGCTTTTATTTTGCACAAAACTAAAGGAGCAGATGTTACAATATGGAAATTAGATTAGAACAATTAACAAAAGTCTTTGTTGATAAGAAATCAGGGAAGGATACTAGAGCAGTTGATGGTATGGACATTGTTATCCCATCAGGTAAGCTTGTTGGTCTACTTGGACCTTCTGGTTGTGGTAAATCTACAACACTTTACATGATTGCTGGTTTACTAGATCCAACTGAAGGAAAAATCTTCTTTGGAGATGAAGACGTTACCCAATTATCTCCTGAAAAAAGAGGCATTGGATTAGTTTTCCAAAATTATGCTTTATACCCACATATGACTGTGAGAAAAAATATATTGTTCCCACTTGAAAATATGAGACTAAGAGAAACTTCTATTGAAGAAGCCTATAAACAAGCTTATATGGACATAAGTCCAGAACAGGCAAAAACATATTATACTTATGCGGACAAATTAGAATCTCTAAAAAACAAATATAGAAGATTAGAATCTGAAGCAAAATCTCTATATCAACACACTGTTGAATTAGAGAAAGCTAATTTAAAAGCAAACAAAAAAGCTGCAAACTATGCTGAATTAAAAGCAGCTAGTGCACAAAAGATTGCACAAGCAAAACAAGAAGCATCAAACAAAAAGAGCCAATATGATTCTGAATATGTTGCTGCTGTTTCAAAAATCACTCCAGCGCATGTTCAAGAACTTCTTCCTTATTTAAAACAACAATTAAAGAAGGTTGAAGATCAATTTAAAGCTAAGAAAACTGAAGTATTAGCACAAGTTAAAGCTGAATTTGGCCAAGATAGAGCGAAATATGAAGCTAAATTAGCTGTAGAACTTGAAAAAATCACACCAAAGAGTATCAAGATTATCGAAGCAGCTAAAGCTACAAATTATCGTAAACTTATGGATGATCGTGCTGTCGAAATGGCCAAACTCGTTGGTATTGAAGATCAATTAGAAAAAACACCTGCGCAATTATCAGGTGGACAACAACAAAGAGTCGCGATTGCGCGTGCCCTTGTTAAAAAACCTAAAGTATTATTATTGGATGAACCACTTTCAAACTTAGATGCACGTTTAAGACTTCAAACAAGAGAAGAAATCAAACGTATTCAAAGAGAAACTGGTATTACTACCATCTTCGTTACACATGACCAAGAAGAAGCAATGTCAATTTCTGATGAAATCGTCTTAATGAATTTTGGTGAAGAACAACAAAAAGGTGTTCCTCAACATGTATATGATGAACCAAACAACTTATTTGTTGCTAAATTCTTAGGTACACCTCCAATTGGACTTTACGAAGCTGAATTAAATAAAGGTAAAGTGTCAATTTCAGGTAAAGTTGTCTTAGAATCAAGCAAATTGGCAAAAGAAGATAGCAGAAATGTTATCATTGGTGTTAGACCAGAAGGTTATGATTTAGCTGAAGATGGTCAATTATCAATTGATGCTCAATACATAGAAACTATTGGTAGAGATTTATCATTAGTATCTTCACATGAACAAGCAATTACGCCAACATTTAGAATTATATTAGCAAATGCTAATTTAAAATTAGAAGCTGGTAAAAAAGTCAATTTTAACATTAAACCTGAGAAAGCATTTGTTTTCGATAAAGAGACTGGTAGGAGATTGGCATAATGTTAGAGAATAAAAACGATCGAAAAGCGTGGTTGTATCTCGCGATTCCGTTGCTATTACTAACGGTATTTACGTTTTACCCACTCATTAAAACAGTATTAGTATCTCTATTTTCGCAATATAACGTCATTGGAGATCAATTTGGAGACTTCTTTGATTTAG
This sequence comes from Acholeplasmataceae bacterium, assembly GCA_963667565.1. Classification (GTDB taxonomy): domain Bacteria; phylum Bacillota_I; class Bacilli_A; order Acholeplasmatales; family Acholeplasmataceae; genus WOFB19. The sequence goes on along the minus strand of OY763415.1, from coordinate 1,525,140 downwards.
AAGCTTATCGTGTGGTGATCATGGATCCATATTTCAGATCATCTATTGGGAATACATTGTTGCTTGTATTTGTGTCAGTGCCTGTATCAACAGCACTTGCATTGTTAATTGCAGTTGCACTTAACTCAATCAAGCCATTACAAAAAATATTCCAAACAGTCTTTTTCTTACCCTATGTAACCAATGCATTAGCTATTGGGATGGTATTTAGTGTTATGTTCTCGCATCCACAAATATCAGGTATTTCAGCTGAAGGTTTGATTAATACAATCTTTAAGACAAGTATTGACTGGGTTGGTGTAACCGCAACGAAAGATCATTGGATGTTTGTTGTGTTGTTATACTCTATTTGGAGCGGTTTAGCATTTAAAATCTTAGTATTCATTGGTGGTTTACAAAACATATCCAAACAATATTATGATGCAGCAAAAATTGACTCTACGCCAAAAAGAAGAGTATTGTGGAGAATCACTATTCCACTATTATCACCACTCATTAGTTATATTTTGATTACATCATTCATTGGTGCCTTTAAATCATATGAACATGTTTTAGCCGTTGCAGGTACAACAGGACGTTCTCTTGATAGAAACCGTTGGACAGTTGTTGCATACGTCTATGACAAAATTGGAATTACAGGTTTAGATCCTAATTTAGTTTCATATTATTCTAAAGGTGCAGCAGCAGCCGTTATATTATTTATCATCATCTTGATATTTACTTATATTAATTTACAAGTAAGTAAAAGAAGAGTACATTACTAGGAGGTTGCCATGCAAAGTACAATGATCGTCGCTGATTATAGCGAAAACACAAAGTTAAAAAGACAAAAGACAGCACATGTCTTTGGTAAAATCGCAACTTACGCATTCTTAGCATTTATGGCAGTTGCCATCTTAATTCCATTCTATTGGATGCTTAATGTATCGTTTCAAAGTAGTGATGAAGTATTAAACTCATTAAATGTCAGTTTATTTCCAAAAGTTTTCTCACCTCAAAACTACGTGAACGTATTCTTTTATTCTTTATCTTCACAAGGAAGCATCGCGTTTCCTAGATATTTATTAAACACTGGGATTGTTGCAGTATTCTCAACAATTGGTGGAACATTTTTCTCAATTTTAGTTGCTTTTGCGTTAGCAAGACTAAACTTTAAAGGTAGAGAATTTATTTTCACAATTTTACTAGCTACAATGATGATTCCTGGTGAAATGATGGTTATTTCTAACTACATCACAGTATCAAGATTTGGTTGGGTTAATGATGATGGTATTGGTTCATACCTTGCAATGATTATTCCTTTCCTTGTCTCAATATTCCACATATATTTATTAAGACAAACATTTAGACAAATTCCAAATGAACTATATTATGCAGCAAAAGTCGATGGATGTCATGATTTCAAGTATTTATGGAAAGTGATGGTTCCAATGGCTAAAAGTAGTATCGTTACCATTGTCATCCTTAAGTTGATGGGTGCATGGAATGCATATATTTGGCCAGATATCGTTGCCAATGAAAAATATAAACTCGTTACAACTTGGTTAAGAAGTTCATTCGTCGATCAAGCTGAAACAGGTTCAGGTAGATTACTCACAAACTACCAAATGGCAGCAACTGTTATCGTAACAGTCCCACTACTTCTACTCTTTATTTTCTTTAGAAAATACATCATGAGTGGTGTTTCTAGAAGTGGTGTTAAAGGATAAAAATAATATTAAAGATAAAAGGAGAGACTATGAAAAAAATATTATTCCTAGGATTACTAGTAGTAACGGCATTATTTTTAGTTTCATGCGGTGGAGACCGTACAACTGATACTAGTGCAAAAATGGTTGAGTGGTATGAATTAGCAGCTGATGCAAATTTAGACACAACTCAAAATACTACAATTACTTTTTGGCACCGTATGGGGGCATCAAGTCAATTGTTAGTTGATCAATGGATTACAGAATTCGAAGCAATTTATCCAAATATCACTGTTGTTGAAGAAAAAGCAGCAGCAGACTACACTTCTTTATCAGATAAAATCGCACTTGCGATTCCAGCTGGTACTGCACCCGATATCGCTGAAAGCTATCCAGACCATATTGCAAGATATGCATCTGCAAATGCACCTTTAGCATTAAATTACTTTATTAGTAACCCAAATATTGGTTATACAGATGAAGAAATTGCTGACTTCTTACCAGGTTTATGGGCAGAAGGCCAAAGTTATGATAATGCAGGAACAATCCTTTCATTACCATTCACTAAATCAAGTGAAGCATTCTATTATAATGCAACTTACTTTGCAGAACATGGATATTCAGTTCCAACAACTTGGGATGAAGTATTCGCAATCGCTGAAGATATTAAATCAAGAGAACCAGAAGCAATTCCATTTGGTTATGACTCAGAAGATAATTTATTTATCACTGGTTCAGCACAATGGGACGCTCCATACACTGGATACAATGCTTTAACTGGTCAAGGTGAAGTTCAATTTAACAATGATACTTCAAAAGAAATGGTTAAATATTTCAAAGATAAACTTGATCGCGGTTTAATGATCACTAGAACATTAAATGGTGAAGCCTATTCTTCAGATACATTTAACACAGGTGAAAAATTATACATGCTAGTTGGTTCAACTGGTGGTACTCGTTATAACGTACCAAGTTATACTGATGCTAAAACATCTTTCCAAGTTGGTGTTGCACCACTTCCTGCTAAAGAAGCTACAAACAGACAACAAATCCAACAAGGACCAAATATTAACTTATTCAACAATGGTGATGAACAAAGAATGATCGCTGCATGGTTATTCGCTAAATATATGGTATCACCAGAAAAAACTGCTGAATTCTCAATCCCTTCAGGATATGCTCCAGTAAGATATTCAGCTTACGAAACGACTTTATGGACAAACTATTTAAGTAACATCGAAGAAAACCCAACAACTAAAGTTGATGCTCAAAACAAACTTGTTAAAGAAGCTATTGAAATTTTCTTAAATAATGACGATATTTTCTTTACATCTGCAGTATTTAACTTAAGTTCTAAGACTAGAACAGAAGTTGGCGCATTACTTGTTAAGATTTTGGCGTTCAAAGGAACGCAAGCAGAAATCGATACTTATATTGATGAACAATATCAAGATAGTTACGATTTCATTACGAACTAATATATAAATCAAATTTATATAAAAAATTATTAAGGAGAAAATGAATGAAAAAAGTATTGTTTATTTTATCAATTCTTGTCATGGGGTTAGTACTTGTTTCATGCGGTGATAAAGAAGAACCAGTTGATGGTTCCATCGCTACACTTGCATCTGCGAAAACTTCACTTAACGGTGTATTTAGTGATCCAAGTAATATAACAAATAACATTACTGTTCCAACATCATTATTAAATGGTGCTGTTACAGCTACATGGACTTCAGATGAACCTGGTGTTATCGCTTTTGGTACTCCAGATGCTGGTTTAGTTACAGGTACAGTTAATAGACCTGCTCTTGGTGATGGAGATGCTACTGTTGTAGTTACTGCTGCATTATCAATCAAATCAGAATTATCTGATGATATGTTAACTGACACTTTCACAATCACTTTAACAGTTAAAGAAAATACAGTTGCTGAAATTTCAATTGAAACTGTTGCTGATATCTTAGCTGTTGTTGATAGTGAATATGATGGTACATATAATGTAACTATTGAAAACTTATCAGTATTTGCTGCTGGTGATGATGCTGTGTTTGCATATGATGGAACTGGCGTTATTGAAGTATATGGTGGCGCAAGCGCTGACATGGAAGTCGGTAAAGTTTATACTGTTGCTGGTACTATTGATTGGTACTATGGTTTATGGGAAATCACTAAATCAACTGCAACTGAACAAACTGGTGCTACTTTCCAAGCTCCAACTAAAGAAGCAATCACTAATGTAAGTGGATATATTGATGCTTTACTTACAGCTGGTGAAAATAATCATCCAAGTGTTGCTGATGGTGCATTTGAACCAATCTATGCTTCAATCACAGGTAAAGTTTATGTGATCCCTGGTGATGATTCAAACTATAACACTTATATTATTAGTTCAGATGCTACTGCATTTACTGTAGGCTCAGCTGATACTCCTGCACAAGGTTTCATGGTATATTATCATACTAATAATTTAAACGATTTAAGATTATATGATGGTATTGAAGTTACAATTGATGTCGTTATTTATACTTACCGTACAAATAACAACGCATTTGCTATTTACTATGTTGGTGGTGCTGATGGCATTACTGCAAACTTAACAGATGCTGAAAAACAATCAATTGATGCTGCTTCATTATCACTTCCAGAATCAACTACAGAAGCTGTTACATTAGATTTACCAACTGCTGGTGCTAATGGTTCAACAATTGCTTGGGCATTTACAGATGCTAATAACGCAGCTAACTCATATGTTGATTTAGCTACAGGTGCTGTTACTGTTCCAACTGGTGAACAAGTGACTGTTGGTATTACTGCTACAGTTTCATTCGCTGGTTTAGATGATATCGTTCTTACATTTACACTTAAGATTGGTGAATATCCACTTAGCACAATTGCTGATGCTACTGCTTTAGATAATGGCGTTACAGTTAGAGTCCAAGGTGTTATATTAGGATATAGTGCTAATAATACAGTTTCTATCCAAGATGCTACAGGTGGTGTTTCACTATATAATAGTGCTGGTGTTACTGATTTAGCTGCATTAGTTGGTCACAGTGTAGAAGTTATTGGTGTTACTGGTGCTTATAATGGTTTTGAACAATTAACTTCATTTACAGTGACTGATTTAGGTGCAGTTGATCTTCCTGCAGCGTTTGATTTACAAACATTAGCAGTTTGGGATGCAACTACATTACTTCCTTATCAATCAACTAGAGTTACTGCTGAAAACTTAAAAGTTACTGCATATGCAACAGATTCATATGGTAATATCACAATGACATTATTAGATGAAACTAATGGTAACACAATTAACTTTAAGTGGGATAGCCGTACTTCAGTAGAAAATATGACTTTCTTACAAGCAGTTGCAGTTGATGATTATGTATCATTTGAAGGTGCAATTCTTGGTTGGGCAAGCAATAACCCATTATTAACAGTTTCTGATGGAACTCAATATTTTGCAGGTGCTGCTCCTACATTAACAGATGCTAATTATGTATTGTTAGATTCTAAAGAACTTTCAATCACAACAGCTTTCTCACAAGAAGGTACAATCACACTTCCAACAAGTGGAACTAATGGTTCTACAATCGCTTGGGCTTATACTGATGCTAATGATGCTGACAATTCATTAATTGATTTAGCAACTGGTGCAGTTACATTAAACGTAACTCCTGGTACTTATGAAATTGGTTTAACAGCAACATTAACAAAAGGAACTGAAACATTAACAGTAGACTTTGTAGTCGCAGTTACAACTCCAGAACCAGCTTCAGCTACTACTGCAGATTTATTAATTACACTTTATATGGAAGCTTCAACTGGAAACAGTAAATTAGTAGAAATTTATAATGGTACTGGCGCTGCAGTTGATTTATCAAATTATCGTATTGCACAAGGTAATAATGGTAAATCATTAGAAGCTGGCGATTTAACTGGAACTTATATTTTAGGTTTAAGTGGTACATTACAAAATGGTGAATTTGCAGTTGTTTATAATCCAGATACAGACCCAACAATTTTAGCTGCATACACTGCAAATGCTAAAGCAACTGTAATGATTCCTACACCTGCATCAGGTGTTGATGGTAGTTCATTTGCATATTTCAATGGAGATGATGCAATATTCTTACAAAAGACTACTGATGGTGGTACAACTTGGGCATATGTTGATATCATTGGTGTCATTGGTGTTGATCCAGGTTCAGCTTGGGTAGCTACTAATGGTGTCTCAACTGCTAATATGGTATTGATTAGAAATAACACTGTTTTAGCAGGTGTTACAGTCAATCCAGCAGAGTTTGATCCTTCAGTTCAATGGACATCAACTCAAACAGGTCAAGACATTACACAAATTTGTTCTTACATTCCAACTGCTTCTTAATTAAGTAGAAAAAGTTGATATAAAAATAACAAATATAAGGAATGAGTTTTCTCATTCCTTTTTTGTTTCTCAAAGTTTGTAAAAACTATAGGTTTGCGTTATAATAAATATACTGCATGATTTATAAATCATGACTGACTATTTCGATCGGATGATATATATGAACCGTTGGATAAAAATTATTATCTATCTACTATTTGTAATCTTTTTATCATATCTTGTTGCTATGTTTAGTGAAGCAGCAATTGTAGTTGATTATTTAAAAGATCAGCAAGAAATGATACAAGATGAACCACTACCCTTTTTAGCTGCAACAGTGATTGCAAACAGTCACGATGGTACAGATGTGTATATTCTAAATACACCACTTTATGAAGAAACATTTGATATAAGTGCAACTGAACAACACGTGCAAGTATCTATTTATACACTTGTAGAATATAAAGGCGATGAAGCACATAATTCCATTGTTATTTTATTAAAAGATATTGAGTTAAGTAATGATGATGCGTATGTTGACAGCAATAACTATCATACATTAAATGCAAACATCACATTTGATCGACCTATCACAATTAATGATTTTACAGCAAGTACATTTAATGAGACGTTTGTAACAGCTTATGATGATCAAACAAAACTTATTTTACTTAACACCAATTATTTTGAAACAACCGCAGGTGTTGCTGAAATTGAGAGAATTGATATCACATATACACTAATCTCGGGAGACGAAGTTAATTTTGTAACATTATACAATGCAGATAAACTTACGATTGTACCTAATGATACATTTGCTTCAACATTCAATAGAAACATTAATCAAGTAACACCAACAAATATCGACATATTTAGTGTTTATGGATTAACAGCATTCAAAGATAATGCAAATATCTATTATGATGCAACTTGGCTAGAAACGCTTATGACGTATAATAGTTATTACTTCAAATTTGCAATCTATGAATTGCTTGTGTTGCTCCCTATCACGTATTTCTTATTTATTCATAAATATGTTAGAAGAAATTTAAAAGATAAAAAAGAGCTTAAGAAGCAGCAATATGAAGCTGAACAAGAAGCTTTAAAAAATAAATTTAGAGACGAAGACTCTAAACCGCTTTAAGGAGAACAATAAATGAAAAAAATACTTACATTGCTTATTGTGTTTGTATTTGCAGGATTTATCTCTGCATGTCAGCAAGAAGTAACTTCGCCAGTTGTTGTATCAAAATTATATGATGCTACAAGCCAGGCAAATAATGTCATTGAGTTATATAACAATTCAGATGTAGATGAAGATTTATCTGACTATACAATTCGAGTATTTACAAATGGAGCAACTGAACCACAAAAAACATTTGCTTTAAGTGGAACTATTGCAGCAAACAGTTATTTTGAGATTACAGGATCAACAGCAACTGATGCACAAGTGCTAGCAGCGTCTAATTTTGCTTATTCTGAAGGTTCTTTGCCATTTAATGGTAATGATGCCATCGCTGTCGTTAAAAAGGATACAATCATCGATTTTCTAGGTTATACGGGGATGGATATTTCATTTGCACTTGATGTAACATTAATAAGAATTGGTGAAGTCAGTGCGTTTACGCCATCAACAACTTATGATGAATTTAATTTTATTACATATGTTCCAGATGTTTTCGAATATTTAAAGAATGAAACATATGAAATTAAAACACTTGATCAATTATTAGATGGACCTAGATTAGAAGAAAGATATTTAGAACTTCCTTATAAAGATCCAGATAATGCAACTATTGGTGCAGGTGGTGCAGCATTAACGACATTATCAGGTATTGCTGATGGTGATACAGCTTATTTTAATGCATTAAATGGTTATCCAGGCGGATCACTTAGATATTTCTATATTAATACACCAGAAGTAGATGGTGGTAGTTATGTCAGTGCAGAACCATGGGGATATGTAGCAAGTAAATATAATAAACAATTTTTATTGATTGATTCAAGTCAAAAAGAAATTAGAATTCAATCAGTCCCAGGATATTCACTTACTGAATCAAATGGTAGAAATTTAGGTTTCGTATGGATTAATGGTTATTTATCACAATTCTTAATTGTATCAGAAGGGTTAACGGAAGATGTAGGATCATCATATGACGCATATGATTTAGCCTTAACATATAAGAATGTACCATACTTAACTTTCTTAAGATTTGCTGAACAAAGAGCAAGAGAAAACGGATGGGGCTTACATGGGTACCCAACAAATCCAGATGGAGAAAAATCACCAGACTGGAATTATCAATCTTATTCAAACGCAACCCATGATCCAGTTTGGACACCTCATTTAGCACTTCCTTGGGCTTAAATGTGAACATTTAAAGCGAGCAATCTTAAGCTCGCTTTTTTTAACATTTATTTACTTATCTAGACTTGATTATTAACTAAAATTAAGTATATAATCAAAACACACATATAAAAATCTATTATCATTTATTTCTAATCTGAAAAAGAGGCTTTTTATGAAAAAATTACTCGTTCAAAGGTTTAGAGAAATTTACCAAAGAGAAGATGGACTGGCTTATTTTTCACCAGGTAAAGTGAATTTAATGGGTTCATTCACAGACTTTAATGGTGGGGATGTTTTAACATGTGCAAGTTCATTAGGAACTTATGGTATGATTGCTCTTAGAGATGATATGGAAGTTCATATTTTTTGTGAGAAACAATCAAGTACACCTTATGTATTTGATATGGAAGTATTTTTTAAAGATGAAGATGCGCCGTTTAGTGATTATATTAAAGGAATTATTGCAGGGTTTTATCAATTGCAAATTTCATTTAATCAAGGATTTGATTTATATGTTACTAGTATGATACCTATGGGTGTAGGATTGTCCTATAGTGCATCACTTGAAATGCTTATAGCACTGATGATGAACGATCTATACGATTTAAGATTAGATAAAACAGAACTTGCGCAAATAGGTTTATATGCTGAAGAATCATATGTTGGACAAAATAGCAGTATTATTGAAACATTTAGTATTATTCAAGCACGAAAAAATCAGGCTATTTTACTTCATACACAATCGCTTGATTTTGAATTTGTTACATGTGAGTTTCAAGAATATCAACTCATTTTAATTGATCCACATATCAAAAATGACTTACTACAAGCACTATATCCAGTAAGACTTAATGAGTGTCAAGGAGCAACAGATGTCATTAAACCACTCTATCAAATCAATACATTATGTGAGTTGAAAGACAAAGAGCTGGTTAGTGTGAGCAAGCTCGTTAACGAACAAGTTTTTAATCGCATTAAGCACGTTGTTTTAGAACATGAACGTACAGAAACAGCTGCGAAAGCACTCGATGTTTTTGATATAGAAATGTTTTCAAATTTGATGAATGAATCAAGAATTTCAACGATGGAAAAATTTGAAATTCATTTTGATGAATTAAACCAATTGGTTGATATCGCATTAGAAAATGAAGCACTTAGTGTAAAACAAATTTACGCGATGCTTGGTGGATGTGTGCTCGCATTAGTGCACAAAGAAAAAGTTAAGAAATTTATTACACAAGTGTTGATATCGTATGAAACATTAACACAAATAAAACCTACATTTTATACCATAAGAGCAGAAGAGGGAACTCACAAATTATAGGAGGCTATATGAAAGTATTAGTAGTTGGTGGCGCAGGTTATATTGGGAGCCATACAGTTTATGAATTATTACGTGCAAATCATGAAGTTGTTGTCTTAGATAATCTATCGACAGGGCATAAAGAATTTGTACCAAAAGGCGTTAAATTATACATTGGGGACATTACAAAAAAACAAGATATTGAAGAAGTATTTGAGCATGAACACATAGATGCAGTGATGCATTTTGCAGCGAAAATCATTGTGCCTGAAAGTGTATCAAAACCTTTAGAATATTATTATAATAACGTTGAAGGTGTACGCGTATTATTGGAAAGTGTTGTTGCACACAATGTGAAACATTTTGTGTTTTCATCAACAGCTGCCGTATATGGAGATGCTAAAGGTGTTTGTCAAGAAAACGACTTACTTGAGCCAATTAACCCATATGGAGAAACCAAACTTGCAGTTGAAAAAATGATTAAGTGGACCGCACAAGCACATGGTTTATCTTATGTTGTTTTCAGATATTTTAATGTTGCTGGTGCTGATGAATCTCTTGAAATTGGCTATAAGGTCTTAAAACCAACACACCTTGTACCTATCGTAAATCAAGCAGCTTTAGGCATTAGAGACCACCTAGATATTTATGGTAAAGATTACGAAACTAAAGACGGTACATGTATTAGAGATTATATCCATGTGTCAGACTTAGCTCAAGCTCATGTTTTAGGCGTAGAGTATTTAAAGAATGGTGGTCAATCTGAAACCATGAATCTTGGATCAAACCAAGGCTTTAGTGTATTAGAAGTAGTGAATACTGCAGAAAAAATCATGCCACTAAATTATCAGTTTGCTGCACGCCGAGATGGGGATCCTGCACTTTTAATTGCATCAAATAACAAAGCGAAAAACATCCTAGGTTGGGAGCCTAAACGCACGTTAAAGGACATGATTATTTCTGATTTAAACTATCAAAAAAAATGAACATCTAAAAGACGAGAAATCGTCTTTTTATTTCGCAATTTACCATAAAATATGTTATACTATTATAATCTCTACAAGAAAGGTTTTTATATGAATATAAAAAAAGAAGTGATTAACAAAATTAAATCTTATGATACCATTATCATCCATAGACACCAAAGACCAGATATGGATGCAATCGGTAGTCAAGTAGGATTGTCGTTACTGATTAAAGAAAACTTTCAACAAAAGAGGGTGTATGTTGTTGGTGATCTTAATGATATGAGTTATCTAGCAAAAATGGATTCAATTGAGGATGAGGTTTATCAAAACGCGCTTGTGATTATTACTGATGTTGCAGTCACACATATGATTAGTGATGATAGATACAAACTCGCAAAAGAAAGAATCATCATTGATCATCACACCAATGATACAGATGTAGTAGACGTTTCTTTATTTTACAGAGATGACTCATTCGCATCTGCTTGTGAAATGATCATAGATTTAGCAAAGGAAGAGCAGTTTGAAATCTCTAGTGAAGCAGCGACGTATCTTTATGGTGGTATGGTGACTGATACAGGTAGATTTATGTATTTAAAAGATGCAAATCAAACATTTGAACTTGCTGCATATATCTCAAAGTTCAATCCAAGCATCAGAGATTTTTATAATTACATTTACACAGAATCTCTACAAAAAAGAAAAGTTAAAAATATGTTTACAGATTTCAATTTAACCGAACACAATGTTGCATACAGAAAAAATACACACACTTTAATTGTTGAAAGCGGACTTGATTTTCAATCAGTATCAAGAGGTATGGTCAATCAAATGGCCGGAATCAAAGAAGTGCCTATTTGGGCAAACTTTACCGAAGATATTGAAAAAAATGCAATCATTGGTGAATTTAGATCAAGAGGTATCACAATTGTTGATATTGCTAAAAAATATGGCGGAGGCGGACACAACGAAGCTTGTGGTGCGACACTTAAAGATTGGAATGAAGTAGATTCAATTTTAAAAGATTTTGATGAAAGGGCATTAGAAAATGGAAAGAATATTAAGTAAAATTAAAGATTATAAAAAAATTATCATTCACGGTCATAAAAGACCTGATGGTGATTGTTATGGAGCTCAATTTGGGTTAAAAGATATCATTACGGCATCTTTTCCTGAAAAAGAAGTTTATGTCGTTGGTGGTACAAGTGACTATGTAGATTACGTAGGAAAAGTTGAGCAAATCGAAGATTCAGTTTATGAAGGGGCATTATCTATCGTTGTTGATACTGCAACTAAAGAAAGAATTAGTGAACCAAGATATACACTTGGAGACTACGTCATAAAAATTGATCACCATATTCCAGTTGATGACTATGGTGACTTAAGATGGGTTGATACAACATTCCCATCATGTGCACAAATGATTACATATTTCTATTCTAAATTTAAAAACGAACTTAAGATGACAAAAACTGGAGCAATCGCTTTATACACAGGTATTGTCACAGATACAGGACGTTTTAGATATAGAGGTGTCTCAAAATTAACACACCAACTTGCAGGATTACTGATTGAAAAGGGTGTTGATGTTGAGTATATCGACCAACAATTATCTAAAGAAACACTTGATATGGTTGCATTAAAAGGATATGTTTACTCAAATTACATCACAAACGGGCATTTCATCTATTTAAAGATGACAAGAGATGTGATTGATAAATTTGGTGTCACTGATGAGCAAGCAGCATCTGTTGTTAATGCTTTATCAGGCATTGATGGTTTCCCAGTTTGGGCATTATTTATTGAATATCCAAATGAAATTAGAATTAGATTAAGATCAAATGGACCAACAATTAGTGAACTAGCAAACCAATACGGTGGAGGCGGACACGCTAAAGCTGCTGGTGCTAGACTAAATAACTGGGATGAGTTAAATGAATTTGCACAAAAAGCAAATGAAATTGCGACTGCTTACTTAGAGGAAAAATAATGCATTGTGCATCTATTTTGGTAGAAGAACCAAAACAACCACTCCAAGAAATTGAGAAAAGTTTAACAACAACATATAGAAAAGATATCTTTAGACCGTTTGTTAAAGCAATCAATGAGTTTAATCTTGTAGAACCAGGAGATAAAATTGCTGTTGCTATTTCTGGTGGTAAAGATAGTCTTATTCTTGCTAAGCTTTTTCAGGAATTAAAAAAACACAATAAAATTCCTTTTGAGCTTGTCTTTTTGTCTATGGATCCAGGATTTAATCAGATCAATAGAGAATCACTTGAATCCAATTGTAAATATTTAAATATTCCACTTGAATTAAGAGAATCTGATATCTTTGAAGTCATAGGTAAAATCGCCAAAGAAAATCCTTGTTATATGTGTGCAAGAATGAGACGAGGATTTTTATATAATGCAGCAAAAGAACTTGGTTGTAATAAACTTGCATTAGGCCATCATTTTGATGATGTCATTGAAACTACATTATTAAATATGTTTTATGGTGGACAATTTATGACTATGGTTCCAAAGATTGAGGCACAAAACTTTGAAGATATTGAGTTGATTAGACCACTTTCACTTGTCAAAGAAAAAGATATCATTAGATGGATTAAAAAAAGCGGCATACAATCTATGAATTGTGGATGTACTGTCACAGCTGAAAGAACCTCTTCCAAAAGAAGAGAGATTAAGGAATTAATTGAATCACTTAGAAAAATAAATCCCGATGTTGACCAATCTATTTACAGAGCAGCAACAAATGTGAATTTAAACGCAATATTAGGATATACAAAAGATAACGAGAAAATACATTTTAACGACATATATAAAGAAAGGAGAAACAAATGATGAATTTTATAATATTTGAAGGTGCAATTCTAGATTTTGGAATGAGTTTTAGTGACATATTATTAAAAATGATATTACCTATCGTATTAACATATTTGATTGCTATGTTTGTAGGACTTGAAAGACAAAATGTAGGTAAAGCTGCAGGTTTATCATCTCACGTTTTAGTGGCATTAGGGAGTGTCGGTATCGCGATTATGCAACGCTTTATGTTTGAGTATCAAGTTGATTCAGGTTTATTTACGAACGCTGAAGGTCAACGTGTGATTGCACAAGTAGTTACAGGTATTGGTTTTGTTGGTGCTGGTGCAATTATCAAAGATGGTACAAGTAGTATTAGAGGTATTACAACAGCAGCCACTATTTGGGTTACTGCAATGGTAGGTTTAATTTTAGGTTCTGGTTATATTATTTTAGGATCAACAATAGGTATATTTATGGTTGTTCTGATGGCAGCAAGAGATATAAGCAGAGGATTTAATCCATTTAAATCTCCAAAGAAACAAGGAAAAGAAAAGAATGATTAATGATACAATTGCAGCAATCTCTACTGCATATGGGGCTGCAGGTATTGCAGTCATTAGAATCAGTGGTGAGCAAGCAATCAGTGAATTTAATAAAATCTTTAAAGGAAAAAATCTAGAAAAAGTTAAATCTCACACCGTGCATTATGGACATGTGATAGATTTTGATGGATCATTTTTAGATGAAGTTATGGTGACTATATTAAAAGCACCAAAAACATTTACCAAAGAAGATATGGTTGAAATATCCACCCATGGTGGAATTTTAATCGTGCAAAAAGTATTACAACGCATTTTATCATTAGATATCAGGTTAGCAAATCCGGGAGAATTTAGCGAACGTGCATATTTAAATGGACGCATTGATTTGGTTGAAGCTGAATCAATTATGGATTTAATTCATGCCAAAAATGATCAAGCTTTAAAAATTGCAAGCCTTGGTGTACAAAAAGAAACATCTCAACTCATCAAAGATCTAAGATCTAAACTTTTAACAATCATTGCTCAAATTGAAGTTAATATCGATTATCCAGAATATGATGATGCGATTGTCATGAGTAAAGAAATCATTTATCCTAAAACATTAGAATTAATTGATAAAATGAGAATAGTTTTAAAAGAATCAGAAAAAAACCAATTGATTAGAGATGGTATTAAAACAGTCATTATTGGTAAACCTAATGTGGGTAAAAGTAGTCTTTTAAATGCATTACTAAATGAAGAAAGAGCCATTGTTACTGATATTGAAGGGACAACAAGAGATACCATAGAAGCATATATCAATATGGGAGGTATCACACTTAGCTTAATGGATACTGCTGGGATTAGAGATACTGAAGATGTCGTTGAAAAAATCGGTGTAGATCGCTCAATAAAAGCATTAAACAGTGCCGATCTCGTGTTACTAGTTTTAGACCAAAGTAAGAAACTATCTCACGAGGATCACCAATTATTAGAACAAACAAAACATCATCAACGCATTATCATTGGTAATAAATCTGATATTTCAAATGAACTTGGTATGGAAGATGTCGTTTCTATTTCCGCATTAAATAAAACAGGACTCAAAGAACTTGAGCAAGCTATTCTTAAAAAACTGGCTTTAGAAAATATCGAAACAAGAGATATGAACTACTTATCTAATGCACGACATATCGCAAAAATCAGAGAATCACTTGAGGCATTAGAAAGTGTTTTAGAGTCTATTAAACTAGATATGCCTGTTGATGTATATGCGATTGATTTAACACAGGCTTGGAAATTATTAGGTGAAATTTTAGGTGAATATTATAAGGACGATTTGCTTGATGAATTGTTCTCTAAATTTTGCTTAGGAAAATAAGAAAAACATATAGTATATATGTTATAATAAAAAAAGATAAGTAAGGAGGTTGATCGGTATGTCTTATGTCGCTTTATATCGTACGTATAGACCTAAATCGTTTGAAGAAGTAGCGGGTCAAAAAGTCGTTATTCGCACGCTTAAAAATGCACTTATTCATGATAAAATTCAACATGCTTATTTATTTAGTGGTCCTAGAGGTACTGGGAAAACTTCAGTTGCTAAAATATTTGCTAAGGCTGTTAATTGTTTAACACCTGTAAATGGGTCACCATGTAACCAGTGTGATGTATGTAAAGGAATTGATCACGGAGATATTGCTGATGTGATTGAAATCGATGCTGCATCAAATAATGGTGTTGATGAAATTAGAGACTTAAGAGATAAAGTTAAGTATATGCCAAGTGTTGGTAAATACAAAGTTTATATCATAGATGAAGTTCATATGTTAACTCAAGGGGCATTCAATGCGTTGTTAAAAACACTTGAAGAACCACCAAAACACGTGATTTTCATTTTAGCCACAACCGAAGTATATAAAATACCATCAACGATTTTATCGAGATGCCAACGTTATGACTTTAAAAATATTGAAGTTAAAGATATCGTTGAGAAATTAAATGAAATTGTTAAAAATGAACAAATTGATATTGAAGATGATGCAGTTAAAGCGATTGCTGAAAATGCAGAAGGTGGATTAAGAGACGCAATTAGTTTGCTAGATCAAGCTATAAGTTTTTCTGAAGGTGTCATTAGTGAAGAAGATGTTCACGAAGTCGCTGGTAGTGTATCTAAAAAAGCATTGTCGGAAATGTTACTTGCTATTGCCAATAAAGAAATCACTAATACATTAGTTATTTTAAAAGAATTATTAGCACAAGGTAAAGAAGCGAGTCGTATCGTCAATGATTTAATTATTGCTCTAAGAGACTTATTGTTAGAAAAAACCACAAGTGTTGAACATCCTAAATATGATGTATTGACAAGTGTCATTTCTACACCTAAAATATATTATTATTTAGAAGTTTTAAATCAATTACAACAAGATATGAAATGGACACATCAAAAAAGAGCATATATTGAACTTGCTTTAATTAAAATGATGGAACATGAGACACTTAAACATATTGATTATGATGCAGCAATTGCAGATATTAAATTAGATCTACATCAATTAAAACAACAATCAGAAGAAAGACCTGTTGTTTTAGAAACAAAAACGAATAAGAAAAAAGCTGAACCACTTGTTACTGTAAAACATATTGAAAAAATTTTACATAACAGCAATAAAGAAAAGAAGGAACTTATGTTAAAAGGATGGGATCATTTAAAGAGCTATCCTAAAAAACATTTACAAATGGCAGCATATTTATTATCTCAATCACAATTAGAAGTGGTATCAGATGATGAAATGCTCGTGATTTATGATGATTTGGAATCATGTAAACGTATTTTGGATGATGAAATCAAAGTCCAAGTTCTTGAGATTCTTAATCATAAATCAGAGTTAATCAAAGACTATTATGCAATATTGAGAAGTGATTGGCTGATCATATTAGAAGTATTTAAAAATCAGTGGCAACAGGGCGTCAAAAAGCCTAAATTACAACCAATTGATTTAAAATTGTATAAAGAAGTTAAAGAAAAGAAAGAACCTGAAATCATTAAAATAGGTAAAGAGTATTTTGGTGATAAAGCGGTTATAAAGGAGTAATGAAACATGAATCCTAATATGTTAAACAAATTAAAGAAAATGCAAAAACAAATGATGGAAGCACAAGAAGCGCTCGAAGCCAAAGAATTTTTTGGAAGAGCTAGTGGTGTTACTGTAGTCATGCAAGGGTCTAGACAAGTTGTCGATGTACAAATTAATCCTGAAATACTTGAAGAAGTAGAAATGTTACAAGATGCAGTATTACTTGCAACTAATGACGCATTAAAACAAATCGAAAAAGAACAAGAATCAACCATGGGACAATTCACTGGTGGTTTTGGAGGACTTGGATTTTAATGTATCCAAAAAGTCTACAACTCATTATTGAAGATCTTCAAAAACTTCCTGGGATTGGTGAAAAGACCGCTGAACGTTTAGCACTACATATCGTTAGTGAATTTAGTGATGAAGCAGTCATGGATTTTTCTGATCATTTAAAATTATTAAAATCAGAGATCAGAACGTGTCAAAAATGTCATATGCTAACGGATCATGATGTATGTGATGTTTGTGAAGATTACACAAGAGATCAAGAAACCATGATGATTGTTGCAGATGCAAAAGATGTATTTGTGATGGAAAAAATGGGCACGTATCATGGGCTTTACCATGTATTAGGTGGACTCATAGACTTTTCAAGAGGAATTACAGATAAAGATTTAAACATTGATAGTTTAGAAGTTCGTATGAAACATATTAAAGAACTTATTATCGCAACCAATGGAACCGTTGAAGGGGAAATGACGGCAAAATTTTTAAAGCAATTATTTGATCATGAGAACCTTATTGTTACCAGATTAGCTTCAGGTTTACCTGTGGGTGCAGATTTGAAATACGCTGATGAGCTGACACTTGCAAAAGCAGTTGCTAATCGTATGAAATATTAAGGAGGATATAAGTAATGTGGGAGATTGTAAAGAATTTTTTTCTGAATCAGTATGACAATTTTAATGGGTATCTACAAGATACATTAGATATTGATGGTAAATTGCTCGCTTTATATAATGAGTTTGTTGCACCATTACCAGAAATTATTAAAATTCTAGGTGGTTTATTCTTGGCAGTTATTATCGTGCTTGGAACCATCAGTTTTGTTAAAAAATTATTAAAATTATTTATTGTTATCGCAGTTATTTTAGTGATTGTTTTTGTGACAACACAAATGGGATAAAAAAACACTTGCAAAATTTAAAGCTTTCGTATACAATATATACGGTTTTAGGAGGCACATATGAGTCAAAATTTAGAATCACTAGCAATGATTGATGTAGCAGAAATCATTTTAAAAGAAAACAAAGAACCTTTAAAGATTCAAGACATTATTAAAAAAGTGACTGAAATCAAAGGTGTATCTGAAGATGATTTTGAAAGAATCACACAATTATATATGGATATAACTCAAAGCGGTAAGTTTGTTTTTTGTGGAGAAGATCAATGGGATCTTAAAGAAAGAAACTTAGAGCTTTGGGACAAAGATGGATATGCATTTGTTCAACTTGATAACACTGAAGAAGTTGAAGAAGATGAAGATGAGTTAGAATTTACTGAATTCAACTTAGAAGACATTGAAGAAGAAGACGAAGACATCGAAGAAGAAGATGAAGATGACGAAGTCACAGACAAAGATGAACTTGAAGAAGAAAAAGAGTACATTGATGTTGAACTTCCTATCAAATCTACAGATGATGATGTTGAAGATGAACCAGAAATAGAATTCGATGATGAAGATTATGATGAAGATGATTATAATGAAATCATGGATGACTATGAAGACATGTATGACAAATAAGAAAAATAAGCCTACATTGTAGGCTGTTTTTTTCCAATAAAGAAAGGAAATAAAAATAATGGGCGTAGTAGATATTATTGGTTATGTTGCATCAACCGTAGTTCTTATATCATTATTAATGAGCTCTGTAATTAAACTAAGAGTGATTAATTTGATTGGGTCTGCCGTGTTTGCGACATATGGATTTTTGATTTTATCATATCCAACAGCTTTAATGAATTTGGGGATTGTTGTTATTAACTTATATTATTTAATTAAGTTAAATAACGCAAAAGAACATTTTGAAATGATAGAACTCGATAAAGATTCTAAATTATATTTAGATTTTATCTCACAATTTAAAGACGACATCGCAAGTTTCATGAATGTAGATTTTGATTTTAATGATCAAGCACTTACAAAGTACTTTATTACAAGAAATACAGTACCTGCAGGACTTTTCATTGGTAAAATCAAAGGAGACGCGTTTGAAATCACACTAGATTATACAACACCGATGTATCGTGATTATAAAGCGGGTAAATATGTGTATAACGATCAAAATGATTTATTTAAATCACTTGGCGTTAATACATTCATTAGTGCACCTGGCGCGATGAAACATGAAACATATCTAGAAAAAATGGGATTTAAAAAAGTTACAAAAGGCCAAGATTTCATCATGGAAAAACGTATTGAAAAACAATCATAAAAAGATTGTTAATAAGAATTGTTTTTGATATAATGGATAAGAGCCAATAGAAGAGCCTCTGCAAAGAGACTCTTTTTATTTAATTAAGGAGGATCATATGACAAAATACATTTTTGTTACTGGCGGCGTTGTATCGAGTTTAGGTAAGGGTATTACTGCTTCAGCAATTGGGCAATTGTTAAAGAGTCGTGGACTTAAAGTGTTTATGCAAAAATTTGATCCATACATCAACATTGATCCAGGCACAATGAGCCCACTTCAACATGGTGAGGTTTTTGTCACTGACGATGGTGCTGAAACTGATTTGGATTTAGGTCACTACGAACGTTTTATTGATGAAAATTTAAATAGACACTCAAGTGTAACAACAGGAAAAATATATCAATCAGTGATTAAAAAAGAACGTCGAGGTGACTATTTAGGTGCAACCGTTCAGGTGATTCCGCACATTACAAATCAAATTAAGAAAAAACTAGTTGATGTCGCAAGACATACAGAACCAGATATTGTCATTACTGAAATTGGTGGTACAGTCGGGGATATTGAATCATTACCATTTTTAGAAGCAATCAGACAAGCAAGACGAGATTTTGGATTTAATAACACATTGTATATCCATAATACGCTTGTACCATACTTAAAAGCTGCTAATGAGATTAAAACAAAACCTACACAGCACTCGGTTAAAGAACTCATGAGCTTAGGGATACATCCAGATATCATTGTTTTAAGAAGTGAAAAAGAAATTAGTGATGCGATTAAAGAAAAGATTGCCTTATTTTGTGATGTGGATGCTGATTCTGTTTTTGAATCAAGAGATGTACACGTATTATATGAAGTGATTACAGAAATGCATCGACAAAAAATTGATGATAAAATATTGAAACATTTTGGATTTGAAAATCAAAAGAAAGCAGACGTTTCTCCATGGATTGACTTAATTGATCGAATCAATCACCTAGAAGGAAATATTCGTATTGGTCTTGTGGGTAAATATGTAGGACTACATGATGCCTATTTATCAGTGAGTGAATCGCTAAAACACGCAGGATATCATCATAAAGTCAATATATCGATTGAATGGATTGATGCAGAAAAAGTAAATAAAGATAATATAGGTGATGCGCTAAAAGACTGTGATGGCATATTGGTGCCAGGCGGATTTGGAAAACGTGCAACACCAGGAAAACTAGCAGCCATTACTTATGCAAGAGAAAATCATATTCCATTTTTAGGACTGTGTTATGGAATGCAATTAGCAGCAATTGAGTATGCAGAAAATGTTTTAGGACTTAAGGGTGCTAGCTCAACTGAAATTGATCCTGATACTCCACACCCTGTTATTTCTCTTCAAAGAGGAAGAAAAGAAGAAGAGGATTTAGGTGGTACACTTCGATTAGGCTTATATGATTGTGAAATTAAAAAAAATACAAAAGCATATGAAGCATATAAAGAAACAAACATTAAAGAACGACATCGTCATCGTTATGAATTTAACAATGAATATTTAGAACAATTTGATGATGGTCAAATGGTGATTTCTGGATTTAATACAACACATAATTTAGTCGAAATGATTGAATTAAAAGACCACCCTTGGTTTGTTGCTGTACAGTTTCATCCAGAGTTTTTATCAAGACCTTTACGTCCACATCCTTTATTTAGGGACTTTATAGGTGCCATTATTTCACAAAATTCGAAATAATAGACAAATAAGAACGGTTACAAGTTTTAATGAATTGAATACAAACGTAGTTTGTAATATAATAGATATGACAAAACTCAAGGAGGAAATTGAATATGTTAGTGTCTGCAAGAGACATGCTTATCAAAGCACACAAAGAAGGGTATGGTGTTGCCCAAATCAACATCAACAATTTAGAATGGATTAAAGCTGTATTAACAACAGTTCAAGAACTTCAATCACCAGTGATTTTAGGTGTATCTGAAGGTGCTGCTAAATATATGGGTGGCTATAAAACAGTTGTTGCATTAGTTAAAGCATTAGATGAATTTTATGGTGTTACAGTTCCTGTAGCAATCCATTTAGACCACGGTTCATATGAAGGTGCATTCAAAGCTCTAGAAGCTGGATTCACATCAATTATGTTTGATGGTTCACACTATCCATTTGAAGAAAACTTAGCAAAAACTAAAGAAGTCGTTGCTGCTTGTCATGCAAAAGGCGTTTCAGTTGAAGCTGAAGTAGGTTCTATTGGTGGAGAAGAAGATGGCGTTATCGGTATGGGTGAAATTGCTGATCCAGTTGAATGTAAAACAATTGCTGAAACTGGTGTAGATATGTTTGCTGCTGGTATTGGTAATATTCATGGTAAATATCCTGCAAACTGGCAAGGATTAAATTTCGAAACTTTAAAAGAAGTTCAAGATGTAACTGGTGGTATCCCATTAGTATTACATGGTGGTACAGGTATTCCTGCTGACCAAGTTAAAAAAGCTATTTCATTAGGTGTTTCAAAAATTAATGTAAACACTGAATTACAATTAGCATTTGCTGCAGCAACAAGAAAATATGTTGAAGCTGGCAAAGACTTAGAAGGTAAAGGTTTTGACCCAAGAAAATTACTTAACCCAGGTTATGAAGCAATGAAAGCTGTTGTTAAAGACAAATTAGAAATGTTTGGTTCAATCAACAAAGCTTAATAAATTAAGAGGTGACTAAATGAAAGATGAATTGGTATATCATGAATATGCAAATTGGAAATTAGAACAAAACGATCTAATTAAGTATTTGCGTGAAAATGATTCAGATCTTATATTAAGATTTAAACATATCTTTGATGTCACTGATTATTTATATGATCAATTGATTGATAATCCTGAGTATTCAGAAGAACAAGATGAAATATTTCAAACAGGGTTTTATTATTTATTTGATCAAATGGATAAGATTCTTGAGTTATTAAAAGGTTCTTATCAAAATGATATTAAATCTCTTGAAAAGTTTTCTAAAGAAGTTAATTTATTATTAAGTACAATCGATTTTCAAAATGAATTATTAAGTGTTGAAGACTATGATGTCAATTATATGAATCAACTTCTAGATTTTGAAAGTGATGTTATGGATAAATTAGAACATCAAGAAACAATCCCAAATGAGATGTATGAAAAATTAGATCATATGACTTATGAGATGTTTAATGAGATGGAAGTGGATTTTTATCCAATCCAAGATATATTTTTAGAAATCGCTGATGAATTAGGTATTGTTTAAAAAGTCCCCGAAAGGGACTTTTATTTTTATATGAAGTGATATAATTAAGGTAAAGAAGGAAATAGGAGGGAAAAAATGAAAAAAATAGCAATGTTGTCTTTAGTCATGAGTCTTTTAATATTGCTTGTAGGTTGTAATGGACTAAGTGAAGGTGACTACCCTAAACTTAATGAAAGTGATATTGTTGATATGTCAACTTTAGAAGTTGCTCAAATGTTAGAAACAGCAATGGAAGAAGCAAACAGCAATGATATATATAAAGTAACTTTTTCAGGTGATGCAGATATTTTATATAGTCAGTATAGTGCAATTTCAGCTGTCACATTAGAAACAGCAATACAAACAGATTTTAATATTGAAGGTTATTTCAAGTTATCAGATCAAGTAAGTGAATCTCAAATCAATTTTAATGCAGAAATGAACTTATATTTCTCAAATGGGGCATCAAGTAGTGGATTGCTTGAGACTTATCCAAATACTGAATTTACATTTAATGGTTCATTAGGTGCATACTTATTTGAATCTGATGTGTATCTAAATTATGATTTAGAAAGAACTATTTCAGGACAAACGGTCTCTTTATCTGCTAAACAAAAAGTACAAGATATGATTTCACAAGATGACTGGTCATCTTCATTTAACGCAAATAATTTCATAAATTCTATGTATGATATACCTGAAGTAAATAGTACAAACATAGAAGAACTTATGAATGCGTATGAAGCATTTACTGTCTATCAATCAGGTAAGATTACATTTGTAGAGTTTGATGTCTCGAAAGATACATTAAAAAACAATTATGGTGCATTGTTTACTTGGATGTATCAACAAGAACATGAAATTGCTCCTACAGATGAAGCAATCAATAGTGCGATTGCAGAGTTTAACAATCAATTAGATGAAGAGTTATCTAGTGTGGATATCTCGCTAGTGTTTGCAATTGAAGAAGAAAAGCTCGTTCAATTTGCATTAGAAGGTCATGTTGTTTTAAATGACGATCACGACTCAAATATGAATATGCTGTTGGTTTTCGACTATGTAAGTGATATTCCTGGGCTTCCAAAAGATGCAGATACATATACATTGGTGCCATCAATTGATTTATCACCACTCATTCAAACAACTTAATGAAAAGCCTTCATTGAAGGCTTTTTTTATGTGACAAATATCACATGTACATGATACCTTTCAAACATAAAAGTTTACCAAACATAAAAGTTAGTAAAGCAAAGAAAACATATTTATAGGGTTAATTATGAAATTCACAATACTTTTAAGTAACATCAACCATTTTGGTTTATTTGTAATGTTAGAGTTCAACTTACTTTTAAATGTATCAAAAAAGATAAAAAAATAAGTCCTTAGTAGGACTTATTTATGATTTATCTATGTTTTAAGTGAGGGAATAAGATGACATCTCTGATGTTTGGTGTATTAGTTAATAACATAACAAGTCTATCAATACCAATACCAAGACCACCAGTAGGAGGCATACCATATTCTAATGCTTCGACAAAATCAATATCCATTTCTGAAGCTTCATCGTTTCCTAAAGCTTTTTCCTTCAATTGATTTTCAAATCTTTCTCTTTGATCAATCGGATCATTTAATTCGCTAAATGCATTCGCATATTCAGCTTTCATAATAAATAATTCAAAACGATCTGTAAATCTTTCATCATCAGCATTCTTTTTAGCAAGTGGAGATATTTCAATTGGATGACCATAAACAAATGTAGGTTGAACAATGACTGGTTCAACATATTTATCAAAGAAAGCTTCAACTACATGTCCAAATGCCCAATGTTTTTCAACTTCAATGTGATGTGCTTTCGCTATTGCTTTCGCTTCATCATCAGTCATATGAACCCAAAAATCTACGCCAGATGTTTCTTTGACAGCATCAACCATGTGCCAACGTTTAAATGGCGCTTGCATATGGATGACTTCATCATTAAAAGTAACATCATATGTACCAAGTGTTTCAAAAGCAACTGTAGATAAACATCCTTCAATGACATCCATCATGTCACCCATATCAGCGTATGCTAAATAAGCTTCGATGGTTGTGAATTCTGGATTATGTTTCGCATCCATGCCTTCATTTCTAAATAGACGACCAATTTCATAAACAGCCTCCATGCCACCAACAATTAAACGTTTTAAAGGAAGTTCAGTAGCTATTCTTAAATAGAAGTCCATATCAAGTGCATTATGGTGAGTCGTAAAAGGTCTAGCAGCAGCACCACCTAAAATAGATTGAAGGACTGGTGTTTCTACTTCAATAAAACCACGAGAATCAAAATAGTTTTGAATAGATCTGATGATTTTAGGTCTTGCCATAGCAACCTTTCTTGCTTCATCATTCATAATTAAATCGACATAGCGACGACGTCTTGCTTCCTCTTTATCTTGTAAGCCATGAAATTTATCTGGAAGTGGACGTAAAGCTTTAGTCAAATGAGTATATTCACTAGCTTTTACAGTTAATTCACCTGTATTTGTTTTGAAGACATAACCTTTGATACCAACGATATCACCTAAATCTGATTGGATAAAGATTTCATATGGATCATCACCAATGATATCTTTTCTCACATATACTTGAATGCGTCCATCACGATCTTGAATTTGCATAAAACCAGCTTTACCCTGTCTACGTTTTAATACAATTCTTCCTGCTATCGAAACTTCAACATGTTTTTCTTCTAATTGGTCATGATCAAATGATTCATAAAGGTCAAAGATTTGTTTTGAGTTATGTGTTCTTATATATTTTTGACCAAAAGGCGCAACCCCTTGATCTTCTAAAGCTTTCGCTTTCTCGCGTCTAACGAGTTCTTGTTCAGTTAAGTTTTCTAGATTCATATAGTGAACCTCCTAATCGCATCATATTATATCATAGAAAAAGCCATAATGGTAGTTATGGCCTTTTTTCTTCACTTAAAAGTTCATACATTAATTGATCTTTGATCAATGTTAAACTTGTTACTTTAACAGTAATGGTTTTAGCACCTAGATGCAAGGTGAGTATATCACCTATAGTAACAGAAGCAGAAGGCTTAGACAATTTGTGATTAATCTCGATTTTTTGATGTTCTGCAGCTTCTTTTGCAAGTGTGCGTCTTTTGATGATTCGAGATACTTTTAAATATTTATCAAGCCGCATTGATTTCTAACTTAGGTTCATGAGATTGATTTTTATCATCCCACCATTTAAGTTTGCCTGTTTCTGTAATTTCTTTAATATCTTCTTTAGTTAATGTTTCAACATTGATTAAATAAAATGATATTTGATCAAGTAAAACTTTGTTTTCTGTAATCACACGTCTAGCTTCTTCATAACAACTGTTAATAATATGTCTAACAGCAGTATCAATTTCATGAGCAATTTGGTCAGAGAAGTTTTTTTCTTTTAAGTAGTCACGACCTAAGAAGACATTACCACCACGTTGTTCGTATTGGATAGGTCCTAGTTCACTCATACCATATTCTGTAACCATAGCTCTAGCGATTGCAGTGGCACGTTCAAAGTCATTGTAAGCACCGGTTGTTACTGTATCAAACATAATTTCTTCAGCAACTCGACCACCAAGGAAACTTGTGATTTCAGCAAGCAATTGTTTTTTAGTACTCAACATGGTTTCTTTTTCTGGAGTCATTAAGTTATAACCACCAGCACGACCACGAGGGATAATTGTTACTTTTTGTACAACACTAGCATCGGGTACTTTTATACCAATGACAGCATGTCCTGCTTCATGATAAGCAATTGTTTTCTTTTCTTCTTCGCTATATTTACGACTCTTCTTCGCAGGACCCATCATGACACGATCAATAGCCTCATCTAAATCAGGCGATAAAATCATCGTTCTATTATCTCTAGCAGCAAGCAATGCAGCCTCATTAAGTAAGTTTTCAATATCTGCGCCACTAAATCCAGGAATACGTTTTGCAAACTCTTCTAATTTAACTTTTGGATCTAACTTTTTATTTCTAGCATGGACTTTAAGAATCGCTTCACGTCCTGCGACATCAGGTAAACTGATTGTGATTTGACGATCGAAACGACCTGGACGAAGAAGTGCTGGGTCTAAGACATCAGGGCGATTGGTTGCAGCCATAATGATGATACCCATATTTCCAGTAAATCCATCCATTTCAACAAGTAATTGGTTAAGTGTTTGTTCACGTTCATCGTGTCCACCACCAAAACCAGCACCACGTTGTCGACCAACAGCATCAATTTCATCAATGAAAATGATACATGGTGAGTTTTCTTTAGCAACTTTGAATAAGTCTCTAACACGAGAAGCACCAACACCGACAAACATTTCAACAAAATCAGAACCTGAAATTGAAAAGAATGGTACGTTAGCTTCACCTGCAACAGCTTTAGCAATTAAAGTTTTACCAGTACCAGGTTGACCAACAAGAAGAACCCCTTTAGGAATTCTTGCACCCATATCAACATATTTTTTAGGTGTTTTAAGGAAATCAATTAATTCTTCCATTTCCTCTTTTTCTTCATCAAGACCAGCAACATCTTTAAATGTGACTGTTTTTTCACGATTTAATTTAGCTCTATTTTTAGCAAAATCAAACGCTCTATTATTTTGACTGTTTGCATTTCTAAAAATAAAGAATAAGAAAACAACCATTAAAATAATAGGTACGATATAAACTAAGATTGTAATTAAGTCAAATGAAGATAAAGGTTTAATGCCAGTTTCTGCTGAACTGCTTTCAGCTTCAACAATGGCCATAATATCGGTTGCCTCATCAATACGCATTGTACCTGTGAAACTTTGGATATTTCCATAATATTGAACTGATTGTTCAAAGAAAGTACCTGAGACACTAACGATATCTAAGTTTTCGCCACCGACAGGTTGATAATAAAATGATGAAATGTCTCCAGCTTCCGCAGCTGTATATAATTCAGTTGTAGTAAGAGGAATTGATTGTTCACTAAAAGCATTTCTCATGAACATGAAAACTGCAAATACCACAATGATTGTAAAAATCATAATTAGGTAATCAGGTTTTCTTTTAAATTCTGGTTTTCTTGTGTTGTTATTTGGTTTTTGGTTCATCTATATGTTCACCCCTTGATTATTTTTCATAGACCTCAGGTTTTAGAATCCCTACATAAGGGAGATTGCGATAGAACTCATCATAATCAAGTCCATATCCAACAACGAACGCTTTAGGAATAACTTTTCCTACATATTCAGGTTCGTATGGTTGTGTTCTTCCACCTGGTTTATCTAATAATGTAACGACTTTAACAGTTTTAGCACCACGATGCTTAAACAAGTTAATGATTGTTACGATTGTGTTTGCTGTATCTACAATATCTTCAACGATTATAACGTCTCTACCTTCAATTGAGATATCTAAATCCATTTTGATTTTGACATTACCTGATGAACTAATGCCACCATGATAGCTGCTAACAGACATATATGCAACTTCCAATTGTAGATCTATTTTTTTAGATAAATCTGACATGAAAGGGACACACCCTTTAAGCAAACCCACGAGAAGTGGAGAACTACCTTGATAATCTTTAGTCAATTGTTGACCAAGACTCGTACAAATCTCATCGATTTCTTGTGCTGAAACTAAAACTTCTTGAATGTCCTTGTGCATGATTAGTGCTCCTTTTTGATTTGAAAGTATAATGTGTTTTGTTGACCTATCGATTTGTTGAGATAATAATGCTCAACCCACAAAATTTGATTATCGTTATCAGTTAGAATCCATAATTGATCGCGTTTATTCATTGGTACTTTTTGATCAATAAGTAGTTTTTTCAGTTTTTTATGTCCATAATCAAAAGTTAATGTATCGCCATTAAGACGATGTCTTAACCATAATGGAAATGCTAATTTATTATAACATAATTTTTGTAATTCTTCAGTAATGGTATCTGTTTCATGAAAAAATGTGAAAACGCCCATATTTTTTACATGATTTTCACCGATTTTGAGTTCTATAAACTGGGGTTCAGTGTGCTCATGTTCTTCAATAGATGCATGATCATATGCTTTAATAAAAGCATACTGATGATTTAATCTTATCGATTGATTTGGATTTTTAGATAATAACATATGTTTAATAGACATGATTTTTTCATAAGATGCCTCAACTTGATTTTCCTCTAGTAAATATGCAATCATATCATGCTGAATTACAGTGTCTAGATCTTTAAATTTAGAGATGATAATTTGGTTATCTACAAGAGTTAAAATGGATTGTTTTCTAATGTAGATAAACGCATCACTTAATTGGTGATGGTATTGTTTAACTTGTTCAAGTAATTGTTGATTTTCTTGTTTCATAATTGGAGAAATCGCATGTCTATATCGATTTCTAAGATAAGTATCTTGCTCATTAGATTCATCACTTAAATATGGAATTTTATGTTTAATTGCATAAGACAAAATGTCTTGTTTGCTTGTGTATAATAAGGGTTTAACATAAAAGATATGGTTTTTTTCATAGATAGGCTGCATACCTGCGTATCCCAATAAATTACTACCACGTGTGAGTTTGATTAAGATTGATTCAAGTAAATCATCTAAATGATGAGCAGTTAAGATATATTTGGATTTGACTTCTTTAGCAACCTGTAATAGGTAATGTTTTCTTAAAATGTGTGCTTGATGGTGAAAATTACCATGATCTAAAACATCGATGAGATAATAGTGATAGGGGATGTGGTGTTTTTCACAGTAAGATTGAACAAGGGTTGCTTCAAGTTTTGATTGTTCTCTTTTTTGGTGGTTAAAATGGACAACTTCGATGTGATAGTTGTGACTATGCAATAAATGAAGCATGACCATTGAGTCAATGCCTCCACTTACAGATAAGATGAGTTTTTGATTTTTCACATTTTTAATTAATTGATTTAATAAATCAATGGTAGGATCCATAGTAAGCAACTCCTTCTACATTTATTATATCATGAGCATTTGTAAAAAAATGACTTATTTTCATCTATTACATGTTATAATTATTTCATGCAAAGGGGAGATAAAATGATTATTCTAGCGAGTAGTTCACCAAGGCGATCAAAATTGTTGAAGGATGCTGGTGTTGACTTTATTGTTGAACCAAGCGATATAGAAGAACTTATCGATGAAACACTCGAACCAAAAGAAATTGTCGTTTCTTTAGCAGAACAAAAAGCGGAAGCTGTTTCAATTAAACATCATGATGATATTGTCATTGCAGCAGATACCATCGTCGTATTTAATGGAGAGATATTAGGAAAACCTAAGGACGAAGATGATGCATATCGCATGCTTAAAATGTTATCAAATGAAACCCATCAAGTATTTACTGGTGTAGCACTTCAACAAGGTGATAAGAAACATAGCTTTTGTTCAAAAACAGAAGTAAAAATGAAAAAGTTAAGTGAGTTAGAAATCAAAGGGTACATACAAACAAAAGAACCGATGGATAAAGCTGGCGCCTATGGTATTCAAGGATTGGGCGGCGCACTTGTAGAGAGTTATCAAGGTGATTTTTTTACAATCGTTGGGTTACCGTTAAAGGATTTACTTCAAGCTTTAAATGAATTTACAAACGAAACCCAAAAATAATTTGGGTTTTTTTATTCTTTTTTGGAGGAACATAGTGTGAAAACTTTTAAAGATTTGGTTGTTTATCAAATATATCCAAGAAGTTTCATGGATGCTAATGGTGATGGCATTGGTGATATTCAAGGGATTATATCAAAACTTGATTATGTAAAACATTTAGGTGTTGATGTTATTTGGCTATCTCCAGTTTATGCATCTCCTAATCACGACAATGGTTATGACATCAGTGATTATTATCAGATTAATCCAGAGTTTGGAACGATGGATGATATGGATCTATTGATTAAAAAGGCAGAAGAAAAAGGATTAAAAATCATTATGGATTTAGTGATTAATCACACATCTAATGAACATGAATGGTTCAAGAAAAGTTTAAATCACGATCCTGCATATAGAGATTATTATATATGGAAAAACAAGCCCAACAATTGGACAAGTTTTTTTGGTGGAAAAGCATGGGATAACATTGATGATGCTTATTATCTTCATTTATTTGCCAAAGAACAACCAGACTTAAATTGGCATAACCCTAAAATCATGGAAGAAGTTCAAAATATCATGAGATATTGGCTTGATAAAGGCATATATGGGTTTAGATGTGATGTGATTAATATCATCTTTAAAACCAGTTTAGAAAACGGTAGAAAAAGATTGGTTTTAACTGGGTTAGAGCACTATCATCAACAAGAGGGCATGCATCAAATTTTACAAAAATTAAGAAATGAAGTTTTAAATCAATACGACACATTCACAGTGGGTGAAACTGTACTCGTTACACCAAAACAAGCAAATGATTTAATCTATCCAGAAAAAAAAGAATTAGACATGGTGTTTAGTTTTGCACACATGGAAACAGATCAAATCAACAACAAGTGGTTTAGAACAAAATTTAAACCTTCCAAATTTATTAAAGTCATTTCGAAATGGCAAAAAGAAGTATACTGGAATGCTAATTATTTAGAAAATCATGACCAACAAAGAGCTGTTTCTAGATTTGCTGATGAAAACTTTAGAGCATATAGTGCTAAAATGTTTGCCACATTACTGATTGGTTTAAAAGGAACACCTTACATTTACCAAGGTCAAGAAATTGGAATGACCAATGGTGATTTTAAAGATATGAGCGAATTTAGAGATGTTGAAACGTTGAATATCTATCAAATCGCTAAAAAACTTGGGTTTTCTAAAAAGCGAAGATTTAAAATGATGCTTAGAAGTTCTAGAGATAATAATAGAACACCTATGCAATGGAATCAAGAAGGTGGATTTTCAACTGTCACACCTTGGTTAAAACAAAATGCAAACACAGCATATATCAACGTAGAGAGTCAATTGGATCATCCAGATTCAATTTTAAATTATTATATTCAAATGATTGAGATAAGAAGAAAATATGTCGAGTTGATTCATGGTGAATTTGATTTGATTAGCATGAAAAAAGATGTTTTCATCTTCCAAAGAACATATAAAAATGACAAAATAGTAGTTATTTGTAATATGTCAAAAATAGATCAATCAATTGGTTATAAGTATATAGAAGGTATTAAAATCATAGGTAACTATCAAAATGATTCTATGGTATTGAGACCTTATGAAACTAGAATGTATAAATTGAGGTAATCACATGAAATTATCGTTTGATGAGCAGATTAAAATATTAGATGGACAAGATGTATGGCATACAAAAGCATTTGATGATGTCCCGAGTGTATTGATGACTGATGGTCCTCATGGTGTTAGAAAACAAATCGATGATCAAGATACTACAGGAAAAAATGGTAGCGTGATAGCTACCTGTTTTCCAACTGCAAGTTTAACAGCATGTAGTTTCGATCGCAATTTAATGAAAAAACTTGGAGCATCTATAGCAAAAGAATGTAAACATTATGGTGTTCAGATGATTTTAGGTCCCGGCATTAATATTAAGCGAACACCATTGGGTGGAAGAAACTTTGAATATTATAGTGAAGACCCATATGTTTCAGGTGAACTTGCAGCAAGTTTTGTTAGAAGTGTTGAAGATCAAGGTATAGGAACTTCGGTTAAACATTTTATTGCAAACAATCAAGAAACTTATAGATTCACCATTGATACGATTGTTGATGAACGTGCACTTCATGAAATATATTATCGTAATTTCAAGAAGGTTATTAAAGAAAATCCAGCTACACTGATGGCAAGTTATAACAAACTTAATGGTTTTTATGTTACAGAACACCCTATTTTAAAAGAGATTGTTAGAAAAAGATGGAAATATCAAGGACCTATCATAAGCGACTGGGGTGCTATTCACGACCGCGTTAAAAGTATTAAAGCATCTTGTGATTTAGAAATGCCATCAAGTTATGGTTATTGGGGATCAAAAGTCAAACAAGCAAGTATGAAAGATATGCAGCTTAATAAAGATGTGACAACATCTGCAAATCGAATTGTTGAACTTGCACTTAAATATCCCATAAATCATAAAGAATCAGATTTAGATTTTAAGAAACAACATGAACAAGCAAGAATGTTTGCTAGAGAATCTATGGTTCTTGCTAAAAACAAAGAAAACATCTTGCCACTAAGCAATCAAGAAAACATCGCAATCATTTCAGGATTCGCTTTTCATATGCGTTATCAAGGCGGAGGATCATCACATGTGAATGCATATGAAGTCAATGAGATTTGTGATGTAATTGGAAACTTTTCTAAAAATGCAAAAGTTGTCAAAGGTTTTGAAGTTGATCAATTTAAAGTTGATAGCAAATTAGAAGCCGAGGCTCTAGAATTAGCCAAT
Organism: Acholeplasmataceae bacterium; assembly: GCA_963667565.1. Lineage (GTDB taxonomy): Bacteria > Bacillota_I > Bacilli_A > Acholeplasmatales > Acholeplasmataceae > WOFB19. Next base: position 1,491,932 of record OY763415.1, on the reverse strand, counting down.
CAAGTTAAAAAAGTTGTCTATATTGTTGGGATTCCAGAAGCATTAGAAACCGAAGGTTTTGATAGAAAATCACTTGATGTACCATCAAACCAAATCGAACTCTTCAAGAAATTATATGAAGTCAATCAAAATATAGTGATCGTTACCGTAGGTGGATCAGTCATTAATTTAGAGCCATTTAGTAAAGCTAAAGGTGTCTTAATCGCATATTTAGGTGGACAAGCTTCAAGTTTAGCAATGCTTGATTTGTTATTTGGTAAGTTTAGTCCATCAGGAAAACTTGCAGAAACATGGATTGATCATCATGAATCATGTAATGTACAAATCACTAAGGATAATCAAGCAACATATTATGATGAATCCATTTATGTGGGTTATAGATATTATGAAACATTTAAAAAGCCAGTTAGATATCATTTTGGCCATGGACTTTCATATGCTAAATTTGTATATAAAGACTTAAATGTAACAGAGGTTTCAGATGGATACTTAGTTTCAGTCAGTGTGAGAAATGTTGGACAAATGACTGCAAAAGAAGTAGTTCAAGTATATGTTGGGCAAAATGAAAGTACTGTATACAAAGCCAAAAGAGAACTTAAAGCGTTTGATAAGATTGAACTTAAACCAAACGAAGTAAAAATAGTTGAGTTTAAGTTGTCAAAAGATGATTTTAATTTTTATGATATTTATAAAAAACGTTTTATTGTTGAAGAAGGTAAATATAGTATAGAAATATGTAAACATGCAGGTGAAGTCATTGATCAAGTTGATATTCATATCGACGGTATGGTGGTAAGACATCCAATGATTAGTTATAATCAATATGAATACAACACAAGTGATTTTAATAAACTGTTTTCAAAACAACTTCCTAAAAAGCATATTGTTTATAAGCGACCATTTAGTTTATCAACAACACTTAATGATGTTGATCATTTACTTATTGGGAAAATCATTAAACGTGTGGTCATGGGCATGGCAACAAAAGAATTAAGAGAAGTTGAAGATGTGTGGATGAAAGAAGTTATGAAAAGAACGATTACAGAGACACCTATTCGAATGCTTGCTTTATTTAGTAATCAAACATTATCGTTATATCAAGCAGAAGGTATTGTAGATATACTTAATCTACATATGATTAAAGGTATTAAAAAAATCTTGAAAAAGTAGGAGAACGTTATGGAAATCGTTCAATCAATTGATAAAAAATCAAAAATGATGTACGCTTCAGCATCTATTGGAAGAGACATGATGTATGCTTTATATGCAAATTTCTTATTGATATTTTTAACGAATGCTGTTGGTGTTAGTTCTGCAGATTTGATTGCAGTTGGTGTTGTCATGGCAGTAGCAAGAGTTTGGGATGCTATTAATGATACGTTTATGGGATTTATTATTGACAATACAAAAACAAGATTTGGTAAATTTAAACCATGGATATTGCTTGGCGCGATTACTTCAGCAATGGTATTCTTTTCATTGTTTCAAGATTATGGATTAAGTGGTACACCTTTCGTTATTTTATTTGGTATTTTGTATGTCTTATCTGGTATGACTTATACCATGAATGATATCAGTTATTGGTCAATGTATCCAAGTTTTACTGCTGATCCTAAAGAAAGAGAAAAAATAGGATCACTTGCAAGATTCTTTGCAAGTCTTGGCATGTTTGTTATCATTGCAGGTGTTCCAGTATTTTATCAAAATTTTTCAGGTGGACCTAAACAAGCTTTCTTTATTTTAGCACTTGTGATTGGCATGATATTTATTGGTTCACAAGTAATGGTGTTCTTTGGCGTTAAAGAGCCAAAAAACATGATTACACATGTGGAGCAAGCTAAGACTAAATTTAAAGATTTATTAAAAATTATATTTAAAAATGATCAATTAGTAGTCATCATTGTTGCAATCTTATTATTTAATACAGGCTATTTTATTACAACAGCTTTGGGTATGTATTTCTTTGACTACGACTTTAATCGTTATGGTGGTATTGAGTTTACGTTGTTTGCACTTATTTTAGCGGTAAGTCAATTAACAGCTATTGTTTTATTCCCTAAGATATCACAAAAGATAGGTAGAAAAAAATTATTCTTTTACTCAACCATTTTAGTTGCTATTGGATACGGTTTATTCTTTAGTGCAGGTTATTTTATACTACCTAAGAATATGTTGGTTATTGGTTTAGCAGGATTGGTATTATTCTTTGGTCAAGGATTTATTCAAGTCCTCGTCTTAGTGATGCTTGCTGATACGATTGAATATGGACAATGGAAGTTAGGAACTAGAAATGAAAGTATCGTTTTTAGTATTAATCCATTTGTCACAAAAATGGCGACAGCGTTTCAAACATTTATCGTTTCTTTAACATTGGCGTTTTCGGGATTAAACGATCTAGTCATTAAACCTGTAACAGATGCAAGAAATGCAAACCCTGATTTGACCACTGAAGAGATTAGAACTTTGATTGGAAGTTTAACAACACCAGAAATGTTACTCAATCTAAGAATCTCTATGCTTGCTATACCACTTGTATTGATTGTGGCATCTTATATGATTTATCAAAAGTTTTATAAAATTGATGATAAACTATATAGTGAGATCACACATGATTTATTAGAAAGAATTCAAAAACAGAAAGAAGAAAACACATATGAGATTTAAAGTAAAAAAAGGCATGCTTGTTAAACTTGTATTTTTAGTGATTCCATTGATATTTATTGCGCTTGCTGTTATTTTTTATCTAGAACAAACCGAAGATTATATGTCTGCAGTGATTGGTTTACTCACAGTTGTCTTAGTTGATTTAATTTTTCTTTTCAGTTCAGTATATGCACTTAAAGAAGATTACTTATATATAAGATTAGGATTCATCTTTAAAAAAGTGTATTATGAACACATTATTGCTATTGAAAAAGATAGAATGTTACCAAATAATAATTTTGCGATGTCGATGGATGTAGTAAAAATCACATTAAACAAAGGACTTATGCGTATGGTTGCTATCTCACCTGAAGATCGTGATGTCTTTATTCAAGAGTTAAAGTCAAGATGTAATCATTTAGAAAGCCGTAAAAAAATAGAAGAGGACTTTGATTGGTAATCAAGTCCTCTTTTTTTATTGGTTTTTCTTAATTTGTTCTAAATCTTCTTTATTGAAAATGTATTTTTTATGGCAGAAATGACATTCAATTTCAGCATGTCCATCTTCAATCATTTCATCAATATCTTTTTTATCAAGTGCCGATAAACTTCTAGCAAATCCATCTTTTGTACACGGACAGTGATAGCTTAAATCGTGTTTTGATAATAATTGATAATTTTGATTTGATAATATGGCAGTGATATCTTCAGGTGTTTTACCTTCGTTGATTAGTGTGCTCATTGGTTTAATGGATTTAAGAATATGTTCAATCGTTTGAATGGTTTCCTCTTTAATCCCAGGCATGAGTTGAAGGATATAACCACCACTAGCCAAAATACTTTGATCAGTATTGACTAACACACCTAATCCAACAGATGAAGGGACTTGTTCTGATAATGCAAAATAATATGTGAAATCATCACCAATTTCACCTGTTTGCAATTCAGATGATGACGTGAAATATTCTTTCATATTTAAATCTTTAGTTACAAACAAAAAGCCTTGTCCTACAGCAGCACCGACATTTAATTTACCTTTTTTAGGACCCTCTTCATATTTTAAATAAACAGAAGGGTTTTGGATTTCTCCACGAACTTGCCCCGAGTTATTAGCTTCAACAAGCATAGATCCAATGGGACCATTACCTTTAATTCTAAGTGTGATTCGTTCTCCAGGTTTATACATCAATCCCATCATAGCAGATGCTGTGAGAAAACGACCAAATGCAGCTGATGCTGTTGGCCAAGTTTGATGAATCATTCTTGCTTCTTCAACTAAGTTTGTTGTTTGAGATGCATATATTCTTACTGTTTTGTCATAAGCATAACTTATGATTGCATAATCTTTCATGTGTTCATACCTCAATTGATATTGTAGCATAATTGAAACTCATATCATAAAATGATACAATAAATCAGGTGATTAAAATGTCTTTTTATATAGGAAATGTAGAAGTTAAAAATAAAATCATACTCGCACCAATGGCTGGCGTGTCAAACAGCCCTTTTAGAACGCTTGCTAGAAAATATGGTGCAGGGTTAGTATATGCAGAAATGGTTTCTGATAAAGGGTTGTTACACAAGAACGAAAAAACACTGGATTTATTGTTTATGACAGATGTTGAAAGACCTATGGCACAACAAATTTTTGGATCAGATTTAGAAACAATGGTTGATGCGGCCCTATATATTGATAAACATAGCAATTGCGATATCATTGATATTAATATGGGATGTCCGGTACCTAAAGTAGCAATTAAAGCTCAAGCAGGTGCATCACTGATGAAAAATCCAGATAAAATATATGATATTGTTAGAGAGATTGTAAATAAAGTATCTAAACCAGTGACTGTTAAAATTAGAAGTGGTTGGGATGACGATAGTAAAAATGCTGTTGAAGTTGCTAAAAAAATTGAAGAAGCAGGCGCAAGTGCGATTGCAGTACACGCACGAACAAGATCTCAAGGATATAGTGGATTTGCAGATCTTGATGTCATCAAAGCTGTTAAAGAAGCTGTTCATATACCGGTTATAGGCAATGGAGATATTATCGATGGTGAATCTGCCTTACGTATGCTCACCTATACAAACTGCGATGCAGTGATGATTGGTAGAGGCGCTTTGGGTAACCCATGGATATTTAGAGAAATTGATGCGTATTTAAAAGATGGCACTATCATTGAAAAACCAACACTAGAGGAAATTAAAGAAATGATGTTACTTCATCTAGAATCTTTAGTGGAACTCAAAGGTGAAAAAGTGGCTTGTTTAGAAATGAGAAGCCACGGACCTTGGTATTTAAAAGGATTACCACATGCAAAAGATTTAAGAGCACAACTTAGTAGAACACACACCAAAGAAGAATTTATAAAATATGTTAATGATTTTTTTGAAGAACAAAAAAGTGCTCAATGAGCACTTATTTTTTTATGATATAAGATTGATAGATGTGCGTTTGTTCCTGTGATAAGACTGCAGAGATGAAAATACCTTCATCTAAATATTGATTAGATAAGATCGTCGCATTTTCTTTAAGTTTAGAAAAGATTTGTCCTTCAGTAAAAGGAATGAGTAAGTCTACAATGCGTCTATCGTGATAAATATGACCATAAATAGCTGATATGAGTTCATCATAATTCTCTTTAGTTAAATTTGAAATATAAATATAATCATCTTGAACATCAACAGGTCTATAAGCGAGATCTTTTTTTGTCATAATGAGTATTCTTTCAATATGGTCAGCACCTATTTGTTGTAAAACACTTCTTGTAACAAACATTTCTTCTTGATATTTAGCAGTTGAATCAACTACATGCAATAATAAATCAGCATTTAATACATCCAGTAAAGTCGTTTGAAAAGAACGAATCAATTCATGAGGCAATTTTGATATAAAACCAACCGTATCAATTAAGATAAATGGAGGTTTATTTTCTTGTTGTATGCGTCTTGCTTTAGTGTCAAGGGTTGCAAACAACATATCTTTTTCAAAAACAGGTTCTTGATCTTGATGAAGATAAGATGTAAGTCCATTCATTAAAGATGATTTACCAGCATTCGTATATCCAACAAGTGCAACGATTGGGATTTGACTATCTTTTCTCTTTTTTGTTGAAATATCTCTTTCTTTTTCTATTTTTAACAATTGTTTTTTAATTAAAGAAATTTCTTGTAATAGTTTTCTTCTATCGAGTTCTAATTTTGTTTCACCAGGACCTTTAGCGTTATAAGAACCACCACCTTGTCTTGATAAGGTGCTACCCATACCAGAAAGTCTAGGAAGCATATACATTTTTTGAGCTAGAGCAACTTCTAAGATAGCTTGTTTAGATTGAGCGCGTTCTGCAAAAATGGATAAAATTAAAAAACTACGATCAATGACTTGTACATCGAGCGTTTTTTCTAAATTCGATAATTGAGAAGGTGATAGAGTATCATCAAAAATGACAACATCTACATCTAAAATAGAAATCATCTTCTTAATTTCATCTACTTTTCCCTTGCCAATATAATATTTAGGAGAAATTGACTTTGACTTTTGAACAACTTTATCTCTAGTTTTAATATTAACTGCAAGAGCTAACTGTTCCAATTCATCTAAATTGCTTTTAATATTTAAGACGTTTGTCTCTATATCAATACCAACTAATATTGCTTGATCCATATGATCACCACCACATTTCTATGTTAACATTTTTTAAAACGTTTTCAGTTTATAAAATTATAGAATCAGTGGCTTTTTAAAATTAAACACAATATAATGGTGTTGAAATCAATCGATGCAATTAAAAAATACATAATTGGAGGTACAGATATGAACGCATGGAGAAACTTTAAAGGTGATTCTTGGAAAAAAGAAATCAACGTTAGAGATTTTATGTTCGACAATTATAATGAATATCTAGGAGATTCATCATTTTTGGAAGGACCAACTGAAAGCAGTAAATTATTAAATGAACAATTCTATAAATTGTTAAAACAAGAAAAAGAAAATGGTGGTTCTCTAGGGATGGATACAGATGTTGTCTCTAGCTTAACTTCACATCCAGCTGCTTATATTAACAAGGATTTAGAAAAGATTGTAGGTTTACAAACAGATGCCCCATTCAAGAGAGCTTTTCATCCTTATGGTGGTATCAACGTCGCATACAAAGCAGCAAAAGCTTATGGTTATGAGATTGATCCTGCAATGGTACATATTTTTTCAACATATAGAAAAACACACAATCAAGGTGTTTTCGATGTGTATTCAAAAGAAATTAGAGACGCAAGAAGAACTGGAATTATTACAGGATTACCCGATGGATATGGCCGCGGAAGAATCATTGGTGATTACAGAAGAGTAGCATTATATGGTACAACTAGATTAATCGCCGAAAGAGAAGAACAAAAAGCCATTTACCAATCTAAGGTGATGAATGAAAAGAACATTAGAATGTGTGAAGAGCTTCAAGATCAAATCAACGCATTAAATGAATTCATTAAAATGGGTGAAATTTATGGATTTGATTTAACAAGACCAGCGGAAAATGCATATGAAGCCATTCAATGGACCTATTTTGGTTATTTAGCGGCAGTTAAAGAACAAAATGGTGCAGCGATGAGTTTAGGTAGAACTGCTTCATTTGTAGATATTTATATAGAAAGAGATTTAAAAGACGGCATCATCACTGAAGTTGAAGCACAAGAACTTATCGATCATTTTATCATGAAATTAAGAATGATTCGTTTTGCTAGAACACCAGAATACAATGATTTATTTACAGGAGATCCAACATGGGTCACTGAGAGTTTAGCAGGACTAACATTAGATGGTCGTTCTTGGGTAACTAAATCAACATTTAGATATTTACAAACATTATATAACTTAGGTACTTCTGCAGAACCCAACTTAACAGTGCTTTGGAGTGAAAGCCTTCCTGAAAACTTTAAGAAGTTCTGTGCAAAAGTTTCTATTGATACAAGCAGTATCCAATACGAAAATGATGAACAAATGAGACCTGACCACGGTGACGATTACGGTATTGCTTGTTGTGTATCGCCTATGGCAATCGGACAAGAAATGCAATTCTTTGGAGCGAGAGCCAACTTAGCTAAAGCATTACTATACGCAATCAATGGTGGTAGAGATGAATTAAGCGGTGCTCAAGTTGGTCCAATGAATGATGTTTTACAAGCAGATGTATTGGATTATGATGTTGTCATGGATAGATTTGACCACATGTTAACTTGGTTAGCTGAAGTTTATGTGAGTGCTTTAAATATTATTCATTACATGCATGATAAATATGCATATGAAGCTATCCAAATGGCATTTCACAACCCAGAAGTTAAAAGAAATTTCGCAACTGGTGTTGCAGGGTTATCAGTGGTTGCAGATTCATTATCAGCAATTAAACACGCAAAAGTGAAACCAGTTTATGATGATCGCGGATTAATTTATGATTTTGAAATCGATGGCGATTTCCCATGTTATGGTAATAATGATGATGCAGTTGATATGTTAGCAGTTGATATTGTTAACCGTTTCATGAGTAAAATTAGAAATCAATATACATATAGAGAATCAGTACCAACAATGAGTATTTTAACCATTACATCAAATGTGGTTTATGGAAAGAAAACAGGGAATACACCAGACGGAAGAAGAAAAGGCGAACCATTTGCTCCAGGGGCTAACCCAATGCATGGTCGTGACAAATCTGGTGCATTACAATCATTATTAAGTGTTTCTAAAATACCATGCGAAAGCTGTCAAGATGGTATTTCAAATACATTCACATTAGTACCACAAGCATTAGGAAAAGATTTAGAATCTGCCGATGGATTTGTCTATGAAGGCGATATTAAAGTTGAAAACCTAGTGACGATTTTAGATGGATATTTCGTCAATGGTGGTTATCATTTAAATGTGAATATTATGAATCGTAAGACATTGCAAGATGCTTATGATCATCCTGAAAAATATCCTAATTTAACCATTAGAGTATCAGGATATGCAGTGAACTTTTCTAACTTAACAAACGAACAAAAACGTGAGGTCATTTCAAGAACCTTCCATGAGAAAGTTTAATCAAGGCAATATCCATTCAGTAGAAACACTTGGGACTTTTGACGGCCCAGGCATTAGATATGTCGTTTTCTTTCAAGGGTGTCCTTTCCAGTGTCAATATTGTCACAATAGAGACACATGGTCTACAAAACAAAATCATTTGATGGAAGTTGAAGAAATTTTAACTGATTATAATAAATACCAAAAGTTTTACAAAAACGGTGGGTTAACAGCAAGTGGTGGCGATCCTATATTACAACTAGATTTTCTAACTGAGTTATTCGCACAAGCAAAACAACAAGGCATTCATACGTGCTTGGATACCGCTGCTTCTTGTTTTAATCATAAACAAAGTGATAAATATCAAGAGTTACTTAAATATACTGATTTGGTATTGCTTGATATTAAACACATCAAAAATGATCAACATAAAGTCATCACTGGATCTACAAATGATCATGTATTAGCATTTGCAAAACTTCTTGAATCACTAGAAAAACCAATGATTATTAGACATGTTTTAGTACCAGGTTTAACAGATCAAGAAGAAGATTTAAAAGCGCTTAGAGCATATCTAGACACACTTCATTTTGTTCAAGGCATAGAAGTATTACCATACCACTCAAAAGGACAAATGAAATGGGAAAGTATGGGTCTTGATTATCCACTTAAAGATACAAAAGAACCGAGTAAAGAAGATGTTAAAAAAGCGGAATTCATCTTAAAAGATGGGTATCACTTTTATAAAGATTAATATGCTATAATAAAAGTACCGAGTTACGGTACTTTTTCTTTTAGGAGGTTATCAGAATGAAACATATCAAAGAAGTAGCCCTAGGCGTTGGGATATTAGAGCGTGAACTTATCCCTTATGGAAATGATAAAGCGAAAATATCACTTTCACTTTTAGATCGATTAAAAGAAGAGAAAGATGGCAAACTTATTTTAGTAACAGCAATTAATCCTACACCAGCAGGCGAAGGAAAAACGACAATTTCAATTGGGTTAGCTCAAGGATTGAATGAAATAGGAGAAAAACCGGTTCTTGCATTAAGAGAGCCTAGTTTAGGTCCTGTGTTTGGTTTGAAAGGTGGTGCAACTGGTGGCGGTAAATCTATCATTGTCCCTGAAGAACCGATCAATCTTCATTTCACAGGGGATTTACATGCAATCACCTCAGCTCACAATTTATTATCTGCAATCATTGATAACCATATATATCAAGGCAATGAACTTCAAATCAAAGATGTGATTTGGAGAAGAGCATTAGATATGAATGATAGAAGTTTAAGAACCATTGATTTAGGAACTAGAGAAGACGGTTTTATGATTACAGCAGCGAGCGAAATCATGGCAATCTTAGCTTTATCTAAAGATATTAAAGACTTAAAACTAAGATTAAGCAAAATAATGATTGGATATAATATGGATGAACAACCATTGTTTGCACGTGACTTAGGATGTGTAGATGCGATGGCATTATTATTAAAAGATGCTTTAAAACCTAATTTGGTTCAAACTATTGAAGGTATTCCAGCTTTTGTTCATGCAGGACCATTTGCAAATATTGCGCATGGATGTAATTCAGTAAATGCAACAAAGATGGCTTTAAAACTTGGAGATTACGCAATTACTGAAGCTGGATTTGGAGCCGATTTAGGTATGGAAAAATTCCTTGACCTAAAGGTACCTGAATTACCAAAATCACCTGATTTAGTTGTCTTGGTAGCAACGATTAGAGCACTTAAATCACATGGAGAAGCAGCTGATTATCAAGTAGAAGATTTAGAGGCACTAAAACGTGGTATTCCACATCTTGAAAAGCACATTGAAAACATTCAAAATTTTGGATTAAATTTCGTGATTGCACTTAATCACTTTGCTTCAGATTCAGAAGAAGAAATCAATTATATGTTGACATGGGCAAAAGAGCATCAATATCCACTTGCATTTGCTGATGGATTTATGCAAGGTGCTAAAGGTATGGTATCTCTAGCACAGGTCGTCAAAGATGTCATTAATCAACCTAGCCAATTTGTCCCAACATATACAAAAGAAGATTCAGTGAGAACAAAAATTGAAAAAATAGCAACCAAAATTTATGGTGCTTCAACTGTCAAATTTAGAAAAAAAGCTCTTGCACAACTAGAAACTTACGAACAGCTAGGATGGAATTTACCAGTGTGTATGGCTAAAACACATCTTTCACTTTCAGGTGATTCAAAGCTTATTGGTAGACCAAAAGATTTTGAACTTGAAATTAAAGAAATCAAGCCATCATTAGGTGCGGGATTTTTTGTAGCACTCACTAAAGGTATTGTAACGATGCCAGGGCTCAATCAATCACCTAGAGCGTTGTCTATGAAAATAGATGATGAGGGTGAATTAATAGAAGGGTGATTATATATGGAATTATTAAGCGGAAAAATAGCCTCTAAAGCACTAAAAGAAGCGTTAAAAAATAAAATAGAAGAATCTAAAAAAATATATGATAAATCCCCTTGTTTGGCGGTTATCCTTGTGGGAAATAACCCTGCAAGCTTATCGTATATCAAAGGTAAAGAAAAAGCGTGTGCGCTTGTTGGCATTGAATATAAGTTATATCATCTTGATGAAAACATTAGACAAAATGAACTTGAAAACTTAATTATAAGCTTAAATAATAATAAAGAAATTGATGGAATGATTTTGCAACTTCCAATCCCTAAACATTTAAACGAAAATGTGCTCATTGATTTGATTTCTAGAGATAAAGATGCAGATGGTTTTCATGTCATCAATCAAGGATATTTATATCAAAAGAAAAAAACAACATATCCAGCAACACCTAAAGGCATTTTAGAACTTCTGGATTTTTATAAAGTTGAAATAGAAGGTTTAAATGCGACGATCATTGGTAGAAGCAATATTGTTGGCTTTCCGGTGGCGAGAATGTTGATGGATAGAGGCGCAACCATTACTGTATGTCATTCAAAAACGAGAAGCATCAAAGAACATACGATTCATGCAGATTTAATTGTGGTTGCAACTGGCAAACCCAACTTACTTACAGCAGACATGGTCAAACCAGGCGCCATCGTTATTGATGTTGGAACGAATCGAGTTGACGGTCATTTAGTCGGTGATGTAGATTTCGCTAAAGTAAGCGAAATTGCATCAATGATTACACCAGTCCCAGGTGGTGTTGGTCCTATGACCATATTAGGCCTTTTACAAAATACATACGAACTCTATTTGCAACATCAAAAAAAGTTGTAAAAAATTAAATTTCATCCTTTACAATATAGCGATTTTATTGTTATAATGACTTTGTATTTAATTGTCGTATAAGTCATCTAATTAGGGGTGATGACGTATCTACCACAATGCCGAAACATTGTGACTACGATTATGAGAAGCGATACATAACGTATTAGGCGATAGTTAAAATACGTCTAAGGGGCAAACGGGGATAAGTAACATTTTCGATTGCTATAGGAAAAGCACTCACTTTTGGGGTGTTTTTTTTAGGGGGAAATGCTAAAATAGATGTGTAAAGGAAAAAGGTGATAAAAATGAATATATGGCACGACATAAGTCCAAAAAGAATAACACCTGATAAATTTGTTGCTTGTATTGAAATTTCTAAAGGTTCTAAAAAGAAATATGAATTAGATAAAGAAACAGGAATGATTATTCTTGATCGTATCTTATTCACCTCAACGCATTACCCAGCAAACTATGGTTTCATTCCAAGAACGTATGCTGGAGATAATGACCCTCTTGATGTTTTAGTATTATGTCAAGAAGATATTGAACCATTAAGTATTGTAGAAGTTTATCCAATAGGCGTTATGAAGATGATAGATTCAGATGAAATTGATGAAAAAATTATTGCGATTCCATTTGGTGATCCATCTCTTACACAATATAAAGATATTAATGAATTACCGCAACATCTCTTAACTGAAATGGGTCACTTCTTTGAAGTATATAAATCACTTGAAGGCAAAAAGACTTATATTTTAGATATTGAAGGTGCAGTGTCTGCAAAAAAAATCATTCAACAATGTATCGACACATATAACGAAAAGTTTAAGTAAAAAGAATAGGTGAAAATGTATGGGAAGAGCGCATGAAGTAAGAAAAGTGGCAATGGCAAAAACTGCCGCAGTGAAAAGTAAACTATATGCCAAATATGGAAAAGAAATATTTATGGCAGCAAGAAATGGTGTACCTGATCCAGATCTTAACGTTAACTTAAAGAGAATTATTCAAAAAGCAAAAAAAGAACAAGTTTCTGCGGATATTATTAAAAGAGCAATTGATAAAGCTAAAGGTGGTAGTGATGATAACTACATTCCTGCAAGATATGAAGGTTTTGGACCTGGTAATAGTATTTTCGTTGTTGAGTGCTTAACTGATAACGTAAATAGAACAATCGCTGAAGTGAGAAATTGTTTTACAAAAACAGGTGGAAAATTAGGTATTTCTGGTTCAGTACTTCATCAATTTAATCATCAAGCTGTATTTACAGTTAAAGGATTAAGTGAAGAAGAAGTCTTAGAATTACTTGTCTTAAATGATTTAGATGCGGATGAGATTGAAGCTGATGGTGAAGAAGTCACAGTTTTAAGTGATGCAACAAATTATAATGTCATTAAGACAGCATTTTTGGAACAATATCCAGATATGGAATTTGAAACTGATGAAATCATGTGGATGGCAATGATGGATACAACTTTAAGTGAAGAAGAACAAGAAAAATTTGAAAGATTAATGAACATGTTGAATGAACTTGATGATGTTCAAGAAATCTATCATAACGTTACTTTATAATTTTTGTAAATTTAACTAAAAAAAGATGAGCATAAATCTTGACAACTCGTCTTTTTTTTTGCATTTTATTATGTTATAATAAACCACAGATTATTGAGGAGAATAGATATGAAATTAGATCAATATGACCCTTTGATGAATGGATTTATTTTAAAAGAGAAAAATAGACAAGAGACCCACCTAGAATTAATTGCTTCAGAGAACTTTGTTTCAGAAGCAGTTATGGAAGCGCAAGGGTCTATTTTAACCAACAAATATGCTGAAGGTTATCCTTCAAGTAGATATTATGGTGGTTGTGAATTTGTTGATTTGGTTGAAGAAGAAACAAGAAATAGACTTAAAAAATTGTATGATGTTAAGTTTGTTAATGTTCAACCTCATTCAGGATCACAAGCCAATATGGCAGCATATCAAGCACTCATTAAACCTGGAGATACGATTTTAGGTATGTCCCTTAATGAAGGTGGACATTTAACACATGGATTTAATTTAAATTTCTCAGGTAAGATTTATAAATCTGAGTTTTATGGTGTGGACGAAATCACTGAACTTATTGATTATGATAAAGTCAGAGAAATTGCACTTAAAGTTAAACCGCAGTTAATTGTTGCTGGAGCAAGTGCTTATGCAAGAGTGATTGATTTTAAAAAATTTAGAGAAATTGCTGATGAAGTTGGTGCATTTTTGATGGTTGATATGGCGCATATTGCTGGTTTAGTTGCTGCTAAAGCACATCCATCACCAATTCCCTATGCTCATGTGGTTACGTCTACAACGCATAAAACATTGCGTGGACCTCGTGGCGGTATTATTTTAACCAATGATGAAGATATTGCTAAAAAAATTGATAAAGCTATATTTCCTGGTATTCAAGGTGGACCTTTAATGCATGTCATAGCAGCTAAAGGTGTTGCTTTTAAAGAAGCATTGGAACCATCATTTATCGCATATCAACAACAAGTTGTAAAAAATTCAAGAAGACTTGCTAAAGCGATGAGCGATTTAGGTTATAAGATTATTTCTGGCGGTACCGATAATCATCTCGTTTTAATCAACGTTAAAGATAAATACGGTATTACAGGTAAAAAAGCTGAAACAACATTAGGTAAAGTCAATATTACATGCAATAAAAATACCATTCCTTATGACAAAGAAAAACCAGCATATGGAAGTGGTATTCGTTTAGGAACACCGGCAGTAACAACTAGAGGTATGTTTGAAGAAGATATGGATTTAATAGCTTCATTTATTGATGAGGCATTAAAAAATAAAGATGATGAAGAAAAATTATGTGCGATTAAAGAGGAAGTCATTAAACTGACCGAGAAATATCCGTTACATGAGAAAGGAGCAGTTAAGTGATTACTAAAACAAGACATATCCCTGATGGTAAGAAAGAATTAAAAGCTTTACCTATTGACCATTACTTGGATGCTGAATATTTATATTATCCAGTGACAAGTTCTCGTTGTCCTGAAGGCGAAACTTGTGTTCGCGGTGGACAATACGTCAAAGTTGGTGAAGTGATTGGAACGAGAAAAGGTGCTTTTTTTGAACAACCTATTCATTCCACTGTCAGCGGAGAAGTAGTTGGGAATGAAAGCCACGTGGATCAAAGTGGCAAAGTTGTTGATTGTTTGATTGTGCGAAATGATAAAAAATATGAGTTACATAAAAGTATTACAAGTCGCACTGATGAAGAAATTGATCAATTGACTAAAGATGAATACATTGAGATTTTTGAAAAAGCAGGTTTGGTTGGATTAGGAGGTAGTGCTTTTCCGACTTATATTAAGTTTAAGACAAATGATAAAATCGATGTTGTGATTGCAAATGGTGTTGAATGTGAACCATATATCATTAGCGATTATGGACTCATGATGAATGAACCTAAGAAAGTGATTCAAGGGTTGATTTATTCAATGAAAGCGATTGGTGCCAGTAAAGGGATCATTGCTATTAAGAAAAAATATATTGAAATTGAAGAACGATTAAACTTTACATTAAAAGAATATTCTAATTACGATATTAAAGTTGTTAAAGTAGGAAACCATTATCCTCAAGGATGGGAGCTTGATATGATTAAGCATGCTCTTGGTATTAAGATTCCTCAAGGACAATTATTATCAAAATATGGTGTATTAAATTTAAATGTTTCTACACTTGCGAGTATTTTTGAAGCGGTTAAAAATCGTTTACCAGTACTTGAAAGATTGTTTGCAATTAGTGGTGAAGGTGCTTATAACAAGAACTTTAGAGCTAGAATTGGTACTTTAGTATCTGATCTACTTAAAATTGCAGGTGGTTATAAAGATTTAGATAAGGATAAACTTTTGATTCTTGGTGGGCCTATGATGGGTGTCAATGTCACAAGAGATGATATTGTCATGACGCATACAACAACAAGTTTGATTGTTAAAAATGCAGAAGTTTTAGTTGAAGAACCATGCGTTCATTGTGCGTCATGTGTTTATTCATGTCCAGTTGAAATTCAACCAACTCAAATCATGAATGCTTATAAGCAAAAAGATAAAGAGATGATTGAAACTTTACAAGTTAAAAAATGTATCGAATGTGGGTTATGTTCATATGTGTGTCCTTCTAAGATTCATTTAACAGAATACATGCGCTTAGCTAAGCGTTTTGTGAAGTAGGAGGCATATATGGAATTTGTTAAACAAACAGCGCCTTATATAAGAAGAGGAGATTCAAGTACGAAACGTATGATGATTGATGTGCTTATTGCGCTCATACCAGTTGTCGTATTTGCAATTTATCGTTTTGGATGGGATGCGGTCATTCGTCTTGTCATCAGTTTGGTCATCATGATTGGTTTAGAAGCAGTTGCTTTTTACATGATGAATAAAGGTAAAGGAAATACATTTAAAGAAAAATTAAAATCAAAATTTCAAACATACACAATAAACAATGTCACTGCCCCTGCAGTGAGTGCGGTTATTTATACAATGATTTTGCCATCAAGATTGCCTATTTTTGCAGTTGTTATTGGTGCTATATTCTCAATTATTGTCGTAAAGATGTTATTTGGTGGATTAGGAAGTAATATCTTTAACGTTGCTGCCGCTGGTAGAAGATTTGTTTCTGTCTCACTTGCTGGTATGTATACATATGCTTATGTTGGTGTAGATGTTGTTGCAGGTGCAACACCGTTAACTGCACTTAAGAGTGGCATGGGATTTCCTGATGTTTTATATAGTTATCCAATAAAGGATTTGTTTTTTGGACTTATTCCAGGAACAATGGGTGAAATCAGTGTCATTCCGATTCTTATTGGTTTAGCATATCTTTTAATCAGAAGAACTGCTGATTTTAGATTGGTATTGTCTACGACATTATCATTTGTGATTTTAATCGCTTTGGTAGGACTAAGTAAATATCCTGATCAATGGTTTAATTTTGTTTTATATAATTTATTCTCTGGCGGGTTATTATTTGGTATTGCATTTATGGTTACCGATCCTGTCACTGCACCAGTAACAAGACCTGGTAGATGGGTTTACGGGTTACTTATTGGTACATTTATTGTTCTAGTAAGAACTTGGGGCGCATATGCAGAAGGTGTTGTTATCGCATTATTATTTGCTAATATTTTCGTTCCATTAATTGATTATCCAAATTGGGCTACTAATAAATATACATGGAAGTTTATTGTTTCATATATCGCGGTATTTATCGTTATTGCAGTCTTTATATTCTTTGCTGCAGGAGGTGCATTCGCATGAAACAATTCTTAGATAAGAATCCGATGATTCACTTCACTTCAGTATTAACATTGATTGCGATTATTTGTGGTATTTTAATTGGTGGTATTAATGCATGGACATCACCAATCATTACAGCTAATGAAGAAGCAGCTACACTTGTTGCTTATCAAGAAGTACTACCTCAAATGGTGAGTTATGAAGCGTTAAGCGTTGACCAAGACGCAAATTCTATTTTGTCAAAAGTTGTAGCATATGATGCTCCAAAGGATGATGCAAATAAAAATATTATTGGTTATATCTATAAAGGATATGACACAAATGGATATGGTAGCATGACAATTGTAGTTGCAGTTGATACACAAGGTATCATTGTTGGAGCTAAATTTTTATCATTAAACCAAACACTAAATTTAGACACAACAAGACATAACTTATCATTATATGTTGGTACAGATATTAGTGATTTATCTCCAAATGGTGATATCGTTTCTGGAGCAACTTATAGTAAAAACACAATGGTGAGTATTTTAAGTGATATTGCTGATTCATTTGCAACCATCAATGTTTCAATTGATCCATTTACAACTTCGAAAGGAGCTGTATCTGTATGAAAAAAGAAAATTTTAAATTAATTGTTAACGCATTTGTTTTAGTGGTAATTGCAGTGCTGGTTGTTGTTAGTATCAACGCATTTGTACTGCAAACACCAGAAGATCTTATTTTTGGGCAAAAAGTCACTTTAGAAAGTGAAGTTAATATAGAAGATCCATCTGGAACTAACTATTCAATTGTTGATTACAAACAAACAGTTAAAGATGAACACGGCGGAACGCTAGGTGTCATCTATAATGTAAAAATTAGAAATACATATAGTTTAAGTACTTCTGATTTAGGGTATGGATATATTGAGTTACTTGTTGGTATTGAAAATGATTTTGTTACAGTAGGTATCGTTTCACTTGAACAAAGTGTTCAATATGTCTCAAACATTCAAAAATATATTTATACTTATTATGATCATATTTTGTATTCTGATGTTCAAGATATTCCTTATTTTAATGCAGGAACTGAAGAAGATGCACTTTCAGGTGCAACCGCAAGTGAAAGTACAAACGCGATTAAAAATGAAGTGTTAAGTGCTATAGCTTATGAATACCCTGCAGAGGCTCCAGTTGATAATGCATATGCTGATTACTTAGGTGAGGGATACACACTTGAGACTGATCAAGCGTTTTTACCAACTGCCCATGTGACAGCTAAAGAAAACATCGTTACTTCAAGTGTTGCTGAAGGTGGGTATATTTATACAGTGACTGGTGAAGGTTCCTACTCATATCGTGGATATACTGATATTGGATCAATCACATTAAAAATGATTTTTAATGCCGATGATGAAATTATCGCCATTGTGATGCCTGAAGATTTATATGAACACACATTATCTTATATTAGACTTAATTTTGAATATTTAGATATGTTTATTGGTAAGACAAAAGAAGAAATTACTGGTATTGTAGATGCCCAAGGCGATTTACAAACAGGTGCGACATACACTAAAAATTTAATTGATGATTTATTAGCGTATTTTGTAAGTGAGGTGGCATAAGATGACTGACGCAAATGAAAAAGTAGTTAAAAAGGTACCTGCAAAAGTGCCTGCTAAAAAGAAAAATGCAGATGATCCATCGTTATGGTCTACATTCACTAAAGGTATATGGAAAGAAAACGGTGTATTTGTTATGGTTTTAGGTATGTGCCCTGCACTTGCTGTAACCACAACACTTGAAGCTGGTTTTGGGATGGGATTACTTGTATTTGTTATATTAACAATTAGTAATTTGGTGGTTTCTTCTATTAGAAACTTTGTACCATCGACGGTTCGTATTCCATCATATGTTATTATTATTGCCACTGAAGTTACTGCAATGCAAATGTTAGTTGATGCATTTGCTCCTGATTTAAGTGCTTCACTTGGTGTTTATTTGGCATTAATTGTTGTTAATTGTATTATTTTAGGTCGTGCAGAAGCATTTGCATCTAAAAATAAAGTGTTTCCATCTATACTTGATGGTATGGGGACAGCACTTGGATTTACATTAGCACTTACGATTATTGGATTTGTTAGAGAATTCTTTGGCACAGGTGTGATTAAACTTGGTTATGTATTACCACTTGGATTCCAAACGGAGTTATTCACATCATGGGGATTACAAGAATATGGTTTAGCGCTACTTGTACAACCTCCAGGAGGGTTCTTAATTATTGGACTTTTACTTGCAATCTTTACAGCACGTACAAACGCTAAAAAGATTAAAGACGCTGAAAAAGCAAAAGCCGCTCGTTTAAAAGCAGCTGCAGAAGCAAAAGCAAAAGCACCAGTGAAAGGAGTTGAAGCATAATGGATTTATTAGCTATTTTAATTTCTTCACTCTTGATCAATAATATCGTATTGATGCAATTTTTAGGATTATGTTCATTCTTTGGTGTTTCAACAAAGATGAAATCAGTTGTTGGTATGAGTTTTGCTGTATTGGTTGTTATTATGCTATCAGCAGCGATCACTTGGCCAATTTATCATTATGTTTTAGTAGACTTAAAAATTACTTATATTAGTACAATTGCATTTATCTTAGTTATTGCTGCACTTGTTCAATTAACTGAACTTGTGATTAAAAAAGTGAGCAAGAGCTTATATAAAGCACTTGGGGTTTATCTACCATTAATTGCAACTAACTGTGCTGTTTTAGGTGTAGCATTAACCAATGTGGCATCTCCAACAACTTATCCAGCTGCACTTATGTATGCACTTGGATCTGCACTAGGTTATGCACTCGTTATCATTGCGTTTGCTGCAATACGTATTAAACTTAATGCCGCAAACACACCAAAAGCCTTAAAAGGGATGCCAATTGCACTTATCACAGCAAGTCTTATGGCTCTCGCTTTTATGGGATTGGCAGGTATTATTTAATGCAAATATTTATTGCAATAGGTGCCGTCTTGTTTTTAATCATATTATATGTGGGTACAGGTATTTTAAATGATAAAACAAAAATTCCTGAAGGCTGTGAACAAGCATATATAGATGCACAATCATGTGAATCATGTAGTGTTGCAGGCACCTCATCTTGTAGTTTAACTGACCCTAAACTTCAAGAAACTTTAGAGTTTATGAAGGAGGTTAAATTATAATGGAAAATGTTTATCCTTTCATTGTATTAGGTATATTAGCAATTGCATTAGGTGTGATTCTTTCATTAGCAAACAAGTATTTGACTGTTGAAGAAGACCCAAGAATTGATGCACTTGAAGAGTTGTTACCTAAATATAACTGTGGCGCATGTGGAACACCTGGATGTAGAGCTTTTGCTGAAGCAATCATCAGTGGTGAAGTCACACACTTAGCCAAATGTAAACCAGGTAAAGTTGATAAAAACTTTAACCCTATTTTAGAATATTTAAAAGACCATCCTAATAAAGATGGTTCAACCGTAAATGTAAAGATTTAGGACATAAGCATGTCCTTTTCTTTCATTAAGTAAGGAGGTTTTTTGATGAAGAAAGTTATGTTATTAATGATTGGCGTTTTATTAACGTTATCGCTTTTTTCATGTAAAGAAGATAAACCGCTTGTCGCATACAACTATAATTACTATGATTATATGAATACGTTTATCACAGTTAATTTTATGACCTATGATGATCAAACTGCTGCAACCTATGAGAGTCATATTGTTGACATGCTAAGTATGTATCATGATTTAACTGATAACTACAGAGATTTATCAATTGATAGCACATATCTTGAAAATATATATTCAATCAATCAAAAGACTGGTCAACAATTAGAAATTGATGAACCATTATATCGTATTTTAGAAGAAGCAAAATCTATTGAAACATTAACTGATGGCTATTTTGATATTACAATTGGAAAAGCTATTGATGTATGGAAAGCACTTATTGAAGCGAATTATGATAACAATATCATTCCTGATGTGAATTATCAAGCGGCTTTAGATACGATTAATGCGTTAGATTTTTCATTAAACGGTTTCAACTTGAGCGAAATTGATGGACATTATTATATTCAAACACAAGGTGAAAATACAAAACTTGACCTCGGTGCAATTGCTAAAGGTTATGCAACACAACAAATTTCAAATTATTTATCATCAGAAGGTGTTAAATATTATTTCATCAATTCAGGTTCCAGCTCACTTTATTTAGCATTAAATTCTAATGTTGATAGAGATTATTTTAACATTGGATTAACATGTCCGATTTGTGATCAGAGTGGCACCTATGGAACTGTTCAAAATGTTATGAATCAATCAGTGACAACAAGTGGCGATTATGAGCAATTTGTATTACATAATGATTTAAGATATCATCATATTGTATCACCTGTGACAAAGATGCCTATGCAATATTATCACACTGTGACATTGATTGGCGATGATGCTGGTCTATTAGACGCATTATCAACAGCACTGTTTTCAATGCCAAATGACATATTTAATGCATGGATGGACACACATCAAAACGAACTTAATTTAAGTTACATTAGATTTAATTATGATGAAACCATTACCCAATCGTTATTAGGTGATTTAGTGTTTGAAAGGAATTAAGTATGAATCAAAAAACAAAGCGCAAAAGAGATATATATATGATGACTATATTAGTTGTTGTTTTTGTTGCGCTTTTTTTGATATTTAAATTAGTTATTTATACAGGACAATCGACATATGCCTACATTTATTATGGTACAGGTGAACCGATTGTTACTGTTGATTTTAGTCAAGATACAGTGGTTATTAATTATGAGCAATCTGTTGATGAATCATATATGAATACATACCCATCCATTAATTTAAATGGTGAAGATGGATACACAGAAATCACATTATTAGGCGATTATACGGTTGGTGATATAAGACAAGAAGTCATCATTGCTGTCGATTTTAGTCAAGATAGAATTAGAGTTAAAGATGAAAAGAGTCCTCTTCATGTGTGTAGCAAACAAGGATGGTCTACTGCAGCACCACTCATCTGTTTACCAAATCAAATCAGAGTTGAATTTGATGCAACCAGTTCAACTATTGATTTTATACAGTAGGTGACATATGAATAGAAAACAAACAAAAAAAATGGTATTACTTGCAAACTTACTTGCAGTGAGTATTGTCTTAAATGTAATTGAAAGTTTATACTTAAATATACTTCCAATCCCAGGATCAAAAATCGGATTTGCTAATATTGTTACTCTTGTCGTTATTTATTTATATGGTGTCAAAGAAGGTGTAGCACTGACAGTGTTACGCATTATCTTAGTATCCATCATCACGGGTAAATTTTTGGGTCCAGTATTCTATTTAGGACTTGGAGGTGCAGCACTTTCCATTATAGCGATGGCTTTACTTAAAAAAGCAGATTTCTTTGGTATTGTAGGTGTAAGTGTTTTAGGTTCAGTCAGTCACGCGATTGGTCAAATCATTGTTGGTATTTTTGTTTTAGGTTCATCAGCCATCATGTATTGGCTTCCTGTGATGTTACTTGTTAGTGTACCTGCTGGTGTACTTACGGGACTCATTTCAACGAAATTTTTAAGTGTTTGGCAAGCAACTCACAATGAAAAAAGTTAAAAAGCAGATTTTTATTATATAAGACTTGTCAATCATTATCTATAATGATATAATGTATTCGCGAAAACTTACTATGGCTTAATGCTATGGCGGAAGGAGAGTCTCAAATGAAAAAAGGAATTCACCCAGAATATAGAGTGATTAAAGTAAAATGTTCTACATGTGGTCATGAACACGAAGTTGGTACCACAGCTAAAGATTTTAGAATAGATACTTGTTCAAATTGTCATCCATTCTACACAGGTCAACAATCATTCATTCAAGCTGCTGGACGTGTTGAAAAATTCAATAAACGTTACGGCATTAATGCAAACAAAAAAGACAACGAATAACGTGATCAATCATCACGTTTTTTGTTAAAAAGGGATAAAACTAAGGGGATTTGTTATGTATCACACTTATAAAAACGGCTTTATCGAAGTAGTATGTGGACCTATGTTCGCAGGAAAAACTGAAGAGCTCATAAGACGCATTAAAAGATTGGAATACGCAAAACAAAATGTTTTAGTATTTAAACCAGCTATAGACATAAGATATGCTAAAGAAGAGATTGTTTCTCATAATTTAAGCAAAAAACCATCAATTATTATTGAAAATAGCATTGAAGTCCTTAACCATGTTAAAGAAGATACGGATGCTGTTGTTATCGATGAGGTGCAATTTTTTGATGCTGATATCGTGGGTATTGCTGAATCGTTAGCTGACAAAGGTATAAGAGTCATTGTTGGTGGACTAGATCGTGATTTTAGAGGCGAACCTTTTGGCCCAATGCCAGAACTCTTAGCAAGAGCAGAGTTTGTTACTAAACTCACAGCGATTTGTGTTAAGAGTGGGTTACCGGCAACTAGAACACAACGTATCATTGATGGTAAACCTGCCAATTATAATGATCCTTTAGTGCTTATTGGTGCAAACGAGTCTTATGAACCAAGATCGAGACATTATCATGAAGTCCCAGGAAAACCTAAAAAAATATAAATACATGAAAGCTGCACTAAAAGAAGCGAACAAAGCTTATGAAAAAGGTGAAGTTCCAGTTGGTGCGGTGGTTGTTTATCAAGATAAGATTATTGCCAGAGCGCATAATTTAAGAGAAGAAAAACAACAATTTCATGGCCATGCTGAATTTTTAGCAATGATGAAAGCTGCTAAAAAAATAGGCAGTTGGCGACTCGAAGATTGTGAGATTTATGTTACACTAGAACCGTGTCCAATGTGTGCTGGTGCAATGATTCAATCGAGAGTTAAAAAAGTATATTATGGTGCTAAAGATCCAAAATCAGGTTCTGCAAACAGTTTATTAAACTTATTTGACATCAAATTTAATCATCATGTAGCATGTGAAGGTGACATTTTATCTGATGAAAGCGAAGCACTACTCAAATCTTTTTTTAAGACGTTAAGAAAGAAATAAAGTCCCTATCAAGCATCATCACTCAATAGTAGCTTGTGAACCTGGTCAGGTCTTGATCGAAGCAGCCATAAGCATAGTCTATTATGTGGGTGGTGATGCTTGATGGGGATTTTTAATCCCATAAGTTCGTATTAATTTACATAATCTAAATGAATACATTTAGTTAATGATATAATGATATTGTTGGAGGTATTAAACGATGAAATTAAACCCTAAAGTATTTAAAAGTCTAAAAAACGAACCATTTGAAGTGCAATTTATAGGTGATACTAAAGTTGCATTTTATGACATGAGTGAAACGATGTATTTAACTCAATATGCAGGTAGAGGCAAGTTTGCTATTTGGACATCTGATGGATCAAATGAGTACCGCGTACTTATTGAAAAATCATATTACGAGGCATTAAAACCTTTTTATGAATTAGAAATCAATACCATTTGGTTAGGATTTTTAATTAAAGCTGGTGAAATCTCTAAAAAGATCAATTACTTTTTTATGATTCCTACCATTGCACTTTATTTGATTGTTGCGACATTATCAGCATTATATTTACCAAATTATATGATTCAAGTTTTACTTGGACTTTTAGCAATCGTATTTATCAGTAATATGTTTCAAACCAGAATTACATCTAAACGCGTTAAAGAAGAAAACATAAAAGCACAAGAGGATATTAGAACAACGATTGGTCTTGAAGAATTTGATGAGCTTGTAAAAGCACAAGAAACACATTATCAAAACTACTTTGATTTTGATGATAAACAACCAGAACAACCTCAAGAAGAAATCGTAGAAGAAGAAAATATAGAAGATAAGGAAAAATAATTATGAAAGATTTAGCGATTAATGCCATTAGGTTTTTGGGGGTAGACGCAATCAATAAAGCAAACAGTGGACATCCAGGCATTGTACTTGATGCTGCACCAATGGCTTTTCAATTATTCACCGAAAATTTAAACATCGACATTAAAAAACAAAACTGGATCAATAGAGATAGATTTATATTATCTGCTGGTCATGGTTCAATGTTGCTATATGCAATCAATCATCTTTCTGGATACAATATTTCTATTGATGATATTAAAAATTTTAGACAAATTGGAAAAACACCTGGGCATCCTGAATATGGACACACTGAAGGTGTAGAAACAACTTCTGGCCCACTTGGACAAGGTATTTCAAATGCTGTTGGTATGGCATTAGCTGAAGCACATTTAGCAGCAAAGTTTAACCAAGAAGGTTTTGAAGTCATTAATCATCACACATATGTGATTTGTGGTGATGGTGATTTACAAGAAGGTGTTGCACTAGAATCTGCAAGTTTAGCTGGCCATTTAGGATTAGGTAAACTTATCGTATTATTTGATTCTAATGATATCCAATTAGATGGACCTGTCAATTTAGCAAATAGTGATCAAATCAAACAAAAATTTGAAGCTATGGGATGGCAATATTTATCAGTTGCTGACGGCAATGATTTAGTTAATATTCAAAAAGCGCTTAATAAAGCCAAAAAAGAAACGAATAAACCTTCAATCATTGAAGTAAAAACAGTGATTGGTTATGGTACTGATTTAGCTGGTACTTCAAAGGTACATGGCGCAGCAATCGGAGATGCTCAAAGAGAAGTTTTAAGCAAAAATTTAAATTGGACCTATCAACCATTTGAAATTCCTCATGAAGTATATAGTTACTATCGTAAACGTGTATTTTTAAGAGGACAAAGAGTACATAGAAAATGGAATAATATGCTTTTAGAATACAAACAAGCATATCCAAAACTTTATGAAGCATTTGAATCATATTTAAATCAAGACGTTACAGTTGATTTAAGTGATTTTGATCAAATTGTTTCTACTAAGAGTGAAGCAACTCGAAATATAAGTGGAAAAGTTATCAACCTTTTATCAGAAAAATATCCATTTATTGTAGGTGGTTCAGCAGATTTAACCGCTTCTACAAAAGCCAAAGGTGCGGATGGTCATTTTTCTAGGGAACATAGAATTGGTAGAAATATCAACTTTGGTGTTAGAGAACATGCTATGGCAGCTATCACAAATGGTATTGTTTTACATGGTGGACTTAAAGCTTTTGCAGGTGGATTCTTTGTCTTCAGTGATTACATGAAGCCATCAATCAGACTTGCAGCAATCATGCAAATTCCATCGATCTTTGTCTTTACTCATGACTCTATAGGTGTTGGAGAAGATGGACCAACACATCAACCAGTGGAACAGCTTGCTGGATTAAGAGCTATTCCTAACTTAAATGTCATTCATCCAGCAGATGCAAAAGAAACAGTTGCTGCTTGGAAAGTTGCTATTGAATCAAAATCAACACCAACCGTCATCGTTTTAACAAGACAAAATGTAGAAAGTCAAGAACAAACCTCATATGAAGGACTCATCCAAGGTGCTTATGTCGTTAAAGCTGAAGAAAAAGAACTTCAAGGTATTATTGTGGCATCTGGTTCTGAAGTTGAACTTGCTCTAGAAACTGAACAAATACTAAAAGAAAAAGGATATGACTTAAGAGTGGTCAGTATGCCTTCAATGTATTTATTTGATCAATCAACTAAAAAGTATCAAAAAGAAATTTTGCCTCCAAGAGCTAAAAAAATAGCTGTAGAAATGGCAAGTTCAATGCCTTGGTACAAATATTGTAGAAACGTATATGGTCTAGATTCATTTGGTGTTAGTGCACCAATTGAAGAAGCAGTGAAATATTTTAAATTTACAAAGGAAGATTTTGCAGCATATGTAGAATCAGTTTTAAAAGCATAATAAAATTTAAGCAAAAGAAAGTGATTATATGATTTATGATGGCATCATTGTAGGTGCGGGTCATGCAGGTGTTGAAGCAGCACTAGCGATGGCAAGAATGAATAAGAATACAATATTAATTACAGGCAACCTGGATAAGGTTGCTTCTTTGCCTTGTAACCCATCAATTGGCGGTCCTGCTAAGGGTATCGTTGTTAGAGAAATCGACGCATTAGGTGGTCAAATGGCAAAAAGTGCTGACAAAGCACAAATTCAGATGAAGATGTTAAACGCATCAAAGGGACCTGCAGTAAGAGCACTTCGTGCACAAATAGATAAACTTGCATATCCAAAAATCATGTTAGAGGTATTGAAAAGCACACCGCATTTAACTTTGTTAGAAGCACTTGTAGATCATATGATTATTGAAAATCATCAAATCAAAGGTGTTGTTTTAACAACTGGAGAAACTATATTAGGGAAAACACTTACGCTAACTACAGGTACATATTTAAGCAGTAATATATTAATAGGAAAAGAAAAGACTCTTAGTGGACCAGGTGGAGAACCAACAACATTCGGCATTAGTAAACAATTAAAAGATTTAGGATTTGAAGTAATTAGACTTAAAACTGGGACACCTCAACGTATTGCTAAAGATAGCATAAATACATTGAAAATGACAGTACAACCCGGAGATGGGATGAATTATACATTTAGTTTTGATAACCATTATTATGATGAAAATCCGCAAGAGTTTTGCTATTTAACCCATACTTCAGAAGAAACCCACGCTATTATCAATGAACACCTAGAAGAATCAGCTATGTATGGGGGTGTAGTCGAAGGTGTCGGTCCTAGATATTGTCCATCGATTGAAGATAAAGTGGTTAGATTCAGTGATAAACAACGACATCAAATTTTTATTGAGCCGGAGTCATTGTCTTTAGATGAACTATATGTTCAAGGTTTTTCAACATCTTTACCTAGAGATGTTCAAGAACAAATGATTAGGACAATTCCTGGATTAGAGGATGTTAGAATTGTTAGATATGCATATGCCATCGAATATGATGCGATTAATCCAGTACAATTGAAACTATCACTTGAAACCAAAAAAATTGATGGCTTATTTTGTGCAGGACAAATCAATGGAACTAGTGGTTATGAAGAAGCTGCATGTCAAGGGCTTATGGCGGGTATCAATGCTAGTCTAAAATTAGAAGGTAAAAATGCTTTAATTCTTGAAAGACACGAAGCATATATTGGCGTTTTAATAGACGATCTTGTTACAAAAGGTGTATTAGATCCTTATAGACTTCTAACTTCAAGAGCTGAACACAGACTTTTACTTAGAAATGACAATGCAGATTTAAGATTAATGGATTATGGTAGAGAATTAGGGTTAATTGATGATGCTAAATATCAAAAATTTGTAGTCAAGAAACATCAAATTGATTCATTGATGGAGCAAGTCACGACATATCGAGTCATGCCAAATCAAGAAAACCTTGAATATTTAAATAAGAGAGGGTCAGCACCGATTTATGAAGCGGTGACATTAGCAAACTTATTAAAGAGACCTGAAATCAATACCGAAGATATTAAATATTTTATTTCTGATGATTTTTCAAATGAAGTGTTAGAACAAGTAGAAATCATGATTAAATATGAAGGATATATTAAAAAAGCAACTAGAGAAGCTGAAAAAATGGAACGTTTAGAACACAAATTAATTCCTGAAGATATTGATTATTTAAAGATTGGAAATATCTCATCTGAAAGTCGAGAAAAACTCAATAAGATTAGACCACTTACCGTTGGACAAGCCTCAAGAATCTCAGGCGTAAATCCAGCTGATATTTCTATATTATTAATATATATAGAGTCAGGATCTTATAGACATGTTTGATTTATTTATAAAGCAAGTCGAAAATGACTTTGAGATTAAACTTTCAGACAATCAAAAAAAACAATTTTTGGATTATTATCATTTGTTGATTGAATATAATAAAAAGGTGAATTTAACGAGCATCACAGAAGAGATAGAAGTTTATATGAAACATTTTTATGATTCTTTAACGATGATTCATGTACTTAATTTAAATCATGTAAAAACGATATGTGATATGGGTGCTGGTGCTGGTTTTCCAAGCATCCCCTTAAAAATTATATATCCACATCTAGACATCACAATTATTGACTCTTTAGGGAAGCGCATTAATTTTCTTAAAGAATTACTTGAAGAATTAAAAATAAATGATGTAAAATTAATCTATGACCGAATCGAAAATTATGCTAAAGATCATCACAATAGTTTTGATGTTGTTACTGCAAGAGCACTAGGTTCACTTCCTTTAATTCTCGAATTAGGTATACCTATGGTCAAAGAAAAGCATATGTTTGTTGCCTTTAAAGGATCAAATTATCAAGATGAGATTGATCAATCATTACATGCACTTAAAGTTCTAAAAAGTGAAATAATATCAGTTAAAACATGTGAATTACCAATGGATTATGGATTTAGATCACATGTGGTTATTAGAAAAAATAAAGATGTCTTAGAATATCCAAGAATGTATCAAGCAATAAAAAAACAATTGTTATAAGGTGGTGTACCAATGGGAAAAATCATTGCAATTTCAAACCAAAAAGGCGGCGTTGGAAAAACAACAACAAGCGTTAATCTTTCAGCAGCTATTGGAATGCTAGGCAAAAAGGTTTTGCTCGTTGACCTAGATCCACAAGCGAGTACAACAACAAGCTTGGGCATTAACAGAAGCATGTTATACTCAACGATTACAGATGCACTACTGGATGTCAAAGACATTAAAGATTGTGTCATTCATCTTAAAGATTTCAATTTGGATGTTATTCCTGCAACAATTGAGCTTGCTCATATCGAAGTAAAGATTACAGATGAAGATAGAGAATATAAACTTGGTTATAAATTAAATGAAATTATTGATTCATATGATTATATTTTTATTGATTGTCCTCCATCATTAGGACTTTTAACATTAAGCGCATTATACGCATCTAACTCGGTGTTAATTCCAGTGCAATGTCAATTTTTAGCAATAGATGGATTAACTCAACTATTAAATACAATTAGAATTGTACAAAAGAATTTAAAAATTAATAATAAGAGGCTAGAAATCGAAGGTGTACTTCTTACGATGCTTGATCGAAGAACAAAAGCTGGTTGGGAAATTGTACACGAAATAAAGAATTACTTCAAAGAAGGTGTATTTGACACGATTATCACAAGTAATGTTGCTGCACAAGTAGCACCAACTTATGGATTGCCAGTCATCACATATGCACCAAAAGCACCTGCGTCTAAACTTTATAAATCTTTAGCAAAGGAGATTTTGAAGCAAAATGAAAGAAAATAATAAAGCAAGAACTTTTGTTGACCTTTTAAAAGAACATCATGTAGATGACGTTTTAGAGGGTGAAGTTATAGATGAAATCAACCTATCTGATGTAATTGCAAATCCTTTTCAACCAAGAAGGATTTTTGACCAAGACAAAATAAATGAACTCGCACAATCTATTAGAGAACATGGTGTATTTCAACCGATTATTGTAAAAAGAGTTGCAAACGGATACTTAATCGTATCAGGTGAAAGACGTTATCGAGCATGTAAACAAGTAGGTTTAACTACAATTCCCGCTATTGTTAGACAATATGAAGAGATGAAAATTGCAGAAATTGCACTTGCAGAAAACCTTCAACGTGAAAATTTATCACCAATTGAAGAAGCGGAAGCTTATAGAGTGGTGATGGGAAACATGAATTTAACACAAACACAACTAGCTGAAAAAATAGGTAAAAGTCGTTCACATGTGACAAACATTCTAGGATTATTAAATTTACCACAAGAAGTTCAAAACATGATTTTACATAACGAAATCAACATGGGACATGCTCGTGCTTTAAGTAAACTTCAAGATCAAGATCAAATCAAAAAAATAGCACAAAAAATTGTTTCAAATGGACTCAGTGTAAGACAGGTAGAAGAGCTTACAAAAAAAGAACAAAAAACAAATATGATTCATCGAAAAAATGAACATAAATATGGCAAACAAGAAAAGATATTAAAAAAATATTTTAATCAACATAAGGTATCAATTAATGATAAAAAAATCACTATATATTTAAATGATGATGACAATGTGGAAGATGTAGTTAATTGGATGATTAAACATGAAAATTAATCTAGGCGATATACTTATTATGAAAAAACCACACGTCTGTGGTTCGCATCGTTGGTTAGTTACAAGAAATGGCGCTGAAGTTAAAATGAAATGCGAAAAATGTGGCAGAGAAGTCATGATATTTAAAGCTGAATTGCTTAAACGTGTTAAAAGTGTTGAATCAAAAGAAAATAATGAATGATATATATCATTTATTAGCACCAATAAAACATAAAATAACATCAAATATAAAAAAGTGAAAAAAGTAAACATAAAACTGTTGCTTTTTTAAACACGATAAGTTAGAATATATAGGCAAGCCTAAAATCGGAGGGGTAGCGAAGTGGCTAAACGCGGCAGACTGTAAATCTGTTCCCTCAGGGTTCGGCAGTTCGAATCTGTCCCCCTCCACCATCTGATTATAAAACCTTGTGAATTAGATTTGTCAAAGTTATAAAACTTATTGACAAGGTTATTTTATAATGATAGAATTAAAAAGCACGCGAAAACAAGTGTGCGAGGAAAAGGTCTTTGAAAACTGAATGATGATGAGCGAATCAAAGAAATAAAAAGAGCTATAACAAACAAAACAAAAACATAAATTTTTTGGAGAGTTTGATCCTGGCTCAGGATGAACGCTGGCGGCGTGCCTAATACATGCAAGTCGAACGCACTAGTTTACTAGTGAGTGGCGAACGGGTGAGTAACACGTAGGTAATCTGCCCTTAAGACGAGGATAACCGTTGGAAACGATGGCTAAGACTGGATAGGAATATTTAAGGCATCTTAGATATTTTAAAAGACACTTGTGTATGCTTAAGGAGGAACCTGCGGCGCATTAGTTAGTTGGTGAGGTAACGGCTCACCAAGACGATGATGCGTAGCCGGACTGAGAGGTTGAACGGCCACATTGGAACTGAGAAACGGTCCAAACTCCTACGGGAGGCAGCAGTAGGGAATTTTCGGCAATGGAGGAAACTCTGACCGAGCAACGCCGCGTGAATGACGAAGTACTTCGGTATGTAAAGTTCTTTTATCAGGGAAGAATGACTCGTGGGAAAACGAGTGTGACGGTACCTGATGAATAAGCCCCGGCTAACTATGTGCCAGCAGCCGCGGTAATACATAGGGGGCAAGCGTTATCCGGAATTATTGGGCGTAAAGGGTGCGTAGGCGGCTATTTAAGTCTAAGGTGTAAGTGCAGTGCTTAACGCTGTGATGCTTTAGAAACTGGGTAGCTTGAGTGTGGTAGAGGTAAGTGGAATTCCATGTGTAGCGGTAAAATGCGTAAATATATGGAGGAACACCAGTGGCGAAGGCGGCTTACTGGGCCACAACTGACGCTGAGGCACGAAAGCGTGGGGAGCAAACAGGATTAGATACCCTGGTAGTCCACGCCGTAAACGATGAGTACTAAGTGTTGGAGAAATTCAGTGCTGTAGTTAACGCAATAAGTACTCCGCCTGAGTAGTACGTACGCAAGTATGAAACTCAAAGGAATTGACGGGACCCCGCACAAGCGGTGGATCATGTTGTTTAATTCGATGATACGCGAAAAACCTTACCAGGTCTTGACATACCATGCAAAGCTTAAGAGATTAAGTGGAGGTTATCATGGATACAGGTGGTGCATGGTTGTCGTCAGCTCGTGTCGTGAGATGTTGGGTTAAGTCCCGCAACGAGCGCAACCCTTATTGCTAGTTACCATCATTAAGTTGGGGACTCTAGCGAGACTGCCAGTGACAAACTGGAGGAAGGTGGGGATGACGTCAAATCATCATGCCCCTTATGACCTGGGCTACAAACGTGATACAATGGCTAAAACAAAGGGCAGCTAAGCAGTGATGTGGAGCGAAACCCATAAAAATAGTCTCAGTTCGGATTGAAGTCTGCAACTCGACTTCATGAAGCCGGAATCGCTAGTAATCGCGAATCAGAATGTCGCGGTGAATACGTTCTCGGGGTTTGTACACACCGCCCGTCAAACCACGAAAGTCGACAATACCCAAAGCCGGTGGCCTAACCGTAAGGAGGGAGCCGTTTAAGGTAGGGTTGATGATTGGGGTTAAGTCGTAACAAGGTATCCCTACGGGAACGTGGGGATGGATCACCTCCTTTCTAAGGAGAAAGGCGAATACGTAAAAGTATTCACAACAATTCTCACAATGGTTTAACTTCGTGTTAGACCATGCTCATCATATTCAGTTTTGAAAGACGTTTTCCAAGCAAATGGGCCTATAGCTCAGGTGGTTAGAGCGCACGCCTGATAAGCGTGAGGTCGATGGTTCGAGTCCATTTAGGCCCACCATTATCATTTTAATAAATTGGAAAACATGGGGCTTTAGCTCAGCTGGGAGAGCGCCTGCTTTGCACGCAGGAGGTCAGGAGTTCGATCCTCCTAAGCTCCACCATGAAGAGATCTTTGAAAAGTAGATAAAAGTTGTCAAAAGAAAACAACAAGCAATTGTAAGGTAAAGGAAACAAGGGCACACAGTGAATGCCTAGGCACTAAGAGGCGAAGAAGGACGCGACTAACAGCGAAATGTCATGGGGAGCGGTAAGTACGCGACGATCCATGGGTATCCGAATGGGGCAACCCAGCATGTAGAAGACATGTTACCGTATTTGATACGGGGCGACACGCAGGGAACTGAAATATCTAAGTACCTGCAGGAAAAGAAAGTAAAAACGATTCTGCGAGTAGCGACGAGCGAAAGTGGAGGAGCCAGTTACCATAATAGTTACAAAACCATAGATTAGAAGAACGGCGTGGGAAAGCCGGCCAAAGAAGGTGAGAGCCCTGTATTTAAAAATGTATGGACTAGGGTAACGACAAGTAGGGCGGGACACGAGGAATCCTGTTTGAATATGTGAGGACCATCTCATAAGGCTAAATACTACTTAGTGACCGATAGTGAACCAGTACCGTGAGGGAAAGGTGAAAAGAACCCCGGGAGGGGAGTGAAAGAGAACCTGAAACTGTGTGCTTACAATTAGTCAGAGCTCGTTAAGGAGTGATGGCATGCCTTTTGTAGAATGAACCGGCGAGTTACGGTATCTAGCAAGGTTAAGCGTGAAGGCGTGGAGCCGAAGCGAAAGCGAGTCTGAATAGGGCGTTAAGTTAGGTGCTGTAGACCCGAAACTGGGTGAGCTAGCCATGAGCAGGTTGAAGTTTGGGTAAGACCAAATGGAGGACCGAACCAGGACACGTTAAAAAGTGTTTGGATGACTTGTGGCTAGGGGTGAAATTCCAATCGAACTCAGAGATAGCTGGTTCTCCCCGAAATAGCTTTAGGGCTAGCGTTAACATGCAAATTTTATGAAGGTAGAGCACTGAATGTGTGATGGCCCCACCTCGGGGTACTGAGCCCAATCAAACTACGAATGTCATAAAATATGGTTAGCAGTCAGACTACGGGTGATAAGGTTCGTGGTCAAAAGGGAAAGAGCCCAGACCGTCAGATAAGGTCCCAAAATTGATGCTAAGTGGAAAAGGAAGTGAAGATGCACAAACAACTAGGAGGTTGGCTTAGAAGCAGCCATCCTTTAAAGAGTGCGTAAAAGCTCACTAGTCGAGTGACTCTGCGCCGAAAATGTACCGGGGCTAAGCATCATACCGAATCTACGGATTTGACGAAAGTCAAGTGGTAGGGGAGCGTTCTAACAGCGGTGAAGCATGATCGGAAGGACATGTGGAGCGGTTAGAAGTGAGAATGCCGGTGTAAGTAACGAAAAGATAGGTGAGAATCCTATCCGTCGAAAACCCAAGGTTTCCAGGGGAAGGTTCGTCCGCCCTGGGTAAGTCGGGGCCTAAGGTGAGGCTGAAAAGCGTAGCCGATGGATAGCAGGTAGAGATTCCTGCACCAGTATATAGACTGATGGAGTGACAAAGGAGGCTAACGTCCGCCCCTCTAGTGGATTGGGGACAAGGGATCGAGCTTGGTGTGTAGGCAAATCCGCACACCATAAAGAGTGAGATCCGGTAGGTAAAGGATGATGATGTCAAACTTTCTAGAAAAGCTTCTAGGGATAATTTATATACTGCCCGTACCGTAAACCGACACAGGTGGGTGGGTAGAGTATACTAAGACGCGCG
This sequence comes from Acholeplasmataceae bacterium, assembly GCA_963667565.1. GTDB lineage: Bacteria > Bacillota_I > Bacilli_A > Acholeplasmatales > Acholeplasmataceae > WOFB19. The sequence goes on along the minus strand of OY763415.1, from coordinate 1,456,570 downwards.
AGAAAACTCTTGTTAAGGAACTCGGCAAAATGACTCCGTAACTTCGGGATAAGGAGGACTTTTAATGAAAAAGAAAAGTCGCAGAGAATAGGCCCAAGCGACTGTTTATCAAAAACACAGGTCTCTGCAAAACCGTAAGGTGACGTATAGGGGCTGACGCCTGCCCGGTGCTGGAAGATTAAGAGGAGATGTCAGGCAACGAAGCATTGAATTGAAGTCCCAGTAAACGGCGGCCGTAACTATAACGGTCCTAAGGTAGCGAAATTCCTTGTCGGGTAAGTTCCGACCCGCACGAAAGGCGTAACGATTTGGGCACTGTCTCAACAAGAGACTCGGTGAAATCAAGCTGCCGGTGAAAACGCCGGCTACCCGCGACAGGACGAAAAGACCCCATGGAGCTTTACTGTAACTTGATATTGACATTGGGTGTAAGATGTACAGGATAGGTGGGAGACTGAGAATCTGGGACGCTAGTTTCGGAGGAGTCAACCTTGGGATACCACCCTTCGTGCATCTGATGTCTAACCTGCGTAAGTGGATTACGGGGGACAGTGTCTGGTGGGCAGTTTGACTGGGGCGGTCGCCTCCCAAAGAGTAACGGAGGCGCCCGAAGGTACCCTCAGAATGGTTGGAAATCATTCGTAGAGTGCAAAAGCAGAAGGGTGCTTGACTGAAAGACCTACAAGTCGATCAGGGACGAAAGTCGGGTTTAGTGATCTCTCGGTGCTGAATGGAAAGGCCGAGACTCAACGGATAAAAGCTACCCTGGGGATAACAGGCTTATCGCTTCCAAGCGTTCACAGCGACGAAGCGGTTTGGCACCTCGATGTCGGCTCGTCGCATCCTGGAGCTGGAGAAGGTTCCAAGGGTTGGGCTGTTCGCCCATTAAAGCGGCACGCGAGCTGGGTTCAGAACGTCGTGAGACAGTTCGGTCTCTATCCGTCGTGGGCGTTGGAGATTTGAAGGGAGCTGCCCCTAGTATGAGAAGACCGGGGTGGACATACCACTGGTGCACCAGTTGGCCTGCCAGGGCCACAGCTGGGTAGCTACGTATGGACGGGATAAACGCTGAAAGCATCTAAGCGTGAAGCCCCCCTTAAGATGAGATCTCCCAATTTAGTAAGACCCCTTATAGACGATGAGGTTGATAGGCTGGGTGTGGAAGTCGAGTGATCGATGAAGCTGACCAGTACTAATAGGTCGAGGACTTTACCTTAATAAGCAATTGATGTATAATACTTTTGACAAATCTTTTATCTAGTTTTGAGAGAAGTCTGGTGACGATGGCGAAGTGGTCACACCTGTTCCCATCCCGAACACAGCAGTTAAGCACTTCAGCGCCGACGATAGTTCCAAGGAGCGAAAATAGGACGTTGCCAGGCTACATCTCTTTAAAAAAAACAAAAATAATGGGAGTTTAGCTCAGTTGGGAGAGCATCTGCCTTACAAGCAGAGGGTCAGCGGTTCGAGCCCGTTAACTCCCACCATTATTACGCCGAAATAGCTCAACTGGTAGAGCACCTGACTTGTAATCAGGGGGTTGCGGGTTCAAGTCCTGTTTTCGGCACCAGCGTTATGTCCCGTTAGCTCAGGTGGTAGAGCACTTGACTTTTAATCAAGGTGTCAAAGGTTCGAGTCCTTTACGGGACACCATTAAATTTGCCTCGATGGTGAAATAGGTAGACACGCAGGACTTAAAATCCTGTGGATGATGAATCCGTGTCGGTTCAAGTCCGACTCGAGGTACCACTTTTTAAGGGGCCTTAGCTCAGCTGGGAGAGCGCCTGCCTTGCACGCAGGAGGTCAGGGGTTCGATCCCCCTAGGCTCCACCAATATTGTTTAAAATGATATTGTTTATTTAGCTTGGGTTAAGCGGTAGACATAATCTTTTTTAAAAAAAGGTTCTATGGCGGCGTAGCTCAGCTGGTTAGAGTGCACGGCTCATACCCGTGAGGTCGAGGGTTCGATCCCCCCCGCCGCTACCAGCTAGGACCCGTAGCTCAGTTGGTTAGAGCTACCGGCTCATAACCGGTCGGCCGTAGGTTCGAGTCCTACCGGGTCCACCAACTTTCAAATTAGTATCAAAATTTAATAGTATGTTATAATAGTGGAGGAATACCCAAGTCCGGCTGAAGGGATCGGTCTTGAAAACCGACAGGCTGTAAAAGGCGCGGGGGTTCGAATCCCTCTTCCTCCGCCATTTGAGTATTTTACCTAATTAATATAGATTTTATTGCGCGGGATAGAGCAGTCTGGTAGCTCGTCGGGCTCATAACCCGGAGGCCGTGGGTTCAAATCCCTCTCCCGCAACCAAAATTAGGTCCGGTGGTGTAGGGGTCAACATGCCTGCCTGTCACGCAGGAGATCGCGGGTTCAAATCCCGTCCGGACCGCCATTCATTTGGCTCTGTAGCTCAGTCGGTAGAGCAAAGGACTGAAAATCCTTGTGTCGGCAGTTCGATTCTGCCCGGAGCCACCATCTAGATACTAATTATTGAAAACAATAGATATAAACACATATATATAATTATGTGTTTTTTTTATTTAAATAAGCAATTTTGTCATGAATCTACTATTATCATAAGAGGTGATTGGTGTGAAAATAAAATGCTTATATCAGTTTGATAGTTTTAGTGAATTTTTAAAATTTACAGACTTTACAGAACAAATAAATTGGAAAATCGAAAAACAATTATTAAAAAATAGAGTTACCAAATATAATAAACTTATATATTTTATAGAATTTAAACAAAGATTTTATGATAAGAAGATATCTATTTTTCCCCTGAAAGATGAAGAAGTCATCACTTGGTTTGATACTACAGTTTTATTGAGAAGAACATTATTTAATTTATATAAAAAAGGTGTAAATACTGAGAATCTTAGCATTATTATGGAATATCCTGTAGTTTTTGGTAACCACATGCGTTCTGATTACTTACTGATCATTGATCGTCTTATAGTTGTTTTAGAGTTTGGGATGTTTAATCAAGATGAAAGAAGAAGTGAAGAGAGATATACAAAAAAACTCCAAGAATCTATTAGTTATAGACAAATCATTAGTAATAATGTATCAAATAAAATTAAAGTTATTAATTATGTTCTAATTTATAAACCAGAATTCAATGATGACTTAGATATCTCAATGATTGATCATATTAAATATAATCAATTAGAAGTGAATAAACTCGTTCAGTTTTTAGAATTGCATATCAGCAACGAAAATAAAGAAAGTGCAAAATTTCAACTAGAAAATATTGCAAATTTTGATTAATTTAATAAATATATGTTATTATATATATACAAACATTTGAAATTCAAATAATTTGAAGGAGAAAGTATATATGAATAAAATTGGATTAGTCGTTTGTGGTAACAGCGGTGTGGATTATTTAGATCTAGATTATCCTGTAAAGTTAATAAGATCTACACTTAATCTTGGTGGTCAGGAATATGAAGATTATGTTGATATTACCGCTGAGAAGTTCTATAACGTCATAGAGTCAAATCCAGATATTGATGTTTCTACATCACAAACATCAACAGGAAAAATTGCTCAAATTTATGAAGAATTAAAAGAAGAAGGATATAAAGATGTTATAGTTGTTGTTATTTCATCCAAATTAAGTGGTACATATCAAGGTGCTTTATTAGCTAAAGAAATGGTAGAGGGATTAAATATTTTTGTTTTAGATTCTAGAAGTGTCTCCTACGGGGAAGCCTATATGATTATCAAAGCCATTGAAATGATTAAAGCAGGAAAGAATGCTATTGAAATTATTGATTTTTTAGAAAGAATTAGAGATCATATTACAATTTATGTTTTGGTAGATACTTTAAAGTATTTAGTTAAGAATGGTAGATTATCTGCTGCAAACGGTTTTATAGGGACATTGTTGAAGATTAAACCATTACTACATATTCAAAAAGATGGATCACTCGTACCTTTTGAAAAAATACGAACAACAAATAAAGCACAAAGTAGATTAATTGAAGTAGTGAATAATGAAATACAAGGAAAAAATGTTATAATATTTATAGCATATACAAATAATAAACAAAAAGCTGAAGAATTAAAACAAATTTTATTAGATTATAATCCAGAAGTTGAGATCACTTTAGTACCACTGACACCAGTTGTTGGTGCGCATGCTGGTCCAGGTACGTTGGCTGTTGGATACATTAATTTATAAGAGGAGGGATCACATGGCACAAGCTAAACAACTCATAAACGAGTTATTAGTTGAAGTATTTAATCAAATATTAAGTATAGAAGCTGACACTTTGAAAAAACAAGGTGTTAAATTGTCAATGACAGAAGTGCATGTACTTGAAGCCATAAGAAACACAGAAGTTCCTACAATGGGAAATGTTGCTCAAAGATTGAGAATTACATTAGGAACATTAACAACTTCAGTGAATGTTTTAGTTAAAAAAGAATTTGTTGATAGATATAGAGATGAAAACGATCGAAGAAAAGTATATCTTCAACTCAACGATTCTGCAATGAAAGTCTTAGCAATTCATGATTTATTCCATGAAGATATGCTTTCTTCAATCATAGATGATTTAAAAATTGATGAAGATGAAGTTTTAGTGAAATCACTAGAAAACATCAGCAATTACTTCAAAAATAAGTATTAATGAGTCAAAAGCAAAACATTTAAGTTTTGCTTTTTTGTTTTTCTCAATTGTCATACATATATATGTATGTTATAATAATTTTTGTAAAATTAATGTTCGAAACAAAGGAGCAAATATGAATCAATATATTTATGGTGTAGATGTTGGTGGTACATTTATTAAAATTGGACTTTTTTCAATTGATAAAAGTATTTTAATACTAAAAAAAGAAGTTCCAACACCAAAAGATGACCATGTAAAAACAATTTTTGATACTATATATCAAGAAATGAATCGTATGAACGCTTCTGAAAACATTTCAATGGATGATGTTTTTGGTATTGGTTTAGCAATACCTTGCCCAACAAAAAACGGGTATGTTTCAACATGTGCAAATTTAGACTTTTGTGAGTTTGATTTAGTTGAAAACTTCCATCAAATTCTACCAGAGCACATTGTTGTAAAAGTAGGAAATGATGCGACTTTGGCAGCATTAGGAGAAAACAAAAGTTTAATTAAACCATATGATAGTGCCGTGCTATTCACATTAGGCACAGGAGTTGGTGGGGGTATTATTTTAAACTCTCAAATTATTGAAGGTAAAACAGGGCTAGGAGGGGAAGTCGGGCACATCAAAGTTTTCGAAACTGATGAAGTGTGTGGTTGTGGCGCACATGGATGTTTGGAACAAGTGTGTGGAACTAAAGGTATTTTAGATTTCGCAGCTAAACAAAAACAACAAATAGGTTCTATTTTAAATGATCAATTTACAGTTAAAGATGTATTTGATGCAGCGAAAGCAAAGGATCAAGCGGCAGTCAATACTGTAAACAGAGTTGCAGAACATTTAGCGATAGCAGCAGTTAATTTAGCAATCACAATTGAACCTGATGTATTTATTATTGGTGGGGGCATTTCTAAAGCAGGAAACTATTTATTAGATTTGATAGAAACTTATTATAAGAAACATTCAAGATTTAATACTGGAGATATTCCGTTTTTACTTGCTACAACTGGTAATGACGCCGGCATGATTGGCGCATTTCATTATGTATTAGGTAACTTTAAATAAAACATAGACCGATTTCATAAAATATATGATTTACAGTTCATACAAGTATGAAAAAGATACTTTTTTTGAGCACGCTGCTTATGGAAAAGCAGTTATCTTTGATCCTAATAAAGATTATAAATATGTTAAACATGAACATATAGATGCATTGATTATTAAGATTCAAAGAACAGTATTGGGGTTTTTTGATTCGTTTTATCGAATCCAAGAAGCAGAGGGATCTGAGTGGCATTATAAAAGAGTAACTGATGCCATGCAAACAGTATTTTGGATATGGTATTTTGACTATATCATGATGGATATAAGAAAGAAAAAAAAGATTTCCTTCTTAAAATTGTATGATTTAGCACTTAAAGAAGCGCGCGTGAGGTTAAAAGAGGGCATTGTAACTACTTATATACTTCCAGAATCATGTGCCAAAGCAGATGAGCTCATAGATGAGTTTGAATATCCCATTAAAAAACTGATTAAAAGAGTTTTATTTATGGATCAAATTTCTAAATATGAGGAGCCTATTATTGTCGTCACAGAAGAATTTCATGAAGAATATTTTTATCAATTGTCACCTTATGTTAAGGGACTAGTGATTAGAAATGTTAATAACCCAAATGAAGTTGTAGAGTTTGCTCACGCATTTGAAATTCCAATGGTTAAATCACAAGAGTATATACAAAATGGTGATAAAATTATTATTGATAATAAACGCAACCATTTGTATATAAAGCCAAGCAAAGAACTCTATGATCAATATATAAAAGAAGTCGACGGAGCTACAATAAGTCGATTTGAACTGTCTAAATATGGCATGAAACAATTAAAAATATTTGCTAATATTGTAGATACAAGACCTCTCGAATCAGTTAGGAACAGACAATTTTACTACTCTTTAGGATTATTTAGAACAGAATACTTTTTTATGACCAAAGGTATGGTACCGTTCAAAGAAGAACTTACCGATGTATTTGTTAAGGTTTTTAACGCGTTTGTGTATAGAGAAGTTAATGTTAGAATTCCTGATTTTGGAGAATTTAAGCACTTAAATTATTTAAGTTATGTAAAAACATCCATCACCGAAAATGGGAGTAGAACCATTATTTATGAAGTGTTTTTTGAGGCTTTAGTAGATGCTATAATACAAACTAAAGCGACAGTAAATGTTGTTGCTCCGATGATTAGAGATGAACGAGATATTCCTTTATGGAAAGAAAAGCTAGATTTTATTTTTGAGAAGATACCTAACGAATATAAACCGAAATTTGGTATCATGCTTGAGTCAGAAAACTCAGTCGATAAAATAGAAAAATATGTAAAGAAAATGGATTTTAATATCATAGGTCTAAATGATTTAATTGAAGAAGTTTCCTTTGATTTTAATCGATATGATGAATTGGAATGGCCTGATTTTGAGCATGAACTGTTTACATATATACAGCAGTCTCATCAGCATATGAGGAGAACTGGAATTAGACTTCCACACATGATTTCTGGCAATATGATTAGAAACGAGAGATTATTTCAAAAACTCATTAATATGGGATTCACTCAGTTTATCATACCCTTATCACAAATTAGATTAGCAGAAAAATTGGTCTCTAATCATGAAGCTACTAGAGGTAGATATGTCGGAGTTGCTCAAAAGCGAAGAGAAGCCAAAAAAGCTAAAGAAAAAGACAAAGAAAAAAAAGATTAAAAATATACAAAAAGAGGTAGAAAAAGGTTGCTTTTCTATCTCTTTTCATATATAATAATAACGCTCGTGTGTAAACACGGTAAGGCTGTGAAATGGAAGGTTGCTGACACGCGGATAGCCGTTGTCTATGATGTTAGGTTTTTCCATGGAGCAAGTCTATAACATGAATATAGGCGAAAGGAGCTTAAAAAATGGCAAAAGATGTAATTAAAATTCGTTTAAAGGCTTACGATCACAGATTAATCGATGATGCTGCTAAGAAAATTGTTGAAAGTGCATTAAGAACTGGTGCAACTGTACAAGGTCCAATTCCACTTCCAACTCAAAAAGAAGTATTCACAATTCTTCGTTCACCTCACGTTAATAAAGATTCACGTGAACAATTTGAAAGAAGAACTCACAAACGTTTAATCCAAATTATTGATCCAAACCCAAAAACAATCAGTGCATTAATGGATATCGATTTACCATCAGGTATCGACATTGTACTTAAAAAATAATTAAGAAAGAGGTAACAGGTTATGGCCAAAGGAATCTTAGGTAGAAAAGTTGGAATGACTCAAATTTTCGATGAAAATGGTAAGTTAGTTCCAGTAACTCTAGTAGACGTGGCTGATAATGTGGTGCTACAACAAAAAACTGTTGAAACAGATGGTTATGTAGCTACACAAGTTGGTTTCGAAACTAAAAGAGAAAAATTAAGCAACAAACCTGAAATGGGACATGTTGCAAAAGCTGAAACAGCACCTAAGCGCTTCGTTAAAGAAATCCGCTTTAAAGAAGAGCTAGGAAATGAATTAACAGACTTAGCGGTAGGTGCCCCTGTCAGCATAGATTTATTTAAAGACGGCGAAACAGTTGATGTCACTGGTACATCAAAAGGTAAAGGTTTCGCAGGTAGTATCAAGCGACACAACCAAAGTCGTGGACCTATGGCGCATGGTTCTAGATATCATCGTCGTCCAGGTTCAATGGGACCAATTAAAGGTAACATGAAAGGTAAAAACCTTCCAGGACATATGGGACATGAACAAATCACAATTCAAAATTTAAAAGTTGTGAAAGTTGATGTAGAAAATCAATTGTTATTAATTAGCGGTAGCGTTCCAGGACCAAACAAAGGTTTAGTCATTGTGAAATCTGCTGTTAAAGTAAACTAATAAGGAGGAACTTAAACATGCCAAAAGTAGATATATTAAATCAATCTGGTAAAAAAGTTGCCGACTTAGCGTTATCAGATTTCGTCTTTGGAATCAATCCACACCAACAAGCTCTATTTGATGTAGTCAATGCACAAAGAGCTGCAATGAGACAAGGTACACATGATGTTAAAAATCGTGGTGAAGTTTCAGGTGGTGGGAGAAAACCATGGCGTCAAAAAGGAACTGGACGTGCGCGTCAAGGTTCTACACGTTCTCCACAATGGAGACACGGTGGTGTTGTATTCGGTCCAACACCAAGAAGTTATGCAGTTAAATTAAATCAAAAAGTAAGACAACTTGCTTTTAGATCTGCATTATCTTATCAATTAGCACAAGGACAATTAAAAGTTGTTGATGCAATCGAATTAGCAGAACCAAAAACAAAGTTATTTGCTGATTTCTTAGCTGGATTAGGTGTTGAAGGTAAAGCATTAGTTGTTTCAAAAACATTTGATGACAATTTAGTGTTAGCTTCAAGAAACATCCCAACAGTTGCATTAGCTTCTGCAAGTCATGTAAGTGTTTATGATTTACTTAATTGTAAAAACTTAATTCTTACTAAAGATGCAGTTGCAACTTTAGAGGAGGTACTAAACAATGACTAAGTATTATGAAATTATCAAAGCTCCAGTGATTACAGAACAATCAATGAAGTTAATTGAAGGTCAAAATAAATACACTTTCAAAGTTGATAGAAAAGCAAACAAAGTAGAAATTAAAAAAGCGATTGAAGCTATCTTCGGTGTTAACGTATTAAAAATAAATACAGTTAACGTATTACCAAAAGCTAAAAAAGTTGGTAAATATGAAGGTCTTAAATCTGCATATAAGAAAGCTGTTGTCCAACTTCCAGAAGGACAAAAAATCGAAGCTTTCACAGTATAAGTGAAAATATATAGGAGGTTTAACCAAAATGGCGGTTAAAAAATACAAACCGACGACTAATGGACGTCGTAACATGAGTGTGTTAACATTCGAAGAAATTACAACATCTACTCCTGAAAAATCACTACTTGAGCCATTTTCTAAATCGGGCGGTAGAAATGCCCAAGGTAAAATCACTGTTAGACATATCGGTGGTGGAGCTAAAAGAAAATATCGTGTAATTGATTTTAAACGTAATAAAGACAATATCGTAGGTAAAGTTGCTACAATCGAGTACGATCCAAATCGTACTGCAAATATTGCTCTTATCCATTACGCAGATGGTGAAAAGAGATATATCTTAGCACCTAAAGGATTAGAAGTTGGCATGGAAATTGTTTCAGGTCAACAAGTAGATATTAAAGTTGGTAATGCAATGCCAATTATGAGTATCCCTGTGGGTACTACAGTTCACAACATTGAATTAAGCCCAGGTAAAGGTGGACAAATCGCACGTAGCGCTGGTGCATCTGCTCAAATTCTAGGTCGTGAAGAAAAATATGTATTAGTTCGCTTACAATCAAGCGAAGTTAGAAAAATCTTAGGCACTTGCCGCGCTACTGTAGGTATTGTTGGTAATGAATCATGGGAATTAGTTAATATCGGTAAAGCTGGTAGAACTAGACACATGGGTATTAAACCAACAGTTAGAGGTTCTGTTATGAACCCTAATGATCACCCACACGGTGGTGGTGAAGGTAGAACACCAATTGGTAGAAAATCACCAATGACTCCATGGGGCAAAAAAGCTCGTGGTGTTAAGACTCGTGATTCTAAGAAAGCGTCAAATGATTTAATCATCAGACGCCGTACGAAGTAGGAGGAAATTTATGGCACGTTCAATTAAAAAAGGCCCATTCTGTGATTTACACTTATTGACTAAAGTGCAAAAACAAAATGCTGCCAATGAAAAGAAAGTGATTCAAACATGGTCACGTCGTTCAACAATTTTCCCAGATTTCGTTGGACACACAGTCGCAGTTTATAACGGAAAATCACATGTACCTGTATATGTGACAGAAGATATGGTTGGACACAAATTCGGTGAATTTGCACCAACACGTACTTACCATGGACATGGTAAAGACGATAAAAAAGCTAAGAAGAAATAATTGGAGGAGATCACATGGAAGCAAAAGCTATTGTTAGAACAGTTCGCATTGCACCACGTAAAGCAAGATTAGTTGCTGATCTAGTTCGCGGTAAGAATGTTAAAGAAGCTCAAGCTATTTTAATGTTTACACCACGTGCTGCCTCACCAATTATTGCTAAAGTGTTAAATAGTGCGATTGCAAATGCAGAAAATAATCTAAACTTAAACGTTGATGATTTATTTGTTAAAGAAATATTTGTTAATGAAGGTGCTCGCTTAAAGAGATTATTGCCACGTGCAAAAGGTCAAGGCGACATCATTCAAAAAAGAACAAGCCACATCACTGTAGTTGTGGCTGAGAAAGAGTAGAGGTGAGCGAACATGGGACAAAAAGTTAATCCAGTAGGTATGCGTGTTGGCATCATCCGTAATTGGGACTCAAGATGGTATGCAGATAAAAACTTAGTACCAATACTTGTAAAAGAAGATGCACAAATCCGCAAATTCCTTAATGACTATTACAAAAATGCTGCTGTTTCTCACGTTGAAATCGAACGCGTTAAAGGTAAAGGTGGTAAAGACAGAGTCAAAATCACATTACACACTGCTAAACCAGGTGTTGTTATCGGACGCGATGCAGTAACTAAAAAAGAAGTTGTTGAAAAATTAGAAAAATTAACAGCTAAAGAAATCGTATTCAACGTAGTTGAAGTACAAAGACCAGAACGCGTTGCAACATTAGTTGCACAAAGTATTGCACAACAATTAGAAAACCGTGCATCATTCAGACGTGTTCAAAAAATCGCTATTTCAAGAGCTCTTAAATCTGGTGCTAAAGGTGCAAGAACTTTAGTTTCAGGACGTTTAGGTGGTGCTGAAATGGCAAGAAGCGAAGGTTATTCAGAAGGACAAGTTCCTCTACATACACTTCGTGCAGACATCGATTATGCAACTGCTGAAGCTCATACAACATATGGTATCTTAGGTATCAAAGTATGGATCTACAACGGTGAAGTATTACCTGGACAAACAAGAGAAGAAAATCTTAAGAAGCAATTCGAAAGAAACAACAACAATAATAGAGGTAATGCGCCAAGACGTAATCGTAGAAATAACAACGATAAGGGAGGCAACTAATTATGTTAATGCCAAAAAGAACGAAATATCGTCGTCCTCATCGTGTAAGTTATGAAGGTAAAGCAAAAGGTAGAAATGAAATTTTGAACGGTGATTTTGCACTTATTGCTCAAGAAGGTGCATGGATTACAAACCGTCAAATCGAAGCAGCCAGAATTGCAATGACTAGACATATGAAAAGATTAGGGAAAGTATGGATTAATATCTTCCCTCACTTAGCCAAAACTAAGAAACCACTTGAAGTGCGTATGGGTTCTGGTAAAGGAGCTCCAGACCACTGGGTGGCTGTAGTTAAAGAAGGTAAAATTATGTTTGAAATCAATGGTGTTTCAGAAGAAATTGCAAGAGAAGCACTTCGCCTTGCATCTCATAAATTACCGATTAAATGTAAAATTGTAAAAAGAGGTGAGCAAGCGTGAAAGCAGTAGAAATCAGAAAAGCAACAACAGCTGATTTAGAAAAACGTATTATCGAGCTTAAAAAAGAGTTATTTAACTTACGCTTTCAACTTGCTGTAGGTCAACTTGAAAATACAGCTCGAATTAGTCAAGTTAAGAAGACGATTGCGCAAATGAAGACAATCATCAGTGAACGTACAGAATAAGGAGGATACCATGGAACGTAAACAAAGAAAAGTATATACGGGAACAGTTGTATCTGACAAAATGGATAAAACGATTACCGTGGTTGTAGACACATACAAGAAATCTCCTTTATATGGTAAAAATATAAAGGCAACTAAAAAATTTCATGTGCATGATGAAGAAGGTTTAGCAGGTATTGGTGATACTGTGACTATTATGGAAACAAGACCACTATCAAAAACTAAAAGATTCCGTCTTTTAGAAGTTATTGCTAAATCTGATTTAGTGTAAGGAGGGCGAAACAATGATACAACAAGAAAGCCGTATGGCTGTTGCTGATAACACAGGTGCTAAAGAAGTGCTTGTCATCAAAGTATTAGGTGGTACTCGTCGTCGTTATGCTAATATTGGAGACGTTGTTGTTGTAACTGTTAAAAAAGCAGCACCAGCCGGTATGGTTAAAAAAGGTGATGTATTAAAAGCAGTTATCGTTAGAACAACAAGAGGTCTTCGTCGTGCCGATGGCTCATACATCAAATTTGATGAAAATGCAGCAGTTATTATTAAAGATGATTTAAACCCACGTGGAACTCGTATTTTCGGTCCAGTGGCAAGAGAGTTAAGAGAAAAGAACTTCATGAAGATCGTATCTCTAGCTCCAGAAGTGTTATAAGGAGGTCAGTCTATGTATATTAAATCTGGAGATACAGTTGCAGTGATTGCTGGACATGATCAATTCGTAACTGATAAAAAAGGAGTCAAAACTCGTAAGACAGGTCGCGTCTTAAAAGTGTATCCTAAAACAAATAGAGTTTTAGTTGAAGGTGTTAACATTGTTAAAAAACATGAAAGACCTAAAAACCAAAATGACAAAGGCGGCATTATGGAAGTAGAAGCACCAATCCATGTTTCAAATGTGATGATTGTTGATCCAAAAGAAAATGTTCCAACACGTGTTGGTTACAGATTCAAGACAGATAAAAACGGTGAATTAACATTAGATAAAAATGGTAAACCAATCAAAGTGCGCTACGCTAAAAAATCTGGCGAAAGCTTAGATAACTAAGGAGGTTTAACATGAGTGTAATTCAAAACAAATACGAAAACGTTGTTAGACCTGAACTTATTAAAGCATTCAATTATACTTCTGTTATGGAAGTTCCAAAAATTGATAAAATTGTTATAAATATGGGTGTAGGTGATGCAGTATTTAATCCTAAAGTATTAGATGATGCAGTTGCTGAATTAGAATTATTAACAGGTCAAAAACCAGTTGTTACTAAAGCTAAAAACTCAATTTCTAACTTTAAATTAAGAGAAGGTATGCCAATCGGTGCTAAAGTAACACTTCGTGGCGACAGAATGTATTATTTCTTAGAAAAATTAATTGCTGTTGCACTTCCACGTGTACGTGACTTTAGAGGTATCTCTGCAAATTCATTTGATGGTAGAGGAAACTATACAGTAGGTATTAAAGAACAAATCATTTTCCCAGAAATTAGCTTGGATAAAGTTAAAAAAGTTCGCGGAATGGATATTGTTATTGTAACAACGGCTAACACAGACCAAGAAGCTCGTGAATTATTACGTGGCTTAGGTATGCCGTTTAAGAAATAAGGAGGCGCAACATGGCTAAAAAATCAAAAATCGTTAAAAACGAAAAACGAAAAGTCGTAGTTGAACGATATAGAGAAAAAGTTGCACAGTTAAAAGAAGCTGGCGATTACGAAGCTCTTCAAAAATTACCTAGAAATGCATCTGCAACTAGAGTAAGAAATCGTGATTCTATCGATGGACGTCCAAGAGGCTATATGCGCAAGTTTGGCTTATCACGTTTGAAATTTCGTGAATTGGCACACAAAGGTGAACTACCTGGTGTCAAAAAAGCTAGTTGGTAATAAGGAGGAAGAAAAATGGTTATGACTGATCCAATTGCGGATATGTTAACACGTATTCGTAACGCTAATTCAATGCGTCATGACAAAGTCGAAATTCCTGCTTCTAGACTTAAAGCTGATATTTTAGCAGTTTTAAAGAAAGAAGGATTTATTGTCGATTATGTTGTCGCTAAAGATGGCGTTCAAGGTAAAATTGTTGTTACTTTAAAATACACTTCAACTAAAGAACGTGTGATTAAAGGTTTAAAAAGGATATCGAAACCAGGACTTCGAGTATATACATCAGTAGATGAATTACCAAAAGTTTTAAATGGATTAGGGATTGCTTTAATCTCTACATCAAAAGGTATCATGACAGATCGCGAAGCACGCTTAGCCCAAGTTGGTGGCGAAGTGCTAGCGTACGTATGGTAATATAAGGAGGAAAATATGTCACGTATAGGTAATAAAGTGATTCAAGTTCCTGCTGGTGTTACCGTATCGGTAAGTCCTGAAAACTACGTAGTAGTTAAAGGTCCTAAAGGTGAACTTGAATTCCAATTCAATCAATCACTCGATATCGTTTTAGAAGGACAAACTATCACAGTTAAACGTCCTAATGATGATATCTTCTCAAGAAAAATTCATGGAACTACACGTGCTTTATTAAGCAATATGGTTGTAGGTGTAAGTGAAGGATTCAAAAAAGAATTAGAGATTCGCGGTGTTGGTTACCGTGCACAATTACAAGGTAATGTCGTGAATCTAAGTATGGGTTTCTCTCATCCAGTGAATTTAGAAATTCCTGCTGGATTAACAGTTGAAATTCCAAAAAATACACAAGTTATTATTTCAGGTGCAGATAAACAAGTTGTTGGAGAATTTGCAGCAAAAATTAGAAGCGTTAAGAAACCAGAACCTTATCTTGGAAAAGGTATTCGTTATGTTGATGAATATGTTCCACGTAAAGCTGGTAAAACTGCTAAATAAGAGAGGATGATATAAATGATTAAAAAATTATCAAAAAATGTTAGTCGTCAAAAACGTCATCTCCGTATTCGTAAAATTGTTAATGGTACAGCTCTTCGTCCTAGATTAAGCATTTACCGTTCGAATACAGCAGTTTATGCTCAATTAATTGATGATGTTAACCAAACGACACTATTTAGTGCACGTAGTCAAGAATTAGGTCTTAAGCATTCAAACATTGAAGCAGCTAAGGCAGTTGGTAAGTTAATTGCTGAAAAGGCGATTGCTGGTGGTATCAAAACAATAGTATTTGATCGTAGTGGTTATTTATATCACGGACGTGTTAAAGAACTTGCTGATGCAGCTCGCAGCGCCGGCTTAGAGTTCTAAGGAGGAAGCATATGGCTAAAGAAAGATTCAAAAAAGAACAAGAAGAAAAACAATTTGAGGAACGCGTTGTTTCAATTAACCGTGTTACTAAAGTTGTTAAAGGTGGACGTCGCTTCCGTTTTGCAGCTCTTGTAGTAATCGGCAATAAAAAAGGTCAAGTAGGTTTCGGAACTGGTAAAGCTCTTGAAGTACCTGACGCAATTAAAAAAGCAATTGAAAATGCTAAAACAAATATGATCGATGTGCCTTCAGTAGGATCAACAATCCCTCATGAAGTCACAGGTGTTTATGGTGCTGGTAGAGTATTCTTAAAACCTGCATCAGAAGGTACTGGAGTCATCGCTGGTGGTCCTGTTCGTGCTGTTTTCGAACTCGCTGGTATTCATGACATCTTATCTAAATCAATCGGAACTTCAACACCAATCAACATGGTGCGTGCAACATTCGAAGGTCTTAAATCTTTAAGAACTGCTGAACAAGTTGCTGCATTACGTGGTGTCGATGTAGCGGAGCTTGGATAATATGAAAGTACAAATCAAACTCACAAGAAGTCTTATAGGACGTAAACCTAATCAAGTTAAAACAGCACATGCATTAGGTCTTAAAAAAATAAATTCAGTCGTTGTTAAAGAAACAAATGATGCAGTTAATGGTATGATTAAAACTATTGCTCACCTAGTTTCAGTAACAGAAGTTGAGTAAGGAGGTATACCATGTTAAATGAATTAAAACCAGTTGAAGGTGCTCGCAAGAGTAGAAAACGTCTTGGTCGTGGTCCAGGTAGCGGTTTAGGTAAAACTTCCGGTAAAGGTCAAAAAGGTCAAAAAGCCCGTTCAGGCGGAGGGACTAGACCAGGATTCGAAGGTGGACAATTACCTTTCTTCCAAAGACTTCCAAAACGCGGATTCAAGAATTTTAACCGAAAAGAATATGCTATTGTTAATTTAAAAGATTTAAATATGTTTAATGACGGTGATGTTGTTACTATTGAAACATTAGTTTCAGCACATTTAGTTAAAGATTTAAAATCAGGTGTTAAAGTACTAGCAAACGGTGAACTTGAAAAGAAATTAACTGTTAAAGCAAATTTATTTTCAAAAGCTGCTGAAGAAGCAATTACTAAAGCTGGTGGAACTGTAGAGGTGATTTAAAGTGTGGACACGTATAAAAAGAGTTCTCAGTAACAAAACCATAATGCTACGTATAGCATTTACATTACTTATACTGTTATTTGTTAGAATCTTAGCGAATACGACTGTTCCTCTTGTTCAAATCGACCAAACAATCCAAAGTATTTTATCTAACGATTATTTTACCATTTTGAACAACTTTAGTGGTAGATCACTTCAAAATTTATCAATCATGTCATTAGGTATTACGCCATATATTACTGCATCCATTGGTGTTCAGTTATTACAAATGGTTATACCTAAATTAAAAGAATTTAGCGAACAAGGTGAAACAGGTAAACAAAAACTTAACAAAGTGACTAGATATATGGCTGTTGTCTTGGCGTTTATCCAAGCTTTAGCACTAATTCTAGGTATCTCAACTAGAGGTAGTTTATTAACTTCAAGCCTTGAAGCATCCATTGTTGATCGTTTCCGTTATTTCTTCTATGTATACATGGCATTAGTTATGACTGCAGGCTCTGCAATTGCAATGTGGTTTGCAAGTCTTATTACTAAAAAAGGTGTAGGTAATGGATCATCTATGTTAATTGTTGCTGGTATTGCATCAAGCTTACCAGTCATGGTTACAACTTTATGGTCTAAATACATCATTAATTCAACGTCAGGTTGGTCATATGTATGGTTTATCGTTATCATTTTACTATATGTCGGTATCCTATTAGGTGTCGTATATATGCAAATTGCTCAACGTAAGATTCCTATTCAATATGCAAACCGTCAAGGTAAATCTGATTCAAACATTCCAATGAAACTCAATGTTGGTGGGGTTATTCCAGTTATCTTTGCTCAAACAATCATGAGTATCCCATTATCAATTGTTGGTGCTACAAGTGCATCAGATTCGCTTTCAAACTGGTTTACAAATATCTTTAGTACAGGTAAACCTATTGGATTCATCTTATATGTGATTTTAATTGTCATCTTTGCATTCTTTTATGCATTCTTACAAATTAGTCCACAAAAGATGTCAGACAACTTGTCAAAATCAAACTCTTACATCCCAGGTGTTAGACCAGGAATTGACACACAAGATTATATTGCAAGCTTATTATTTAAGATCACAGTTATTGGTACTGCATACTTAGTCTTATTGGCTATTTTACCAATCATAACGTCACTTGTATTTAACTTCACATCAGCTGAAGCAAGTGCGGTGCGTTTAGGTGGTACAAGTTTATTGATTATTGTTGGGGTTGCTATTGAAACCACACAACAAATCGAAACTGATGCAGCTCAAAACGAGTACGGATCAATATTTAGATAATCAGGAGATGATGGAATGCGTTTAATTATCATGGGCCCGCCAGGTGTTGGTAAGGGTACTGAATCTAAATTATTAATTAAGCACTATCATATTCCACACATTTCTACAGGTGATATATTTAGAGAATTATTTAGTGGTGATTCCGAGATTGGAAAAATTGCTAAATCTTACATTGATCGTGGTGAACTCGTTCCAGATGACATCACCAATGAAATTGTTCGTTTGAGATTAGACAAAGAGGATGTCCTAAATGGATTCCTATTCGATGGATATCCTCGTAATCTTGCTCAAGCAGAAGCACTAGATCAAATCATGAAGAGTAAAGGTTGGAAGATTGATGCTGTCATCGATATTCAAGCGGACAAGGAAACACTTATTGGAAGAATAAGTGGACGCCGTGTGTGTGAGTCATGTGGAGCAGTTTATCATATCGAAAACAATAAACCTAAAGTAGAAGGCATCTGTGATTTAGATGGTGGACATTTGATACAAAGAGTTGATGATCAAGAAGAAACAGTACTTAATCGTATTGAGATATATCTTGAACAAACAAAACCAGTTGTTGGTTATTATGAAAAGCAAAAATTATGTGTTCATATTGATGGCTCGAAAGAAATTAGCGACACAAATGAACAAATTATGAAAGTTTTAGGTGAGGTCAATTGATTCAAATTAAATCAAATCGCGAGATCGAGTTGATGAGAGAAGCTGGAAGAATTTTAGAGTTAACCAGACAAATGGTTAAAAACCATATTCATCCAGGCGTTTCCACATTTCATCTCGATCAGCTCGCCGAAACCCACATTAGAAGTCTTGGTGGTACACCTTCATTTAAAGGGTATCAAGGTTTTCCAGGATCAATTTGTGCTTCAGTTAATGAAGTTGTAGTTCATGGTATTCCATCTGAAAGTGTTAAACTTAAAGAGGGCGATATCGTGACATTAGATTTTGGTGTAAATTATAAAGGCTATCATGCCGATTCTGCAACCACTTATCCAGTAGGTGAAGTCAGTGATGAAGTTAAAAAACTATTAGAAATCACTGAAGCATCACTTTACGAAGGATTGAAATTTGCCGTTCCTGGCAATCATGTACAAGACATTTCACATGCAATCGAATCATTTGTTAAACCTTATGGTTATGGCATTGTTGAGGAGTTTACAGGACATGGTATTGGCAGAAGTTTACATGAAGATCCATTTGTTCCAAATTACGGACAACCACATGTTGGGCCTGTACTTAAACCAGGCATGACGATTTGTGTTGAACCCATGTTAAATTTAGGTACTAAACATGTAAGAGTACTTAAGGATAATTGGACAACAATTACAACAGACCACAAACCCAGTGCACATTTTGAGCATATGATATTAATCACAGAAACTGGACATGAAATTTTGACATCTCTAAAAAAGGAGTGAATCTATGGCAAGACAAGATTTAATAGAGGCAGAAGCTCGCGTAATAGAAGTATTACCAAATACGAAATTTAAGGTAGAACTTATACAGAATGGACATATTGTATTAGCACATGTATCCGGTAAAATCCGCATGAATAACATACGCATTTTACCTGGTGATAAAGTAACAGTAGAATTATCACCATACGATTTAACACGTGGCCGAATTACATATCGTCGCAAATAAGGAGGATATATATGAAAGTTAGAGCATCCGTAAAAAAACGCAGTGAAGATGATATCATTGTAAGACGTAAAGGCAAAGTTTACGTTATTAATAAAAAAAATAGAAGACATAACCAAAGACAAGGTTAGTAGGAGGAAATATGGCTAGAATAGCAGGTATCGACATTCCACGTAACAAACGTGTCGTGGTTTCGTTAACTTATATTTATGGTATTGGTTTGACAACATCAAAACAAATACTAAAGGACGCAGAAGTGTCTGAAGATGCGCGTGTACACGCACTTACTGAAGATGAATTATCAAGAATTCGTACTGAAGTAGCTAAGTACACTGTTGAAGGTGATTTAAGAAGAGAAGTCACTATGAACATTAAACGTTTAATGGAAATCGGTTCATACAGAGGTATGAGACATCGTAGAAGTTTACCAGTACGTGGTCAAAACACAAGAAATAATGCGCGTACAAGAAAAGGTAAACCAAAGGCAATTGCCGGTAAGAAGAAATAAGGAGGAATAAGACATGGCACGTAAGAAAACTACGAAACGTAGAGTTAAAAAGAATATTCCCCTTGGTGTTGCACACATTCACACAACTTTTAATAATACAATTGTAACCATTACTGATATGGATGGTAATGCTGTTGCATGGAGCAGTGCTGGTGCACTAGGGTTTAAAGGCAGCAAGAAATCTACACCATTCGCTGCACAAAATTCAGCAGAAGCTGCTGCAAAAGGTGCAATGGATCAAGGTATGATTAAAGTCGAAGTTAATGTTAAAGGTCCAGGTCCTGGACGTGAAGCAGCAATTCGTTCATTACAAGCTGCAGGGTTAGAAATTACAGCTATTAAAGACGTAACACCAGTACCACATAATGGATGTAGACCACCAAAACGTCCACGTGGATAATCATAGGAGGGATAACGAATGAAAGACTTAAAGTTTGAAAAACCAACTTCAGTTGAAGAGATTTCAGTTGATGGCACAAAAGGTAAGTTTGTCATTAAACCATTAGAACGTGGTTATGGTATTACACTTGGGAACGCCTTAAGACGTGTATTATTATCTTCACTTCCAGGTGCTGCAATCGTCAATATTAAAATTGATGGTGTAGAGCATGAGTTTTCTACAATCGATGGCGTTTATGAAGACGTTATGGGTATTGTATTAAACTTAAAGAAAGTTATTTTCACTGTTGAATCTGATGATCCTGATTTTGAACAAAAATTAGAATTATATGCAGTAGGTGCTGGAAAAGTAACAGCTGCTGATTTTACGCATGTTGATGGTGTTGAAGTGGTTAACCCTGATCAAGTGATTGCTACTTTATCAGAAAACGGCTCATTATCTATGGTTGTAACAATCAGACGCGGTGTTGGTTATGTATCTGCAGAGAAGAATAAAGCTTATAGCAAGAATGAAAAAAGTGTTATCCCAATCGATTCTATCTATACACCAGTTGAACGTGTATCATATCATATTGAAAAAACACGTGGCGATGAAGATGAACTTACATTAGAAATCGAAACTAACGGCGCAATTGAAGCAAAAGACGCTTTAGGATTAGCTTCAAAAATGCTTATTGACTACTTTGCTGTGATTAGTGAAATTAGTGAACTTGCAAAAGATGCTGATTTCATCTATGAACAAGAAGAAGAACCAGTGAATAAAAAATTAGAAATGAAGATTGAACAACTTGATTTATCTGTAAGACTATTCAATAGTTTAAAACGTTCAGGTATTTATACAGTTGCACAAATCATTAAAATGACAGAAGAAGATGTCATGAGACTTCGTAGTTTAGGAAGAAAGTCTTTTAAAGAATTAAAAGAAAAACTTTCTGAACATGGTCTTGAATTTGAAAATACATCGAATAAAGAAACTAAGTTTAGTTTAGACGATGAAGATAAGGAGTAAATACCATGGGTTATCGTAGATTAGGACGCACAAGCGATCAAAGAAAAGCATTATTACGCGACTTAGTAACTGATATTATCATTAATGAACGCATTGTTACAACAGAATCTAAAGCTAAAGAATTAAAAAAGTTAGCTGACAAGATGGTGACTTTAGCAAAAGATGGTTCATTAGCTTCTCGTAGACAAGCTGCTGAAACTGTTCGTTTTGAAGAAGTTAAAGAAGGACAAAATGCACTTCAAAAATTATTTGATGAAATCGGTCCAAGATATAAAGATCGCACAGGCGGTTACACTAGAATTATTAAAACAGTTCCAAGACGTGGCGATGCTGCGCCAATGGCAATTATTGAATTTGTATAATGATTAAAACAAGCGTAAGCTTGTTTTTTTTATTGTATAAATAGAATAGTCGTTATATAATAAATATGCACTCATAAATGAAGGAGTTTTTCCAATGATAAAAAAAAGCTTAATGTTATTATTCTTTATTGGATCTCTACTCTTACTTTCAAGTTGTGACCCAATCATTTCGGGACCGACATACGATTATACAATTGATGAAATAGCTGCTGCTATTACAATTGATTATGCTGATGGGGATCAAGCAAACTATGTCACTTCAAATCTTGGTTTTCCAACAACATCAGAGTTAGATAGTAGCGCAGAGATCAGTTGGATGAGTTACAATCCTATAGCAATTACCAATGATGGTATTGTCACTAGAGGCGATAGTGATCAGGATGTCACACTCATGTATACACTTAATTATGCAGATGAAATTACTTTCGGTTATGTTTATGTAACAGTCATCGGATTAAATGAAAGTAGCATGTATAAGATCACATTTGATACACAAGGTGGATCAGCAGTAGACCCAATTATTGCCGCTGAAGGTGATCAAATTACAGCACCAGAAAATCCAACAAGAGCAGATTATGAATTTGCGGGTTGGTATTCAACAACAAATTACTTAAGACAATTTACGTTTTCTACAATGCCAAGTGGTGATATCACTTTATATGCAAAATGGAATTATATAGATACCAATGTTTATACAATTACTTTTGATAGTAATGGTGGTAGTGCAGTTTCTCAAATTGCAGCAAATGGTGGTGTGTCTATTTCAGAACCAACAGATCCTACTAAAGATGGATATACATTCTTAGGTTGGTTTAGTGATCAAGCACTTACTCAAAGTTTTACATTTAACTACATGCCATATGAAAGTGTTGTTGTTTATGCAAAATGGATTGAAGAATCAACTTATACCGGTTATTATGCAAGTGTTACAGGATTATTTGGAGATGAATTATATAATCAATTACACACAATCATTAACACAGGATTCCACGGAGTCACTTATGGTGATGCAAGATATATGTTAGATGATACAGATGTTGATCCTACGAATAGTTCAAACCTTATTCTTGTTTATAAAGGGACATCAGTATCAGGATATTGGGATGGTGGTGCAACTTGGAACAGAGAACATGTTTGGCCACAATCTTTACTTGGCGTTAGCGCTGATAATAGTGTTGTTAATCAAGCATCAGATTTACAAAACTTAAAACCTGCTAATCCAAATGAAAACTCTAGTCGTGGGAATAAATGGTATGCAAATACAACGACGACATATAGTTATGCACCAAGAAATGCTGTTAAAGGAGATGTTGCTAGAATCTTACTTTATATGGATTTAATGTATTCAAATCTTCATTTAATCAATATTTCATCAGGTGATCCAAATGTTTATCAAATGGGCGATTTAGCAACATTGCTACAATGGGCAGCTAATGATCCTGTGGATGCATTTGAACTTTATAGAAATGAAAAAATATATGAATTACAAGGTAATAGAAACCCATTTATTGATCACCCTGAATTCATCGATTATATTTACGCAAATTAAAAGAACTTAAAAAACCTCTAAAATTTAGAGGTTTTTATTTTTAAGTTTCATCTTATAATTTAGTATAAGTATCATGTAAACATTTTCATTTTTAAGAAAACGTTTTACAGTTTACTCCTTATTGCAAATTCATGATAAAGGTGAAAAAATATAGGTAACAAACTCGAAAGGAAAACTTAATCATGGAAAAAGACATGAAAGAGACAGTAGCGTCTCAAGTCAATGGTCTTGTTCAAAATGCTCAAAATGCTCTTGAGACTTTTTATACGTTTACTCAAGAACAAGTTGACCACATTATTGCTAAAGTTTCTGTAGCAGCTCTTGAAGCTCATGGAAGACTTGCTTTAGCAGCGGTTAACGAAACAAAAAGAGGCGTTTTTGAAGATAAGGCAACAAAGAATTTATTTGCAGTAGAATATGTAGTGAATCACATCAGACATTTAAAAACAGTAGGTGTGATTAGTGAGGATGATGTCAGTGGCATCACAATGATTGCAGATCCAGTAGGTGTTATTTGTGGTATTGTTCCAGTAACAAATCCAACATCAACAGCAATTTTTAAAAGTATCATTTCTTTAAAAACTAGAAATCCAATTATTTTCTCGTTTCATCCAAATGCACAACAATGTTCAATTGAAGCGGCACGTGTTGTCAGAGATGCAGCAGTTGCTGCAGGTGCACCAGAACATTGTATTCAATGGATTGAAACACCTTCAATGGAAGCGACCAGTGAACTTATGAATCATGAAGGTGTAAGTTTAATACTTGCTACTGGTGGAAATGCGATGGTTAAAGCTGCTTATTCATGCGGTAAACCAGCATTAGGTGTTGGTGCAGGAAATGTACCAGCATACATTCATAAAACAGCAAACTTAAAACAAGCGGTTAATGATGTCGTGATGTCTAAAGCATTTGATAACGGAATGGTTTGCGCATCTGAACAAGCATGTTTCATTGATCATGAGTTATACAAAGAAGCAATGAATCGCTTTAAACAATTTGGTACATATATTTTAAATGAAGAAGAAAAATTAAAATTAATGCAATTAGCATTTGGTGTATCTGATTATAAAGATGGTGCAAAAGCAAAATTAAATGCATCTATTGTAGGACAATCTGCTGTATCTATTGCTAAGCAAGTCGGTATTGAAGTTCCAGCTAACACAGTTATCTTAGGTGTTGTTTGTCAAGAAGTTGGTGAATTGGAACCATTTAGCAGAGAAAAGCTGTCTCCAATCTTAGCATTTTATGATGTTAAGACAGAAGAAGAAGGTATTTTAAAATCTAAACAAATGGTCGAATTTAATGGTTTGGGACATAGCGCATGTATTCATGCAGAAGACAAAGAAGTTGTTCAAAAATTTGGTCTTGCTATGAAAGCCATTAGAATCATTCATAACTCTCCTACAACATTTGGAGGTATTGGACAAGTATATAATCAATTCATCCCATCACTTACACTAGGATGCGGTAGCTACGGACATAATAGTGTCGGGGATAACGTTAGTGCAACTCATTTATTAAATATTAAAAAGATAGGAAGAAGAAAGAATAATATGCAATGGTTTAAAGTGCCTTCTAAGATTTATTTTGAAAGAGATTCTATTGAGTACTTAAGACAAATGCATGAAGTTGAAAAAGTCTTTATAGTCACTGATAGAGTGATGGTTGACTTAGGTTATGTACAAAAGATTACAGATCAACTTAACTTAAGAAGAAATAAAGTTCAAGTTCAATTGTTCTGTGATGTTGAACCAGATCCTTCCATTGATACAGTCAATAAAGGATTCCAAATTATGCGTTCATTTGAACCAGATACAATTATTGCCATCGGTGGTGGTTCACCTATGGATGCAGCAAAAGCAATGTGGTTATTCTATGAACATCCAGAAGTTGATTTCAATGACTTAAAACAAAAATTCATGGATATTAGAAAACGTGCATTTAGATATCCAGAACTTGGTAAGAAGAGCAAACTCGTTTGTATTCCAACAACATCAGGTACAGGTAGTGAAGTAACACCTTTTGCAGTTATAACAGATAAGAAAGAAAATAAAAAATATCCGCTAGCTGATTACTCATTAACACCAACAGTTGCTATTGTAGATCCAGCACTTACCTTATCACAACCTAAATCAGTGACTGCTGATACAGGTATGGATGTGTTAACACATGCACTTGAATCATATGTATCTACATTATCCAATGACTATACAGATGCACTTGCACTATCTGCAATTGAAATGGTATTTAAGTATTTAAAACGTGCAGTTGATAACGGAAACGATTTTGAAGCAAGAGAAAAAATGCATAATGCATCAACGATGGCAGGTATGGCTTTTGGTAATGCATTCTTAGGTATTTCTCATTCAATGGCACATAAAATTGGCGGATTGTTCCATGTCCCTCATGGTAGAATCAATGCAATTTTATTACCTGAAGTCATTAGATACAATGGTCAAAAACCATCAAAACTTGCTACATGGCCAAAATATAATTTCTATGTAGCTGATGAAAAATATCAAAAAGTAGCAAGACTATTAGGTTTAAAAGCAAAAACAGTCGAAGAAGGTGTCGAATCACTTGCACAAGCTGTTTATGACTTAGGCGAAAGCTTAGGCATTAAAATGAGTCTAAGAGAACAAAGCGTCAACGAGAAAGATTATATGGATAATGTTGAACTTATGGCTTATCTAGCTTACGAAGACCAATGTAGTCCTGCAAACCCACGTCTTCCGCTTGTTGAAGATATGAAACAAATATTAATTAAAGTGTTTAAATAAAAAGGATGATTTCATCCTTTTTTCTTTGTTTTATATGAGATTGTGTTAAGAAATATAAATAACTTATGTATTTATCATTATTATGTTATACTTATAAATAATAAGTATATAGAAAGAGGCGCAATATGAAATTTAAAGATTATCAATATCAAAGACCTGATCTAGAAGCCTTCAAAGCTACTGTAGAAAAAGACCTTAAAGTCATTGGCTCTGATGTTTCATTAGAAGAAGAAGTTCAAGCAATTGAAAATTTATTTAAAGCTTTTGATGAAATTGGAACCATGGGAACTTTAGTTTCTATTCGTAATAGCGTTGACACTAAAGATAAGTTTTATGAAGAAGAACAAGCGTTTTTTGATGAAAATGGTCCCGTTTTAGGACAATATAGTCATGAATTTAATGACAAATTGTTAAGTTCTAAAAATAGAAAAGCTCTTGAAGAAAAGTATGGCACTTTAATTTTTAGAAGTGGTGAACTTGCAAGAAAAACTTTTAAACCAGAGATTATTCCAGATCTTCAAAAAGAAAACAAGTTATCAACTGAATACTCTAAATTAATTGCATCTGCTCAAATTGAATTTGATGGTGGCACTTATAATTTAAGTCAAATGGCACCTTTTGTTCAATCCACCGATCGTGATGTTAGACATAGAGCTCAACTTGCAGTTTCTAAGTTCTTTGAAGAAAACGAAGCTCAACTAGATAGAATTTATGATGATATGGTCAAAGTTAGAACAGAAATCGCTCATAAATTAGGCTATGAAAACTTTGTTCAACTTGGATATGATCGCTTCGGTAGAACAGACTATAACAGCAAAGATGTTAAAGGTTACCGTGATCAAATCTATAAAGAAGTCGTACCTGTAGTTAATGAACTTACACAAAGAAAAGCAATTCGTTTAGGTATCAAATCTCCTAAATCATATGACTTAGCACTATCATTCTTATCAGGTAATCCAACACCTAAAGGCGATAGAGATTGGATGTTAGATATTGCAGTTAATATGTATCATGAAATGAGTGAGCCAACCGGTAAATTTATTGATTTCATGGTTGAAAGAGAATTATTGGACCTTGATTCAAAACCAGGAAAACAAGGTGGAGGATATTGTACATATATCCCTAAATATGATTCACCATTTATTTTTGCTAACTTTAATGGTACATCACACGATGTAGATGTATTAACACATGAAGCAGGACATGCTTTCCAAGTGTTCTCAAGTAGAGATCAAATTCCTGATTATCGTTGGCCAACGATGGAGTCAGCTGAAATCCACTCAATGAGTATGGAATTCTTGGCATGGCCATGGGTCAATCAATTCTTCTTAGAAGATACTGAAAAATATAAATTTAATCATTTAGCTTCATCAATCTCATTCTTACCATATGGTGTAAGTGTTGATGAATTCCAACATGGCGTTTATGAAAACCCAAATATGACACCAGAAGAAAGAAAAGCCTTATGGAGAGATATTGAAAAGAAATATTTACCATTCAAAGATTATGATGATGATGCATTTATGGAAAAAGGAACATTTTGGTATAGACAAGGTCACATTTTTGGTGCACCATTCTATTATATTGACTATACATTAGCTCAAGTATGTGCTTTCCAATTTTGGGTTAAAAGTCAAGAAGACCATAAAAAAGCAGTAGAAGAATACATTGAATTATGTAAATTAGGTGGATCAAAGAGTTTCGTTGAGCTCATTGGTGCAGCTGGATTACAAAATCCATTTGTTGACGGCACTGTTAAAGATGTCATTGAACCCATCAAAGCTTATCTTGATGGCATTGATGATTCCAAATTATAAACAACAAAAAAAGCATGATTTCATGCTTTTTTATTTTTTAAATAATGATGGATAGAATCAGCAACCATCATGCCATCATAAACAGCTTTTGCAATTTGTAGTTTACCACCAACAACATCACCAGCAGCAAACAAACCGTCAATATTTGTTTGATAAGATTCATTGACAACAAGACTATTTTTGTCAACAATGACACCTAATTTTTGAGCGAAGTCAATGGAACTTGGCGTTCCAATGGCTACAAATACACCTTCTGTGTCATAAACATTGTTCTCTGTTTGGATAGAAGTTAACTTGGTTTCACCCAGAAAAGAAGTGATTTTATCAGTTACAACAGGATATGATGCCTTTTGTTCTAAGGTTTTTCCATCTGTGAAAATAGTTATATCTGACGTGAGGTTTTCTAACTCTTTTAATTCTTGTTGCATATAAGGACCGCAACCAATTAAAGCAAGTTTTTTCTTACGATAAAAGTAACCATCACAAGTGGCACAAAAACTAATACCTTTTCCTCTAAACTTGTTAAAGCCTGGAATGTTAAGTGTTAATCTTTGTTTCCCTGTAGCAAGCAATACCACTTCAGCATTTAAAGTTTGCTTAAGTGTTACAATCTCAAAAGTATCATCAATATTAATCTTTAGATCAAGGACAGAATCATTGATGATTTCAATACCTAATCTTTTTGCTTGCCCAATACCTTGATCGACTAAATCTTTGCCGGATATTGGTTCAGTAAAGCCATAATAATTTTCAATGTGAATTTCATCATAAGTAAAAGACCCATAGTCTTTTCCAATAACGATAGGGTCAATGCCTGATCTTTTTAGATAGATGGCTGCAGAAATTCCTGCAGGTCCATGGCCTATGATGACGACTTTTTTCATAATCCTAAATGAGCTTTCAAAGCGTCTTTTGCATGTAATCCGATAAGTTGTTTAACGATTTGTCCATCTTTAAAAATGATGATTGTTGGTATGCTCATGATTTCATATGCATCAGCAATTTCAGGTTCATCATCCACTTCAAGTTTTGCAATAATTGCTTGTCCTTCAATCTCTTCAGATAATTCTTCTAAGATAGGTGCAATTCTTTTACATGGTCCACACCATGCTGCCCAAAAATCAACTAAGACTGGGACTTCACTTTTTAATACAATTTGATCAAAATTTTCTTTAGTTAAATGTGTAATCATAATTATTAATTCCTTTCAGTAACAAGACTATTATAAATAAAATTTATAAAAAATCAAAGTATTTTACAAAAATCAGTACATTTTATATTGATGATAAATGCTTTATATTGAAGTAGAAGCGTGATATAATGTTATAGATGAATTGTAGGTGAAGTACCATGCTTAATATACGCAATTTAAGTTTTTCTTATGATGGAAAAACTGAAGCGCTTAAAAATATAAATTTAGATATTAAAAAGGGATCTTGGGTCTCTATTTTAGGTCATAATGGTTCTGGGAAATCAACATTATCAAAATGTTTAGTGGGACTTCTTGAACCAGCAAGTGGAGAGGTTTTAATTGATGGACTTTTATTAAATGAAGAAAACCTTAATCAATTACGAAAAAAAATAGGTATTGTTTTTCAAAACCCCGATAATCAATTTGTAGGTGTCACAGTCAGACATGACATTGCTTTTGGTTTAGAAAATCAATGCTTAGATCCAAGAGAAATGGAAGCACGTGTTCTTCATTATGCAAGTTTAGTGGGTATGGAAGACTTTTTAAGTAAAGAACCCCATCAACTCTCAGGTGGACAAAAACAAAGAGTGGCAATCGCTGGAGCACTTGCTATGGAACAAGACATCTTAATACTTGATGAAGCAACTTCTATGTTAGACCCTGAAGGCACACAAGAAATCATTGAACTGATTACAAAACTAAATAAAACAATGAATAAAACAATCATCACGATTACACACGATTTATCTTTTGCTGCTGATTCTGATGAACTCATTGTATTAAAAAATGGAGAGATCATTTTACAAGGTAAGCCTAGTGATGTATTTAAGGAGGAAGAAAAACTTAAATCATCACATTTAGAATTACCTTTTGAAGTTAAATTATATACAAGAGCATCTAAAGATGATGCGATTGATCCTAAAATTACGGAGGCACTATGGGCATTCAATTCAACCAAGTAGGCTATAAGTATAAAGGGATCAAGACATCTTATATCGCACTTGAAGATATTCAATTAAATATAGAAGCCGAAGGCGAGTTTGTTGCAATCGTGGGACATACAGGTTCTGGAAAATCAACTCTTGTTCAGCATATGAATGCACTTTTACTTCCTACATCAGGAGAAGTCATTGTCTTTGACCAAAAGCTTCCGCCTAAGAAAAAAGAAAAGATTAACCATTTAAGAAAAGAAGTTGGTCTTGTTTTTCAGTTTCCAGAATATCAACTATTTGAAGAATCAATTATTAAAGATATTATGTTTGGACCTAAAAACTTTAAGATATCAGAAGAAGAAGCTCGCTTAAAAGCAATCACTGCTGCACACACAGTAGGTATTGATGATGCATTGTTTGAACAATCACCATTTAGAATCAGCGGTGGGCAAATGAGAAGAGTTGCTGTAGCTGGTATTTTAGCCATGGAACCCAAAGTGCTTGTTCTTGATGAACCGACAAGAGGTCTAGATCCTAGAGGAAAAATTGATTTGATGGATATCTTTGTTGATTTGCATCAATCAAAAAACCAATCAATCATACTGATTACTCATGATATGGATATCGTGAGCGAATATGCAAAAAGAGTGATTGTTCTAGATCAAGGACATGTTGTATTCGATGGAAAAAAAGAAGATTTATTTAAAGATGAACATTTTGAGTCTTTCCATTTGGAATTACCAACACCGCTTAAGATTATGAAGCATCTAGAAAAAACACTTAATATACCTTATAAACCTTTTTATGATTTTGATAGTTTATATCAATATCTTAAGGAGGTGAAGCTATGAATCAAATGATGATTGGTCAGTATATTCCTGGTGATTCTTGGCTTCATAAATTAGATCCAAGAATAAAATTGATTGCTGTCGTTATCTATTTGGTAGCTATCTTTTTGGTTCCATTAAAAGTTAATACATTAGCATTTATTGGTATAGGACTTTTATTTGTTGGCACATTGATATTAACAATGAGTGCGAAAATATCTGTTTTAAAGATGTTAAGAGGTCTTAGATCAATTATTGTCTTGTTAATGTTTACATTTATCATTCAACTCTTTAGTGTCAAACAAGGTACGATGATTACAGCACAACCTATTGATATGAGTATATCTGTAGCAAGCATTGCAGCAATCATATTCATCATTGTTTTTTATCAAATGACAAAAAAGTATATTAAATTTAGAACACTTTATTTTATTCTAGCAGTTTTCCTAGCTTTTTATGTTCAAGCGGTATTACCATACATTGAGCTATCAAGTTATCAATTAGAAATCTACGATGAGGGTTTATTACGTTCAGGATTTATATTTATAAGAATCACAACCATCATTATTACGACTTCACTATTAACATTTACTACCATGACAACTGATTTGAATTATGCAGTTGAAGCATTATTAAAACCATTGAAAGTGATTAAAGTTCCAGTGGATATATTTGCTATGTTATTATCACTTACACTAAGATACATTCCAACACTTCTTATTGAAACTGAAAAGATCATGAAGGCACAAGCTTCTCGTGGTGTTGACTTCAATGAATCAACTTTAAGAGAAAAAATTATGCAAATCATCTCTCTTTTAATTCCAGTATTTGTCATTTCATTCAATCGTTCTGAAGATTTAGCAAACGCGATGGAAGTTAAAGGTTATGTGATTGGTGCTAAAAGAACTAAGATTGATCAATATAAAATGGGATTTAGTGATTATTTTGCTGCTTTTTGCAGTTTGTTGATTTTAGGGCTCATCATCTACATTAAGGTTACCGTATGAGATATTTAGCAATTGTAAGCTATGATGGAACGAATTATAGTGGATTTCAAAGTCAATCAAATGCTGTTGGTATACAAGATGTCATTGAAAAATCATTAAGACTGATGACACAAACAGAGATTAGAATTCATGCATCAGGAAGAACTGATAAAGGTGTTCATGCGATAAATCAACCGTTTCATTTCGATAGTGATTTAGATATAGATTGGTTAAGAGTTAACGATCGCCTACCCTTGGATATTAGAATAAAAAGTGTCAAAAAAGTAAAAGATGATTTTCACGCAAGACATAGTGTGAAATCTAAAAAATATAAATATGTATTAGCAAAAAAACCAAGTTCCGTTTTTAAGAAAAATTACGAAGTCTATATCAGAAACTTAGATATTAAACCTATGTTAGAAGCGTATCCATATTTTATGGGTACACATGACTATAAAGGGTTTTGTCAACATGTTAAAGGCAAACCCACTATAAAACATATGTATGATATTGATTTTAAGGAAACAAAGGATCATTATGTATTTACATTTCATGCAAATAGTTTCTTAAAATATATGGTTAGATCCATGATGGGTACATTAATCGAAATTGGATTACATAAAAAAGAACCCGATGTGATCAAAGAAATACTTGCAACACAAAATCGAGCTTTAGCTGGAAAAACAGCAGAAGCCAGAGGACTTTATCTATTACGAGTATATTATAAGTAATGGTATAATATGATAAAAGGAGCGTATAAACTATGTTTATTACATTTGAAGGTGGAGAAGGATCTGGAAAAACTTCACTTATAGAACACATTAAAAAAGCTTTGTCTTCATATGATATTGTTGCTACTAGAGAACCAGGTGGTTCAATGGTTGCAGAAGCTATTAGAGATGTGGTTTTAAATCCCAAATATGAAGGTGTTACACCTTACACGGAAGCTCTTTTATATGCAGCATCCAGAGCACAACATTTAGATGAAGTGATCATTCCTGCTTTAGATGCTAAAAAAATTGTTTTATGTGACAGATATTTAGATAGTTCATTAGCATATCAAGCATATGCTAGAGATCTTGGTTTTGAGTTTGTATTAAATATTAATCACTATGCAACGTTGCATATGCCTGATTTGACATTTTATATTGACGTAGACCCTAAAGTTGGATTATCACGAATTCATCACAGAGATAAGTTT
This sequence comes from Acholeplasmataceae bacterium, assembly GCA_963667565.1. Taxonomy (GTDB): domain Bacteria; phylum Bacillota_I; class Bacilli_A; order Acholeplasmatales; family Acholeplasmataceae; genus WOFB19. Next base: position 1,423,343 of record OY763415.1, on the reverse strand, counting down.
GATCGATTAGATCAAGAATCTATTGATTTTCACCATAAGGTAAGACAAGGCTATTTTGAGATTGTTAAAAGATATCCGAATCGTGTTGTTTTGATTGATGGGAATCGCTCATTAGATGAAATTTATCAAGATATTATTAAAATCATTAAGGATAAACTATGAGTCAAGCGCTAACCTTTTTTGAACAAGCGATTAAAAAGAACCGCTTAGCACATTTATATATCATTAGTGGGCCAAAAGGTAGTGGAAAATCAAAACTTGTAGAAGAGATTTGCTATCTTATTTTTAATGAACAATCGAGTATAGAAGAAAACACATTGTTAAGACATCAGATTCATGCACAAACATTATCGAATTTAATGATCATTGAACCTAGTGGATTAAATATTAAGAAAGAACAAATCTTAGAATTACAAGCAGAGTTTTCTAAAACAGCACTCGTCAGTGGACCTAGAGTTTATGTCATTAAAAATGTTGAACGCATGAATCAAAGTGCTTCAAATTCCTTGCTTAAATTTATGGAAGAACCATCAAGTCATCAAGTTACAGGTTTTTTATTAACAGAAAATCTTGATGATGTGATTTTAACTATTAAATCAAGATCACAAATTATTCATTTGAATAGTATGGATGAAATTCAATTAAAAGAACAATTGATGTCAGAAGGTGTCTCAGAAGAAAAAGCAACCATCTTGCCATATATTACTAAGGATTTAGATGATGCGATTTTATTAGCAAGCGATCCTAATATGAATCAAATGATTGAATTTATCATCGCCATTTCCAATAACTGGAAAAATAGAGATGTGATTTATCCGATATATTTTTCGAAATATGGAAGATTTTTATTTCAAGAACGTATGTTGTTTACACAATTCATGGAATGTTTAATTTTATATTTTATGGATTTGATTCATTATCGTTCAAATCAAAGTATCGCTTTTGAGTTTTTAAGAGAAAACATCTTAGAACAAAGCGATCAAATGGATGTCTTTGAAATCCAAGACTTAATTGAAGAAATGCAAGAGATTTATCAAAAACAAAACTATTATATCAATCTAGAACTTGCGCTAGATGAACTCGCATATATCTTAGAAAAGAAGAGGTGACAACATGCAGGTTGCTTTAATCAAATTTAAAGAAGCTGGAAAGAAATACCATTTTTCATATAAAGACCTTGACTTGATTCAAAACCAACAAGTGGTAGTAGAAACATCAAGAGGCATTGAAATAGGAACTGTATATACACTTAAAGATATCGAAGAAACTGAATTAGTCAGTGAACTTAAACCTATCTTAAGAGTAGCGACTTTAGCAGACATAGAATCAGAAGCATATAATATTTCATTAGAACGTCAAGTGGTTGATGAAACTAAGAAACTTGTTAAAGAAAATCAACTAGAAATGAAAGTATTAGGTGCTGAATATACATTAGATAGAAAAAGATTATTAATCTATTTTGAATCCGAAGACAGAGTTGATTTTAGAAATCTAGTTAAAGATTTAAACAAGATTTTCCATACACGTATCGAACTTAGACAAATTGGTCCAAGAGATGCTGCAAAAATGATTGGTGGCATTGGTCCTTGTGGTCTTATTTTGTGCTGTACAACATTCATTGGAGAGTTTGATACAGTATCAATCAAAATGGCTAAAAATCAAAATTTAGCACTTAATCCACAAAAGATATCAGGCGTTTGTGGCAAACTTTTATGCTGTATTCGTTATGAAGATGATGTTTATACAGAATTAAAAGAAATCTTACCAGATATTAATGAGTTTGTAGATACACCAAAAGGTAAAGCAAAAGTCATTGATATCAATATTTTAAGCCAAAAAGTGAAAGTACATTATCAAGATGAAGAGCCAGATCAATGGTTTGGAAATGATGATATTAAAAGGGTAAAAAATTGATCAGAAGAAAACTGATTGGTTCACAAATAGACATTGACCAAGAACGAAATCATTCTTTTAATTTGGATACAGTTTTATTAGCTAAGTTTTTAAATCTACCAGCTAGACTAAAGACATTATTAGATGTTGGAACTGGCAATGGTGCTTTATTGTTATATGCTAGTGAGATGACAAAAGCAAACCTTTTTGGTGTTGAAATTCAAGAAGAAAGATTTCAAATGGCAAAACATAATATTGAACTTAATCACTTAGAGCATCGAAGCAAATTGATTTTAGGTGATTATTTAAACACTTCATTTAAAAATCTTGATTGCATTATATGTAACCCACCATTTTTTAAGACAGCGCATGAGGATCAACTAAGTTTAGAAACGTCTGATCAAATTGCAAGACACGAACAGACATTAAGTTTATCAAAACTCATTGCTAAAGTAAGTGAACAACTCAAGTTTGGTGGTTATTTTTATATGGTGCATCGCGCAGACCGATTTGCAGAAATCGTCTTTGAATGCAAGAAGCATCAACTCGCGATAAAGAGAGTTAAGTTTGTACATCCTTATTTGGATAAAAAAGCAAATCATGTTTTAATACAATGCATTAAAAATGGGAAGGATTCATTGGTGTTAGAACCACCACTAATCTTATACAAAGACAAGCATGAACATACGGATATGTTTCATGCATATATTAAAGGAGACATATAATGTTACTTAGTTTATTGACAAGAAAAGAAAAGTTAAAATTTTTAGATTTAGCGATGCATATGGTCACAGTTGATGGTGAAGCATCTGAAATTGAAAAGCGACTTTTACAAACAATGCTTGTTGAGGTTGGTGATGATATCGCTAATGAATACACATTTAAATTAAGTGCAGATCTTAAAGAAACGATTGAGTTTTTTTCTGAAGCTAGTGTTGCAGTTAAAAACATTGTCTACCTTAATCTCATAAAAACCTCTATGATTGATGAACTCTATAATACTGCTGAGCATTTTTTCTTAGAAGATATTAGAGAGCATTTCAATATTGATGACTATAAGAAAAAACAAATCATTCGTTTAGTCTATAACGAAAGAGACTTAAGAGAACGTGCAAAAAGGATTGTTACATCTTGATTCAAAAGAGTTTTAAAGAACCTAAGCCTACGTTGTATGTTGTCTCAACACCGATTGGCAACTTAAGTGATATGACTTATAGAGCTGTTGAGATTTTAAAAGAAGTAGACTACATATTTGCTGAGGATACGAGAAATTCAGGGGTTCTCCTTAAACATTTTAATATAAGCACACAAATGATAAGTTATCATGAATTTAATAAAGAAGAAAAAAGTTTAGAAGCAATTAAACTTTTAAATGAAGGTAAACATCTTGCAATCATCACTGATGCAGGTACACCGGGCATTAGTGATCCTGGATATTTACTTATTCAAAAAGTGATAGAAGCATCCTTTTATGTTGTACCTATCCCCGGAGCAAGCGCTTCTTTAGCGGCACTAGTAGGATCAGGGTTGTCCATGCAACCTCATGTGTTTATTGGGTTTTTACCGCGTAAAAAAAGTGATGCAAAACAGACTTTAGAATCTTATGTTCATGATGATAAAACACTCATCATTTATGAATCTCCAATGCGTATAAGTAATACATTGAAAGTATTATTTGACGTTTTAGGAAATAGAAAAATCGCTATTGCTAGAGAACTTACAAAAACATTTGAAACATGGATTAGAACAACACTATCAGAAGCGATCGACATGGAGCATATAAACAAAGGTGAATATGTTTTAATCATTGATGGAAATCATGAAATTCTAACATTTGAGGATATGTCGTTAAGTGATCATGTCAGATTATTCATGAGTCAAGGGTTGAATGAAAAAGATGCGATGAAGAAAGTAGCAAGTTTAAGAAAAATAGCTAAAAATGAAGTTTATAAAGCATTTAAAATTATTGATTAAAAAAACATTGTAAAATAGATTGATATTATATATAATATAAGTGAAATTAAATCGGCGATGAGAAAAAGAGTAATATAGCTAGTTGAAATCAGAGAATTCGTGGGTGGTGAAAACGAATCAATGGTTATATGAACATGGTTTTCGAGCCTTTCATTCGATATGTAGAGTGAAACGTCAGCTGCGTTAAAGTGTTGAGTGCTAGACTCCATTTAGTCTAGAACTAAGGTGGTACCGCGATGATTCGTCCTTAGAGTTTTTTCAAGGACGTTTTTTTTATTTAATTGGAGGCATAAAAAATGAGTAAAAAATTTTATTTAACAACAGCAATTGCATACAGTTCGGCAATTCCACACATTGGAAATGTATATGAAGCTATTTTAGCAGACGCCATTGTGCGCTTTAGAAGAGCTAAAGGTGATGATGTGTTTTTTCAAACTGGAACTGATGAACATGGACAAAAAATTGAAAATAAAGCTGCAATCAATGAATTGTCGCCAAAAGCTTACGCAGATCATATCTCATCAGAAATTAAACGTATTTATGATAAAGTAGATGTCAGTTATGATCATTTCATTAGAACAACTGATGATAATCATGAAAAATCTGTACAAGCTATTTTTAAAAAACTATTTGATCAAGGTGATATTTATTTAGGTAAATATGAAGGTTGGTATAGTGTAGCAGATGAAGCCTTTATTTTTGAAAAAGATATTGTTGATGGGAAAGGTCCCAGTGGTGATGAACTTGTTTGGACTTCTGAAGAAACATATTTCTTAAAACTAGAAAAATATCAAGAAAGATTATTAAAACATATTGAAGATCATCCCAATTTTATTCAACCAGAATCTAGAAAAAATGAAATGGTTCAAAACTTTCTAAAAGAACCACTACCTGATCTATCAGTTTCTAGAACTTCATTTAAATGGGGGATTCCTGTTGATTTTGATAATAAGCATGTGATTTATGTTTGGGTAGATGCGCTAAGTAATTATATAACAGGACTAGGATATCATCCAGATCAAGAAGCAACTGAACAATTTAAAACTTATTGGCCAGCAGATGTTCATTTAATTGGTAAAGATATTTTAAGATTCCATACGATTTATTGGCCAATTATATTAATGGCTTTAGGTGTGGAATTACCAAAACAAATATTTGGTCATCCTTGGATTTTAGTCAATAAGGGTAAAATGAGTAAATCTGTTGGTAATGTGATGTATACCGATGATTTGGTGAAGTATTTTGGTGTCGATGCAGTAAGATATTATGTTCTTCATGAAATACCTTATGCACAAGATGGTAATATTACTTATGAACTTATGATTGAAAGAAATAATAGCGATTTAGCAAATACCATTGGTAACTTAGTGAATAGAACCATCGGTATGGCAAAAAAATATCGTGATGGTGTCGTTAAGAAGGTTAGTATTAAAGAACCTTTTGAGTTCAACTTAGAGGATAAGGCATTAGATGTTTTACCACAAATGGATACATTAATGGATGAACTTAAGGTTGCTGATGCGCTAGAAGAAGTGGTTAAACTTGCAAGACACGCTAATAAATATATTGACGTTGCAGCACCTTGGGCTTTATTTAAAGATGAAACAAAACAAGTTGAATTAGACTATGTTTTATATCAATTAGTAGAAACCATTAGATTTGTGGGTGTATTATTAAAACCATTCATTCCTCAAACATCTAAGAAGATATTAGATTTAATCAAAGTTGAAAATGATGATTTTGAAACTTTAAAGGGTTTTGGATCATTTGATGAAGTGACGTTAGAAACCGCAGAGGTTTTATTTGAGAGATATGATTTAAATAAGAAATTAGAGGAGATACTAAAAGATCAAAATGAATAAACTATTTGATTGGATTCGTTCCGATAAATTTAGATCAAAAGTCGTACCTGAAATTGAAAGAGTCGTGGCAGTCATTGTCTTCACAGTTGTTTATGGTGTTGGTGTTGCATGGTTTCTTGAAGCTTCAGTGGTACCACTTTATGCAGGGGGAATTCCTGGAATTGGTCAGTTAATCAGAGATATTTTAACCAAGGTATTTGGTTATGGATTGTCTGAACATTTTCTTGGGTTATTCATTATCGTATTTAACATACCTATTCTGATTTTAGGTTGGTTTGGTGTGTCTCATCGTTTTACGATTTATAGTATTATATCCGTACTTATCCAGTCCTTTATGTTAAGTTGGATTCCAAATGTTGATATGGGTTTAGCAAGTGTTGAACATGCGTTGACTGCAGCTATTTTAGGGGGCTTACTTATTGGTGTTGGTACCGGTGGAGCTCTACGCTTTGGAACATCAACTGGCGGACTTGATATTATTGCACAGTTTTTAGCATTTAAAAAAGGTAAAAGTGTCGGATTTTTCTCAATGGCAATGAATGTTGCAATTGCTGTACTTGGTGGATTAATCATCGGTGGTAGAGCGACAACAACAGGCATCATCGTCTCTGGTGGTGTCATTACATCATATACAGTGATTAGAATTATTGTATCAACAGTCATTACGGATAGAATGCATACGGCTTATCATTTCTTATCTGTTAATATTATTACAGTAGAACCTAAAGCGCTCGTAGATGAGATTTTAACCAATCTTTATCGAGGTGTTACATTATTAAAAGTGGAAGGCGCATATTCTCATCATGAAAAAACAATGGTGTATGTCATTATTTCATCATATGAGTTTCACCCACTCACAGAAATTATTAAAAAACTAGATCCTAACGCATTTGTAGTCGCCAGTCCTGTGAGAAACGTTATAGGTAATTTTAAGAGAAAGACGATTGCATAAGATGAAAAGACTCGTATGTATAGGTGATTCCATTACTGATTGGAATAGAGATAAATCAAGTTTTGATGATTTAGGAAATGGGTATGTACCTATCATTTCAAAAGCATTAAAAGATGTTAAAGTATTTAACAGAGGTATTTCTGGAAATAAGACAACAGATTTATTACGTCGTTGGCAAGAAGACTTAATTGATTTAAAACCCGATGTTGTTACCATCTTGATTGGTATTAATGAAATATGGCACCACTATGCATTTAATGATATCGTATTACCAGAAGCATTTAAGGAAAACTATATAAAACTCATTGAATGGACAAAAAAAGAATGTCCACATACAGAAATCATATTGATGACACCATTTGTCTTTGATGTTGGTGTCTATGAACCTATTTGGCAAAAAGATTTAGAAATTGAGCAAGACATGGTCAAAGAAATTGCAAAACACTTTGATTTAAAATGTTTGGATATGCAAGCCATACTTGATCGTTATTTATCGCAATATCAAAAATTAGATATCTTAAGTGATGGTGTACATCCAACACAATTTGGATTTAGTATCATTGCAGATCATCTATTAGAAGTATTAAAAAAACTATAAAAAAAGGTTCTCGTCATCACGAGAACCTTTTATTTATGATAAGCGTATCTATTATTTATTTAATGCTTTAAATAATGTACTTCCTAAGAAAGCACCAACAAGTGGTCCTAAAATGAATACCCATACTTGAGTTAATGCAGTTCCACCTTGTAATAAAGCAGGTGCAAGTGATCTAGCAGGATTTAAACCAGCATTTGATAAATTAAATGACGCTAAGATTAAAACAGCTAATGTTAAAGCGATAACAAATCCAGCAACACGTGCATTTTCTTCTTTTGAAGTCACACTTAAAATCACAAAGATAAATACTGTAGCAACAATAACTTCAACAAGTAATGCTAACCATAAGTTACCATTTAAAGCAGCTTGGACTTCATTACCACCTAAAGTTTGAGTTGTACCTAATACTAATGCAACAACTAAACTTGCTAAGAAAGCACCAATGACTTGGAATAATGCATAGAATGCAAAGTCTTTCCATGTAATTCTTTTACCTAAAGCTAATCCAAATGATACAGCAGGATTTAAGTGTGCACCTGAAATTGAGCCAATACTATAAGCCATTGCTACAACAACTAAACCGAATGCTAATGCAGTAAATAATGGATCACCAGTTTCGATAGCAGTAGCAGTACCCACAAACACTAAGACAAATGTACCGAATAATTCAGCAAAATATTTTTTTAAATTCATTTTATTTTTCATTCTCCTTTGATATAAATATCTATTAATATTATAAATCATACGAACCTCAAAGTATGGTGATATGCTCTAATATATATCACAATAACACCAGTTTTGGTATAATATAAGTGAATATGAACAATAACGATTAAACCTAGGAGAAAACCATGAGACTATTAGATTTTATGGATAAAGAAGATATTAAATTGAATTTAGAATCTATCAATAAAGAAGATGTGATTAATGAACTTGCGACATTGATGAACCAAAAAGGGCATATTGATGATTTAAATGGACTTATTGATGATGTTTTAGTAAGAGAATCATTAGATACAACAGGGATTGGATTAAAGATTGCTCTTCCACACGCTAAGACATCACATATCAATAAACCATCTGTTGTGTTTGGCAGATCTACTGAAGGCATCGAGTTTAAAAGTTTAGATGGACAAAAGGCACAACTTTTCTTCTTAATCTGTATTCCTGAAGACGGTGTCAATTTACACTTGAAAGTATTAGCGATGTTATCTAGAAGTCTGATACACGAGAGTTTTAGAAATGAATTGTTAAATGCGACTACTGTTGATGAAGCATTTGAGATCCTTACTCGAGTCGAATAGAGTATAGGTTTTAAAAGCGGGTTTGAAAATTAAAAAAAGATAAAAGGCACCTTTACAAGATATAGGTGCTTTGTTATAATTGTAGAGTATTCAATCTATCGTATAATCGACCTAATGTGGTGGTCAAGTTTCTACCGTGCAACCGTAAATCGCGCGACTACGATATGGAAACATTTTTTTGCTGTTTTCATAATGTAGAAACCACATATTTGTGGTTTTTTTGTTTTTTTGATACATATGTTGAATACAAAAAAAACAAAAGGAGAAAAAATAGTGGAAAAAGTAAAAAAATTCTTCAAGATTGAAGAAAGAGGATCATCTGTAAGAGCTGAACTTATCGGGGGATTAGTTACATTCTTAGCCATGGCTTATATTCTTGCAGTAAATCCAGCAGTTTTAGGTTTGCTAGATATCGAAGGGTTACCTGATGGATTTGCGTTTCCTACAGGTGGTGTCTTTGTGGCAACTGCACTTGCTGCAGGGTTAGCAACAATTTTAATGGGTGTTTATGCAAACTATCCTATCGCTTTAGCACCAGGTATGGGGATTAACGCTTTAGTAGCATACACATTAGTATTAAGCAATGGTTATAGCTGGCAAGAAGCATTAGCAGCAGTCTTTTTATCAGGGATTATTTTCTTAGTGATCTCATTAACACCAATTAGAACATGGATTATCAATGCAGTACCAGCAAGTCTTAAAAAAGCAATTGGTGCTGGTATTGGTTTCTTCATTGCATTCATTGGTTTAAAGAATGCCGGTATTGTTGTTGCAAATTCTGCAACTGCAGTGAGTTTAGGTGACTTTTCTAACCCATCTGTTTTACTTGCATTATTTGGAATCTTCTTAGCTTTAGGTTTATTTGTATATAAAGGTAAAGTATCTAAATTTGCATTAATCCTTTCAATGGTCATTACAGCTATTGTTGGATTTGTCTTAGGTTTACTTGGGGTAAATGGTATGCCAGCTTTTTCAACTGGTTATTCAAATTTAAGTTCATTTGGTGATACATTCTTAGGTTTTGCTGATGGTTTATCAACAGTATTTGGAAAAGCTGACTTATGGTTTGTTTTATTCTCACTTATTTATCTTGATATCTTTGATACAGCGGGTACGTTGATTGCAGTTTCTGAACCTGCGGGGTTATTAAATGAAAAAGGTGAACTAGAAAATGTTAACAAAGCAATGTTAACTGATGCTATTGGTACAACAGTCGGTGCGATGTTGGGTACTTCAACTGTCACTTCATTTATTGAGTCAAGTGCTGGTATTGAATCAGGGGCAAAAACTGGTTTATCATCAGTTGTTGTTGGATTATTATTCTTAATCTCAATTGTTGCATATCCTGTATTTAGTATCTTTATTACAAGTTCAGCATTAACTTCAATGGCATTAGTACTTGTTGGTATTTTAATGTTTTCACAAGTTAGAAATATCAATTGGGATGATGCGCCAACTTTAGCAGCAGCATTTATCACAATCATCATGATGATGTTAACATATTCAATTGGTAATGGTATTGCATTTGGATTTACTGCATTTGTTCTTATGATGCTTATTCAAAAGCGTGGAAAAGAAGTAAGTCCTGTTTTATATGTGTTAGCATTAGCATTTATTGTGTATTTTACTGTAGGCGCACTCGTATAATCTAATTTTAAATCATTAAATAAAAGGACAAACCTCATAAGGTTCGTCCTTTTTATTATGCAAGTACTGTAATTTTTTCGTTAAATACAACGGTAATTACATCTATGATCCAAAGTATTGCCCAACCAGCAAAAATCCAAATAATTCCAGCGACGATGAGTACATTATCATTTTTGTTAAAGCCTTTAACTAAACGATAGATACCATATACAACATCAAATCCTGGTAACGCAAGTATTAACTTAATAATCCAAGGTAGACCATCTATTGCTTTAATGAATCCCACAAAATTACCTCCTCTATATTTATGGTTTTAGTATATCATATTAAATTATAGAATATATAATTTTTATATCGTTTGTGTTATAATGTAAATGGTAAAAAAGTTGTATATAAGGATGCGTTAAAATATGTACGAGATTCAAAATAATATTTTATCAATCATTATTGCTTTAATTTTATATTTCAGTCTAAAAAGTCAAATTTATAGATCTGTAAAATTAAATAGATTATTTTTTATCATCTTATGGTCAACAATCGTTGTTCTCATCTTAGAATCAATCTATTTGGGTATGAGTGGAGTACCTGGAAATTTAGCAAGAATTATATTGGTAATTGCTTTAATTTTATATCATGCCATCTCACCAGCAGTTGTATTTTTAAGTGCAGTCTTTTTAGATTTTGAGATTTATAAAAATCAATATCAATTTAAGAAGAGACACGTCATCTATATTTTTGTTGTTGTAAGCAGTGTGATTTTATCAATCTTAAGTTTAAAAGGGCAGTATCTATTTGACATAGAAACCTATACCAATATTTATTCACCAGGTCCATTAAGATTATGGTATGCAGGGTCGATTTATGTTGTTGCATTTATTAGTTTTATTGTCACAGCGATGGATGCTAGACATTTAACAAAAGCAGATATAACACCTTTAGTGTTATTTATATCTACACCCTCAATTGCGATGGCATTTTTAATTGTTTATAAAGAAACAAATTTGATTTGGAATGCATTAATCATTTCATTGCTGATTAGTTATATTTATATGCAACTAAAATTAACAAAGACAGACTATTTAACTGGACTATTCAATCGTAGAGAGTTTGAAACACAACTCGCTAGAGTTAAAAACAATTCAAACAAGTCAGAAAAAATCTATGGTATTATTATTGACTTAGATGACTTTAAACAAATCAATGATATTTATGGGCATAATGAAGGCGATAAAGCGCTCATTAGAATTAGCGATATATTACAAAGTTCAGTACGAACGAAAGATTTTGTTAGCCGCATTGGTGGTGACGAATTTGCAATCATCTTATCAGCACAAGATGAAGCAGTTGTTGAAAATGTGATTAAACGAATTATTGAAAACATTAATGACCTCAACAAGCAAAGTAGAGAGAGTTATGTATTAAAAATTAGCTATGGATATGATTTTTATGATGAAGATAAATTTGAAACCGTGATTGATTTCTTCAACCATGTTGACTTAAAAATGTATCGTCAAAAACATCAAATCGCAGATAAAAAATAAAGGCTTAAATTTAAGCCTTTTTTTATTTATAGTCTTAATTAGAATCTTTATGATATCATTTGATTTTGTATTTCTTAATCAATATAATATAGAAGTACTTAATGAAATGGAGTTGCGAGTTCATGAAGAAAAACGAGCATTTAAATATAGGCGATAAAACGACACTTGATCTCATACCTAAAGGTATGAAGATTAGAGTGAGTCATATACATACAACAGACCATATTTTTAAAAGAAGATTAATGGATATGGGTATCACAGAAGGTGTGCAAATCAAAGTTAAAAAGGTAGCACCTCTGGGAGATCCTGTTGATATTGAACTTAGGGGATATGAACTTTGTTTAAGAAAAAAGGATTTATCTTTAATTGAAGTGGAGGTTATCAAATGAGAGTTGCTTTAGTTGGTAATCAAAACTCAGGGAAAACAACGCTCTTTAATTTACTCACTGGTTCTCATCAAAGAACAGGTAATTGGCCAGGGGTAACCATCGAAAAAAAAGAAGGATTAATTAGAAGTACAGATTTTGAGATTATCGATTTACCTGGGGTTTATTCACTGAGTGCTTATAGCCAAGATGAACAAATCACAGTAGATTATTTATTAAATGAGCAAGTTGATTTAATTGTTAATATTGTGGATGCTACAGCTATGGAAAGAAGTTTGTATTTAACGACTCAACTTCTAGAGTTAGGCAAACCAATGATATTGGCGATTAATATGACAGATTTAATCGATCGACATGGTATAAAAATCGATTATGATTTTTTAGAAAACAAATTAGATACAACCACCATTCAAATTTCAGCATTAAAAAAGACAGGTATCTTTGATTTAATTAAATTAATCAAAGGTGGTGTTTATAGAAAAAATGAGTATGCACGTATTTTTGATCACATCATTGAAAATCAACTACCAAAAATTGAAGATCAAATCAATCATCCATATAAAAGATATGTTGCATTAAAACTGATTGAAGAACATCAAAAGTTTGATGCATATCAAAATGATGAAACGCATCGTTTGATTGATCAACTAAAACCAGAGTATCAAAGAGATTTAGAACAAATCATCATTGATGAAAGATATCGATATATTGAAAACTTAAGAGATGAATCGATCAAATGGCATAAATTACACATGTCTCTCACGGATAAGATTGATCGTATCGTATTAAATAAGTATTTAGCATTGCCTATTTTTGCACTCATCATGTTTTCTATTTATTATTTAGCTGCTGGACCTTTTGGTGGATTGACAGTAGACTTTGTCGACCACACGATTGGTAGTTTTTCCGAATGGCTCAGTCAAAGACTCATCATTTGGCATGCATCTGATTGGTCTAGAAGTTTAGTCATCGATGGGATTGTTGCTGGTGTTGGTGCAGTGCTTAACTTTGTACCGCAATTAATGATTCTATTTTTAATGATTTCATTATTAGAAGCAACTGGTTATATGTCTAGAATTGCCTTTTTCTTAGATAGAGTATTTCAAAAAGTTGGATTATCAGGAAAATCACTTATTCCATTTATTATTGGTAGTGGATGTAGTGTGCCAGCCATCATGTCAGCTAGATCAATATCTGATGAGACAGAAAAGAAAATGACAATTATGCTTACACCATTTATTCCATGTAGTGCTAAGCTTCCTATTATTACATTGTTTGCAGGATATTTCTTTAGTGATCATTCAGGATTAGTGAGTGCATCATTGTATTTCTTAGCAATTACGATTATTGTTGTTGTAGCATTTATATTTAAAAAGATATTTTATAAGGATCATAATTCTAATTTTATTTTAGAACTACCATCTTATAAATTGCCTCAAGCATCTTATATATTTAAAGATGTTTATTTAAAAGTTAAAGCATTTATTACGCAAGCAGGAACAATCATTTTTATGGCAAGTGTTGCTATATGGTTACTCATTAGTTTCTCATTTACATTTGAATACGGTGTGTCACCAGATCAAAGTATGCTTGCTGGCATTGGTAAATTATTCTCATGGTTTTTCTATCCATTTTTAGGAACATTTAGTTGGGAAGCTTCAGTTTCAGCGATTCAAGGATTGGTTGCAAAAGAACAAGTTGTATCATCTATGGCAATTATTGCAGGATTTAGTGAAGATACAAGCGCTGGAGTGCTGATCTTTAATGCATCCGCATTCGGATTTTTCTCAGCTTCTTCAGCATATGCATTTATGGTCTTTAATTTATTTAGTGCGCCTTGTTTTGGTGCCGTAGGTGCGATGAATAGAGAACTTGGAAATTCTAAGACATTATGGAGAGCTTTAGGGCTACAAACAGGGATTGCTTGGGTGCTTGCAACCATTGTATATCAAGTAGGACATTTAATTGAGGTGTTATTATGACGTTAGCAGATATTATTATTTTAATTGTGACTGCAGGTATTATCTTTGGTATTATCTATCAAATGGTAAAACATAAAGATGAGAAAGCATGTAAAGTGTGTTCATATTCACAAAATAAAATCACAAAATAAAAGACTTCAATTGAAGTCTTTTTTTATTGTATTATTTAAATTGGCGTGTAGCACTAACTGCGGTTTTCCAACCTTTGGTGTAGGCTTCACGTTTTTTCTTTGACATCTTAGGAACAAATTTATGTTCTAACTGCCATAAAGATTTAATTTCATCGATGTTTTTCCAAAACTTAGATGCAAGTCCAGATAAGTATGCTGCACCTAAAGCGGTTGTTTCTAAAACTTTAGGTCTTAAGACTTCTAAATCCAATATGTCAGACTGAAATTGAAGTAAGAAGTGGTTAGCGGTTGCTCCGCCATCAACTTTAAATTGATTAATGGTTGTTCCTGAATCAAGTTCCATAGCTTCTAATACATCCATAGATTGATAACAAATAGACTCTAAAACTGCTCTAGATAAATGATTGGTTGTTGTACCCCTAGTAAGTCCAAAGATTGCACCTTTTGCTTGAGAGTCCCAATAAGGCGTTCCAAGACCAACAAATGCTGGAACAATATAAACACCTTCATTTGAATCTAAGGATTCTGCAAGTTTTTCTGTTTCAGATGCACTTTTAATGAGTTCTAATCCATCACGTAACCATTGAACAGCAGATCCAGCAACAAATACAGAACCTTCTAGAGCATAAGTGACTTTATTATTAATACCCCAAGCGATGGTTGATAACATGCCATGCTTAGAGTCAATGATTTCTTGACCGGTATTCATGAGCATAAAACAACCTGTACCATAGGTGTTTTTTACATCACCTTTCTCAAAACAAGTTTGACCAAATAATGCAGCTTGTTGATCACCTGCAACACCACTAATAGGTACGCGTTCACCAAAGAAATGGTATGGTAATGTATATCCAAAAATAAACGAAGATGGTTTAACTTCTGGAAGGATTGCTTTTGGAATGTCTAACATCTTTAATAGTTCATCATCCCATTTTAATGTATGAATGTTAAATAATAATGTTCTAGATGCATTACTATAATCAGTAGCATGAACTTGACCAGTGAGTTTATAAATTAAGAAACTATCAATAGTTCCAAAACATAAATCTCCACGTTTTGCTTGTTCATGAGCACCAGGAACATGATCTAAAATCCATTTCACTTTGGTTCCAGAAAAATATGGATCAATGACGAGTCCTGTTTTTTCTTTAACCATATGTGCATAACCCTTGTTTTTTAAATCCTGACAAATCGCTTCAGTCTGTCTTGATTGCCAAACAACAGCATGATAAATAGGTAATCCTGATAATCTGTTCCATACAACAGTGGTTTCCCTTTGATTTGTAATACCGATAGATGCAATATCGCTTGCTTTAAGATTTGCCTGTACTAAAGATCTCGCCATCACTGTAAGTACACTAATCCAAATTTCATTTGCATCATGTTCCACCCAACCAGGTTGTGGGTAGTACTGTTTGATTTCTTCTTGAGCAATGCTCACAATTTCACTGCGTTTATTAAAGATAATCGCGCGTGTGCTTGTTGTACCTTGATCAATTGATAAAATATATTTCTCTTCCATATGTCTCTCTTCCCCTAAAGATTTTGTGTAGCAATCATATCGACGCCGCTTTGACAAATGTTGGTGATTACTATATCTCCTATTTTAACATGTTTTTTTAAAGTGGTGTGGCTAATTTCGTTCATTGCTTCAAATAATAATGCTTTAGGAATACCTTCTTTTGATTTAATAGTCAAACGTGGATGTGATTGGTCGTTTGTTTTCATAGTGGTTGTTAATATGCGTACCGGATGTGTCATTTCTTCGATAGCATATGTTTTTCCTCTAGGACAGAAGTTACCTTCAACAACCATGTTTTTATCAACATGTAAATGGCACCCTCTTGGGCACATGATACAAATCATATCATTTTTCATGTTTAACCTCCTCAAGTGATATTGATAAGTCTTTTGATAAATCAACAGCACTTCGCTTGATTTCAATTTTATTCATTTCAGCTGGAACGATAAAACGATGTTTTTTTCTATATATTTCTTTGTCGCCTTGTTTAACGATAAAGTATGCTTCATCAAATTTTTGCGTTGTTCTAAATAAAAAGATAAGATCGTCATTGAGTAAATAGTTAGTATTGAGTAGATGAGGAACAACATATCTAATGTGGTGGTCATATACAACTTTTGAATTTGGTGTCACATGGCTTTGTGAAGCGGATAAATAATTTAATACAGCATGGCCAGCTCGCATCGATTCAATGACAACATCATCGACCAAATCATGAACATGAAGTGCATTGCCACATGCAAATATGCCAGGTATTGATGTTTGGTAGTTTTGATTAACATTAATACTTTTAGTGATTGGATTTAAAGTTAAATCAAGATGTTCAAAAACTTTAATATCTGGAATAAGTCCAACAGATAACAAAAGTGTATCAACTTCAAATGTTTTTTGTGTGCCTTCAATTGGATTAAATTTTTCATCTAATTGTTGAATGGTAATTGACTCAAGGTTTTTTTCACCTTTAATGTCAACAATCGTATGAGATAAATAGAGTGGAATGTCAAAGTCATCTAAACATTGTGCGATATTTCTATTTAAACCATTAGAGTAAGGCATCATTTCTGCAACACCTAAAACTTTAGCACCTTCTAAAGTCATACGTCTTGCCATAATAAGTCCAATGTCACCACTACCTAAAATAAATACATTTTTACCAACTAAATAACCATCAATATTTAAATATTTTTGTGCAGTACCAGCAGTCATAATACCATTGGGTCTTGAACCCGGAATTGATATAGCACCTCTAGAGCGTTCATAACAACCACTCGATAAGATGATTGTTTTTGATTCGAGTTCATAAATACCATCATATTCACTGCTACAAGTTAAGATGAAGGGATTGTCCTGTTTGACATCTAAAACGGTTGTGTCTAAATATACATCAAGTTGTTTTTCATCAATATCATCAATGAATCTTTGTGCGAATTCTGGACCAGTAAGCATTTCTTTAAATACATGAAGTCCAAATCCATTGTGGATGCATTGATTTAATATGCCACCTAATATGTGAGATCTTTCTACTAAAGCGACTTTTGTGTTCGTTCCTTTAAATGCTTTTGCTGCAGCTAATCCTGCAGATCCACCACCGATGATGGTGACATCATATGCTTTTCTCATATGCCCACCTTCGATTCTTTATCAAGTATCTCAGTACCTAATGCATCATAATTAATAGAAGTAGGATCTGTTTCAGTTACACTTGCAATAATCCTTAGCACTTCAGATTGACAGTATCCACCTTGGCATGTACCTGCACCTGCTCGTGTTCGTTTTTTTATACCCTTGAGGGTTTGACTTCCAACAGGAGATAAAATAGCATCAATAATTTCTTGTTCACTGACGTGTTCACATTGACAAATGACATGACCATATTTCGGTTTTTCTTTATATAATTCTTGTTGACGCTTTAAAGATAAGTCTTTAAATACGATATCTTGATCTAAGTAAGGATTAAAAGTATCTTTTATTGGGTCTTTGATTTGAATGATTTCATCAACTAGATATTTCGCAATCGCAGGTGCTGCTGTAAGACCAGGTGAATCGATACCAGCAAGGATGTAAAAGTTAGGGTATTTAGAAGATGGTTTGATGTAGAAGTCTTTAGTATCGATACTTGCACGTATACCTGAAAATGATCTAATGATATATGGATAAGGTATGTGATCACACAAGTCTTTAACGTGTTCTTTCACATAAGATAATCCATCTTTTGTCGTATAAGTGATTTGATTATCAGTATAATCACTTGTTGGCCCTAATAAGATATTTCCATGTGTTTGAGGTGTAATTAATACACCTTTACCTTTTTGTGAAGGCAGTGGATAGATAACATGTTTAAACATGCCATCTATTTGTCGATCAAGAACAAAGTATTCTCCACGTTTAGGTGTTGAATGAAATGGGAGTTCCTCATCTAAAAAAGAAGAAAGTTCTTTTGAATTTACACCACTTGAATTAATGATATGCTTTGCTAAGATGTGCGTGTTTTTGTTCACTTCAATATCAAAGATGTCATTTTGATATGAGATGTTTGTGACCATGGCATTCTTTTGAAAAGTTACACCATTTTTAATGGCTACATGACATGCTTTAATAGCAACTTCCCATGGAAAGGTTACTTTGGTTGTAGGTAATGAAAGTGCACCTACAATGGTGTCATTTAAGTGCGGTTCTTCAAGTTTGATTTGATCTTTTAGTAAAAGCTGATAAGATTTTACACCGTTAAGTTTAGCTCTTTCTTGAAGTAGAACAAGTGTTTTTAATTCAGTCTCATTTTTAGCAACCACAAACGCGCCAGTACGTCTTAATGGTATATGCATTGTTTTTTCTAGTTCATCATACATCTCATTTCCTAAAACACAAAGTTTTGCTTTTAATGTTCCAGGTTGTGGATCATGACCGGAATGGATGATTGCACTGTTCGCACTGGTTTGAACATTTGCAATGTCGTTTTCTTTTTCTAATAAAATTGTTTTTGATTCATACTGACTTAAGTATCTAGCAATTAAAGAACCGACAATACCAGCTCCAATAATTGCGTAATCATAAATCATTTCTTTGTTGTTCATAAGATACCTTCTTCCTAAAAAAATAAAAAGAGAAAAACAATGAAAATTGCTTTTCTCTCTAGACTCTCGAATTTAGATTAACATGGATTTACCACAAATCGATATTAGAAGTTGTGACTGCAATGGCACCAGATGTTAGACAGTTTTGAATTTGTGATTTGTTTTGGATGAGACCACCCATGAGTATTTCTGCGTTCACTTGAGTTTTGATATACTCAATTAATGATGTAGAAGTTGCAGGTAAGACTTCTAAATAAATCGGTTCAATCTTTCTTGTAATCATTAAAGATTGTTCTAATGAAATGCTATCTTTTAAGAAAAATCTAAAGATACCGATCACATTTCTTTTTTTACATACTTCAATCACTTTTGGTTTACTTGATATCAGACCATCTACTTTGAGTTCTTGAATTAAATAGATAGCTCCATATTCATCATGTGATAAACCCTTAATCAATTCTGAATGGATGAGTATCTTTTTATTTGCATTGTGCCCTGCTTCAACCAGCCCTTTGAGTTGAGCAAGTTGAAAATTCATTAATATTCCATAAGTATGTGGAGAATCAATAAATTTTTTCAAAGCTTGATGATTAGAAATAGCAGGAATAATGTGTTGATTATAAAACATAATATCTCCTTTGAAAAAATAAAAGGCGAAGTCAAAAATGATAAATTGACAGTTCGCGCTCTTAACTCTTGTTCATCTTAACTTATACTTAAATTATACATGAATAGCTTATAAAAATCAACAAGTCAAATTTAATCATTTTTTAATACTATAATGCTATAATAATAAATAGCAATGTAGATAACAAAAGCATAGAGGGGAATCGGTATATCATAGATATAAATTTTTAATTTATTTATGATAGGAGAAGATTTATGTTTGTAAGAAGAATTACAAAACCATTAATTTTTGGATTAATGTTTTTTTTGTTGTCTTTTTCGATCTACTTTTTAATTTCAAATCAAAGTATTTATGCAGCAACTCAAAATACACAAATATCTACAACTCAAAACAGCATTAACTTAGCGACATCATCATCGATTGTACTTTCACCTGATATGGTTGTTTCATCTGATGTCAATATAACAAGTGCATCAGTTGTTGTGAATAATTTGCCATCTGATGCTACTATAACATATACTGCAGTTTCTGGGATTACTGTGAGTTATAATTCAAGTAAAGGTGTCTATACATTAACAGGATCAACAACAGCAGCTAATTATCAAGCATTATTTAGATCATTTACACTACATAGTGGGTCTACATATAGAGAAAACATATCATTAAGTTTTACCATAAATACAGGTGTTGGTAATGCCACCTATTTTGATGTTACAGGACATTATTATGAATATATTTCTTACTACACTTATTGGGCTAATGCAAAGGCGAATGCTCAAACTAGATATTTTAATGAAAGACAAGGTTATCTTGTAACTATTACAAGTGCTTTGGAAAACGAATTCGTTGCTCAAAAACTTTCATCTAATGGATGGATTGGTGCGAGTGATGAAACATTTGAAGGTCTTTGGAAATGGGTTACTGGTCCAGAAGCTGGACAAACACTTAGCAGTACATATCAAAATTGGGCTACTGGTGAACCTAATAATTCCAATAACGAAGATTATGCTCAATTTTATGTTGGAACTAAAAATTGGAATGATTTAGGCTCTAGTAGTACACAACCAGGATATATTATCGAATATGGTGGTTTAGCAACAGATCAAGTATTAGGTGATTATGAAGAAACCATCACTGTAAACATTAAACAGTCGTATACGTTGAAATTCTTAGATTATAATGGGATAAGCCTTTTTAATAATCAGTATATTTATGGAGATTCTTTATCAAATGTAAACCAGCCAACACCTTCTGATGTTAATGGTTATTCATTTGTTGGTTGGAATCAAGCCCTACCTTCAACGATGCCCAACTATAATGTAACGATTCTCCCTAACTATCAAGCAATCACTTATCACATCACTTATGATTTAAATGAGGGTGTTGAATCAAACAATCTGACAACTTATACAATTGAAGATCCAACCATTTATTTAAATGATCCAAGCAAAGAAGGATACTCGTTTATAGGTTGGACTAATCAAAATGGTGATTGGGTTTCATATATTCCAACAGGTTCTTATGGAGATTTAGTTTTAACTGCACATTATCAACCGATTTCTTATGACATGAATTTTGAATCAAATGGTGGTAGTGACGTATCTACGATTACTTTAGGTTATGAATTAAACGTGAATAGACCACTTGATCCAATCAAAGAAGGATATACATTTGATGGCTGGTATAGTGATCAAAGTTTAAAAAACCCTTATACATTTACAACGATGCCATTAGGAGGAATTACATTATATGCCAAATGGACAGTCAATCAATACACCATTTCATTTAATTCTAATGGTGGCTCAACTATTGATAGTATCACTCTAGATTATGGAGATTTGGTGATTACTCCAGAGAATCCAAGTAGAGAAGGATACACATTTAATGGCTGGGATCAAGCGATTCCTTTAACGATGCCTGCAGAAGATTTGGTGATTACACCTAGTTATAGTATTAATAGTTATTCAATCACATTTGAATCAAATGGTGGAAGTTTAGTAGATGATATAACTTCATTTTATATGATGAATGTTAACCCACCTTTTGATCCAACAAAGGAAGGATATACCTTTGGTGGATGGTATAGCGATTCTTTATTACAAAATGCTTATACATTTACAACGATGCCCCTTGATGGCATTACTTTGTATGCGAGATGGTTAACAAACACATATACAATTACCTTTGATACAAATGGAGGTACAGAAATTGCTCAAATGCAGATTTCTTATGGTGAATCCATTGTTTTACCAGAAGATCCAAGTAGAGATGGATATACTTTTGCTGGATGGGATCAAGCGATACCTTTGACGATGCCAGCGGAAGATTTGGTATTAGCAGCTATATTTAATATTAATAGTTATTCAATCACATTTGAATCAAATGGTGGAAGTTTAGTAGATGATATGACAACTAACTACATGATGAGCATCAATCCACCTCATGATCCAACTAAAGATGGCTATACATTTGGTGGCTGGTATAGTGATCAAAGTTTACAAAATGCTTATATATTTACAACGATGCCACTTGATGGGTTGACTTTATATGCCAAATGGGATGTGATTACATATCATATCAATTATGAACTTAATGGTGGTATCAATAGTTTATTAAATATTGAATCATATACTGTAGAATCTTTAGAATTTAATTTGTTTGATCCAACAAGAACAGGTTATAGTTTTGATGGCTGGTATCTTGATTCTAGTTATGATACTTTAATTCAGACGATTGAGCCAAGCGCTTTAAATCAAATGACATTATATGCTAAATGGAATGCAAATCCTTATCAAATCACATTTGATACACAAGGCGGTTCAGTTATTGATCCAATTGAACAATCGTTTTTAGGTGATATTGTTGCCCCTCTTGATCCAACTAAAGATGGATATATATTTGGTGGATGGTATAGTGATCAAAGTTTACAAAACGCGTATACATTTACAACGATGCCCCTTGACGGGTTGACATTATATGCTAAATGGGATGTGGTTACATATCACATTACTTATCTACTTAATGATGGTTTACAAAACGAAAACAACCCTCAAGCATATACGATTGAATTTAGTGATATACCTTTATTAAATCCAACTAAAGAAGGATATACCTTTGGCGGGTGGTTTGTTGATGAAACATATGAAACACAGATGGATACAATCTTAGAAGGTACGTATCAGGATTTAATTTTATATGCTAAATGGATGGTAAATCCATATGAATTATCATTTGATACACAAGGTGGATCATCAAATAACGCAATCATATTTGATTTTGGAGATGTGATCACATTTGATTTCATTCCTGAAAAAGAAGGATATACGTTTGATCATTGGGAAAATCTTCCAGAGATGATGCCCGCAAATGATGTTGTTATTACTGCGGTTTATACGATCAATCAATACACCGTATCTTGGTTAGATCACAATGGTAATACGATTACAACCGATACTTATGATTATCAAAGTGTAATCGATGTCATTTCATATCAATTAGAAGGATATGATTTTGATGGATGGTATTTAGATGAAAATTATTCTACACCATTAACAGAAGTGATGCCTTCTAGGGATATGCAAGTCTACCCAAAAATGATTGCACATACTTTTGATTTTACTGTGATTGTTAATCATCAAATATATACAATCACAATCACTTCAGGTGAAGCATTTGTTGATGATTTGATGATATCTATAGATGGGCTAGAATTCATGGGTTGGTATACACTACCAAACGGTATGGGTGAGAAAATAAGTGACCAAATCGTCATAGTCTCAGATGATTTTATTGCATATCCTTATTTTATTTCTACAGATAAAGCACAAAAAGTATCATATGATTTAGACACTTACACTTTAACGATGACAGAAACAAAACAAAGTGATCACTCGATTGTTTTGTTGATGGGATTAGGCATATTTACTATAAGTTTATTTATATTGCATAGAAGTGTTTCAAAAAAGGATGTGATATAAATGAAAAACGATGGAATTAAAAAAATATTGTATGGCATGATTGGTGCGGTTGGTGGATCAGCGGTAGTGGTCGCAATCGCCGCACAACAACTTATCTTAAATACATTTGATATCGATGTCGTCAAAGATAAAGTGTATTATGCTTTAGAATTAGAAGAAATAAGAGATCCAGAAGATACAAGTCCACCAGCTGATTATCAAATAAGACTTGTAACAAGTTCTCAGTATGGAGAATATTATGTTGATCTTGATTTAGGATATAACGAAGGTGTTGTCGAAGATTTATATTTAAATACCAGTTATAAAATTTGGGTTGAATATGATAATGGTATGGTTTGGACAAAACTTGATGAAAAAGCTTTTCAAACGGATCAGATGAGTGAAGTTTATTTAAAAGATATTTATGAAGTTGGTGACATAAGAAAAACCTTAAGAGAAATCAAGATTGAACTATCTTCTTATGTGAGAGATGAAGATATAGGACTTATCACACTTTCTTCACCAGATATCAGTGATTTCCATGAAATGATTACTGATGGTGATCAAACGATAGAAATTCCAGAGGTTAACTATCAACAAACATTAACGTTTAACGTGATTAAAAATGATGAAATCATTAAATCATTTACCTATGAAATGATTGCACCTCTAGATGGACATATTAATATTGAATTATCAAATCAATATGTCACTATAGATCACACATTTAATTTAGATGAACGATTTATATATTTTGTAGATTATATCGTTGGTGATCAAATAACGACAGTGTTATTATCTGATTTTCAAACGATGGATTTATCTCAAACCACAATCACATCTTTAGATATTTATGTCTCGGATGGGACGCATCAATACATATTATATACACTTGATCTATCTCTATTTAATGATCTAAATTATGTATATACAAATTACAATTTGTTACATACAATTACGATTATCGAAAATATAGAAGATATTGATCTAGTTTTACTCAATGATCAAGAAATGACTTTTGTCTCTTATGATCAAAACCAATACACCTTTGAACTTATACTCGATGAGACATTAACGCAAATAACAATTATATTTAATGGTGATGATGTCATCACTTATCAAATCAATTTTGAAGGAGAAACAAACAATGGCTAAGAAAGAAAAAGCAAGAAAGCCAAAAATGGCACCGCACAAGAAAAAAGCAATCATTAAAACAAGCATTGAAGCATTTATTATTGTTATCACTATCGCAGTAGGAATGACGATTCCTAGATTATATGCAAATACAACAGCTGGTGATATCGTAGAAAGAACATTAGGTAAATTTTTTGATATTGGTAACTTGATTCTAAATAACTATTTAAGAATCATTGAAACACTTACGATCTTATTATTTATCTGGATACTAAAGAAAGTCATTGGTTGGGCACTTGTTTTATTCCTTGATAAAAAAACGTATAATTCATCACCAATTACATTACTTCGATCTATAATTAGTTATTTTTTAGTTTTACTAGGCATTATCTTTGTCTTATCTGCATGGGGTGTTGATTCATCAACATTACTTGTATCATTAGGACTTATTGGATTTGCAGTAAGCTTTGGTGCACAAAGTATTATTGAAGATTTACTCGCTGGTGTCCTCATTATTTTAGATAATCAATATCAAGTAGATGATATTGTTTATTTAGATGGGTTTAGAGGTAGAGTACTAGAAATCAATTTAAGAACAACTAAATTCCTTGATTTAGGGAATCTAGATGTTAAATATGTCAATAATAGAGATGTAAGAAATGTGATTAACGCATCTCAAAGAAACAGTGTTGCTATTTGTGAAGTGGGCATTGAATATGGAGAAGATATCAAACGTGTTGAAGAAATCGTCAATGAGTATTTACCAACGATGTTTGAAAACCATCCAGAAATATTAGAAATTCCTAAATATTTGGGTATATCTTCATTAGGAGATTCAGCAGTTGTCTTAAAAATTATTGCAGTGACTAAAGAAGATAACAAATTCCAAGTACAAAGAATATTAAATCGTGAAATCAAATTGTTATTTGATGCACATCAAATTGGTATTCCATTCCCACAAGTTACAATTTCTCATTTACAAGAAAATGATAATTAAAGTATTGCAAATCAGTAATTAAGTGTGATACAATCTTTTCAAACGATGATTTGGAAGAGTAAATGAAGTGATTTATCACAGAGAGTAGACGTTGCTGAGAGTCTATATAATAACTTGATTGAAAAACGCCAAGGAGTACTTACCGAAATAAAGTAGGCTAAGTCGGGATCTCCCGTTATAGAGATATGAGTTTGTTAGAACTTTAAAAGTGATCAAACATAGTTTGATAATTTGGGTGGTACCGCGGATATAAGAGTCATTCGTCCCTTTTAGTGGAAGAAGGCTCTTTTTTGTTTATTTCAATTTGAAAGGATGATGAAGATGTGCGGTATTTTAGTTTCAACAAGTGAAGAAGTTCAATTTGACGATGGATCAAAATGTATGATTTATAGAGGTCCAGATCAACAAATGAAAGTGATTGGAAAAGGATATAGATTTTATTTTAATCGATTAGCGATTATGGATTTACATGAAACAGGGATGCAACCTTTTTATGATGAAGAAGTAATTTTAGTAGCAAACGCTGAAATATATAATGAAGAAGCGTTAAAAAAAGAAGTAGAATATCAATTTAAATCAACATCTGACTGTGAAGTTTTATTACCACTTTATAAAACTTTTGGGCTAAAGATGTTTCATAAATTAGATGCCGAGTTTGCAATCGTGTTATTTGATGAGAAAAAAGGGGAAGTTGTTGCAGCTAGAGATCCTATTGGGATAAGACCGTTGTTTTATGGATTCGAAAAAATCAGCAAAAAAATTGTTTTTTCAAGTGAAGCTAAAGCAATCATTTCAAATGTTGACCAGGTAATTCCTTTTCCACCAGGACATTATTATTACCAAGGTGCGTTTGTTAAATATACAGACATTTTTGATGATGTGAAGTATCATGAGGATACACATGAGATGATATTTAAAGAAATCGAAGAAAGACTTAAAAAAGGCATTATTAAGCGCATGCATAGTGATGCGCCTATCGGATATTTATTGTCTGGTGGCTTAGATTCTAGCTTGGTATGTGCGGTTGCAGCAAGACAATCAAAAAAACCACTCAAGACATTTAGTATTGGGATGGATAGTGATCCCATTGATTTAAAATATGCAAAGATTGTATCAAAGTATTTAGGAACAGAACATCATGAAGTTATTATGACAAAAGAAGATGTGATTGGATCTTTAAGTGAGGTTATTTATGCGCTTGAATCATTTGATATCACAACAGTAAGAGCATCTATTGGTATGTTTTTAGTGAGTAAGTATATTCACGAACATACAGATATTAAAGTGTTATTAACAGGTGAAGTGAGTGACGAACTTTTTGGATATAAATATACTGACTTTGCTCCAAGCAAAGAAGCATTTCAAGAAGATGAAATCAAGCGTATGAAAGAATTATATATGTATGATGTTCTAAGAGCAGATCGATGTTTAGCATATCATTCATTAGAAGCACGTGTCCCATTTGGTGATCTTTCCTTCGTCGATTATGTGATTCGAATTGATCCTGCTAAAAAGATGAATACCTACAATATGGGGAAGTATCTCCTTAGAAAAGCATTTGAAAAAGAGTATTTACCAGATGAAATTCTTTATAGACAAAAAGCAGCATTTAGTGATGCTGTGGGTCATAGTATGGTAGATATATTAAAAGCATATGCTGAAAGTATTTATTCAGATGAAACATTTATGAAAAAGAAAGATCAGTATTTACCAATTCCACCAACGAAAGAAGCACTTCTTTATCGTGATATATTTGAGATGCACTATAAAAATCATGGGCATTTAATTAAAGATTACTGGATGCCTAATAAAGCTTGGGAAGGTTGTAATGTAGATGACCCAAGTGCTAGATTTTTAAAGAATTATGGAGATTCAGGAAAATAAAAGTAAGCTTATTTGCTTACTTTTTTAATAAATGGTTAAAATATCGTTCAGGCATAAGAAGAAAGTCTTTCATGAGCCGAACAGAGTCTAATTGGTCATATGATGTTTCAGTGATGCTATCATTTGATAACTGGTAGATTTTAGCATTTGGATATGCACATATAACTGGTGAATGTGTAGCAATGATGAATTGAGAACCTTCAGATACAGCATCATGAATCATATAAATAAGTGCAAGTTGATTTTCAAATGATAAAGGCGTCTCAGGTTCATCTAGAATAAAGAGCTGATTTGGTCTCATTCTTGAACGAAAAAAGTTCAAATAAGACTCTCCATGGGATGAGATTAATAAATCTTTTTCATACATTTTATCAATTTCAGCGATGGTTTTTAAATAAGCGCTTCTCGCTTGTTGTTTAGAAAATAATGATTTATGTTTATATGCATCATCAACATCCTTTAATCCCTGGTAAGCTTCCTTCTTATCATTAACTAATCGTTTAATGTAAGATGTAAAATCTTCAGCAGAAAAATAAAATCCTAAAGGCCGTTTTAAATGAAACCTTAAATCAACATCAATTCTTTTAGGTAGAATTAAAGGTTCTCCAATTTGATATAAGTTGAGTTCTTTTGAAAGAAGCTCTAATAAAGTTGACTTACCTGAGCCATTATCACCAACGATGATTGTTACATCATCACATTTAATTTGATGATTGAAAAAACCTAGTGCATAGGGAAATCCCACATCATTTTCAGTTTTATTAAAACAAATGTGCTCAATAAGTTTCATATATATCTCCTAAGAAAAAGAGGTGAAAATCACCTCGTTTTTTATTTAGCTTCGTGAACCACGACTTGTGGGAATGGAATTTCGATACCATTTTCATCTAATATATGTTTAATAAATGTTCTTAAATTTCTTTCAATAGCATAATGTTGATTATTAAGTGTTTTAGCGATGGCTCTTAAATTAACGCTGCTATCAGATAGCTCCATCACACCTAAACATTGAGGATCCTCAATAATAATGTCTGAAAATAGTTTTCTAAAATCTGGAAGTTTAGCATTTAATAAGTCAATCACTTCTTGGATGTTTTCACCATAAGCGACACCGAAATCAACAATAGCGATTGAAGCATTTCTTGAACAGTTAAGAACATCAGTGATTTCACCGTTTGCTAAAATTTTCACTTCACCTTTCCAGTTTTTAATCTTTGTTGTTTTTAAACCAATATCTGTAACTTCACCTCTAAAACCGTTGGTTTCAATGATGTCACCAACATCAAAATGTTGTTCAAAGATAATGAATAAACCATTAATTAAGTCATTGATGAATTTTTGAGCACCAAGACCAATCACTAAACCAGCAATACCTAAACCAGCAAGTGCAGGACCTACATTGACGCCCCAAATAGAAAGAACAATCAATATTGTAATAAGCCAAATACCATATTTTAAGACACTTTGGAGTAGTTTGGCAATTGTTTTTTTACGCTTTTGTGAGGCTGTGGGTTTATTACCAAGTCTAGAGATGCTAAGTTTAGCAATCTTTAAAACGAATAAGGCAATAAAGATGACTAAAGCAGTTGAAACCATGAGACCGATACTATCTGCTAAAACAGATGAAAGATTTGTCCCAAGATTGGTAAAATACTGATCAAGTGGAAAATTCCATGTCCATAATAAGAAAACTGTTGAGCCAACTAATGCAATAAAACTAATAAAATAAGATACACCTAATATAATAGAGCGACCTTTTTTTGAATATTTTAAATTAATTAAATGTGAAATTAAGAATATACCAACTAATGCAATAACAATACCTAAGGTGAGAAGTACGTTGTGTAAAGTGTTAGCGAGTAAGATTTTGATAAACATAATAACACTCCTTCCTCTATATCATTTATGATAACATAAAAATACATTTTATGGGGTCATAGTGACTAAAATAAAATGTATAAAATCATATATAAAAAAAATTAAACATGATAAAATATATATGGCTTATGAAAGGTGGGTTGATACATGCAATTTGATCATTCAAAAACACCGTTTTATACAAAATTAGAGGCGTATGCTAAAAGCGATGTTGTAAAGCATGATGTTCCAGGACATAAACTGGGACAAATAAGTAATGAATTAACTGATTATGCAGGTTTGAATTTAATGAAACTTGATGCAAATGCACCAAGAGGATTAGATAATTTAAATAGGCCTAAAGGTGTCATTATGGAAGCTGCAGCACTTATGGCAGATGCATTTGGTGCTGAACAAGCATATTTTTTAACAGGTGGGACGACCATGGGGATATTATCGATGATTATGTCTACATGTCGAGCAAAAGAAAAAATTATATTACCAAGAAATGTACATAAATCAGCAATTAACGCACTTATTTTAAGTGGTGCTGTACCTATATTTGTGAAACCATATATCGATCCTAAACTAGGGATTGCAAATCACATGCCTTTAGATGAAGTTAAACAAGCCATAGATGAAAACTTAGATGCTAAAGCAGTATTCGTGATTAACCCCACATATTATGGAGTTACATCAGAACTAGAAGAAATTACGAAGTATGCACATGAACATGACATGATGGTGATGGTCGATGAAGCACATGGGTCACATTTCCCTTTTTGTGAGTCATTACCCGTATGTTCTATGCATGCAGGCGCTGATATTGCATCATGTTCACTTCATAAAACTGTTGGCTCACTCACTCAAAGTTCAATTTTGATTGCTCAAGGTGATCGCATTGATCACTTAAGATTACGATCAACGATTAATATGATTCAATCAACATCTCCAAGTAGTTTGTTACTTGCAAGTTTAGATGTTGCTAGAAAGTATATCTATTTTAATGGTGAGGCTAAAATTAGTCATGTCATTGAGATGGCAAAAGAAACACGCGATAAGATCAATCAAATTGATGGTTTAAAAGCATTAGTCAAAGAAGATTTCATCAAAATGGGTGCAACCGATTATGATGAAACAAAAATCTTAGTGAAAGTCACTGATTTAGGCATTACTGGATTTACTGCATATCAAGAGTTATTTGATGAACATCGTATTCAATTTGAACTTGCAGAAACACACTTAGTCTTAGCAGTATTATCACTTGCTACAACACAAGAAGATTTAGATCATTTAGTATTTGGACTTCAAAAATTAAGTGATAAATATGCACCGATGAAACTTGATGTGATTAAGCCTAAGATGAATTATAGATATCCAGATGCATATACTAGACCTAGAGAGGCATATCACGCACCTAAGAAATATGTGTTATTAGAAGAATCAGTTGATGAGATTGTTGCTGAATCTGTGATGATTTATCCTCCAGGAATCCCAATTGTGATTCCAGGAGAAATTATTAGTCAAGATATTTTAGATGATTTTGAGTTTTATAAAAAGAATGGTTCTACAATCTTAAGTGATACTGAATCAGGATATATAAAAGTTATTGATAAAGAAGAATGGATAAAATGGGAAGGTGACGATGATGAATAAAGTAGATTTATCATTCCAAAGTTGTAAAGCAGAATATCAAGAAGCAGATGTTGTTATCTTTAGTGTACCTATGGATGCGACGACATCATTTAGACCAGGAACACGTTTTGCAGGAAATGCTATTCGCGTAGATTCTTTTGGTGTTGAATGGTATTCACCTTATAGAGATGCTGATTTAAATGATTATAAAACAGCAGATATCGGTGATCTAGATTTACCTATTGGTGCAGTTGAAGATGCACTTGATGTTGTTTATCAAACAACTAAACAAATCTTAAGTGATGGTAAAACACCAATGATGGTTGGTGGTGAACATTTGGTGAGTTATCCAGTGATAAAAGCTGTGTTTGAGAAATATCCAGATTTACATATCATTCATTTAGATGCACACACTGATTTAAGACAGTCCTTTTTTGGTAGAGAATTATCTCACGCGACATTCATGAGACATGTTCATGCATTTGTTGGTGATGGGAAGATTAATCAGTTTGGTATTAGAAGTGGTGAAAAACCTGAATTTGTTTGGGCTAATAGTGGACACATTAACATGCGTAAATTTGATTTTGAAGGTTTAGATAAAACAGTAGAAGCACTTAAAGATAAACCTGTATATATCACGATTGATTTAGATGTGTTAGATCCAGGTGTTTTCCCTGGTACAGGTACACCTGAACCAGGTGGTATGCAATATAAAGATTTATTATGGGCATTTGACCAATTTGAAAAACTTAATCATTTAGTTGGTGCAGATATTGTAGAGTTAGCACCGATGATAGATCCAAGTGGAGCATCAACTGCGGTTGCTGCTAAATCACTTAGAGAAATGGTTTTGTTACTTCAAAAAAATTTAGTGAAATGATGAAGAACATCTAGGTGTTCTTTTTTCTTTTTCATATGATATAATAAATGTATTAAAAATTCTTGTAAGGGGGAATTATAAATGAAGAAGTTATTGAGCGTATTCACCATTTTATTGTTGATGGTCTTTTTGGCTTCATGCAAAAAAAGTGATCCACTATCTACAATGGACATTGATTCTAACGATTCCATCAATATAACTGAGTTCAATGCATATCTCTCAAATTTAAAGCAGGGCTTGACAGATGGGTTTAAAGAAGTTTCAATTGATAAACCAAGCGGAAGTGAAATTAATAGAAATCAACTAGAAACATCATTGAATGCAACTACAGTAAGAACAAAATTGTACTTTGATTCATTGATCAAATATATGGATGATCAAATGGTTGATATTTTCTTATTAGGAGATCAGATTGATATTTCAAATGAATTTGAAATTGGAGATGTTACTATAAAAGTGGAGTATGATGGAACTTCATTTAGAATGACACAAGTTTGCTCTACAGATTATTATCAATTTTTTATAACTACAACTGCAGAAGGATTGGTGTATTGTGAATATTTTAGTTATTATAACATTACTAAGTATTACGATCTCATTCAATATTTGGAAGGTAGTTATTACAAAGAATCACAAATCAATAATGATGATTTTGAAACTTCATATAGAGATACTCAAAATGACACAGTTGTATTTGAAAGGTATTATAATTATCTCAGTGAAGATTATGACAGACATGTTAAATATTATAGTAATGAAGTCAATTTCGATATTTCATTTACAAAAGACACAATGACCTACCTTAGCATTTATCAACAAAATCTTAATGGCTATCGTCAATTAAGTTATCTTGAGCAAAGTGACAGACCAAATCAATTAGCATTTAATGTTTTATTGTTAAGTGATTGGGATCAATTAATTCAAGTTAATGGTTTAGGCTTTTCATATGCATTTTATAATCAAGGGCAAGCAATTCATACAGAATATCCATATCTTGTCATGAATTCTGGTTTTTATCAAATGTATACGCTTGAAGATGTGACATTAAATTTACCAACAATATTTATAGATGATCAACTAGTGGATATAACAATATTATTAGCTACATATACGAACTTGAAAACCGATTATGACTCATATGTTGATACACTCGAATTTTTAAATGAAATATTAGAATATCAAGCATATTTGGAATATTTCAATCAATATCCTAAAATCATTGATAAGATTTTCTAACAACACATAAAGAGCATTTAGATGCTCTTTTTTTATTTATTTGAATAAATAAGACATAAACCAATAGTCTTATATATATGATGAAAAGTCCTAACCAATGGACTTTTTGCTTTCTAGAATATACCTTTTATAAACTACTTAGAATTTAGCGTTTTCATAAGCAAACCTTTTGAATGAGGTTGCTTGAATGAGTATAATCAAGGTGTTAAAGGAGGGTATTCTATGTTATTCAATTCATATGATCCACTTAAAGGCGAACAATTACAAATCTTAGATGAGACAGGTAAAATCGTTTCAAAGGATTTAGAGCCAAAATTAGATAAAAAAACATTGCTCAAATTATATGAGACAATGGTTTTAGGTCGTGTAGCCGACATTAAAGCACTACAATATCAACGTCAAGGACGTATGCTTACTTATGCTCCAAATAGAGGGCAAGAAGCTGCTCAATTAGGTGCTGCTGCAGCACTTGAGCCACAAGATTGGGTTTCACCTGCATTTAGAGAATTAAATTTAATGCTTTATCGCGGTGTAACTTTGGAACAAATTTACCTATACTGGTATGGTAATGAATGGGGTAGTCATTTTAATGATGATGTTAAAGTGTTACCAGTTAATATCATTATCGGTTCACAAATTAATCACGGTGCAGGGCTCGCTTATGCATCAAAAATCTTAAAGAAAAACGAAGTCACATTAGCAAGCATCGGTGATGGTGGTACATCACATGGTGAGTTTTATGAGGGGCTTAATTTTGCTGCTACATATGATGCACCACTTGTTGTTTTAATCCAAAATAATCAATATGCGATTTCAACACCAAGAAAGAAAGCAACTAAAGCGAAGACACTTGCTCAAAAAGCGGTTGCTTTTGGTATTCCAGGTATTCAAGTTGATGGAAATGATATTTTAGCGATGTATGTTGCTACTAAGGCTGCAGTTGATTATGCAAGAGAAGGTAATGGACCTGTTTTAATTGAAGCTTATACATATCGTATGGGGCCTCATACAACTTCAGATGATCCATCCATTTATCGTTCAAAAGACGAAGAAGAATCATGGGCAAACAAAGATCCACTTGTTCGTTTTAAGAAATATTTAATGGATAAGAAATATTTAACTGAAGAAGAAGCACAAAAATTAGAAGATGAAAAAACTGAATTTGTCACTGAAACATTTAAGAAAGTTGAAGCTGAAGGTGGCAATGTTGAATTATTAGACATCTTTAAATACACTTATGAAGAAATGACACCTCAATTACAAGAACAATATGATAACTACAAGAAGTTCTTAGAAGAGGGAGGTAAATAATATGGCTGCAATTAATTTATTAACAGCAATTAATCAAGCGCTTGATCAAAAATTAGAAGATGATCAAAGTATTGTTATCTTCGGTGAAGACACTGGATTTGAAGGTGGCGTTTTTAGAGTCACTGCAGGTCTTCAAGCAAAATATGGAGAAGATAGAGTTTTCGATACACCGATTGCCGAAGCTGCAATTGCAGGTAGTGCAGTAGGTATGGCAATCAATGGACTTCGTCCGATTGCTGAAATCCAATTTGATGGATTTACATTCCCTGCATTTACTGAAATTATTACACATATGGCAAGATATAGAAATCGTTCAAGAGGTAAACATCATTTACCGATTGTTGTACGTTTCCCTGTGGGTGGAGGTATTAGAGCCTTAGAACACCATAGTGAGTCGTTAGAAACTTTCTTTGGACATGTGCCTGGATTAAAAGTGGTTTATCCATCAACACCATATGATGCAAAAGGATTACTTATTTCTGCAATAGAAGATAATGATCCAGTCATTTTTATGGAACCTAAGAGACTCTATCGTTCAGGTAAACAAGAAGTACCTGAAGAAATGTATCGAATTCCAATTGGAAAAGCAAAAGTTGTTCAACAAGGCACTGATATTACAGTTGTTGCTTGGGGTGCAATGATGAGAGAAGCTCAAAAAGCCATCAAGTTATTAGAAAATGACAATATCTCTGTTGAACTTATCGATCTAAGAACTATTAATCCTATTGATGAAGAAACCATTATTGAATCTGTTAAAAAAACAGGACGCTTTTTGGTTGTTCAAGAAGCGGTTAAAACATATGGACCAGGTGCTGAACTTATATCACTAGTGAATGAAAAAGCATTTTTACATTTAGAAGCGGCACCAACAAGAGTGACAGGTTTTGATATTACTGTGCCACTAGCTAGAGCTGAACATTTCCAATTTGTTCAACCTGAGAGAATCGCGGCTGAAATTAAAAAAGTCGTTGAGTTTTAGAAAGGGAAACAAATATGTATCAATTTAAATTTGCCGATGTGGGTGAAGGTGTCCACGAAGGTACCATTTTAGAATGGAAAGTCAAAGAAGGCGACAAAGTTAAAGATGGAGATACTTTAGTTATTGTCGAAACAGATAAAGTCAATGCAGAATTACCATCACCAGTGGATGGTACTGTATCAAAAATATATTTTAAAGAAGGCGAAGAAATCACTGTTGGTCAAATCATCATTGACATCAATGATGGTAGCGCAAATGAAGCTAGCGCACCAGAGACAAAAGAAGCTCTTGGTGAAGGTGAAGAAAAAGCTGCTGGTGTTATTGGTGAAATTGAAGTGTCATCAGATTTGATTGAATCATCTACTGAAGTTCACGAACATGTCGCACCAAAGAATACAAGTGGGAAAGTACTTGCAACACCTGTTGCTAGAAAGTTAGCAAAAGATTTAGGTGTTGATATTCAAATGGTGAATGGCTCTGGTTTTAACGGTAGAGTCTTAACAGAAGATATTGAAAAAGCAGCACAACAAAAAGGTGGAACAACATCAACTGTTCTTGCACCTAAAGTGACGATTTCTAAAGAAGGAAACGTTGAGATTGTTCCTATCTCAAGATTAAGAAAAGCCATTGTTAAATCCATGACGATCTCTAAACAAGTCATTCCTCATACAGTGTTAATGGATGAAGTGATTGTTGATGATCTTGTTGAACTTAGAAAAAACTTAAAACCACTTGCTGAAGGTGAAGATGTTAAATTAACATATATGGCATTTATTTTTAAAGCTGCAGTACTCACTTTGAAGAAGTTCCCATACTTTAATGCAAGTTTCGATCAAGAAAATGAACAAATGGTTCTTAAAAAGTTTTATAATATAGGTATGGCTGTAGATACACCTGATGGATTGATTGTACCTAATATAAAAGATGCTGATGAGCTTACACTCTTTGGATTAGCTAAAGAGATTAGTGAAGTGGGTCAAGCAACTAAAGAACGTAAAGTCGCACTTGATCGTTTACAAAACACAACATTTAGTATCACCAACTTTGGTGCTATTAATGTCTCATTTGGTACACCCATTATAAATCATCCTGAAGTTGCTATCTTAGGTGTTGGTAAAATTAGTCAAAAAGCAGTGGTCATTAATGGTGAATTAAAAGCTGCTTATACATTACCTTTATCACTAGCCGTAGATCATAGAGTTATTGATGGTGCAGATGCAGGAAGATTCTTAAATTACTTTAAGGAACTTATTGCAAATCCGCTTTCATTACTCGTACAGTGAGGGTATTGATATGAAAAATTATGATGTAGTGATTATTGGCGGAGGACCTGGTGGATATGTTGCAGCTATTAAATCTGCACAATCAGGTTTAAAAACCGCTTTAGTTGAAAAAGAAGTTGTTGGAGGGATTTGTTTAAATCACGGATGTATTCCAACAAAAGCCATGTTAAAAAGCTCAAAAGTGTATAAACAAATGTTACATGCAAAAGATTATGGTCTTTTAGCAAGTGAAGTGGGTTTTGACTGGAAAGCAATTATGGATAGAAAAAATAGTGTTGTTAAAAAATTAACAACAGGTGTTGGCTTTTTATTGAAGAAAAATGGTGTTGAAGTTTATCAAGGATTAGGTGTTGTTAAAGATAAGTCAACTGTTGAAGTCAATGGTGAAACGTTAAAAACAAAAAACTTGATTCTTGCAACAGGAGCATCTCCTATCGTGCCACCCATTCCTGGATTACAAGAAGCATATGAAAAGGGATTTGCAGTCACAAGTAGAGAATTGCTTACCATTGATCATGTACCACAAAACTTAGTGATCATTGGTGGTGGTGTTATTGGTGTTGAGTTTGCGACTGTATTCTCATCATTTGGATCACAAGTCACAATCATTGAAAAACTTGATGGTATTCTTCCGATGATGGATGATGACATTAGAACTGCTTATACGAAAACACTTAAGAAAGATGGCATTAAAATCTTTACAAGTGCAGAAGTTAAAGGTGTTGATGGTAAATTTGTTACTTATCTATTAGATGGAAAAGAAGAAAAAGTAGAAGCTGATACGATTTTAGTCTCTGTGGGTATGCGTGCAAATTCAAAAGGATTTGAAGCATTAAATCTTAAGATGGATCGTGCATCAGTAGAAACGAATGATCAATTAGAAACAAGCGTAAAAGGTGTTTATGCTATTGGTGATTTAAATGGCAAATACATGCTTGCACATGTGGCTAGCCATGAAGGGTTAGTTGCTATTGAACATATTTTAGGTCATGATGCTAAAATGGATTATGATCAAGTGCCTAATGCAGTTTATGGACAACCTGAAATTGCATCTGTTGGTAAAACAGAGAAAGCACTTAAAGAAGCTGGTGTCGAATACACAGCATCTACCTTCCCAATTGCAGGTGTTGGTAAGTCAGTTGCTGATGGTGAAAAAGAAGGATTTATTAAATTACTAGTTGGCAAAAAATACAAAGAAATACTTGGTGCTCACATCTTTAGTTACAACGCTTCAGATTTGATTGCTGAGCTTGGTGTAACGATGAAACTTGAAGGTACAGCCTATGAAATTGCTGATACCATTCATGCACATCCAACACTATCTGAAATTGTGATGGAAGCTGCACATGGTGCAGTGGATAAACCAATCCACATTTAAGTAAAAATAGGGCGAATAACCCTATTTTTTTGTAATTTTGTGAAAAATAGGACATATCCGCCCTGTTTTTTATATGTTTTTCATTTTATAATAGAAGTATGGAAAGCATGGTGTCTGCTATATAAAGCTTGGGGTTTTTCATAGTTTGAGGGTGGGGAATTTATGCTAACGCATAATATTTCCACTATGTTTTCCTAATTTTCTTTGTTTTTTATTAAAAATTAATCATTAAAAATGAAAAGTATATTTTAGTCCTTTTTAGTATACTTTTTATTTTTTTATAAGAGGGGTATAATAGATATGTATATGAAAAAAGAAGGTGTAATCTCTTATGGCAATTTCACTCAAACAAGTGACAAAGATTTATACAACAGGTGTAGTAGAAACAAAAGCATTAGATCAAGTAGATTTAGAGATTAAAGATGGAGAAGTGATTGTGTTACTAGGTCCTTCTGGGAGTGGTAAATCAACACTTTTAAATGTGTGCAGTGGATTGGATGCTCCAACTGATGGTATCATCACAATTGGTGATGAAGTCATCAGCCAAATGGACACAAAAGCATTAACGTTATTTAGAAGAAAAAATATTGGATTTATTTTCCAAAGATATAATTTATTACAATCTTTATCAGTAAGAGAAAATGTTGAAGTTGGTAGAGAAATCAGTCTTAATCCGCTTTTAACTGAAGAAGTCGTTGATCAAGTAGGATTATTAAAAATGATAGACAAGTATCCTTATCAATTATCTGGTGGGGAACAACAAAGAGTCTCTATTGCTAGAGCAATCGTTAAAAATCCAAAAATTATGTTTTGTGATGAACCTACAGGTGCTTTAGATGAAGAAAATGCTAAAGGCGTTTTAGGTGTTTTACAACACATGAATGAAACATATGGAACTACATTAGTACTTATCACACACAACCCCAATATATCAGTCATGGCTGATCGCGTCG
The DNA here is from genome assembly GCA_963667565.1 of Acholeplasmataceae bacterium. GTDB lineage: Bacteria > Bacillota_I > Bacilli_A > Acholeplasmatales > Acholeplasmataceae > WOFB19. The sequence goes on along the minus strand of OY763415.1, from coordinate 1,384,369 downwards.
TTAAACTTAATAATGGTCAAATTGTAGATATTAAGACCAATAAAGAAAAGAAACGTGCATCAGAGATCATTTGGAGTTAATGATGTTATTTAAGAATGCATTTAACACATTAAAAAAACGTTATTTACAACTTATTTTATTAGGTGTGATTATTTTACTAAGTAGCTTTATCTATACGGCCATGAGCTACGCGATTGGTAGTATTCAAGATCCTACGGATCAATATTTAGAAGCGTATCATCAAGAAGATTTTGCAATATCGATGCTTGATGTATTGTTTCAAGATGACATTGATTACTTAACTGCACATAGCAGCGTTTTTCAATCGTTAGATCCAAGTCTTTGGCCATATACATTAAGTGGTGTCAAATCAATTGATGAAATCAGTTATTACGAATTGTTAGATCAAAGATTAACAAGCATTACAGATACATATTCAAATATAGAACTAGAAATTAGAGAAAGCAAGGATGTATACTTTAATTTTAATGATCAAGCATATCGTGTAAGAGTTTTAAAAGATATGCAAGATATTAATCAAAGTTATATCGTTAGTGGTCGAAAACCAGAAACTGTAAATGAGATTGCGGTTGCTGAGATTTTTGCTAGCAAAAATAATTTAACCATTGGTGATACAATCACCATCAAAGATATTGATTATACAATCACTGGATATGTGCTTTTTCCAGATTATAGTTTATCTATGTTTGGTCAACAAATGATTATTGATAATAAAACGCAATCACTTGTGCTTATGAGTGATCAAGGATTTGAAAATTTGGGTGAAACCGTCCAATTTGAAGCAGCTGGCATCTATTTAAATGGATATACAGAAAAAGCGTTTAAATCCGATGTGATTGATACATATAAGGATTCTGGTAAGTTTTTATATATTACTTCAATTACACTTACGATTAATAATATGAGAAGTGGTGCGATTTATACTGAAATTACAGCAGGTAGAGGCATGGCGATGTTTATCTCTATTTTGATTTCGTCGATTGCGTTAATGATTGTTGGTATTGTTGTATCAAAGATTATCCATGCACAAAGAAGTCAGATTGGGATATTAAAAGCGATTGGATATAAGAATAGAGAAATTGCATTTCCCTATTTAATGATTATTGGTGCGATGAGTTTACCTTTAATTGTATTGGGGTATTTTATTGGATATGAACTTGCAAGCCCACTTAAAGATATCTATTTAGAGTTTTATTTAATTCCATCTCAAGATATCGTTCAAAACTTCCAAACGATATTGATATCCATTATTGTTCCATTTACATTTATTGTTGGTTTAAGCTATATCGTTATCATTAGATTATTAAGACAAGAACCGCTTGTCTTATTAAATCCTGAAGTTATAGATGATGCTAATAAGTTAACCAAGAGCGTTTCTAAAATGCTTAAGAAAACAAAGATTACGACAAAACTCCAACAATTGTTGTTGTTAAGATCGCCAGTTAAGATTCTTATTTTCATGATTGGTGTTTATTTTGCTGCTTTCTTGGTGTTATTTACATTTAGTATGAACGGTATTTTTGATCGTATGATTTATGATGTCTATGATCAAACAAGTTATAACTATATAGGTTATAAGACTTATGATGATACATATGTGTTACAATCTGGAGAAGAAATGGTCATCGAAATTGGTAGTTTAATTGTTAATGGCGATGATGCGAGTTTAACAGGGATTGATTCAAATTCATCCCTAGATCCTTTATTTGATAAAAAAGGCAATGAGATTACTAATTTATTAGATGATGGTATCATCATCACTGAATCAATATCTTTAACCAGAGGTTATAAAGTTGGAGATACTTTGGAGATTGAGTTTGGAAATACGACTTTTAGTGAGAAAGTTGTTGGAATCTCTTATGAATTTACAGGTAATAAGATTTATTTAAATAGAAGTGTTGCTGGAGATGAGTTCTTTAGTAATGAGAATTATTACAATGTGATATATTCAGTAAACGCACTTAGTGAAAGTGATTATTTGGTCGTCATCTCTGTAGATGATATCATCAATCAAGCAGATACGATGAGTGTATTCATGCAATCATTTGTAGGTATCTTCATTGGAACAAGCATTGCTATTGGAATCATTGTGATTTATATATTGACTTCAATGGCGATTGAAGATCAATATTATAATATTAGTTTATTTAAAGTTTTAGGCTATAATCAAAGGGAAATTAATCATATGATCTTAGGTGGTTATATGCTTTATGGTTTATTTATTTTCTTGATTAATATACCACTGTCTATTTTGATGTTTGATTATATGGAATTATTTTTCGCTAAGTTTTATGACTTGTTATTCCCAATGAGATTTTATTGGTGGCACGGGGTATTGAGTATTATCATTTATTTCTTTATTTTTTATGTCAGTTCTCATGCAGCTAAAAATAAACTTGATCACATATCTCTTCCAGAAACGATGAAGATGTATGAAGAATAAAAACAAGGGGTTAATAAATGTGATAAAATAATATCACAAGGGGGACTTGAAAATGAAGTGTTTGTTAATGTATAACCCAGTAAGTGGGCGTTCAACAGTTAAGAAGAAATTACCAGAAATCATTAAAATCTTTAAACAAAATGAAGCACATTTAGACATATATGAATCAAAAGAAAAAAATGATTTGGAAAGAAAAGCATTTGAAAAAGCATCATCATATGATGTCTTTTTGGTTTGTGGTGGAGATGGGACCATTAACGAAGTCGTCAATGGTGTGATGAAATCTGATATCAGACCAAATATCGCGATTATTCCATGTGGAACTGCAAATGATATTGCTGCGATATTAGGCATTCCTAAAAACTATAAAAAAGCATTAGAGATGTATTTTAAGGAAACGCCTTATCCTATTGATATCAATCAAATGAATGATCGCTATTTCGTGTATGCAGCAGCAAGTGGTGTCTTATCTAAAATAAGTTATGATATTTCAAGAAGAAGTTTAAATAAGTATGGGTATTTAGCTTATGTATTTGAGGGCATGAGAGATTTAGCGAAAGACTATCGATATAGAGTAGAGATTACACATGATAACGGGAAGCTTGAAACTGAGTGCATGATGGTTTTAGGATTATGTAGTAACCGTGTCGGTGGTATGAGATTAAATAATTTTGCGAACTCAAAATTAAATGACGGATTGTTTGAATTAAGAGTCTTTACAAGAAAAAGAGGATTCAAGCGTTTTAGATTTTTATCATCTTTTATTAGAGGCGGAAGGAAACTTAGAGAAGATTATCACATTGTTTCATCAAAATATGAAATTAAAACCTATGATCATGTCATCTGGAATACAGATGGCGAACAAGCGGTGAATGGAAACATTGAAATTAAGGTGCATCCAAAAGCAATCCATTTTTATATGAGTCCAAAAGTAAAGAAAAAATATTTGTAGGTGCAAGATGGAAATACTATATAAACATTTAAATGGAGATATCCATTATAAGAAAATCAATTCAACAAATTTATACTTGAATCAAAATCTATTAAGAAATTCAATTATTATATACGTGATTTTATTGATTAATATGATTGAATTAGCCATCACATTAGAAATATCTGTGCTGATGCTCATAGCAGCAACCACGCTTTTCATGGGCTTTATGTATGCTTTGATTAAAGTTTCATATACGAAAAGAGGATTTGTATGTGATAAAGGATATGCAAAAGTGATTTTAAGAAAACAAGGTGCGATTGAAATCCTTGATGGTGTACTTATTGGATATATTAAAAAGATTAAAGAAATAGAAGTGAGTGAAAAATATATTAAGTTATATAAAAAAGATCATTTATTTATCTCCATTCCTTTAAGAGTATTAAATGATCAACAAAAACTAGAATTGATTAACTTATTAAATATTAATGATATTGTAAAAAGAGATTATATTTTAAGTTATGAAGTTTAATGTGCCGAAATAGCTCAGGTGGTAGAGCAGCTGTCTCGTAATCAGCAGGTCGTAGGTTCGAGTCCTATTTTCGGCACCAGCAATTAAATCGAGAAGTTATTAGAAGTTCATATGTATAGAAAAAAAGCCAACTAAAAAAGTTTAATTTTATCTTAATAAAGCCATTGTTTTGATATGTAAATGGTTAGCATAAAAAGTTTATATATAGAAGTTCAATAAGTGGATTAAAAATGTGTCGTAGTATAGTAAAAATGCATTATGCATTTACAATAAATTTTGATTTCTAAGAATATACATAGGTTTAATCTTCAGGGTGAATATTTTTCAGACTTATGAATTTCTAGAATAACGGTGCTATAATTAAATTAACTAGTACTATTAGGGGGTATCTTATGTGTTCGGAAGATGAATATTTAATGGTTGCGCTATTTTTTGATTCAGGAAGAATTGAAGATATTTTTTATGGTGCAACAATATTCGAAAAGATAGTTGAAGGAAATGAGATTAGTAATAATCAAAGAAAAATCGTGATTTCTTTAGGCGACATACTAGATAAAGATTCTTATCAAGATATTAGTCCATATGTTATCAAAAATCAATATTGCAGCATTGATTTTGAACAACAAAATAGTTATACAAACTTAAAAGATTGGCCATTTTGCTGGATAATTGAAGATGTTGAACGTGATATCATAATGCAAATTGACAAAAGGCTTAAAAAGAATTTAGGTGGATATTTAGGAATGTCTCAAATAGATACCGAATCAACAGATTCACGAAAACAATTTTGGAAATCTTTAATTCGAGATTTTTCAATTGAAAGTAAAACTATAATAGTTTTCCGAATGGAAGAGGAAGGGTTTGGTTTTTCTGATTTAGCAAAAAAATATAGATATAATGTAAATTTTGATGAGAATTTCGATACTAATTTTGATGACGATTCTGAATTACCAAATACAAGAAAATCAAGTTTCATCAAACTTTATGATGATTTAGAGATTAAAACAGGGAAAAACGACTCAGACAGAGGAATACAAGAAATGAATTTCTCATTGGTTAAAGAAGTTGGAATAGCAGGAGAGTTTATTTGGAAATCAATTGAAGATATAAGCAAATTTAATTTCTCATTTATTAAACATTTTCCTTTGGATACAACAATACTCTTTTTAACACTATACCAAGCATCTCAAGGGATTGAAAGATTGCAAAAAATTGTTGCGCAATTATTAGTGTATAAAAAGAAATCTAGTTCAATAGAAAGAGAACAAGTAGATAAACTTTTATATAGTCATAAGCATTTTATCTTGCACAACTGGATAACAAAAGAAAGAAAAACAGATAATATATCAAAAAAATCAATAAATTTACTTAATATTCTCCAAAAATTTTATAATGAAGCAAGGTATTCAAGGTATAGTGCTTCTTATGATAAACAACCAGAGTTAACATTATTTAAAGAATTTTCTAAATCTTGCAATAAAGATAATCTTGATGTTGATGTTAAACACGAGTATGGGAAATCGATTTATGAATTATCGGCCTTTTACTATGATTTAATAAGAGAATTAGCTCATGAATTAAAAATATTTGTCTATGAGTTGTATTCTCAATCAGCAGCACAAATTGTATTTTGTTCTTCAGATACAAAAGATTTATTTGAAGATTTAAATAGATTTAATAAAGCAAAAAAAGAATTAATTTATTGGTTACAAATTAAAGGTACAACTATTTTACCAAGTGATATTGAATTGCATATTGAACCTCTTGATTTTGATTCTGCAGTGATTGATGAGTATGTTAATGAATTGATTAAGAATAAGAATTCAAGCTTTGAACTATTTGATCAAGTTTCATATTTTTATGATGTATTAGTCCAAGAAGATAAAAAACTATGGTTGCAACGAATAGATTTAATTGAACAACTAATAGGAAATAGCAATATCTTTTATGAAGATGAATATTAAAGGTGTGATTATTAGATGATCAAAAAAGATGCTTTATGGAGCGAATGTAGTTTTCATGATAATATAAAAAATCAAATCTCAAGAATTTGTAATGAATTAGGATATGATGTACGAGAAGAATACAAAGGCAAAGATTGGCGTGCAGATGTTTTAGTGCTAGCAAATGGGAAAAAATATGCATTTGAAGTGCAAATTAGCAAGCAAAATTTAAATAGAACACTAGAAAGACAAAATAAATATACAAGAGACAATATCATTGGATGTTGGTTGTTTGAGAAAGAACCAAAACAAAAAGACGAACTTGAAAATCTTCCTTTGTTTAAAATTAGCAATGATAAGAATTTAACTGTATCTCTAAAAGATAGAAAAAAACTCCCACTTAAAACTTTTATCTCAGATTTCTTAAATGATGAAATAAAGTTTTGCCAAACGTTGAATACACAAGCACTTGAAATTAGATTTCTAGAAATGAAGTGTTGGAAATGTGGACATTTAAATCACATATATTATGTTGGCAATTTGATTTCACCATGTAATGCAAAAATATTACATGCAGATATTGAAATGTGGCAAGATAGTAAATTCATGTTTGAACCAGAAATTATTAAAGTAGTTACACAATATGTTCAAAAGAGTAATTTTCTAGAAATGGGAGAAATAAAAAAACGATATAGTGGAACAATCGATAACTCATATCTATCATTTGGATGTTCAAAATGCGATAGTATTTTTGGTGATTGGTTTGTTTTTCATGATGTGTTAGGTTCTTTAGACGGTGATGGAGTAATTGATAAACTTGTAATTCCCAAGCATGAACTCAAAATGGATGTGAGAATCAACATTCCTCATTGGTGTCATCCAGGTGATGAAGAATTTTGTGATTAAAAATTAGAGTTTAACGCTGGATATCCTAATATAATTATCTGAGTTTTAACTTTATTAATATATTATAGTTCAAGTAATTTTTTAATGAGGGGTAAAAATGAATGTAAATACATTAAAGATAAAATTAAAAAAAGCCAGTTCAAATGAAGATTATGAAAAAATCGCTCATCAACTAATGAATGAGAAAAAAAACTATTTTTTCACTAAAAAATTTTCGAATAATGCCACAAATAAATACAATGAATTTTTAATTTATATTGCAAAAAAGTTTCATGTTTCAACTAAAGAAGTGGGAATTATTGGAAGTGGGAAGTATGGATTTAGTCTTAATCCTAGAAAAAATTTCAAAATTTATGATGAAGAGTCAGATATTGATATGGTAATAATCAGTCTAGATTTATTCAATAAGTTTTGGGAAATTTTATTTATCAATTTTATGTTGAAAGATGATCTTAGAGAGTTCGCTTTTAATAAATCTTTTGAAACTATTTTTAAGAGATTTGTTGATGTGAAATTATCAGATAAAATTCTTGCAAGTGAATTTTATAGTAAGTGGTTGGAAGAAACTAACAGTTATAAAATAGATTTACAATCTGATTATGATTTTCCAAGCGAAATCGGTTACAGGATATATAGAAGTTGGAGTGATTACAAAATCACTTTGATTTTAAATTTAAAAAAATTAAGTAAAATAATCAAAGGTGGTGCGTAAAATGAAAGTGAAAGATAATATAATTACATCATTAAAAAGTATAAAGGAAATTAGAGAAAATTATATCAAAAATCTATTAATTGTAGATAATGAGTTCCAAAGAAATCATGTATGGAATAAAAAAAATGATATTCAATTAATTGAAACAATATTGTTAGGATATTTAATACCAGAGATATATTTATGGAACTATTCTACAGATCCAAATACAGGAGAAACAATTGTAAAAATTGTTGATGGACAGCAAAGATTAACTGCAATAAATGCATTTTTAGACAATAAATTTGCTTTAGAAAAAAAATACTTAATTGAAAATAACGAAGAATATAACAACAAATATTTCAGTGAATTGGATGATAAATTTAAACGCTATATCTGGAATTATACACTTGATATTACTACGTTAAAACAGGAAGTTACAAACGAAGAGATTATAAAACTTTTCATAAGATTAAACATTACTAATAAACCTCTAACTAATCAAGAATTAAGACATGCAAGTTATAATGGAGAGTTCAGAAATTGTGCTGAAGCAATATCTCAATATGAATTTTGGAAAGAACATAAAATATTTACTGATAACGAAATTAAGAGAATGAAAGACATAGAATTTATCAGTGGTCTGCTGGTATTTTTAAGAGATGGAATCAAAGCCTCTATTACACAGGCGGGTTTATATGATGCTTATGACAAATATAATTTAAATTACTACAGTAAGGAAGAAGATGTTTCAACAACAAAAAAGATTTTAACAATGCTAGACAAATTATTTTTGTTTGATAAGTTAAATGTTGATTTATATTCAAAAAATACTCATTTTTATACATTGTTTGTATTAATGTATAACATATCTAGAAAAGGTTATCCTTTAGAAGACATGCTAGTTAAGATAAAGAATTTTTATTTATTATATAGTAATAAGCCAGAAGAAGATAGTAGAGTAATGGAATATAGAAAAATAACACAAGTTTCAAGTAGTATTGGAACATCAGCTCGAAGTAACAGATATAAATTATTGTCTGGTTTTGTATTTGAAGAAAACTAGAAAAACAAATTTTGAACAAGGCTAAAGTAAGTGGGCAAATTTCACGTCGTATTTTCGGCACCAGTCATTAAATTAAGAAGTTCTTAGAAGTTTATATACATAGTAAAAAAGTCAACCAAAAAGGTTGATTTTTGTTTTAATAAAGCCATTATTTGGATACTAAAATGTATTGTATAAAAATTAAACATATAATAGTTCAATAAGTGTGTTAGAAATGTGCTGTAGTACAGTAAATAAGAAAAGAAATTTTAATATATTTTGATATTAAGAATAGTCATAGGTTTAGTTTCTGAATTGAATGTTTTTGTAACCTATGAAAATACATATGTTGATGCTATAATTTAATTAATAGAGTGGTATTAAATTGTATACTATATAATCTGATAGTTTGATCTTGATTTTAGTAAGTAAATCAGATGCTCGTTAGGAGGGGTTAAATTGAATATAATTCTACAAATTTTGTTTGTTATTGATGCTATTGTATATTTGATGACTATATTGGATGCGTTTTCAAAGGGTGAATTTAAACTTATAAGAAACAGGCAAAAAGAATTAACTGATAGATCAAATGAAGAAATCATGAATGAAATCAGTATTGAAGCAAAAGTAATTAATAAAGTCAGCATGGCAATTGGGTATTTATTAGCATTAGTATTTGTGTTTTTAATATACACATCAATTATAAGTGTACCTATAATCTTGTGGATAAATTTCAATTTTGTTACAGCGTTGTTTGGATATGTGGTTACAAATTTAATTCTTTCAATTTTCGTATTTATGAATAAAGTCAAAAACAATGGAATTGATAAAATGAATGAAAATCAACCTATTTTCTTAATTCTTTCAAATATGTTTAGAATTTTGTTGCTATTTATTATTTACTTTGGATGGAACTCAAATATTCAAAATAATATGATAAAAATATACAATGAGTTTAAAAATTTCAATTATTTTTTTGTTGTTCTATATCCAATTTTCATAATTGCAATAATAATTACGAATATTTATACTTTATTTAATGGTCTTTTGTTGTTTCGAAACAAAACTACAAATGAAAAAGAATGGCGAACAAAAATTAAAGATATTGTATTTATATTTGTTACATCCTCATTTATAGGAGTTATTTATCTTTATGACAATAATCTTTCTTTTATAGAAGCAACAGATCTTGAATTTATATACTATAATTTGGATATTATAAAAATTTTATTAACGGCCATATTTATTCCTACATTATTTGAAAAAGCAATTAGAAAACCCAAAATATCAAAACTGATTCAATTTGAAAATAGTGAATGATTCACATGTAATAAGTTAAGGTTAATAAAAATAAATAGAAAGCATAATAAGGAGAAAAATCAAATGAAAAAATATAAAATAATTCCTGATGAAGTTTTAAAATCATTAGATGAATCAAATGATGTTTTAGGAAATGACATATATGTGGATGAATTATATAGAGTAATTAAATCTACATCAATGACAAATACTACAGAAACCATTGGGTTATTTGGAGAATGGGGATCTGGGAAATCATCAGTAGTTTCATCTGTTATAACTAAAATTGAAAAACAAAAATTAAAAGTTAATGACAAAAGAATCAAGTTTATAGAATATGATGCATGGAAATATAGTGAATATGATTTTAAAGAATCATTTTTAATGAAAATTGCTCAAGAAAATAAAAAGGGAACTGATATAGAAAAAGAGCTTTTTGAAGAAAGGACAAGTACAAAATATGATTTTGTTTTTTGGAGAACTATAATCATATTTACATTTATCGCTTTATTTATTGTTTTTTTTGCTCTATTTATGGACATAGATGATTTGATAAATAAACCCGTAGAAACACTAATAGTATCAATAGTCCTAATTGGAGTAGAATTACTATTATTAAGTGTAGTTAATTTAATATTTAAACAAGATTCTAGTACAATTAGAAATCATTTTTCACAATTTGATTTTAATAACAAATTTAAGAAAATTATGAATGGTTCGTTATTTTATCAAGTAATTATTATAGATAATTTAGATAGATGTAGTGAAACATATTCAGTCAGTATATTAGATTTTATTAAAGGATTTTTAACGAATGATTCTGGCAATTATGTTTTTATACTACCAGTTGATGAAACAAAAATAATTGAGGAATTAGAAAAAACAAGAAATTATTCTTTGAAAGACTCTAAAGAATTTTTATCTAAAATTTTTGATTATTCTATTGTTATGGAGAAATCCAGAAAAATTAATTTGTATTCAATTGTACATAAAATAAATGGTCACGAGAAATTTAATTTTTCAAGCAGGCTAATGTCGTTGATATCAGATTTTCATGGTGATACCCCCAGACAAATTATTAAGATAATAAATCTAATTAATTCAAAAAGAGAGTTAATTGAGGAATCAATTAATAGAGAATTAGAAGAGAATGAATTGAATATGGTTGGTGTTATAACGATTATAAGGGAAAAATGGGTGTTATTATATCATATATTGATTAAAAATCCAGAATTGATAGAAAATCTATATACTAATATAAAACATTCTAAAATAACGGGATTAGTTAGTAAGGATACTGAATTATTACATTTTATTCAAAGTTCTAGAAAAATAAGTTGCAATAATCCTTTAATGTATATACATAATTTAGCTAATGATGCAGTATACAATATAGATATTATGAGACAAATACAGTTTTGTACTTTCGGCGATGATATTATTGAGAAAGACTCTATAAATTACAACCATATTGAATATATTACAGACCAAGTTATTCAAGAATATGTAATTAATAGAAATTCCTTAAATTTAATTGAAGTTTTTGTCTCAACAAATAGAATTATAAAAATTCTTGATAATAGAAAATATTTGGCAAAATTGTTATTGCAATCTTTAAATGAATTATATGAAATATTATTAAAAGAATATCAATCAATTGATTATTTAGATAAATTTCACAAGGATCTAATTGATAAATATAACGATTCTATTTGTCATAATGCAAAAGATCATGAGTTGATGTTTATGTTTCAACAATTACTCCAAAATTCTAACTTAATAAATGATATAGATATCATAAACATTTTTTTGAAGAATAATTTTCAAATTGTATCAGAAATTGACGGAACTATTTTAAGTTCAATCATTAAGAATGTAATTATTAGTTCTAAAGATGGAGATATAAAATATTTAGAAAAAGATATTAAAAAATATAGTGAGTATATTAAAGAGGCTGATTTAGGTGCAATAATTAAGTCCAATAAAATGACGTATATTAGATTGCTGACATTGGTTAAAACTAAAGATATGGAAAAATATACTCAAGAAATCATTAAAGTAGCAACTATTAGTAATTCTGAAATGATTAATGTCAACTATGATACTATTACTAATAAATTAGACAGATTAATGCTGATTAATACAATTTTTCACTCAAAAAGCGAAAATATGATAGTTGAAATTACCAAAGTAATCCAAGCAAACAATTTATTGATCCATTTGAACTCATTGGTTTCACAATTTATTAGACTAACTAGAACAGAATTGGAAATTTCAATTTTAAAACTAGTTTCTGAAATTATTGATTGCAGCATAATAAACAATAATTATGAATTAAATTCTCCGCAATTAAATTATATTCAAACTATAACTCACCAATCTTATATTAGTATTTTCGAAGAAATTTTAATAAGATTAATTAACAAAATTAAATATAATGATTTTAATGAAAGATTAATAATAACTACGTTATTTACAACGGGATTTAAACATGATCAATACATTGAAAAATTATTCGATTTCTACAATAACTCTAATAAACCATTAATTTTTATTAGCGATATAATTAATAATCAACAGATTAATAATACTTTAAGTTTTCAAAACCTAACACTAAACACAGATGGATTTGTTGATCATATTATAGATATGCTATATTTGTTGACTGAAGAAAAAACCATTGAATTGCTAAAGTTAGTTAAGTTTCCACAACTTGCAAAATTTGCCAAATTACAAGATCTTGGTAATAAAAATAAAGAATATAGACGAATTGTAATTTCGACAATACAGACATTTAATGATTATCAAGTAGCTAAAAGGATTATTGATGAACAGAGTGTAATTACTAATTTTGAGGATAAGTTAATAGAAATCATTAATAAAACAATTCAAATCACATTGTTAGGTGACATTCATGATGATAAAAATGTAATAATGAAAAGAAAAATTCAGCAAGCATTGTATGATAAAGTTATTGAAATCACAGGTACGTTTGACAAGGAAAGATATAATAGAATTGATATTAGAAAAGTATAAAATTCAATAATTCCAAAAGTAAGTGAGTAAACTTCACATCGTATTTTCGGCGCCATTTTTATATTGATTAAGAATATATAGTGAGTTTATATGATATGGCAGCAATAGAATTACGATATTACAAAAAAATATAACTATCATAAAAGTAAATCTAATGATTATTATTTGAATATGATGAATCTCAATCATACTGTAGATGTCAAATGTATGAAGATAATTATGAAGAATGATACGTATCAGCTTAAAGCCTAATATTATCGTAGTTAAAAACATAGATAAATAATGTATATATATGCATATAGAAAGTTAAATATATTTTGAGACTATACACATTTAATAGGATTGTGATACAATTAATACCATAAGAAAATATTTGGGAGGGAATTTTTTAATTTAATTTTTTTTAGAGAATTCATTTCTTTTTCTATTTATGTTTAAATGGTTTCGTTTGATAAATAGTATTGAATTAGTTTCAAACTATTGTTATTTTAATCGAGGGGGAAGATTCTTAGTTTTATTAAGAATTATATATAAATTATTAGGAGAAATTCAAATGCAAATTTCAGTTTTTAAAAAAGTTTTTATACTTTCATTGTTGATAAGTGTTTTTTTAGGAATCTCTATCAATAATGAAACTAAAGTGTTCGCTGCAACTCCATCAATTGGAACCTCGTATTCTTTACTTAGTAATGTTCCTGCACCAGTGAATAGTAGATTAGGGAATCCAAGCAAAACATCAACTACAAATACGTCTTATCAAGAAAAAAAAGTGAGTAATAACATCACATGGTCACATGATACTAATTATGATGACTATGCAACAGAAGTTGTCGTGATTTATAAGTTCCCAATAAGAGTCAATATGCCGATAGAAAGATATTTTGAATCATACAGATATCTGGGTAGTGGAGTAAATTATTCTTATGAAGTGACTCATACAGTTGGTGAAACTTTTACATACGAGACCTCAGCCACACTTTCTTTAAGTCTTAGTTATGAGAATTCTACAACATTAGAAGTAGGAGGGTTGGATTTTGGAAGTGTTGGAGGTACTGTTACAACTTCAGTAGAATCTACAGTGTCAAGTACAATATCATATGCGCATGTAAAAACATATTCATATACAGTTACTGAACATTTTGGCGTGATACCTTCAAGGTCTTCATATTATATGTTTGAAACAAGAGGGATATTTTATGCATATGTTGTTCAAGTGTTTTCAATTAATTATGATTCAACAAAGACCCACCATGGTCTTCCATGGGTTTTGGGTTATGACACTTGGGAATATACAGTATCTGATTATACATTAACCAATCAATATGTTATTTATAGTTATATAAATAATACTGCATCTACTGGACTATATAGTTATCGTTGGAGTGGGTATACTTATGAATATAATGATGCAAAATATACTGGTATTACATATTATTAATATTTAAAACAGGGTAATGAAATAACATTTAAGAATCTTCCTCTGATTTTTAAATATAAAATAAAAAAGTTTCGTAAGACAACTTATGTTGAATTAATAAGATAATATAAAGGACAAAATTATGATTGAACTTAATAATGTAGATAAAGTTTTTATAAATGAAAAGAAGTCAATAATTAAAGCATTGTCTAATGTCAATTTAACTTTACCAAATAGTGGTATAGTTTCTATAGTGGGTAAGAGCGGCAGTGGAAAGACAACTCTTTTAAATATCATTGCAGGATTTTTAATACCTTCCAGCGGACAAATCTTTATAGATAATAGATTGATCTTACCACAAAATATTGAAGAAAATAACAATTATAGAAATAACTATTTCGGATATATTTTTCAAGAATATAATCTATTGGAAAAAGCTACAGTTTATGACAATATTTCTCTTGCTTTAGAACTTCAAAAAATTGAAAAAGATAAACACGATACTATTATAAATGAATGCTTAAGTAAACTTGAAATTCAAGAATTGAAAGATGAAATAGTAGTGAATCTATCGGGTGGAGAAAAACAGAGAGTAGCTATTGCAAGGTCTTTAGCAAAAGGCTCAAAAGTTATCTTAGCAGATGAACCTACAGGATCTTTAGATGAGAAAACAGCTGAACAAGTTCTTGATATTTTTAAGAAAATATCCAGCGATATATTAATAATAATGGTAACACATGATATTGAGTATGCTAATAAGTATTCAGATAGAATATTAAAAATTCAAAATGGTGAAATTATAGATGATATTATTGTACTAAAAAAAAATACTTCATATGACCAATATATTCCTAAATCAGTCAAATTAAAAACTAAAGATATCATAGGGATATCAAAAAAAATGATCTTTGAAAGAAAAAAACGATTTGTTTTTACTGTGTTTTTTTGGGTATTTTCGTTAATATTTATGACAACTAGTTTAAGTTTATTTTTTGTTAATGACACTTCAATACTGACAAGCGCAATGTCGCAAAATGACATTTATCATGCAAAATTAATCAATGAAAACCAATTAATTACTGGACGAATAGATCCATATCTTTTTGATAGTGTAGAAATAGTTAACAATACTGTTTCTAATTACAACATCTCTTTAAATAATTATTATTATGTAAATGATCAATATTCATTATCGGATTTAGATTCAATCAACATTAGTAATCAATCAGAGATACTTAATGCCTTCTATGACACGAGTTTATTTAAATATATTGATGTAATAGATTCTTTTGAGTCTGATCAGATTAATGATGGAGATATCGTTATTTCAGATTATTTTGCATCATTATTAATTTACTATGGAGTTATTGATGCAGATTCTCCACAAAATACCATTGGGAAAACATGGGAATTTGAAGGAGTATTGTTTAATATAAAAAAAGTGATAGTTACTAACTATAATCAATTTTTAGAAGGGAGTAGTGCTCAATATAATAATGGGGAATATAATTTTTTGACTGATGATTTATATTTAACTTTGAAGAATAATGAATTTGCAACCATTTATATGAATAGCAATACTTTCCAGAAAGTTTTATTATCTTTTTCTAAAATTGATTGTTATTCAGGTGATTACGAAATTACCATAAATAAAGCTGAGAATTTAAGTGGTTATACAAGTGATGGGATGATAGGTTCATTACCAGAGAATGATAATGAAATTGTAATAAGTATGTCGTTTTTATCCATCGTTATGGAAGAAATAGTTACTGAGCAAAATTTAAGTAGTTTCCTTGGGCAATCATATGATTTTGAATTCAACTATGGTGAAAAGAGTTTTACTAATAATATGAAAATTACAGGTATTACATATTCAGTCAATAGTGAAGTATTTGTAAGTGATCAAATATATAATGCTACTATTTATCAAATTGGGGATCCAACACTTTTTAGTTTTACACAAGGAACAGCGGTTACTTTCACCAATAATCGAATAGACAAAAATTTTATTGATTACCTTCAAAATGAAAATATTTTGATATACTCTTTTGCTACTAATGAATTATTTTTCATACTCGATTCAATAACTTCGTTTTCTATGATTTTCTTAGTTATTACTATTGTTGCAATGATTTTTCTTGTCTCATTTATATATTATTTCTCAAATAATTTAGTAATACAAAATAAGCACAATTTAGGGATTCTTATGAGCTTAGGTTGTTCAAGGGTTAATGCATCTAAATTGATTATTTTGACATCATTAAAAATGATGATATATGCAATAGTAATTTCAATACCTTTTCATTATAGTATACTAATATATCTAAATTCATTTATTAAGAAACAATTGTTGATTGAGTCAAATGTCATTTCACTTGCCCCTGGTTCCCTTTTTATTTCAATTATTTTGAGTTTAATGATAAGTTTGATTTCAATTTGGTATCCAATTAAGAATTTTTCGAGACAAGAGTTGATAAATATTATTAATGATAAGTAATAGATATTTATAATTATCAAAAAAAAATTAATTGAATTGTAATAATTATCATTTCCATATTTGTAATGATTATTGGTATTCTAGGGCTAATTGCAAATGTCATTTTTGATAATAAGCGCAGCATAGATCAATCGATCGAGTATACCAGTAAAACAAAATTATTATAGAAATATACTGCTGACAGCATGTTTAATTGTTTTTATCTTGAATCAATATATAATATTCAATTCTGGAATACTTTTTTGGATTCTCAGCGCTTTAGGAATAATATTCTATGTTATCTTACTGAAGATGAAAATCGTATAGTTTCTAGAAATTGATTTGCAGAGGTTCATGCATGTAAAGTTTATAACGTCTTAATGACATGGATTTTGTATACATGCCTAATTTCAAACAAGGAATTATGTATATCGCATCAAGGTAAAGGTATAAATATATGTTTAAAATATGGGATAAACAAAAATTTCACAATTAACAACTAAAGAAAAAGAACAATGGTTTGAAGTATTAAACTATAAATTAGAACAAGATAGAGGGATATCGCTCACTGATCCTGATATATTACATAAACAACAAATCATCATAGATGATTATTTTAACTATATTGAAAGTTGTCCATATAGTGATTCTTTTTATAAGTATTACATATATAAAGATAATGATAAAATCATCAGTGTATGTAGGATTAATATTTATGATGATAAGTATGTTCTTGAAGGTTTGCAAACACATAAAGATTACTATAGAAAAAATTATGCAAGCAAACTGATACTTGCTATGATTGAAGCATTAAAAAAAGATGGTATTCACACGTTATATTCTGAGGCAAGAGTTTGGAATATAGCATCCAATCAATTACAAATTAAGTTAGGATTCATCAAATATGATCAAGAAGGAAATAACAATTTATATAAAATAAACTTATAGAGGAAATTAAAATGATAAACATCGTGGGGAACAACAAAACATACAAGATTAAAAACAATAAAATTCCTGTTTTAAAAAATATTCATATATCTATAGATAAACCTGGATTATGTATTTTTACAGGTGAATCAGGATCTGGGAAATCAACACTACTTAATTGTCTTTCAGGTATTGATCAATGGGACGAGCAAGAAACAAATAATGTAAAAGGAAATTGTTCGTTTATATTTCAAGATTATCATCTTTTCTCTCACATGACAGCTTATGAAAACGTAAAGTTTGCTATGGAGATTAATCATAAAAAACAGATGAATCAAATTGATTCAGTGTTTAATGAACTACAAATACAAGATGTTAAAGAACATGAACCTAATCAGTTATCAGGTGGACAGCAACAAAGAGTGGCAATTGCGAGAGCTATTTTAATTGATAAACCATACATATTAGCTGATGAACCGACAGGTAATTTGGATGAAAAAAATGCACTTGATATTGCTCATTATCTAAAAGAAGTGAGCAAAAACAAAGCTGTTATTGTTGCTACTCACGATTTATCATTGTTTATTCCACTTGCAGATGAAGTGTATAAACTTGAACATGGAGAAATTATTGATCATCAAGTTATTTCTCATAAACAATCAAAGAATATTGAAGTTGGTGACAAAGACGAGGAAAGACTTAATTTCAACCATATTCTTAGATTTTCAAGCAAAGGTTATAAAACTAAATACTCAAGATTAGTGATTTTATTGTTAACTTTATTACTGAGTTTTTTAACGACACTTACTGCAATTAACATCCTTACAAATGATATCTTTGAGATAAAAGAACGTCAAATGATAAAGCATCAGATTTCAGATGTAGAGTTTGTGAAATATGGCAACAATTTGTCTAGTGGTTTGATGTATTCAATCACTGGTGATGAAATTGAATCATTAGTAAATAAATATAATATTGACAATTATATGTTGTTTACTGATCAGATTTCACCTCAAGTCACATACAATAATCAGACAGTAGATGTTCATATTTCAAGAATTTATAGAACATCACATGTAACTAAAAACACAATTCTTGGAGTAAGAGATATTAGTTATGGTGAAGTTATTATCACTCAAGAATTGGCAAGTGAATTGGTAGACGAACTAAATATTAACAATGTAAATGAGCTTATAAACCTCAATATCGCAATAAATGAAATTCAATTGGAAATTGTCGACATTTTTGTCCAACAATCATATATCAATGGTCAAGATAATGTATCAACCGAAGCATCGCATATAGATGCCTTGAAGCATTCTATTTACATGAATGAAAGCACGTATTTTTTAGTAAGTCATGCAACTAGAAGAGATTATATAAATGTTAACATCAATGAATTCAATAACAATATAAGAATCACTGATTTAAACCAGTCTTTTTTTCAAGCGCTCGCATTTGGAACTTTGGATGTTGATAATGATGAGGTTGTTATAGATTATCATACGGCACTATCATTATCAGATGATATGAGTCAACTTATAGGTACAGATATTACATTGGATATTAATCAATATACATTTAACATTAATGATCCTATTGGACATGAATATAGAACATACACAATTAGAGGCATTTTCCAAACAAACAACGAAGATATTCCGTGGTTATTTAGTGAAGATGAATTTAATTTATTATCATATAATTTTGGTATGAATAATTACCAAACAAACGCACTGAACGGTATTGTGGTTGATGATATTTCTAAGCATTTATTAAAAGAATTTGATTCAAATCAAATCACCGATTATACTTACATATCTCAATCCATAAACATTACAAATGCATATATAGATTCTATTGCTTTATTGATTTCAATACTTGGAGTTATATTGTTTGTGATTTCCATTCTGATTACACTATCTTATGTAAACAATTCAATCATTGCAATGAAAAACGAGATTGGAATTTTAAGGTCACTCAACATCAGTTTAAAAGATATTATGAAGATTTTTGTAACAGAAGTAACACTGATTTCTATTACTACAGTGATCATTGTATCAATTATTCACGTGTTTATTATTCAAATCATTAATTACTTTCTTCAATCATTAGATCTTATTTCCTTCAACTATCTTTATTATAATTATCTATCGGTTATTATTATATTTTTTGTACCACTCAGCATTTCATTAGTCTTTGTTAAAGTGATTACAAATAAACTTAATAAATTAAATTCAATTGAACTTATTAGATACTCATAGTAAGTATAAATAAGATATAATGAAAATAGACGTTTTAATTGTTTGACAGT
The DNA here is from genome assembly GCA_963667565.1 of Acholeplasmataceae bacterium. GTDB lineage: Bacteria > Bacillota_I > Bacilli_A > Acholeplasmatales > Acholeplasmataceae > WOFB19. Next base: position 1,364,388 of record OY763415.1, on the reverse strand, counting down.
TATAAATGGTATCATTTTTCATAGTTGATAAAATTTTTTAAAGGAAGTAGTCATCATGATTAGAATATGCACAGAACGAGATAGAAAGTGGATTCTTGATTATTTATATCAAGATGCAGCTTATAACATTTTCATCATAGGCGATATTGAACACTTTGGTTTTGATTCTGACTTTCAACAGGTCTATGTTGAAACTGAACAAGATGAAATCAAGGCTGTTTTTCTGCGCTATCGCACCAATGCAGTTTATTATTCAAAAGAAATATATTTTAATCCTGAATTTATTAAAATATTTAAGCAGTATGAATTATTATTTATTAGTGGCAAGACAGAGATTATGAAAGAAGTATATCCATATATACAAAATTATGAGGAAAAACCTACATACTTTTGTGCAACATATAAATATGAATTAAAAATTAGGGCTAATCCTGATTTAAAAATAAAGAAGTTAACTTCAAACATAGAGGATATCAATCGTCTATATGATTTACTATCTTTAATCACCGAATTTGCTTATAGTGCAAAAGATAGAAATACATTTATTGAAGAAAAAATAAGTTCAATAAACATGGGAGATACATATTATATTGAAGAAGATGATATGATTGTCTCTACGGTTGCTGTGACGGCTGAAACAACCATCAATGGTATGGTTGTTGCAGTAGCAACTCACCCAAATTATCGAAATAAAGGCTATGCTAGGCTTCTTATGACCCATTTGATGGATGTTTATTTAAATCGAAAAAATAAGGATTTATGTCTGTTTTATGACAATCCTAAAGCAGGACATATTTACATATCATTAGGATTTAAACCTATTGGAACTTGGAGTATGTTCAAAAAGATTAGTGATGCCTCATGAAGCCGATAAAAACCGAACGGTTTAACATAAGACCTTTTTTAATGAAAGATTTAGATACTTTTATGGAATATAGAAACAATGAATCCTGGATGCTTTATCAAGACTTTAAAGGATTCACTAAACATGAGTATGCGAAAATGATCATTCATGATATTCCAGATATTAAGAAAGGATTGCAACTTGCAATCGTAGATATTGATAGTGATCAAGTATATGGAGACTTATTTCTTTATCAAGAAAACGAATCATGTTGGTTAGGATATACGATACACCCTAAGCATGCAAGAAAAGGTTATACATATGAAGCCATTTTGGGTGTTATACCTTTTTTAAAAGAGCAGGGCATAACGCTCATAAAAGCTAGTGCACATCCTGAAAATAGAGCTTCTTTAAATCTAATAATGAAGCTTGGATTCAAAGAAGTTGGATTAGAAGATAATGGGGATCGTGTATTTGAAAAAAACATTTAAAGAATTAAAAGTTGCTGTAGAAGTTAAAAATAGTATAGAAAAATAAAAAAACAGAAACTATGAGTGAAATTATAGCTCCTGTTTTTTATTTTATATAAGCTGTATTAGTATATCATAAGCACTTTCCATGTCTGTTTTTACTTCATCTGACAAATAGTAATTGTAATGCTCACCAATCGTGATAAGATCATCAAAGGAAAATCGTTTAAAGTCTAAATCACTTTCAACATCTTTTAATTCAATATATTTTTCTTGTAATAACTCCAAATTATATATATCTGTTGATGATAAGGTGATATTTAGTCTTGTTTCTATATAAGTTGTTTTTTGAATGTAATAATCAGTACTTGTCATTGTTTGTTTCATTGTATCAACTAAATCTTTTAAGTTGTTAAAGGTTACAATGTCTTCAATGGTGACTGTATAATAATGAATTTCTAATAGTGTCTTAATATCTGCAGAACTAAAAGCTAACATGTCAGTCATGTTTTTATTTGTTAATCTTCCGACCGAATACAACATATCAATTAAATAAGCATACGCTTCTTTTTCGGATGTTTCAAAATCGCTATCATATAAGTTTTCATGCAAAATGACAAAATCATCAAATGGATTTCCAAGATCATAAACAATATCATAAGAATCATAACTTGTATAAGTCATCGTATCAAAATTAAAGCTTATATGGTCATAAATAGATAAAGGCATATTTGTTCCATCATAGGCCGCACTACAGCTTGCGATTAAAAATGATGTGACCAACATCAAGAGTATAAGATATATCTTTTTCATTTTGCACCTCCTTACATGATTAGTTTATCAAATAGATTTGACAAACATATGACAAATAATTATTTTAAATCGATTGTGATTTTGGCTACGACATAACCATTATCATTAAATAATTTATAGGAGTAGTGGTATAGTTCAGAGATTTGTTTAACAATAAATAATCCAAGACCTGTACCTGTGGTTTGTTGTTTCTTATCTTTTACCCTATAATAAGAATCAAATAGTTTTTCAATCTCAGCTTCTGGGATCTCACCTTTATTTTTAACAGTGATGATATAGGATTGATTACTGATTTCACCAGTGACTGATACGCGTTTATCATCAGAATAGATAATAGCATTTTTAACTAAGTTAGAAACCAAGATGATGAGAAGTTCTTCACTCATTTTGATTTCAGTTTCTTCAATTTGTTTTTCAATTTTAACCATGCGTTGTGATGCAAATAAATCCATTGATGATAGATGTTTAGAAATCACTGAGGTATGTGTCATCTCTTCAAGTTTCAACTTATCCTCAAGTTTTAATGTATAAGTTAAATCATGTGTGATATTTTCAATCGTTTGAATTTGTTTTAGTAATTCATTTAAATATTTATCTTTGTCTTTATATCTACCAACACCATCAATCATACCTTCAATCATGCCCTTCATGACTGCAAGTGGTGTCTTGATTTCATGATTGATTGTCATGATGAGTTGTTTCTTTTTGGTTTCTTGTTCCTTTTCGAAATCGATATCAGATACTAACTGTCTATTGGCTTCATTAAGTTCTTTATAGGTTTTTTGAAGTTTGAAGTTCATCTCATTTAATGAAGATACTAAATCTTTAAATTCATCTCTTCGTTTAAGTGTTAATTGATGTTTGAAATTTAGATTTGAAATATCTTTTGCATAAGCATTTATGCGTTTGATTGGGTGAGAAATATTAATTGAAATCACGACAGATAAAATCGTAATAGCAATCACAATAAATATCGATTGTGTCATGTTGATTTGATTTAAAACTGAATCTACGTTTTGTAGCGATTGGACTCTAGTTGAAATGATTAAGTAATCGCCTATATCAAATTGATAGATATATGATATATGATAAATATCGTCAACAAGTTCAACATGATAGATGAGCTTACCATCAGTAATGGAATCTTCACTATCATAAATGCCAATCACGAAATCAAGAATTTCAGAGGTTGCTAAATAATTAGGTCCAATGGTTTCAACCACTTGATTATCAGTATATCTAATAAATGAAGTTTCACTCGATAATGATTCAAGTGGTGTATCACTTAAATCCACATTGCTTTCAAGTGAGTCCACTGAATTTAAAATTGAAGTTTTAACATTGTTGATATTTTCTTCAATATAGAGTGGTGAAAATCTTTGATAAGAGATATAGGTGTTTAATAAAAACACAAGTGTAAAAGAAAAAAGCAGTATAAAAAAAGTTTTTACTAATATACTGACTCTCATCTTTGTCCTCCTCATATAGTTTGTTTATATTATTTTTCGAATTTATATCCTGTTTTATAAACGGTTTTTACATAATCAGATGCATCAAGTAATTTTTGTCTTAAACGTTTGATGTGTGTATCGACAGTTCTTTCATAACCAAAGTAATCATATCCCCACACGAGATTTAATAACTCCTCACGCGTGAAGACGCGTCCAACGTGTGTGATAAATAAAGTAAATAATTCCCATTCTTTTTTATTTAATTCAATAGGGTTATCATTGATTGTAATCATAAACTTATCAAAATTATATTTGATGATTCCATAAGCGCTGATTTCATCAGGTGATTGATGATCGTATCTAGATAATACGGATGCGATTTTTTTTAATACAATTTTTGGACTATAAGGTTTTGTAACATAATCATCAATCCCAAGATTATAACCTTTAAGTTGATTTTCTTCATCACTTAATGCAGAAAGCATCATCACAGGAACATCTGATTTTTCTCTTAGTTTCTTACAAATTTCAAATCCACTCATGTGAGGTAACATCACATCAAGGAGCACCAAATCATAAGTGTTATTAGAAATTCTATCTAATGCGACAATACCATCATATACTTGATCGATCTTCACATCTTTATAGGCATCACATATATAATCATTTAATAAATCATTTAAATCTTTTTCATCCTCAACGATTAAAACACGCATAGTTTCACCCCTAGTGTTTACTTAATGTTATGATAACATAATTTTTTGTGAAATTTGATGTTTGTCTGGCATTTGTCACAAATTTGTCATAAGAAGGACAAATCTTTGACACAACTTCTATCTATAATAAGGGCGAGATTAAAAAAAGCGAGGGAAAAAAGATGAAAAAAGTATGGTTAGTTTTATTGGTTTTAAATGTGTTTATATTAGCATCTTGTAGTGGGGCATATGATGGCTATAATTCACTTTATGATGGGTATGTTGAGGATCAAAACACTGAAGGTTATGATGAAATTATAGAAAACACCTTTATCAATACTGAAGATATGCCAGTGTCAACATTCTCAGCTGATGTTGATACAGCATCATATTCAAATGTAAGAAGATTTCTTGAAGATGGAACAATGCCTTATAGAGATGCAGTTAGAATTGAAGAGATGATCAATTATTTTACATATGATCTAGAAGGTCCTAGTGAAAATGAAGTGATTCATGTCACATCAGAACTATCAACAGCACCTTGGAATGAAAATCATCAATTACTCATGTTAGGTTTAAAGACTGAAGATATCGTTTATGAAGAATCAGCAGGTATGAATTTAGTGTTCTTACTTGATGTCTCAGGCTCAATGAATTCATATGATAAACTGCCTTTATTAAAAGAAGCATTTGCATTATTACTCGATCAACTTAGACCATCAGACGTGATTTCAATTGTTGTCTATGCTGGTGCTGCTGGCGTTGTCTTAGAAGGTGCTGATGTCACTGATAAAGACGCAATCTATGAAGCACTTGATAATCTACAAGCTGGTGGATCAACAGCAGGAGGCGAAGGGATTAATCTAGCTTATAAAGTTGCTGAAAAAAATTATATTGAAGGCGGAAATAACAGAATTATACTTGCTACTGATGGTGATTTCAATGTGGGTATCTCAAGTGTATCAGCATTAGAAGACCTTATATCAGAAAAACGTGATTCAGGTGTATTCTTAAGTGTTTTAGGATTTGGTACTGGAAACCTTAAAGATAATACAATGGAATCACTTGCTGATCATGGAAATGGTGTTTATTACTATATCGATGGTGTCAAAGAAGCAGAAAAAGTGTTTGTTCATGAATTAGGTGCATCTTTAGTAACAGTTGCTAAAGACGTTAAATTACAAATTGAATTTAATCCTGCAAGTGTAAAAGGATATAGACTTATTGGTTACGAAAATAGAGTGCTAAATTATGATGACTTCTCTGACGACACCAAAGATGCTGGCGACATGGGTGCTGGGCATTCAGTGATTGCATTCTATGAAATTATTCCAGCAGATTCTAGTGAAACTATTGAAACTAAAACATTTGATATACCTGAAACACTCAGATATACAGGTGACAATTATTTAAATGAATATGCAAATTTACAAATTAGATATAAAGATCCAAATAGTGATACATCAATGCTTATTGAACATCAAACACTATCTACAAGTTTTACAGATACGCCAAGTGAAACTTTTAGATTCGCAAGTGCAGTCGTTGAATTTGGATTATTATTAAGAGATTCTAGTTATAAATATCAATCAAGTTATCAACATGTGATTGATATGGCAAATCAATCTTTAGGTGATGATACTTATGGTTATAGACATGACTTTGTTGAACTCGTAGGTATGGCTAAAAGAATCGCAGAAAGTTTAGGACAAAATAGTGCTGACTAATTGATGTCATAGCGAAAAAAGCCAATTTATATTGGCTTTTTTTATAGGTTTGAATCAATGTATTATATAATATGAATAAACATAAAGAAATGAGAAAAACCATGATTGAAGCAACCAAAAAACAGATCAAACATTTAATGCTTACTAAGCAAGGTTTAATTGGGGACTATCTCTATCAATCTAAAAGCGATATTGTAGAGTTGTTTAAGCGTGCTGGTTGTATTCAATTTGATCCAATTGATATCTGTGGTAGAAATGCAGATATTGTTTTATTTTCAAGAGTGAAAAATTATGAAAAATCTTATTTAGATACATTGTTATATGAGGATCGATTATTAGTTGATCAATGGGATAAAGTAATGAGCATTTATGCAACCTCTGATTGGGAATCAATGACACCGATGAGAAAGAGAAATCAAGAGGTGTATGAACAAAACCTTAAGGAATATCAATGGTTAATTGCTGATGTTTTAAAACAATTAGAAACTTTGCCTTATTTAAACGCTGATGATCTAGAAATAGATATCGCATCACATTTTTTTACTTGGAGACACAAAACAATGGGTAAAGCAATTCTTGATTATCTATTTTTTAAAGGGGATGTCATTATTCATCACAGAGAAGGTGTCAAAAAATATTATGCACTAACAAGTACATATTTAACACACTTAAATCAAAGTCAGCATGATGTTATCATTGATCAAAACACATATCATAAATTTATGATTAAAAGACGAATTGGTGCTGTAGGTGTTTTAGGTTCAGGACCATCAGATGCGTATTTAGGTGTAAATCTAAAAACAGCAGAAAGAAAAAAACATATCGAAGAAATGGTATTGCTAGGCGAATTAACTGAATTAAAAGTTCAAGGCATTAAAGATAGTTTGTATATATTAAGTGAAGATATTGATTTATTAGAAGAAGGCTATGTAAGCGAAAGAGTAGAATTTATTGCACCATTAGATCAGTTAATTTGGGATCGTAAACTCATTAAGAAAATATTTGATTTTGAATACAAATGGGAAATATATCATAAACCTGAATTAAGAAAGTTTGCATCTTATGCTCTGCCGATCTTATATGATCATGATTTTATTGGACAAATAGAAATGGCAATTGATAGAAAAGCAAAACAGTGGATTGTCAAAAACATTTGGTATAAACATAAAGCCCCTAAACAAAAAGTTAAAAAACTCATTGATAAAAAAATACAGGCATTTTCAAAATTCAATGGATGTACTTCAATCGTCTATGTTGATGATTATGAAAAAACATATGAGGAGATATAACATGAAAGAACAACTCTATAAAACATTAAAAACCTTTTTAGAAGAAAGAGAAGATGTATTAGCCGCCTTTGAAGGTGGGTCAAAAGCAACTGGATTTAATGATTCTTTTTCAGATCTTGATTTAGAAATCATCTGCAAAGATGATGCAGTTGAAGATATATTTATCGCATTTAAAACTTTCTTGAATGAACACTATGGTATTTTAAGATCTTATCGCATGGCAGAACCTACATGGCATGGTTTTTCTCAAGAGTTTTATTTAATTAATCAAATGCCTGCACATTTTTATATAGATTTAGCAGTCATTAAAGAGACGAAAAAAGAACGATTAACCGACCATAAAAGACATGGACATCATGTTGTTTGGTTTGATAAAGGATCTTATATTACAGAAGAAGATGATAGTGAAGAAGTTACATTTAATCGCTGTAAAAGAGTCTATCAACAAGCCACAGCAATTGATTTTCTCATGATGATTGAAACAGAGAAAAATCTAGATAGAGGAAAATACTTAGAGGCTTATCAAAACTTTTATCGTTTTATCTTGTCTCAATTAGTCGTAATGCTTAATTTAAAAAACAGACCAGAAAAAGTTGATTTTGGTTATCGTTATGCATATCGAGACTATATAAAAGATGACTTTGAACTACTTACACGATTGATGCAAAACCATGGTATTGAAGAGTTAAAAGCACATTATGAAGAAGCTAAAAATTACTATCTAGCTCTAAAAGAAAAGTTTAAAAAAGATTTTTCTTAAATCTATTATAAACTTATATAAATAGTGATATAATATCATCTGATTATATGAGGTGGTTATGATTAAAAAACCAGAATTACTTGCTCCTGCAGGAACCAAAGAATCTTTTATTAACGCGATTAACGCAGGTGCGAATGCTATTTTTATGGCTGGTCACCGATTTGGTGCTAGAGCATTTGCTGAAAATTTTACAAAAGAAGATTTAATTGATGCTATTAACTACGCTCATCTGCGTGGTGTTTTAGTATACATTGTTGTTAACACACTCACATTTGATGATGAAGTTGATGAAGTGTTAGCTTATACCGATGAACTTGTTAAACACCATGTTGATGCACTTATTGTTCAAGATATAGGGATGATTAGTATCTTTACAAAAAGATATCCAAATATTGCTATTCATGCTTCAACTCAAATCAATGCACATCACGTCTCACAAGTGGCGTTTTTAAAATCAATCGGTGTAAAAAGAGTCATACTTGCAAGAGAAACAAGTATAGATACGATTAAAGAAATTAAAAAGCAAGTTGATATTGAGCTTGAAGCTTTCATCCATGGTGCACTTTGTGTTTCTTATTCAGGAAATTGTTTAATCAGTTCAGTAATCAATGACCGTAGTGGTAATAGAGGTGAGTGTGCATATAATTGTAGACTACCTTATCAGTTATTAAAAGAAGATGAAGTCATCCATGAATCCTCACATCTTTTAAGTGCTAAAGACCTAATGACCATTGAATATATCGATCAACTCATTGAATCGGGCATTGATTCTTTTAAAATTGAAGGACGCATGCGTAAAAAAGAATATGTTGCACAAACAGTATCAGCCTATAGAAAATCAATTGATGCTTATTTTGAACATGAAACACTTGAGTTAACAGATACGATTGATAAGTTAAAACGTGTGTTTAATAGAGATTATACAAAAGGGTATATTTTGAATGAAATACCTAAGGATTTAAACAACGATTTTAGACCAAATCATATGGGTGTAAAGATTGGAGAAGTCGTTAGATATCAAAAAAATCTTGCCCTTGTTAAAATTACTGAACACTTAGAAAACGGTGATGGATTTAGAATCGTTGGTGATGTGGATTATGGCAATTTGGTTTCTTACATGATGAGAAAAAATGGCACGATTACCAAAGAAGCTTTTGCAGGTGAAGAAGTTTGGCTAGAAGTAAAAGAAACGGTAGTACCAGGTTCTTATCTATATAAAACACTTGATTCAGAATTAGAAAAAGAACTATATGCTTATCAAAACGAAGGTTATAAAGTTGTACCACTCTCCGGTTATGTAGAAGCATATCAAGGACAAACACTTAAATTTTATTTAAGTGATGAACTAGATCATCAAGTGATGGTTGAATCTGATATTTATTTAGAAAAAGCGCAGTCAAAACCAGCTGATAAAGAACAAATTGCACAGCAATTTTCTAAGTTTGGTGGTACACCTTTTTATATGGACCACTTAGAAGTGTTTACAGATGAAGATGTATTTATTAGTGTTAAATTAATGAATGAACTTAGAAGAAAAGCACTAGAAAAAATAGAAAGCATAAGAATCTATAGAGATGATGCTATTATTATATCTGATGAAGTTACATCAAAAGTAGTATTTCAAGATGAAGAAAAACTTGTAGTTAAAGTACATACAAAAGATCAACTGCAAGCAGCAATTGATCTAGGTATTAAAGAAATATATTATGATGATATTTTAAGTGTAAAACATGTAAAGTCTAATGTATTATTGATTCCAGCAAGAAAAAGAATTGTTGAAGAAGAGCCTTATCCAATAAATCAAACAACAGTGATTAGTGAAACTGGAGCACTTTTTGTGAATCAGAATAAATATGATCTTATTACAGATGAATTTATCAATGTGACGAATATTTATACAGCAGCCCTACTTTCTCATCATCATGTAAAACGCCTTACATTATCTGCAGAGCTTGACAAGTCACATGTGCTCGATTTTGCTAAACGTTATCAAAAAGCATTTGGTGTTTACCCGAATTTAGAGATGGTTGTTTATGGACATAAAGATATGATGATTTCTAAATATTGTCCAGTTGCTAAATCGTTTGGATATAAACCTAATTGCAATTTATGTTTTAAAGATCAATATTACTTAAAACATGACTATCAAGGCAAATTTGCTTTAATCAATGATGGCCATTGCAACATGAGAATTATGGATCCACTCCCATATCGATTGATTGAAGAAATACCAGCGCTTAGAAAAGCGAAAATTCGCACATTTAGACTTGATTTCACCTTAGAGAATATAGAACAAACTAAACACATCATTAAAGCATATCAAAAAGCCATCAATAAAGAAAGTTATCAATTAGAGATTGGTAAATATCGCAAAGGTCATATGAATGTTTAAAAAAAACTTCCTTAATTGATAAGGAAGTTTTATTTTTACTAATAAGGCATCATGTAATTAAATATAGGTACCAATGTATAATCATTTGCTGATAAATAATCAAAATATTCAACGTATTGACTATCAATCATTAAAAATCCAGAAGTTGTTATTATACCATAAATTTTAGTGTGGGTGTCGTCATTGATATCCATGATATATCCAGCAAAACTATTAAATATATAAATCGTATCATTTTCTGTACCAGCAACATCATAGACAAGTAATGAGAAATCTGCAAAATCTATTGTTTCATTAAAAGTCACATCACCATAAGTAAATTCATATGATGTGGTAGGACTCATATCTTCATGTGTAATAACAATATTTAAATCAATACCATTTAAGATGCTATCTTTGACAATTGTTTGAGTACCACCATTTCCACCACTAGATGTAAACGTTGTAAATGTATTGGTAAAGTCTGTGACATCAAATGAAAATGATAGAGAATAGTTTTCAAATATTGCAGTGTTACCATCCATAGATTTTGAATATCCATAGTATGTATATATATAGTATGATGAAACGTCAAGTGATTCATAATTGAATTGATCATCAAATAATACGAAAGTATTCACTTGAGATGAATTGTTGCTAGGCACTTGTAATAATGTATAAGTTCCTACTAATAGAGCAGCACTGGTATAATTCGAAATAAAATCATATGTGACAGCATCAACATAATGAAGTGTTTCAGTCGCGATATCATAAATCTCATATGCGATTGATGTTTGATTTAAGTCATAATTCCATGTTGCTCTTGTAACAAATACTTGATTAGTTAAATTGTTGTAGACAATAGAAGTGTAATTTTGATCCGTTTCAAATGAAATCCATCCATCTGCAGTATAAATAGCATTAATCACTGTTAGTGTTTCTGCATCAAAATATAAGCCAATAGAAATATTAGAAGTGTAATCATGGTTGATTGAAAAATTCATTTGATTAATAGTTCTAGGTAATTCAAATGTATCAACGGACCCATCGAGTTTCATTGCTTCTGATTGAGCTGTATTTTGATTGAAAACTACGAGTCTGAAGTCATCAGTGAAATAGAAAGAAGATTGGAGACCAAGCTCATAGGTGTTGATTAAATTAACGTCAGCATCATAGAGTGTGATTGTAATGCCTGTCTCGCTATATTCAGTAAAATAGAAGTATGACATCGTTTGATTTGTTGAGTCTGTATACATGTAATCCGCATAAGAATTATATGTAGCTAATTCATTTAATGATTGATCAAATAAAACTGAAGTATAAGTAGTGTCAGTATACACCCACGAACCATTAGAATCATTTGTGGTATAAATAGTTGTCGTTTCAAGTATATAATCACCAATGATACGATAGCTTACAGAATCACCTACACGTAAATTATTTGCATCTAATGATACATTTGATACGAGTTCAACTGTGTTATTTACAAGATCAAATGTGAATTTTTCTTCGATGTTGCTGCTACTAAAAGTAATTAAATAAAGCTCGTTAGGAATAATTGTATTATATCCACCACTCCACATGTAATCATTTAGAAGTGGTTGTAATAAAACAAGATTTAAGTCACTATCAAATTGATAAATCCCTTTATCAGTACCACTTATTATGTAAAACAAGTAGTTTTGATTGTCATAAAGCATTCCAGTTTCTGAACTGCTAAAACCCACAAAATTTCCAACAGGTAATTCTACTAAGGTATAATCAGTCAATTGAAGTGCATATAATACTTGAGTATTTAAAGACATATCATAGAGACTTAAGAATAAATAGTCATTACTAAACACAAAAAGCGAATTTAACATTTGAGTAGGTCCATCTTCAGCTACTTGAGAAGGATTGAAAAACGGCCCATCTGGTAAAAATGTTTGTTGGAATACAACGTCATTTCCATCAAATATGACAAGTATTAGTTTAGAATCAAAAGAAAGTCTAAAGATTTCATTTCCGTTATCCAATTTAGCATAAGATCTTACTGAAAATGTTTCTCCATCGACTGCAAATTGTGCTAATCTAGCAGGTGCATCTGAAACTGTAATGGTTCTCGTTACTGTAGAAGTATTTCCTGATGCATCTGTAGCAGTATATGTTAATGTGTATTCACCTAAAGTATTTGTATCAACATTCCCACTAACAGTTACAGAGACATTAGAATCTGCGTTATCTGTGACAGTATATCCGGGATCAGTGAATGTTTCACTTAACTGAATTGTCATAGATGATCCACTATTGAGTGTGATTACTGGTGCAGTCGTGTCGACAACATGGACTGTTTTAGTGACAACTGTTTCATTACCTGCAGCATCTGTAGCAGTATAAGTAACAACATATGTACCCAAAGTATTTGTATCAACTGTATCGCCACCAACAGTAGCATTGCCAGCTGTTTGACCATCAGCAAAAGTAGCACCTTGTTCAGTGTAAGTTGAACCGTATTCAAGTGTGATTTCTGATTCGCCAACCATTGAAATTGTTGGTGCAGTTGTGTCAGAAACTGTAACTGTTCTTGTCACTGTAGCTTCGTTATCTGAATGGTCAGTAGAAGTATAAGTTAATGTATAAACACCAGCTGTTTCACTATCTACTGTACCTGTGACTGTGACATCAACTGATTCATCATAGTTATCAGTTGCACTATATCCAGGATCAGTAAATGTAGTACCTAATTCAACTTGGATGGCATTACCACTTGTAAGTTCAATTGTAGGTGCAGTTGTATCAACAACTGTCACAGTTCTTGTTACTGATTGTCCAACGTTACCTGCAGCATCTGTATAAGTGTATGTAAGCGTATATGTTCCTAATGTGGTGACATCTACAGTTCCAGTTGCAGTAACTGTACCAGTACCATCGACAATATCAGAAAACGAAGCACCTAAGTCTTCATATACAATACCGGCCTGAATGGTTGTAAATTGATCACCTAATAATGTTAATGTAGGTGCAGTTGTATCAACAACAGTCACGGTTCTTGTTATAGGTGTAGCATCATTACCTGATGTGTCTGAATAAGTATATACAACTTCATAAACACCAACGACTGCTGTGTTAACAGTATCTCCACCAACGGTTGCTTGACCTGTACCATCGTAGTTATCTAAAAATGTAGCACCTAAATCATTATAAGTAGCACCTGCCTCAACAGTAATTGAAGCATCACCATTAAGTGAAAGTGTAGGAGTAACATCATCTACCACAGTGACATTAAATGTTTGGGAAGTTACATTACCCTTGGCATCTGTAGCTGTTACGGTTACTGTGTATGTTCCTAATACATCATAAGAAACTAGATCTTCTGTTTCATTTAAAGTGACATCTGACCCTAAGACATTTTCCATGTAGGTAGTCCAGTCGATATCCTCAGTTCCAACGGCAATTGTTTGATCTGATATTTCATCAAAAGTTGGTGCATCAGTACTTGAAAGTAATACAGCAGTAGTAGCACCACCAGATAATAAAATAAAGAGTAAAATTGCCCATTTTATTAATTTTCTTTTTTTCATTTTTCCTCCGTAAATAAAATTCAATCTTCGTAATAAAATATTACTATGGCGATTATATCACGGATACATTTATATTTCATTTGATTTGATTTGTCATATTTCAAGGTATCAAACTTTAATTTAAAAAGGATAAAAAAAGGCATTATTTCTACAAAAAAGGGTATTTATCTATGTTTTATCCCTTGATGAGCAATCATGCAACAATGGTTCAAAATAACAAATATAATTATATTACGAAAATTGAAATATAATTAATGAGGTTTGTTGAATGAAAAAAATATATTTAGTTTTATTAATGGTATTGATGGTGAGTATTTTATCATTAAATCGAGTGAGTGCATCTGTAGTGACTGTTATTGATGTTCAGTTTAATACAATTGATTTAAATACACCCGTATTAATTTCTGGAACAGATAAACAACAAGGTGCCATATATCGTTATTCAAATGCGATTGTTACAGATACACAAAGTGTTGATGCAATCTTAATTTTAGAAGAAATTAATGGTATTAATTTTAGTTCTGGAGGTGTAGATAGCAGCAGTTCTTTTTATGTTTGGGCTAAATTAGGAAATTCGAACAATAGTGATGGCTCAATCAATTATAAATTTGAGTTTATTGCTGCTGGTTCATCTTATGATTCAAATAATACTGCAAATAACCAATATGTAGGTGTTAAAAATTTCTCATTAACAGGTATGGATTTAGATGGTGATGGTACTACAAATGAGTATTTTGAAATCAATGGATACTCTGAACTTATTGTGAATGACCCAACTAATTTGAATGTTACTGAGAATCAGCAATTAGGGTTAACACGTATCACCGGGAGTGAAGTTGACACAAACGGTTCAACAGCTATAGAAAAGCCAGAAAACGCATTTATTGCTAAATATAGTATTCCAGTCTCAAGTATTAATATAGTCATGGGTATGACAAATAGTTCTAATACACGCTATTTCTATATTAATTTAGGTACTGAAATTCCATCGGGAACAAATGCCGGGCAACCATTTGAGTTTGATACAGAACAAGTTACACAAAATACAGTTGCACCTTACATTGATACCCTCATTGATAAAGATAGTAATGATATAGTGAGTTTAGATAATGCATCAAATGTAGCAATTAGTGGACTTGCATATAATCTTTTAAATGATGAAAGAGATAATGGATCATTAACTGGTCAAACAGTTAATTTGGAAATTACAGATGGTACACATGTCATCAATGCGACGGCTATTGTTGCAAGTGATGACACCTACAGTACTAATGTTGATTTATCTTCTTTTTCATTGGGTGAATTTTCAGTTTCAGCAACCATTTATTATAATGGCAATCCAGCAAGTGCAAATGATACTGCAACGATATCTGGAAGTTATGTCATCACATGGAATCTTGATGGTGATGAAACTTCTGACAGCTATCAACCCGGAGATACCATTGTTAAATCTGATCCAATCAAAGATGGATACACTTTTGATGGGTGGTATAGTGATGAAACATTATTAACAGAATATGTTTTAGATACGATGCCATCTAATAACCTCACTTTATATGCAAAATGGACGATTAACACATACACGATTACGTTTGAATCAAATGGTGGAACTCCAACAGCAAGCATCACACAAGCATATGGTACAGAAATTACAGTACCAGAAGATCCAACAAGAGAAGGCTATACGTTTAATGGATGGGATATAGCGATTCCTGAAACGATGCCAGCAGAAGATTTAACGATTACACCAAGTTATAGCATCAATCAATATACGTTTAGCTTTGATACACAAGGCGGGAATGTGATTGATGACATAACAACCTATTATAGTTTACCGATTACAGCACCAGAAGATCCAACAAGAGAAGGGTATACATTTAATGGATGGGATATTGATATACCAGCAAACATGCCAGCAGAAGATGTGACATTTACTGCAGCGTGGACGATTAATACATATACAATTACGTTTGAATCAAATGGTGGAACTCCAACAGCAAGCATCACACAAGCATATGGAACAGCCATTACAGCACCAGAAGATCCAACAAGAGAAGGGTATACGTTTAATGGATGGGATATAGCGATTCCTGAAACAATGCCTGCAGAGGATTTGACGATTACACCAAGTTATAATATTAATTCATATACGATAAGTTTTGATACACAAGGTGGTACAGTCATAGATCATCAAAGTGTGACTTATGATGTATTAATCACATTACCAATAGAACCCACAAAAGAAGGGTATACCTTTGGTGGATGGTATCTAGATGATCAAAGACAGCAACCATATCAAGAAACAACAATGCCAGCAGAAGACTTCACGTTATATGCAAGATGGTTAACCAATGCATATACGATTTCATTTGACACACAAGGTGGCACGTCAGTAACAAACATCACTGATGAATATGGACGTGAGGTGACGATACCAGATAGTCCTACAAAAGAAGGCTATACGTTTAATGGATGGGATATAGCGATTCCTCAAACAATGCCCGCAGAAGATTTAGTGATTACTGCACAGTGGAGCATCAATGCATATACGATCACATTTAACACCAATGGTGGCACATCAGTAACAAGCATAGAACAAAACTATGGAACAGCCATTACAGCACCAGAAGATCCATCAAGAGAAGGGTATACATTTAATGGATGGGATATGGAAATACCATCAACGATGCCCGCAGAGGATATGATGTTAAGTGCTACATGGACACCTATACAATATTCAATCACGTTTAATACCAATGGTGGAAGTTCAACATCAAATGTTACTCAAAACTATGGAAGTGAAGTGACTTTACCAGAAGATCCAACAAGAGAAGGCTATACGTTTGACGGGTGGTATCAAGATCCAGAATTACAAGACCCATTCACAAGTGAATCTTCACTCACAAATAACGTGACATTATATGCAAAATGGGTTGCAAACATCTATACAATTCAATTTACTAACTATGATGGCTCAATTATTCAAACCGAAAACTATATATTTGGCCAGGACACAAGTGATTTATTATTTCCATTAATTCCACAAAGAGATGGATATGAGTTTATAGGTTGGGATACAACTGTACCATCAACAATGCCATCTACAAATTTAGTATTAAATGCAATGTATTTAGACATAGAAGCACCAACAATTAGTTTTAGTGATATTAATGTTGAAGACATTATCTATCACCAAGTGAATACAGATTTTATCGTTCCAGAATGCACAACGTCTGATAATCATGATATAGAAGTCACTTGTGATGTCACATCTAATGTGAATACGCATCTTCTTGGAACGTATTATGTAACATATGTATCAACAGATGAAGCAGGAAATGTTTCTCCAGAAATCATTTTAACCATTGTTGTTGAAGATACGATTGCACCAGAAGTTGTTGTTCTCTCAGAGAATATTACCATTAAGCATGGTGAGAGCATTTCAAAAGCTATCTCAGAAATCTTATCTGTAACAGATAATTACGATCGTGAATTTGAAATTATTTCAGATGACGTATCAGTGTTTGAACCAGGTAATTATACGCTTACGATCAGTGTTTTAGATAGTTCAGGTAATCAAGCGATTGTTAATGTTGATATCACGGTTGAACCTATTTGGATATACTATATTATTAATGCTTCATGGCTAGTCGTAGGAACCATATTGGTTGTTATAATTAAAAAAAGAAAAAGAAATGAGTAAATGAATATGTTTAAACAAAGACCGCTAAAATTTTATGATTATTCAATTTTATTAATTATCGTTACAATCAGTGTGATATTAAATTATTTTTTATGGACATTTCAATCTGGAATATGCAGTGTAGAAAATAGTTTTTCTTGTACAATAATTGAAAATTTCAAATGGATACAATATCTAGCGTATATTACGATAGCACTTGCTATTCTACATGGACAATATTTGTATTATATCCACATTAGACCAGTCAAAGAAACAGAAAAAACATATCATGTCGAAACCTCAGAGACTTCTGAAGAAAAGATACTCATATTAGCACCTGTTACAATCCCTGATTTTTCAAAAAGAACAGCATATAAAGAGTTTGATCATGTAGAAAATGGATTTTATGTTGAAGTGGATCAATATAACCACACATCAAATCGAGTTGTAGAAGTGACTCAAAATGAGTTGCCAAATTTCAAAACCAACGGAGATTATTACATTCATATTAATCCAAGTGAAAGAAAACTTTTTTTACTTGCTGCTAATCTTTGCAAATATCAAAGATTTACACCAGGTTCATTTAAAGAAGAAGGGTTCTATCTTGAAGTTGATACAAACTGCCAATCAACAGAATATTATATTTATAATACACATAAATTACCACCAACTCATGCCAAAGGTTATCGATGGATTCAAGTAAGTGGTAGAGACATTATAGATCCTAGTCAATTAAAGTCTAATGATGTGTACATACAAGAAAGTATGAGTCTTAAAAATTTCAAATTACGAAATCAATTAGCGCCTGAAAGTACTACGAATAATGGGTATTATCTTGAAATTTCAAAGGACTGGAAAACTTCAAACCGAGTCGTTCTTGTAGAGAATTTGTTGCTTCCTAAAACGATTAATGATAAAAATGTTTTTGTTAGAATTACTGAAGATGAAATGCAATTATTATCACTTAAGATGGTTAATTTTGACCAATTTACAAAATTCACACCTGGATCATACAGAGAAGAAGGATATTATTTGGAAGTTGATCTTGAAAATAAATCAACTGATTATTATATTTATACACAAAGAAGACTTCCACCAACACATATCAAAGGATATCGATGGGTAAAGGTTCAAGAACGTCAAATTCACTCTAAATAAATCATAAGGATTCTTCATTGAATCCTTTTTTATTTTTTATGTAATAAAATCGAAATTTTATTTTATAATAAAAGTAACTATATATTTAGGAGGGGCTTTACATGTTTGAAAATGATGAACTTAACGTTCAAAATGAAAACGAAGAAGTTACAAAAAATAACTTGAATCGTTTGTTTCATATTGGTAGCGGTATGAAAATGTTATTGGTAGTATTACTTTCAATACTACAGTTTGGTCTTTCGGCTTATCTTTTATTAAAGGTTGCTCAAATTGAGATTGTTATCCCTGTGGATGGTATGCCTGATGTTAATTTAAATGATTATGCATTTTCGTATTATTTTTCAATTGTTATCTCTGCGATTCCACCGCTATTATTATTACTTGTTTATCTAGGTGCTAAATCTAAAAACAATATGTTAATGGCAAATACAGTACACGCAGCACAAACGATATTAAAAATATACAAATGGTTTATGATTGTTGTGTTTGGTTTATTTGGACTTTTAAGTATAATCATGCTCTTAGTTGTACCTGGTATTGCTTTAGTGCTCTTAGTTATTTTAGGATTAGTGCTCGCAATTTTCCTTGTGATCATTAGAATCTTTGTTAAGTTCTTATTTGATTTAGAAGGCAATTTAGATCAATCATTGGTTTTAACTAAAGCTGATCCTTCATCTGTATTGATTTTGTTATATATATCATTTGGATTAACGCTCATTTCAACACTCTTAGGATTTGCTTCAACAGATGCAGTATCTCAAACACCATATGATCAATATCTACAACCACTATTTGATGCTTTAGAACCATTATCATCGATTATTGGTGCAATCGGTCTTTTATTGTCAGTAGCCATGATATTGGTTTTAAGACAATTGAAATCCGAGTTTACTGAAGTTTGATAAATTTAAAAGAAACATAAATGATAAAAGGCATCAAGGGATTAAATCTTGTATGCCTTTTTGTTTATGTAAATAGAATGTTTTACGATTTAAATCATCATCGTATAGGAGGGTAAAACGATGTCTCAGGAAGAGGAAATAGATTTTAAAAAGGATTTAGTACGCTTATATCACATTGGCGGAAGTATTAAAATGCTTATTATTGTTATACTTTCTATGTTATTATTTATTATTTCTACCATTTTACTCATAAAGTTTTCACAAATTGAGATTGTAGTACCAGCACAACCTTCATTGTTTGGACCAGATGAATATACAGTAAAACCGTTTGGTTTTTCTGCATATCTGAGCATATTAATATCTATGATTACACCACTGATATGGATACTTATCTATATAGGTGCAAGACAAAGAAACAATGAAATGATGGCGAAGACAGTTCATGCTGCATATGTCATATTTAGAATTGGTTTGTGGATTTTCAGTGCGGTATTTGTCATATTGGGGTTCATATTGGTCAGTGAATTGATTGTCAATTACGGTGAGGGAATCGTGACTTTTGTGATTTATTTAATGATA
The DNA here is from genome assembly GCA_963667565.1 of Acholeplasmataceae bacterium. Taxonomy (GTDB): domain Bacteria; phylum Bacillota_I; class Bacilli_A; order Acholeplasmatales; family Acholeplasmataceae; genus WOFB19. The sequence continues at coordinate 1,344,087 of OY763415.1, read as the reverse complement.
TTTATTTATGTCGTTTTTATCATACAAACTTTCATGAAATTTTTAAAAGATTTGGAAAACAATCTCTACCAAACAAACATTTCAAAAAGAGCTAATCCCGAAGCATTAAAGGTTATTTATAGTTTGTTAGTGTTTTTATCTATTGTCTATATTGTAATCTATTTAGTTACATCGCCTATCGAAATAAACTCGATTGATTTTCAATATGTTAATCCATTTATAGAAATATATTCAATTTTTGAACCATATGTTATTGGTATAAGTTTTTGTCTTTCTTTAACTATTTATCTTTTATTGAACAAGTTTCAAAAAGAATATACACATATATCGTGACAATTTAAAATAATCATATCAAATAGTTAAACTTTCCTTTTGGAAAGTTTTTTTATGTTTATATGTACAAATTTATTCTTTAGTTCACGAACAAAATCAGAAAAAATATGAAAAAGATTGACAAAGTTTGAAAATAGCGATATAATCCATACGAACACTTCCTGTGTGAGTAAAGAGGGGAATGATACAATGCAAAAAAGTAAAAGACTAACATTAATCTATAATTACATAAAAGAACATCAAGATGTTCAAATCTCTGATATTGCTGAATTTATTGAAGCAAGCCAATCAACTATCCGTAGAGATATTAAAGATCTTGCAGATAAAGGACTTGTCATAGAATTATATGGTAGTGTCATTATTAGTGATAAAAGTGATATTGATATTCAAATAAAGCAACGTTCTAAAATGCAAGCAGAAGAAAAGAAAGTGATTGCTAAAAAAGCTGCACAACTTCTTAGAAATCATTCAGTTATTTATTTAGATGCTGGTACTACAACAAAACAGATGATCCAATTTATTCAATGTGAAAATTGTAGATTTGTTACTAATGGTATTGATGTTGCAGGAGAACTCGCTAAAAAAGGATTACCAGTCTATATTTTAGGTGGAGAAGTTAAATCTGTCACTGAAGCAGTCGTTGGGGAATTTGCAGTTGAGTATTTAAAGAAAGTGCATTTTGATCAATCGTTTGTTGGTTCAAATGGTGTGACAGAACAAGGGTATTCAACACCAGATCAAAAAGAAGGTTTAATCAAAGAATTAGTCATTAATCATAGTAAAGAAGCATATGTCGTTGCTGACTATTCAAAATATGGAGTCACAACCTCTTATACATTCGCAAGACGAGAAGACGCAAAATGGATTCATGAAAAGAGTGAAAATAAGTGATTTATACATGTACCTTAAATCCAGCGATTGATTACAAAATCAAAATGGATTACCTAGAATTAGAAGAATTAAATCGATTTGATCAAGGTGATTTTCTTGTTGGTGGGAAAGGTATTAATGTCTCAATCGGCTTGAAAAAACTTGGTATAGGAAGTATTGCTACTGGCTTTTTAGGTGGCATCACAGGTCATTACATTAAAGATGTGATTGATCAAAAGCTCAATGTAAAATCACATTTTATTATGATTGATGCGCTCACAAGGGTCAACGTTAAAATTCTTATCCATGATAAAGAAACGGAAATCAATCATAACGGTGTAGAAGTAAAAGATAGTGAAGCACAAGCTTTATTAGATTATATTGATACATTAAAACCACAAGATATTTTAATTTGTGGAGGCAGTAGTGCTAAAGGGCAACCAGACTTATATAAAAAGATTGCTAAACACTGTAGTGATCATCAAGTCGAAATCGTGATGGATACACCAAGCAAATATATGGCAGAATATTTAAAGTTTAAACCACTATTAATGAAACCTAATTTATTGGAATTAGAAACTTATGTCTTAAAGAAACTAGAAAGACTTGAAGATATTGTTGATGCGGGTAGAGCACTCGTTAAAGCTGGTGCTAAACATGTGATTGTTTCTTTGGGAAAAGATGGGTCACTACTTATTAATAAATATCATGTATTTAAAGCCAAACCTTTAACAGGAGAAGTTAAAAATACTGTAGGTGCAGGTGATTCAATGGTTGCAGGGTTTATTGCAGCGTACGAAAAGAATCAATCACTTGTTGATTGTTATAAATCAGCAGTTGCAGCAGCATCAGCAACTACTTTTGGAAATGAAATTGTTGATTTAAAAGTATACAATGACATACTAAGTCAAGTAGAAATAGAGGAGATTAATATATGAAAATCGTTGAATTAATCAATGAAGATTTAATCAACTTAGAGTTACAAGCACAAACAAAACCAGCAGTTGTTAAAGAACTCGTAGATCTTTTAGCAAAAAACAAGATAACTGATGACCCTAAAACATTATACGATGTAGCGATGGCAAGAGAAGCGCATAGTTCAACTGGTGTAGGTTTTGGAATAGCGATACCCCATGCTAAAACTGAAGTTGTTAAAAAAGCATCTTTAGTATTTGGTAGAAGTAAAAATGGTATAGATTTTGAATCGATGGATGATGAACCCGCATTTATTTTCTTTTTAATTGCAGTACCAAACACCAATGATGACCTACATTTAAAAACACTTGCAGCATTATCAAGAAAATTAATTGATGAAGAGTTTAGAGAAGGTTTACTCAATGCTTCAACTAAAGAAGCAGTGTTAGATATTTTAAGTACACTCAATAAGGAGGAATAATACATGCAAAAAATAGTCGCAGTAACAGCTTGTCCAACAGGGATAGCACATACATATATGGCAGCAGAAATGCTTGAAAAAGCAGGAAAGAAACTTGGTGTTAAAGTCATTGTTGAAACCAATGGATCTATTGGTGTTGAAAACAGACTAAAACCACAAGATATTGAAGAAGCAGTTGCAGTTATCATTGCAGCAGATGCTAGAGTTGAAATGAAAAGATTCAATGGTAAACCACTGATTGAAGTTGGCGTTTCAGCTGGCATTAAAAATGCTAAACAGCTTGTTGAAGATGCTTTAGCAAACAAGTATAGTATTTACAATCATCAATAGAATGATTTGTGAAATAAATAAAAGGAGAAAAAGATGAAAAAGAACAATGTTTACAGAAATCTTATGAGCGGCGTTTCACAAATGATTCCATTTGTTGTCGCTGGTGGTATCTTAATTGCTTTAGCATTTATTCTTGATGCAAGCAACGCAGGTGCTTCTGATTATGGATGGGGTAATGCAGTAGCAGCTTGGTTTGGCGATACTGGTAAAGTGGCATTTGGCTTCATGTTACCTGTATTAGCTGGTTTTATTGCATATGCAATCGCAGATAGACCTGGTTTCGTGCCTGGGTTTGTCGCAGGTGCTTTAGCATCATCAGGTGGATCAGGATTCCTTGGTGCATTAGTTGGTGGTTTTGCAGCTGGTTATATCGTGGTATTACTTAAGAAAGTATTCTCAGGCCTTCCTAGATCTTTCAATGGTATTAAACCAGTATTATTATTCCCATTATTCGGAACATTATTAGCAGCAGTTGCAATGTTAGGTGTTAACTTAATTGTTACTCCAATTACTGATGGTCTACAAACCTTCTTAAATAATTTAAGTGGTACAAGTGCAATCGTCGTTGGTTTAATCGCTGGTGGTATGATGGCAGTTGACATGGGTGGTCCAATCAACAAAGCAGCTTATGTTGTTGGTGTTGCATCAATCGCTGGTGGTGTGTCTTCAGAATTAATGGCATCTGTTATGGTTGGTGGTATGACACCTCCACTAGGTATTGCATTAGCTACAGTGTTATTTAAATCTAAATTTAATGAACAACAACTTGAAGCTGGTAAAACAAACTGGGTTATGGGTGCATCATTCATTACTGAAGGTGCTATTCCATTTGCAGCAGCAAATCCTAAAGCCGTTTTACCTTCAATTATTGCAGGTTCTGCATTAGCTGGTGCATTATCAGCATTATTTGGTGCAGCAGTTCCAGCACCTCATGGTGGTTTATTCGTTATCTTTATTATGACTAACTGGTGGGGCTTCTTAATTGCTCTAGCAGCAGGTACAGTTTTAACAGCTTTCCTATTAAAACTCTTATTACCTGAAGCACCAGCTTTAGAGGAAGAAGAATAATATGGTTTTAGAATACCAAATCAATAGTCCAGAAGGATTACATGCTAGACCTGCTACAAGATTAGTCAAATTAGCATCTACTTTTGTAGGAAATATTCAACTTGAGTATAATGGCAAATTAGTGAATATGAAGTCAATGCTTATGGTATTGAGTCTTGGTATTCCTAACGGTGCAACCTTTAAGATTCATTTAGATGGACATAAAGAAGAAGATATGAAAAACGTGATTGAAGCCGCTTTAAGGGAAGAAGCTTTAATTTAAATCAAAGTGTGGGGCTGGTTATAAAACTATGCCAGCCCTATCTTTATTTTTAAGGAGTTATCCATGAAAGAAATAAAATTAAGTGCTCCAGTTTCATTAGGATATGGATTTGGAAAATTGATGCCTTATGAAGTGTATCAAGCAGTGATTGTTGAAAACAACACATTAGATCAAATAACCTCATTAAAACTATATCAAGATGCAGTTAAAAAAGCACAGAGTGAATTAGAACTGATTGTGAATCATTTGAAAGAAGAAAACGATGAAAAATCAGAAATTTTTAATGCACATATTGAAATATTAAATGATATTGAAGTCAATGATATGATTTTAAATTTTTTGAGTGAAGGTTATCATCCTACTAAAGCTGTAGACGTTTCATATAAAACATTTAAAAGTATGCTTGACATGATTGATGATCCCTACATCAAAGCAAGGGTTGCGGATCTAGATGATGTTAAAACAAGAGTGCTTAGAAATTTAGATGATAAAATCTATCCAGATATTTCTAACCTTGATGAAGATGTTATCATTGTGACCTATGATTTATATCCATCAGATACTGCAACAATGGATAGAACGCATGTTAAAGGGATTATTACTGAGATAGGATCAAATACTTCTCATTCAGCAATCATCGCGAAAAGTTATGACATTCCAGCAATCATTGGAGTTAAAGATTTGTTAACACTTGGATTAGAAGGACCTGCTATTTTAGATGCGGTTAGTGGAAGTGTCATTATGAATTATGATAAAGAAACAAAAGATAAATATTTAGCAAAACAACAAGCATTTTTACAAGAAAAACAAGACACACTAAAATATTTAAATCAAAGTGCAAAGACACTTGATGGACATGAGATTGAAATTCATTTAAATATCGGCTCTAACCAAGATGAATCTTTAAAATCTATAATGGCAGTTGATGGTATTGGATTATTTAGAAGTGAATTTTTATTTATGGAAAATAGTCACCTGCCAACATTTGAAGAACAAAGATTAGTTTATGAAGATGTTTCTGTTAAATTTGAAGGTAAAAAAGTCACACTAAGAACATTAGATATTGGTGGCGACAAAAAATTATCATATTTAACATTACCCGAAGAAGAAAATCCTTTTTTAGGTAAGCGTGCACTTAGACTTTGTTTTGAACATATGGACATGTTTAAAACACAAATTAAAGCAGCACTTGTAGGTTCAGTTAAACATAATATTCAACTGATGTTTCCTATGGTTGGATCGATAGATGATATCATTCGTGCAAAAGAAGTTGTTGAAACATGTAAAAAAGAACTTGAAGATCAAAAATTGGACTATGATCACCATTTAAAAATAGGTATTATGATAGAGATACCTTCGATTGCGATGATGAGTGATGAGGTTTGTGAACTCGTTGATTTTGCAAGTGTAGGCACAAATGATTTAACACAATACCTGCATGCAGTTGATCGTATGAATACTGACATAAAATCATACTATCAAAGTTATTCACCTGCTGTATTTAGAGTTTTAAAAATGATAAGCAATTCATTTAATGCACATGATAAAGAGTTATCCATATGCGGTGAATTAGGTGGCGATGAAATTGCAGCACCTATTCTTATTGGATTAGGTATCAAGAAATTAAGCATGTCATTATCTCAAGTGGCTAAAATTAAAAAAATCATCAATACACATCAACATAAAACATTTGAAGATATAGCACATAAGGTATTAAAAGCTAAAACACAAGAAGAAGTCATAGAAATCGTAAAAAACAGTTTATAAAAAAAATCCGATATTCGGATTTTTTTATTTAAGCGATATAATTTTCTTTTGTTGATGAGATTTTAACCCGTGTTCCATCACATCTATAACCATTAAAGATAATTTCTCATTTTCGCTTGAATCTTCTAAATAGAGGATGTCAAGATATAATTGATCATAAAATAAATAGTGTTTACCTGTGTAAACATTGATGTGAGCTTGTTCTTCTAAAGAAGTGATGAGTAAACTCTTTGGCTGATTTTCTTGATAAGGTATATCAATTAGTTTATTGACTGAATCTGGTTGGTCAAAACCATATTTAACATAAGTCTTTTTTGTACCTACAAGTTCAAAGCGAGGTTTTGGATCTCGTTCAAAGACTTCAGAACTTAAATAACACTCAAAAGTATCATAATATAAAATCATTTGAAAACGATCATCTGCAAGTCCACCTTCACGATCAATAAATAATTGTGTGAACACTTGATTTGGATAGCCAAATAATTCAAGAGCATCAAAAACAAGATGAGGTGCTAAATCATAATAAGAACCAGGCATATGATTATCTTGATAACGCCAATTATCTGATAACTCTGGATGATATCGATTAAAACGTGCTGTAAATGAAATGATAGAACCAAAATCTTCAGTTTTAATTAAATCTTTAATGGTTAATATATCACCATCAAATCTTCTATTATGAAATACACGTAAGATGACTTGATTTTCCTTTGCTAAATCAAAAAGATATTTAGCTTTGTCAAACGTATCCACAAATGGTTTTTCACATACAACATGCTTTTTAGCAAGTATCGCTTTTTTAGTATATTCAAAATGTACATCGTTTGAAGTTGCGATAACAATAAGATCAACTTCTTTATCATTGATGGCATCATCAAAAGATGAGATCACATGAGCGTTTGGTACAGTTTGTTTTAAGATGCTTATATTTTTTTCACTACGTGTCATTACATATTTAACTTCATAATTTTTGTGGTTATGAAGTTGAGTCATATGAAACCATTGTCCTGCCATACCATATCCAATAAGTGCTACTTTCAGTTTTTGATTCATCGAATCACCTCTTAGTGTTATTATATCAAATGTAAAGAAAAAAGCCATGTTTTCCACATGGCTTTTGTTAAAATAAAAGTACTATTTTTTTCTAAAAATAACGAATTTCATTGTGACAAGAAGTGCAATTAATATAATTACCCCACCACCAATATAAATCAAATTCATTGGAAGTCCTTCGATGGTAAATGTCGTTGTTGTCACATTTCCAGAACTATCTGTAACGACTAGAGTATAATCACCAGGCGTATTAATCACTGTACCAGAAGTGAATGCAACGCCATTTAATGTCGCAGTTCCTTCATTATAATTAATGGTAATTTCGCTTCCTCTTTGATAGACAGTTTCATTGACAACACCAGTGACTAATGGTGGTGTAGCATCTAAGAATGTAGCAACGATTGTGATATCTCCAATAGATTGTACATAAGTTGATAAATCAACATCACTTTCATCAATTTGCCAAGCAACAAATGTATAGCCTTCTTTTGTTGGCGTTGGTATGTTTTGAAGTGTACCTTGATAATTGACAACCTCTGTTGTTAACGTACCATCAACATCGTATGTTACTGTATAACTGTTGATTGTCCAAGTCGCAGTGAGTGTTAAATCATTTGAAGGCATTGTCGAAGGAATACTTTGATCCCAACCATTAAATGTGTAACCCTCTTTAGTAGGATTAGCAGGTGCGCTGACATCTGATAGGTAATCTTGAGTGATGGCAGAAACCACGCTACCTCCTGCAGTATCAAAAGCTATATTGGTTAATTGTCCAAGTCGCAGTAAGTGTTAAATCATTTGAAGGCATTGTCGCAGGAACACTTTGATCCCAACCATTAAATGTGTAACCCTCTTTAGTAGGATTAGCAGGTGCGCTGACATCTGATTGATAATCTTGAGTGATGGCAGAAACCACGCTACCTCCGGCAGTATCAAAAGTGATACTATATTGGTTAATTGTCCAAGTCGCAGTAAGTGTTAAATCATTTGAAGGCATTGTCGCAGGAACACTTTGATCCCAACCATTAAATGTGTAACCCTCTTTAGTAGGATTAGCAGGTGCGCTGACATCTGATTGATAATCTTGAGTGATGGCAGAAACCACGCTACCTCCTGCACTATCAAAAGTGATACTATATTGGTTTAATGACCATTTTGCATATAGATGGATTATATTAGCGGGCATTGCCTCAAATGAATAAGGTTGAGTTAATCCACTATCTAAGTACCAACCATTAAATGTATATCCTTCATAAATAGGATCTTCTGGAGGCATGACCATGGTGTCAAAAGGTTGATTGATATAACTAAATGATGAACCATTATTAGGATGAAAATAAACTGTGTAAGTATTTCTAATCCAGTTGGCATATAAAGTAACATCGTGATTTGGCATTGTATTAAAATGATAAACCGTTAAATAAGTATCATCTGTATACCATGCATCAAAAGTAAAACCTGTGTAAGTTGGGGCTGTTGGTGCAATTACATATGATAAATAATCTTGAGTTATCGGATCAATTAAAGAACCACCATTTGTATCAAATGTAACCGTGTATTGGTTTGGAATCCAATACGCATAAACTGTGATATTTAGATTAGGCATTGAGGTTAACGTAAATGGTTCATCAAACTGTGGTGTTGTATACCATCCACCAAATGTGTAACCCTCTTTGGTAGGATTAACTTCAGGTAGTACAATGGTATCTAAATAGTAGTAGTGTTGATCATCAACAGATGTACCACCAGCTTCATTAAATGCAAGATTCTTTAGTTCAAAAGGCAATACGGTCACAGTTAATTCAGCAACTGTTACATTGTCAAATGCATCAGTGACAGTTAGTGTTAATGTATAATCGCCTGGAACATCATAATTAATATCATCTGAAAAGTCAATGCTATATTCACTATCATCTGAAACAGTATAGTGTCCATTGTAAGTTGAGAAATCTTCAATTGGGAAACCAGCTTCAATATTAAAATCAGTAGTGGTTACAACCGGTGGAAACACATCTTGATCTGTTACAATCAACACATAATCGCCATCGAATATAATATCGTCATTGATCTCATCATAAAGTTCAAATGACACACTATATGTTCCTAAAAAAGCCGTATCTAGATCTGATGATATATTAAGTGTATATTGTGAAAAATCGCCATGAAGTGAAAGGTTATTAACATTAAAACTACTGTTTAAAGGAAGATTGAAATTAGGTGCATAATCAAAAATGTCAGTGAGATAGATGTAAGTGAAATGATAAGTGAATTCTGAAATATTGTTACTACCATCATCAAAATATTGAATTAAATCATATTGACCTGGAACCGTAATGGATGCGAAAACATCCATGATTTCTGATTCACCAAACTGTAAACCTACCATTTCATAACTTACAGAAATACGTTCCCAATCACTAATATATGGATCAACACTATTGTCAAGTGTAAGATAGTCTTGTGCGTCAATAAAATAATAAAAATCCATCGAAGTTCTTTCAACAGGAGTTTCTCCTGAATCATCATAGAATGCTATTGGTGTTGTATCAACGACTGACATATCAAATAGCTCAGTTGTTTGATTTCCATCTTCATCAGTAGCAGTTACTTCAATTTGAAAATCACCTAATGCATTGGGGAAAAATGTATAATCATAGGCATAAAAGTTATAATTTAAAAAAGTAACTGATACAATTAAATCTTCATTTAGGGTCTCATCATCAGAAAAAGTCAAAAAATCTAGAATATCTGAAGAATATTGACTTGCTTCCACAGTTGTAGAGGTTAATGAAATTTGAGGAGGAAGTGAGACAAATTTAGCATAAAGTGTCACATTTCCAAAAGAACCGGTTGTTATTTCAGTGACTTCATTTGTAAAGGATGCCTCTGTAAACCAACCTGCAAAAGTTGAGCCTTCCTTTGAAACATCAGATAAAGTAATCGTATCATCAATAATCGTATAATTTGCTGGATTGGTGTTGTCCAAAGCACCATCTAGTTCATAGCTGATACTAAAAGTCGTAGTTACCCATTTAGCGTACAAAGTAATATCTTCTGAAGGCATGGTATCTATGATATAAGGTATGGTTAATTCACTATCTGCATACCAACCATCAAATGTGTACCCATCTTTTGTTGGGTTTGATGGAGGTGTGATTGCACTATCTTCTAATTGGGATATTGTAGAAACTGATGATCCACCATTAGAATTAAAACTCATCTGTATTAAATTAAAATTATCAATATTAGTGGCTTGTTTAATTGGTGTTGTAAATATGGTTGGATCTGCACTTAATGCCCCTGAGTCAGTATTACCCCATCCATAAATTTCACCATTAGCATCAAGTGCTAAATAATGTTCGCTTTCTCCATCAATCATTAAAAATGAAAGTGTTTGACCACTAAAATCACCATAAAGTGTAGCTTCTGAGACATTGGTGCCTAAATCCCTTAAGTCATTAACACCTGCTTGCCCTACATAGTTATTACCAAGTGTAAGTATTCTATTTTGGTCTGTGAGAAATGCACCAGAGCTATAAGCTGCTTGCATATCAATTATATGTTCATTTGTATTTAACGTAAATCTAGACATCATACTTCTTGGATAAGTCACATAATCACCAGCAATAGAATCTAGAATTTCTTCACTATTTGTTAACCCATAACCAAAAACTTGATGGTCTTGTGTCATTAAATATGTTGCACTATAAGATGTACTTGCGCTGATCACTTTATCGCCTGCACTAGACAAAGCATTTAAATCACCTAATGTAGTAATTTCGATTGGTGTATAAATAATACTATTACTGGTAGACCCATTACCTAAGGTACCCCAAATTTGACCTCCATGAGTGAATACGCGCCCATTTTGGCTGATATAAATACTTCTTGTTGGACCTGTGGCTCCATAAACAGATTCTACAAAAACAATTTTGTCACTAGAATCAAGATTATTTAAAGCACCACTATGTGTAATTTCTACAGGTAGTGATTGGTTTGAAGACGATGAATAAGCATTTTGATATTTAGAACCTACTGAAAATACACGTCCTTGTTCAGATACGAGAATTAAAATCCAACCCGAAATAGAACCAGTGACAATTTTGTCATCTACAGCAAGATTTGCCAAAGCACCACGTCCAGTGATTTCATCAGGTAAGTGTTGATCGGCATATGCTCCATTGGCTAGATTTCCTGAGTTATCGTCACCAAATACAAAAATACGCCCTTGCTCACTAATTAATAAGGTAGCGTCATTTTCAGCTTCTATATATGTAATTTTATCACCAGAGCCAATCAAACCAGCTAAATCACCGTTTTCAGTTATATCATTTTTAAGGTAAGATGTAGTTGTTGTACCATTACCTAACTGACCATGATTATTATAGCCCCATGTAAAAATTTTTCCACTTTGTGTAAGTGCTACTGAGTGTCCATTTCCAGATGAAATTGAAATATAGGGATCACTCGAAGCATAGATTGATTGATTTTGAGATGTAAAAATAAAAATACTCATCATCAATAAAATAAGTAACAAGAAGATTTTTTTCATAAATTCACTCCTTTTAAAAATTTATTTTATAAATAAATTGTTTCTTGTAATCCAATTATATTTAAATAAATTCTATTTAAAAAGCGTGTGATTGAATTTCATTTCTAATAAGAAAATAAGTAGAGATATTCCACAAAAAGTCCTCTAAAATAAAAAACACCTCTTCACTTAAAGAGATGTTTAAAGAATAAGTTATTTAAAAATTATACTCTTGCGTTATTTACCATGGTGATAATTTTGTCGATTTCTTCAGCAGGTAAAGATGTTAGAGGTACTAAATTAGTAGTTGCATTTTTGTTATAGTAAATTTGGTAAGCAGTAGCCCAGTTTTTATACCAAGCATCAGTGCTGTTTTCATAAGCAACAATAATATCATAAGCTTCATTAAGACCTGTAGCATATCCAACAACTTCACTATTTAAAGCGACAACTTGTGGATCAAGTAAATAATTAATAAATTCATGAGCCATATCAACTTGTTGAGAAGTCTTAGGAATGACTAAGTTATCAATAAATACTAAAGTGTTATCTGGAATATAGATGTTAAAATCTGCTTGAACTTCAGCAATTGTTTTACCTGAATCAAGTTGCATATATAATCTATCTAAGTAATCACCTGTGTAAGTGAATGCTAAATCTAAATTATCTGACTCAATATCTCTTTTTAAGATATCAAATCCCCATTCAGTAAAGTTTGCTTGTTCGATGGCTGTTTGTACAGCAGCTAATGAAGATTCAGTAACAACATTAATATCTTGGTTTAAATAGAAAGATGCAGCAGCGTAAGCAAATTGTGGAACATCATACATACCACGAGTCACACCTGCAGGTGCTAGTGTTGGATCAAAATATGCACCCCAACCGTTGGTTTGTAGTGCAGTTTCTAATCCCGCAACACGATTGTTATAGATGATACCAAATGATCCCCAGAAGTAGGGCACAGCATAATTAGTATAATCAACTGTTTCTCCTGTACGAGCTAGTGTAGTTGCAGCCATTGAATTATAGATAGCTTCAACACCAGTCATGTATGTAACATCAGCTCTATTTGGAAGTAAATTATAGTCTAATTGATATAACATATCTTCATCAACCATTTTTTCCACCATATAATCAGATGGAACTACGATATCATATGCAGTTGTTGCACTTTTAATTTTTGAGTAGAAAGATTCATTTGAATCAGTTACGTCAACAATAACATTATAACCTGTTGCTGCTTCGAAATTTGCAACAACCTCATCATTAATATACTCACCCCAGTTGAGGATGCGTAAGGTTGGTTTTGAACTACAAGATGCCAAGAAGATCGCCACTACCATTATGAGTGACAAAGTGAAAATTTTTTTCATTTTGTGTGTTTTTTACCCTTTCTTTGGATTAAATTTGCTGATATTAAACCTACTGCAGTGAGTAGAGTTAACAATGTGGAAAATGCATAAACTGATGGTGTTAGATTTCGTCGTCCAATGACACCGTAAATCCAAATGGATAAGTTATCATAACCTGCTCCAGTATTGAAGAAACTAATAACGAAGTCATCAATACTCATCGTAAATGCGAAGATCATACCTGAGAGAATTCCAGCTTTAATAGCAGGAATAACTATCAAGTAAATGGCTTTATAAGGCTTAACTCCCAAATCCATAGCAGCATCGATAAAGTTTGGATCTAACTCTTTTAATTTAGGTAGAACACTTAAGATTACATATGGGAACGTGAAGAAGAGATGCGCTAATACGAGTGTTGTTAAACCGAAAATATTTGGGAAAATGATCATAAGGAATCTAAACATAATCATGAGTGAGAAACCTGTGACAATATCCGCGTTTAATATAGGAACATTATTTAAAAAGACAATATGACTTTTTATTTTTTTAGGGAGTCTATCAATACCAATAGCAAATAGCGTTCCTAAAACTGTAGCAAGTGTTGTTGCAATAATTGAAACAACAAATGTATTCTTAATAGCATTTAGCAATTCTGGTTCATGAACAATATTTAAGTACCAATTAAATGTGAAACCATCAAAAGTTGTTGCATTACCTGCAGTGTTAAATGAATCTATAGCAATTACTAAAATAGGAAGATATAACATAAATACCATAGCAATCGCAAATAAGATAGCAAGTATTTTAATGATTGGTTTTAAGTAACTATAGTTCTTGTAGCCATAATCTTGGATATGCGCTTTTGGATATATTTTATCTGTCATAGTAATGTTTCTCCTTCCTTGTCAAATTTACGTAGAAGGAACATTGCAACAAAGATGAGTAGAAGCACTGATGATGAAAGAATTGCTCCCACATTATAATTTGTGAATATAAATTTCTCTTCGATAATATTACCTAATAGTTTAGGTAAACCAGGTGTTAGCAATTTAGGAATTGCAAATCCTGAAAAGGTTGGTAAAAATACCATAATCGTCCCAGTGACGACGCCTTTAAATGAGAGAGGAAATGTCACAAATGCAAATGTTTTAAAAGGTGTTAACCCTAAATCTGATGAGGCTTCATCAAGATTAGGATCAATTTTTTCTAAAGCTGTATAAATGGGTAAGATCATAAATGGAATGTATGTAAATACCATACCAATGAGTAACCCTACTGGTGTATTAATTAAATTACCAACAGGTGAGAATCCAATTAAATCTATTAAGATATTATTTTCTTTCATGATGCTTGCTAAACCATCAATACGTAAGATGATATTAGACCACATAGGTAAAATCATTAAAGTCATAATCATAAATTTATTTTTAAATTTAGACTTATAGATGACATATGCTAATAAATATCCTAAAACAAAACTAATAAGTGTTGTTAATGCTGCATACTTTAATGAACTTTGAAAAGCAATTTTAGTTGATTCTTCGCCAAAGATTGAAATGTTAGAGAAAGAAAATTGGATATTGGATAATTGAATACTAGAAGTTAAGTTCGAAAATCCTAATAAAATGAGGGCTGTCATTGGAATAAAGACAAGCACAGATAGCCATATGATGTATGGTATCGACAATTTTCTGTATTGCTTAACCATTGTTTTCAGCCTTCATTAAATGTATTTCATATGGATCAACTTTTAATCCTATGGTTTGACCAACTTCATAATACTCATAGTCATTGACCGTAATCGTTTTACCTAAAACTTTGATTTCTAATTCATTATGGACACCTTTGAATAAAGAGAATGTCACTTCACCGTGAATGCTTGCTTTATCAGATGGGACTACATCCCAGTCTTCAGGACGAATGACAACATCAACTTTTTCACCGATAGCAAATTGATCATATCCAATAAATTTGAATTTGGAATTCAAGAAGGTTACTTCATGATCATTTGTAATTTCACCTTCAAAGATATTCGTTTCTCCAATAAAGTTAGCAACATATCTATTTTTAGGTTCATTATAAATTGATTTTGGTGTACCAAGTTGCTCAATGATACCATTTCTCATAACAACAATACGGTCTGACATGGTCATCGCTTCTTCTTGGTCGTGTGTAACAAAAATGAATGTTATACCAAGCTTATGTTGCATTTCTTTTAATTCATATTGCATATTTTGTCTTAATTTTAAATCAAGTGCTGCAAGTGGTTCATCTAAAAGAAGTATTTTAGGTTTATTGATAAGTGCACGAGCTAAAGCAACTCTTTGTTGTTGACCACCAGAGAGTTGATCAACTTTTCGTGTATTATAACCTTCAAGTTTGACAAGTTTAAGCATTGCATCTGCATCTTGATAAATAAGCTTATCTATCTCTTTTTTAAGTTTTGAGGATGATAAGTCTAAAAGATTTTTTTCAGTCAATTGCTTGTTATAAAATATTTTTAAATATGAAAGTGGTCTATGGTGTAGACCAAAAGCAACATTATCAATAACATTCAAATGAGGGAATAATGCATATTTTTGAAATACAGTATTGATAGGTCTAGCATATGGTGGGATGTCACCAAAATCTTTACCATCAATAATCATCATGCCTTCATCCGGATTAATGAAGCCACCAATCATACGAAGCGTTGTTGTTTTACCACAACCAGATGGACCTAATAAGGTCACAAACTCGTTTTCATAAATGGTAAGATTAATCGATTTGACAACAGCTTCATCATCATAAATTTTACTGAGATTCATCAGTTCAATTAGAGGTTTTTTTTCCAAGGTTGTACTCCTTTAAATATTTTATTTTACGAGATAATATTATATATGATTTTTTTGATATTACAATACTTTTGTTTAATTTTTTTAAAATAATTTTTTGATAATGTTTTCATAGAATTTAAAAACCTGAAATAATCGCATGGTTACGCGGTTATATTGGGGTTAAAAAAATAAAAAAAAGCGATAAAAAAAACGAACTTTTTTTGTGTAAAATTCGTTCTTTTTTCAAACTTTTTTTATGAAGGTTTATTTTGTTTTTTTCAAGATATAATCACTCGCAATTTTTCCTGTCATGATGCTCACTGGGAGTCCAGCGGGGCTATAAGACCATTGTCCGGCTTGCACAACATCTGGAATGTATGTTTTCACAGCTTTTGTAACTCCAAGAAAACTTGTAACTGCAGGGATATTGTTATTGGTAAATGCCCATCCTGTAATGGCACCATCTTTGTTACCGGTTCTATTTAAAATTGTAAGTGGGGAAGATCCAAATGTATCAAACACTTTTGATTTAAATCCCTTGAAGATAGAGGCATCCAGAATATCGACCATTTTTTGTTCAATAAATGATTTGTATTGATCGTATAATCCTAAATCACTAATATGTTTTACTAAATCAAATTCCATTAGTGTAGATACGATGAGCCCTGTTTGACCTTCCGGTGCAAGTGCTCTATTTCTCAGTGCGGGCATTGAAATTTCAAATGTTGTGTTGTCAAGATAATCATTAATCCAGTCAAATAAAACTTTTTGATCTTTAGATTGTAAGACGAGTGGTAATGTTTCTTTAATCTTTCCATCACCTGTTTTCTTAGGTGTGTAGAAAAAATGAGCAGTACAGATGTTTTCAAAATAACTAGGGTCTAAATCAACAAGCATATATGTAGTTTGAATAGAGTCACTACCACGAAGATTTTTAATACCATCTTTAAATGCTAAAGCTTTTTGTCTTAATTTTTTATTAGGGATTGATTCTAGGTTTGCAATTTGATAAAGCTTATTTGTATCAGCTGCCCATAAAAGTTGATCATATGTATAAGTCTCATTATTTTGATCTTTTATTGTTTTTGTTTTAAGATCAATAGATTCAATTGTTGTATCTAATAAAATTTCAACACCATGATCTAAAATGAATTGATTGATTTTATCGATGAGCATACCTGTACCCTCTAGTGGGTAGTTATAATCTAGATATAAACTAAAGTAACTTAATGCGAAAAATGTTGGTGTTTGCTTAAAAAAATGTTGAGCAATCACATTGTTTAATGATTCGTTTTTTGTCAAATTTGCTAAATATGTTTCAACAGGCGTTTGATATTTTTTGATTTTACCAACCGTAAACATGAATTTAAACATCCAAGGAAGAATTTCTTTTTGGAAATAGGCTTTATCTCGTTTGATATCTAAAAATAAAGGGTTATCAATACCGTATAAAATATCCATATATTTCATAAGTTGTTTCATCATATCAACCACTTTTTTGATGTCATCTTTTTCATTAGGGAACTTATTAGATAATAGTGATTGGTATTTTTCTAGAGATGATAAATCCTCGATTTTGATCACTTCATCTTCGATACCCAAAGTAACAACACTGCGTTTAAAAGGGACATCAATACCTAAATCTTTTAACATAGGCTTAACGATACCAGAGTTTTCAATCGCTCTAATACCTCCATCTAATGTAAAACCTTTATAGTTAAAAGTTGAGACTAAACCGCCAATCTTTTCGCCTTTTTCACATAAAAGTACTTTTTTTCCAGCTTTTGATAAATATGCGGATGCAGTAAGTCCTGCAATACCACCACCAACAATAATTACATCATATGTCATAACATATCCTCACTTAAATTGATTGCTTCAAGACTTGATGTCCAAACAGCTTTTTGCATTTCTTTTTTAGTTGCATGAGAAGCAGGTTCTTCTAAAATTGTTAAATTGAAAAATTTACCAGTTTCAGAAACAATACTAGGGTCTGTAGCTAAATAATGAATAGCATCAGATGAAATCTTCACATCTTTTAAGAAATGAGAAGTTACATGTTTAAAGAAGAAGCGATATAAAAAACCATTGTTTTGTCCAATGTGCGTTTTAACAGCACCTGGATGCATCGCAACCACTGTGACATCATCTTTTTCTAATCTTCTTGCAAGCTCATATACTGAATAAAGTTGTGCTGTTTTTGACGCCCCATAACTTCTTAGACCAGTATACAAATGTCTTTTGAAATTGAGATCATTTAATTTTGGTGCATAAAAACGATGTCCCTCAGAGTTCACTTGAATGATTCTTGAAGGAGCACTACCCTTAAGTTTTGGAACGAGAAGCATCGTAAATAATAAAACACTTAAGTGATTGACAGTATAAACCATTTCAATGCCGTGTTTGCTGATTGTTTTTTTTGTTTGATGAATACCTACACTATTAATGAGATAATCAATTTTTGGGTATGTGTCGATGATTTTTGATGCTGCAGTTCTAACACTATCAAAATCAGCAAAATCAGCTAAGATGATATCAACTTTTACACCATAAGTATCAATAAGTTGTTGTTGAATAGGTTTTGATTTCTCGAGATTCCTTACAACCATGATAAGATTTGAACCCATGGATGCGAATTTATCTAAAGTTGATAAACCAATACCTGATGATGATCCAGAAACAACTGTCCATTTACCATCCATTCTTTGGTCGGATGTATGTTGTTTAAGTTTGCCATTTTTCATAAATTGTAATTGTTTTGGATATTTCATAAATCATACTCCTAACCGAAGAAAGTTTTCATAAACCAGCGATAAATATGTCTATATACGGGAACTCGATCATAAATATCACCCCATAAATCATAGTAATCTCTTTGATGTGTGATTTTACCATCACCATTTAATGACAATCTAGATGCCCCATACATGGATGTCTTAGGAAAAATTCTAAAACGCATGGTCATGATCCATTCCATCATGATTTTATCATCATCTTTAATAATATTTTTTATTTCCATTTCTAAACTTTTACATCTTTTAGTCAAACGGTTTGTCATTTTTGTAAATGCTTCAATACCTTCGATTTTTTGGATTGAATCTTGAAAGATAATCGCATCATCATAAAATGGAAAGATATGTGTCCAATCGGGTTTACCATCTTGTCGATATGTTTTTGACCACTCAGTTATAAAATCCTGTTCTGTTAATATATGTAGGTTATATATATTCTTTTCTTGATTCATCTTCCACCTCAATTGAACTTTTCTTATGATAAGTATATCATAACGATGTTTGAACTAAAAAAAATTTACTTTAAAACATAATTTCTATACCAGCATATAAACCGGTATCCTTAAGTAATAATTTCTTTTTATGTGTGAGTTCAACTTCTATTTTTCCAGATAAACCCTCTTTGATTTCTTGAATCATCTTTCCTTGATGAGGGGATTTAAGCTTAACCGCATCTATGGAAGTTGCATGTATGTGTAAAGTGTAATTTCTTTTCTTAATTTTAAAAGTAACTTCATTTGACTTAATGATTTTATTAAGAATTCGACTAAAATTATAAGTTGCAAATGTGTAATGTCTTTGATCAGTAGTTACATGTGCAATAAGACCTTTAAATTTTAAACCTAAAAACGGTATGGTCGCATATGAAAACATGATGGATGTATTTGGTTTATTAAAATGGTTGGATTGCATCCAAATATATTGGCTTGGAAATGATTTTCCCCAATCTTTTTCGATATAGACTTTTGCATCAGTAAAATCAATGGTTTGCTCCTGATATTTAAGAATACCAGAAGAAAGTGAATCCATTGAAAGTATGCCATGGTTACATTCCATTTTAGGTACATATGAAAAAACACCCATAATATTTGGTTGTAAAATTGTTTGTTTAAGTTTTGTATGATGATTTATGTCAATATCACCGATTAGTGTGACATCTTCATCATTAATATCTAAGTGAATTTGATCCATTGAAAAACGGTTGTTTGCAATGGAGATATTAAATGCATCTTTGTTAAATGAAAAAGATTTTATATCATATTTAACATAGTGTGTTTGTAACGTAGGAGTCTTAGCATATGTATAATAAAATATTTGAATAAATGCATGTGGATCATCAGAATTTAGAGAGACTCCAGGGATGAGTGCGATGCTTTGTTTAAAATCTTTTGATATGATTTTATAATACCAGCCTTCAAAGTATCTTTTTTTGTGAAGGTGACCTTGAAATTTTTCAATATTTTTAAACTTTAAAAAAGACATATAAACACCTCATTTAAATCGTTAATTTTATTATATCATTTTGATTAACTTTCATAAAACAACAAACTTTTATGATGTATAATAGAGCTATATTTAGAGGGTAGTGGGGTGAAATCATGCATATATACCAAAAATGGTTAAAGTATACAACGATTAATTTATGGTTCTATATCGTGAGTTTAGTTTCTATTTGCAAAAGGAAGTCAAAGAATGCATAAAAAAAGAAAGAGAAATAAAGACTGTGTTAAAACTATTGATTGTGCTTGATTTATTACCCATTATGATTTTGGTTTTATTAAATCCAAATCAAGCATAAGGTATGATGATGTATAAAAATGGAGGGAACAAACGTGATTAAAAAGAAATATATTGATTTGATAAATGATGAAAGATTAGCTTATATAGAGACAGGAAAAGGCGATAAAACGATATTGCTTATCCATGGCAATTTGGCATCATCATTAACAATGATTACCCTTATTGATGCACTTAAAGACGACTATAAAATCGTTGCTCCTGATATGAGAGGTTTTGGAGATTCATCATTTAATCATGATTTTACTGAACTAAGAGATTTAGCATATGACCTATTTTTGTTTTGTAAAGCAAAACATATTGATAAAGCACATGTCATGGGTTGGTCTACTGGCTTTGGAGTCGCAATGGAGCTTGCACTTATTGCTCCAAATTTGGTCGAATCTTTATTTAGTATCGAAGGTTTATCAGTTAAAGGATATTATTCAAAGAGAAAAGACAAAGATGGGAATCTGTTAGAACATGTGGTTTTTGACAGTTATGATCATATGAAACAAGACTCAAATATGCAATTCGTTCCAAACGCATTAAAAAGACAGGATGCTTTGTTTGTTAAAAATATTTGGGAGAACTTATTACTCATTGTAAAAAAAGTGGAAGATGAAGCGCTACTTAAACTATACGTTGAAGAAACACTTAAAGAGCGTTGCCAAATGAATATCAATTGGTGTTGGGTTAATTTCAATATTTCGAATGAAAAAAATAGATATAATAGCGGTAATGGAAGAATGAAGGAGTTGAATTGTCCTATTTATCTTACATTATCTGATCAAGATAATATTGTGACAAGTGATATGATTTTAGAAAATATAAGACTGCTCAATAATCCTGTGGTTATTGAATTTAAAGATTCAGGGCATTGTTTACATATGGATCAATTAGATTTATTGGTTAAAGCGATAAAAACTTACATATAAAGAGGTTAATATGAAACTAATTAAGATCATGAGTTTTAATTTACGTGTAGATGTTGCATCAGACTTAGAAAACGCATGGCCACATAGAAAAGATAAAGTCCTCGCTTTTTTAAAAAAAGAATCACCTGATGTGATTGCATTCCAAGAAGTCAGAGGGCATATGCTTGATGACTTAAAAAAAGGACTAGATGCATATGATGTTTTTGTGATGCCAAGAGATGAGAGTGGAGAGTCTGTTCCAATCTTTATTAAAAAAGAATTAGGACAAGTCATAGACAGTCGAACGTTTTGGCTTACAGACACACCAATGGTTGAGTCTAAAATTGATGGATGTCATTTTACGAGAATATCAACCTATGCTATTTTAAATATAGAAAATTTAGGTGTTATTGGTATTTTTAACGCACATTTGGATTATGCATCAGATGATATTACATTAAAACAAGCGAAGCATTTATTAAACTATATTAACGTGCTTAAAAACCATCAAGATTTTATGACCATTATTTTAGGTGATTTTAATATGACACCTGAAACACAAACCATCAAATTTATGCGTGAATATTATCAAGATGGCTATGATGATCAAAACCCTAATTTGCTTACATTCCATAATTTTCAATTAGGCATTAAAGGTCAACCTATTGATTATATATTTACAGATAAAAAGATAAAAAGATCAGCTCTTAGGATATATCAAACAAGCGATAAAAGCGAGATGGTTTCTGACCATTATCCAATTAGTATAGATATTTAAAAATAAATCATCATAAAAGTAAGTATAGAACGTTGATATTTAAAATTCATTCATGTATAATGGAATTGAAAACATGTAAGCGTTTTATATTTTTTTACTTTTACATCGAAACGTTTCACTAAAATTAAGATTAAAATCGCTTTATAAAGGGATAAAATATATTATATTATAATTTATATAAAGAGGAAATCATGAAATCAATATTTTTAAATGGAAACAAACAAAAACCAGCCATTTTAATGCTTCATGGCTTTGGGGGTAACTTGATTGAGATGCAAGAACTTGGAATGATGCTTGCTCAATTAGGTCATACTGTATCTATTCCGCTACATCCAGGGCATGGAAAAACATTTAAAGATTTTTTAAATACTAAAATATCATTATGGTATGAACACTCACTTGCTGCATATGATTATTTAAAAGAATCTTATGAAAAAGTTATTGTGATTGGTTTATCAATGGGAGGTGCGATGACGCTTCGTATAGGCATTGATAGAAAACCTTACAAACTAGTCTCTATGTCTACCCCACTGATTGCATTTACAAAAGAACAAATGGAAGTTCATACGAGAGATGAAATCAACAGACATCACGAGATTAGTGATATAGATAAAGATCGTTATTTTGAGATTTTTTATCATATGAAACAAGAGAACAATCGCTTTTATGAAGATGATAAAAAATATATAAACCGAATCACATCACCTATTTTAGTTATTCAGGGATTAAAAGACCATGATCGATATATAAAAAGTTCAAAAATGATTATTGAAGGTGTTAATAGTAAAGTTGTCATGCATAAATATTATGAAGCATCTGGCCATGTGATTACGATGGATAAAGAAAAACAAGAAGTGTTTAAAGATATTATAGAATTTGTAGGTATAAATCATGAATAGATGGTTTGAAAATTTAGTTGTTTATCAAATTTATCCAATGAGTTTTAAAGACAGCAATCATGATGGTATGGGTGATATTGTTGGAATTATTGAGAAATTGGATTATTTGAAGACGTTAGGTATTGATGTTTTATGGTTAAGTCCAATTTATCAATCACCGATGGACGACAATGGCTATGACATCAGCGATTATTATAAAATACATCCTATGTTTGGGACATTAGAACAATTTAAAAAGCTACTTTTTGAAGTCCATAAAAGAGGAATGTATTTAATCATGGATTTAGTTGTTAATCATACATCAGATGAACATGTATGGTTTCAAGAAGCATTAAAAGATGAGACGAGCCCATATAGAGATTTTTATATTTTTAGAAAACATGAAGAAGCTGATTTTAATATGAGAAGTATCTTTAGCGGTAGTGCATGGGAAAAAACTGATGACACGTATGCTTATTTTCATATGTTTTCTAAAAAACAGCCAGATCTTAACTGGAAAAATGAGGCACTGAGACATGCTATATATAAGATGATGAATTATTGGTTAGATTTAGGTATAGATGGATTTCGAATGGATGTTATTGATTTAATTGGAAAAGATATCGATCAACATATTTTTTCAAATGGACCTAAACTACATGACTATTTAAAAGAAATGCATGCACATTGTTTTGAAGGTCGACAAACCATAACTGTTGGTGAAACAGGGAGTGTAACACCTGAAATTGCTATTGAATATACATCATTAGGAGCGCATGAATTAGATATGGTTTTCCAATTTCAACAAGTGAGTCTAGATGAAGAAAAAGGAAAAGACAAATGGCACCTTAAACCACTTAAATTAACAGACCTTAAACGTGTTTTATCAACTTGGCAAACAGAACTTTATCAAAAAGGATGGAATAGTCTTTATTGGAGCAATCATGATCAACCAAGAATTGTATCAAGATGGGGAAACGATCAAAAATTTCGTATACAAAGTGCAAAAATGCTTGCAGGTATTCTTCACATGATGCAGGGTACACCATATATTTATCAAGGTGAAGAAATTGGGATGACCAATAAACATTTCACATTAAAAGAAGAATTAAGAGATATTGAAACGATCAATATGATTAAAGAAAAAGAAGACAGTTGGCCACTGGAAAAGATTTTTGAATCCATAAGAGCTAAAGGAAGAGATAACGCTAGAACACCAATGCAATGGGATACATCTATGCATGCTGGATTTAGTGATGCACATCCATGGATTGACGTCAATCCAAACTATTTAGATATTAATGTGAAACAAGCGATTGAAGATCAAAATTCAATATATTACTTTTATAAAGAACTGATTAATCTACGTAAACAAATCAGATGTGTGATTGATGGTAAATATATACTCAAAAATCCGGATGATGAACAATTTTTTCATTTTATAAGAGAAAATGAGGATGAATCCATTGAAGTTATCGCAAACTTTAGTGAGACTGAAGGTTTATATGAAGGACCAACAGATAAAGAAGTATTGATGTCAAATTATGATTTGCTAGAACCTCTGTTTAAACCATATGAGTTACGCATATACTACAAGAAAAAAGGTGAAGATCATGCTTAGTTATCAAAATGATAAATTTGCTATTGATGACAAAGAAACATTTATATGGGGTGGAGAATTTCATTATTTTAGAGTGCCTAAATCAGAGTGGAAAGATAGACTTGATAAAATGAAAGCTATGGGCTTTAATTTAGTTTCTACATACATCCCTTGGATTTGGCATGAACACGAAAAAGGACATATTGATTTAGAAGGAAGAACTTCAGCAGAAAGAGATCTTAAAGCATTTTTAGAACTAGTCAAAGATAGTGGAATGTGGTTGCTTGTTAGACCAGGTCCTTATGTCATGGCTGAAACTGTAAATTCAGGTATTCCAGAATGGCTTATCAATGAGCATCCCGAAATTAGAGCACGAAAAGAAGACGGTACTTATCATCAATCTTCTGGATTAGTGAGCTATTTACATCCCAAATACTTATATTATATCGAAGGATGGTATAAAAAAGTATTTAGTCTTTTAAGTGCATATGAGCATGAAAACGGTGGACCAATTATCATGATTCAATACGACAATGAAGTTGGCATGTTCCATTGGGTTTCTGGACAAGGTGATTATTCTGAAAATACATTATCACATTTTAAAAACTATATTATAGAAACGTATCAAAAAGAGATTTTTTCTGAAGCACTTTTTATGTATAAAGACTTTGATGACTACATGAGTCATTATTTAAAAGATGATGTCTCATATCAAGCAGCTTTGGACATTAATCAAGCATATGAAAAATTCTTTAGAGTGTATATCAAATTATATTTAGAAAAACTTATTGACATCTCTAAAAAATATGGCGCAAAATCGAAACCAATCGTTAATGTTCATGGGTTTTCTCAAACCGATTACTCAAAACGAGGAAACAAATATCCTATTGGTTTATCACAATTATATGAAACAGCTAAAATAAAAGATGTCGTCATTGCTGGTGACTATTACATCGGTAATATCGTTCCTGAAAACTTTTTTGATGTGATTCTTGCAAATGCCTTTACAAAGGCAATTCAACCAAAAGGTCAACCGCTTTTCAGTGCTGAATTTCAAGGCGGATTTCAAAATGGTGTTCCAAGACTTCAACCAACCACGCATGATTTAAAAACAAGATTAACCATATCTAATGGTATGAACGCAATCAATTATTATATGTTAGTCGGCGGTGAAAACTATCAAGAAATTGGGTTGATTTCCAGAAGACATGATTGGCAATCTGCAATTGGTTATGATGGATCTTTAAGAAGACATTATTATGTCATTAAACATATTGTTGATGTTGTGAGAACTTATGGAGATGCGTTCATCAGTGCACAGCCTAAAAATCATACAACACTTGCTTTTGATGCTGATTATTTTATGACAGAATATCAAAATCATCACAATAGACATATGATTAACCATATCACTAATGCAAGACAAAATTATTTGTTTAATGGCATTGGAAAAAGCTTAGTTATGAACAATATTTCATTTGATAGTTTTGACATGATTTCAAGTGAAAAAATAGATGTTGAAAAACATCCAACTTTAATTGTTTTTGCACTTGATTGGATGAGCAAATTTGCCCAACAAAAACTCGTCAATTACTTAAAAGAGGGTGGGAAATTATTTTTATTTCCTGAAATGCCAACAAAAGATTTAAATGATCGTGAATGTAGTATTCTTAAAGATTACATTGGTGTTTCAATCAAATCAAAGGTTTATGGCAAGCGTGTTAATTTAAATGGACATGATTCAGTTAATTGTCATGTTGCACAAATCTATGATGTCAATAAAGGATTTGCAACATTGGATTTAGATCATGATTCTGTAACAGGATTTAAAAAAACAATAGGCAAAGGCACTGTCTTTATGTTTGGTATGGCAATTAAGAGTGATTGGGATTATATTGATGAATTCACAAGAGAAATCTTTGATGACATGGGCATTAAACGTATAGTGACTCAAGATGAATGGTTAAATGTATCGATGCGTACTTGTGATCAAGGATCGTTTGTATTCATTCACAATTTTGAAGAATTTGAAAAAGAAACAACCATCCTCTTTGAAGGAAAAGATTTATTTGATGGTCACATATTTAAGGTGCCATTTAAAAAAGGATTGATTCTCCCAGTAGATTGGAAAATCAATAAAGCGTTTAAAATTGATTATGCAACATGTGAAATCAATAACATTAAAGTAAACGATCAAGAAATGATACTAAATTTGATACCTACAAATGACATTGAAAAAATAAAAATCACAAGTGAAATGGGATTGGTTCATAATGAAAGAGTTGAAATTAAAGATAATACTTTCATCATTAAAGGGCTAGAGCCAATAGAATTAACATTTAAAAGAGGATAAATCAATGGATATAAAACAACTGATAGAAAAAGAAGCAAAGGGCTGTTTTGATTTTTTTTGGAATGAGACCAATCATGATGAATCTTCTAAAGGATACGGATTAACACTTGATTCAACAAGAAGAGATGACATGGCATCAATCGCAGCAGTGGGATTTGGATTAAGCAGCTATGTGATTGGAGTCACAAGAGGTTATATCAGCTTCGAAGAAGGTTATCATCGAACTTTAAAAACACTTGAATCGATTTATCAAAATGTAGATAAAAAGAATGGTTTTTATATTCATTTTGTGAATTATCATACAGCTGAAAATTATGGACTAAAAAAAGGAAGACCATCTGAATACTCTACAATAGATACAGCAATATTACTCATGGGTGCAATTTCAGCTGCTGAGTTCTTTAAAAAAGACGTTAAAACCATAGTTGATCAAATGTTAGATGAAGCCAATTGGGCTTGGCTTGTTCATCCTGATAAACCTGTGTTTAGAATGGCATACTATGATGATAAAGAACGTTATCCTCAAGGGTGGAATAAAGCGACATGGGATCATTATGCTGAACAACTCATGATGTATTTCTTATATGCGGGACAAGATAAAACAACGATTGAAGATGCGAGAAAGTTATATTTTGGATTTCATAGACATGTAGGTGCATACAAAGGTGATAATTTAGTACATTGCTATAATAATGCACTATTTATACATCAATTCTCTCATGCGTTTATTGATTTTAATCAATATAGAGATGCAAAGATGTTTAATTGGTTCCAAAACAGTGTTGATGCAACCATTGGTAATTATCAGTGGTGCAAGGATCAAAAGTGGTCTAAAACCTTTAAAAAAGGATATTGGGGATTAACAGCAATGCATTCGAAGACAGGATATATGGTTGTTGGTGGTCCACCTTGGGGTTTTGAAAACATTGATTACAAACCTAATCATATGGATGGAACAGTAGCACCTTATGCGAGTTTATCATCAATGATATTTACACCGGAATTATCAAAAAAACAATTAGAGTTATTTGCACAAGATGAAAAAATGTGGGGACCCTATGGATTATATGATTCGTTTAATTTTGAAGATGAAAACTGGTATTCAAATACATATATTGGTATTGATAAAGGACCAACTTTAATCATGCTTGACAATTATGAAAATCAAACCATTCAAAAACTAGTCACCCAAAGTGAATTTATCCAAAAAGCTATAAAAAAACTGGGATTTAGAAAAGTTGAAGATAATATATTTGAGAAAGAGAGATGATAGATCTTGAGAATTATATATATTGATATTGATACGATGAGACCTGACCACTTAGGTTGTTATGGGTATAAGAATAATACATCACCAAACATTGATCAAATTGCTGAAGAATCTGTCATTTTTGATCAATATTATACTTCTGATGCTCCTTGCTTACCTTCTAGAACTGCTTTGTTTTCTGGACAATTTGGCATTCATACAGGTGTGACTAATCACGGGAATGTTGCATCACAATTAAAAATAGACCCAAAAAGAGATTTTAAGCATCGTTTTGAAAAAGACAGCTTATTTGGTATGCTTCGCACGCATGGATTTTATACATGTGGTATTACACCATTTGCATCTCGTCATTCTGCTTGGTATTTTTATGCAGGTTTTAATGAGATCCATGATACTGGTAAATTTGGAGATGAATCTGCACACGATATTTTACCGATTGCTAAAAAATGGTTAAATGAAAAAGGCAAAGATGAAGATTGGTATTTGCACATCAATTTTTGGGATCCTCATACACCCTATCGTGTACCTATGGATTACGAGGGAGAGCTTAAAGGACAAAAATTGCCTGAGTGGTTAACTAAGGAAGTGTTTGAAAAACATCATGAACTTGCTGGCCCTCATTGCGCACAAGAAATAGGCATGTATTCCGATTTTGAAAACAGAGATAAGTTTCCTAGACAAATGGGAAGATTGGATAGTTTAGAAGATGTTCAAAAATTATATGAAGGATATGATTTAGGCATTAAGTATGCAGATGATGCAGTTGGTGAACTTGTTCAAACATTAAAAGATCTAGGAGTTTACGAAGATACAGTGCTCATCATCTCATCTGATCATGGAGAAACATTAGGTGAAATGGGTATTTATGCCGAACACGGATTAGCAGATCAAATGACTTGTCATATTCCTATGATTGTCAAATGGCCAGGAGGTATGAAAAATCATCACGTTTCTGGTTTTCATTACAACTTAGATTTAGTGCCTACGCTTGCTGAAATGATAGATTATAAACATAAATCGCCTTATTGGGATGGAAAAAGTTTTGCAAAAACGATTTTGCAAGGTAGCGATGAATCTCATGATCATTTAGTATTATCTCAAATGTCACATGTAGTTCAACGCGGCGTTCGATTTGATGATTATCTTTATATAAGAACATATCATGATGGTTTTCATTTTTTTCCAAAACATATGTTATTTGATTTGAAACAAGATCCACATGAACAAAATAATTTAGCAGATAAAAACATAGATGTCTTAAGAAATGCTGAAAGTAAATTATTTTCATGGGTTGATGATCAAATGATGAAATCAGAAGATAAAATTGATCCATTGTGGACAGTTTTAAAAGAAGGTGGTCCTTACCATGCGAATGGTAATTTAAAATGGTATTGTGATACGCACCTGAAAAAAACAAATAGATTATCTTATGTTGAGTTATATAAAAAGATTCATCCAAAAGAATTTAAGTAGGGGGATATCAAATGAAAGAAGTATTACAATTATATTCTTTGCGTCATTTTTTAAAAACTGAAGAAATGATTAACGATACATTGAAAAAAGTAAAAGACATGGGCTTTGACTACATATTATTATCAGGTATTGGTAAATTTAGCGATGATAAAATCAATTTCATAGATCAATGTACTAAAGAGCTTGATTTGAAGATTATTGGGACACACATTGATTATAATCAACTTAAAGAAGAATTCGAACAAACTGTAAAATATCATAAACAACTGGGATGTAGCTATATTGGTATTAGTGCAATTCCAGATGGCTTTGATAGAAAATCACTTAATGATTATCAAACATTTATCTTTCAAGCTAATCAAATGGCTAATCGACTAAAAGCCCATGATTTGAAGTTGGTATATCATCACCACGCGTTCGAATTTGCTAAAATTGATGAGTTTTTACCTATGGATGTAATCATGCAAAATATGATTAGTGAAAACTTAAGCGTTGAACCAGACTTGTTTTGGATTCAATTTTCAGGTTTAAATCCAATTGATTTCATTGAAACATATAAGCATAAAATTGAACTCATTCAAATCAAAGATATGAAAGTGAAATTGTCAAACAAATGGGTAACAACCGCTCAATGTGCCCCTATTGGGGAAGGGAATATGGATTATAAGAAAATAATTTCAGTTATTAGTCGCCTTGAATTCCCATATTTAATTATTGAACAAGACGAGTTTTTTGATCAAGATCCGTTCATTGAAATAGCTATGAGTCTCAGACATGTAAAAGCATATAAGTCAAACGTTTCACTAAATGAAAATAAATAATTGTAAATAAACCGTGAAAATGGTTGAAAAAATGATGAAAATGAATATTTTTTATATATTATAAATAATATATAAAGATATGAAAGTTATTGAAACGTTTAATTTAAATTATTAAATAGGTTGACACGTGCATTTCTATTTGATAAAATCAAGATATAAAGAAAGCGATTACATTTCGCTAAAAAATAAATGAGGAGAGAAATAAATGAGAAAACTATTAGTTTTAGGTTTAGTTTTATTCACAGCAGTGGGTTTGTTTGCTTGTAAAGAAACTCCTGTTGAAGATGCTGCTCCAGTAATCTCAGGTGTTGAAGCTGCTTCAATTAAAATCGGAGAAACTTTCGATTTATTGCAAGGCGTTACAGCAACTGATGCTGAAGATGGTGACTTAACAGCTGACATCACAACAAGAGGAACTGTTAATAACTTAGTTCAAGGTAACTACACAGTTACATATGTTGTAATGGATAGCGCTAAGAATGTTACTGAAGTAGATAGAGTTATCGCAGTAACAGTTGGTGAAGCTCCAGTGATCACTGGTGCAACTGACAAGAATGTTACTTATAATGTTGGATTTAATCCATTATTATATGTATATGCATCAGATGAAGAAGATGGCGACTTAACAGCGCAAATCACAGTTTCTGGTACTGTTAATGTTGGTTTAGTTGGCGAATATACTTTAACTTATTCAGTTACAGATAGCGCTGGTAATACAACATCAATCACTAGAGTAATCACTGTTGTTTATGGCGATAAGACAGTTGTTACATTAGCACATTGGGGTTTAGGTACTGAAGAACAAAATAACTTGTTAAGAAGAAGAATTGCTGCATTCAATGAACAAAGTGAAACAGTTGAAATTCAAATTCTTGAATATACAGGTTCTTATGATGATTTCTTAGCTACTCAAGCTGCTGCTGGTACATTCCCAGATGTATTTATGTCAGGTAATATTCCTTCACACATCCTTATGGGTTATGCTGGTGATATCACATCAGTTGCTCAAACAGATGTTGAATGGCAAAATATTCCAGTTGCATTAAGAGATTCAATTACTTATGATGGTCATATTTTTGCAGTTCCTGCTGCATTAAACTATTTAGGTTATTATGCTAACTTAGACTTAATTGAAAATTCAGGTACATTAACTGATTTCACTCAATTAGGATATGATTATGATGCATTCATTACTGCAATCGAAAATGCTACAGATACTACAAAACTTGATGGAACTTCAACTGCTGGTTTAAACCACCCTGCTGATTTCTTCAACTGGTTACCATCAATTTTAGACTCTGAATCAGAAACTCCACTTGGAATTGGTCATGCTGGTTTAGCAAATGGCGAATTCTTATATAACAGTCAACCAGTCAAAGATGCATTAGCACAAGCTAAAGCAATTATGGATAATGGTTGGGCTTTAGAATCATTTTCTGATACTGATCCAGATGCTGATGGTCCTTTAGTATCACCAAGAGTAGAACGTTTCGGTTCTGAATGGTGGGCAGGATTTAATCATGGTCAATTAGCATTCCAATGGGATGGTACTTGGTCAGCTTCAGGAATGGCATCAAATGCTGCAACTGCAGGTTTTGATTTACAATTCGTTGGTGTTCCTGGTAATAAAGTTGTTGGTGTTTCAGATTTCTTAGGTATTAGTAAAACTGCTGCTGATAAACAAGCTGCATATGAAGTTGCTAAATGGTTAACATTTGGTACTGATGGATTAAATGCAATGTTTGATATCGTTGAAAATGCAGTTCCAGATACTGCAAATGGTGAAGTTTCATTAGCGATTTCTGGTCTTCCTATGAGTAATGTTCAATCAGTTATTGATGCATGGTTTGATAACTATCCAGTAGCTGGTGTACAAGAAATTTTCGAAGCTGCTGCAGCTGGTACAGTTACAGTATTAGTAGAAGGTAATAAATTCGTTCCTGGTTTCACAGAAGCAAGATATACTTATAACACTGGTATTGATGCAACAATCTCAAGACCTAATAATGCTCCAGGTTCAACATTATCAATTGGTGACTTATTATGGGATGCTCAATTTGGTAAGATCGTATATTCTGATTATATGACTCAAGAATTAGAAAACTTAATCAATTACGAATTCGTTAAAGCTCAATTAGAATTAGCACAAGCAATTAACGAATAAAATTTCTCTGGAGGATGGATATGGCAGCAAACAACATACTTAAAAAAACTGTATTAATTATATTCGGTTCAATTATAGGTGTTTTTGCTCTACTATTCATATTATCGAAGTTTATTAATGTAAATGTAGATAGTATGGGGGGTAACACAGCTTACCCCCCATATCCTTTTATTCAAGAATCGAATTTAGTGACATATGACTATCGATTTGGAATGGAAGAATTAGTAGATAGTGCAAGTGGTATTTCGTTAACTGAAGATAATTTTGACTATGGATCTAAAGTCTTAAATTGGACAGAAGATGTACAAGATCAAATTGATTTTACCTTTAATGTTGATGTAGCTGGGGATTATTATGTATCATTTGATGTACTATCAAACGATGATTCGGTTAAACCTGATGAAATCACATTAGCGGTTAATGATGTCACACAAGACGCATATAAAAACATTAGATTATTGACACAATGGGCAAGAGAAGGCAATGAACTTTCTTTTGACACATATAACAATCAAGTATATGATCAAAATGTACCTTATACTATTTGGAATGAAACCCTATTAAGAGATCAATTATTTATGGATCAATATCCATTACTTATTTCACTTAATCAAGGGGAGAACACAATCACCTTAACAAGAGAACAAGGTGTTTTTTATCTTGGTGATTTAAAGATTTATGAAGCTAAGCGTTATATGGACTATCAAAATTACCTTGATTTAACGCAAAGCACACCTGCACAAAATGAACTCATTACTTTAGAAGCAGAAGAATATACATTTAAAAATAATATTTCTGTTATTCCAGAAATGGTTAAGTCACCTTCTGTTTCACCATTTAATAGTGAATTAAATTATTTAAATGTCATTGGTGATTCATTTAATGAAGTGGGTAATCAATTAACGTATTATTTTAACGTTGAACAATCTGGTTATTACAACATAACCTTAAAATATAAAAATGCATATTACGATAATAGAGATGTATTTAGAAATATATATATCAATCATGACATACCATTTAGTGATATGAGTGGATATGATTTTTCGTATACTAGTGCATGGGAAAATGAAACATTACATAATGATGAAGGCAACTTTAGATTTTATTTTGAAACTGGCATCAACAGTATTACATTAGAAGCTGATGCAAGTAGTTATAAAAATGATTATGAACGTATTCAACAAATCATTGAAGAGATTACAGCGTATAGTATTCAATTAAAAAAACTTACTGGTGGCGAAACTGATCAAAATAGAGAATGGGATATTGCATCTTTCATTCCTGAAACACAACAATTGTTTGATACTTGGTATAATGATTTAGATCAAATTTATACACATATTCAAATGCTTGCGACAAATGATAAAAAATCAACAGAAATCGCTAAGCAATTGGAATTAGGATTACAAAAACTGTTTGTCTTAAAATCAGATATTAATGAAATACCTCATCAAACTTACATGTTATCAACGGGAACGAATTCACTTTCACAAATTTTAAGTATAGTAAACACTGAACTTATAGATCAACCATTAAGATTGGATAAATTATATATCCATTCTGAAGATGTAAGTGTTCCAAAACCATCTGTTTTCTTTGGAAGTGAATGGATTGCAAGTATGCAAATCTATCAAGCTGCAAGCAACTTTAAAGCAACTGATGATTATGATATTGAAATTTGGGTTAATCGCTCAAGATATTACATTTCAATGATGCAACAAATGACAGATGCGACTTTTACTCATGATACAGGGATTAAAGTTAAGTATTCAGTCATGCCTAATGAACAAAAATTAATTTTAGCAAATGCTGCAGACACACAACCAGATATGGCACTAGGTGTTAGTGCTTGGTTACCTTATGAATTAGGTTTACGTGGTGCAGCAACTGATATGCGACAATTTGATACATTTAATGAAGTGATCAAGAATTTTGCTCCGGGATCATTTTTAAATATGATTCATGATCAAAAAGTTTATGGTTTACCAGAAACACAAGATTTCCAAGTGACTTATTATCGTAAGGATATTATGGATGCTTTAAACCTTGATGTTCCTAATACCTATGAAGAGATAGAAGGTATTCTACCTACATTGCAACGTTATGGTATGAATTATTATCTTCCTTTATCTGGCGATAGTGCATTAAAACCTTTTTCAGCAACGTCACCATTTATTTATCAATTTGGTGAAACCATGTATTCTCAAGATGGATTTGATGTCAATATTGATTCAGAAAAAGCTATGGAAGGTATTAATACGATGGTCGATTTGTATACCGTTTATAGTTTAGCGTTACAAACACCAAACTTCTATAATGCATTTAGAGAAGCATCAATTCCTATTGGTCTTAGTAGTTTCAATACCTATGTTCAATTGACCTTTGCAGCGCCTGAAATATCTAATCAATGGGATATTGCACTTGCTCCCGGTCATGAGATTTCTCCAGGTGTGATCAATAGAGACAATACTGGAGCTGCTCAATCAAGTATCATATTTGAAAAAAGCCAACATAAAGAAGAAGCATGGAAGTTATTAGAATGGTGGATGAGTACAGAAACTCAAACACAATTTATCTATAATCTTTTAGTAACATATGGTGATGGATTCTTATGGAATTCAGCTAATTTAGAAGCGTTTAAGACACTACCTATCCCTCAAGAACATATTGATGTGATTCTTGAACAATGGAGTTATTTACATGAAGTACCAAAAGTACCAGGTGGATACAAATTAGAACGTGAATTGTCTAATGTATGGAACTCGGTCGTCTTTGATGGGGTTGATGTGAGGAGTGCCGTTGATGATGCAGTCTTGCTCATTAAACGAGAACTTGAACGTAAATATCAAGAATTTGGATATATTGATAAAGATGGCAACATCATTAAACCTTATATTATTACAACAAGAGAAGACGTTATCGCATGGATGGAGGGTGAAGATTCATGAAAACTTTGCAACTTAAACTCTCTACAGCTTTAAAACATGTGATGAAATTTTTAGACTCGATTTGGACTAAAATTATCAATTTCATGGAGAAAGGTAATCGTACAACATACATTTTTTTAGCACCGTATGTGCTGATGTTTGTAGTGTTTATTGTCATTCCAGTTGTGATTGCATTCCTATTAAGTTTTACATATTTTAATGGGATTGAATTTCCTAAATTCAACGGAATTGATAACTATATTTACATATTGACTGAAGATGACGTGTTTATGAAGACTGTTCTTCCTAATACGTTATTATTTAGTTTCATCGTAGGGCCAGGCGGATATGCACTTAGCTTCTTATTAGCATGGGCATTATCACAAATCACGCCTAAGATGAGAACAGTTTTAGCGCTTATCATTTATTCACCATCGATGACTGCAGGTGTAGCTATAGCAGTTGTTTGGAAGATTATCTTCTCTGGTGATGAACAAGGGATCATTAACTCATTCTTGTTAAGATTAAGTTTACTTAATGAACCCATGCAGTTTTTACAAAACCCTGATTATCTAATGCCAATTATGATTTTAGTTACACTTTGGAGTTCAATGGGTGTCGGATTTTTAGCAATCTTAGCTGGACTACTTAATGTTAACAAAGAATTATATGAAGCTGCATATATTGATGGACTTAGAAATAGATTTCAAGAAATTTTTTATATCACCATTCCAGCGATTAAAAAACAAATGTTATTCTCTGCTGTGATGAGCATTGTTGGGACTTTTTCAGCAGGTGCAATTGGTGTTGCATTATCTGGTGCAAACCCAACACCTCAAAACTCTGGACAAATGATTATAAACCATATTGAAGATTATGGTATTCTTCGTTCTGAAATGGGTGTAGCAGCCGCATTATCAGTCTTACTTTTATTACTAATACTAGCTTTCTCTAAATTCTTCCAAAGAATTTTACGAGATGATGATTGAGGAGGGGCGACATGTTAGGTATTAATTTTAATCCACGAAAATTTCATAAATCACAAGTGAAATTCTATGCAATCTTGTTGCCATTCGCGATTTTTATGGCACTCCCAATTGTATACATTTTTTCAACTGCATTTAAACCTATTGATGAATTATTTGCGTTTCCTCCAAGATTTTTTGTTCAAAGACCAACAATCAAAAACTTTAAGGATTTATTCGTATTTGTCGGTTATGGACTTCCTGTTATGAAGTTTATAGTTAATTCACTTATAGTGACATTTTCAGTTGTGTTCTTAAGTGTTTTATTTAGTTCAATGGCAGGCTATATTTTATCTAAGAAAAAATTTAGAGGTAAAAAAGCACTATTTGAAATCAATAAGTTAGCGCTTATGTTCGTTCCAATTGCTGTTACGATTCCTAGATTTTTAGTCATTACAAAAATAGGTATTATCGATACGATGGCAGCACATGTTCTACCCATGATTGCAATACCTGTTGGACTATTTTTAGTGAAGCAATTTATTGATCAAATTCCAGATGAACTCATTGACGCAGCTAAAATGGATGGCGCTGGTGATTTCTACATTTATATTAAAATCATTGTTCCACTTGCGATGCCTGCGATTGCAACCGTTGCAATTTTAAGCTTCCAAGCAACATGGAATAATGTTGAAACATCTACTTTATTTGTTAATGATGAGATAAAACAAACATTTGCTTTTTATATGTCGACATTAACAAATGCATCAAACAGTGTTGCTGCAGCTGGTATAGGTGCTGCTGCGACTTTAATCATGTTCTTACCTAACTTGATCGTGTTTATATTAATGCAAAGCCGAGTGATGAATACAATGAGTCACTCTGGTATGAAATAAGAGGTGATGATATGAAATGGTTAAAACGTATCATCATGGTGTTGATTGTCACGGTCTTATTAACTGTGAATCTAAATGTTTATGGACTTACTGACATATCAAACGTACCATATTCAACATATACTATGGGTAGCGATGGTGAGTTTGTTAGAACAGCAAACGCATATGAAGGTACTTTTGTATTAAATAAGGGATTTCAAAATCCTGAAGACATTTTTATTAAAGATGATTTGGTTTATGTTGCAGATACTGGAAATTCAAGAATTTATATATATAACATAGAAACAACTGAATCTGATGAAATTACACATAGTTTATTACAAGAACCAACAGGATTATTTGTCACAGATGAAGGGATTATATACGTAGCAGATGCGACTTCAAATATGGTCCTAGTCTTTAATCAAGCGCATGAGCTCATTCAACAAATAGGCAGACCTACAGAGCCATTATTTGGCGATGCCTCCATTTATGAGCCAAGAAAAGTTGCAGTGGATTTAAGAGGCAATGTTTATGTTGTTAGTGAAGCAGGAATTAATGGTATTATCCAACTTGATTCATCAGGTGCTTTTTTAGGTTTTTTTGGTATTAATAAAGTAGACATTACGATTCAACTCTTAATCAGAAGAGCATTAATGAGTGCAGAACAAAAAGAACAATTTGCATCACTTACACCAAAATCAACCACTAACATTTCAATTGACAAACAAGGGATTGTATATACTGTCATTAAAAATGAGTATTCAACTCCTCTTAAAAAGTTAAATATTGAAGGGAATAACATCCTTGATGGTATTTCAGTGATTGATCCTAACTATGAAGATATCACAGTTGATGAATTTGGTAACATTTATACAGTAAGTCAAGGCACCGAAACAAGAGGTGTTATTGGTGTTCATGATAGTTTTGGTAACTTATTATTTAAATTTGGTAGTCAAGAAATTAACAGTATGCGTATTGGTGAATTTGCCGGTGTGACAGGTATCGCTGTTGACCATTATGGTGATATTTGGGTACTTGATGGTAATGGAAATAATGTTCAAGTGTTTTCAAAAACTGAATTTGCATCATCAGTACTTACTGGTATTGAACTTTATCGTATTGGTAAATATGATGAAAGTGCTGTTTATTTCCAAGAAATCATTAGACAAAACAGTTTATTTGCCTTAGCACATTCTAGACTTGGAAAATACTATGAACGTAATGAAGATTTTGAACAAGCATTATCTTCATACCGTATTGCAAATAATAAAGAGGGTTATTCAACAGCATATTGGGAAGTTAGAGATGCTTGGATATCAACTAATTTATTATGGATTTTTATTACAATTGCATCGGTTGCAGTTGCATATAAAGTGTTTTCTAAAACAAAAGCATATGATGGTTATATTGAAAGAAAACAAACATTTAATCAAAAATTAGGAAATTATAAACTGATTCAAGAATTAAAACTCATACTCAATTTATTTAAGCATCCAATTGACACAGTTTATGACATAAAATTTAAACAAAAAATAAGGGTAAGGACTGCCATAGGACTCTATATAGCATTTATTCTTATCAACATTCTTAGTAACTACTATATCAAAGGATTCTTATTTAGAGCCGATATCAAAGATATGGTCTTTACATATGAAGTCTTAAAATGGTCAGTACCTTTATTATTATTTGGTCTTGCAAATTACTTAATATCTACATTACAAAACGGTGAAGCATTCTATCGCGATATTTTTATTGGAACGATTGTTGCATTCATTCCTTTCTTTGTGTTTAAGATTCCTTTAGACATTTTAAGTAATTTTATGACTTATAACGAAGCATTTATCATTAATTTTGGATATATGATTATGATTTCATGGTCAGTTATTTTATTGTTAATCATCTTAAAAGATTTGAATAACTTTAAGTTCTCTGAGCTCATTGGTAATTTATTGTTAACATTATTTGTGATGATTATTATCATTATCTTATATTTAATTATCAGTATTTTATCTCAACAATTACTCGATTTTATCATCGGTATTATTAAGGAGTTGATTGCCAAATGAAAAAGTTCTATTTAATGTTAATGACTGCATTATTAGCATTCATGTTTTCACAAGGTGCGCTCGCAGCTACTGATGATCCATATACTTTTTTAGAAGGTACAACACAAACACTTCTTGAATCGAATCTTTTTACACACAAAGAAGATTATGAGGTATATAATCAAGCAGCTCTTGATATGACAGGATTTGATTTAGTCTTAGAAAACGATGACATGCAAGTCTTTCTTAATCCAGTTGGTTTAGCACTACGTATCTATAATAAGACCAGTGGATTTTATTGGGCTAGCGATCTAGCTAATCTAAGTGATTATGAATTGACTGGCGCTTGGATAAGACGTATTCAATCAGCACTTACGATTGATTATTTAAATGATACAAACATAACCATTACATCATCTATACTCAAACGTAGAAGTAATGAAAATGCTGTAACATCTTATGATATTGTTGGCGATCAAGTGATTGCTCATATTGATTTCATTGTTGAAATGATTTCATTGGATTTCACCATTTCTATTGATGGTAAAGATATTACTTTTGAAATATTAAGAGATTCAATTAATGAATATGGAGACAATCGATTAACTAAACTCTATCTATATGAGTTTTTTGGAACTGTATATAGTGATGATGTTCCTGGTTACTACTTTATTCCATCTGGTAATGGAGCTTTAGTGCGCTTTAGTGCATCATCATCAATTAATAACGTTTATCGTGCTAGATTTTATTCACAAGATAAGTATAGACAAATATTAAGAGAAGAAACTGCGCTTAATTATCCTGTGTTTGGTGTTGTTGAAGGTGTAAATCAAAATGCGCTATTCACAAGAATTTTAAATGGTGCTGAATATGCTGAATATGTTTATACACCACCAACATATCAAACAGAATTTCATTCACAAAATGTTGTTTTCTTAATGAGAGAAAACTATATCCAACCACTATCAGGAACAGAAAATGTAACGATATATGATGCTGAAATTAAGAATTATAGTCCAAAAATACAATACACAATTCTTGATGGAAATGATGCAAATTATATCGGTTTTGCAAATCAATTCAAACAAGAATTATTAAATGAAAATATATTAGATACTGCATATAAACCACAAACGTTAGGTATGCATGTTGATGTGCTTATGCAAGATTATGAGCAAGGATTATTATTTAAAAATAATTATGTGATGACAAGTGTTGATGATTTACTAAACATCAACAATGATTTAACTTCTAAAGGTGTAGAAAACATTCAATATACATTAAGAGGTTATAATAATGGAAGTTATTCAGATCGAAGCTTTGATAACTACACATTTGACTCGGGTTTAGGTAGTGTTTCGAAACTTAAGGATTTAAATGTTGAATTTTATTATGATCCAACAATTACATTTAGCTATTCAGCTAAAATTCCATCAACTACACTAAAAATGATCAATAAAGTTCAATATCAAATTGGATATAGTCGAGGCGATTATTATGCTTATTTTACTGATCCGGATGTCATTTTTGATCATTTTGATGATGCCTATAATAAATTATCAACCTACGGAGGTATGGCATTAGACGGTTTATCAAATGAACTAAATTCAAACGAAAATTATCAAAGAAATGATTTATATCAAAAATATGATGATCTATTTACCACTAGATTATCGATGTATCGTCCTGATTTCTATAATTTAGATAATGCATCTAGTTTTTATATGAGTTCGCTTTATCATAATCGCTCAAGATTCTTTACAGATAGTGTTCCATTTGAACAAATTCTACTTAGTGGAACAATGGAAGTATATTCACAATTTTTAAATTTCTCATCTAACATTCACATTGATGTTTTAAAAATGATTGAATATGGTATTGAACCTGCATTTTTGATTACGAAAGAACCATCTCATTTATTAACAAATACGATGAATAGTGATTTATATGCGACATACTATGGAAATCTTGATTACTACATGACAGATACATATGAAAAAGCATTTAGTGCTTTAGAACATGTCATTGGTGAACAAATCGTTAATAGAGAAATATTAGAAGTAGGTGTCGTTAGAGTTGATTATGCAAATGGATATAGTGTTTTTGTTAACTACACAGATCACATGTATTCAAATAGCTTTATCAATGTGGATCCTATGAGTGCTCAAGCAATCGAGGTGACACACGTATGAAAAAGAAATTTAGAGTAAGTTATAAAGGAAGAGAAGCGTTACTTGGACTCATGTTTATTTCATCTTGGATCATTGGATTTTTAATCTTCACTTTTTATCCAATTATCTATTCATTTTTCTTATCTCTTAATATTGTTATGATTCCATCATCAGGTATTGAACTTACCTTTGTTGGATTCTCAAATTATCAATATGCCTTTGCTGTAGATAGAATCATGATATTGGAATTATGGTCTTTTATTAAAGATGCGATGCTCATGACAGTCATTATTAATGTGTTCGCACTCATTTTCGCGATGATCTTAAATATGAACATTAAAGCTAAAGGTTTCTTTAGAACTGTATTCTTTTTACCAGTAGTAATTGTATCAGGTCCAGTCATTACAGAATTGCTTAATAATGATGCGATTATCTTACCAGG
The DNA here is from genome assembly GCA_963667565.1 of Acholeplasmataceae bacterium. Taxonomy (GTDB): domain Bacteria; phylum Bacillota_I; class Bacilli_A; order Acholeplasmatales; family Acholeplasmataceae; genus WOFB19. The sequence continues at coordinate 1,302,056 of OY763415.1, read as the reverse complement.
TATTAGTAACTATCAAGTCATTCAAATCTTCACATCTATCTTTGGTGATGGATTTGGTTCGATTATTTTAAATGTGTTTAATAACTTAATTTATATGTTTTGGTTTAGTGGTGTACAAATTATCGTTAATTTGGTTATGCTTCAAAAGATGAATAAGGAAGTTTATGAAGCATCAGAGATTGATGGAGCAAGTCCTTGGGAGCAATTTTGGAAAGTCACACTACCATTCTTAAAGCCTATTATTTTAATTAACATGATTTATACACTTGTCATGTTGGCTGGTTTTTCTAATAATCCAATTATTGTTTTAATTAAAGAATATATGTTCCAGGCTGGTGGTGAGGGATCTGGATTTGGATTCTCAGCAGCACTTGTATGGATATATTTTATCGTGATTGCACTACTAGTCCTTATTTTATATTTATTCTTCGCAGTAAGAAAACATCAAGGTAAAATCGTCCTTGATCGTAATAATTACTATTTCGATATGACAAGATATAAAGAAAAGACAAATATATTTGCAAAATATCCGAAAGCACAAAAGATTAGAAGAAAAGTAGTAGGTCGAAAAGGAACTGATGGTATTATTTTTAGAACGTTTATTTATATCTTAATCATCTCGGTAGGATTTACGTTCTTATATCCATTTATTTATTTAGCACTTACATCATTACAATCGCCAGAAGATATTATTGATTCAACAGTTGGACTTATTCCATCAACACTCTATTTTGATAACTTTGTCAAAGCATATATCACTATTGGATTTGGAAATGCACTGATTGAAAGTATTAAAATTGCCTTTTTTCCTGCAGTTGCTCAAGTGATATCAACAGCTCTGATTGGGTATGGTCTTGCAAGATTTGAATTCCCACTTAAAAAATTAGTTATCGTATTAATTTTAATGACATTTATCGTTCCTGCACCTGTATTAATGATACCGACATATTTGATGTATAGAGATTTAGGTATTTTAGGAAATATTGGCGCATTTATTTATCCTGCACTCTTTGGTCAAGGGATTAAGAGTACGATATTTATTATGATTTTCTATCAGTTTTTCTCAACGATTCCAAAAGTATTAGATGAAGCTGCAAGAGTTGATGGTGCTGGACCTATGCGCGTATTCTTTAAAGTGAGTTTACCGCTAGCTATTCCTGCAGTTGTTGTTGTTTTCTTGTTTAGTTTCGTATGGTATTGGAATGAAACATATTTAACTAGTTTATATATTGATGGCGCTAGAACCCTTCCAATTCAGTTATCGAGATTTGCTGCATCGTTTAGAGAACAGTTTGGTGATGTGGATCCAAATGGTGAAGGATATGTTGATAGACTTAATGAAGCCATTTATATGGCAGGAACATTAATTAGTATATTACCATTGTTATTGTTATACTTTGGTTTACAAAAATGGTTTGTCGAAAGTGTTGATAGATCAGGTATTACGGGAGAATAAGATGAAAAAATTAGTGATATTATTTATGCTTATATCTTTAATTCTAGTGGGTTGCAATAAAGAAGAAGTTGATCCACCAAGAGTTTATGATGATGCAGAATTACTTTTACTGGCAGAAATGGAAAACAGTTTTAACTTTTTCTATGAACAAGCAAATACAGATGAAGAAAGTGGCGGATATGGTTTAATCAATGACCGCTACCCATCAAATTCAACATTAGCAAGTATTGCAAGTGTTGGATTTGGGCTTGCTGGATTACCTATTGGTGTCGATTATGAATTTATTACTTTCGATCAAGGGTATGAAAGAGCAAGTAAAACATTAGATACGTTCCTTAATATGGTTAATTATCATGGATTTTTCTATCACTTCTTAAATAAAGAAACAGGTGAAAGATCTGGAACTTCAGAAGTTTCAATTATTGACTCTGCATTTTTATTTGCCGGCGCTATTGTTGCAGGTGAATATTTTGGTGGAGATGTAAAAACAAAAGCTGAAACACTTTATGCACAAGTTGATTGGCAATGGTATTTAAATCAATCAACGCATCAATTCTATATGGGCTATAGACCTGAAAGTGGTTTTGCAGGTGCTTGGAACTGGTATGGAGAACAACTTATTTTATATGTTTTAGGTGCTGGTGCGCCAAATGAAGCATACCGTACTGGATTACAAGAATATAGTTCATTTACTAGAAGAGTTTCAAGCTATAAAGGGGAACCATTTATTAGTAGTTGGTTCGGAAGCTTATTTACTTATCAATTCTCACATGCATTTATCGATTTTAGAGATACTGAAGATGCCACAGGTGTTAATTGGTTTGAAAACAGTGTTAATGCATCAATTGCTAATAGACAGTATGCGATTGACATGCATCAATATTATCAAACTTTCACTTCAACATCATGGGGTATGACAGCAAGTGATGGTCCAAATGGATATAGTGGATATTATGGATCAGTACCAAGTGGCACAACTGATGATGCACACCGTAACGATGGAACGATTGCACCTGCTGGTGCACTTGGAAGTGTCGTCTTTGTTCCTGATTATGTCAAAGCATCTGTTCAATTTTTTGATGCAGTAGGTGGATTAAAAGGCACTTATGGTTATAAAGATGCATATAATTTTGAAGAAACAACACCATGGATTGCAGGCGATGTCATTGGTATTGATAAAGGTATTACAATGCTCATGATTGCCAATTATTTTGACAACACTGTTTGGGACTATTTTATGCAAAATACATATGTCCAAAATGGTTTATCAGTTATAGGTATTCAAAAAATAGAAACAACTACAGAGGAATAATTAGAGGTATTTAATATGGATCAAAAGCAAAAGTTCGTCCATGAACTCTTAAACAAAATGACAATAGAAGAAAAAATTGGGCAACTCTATCAGACAGCGATCATGGGTGAATTTGACTATGGTCCTGCTTTTGAGCAAAATGATTTGTCTAAATTAATCAAAGAAGGTAAAGTAGGTTCACTGATTGGTCCATATGATAATGAAGTTACACTTAAATTGCAAAAACTTGCAGTTAATCAATCAAGACTCGGTATTCCATTACTTTTAGATAATGATATCATTCATGGATGTCGTACAGGATTTCCTGTGAATCTTGCATTAGCGGGAAGCTTTGATCCTAAATTGGTCAAAGAAAGTTTTGATGTCATTGCATATGAAACAAGTCATAGCGGAACACATGTCACACTTGCACCAATGCTTGATATCGTTAGAGATCCAAGATGGGGTCGAGTCGTTGAAAGTCCAGGTGAAGATCCATACTTAGCAGAAAAAATGGCAGACGCCTACATTAAAGGTTGGCAAGGTGAGGGGTCAATTGACGAAAATCATGTAGGCGCTTGTCTTAAACATTTTGTTGGATATGGTGCAAGCGAAGCTGGTCGTGAATATAATCATGTCGACATTTCAAAACGCATGCTAAAACAAGTTTATTTAAAACCATTTGAAGCAGGTATTAAAGCTGGAGCTAAAATGGTGATGACTGCATTTAATGTTTATGATGATATTCCGATAACAGCAAATCAATATTTACTTAGGGATGTATTAAGAGATGAATTAAAGTTTAGGGGTGTTACGATTTCAGATTACACTTCTTCAGAAGAAATTATGAACCATAAAGTTGCTGACACAAAAAAAGAAGTTGCTAAGATGTGTTTAGAAGCAGGTTTAGACATTGAACTTATCTCAACAACATATTTAGATGAGTTAAAGTCTTTATCAAGCGAAAATCAAGTGATTAAAGATTTCATTGATGAAGCTTGCGAAAGAGTACTTACGCTTAAATATGAACTTGGATTATTTAATGAACCATTTAAAAACATTTTTACCGATTTTGAAAACTACTGTTTATTAGAAGAAAGTAGAAAACAAAGTTTAGAAATGGCAAAAGCATCTATTGTAATGTTGAAAAACAATGATGTTTTACCACTTAATAAACATCATCATATACTCCTTACTGGACCGTTTGCGAAAACCGATCATTTAGTAGGCCCTTGGGGAGGCAAAGTTAGAAATGAAGATTGTATAACATTTGATCAAGGATTAGAAAAAACATTTGATCAAGTAAAGGTTTACGAAACGCCTTTAAAAGATATCGAAAAAGAAATGATTGATGATATCCTATTTGAAGCTAAAGACGTTGATGTAGTGATATTAACATTAGGTGAACATCAGTGGGAATCTGGTGAGGCACATAGTAAAACCAATATTAATGTTGAAAAATCACAAGTAGAACTTGCTAAACAACTGAATGCTATAGGCAAGAAAGTTGTCGGTGTTGTTTTTGCAGGTAGACCACTTGTATTAACAGAAATTGAACCCTATTTAGATTCAATTTTATATGCATGGTTTTTAGGAACAGAAACAGGTGATGCACTAAGTGCTATCCTTTTAGGAACATATAATCCTTCAGCAAGACTTGCGATGACATTTCCTAAAGCCATAGGACAAATTCCTATTTATTATAATCATATGAAAACAGGTAGACCACTTGATTTAATTCATAACCCAAACAATCATTATGCATCTAGATATTTAGATTGTACAAATGAGCCTTTATATCCATTTGGGTTTGGATTAAGTTATGCTCAATTTGAGTATAAAAATGTCAAGTTTACATATGATCAAAATCAAATTCATGTGTCATTTGATTTAACAAATACATCAGATGTTTTTGGATTTGAAATTATTCAAGTGTATATTGAAGCGATGAGTTTTTCAGTCACTCGCCCAGTCAATGAACTTAAATATTTTGAAAAAGTTGGACTTGATGCTCATGAAATAAAACACATATCTTTTGCAATCCATGAAGATGAGCTCAGATATTATAACAAAGATATGGTTTTTACGCATGAACATAGAACTTATAAGTTTAAACTCGCAAGCAATGCAGAAGAAATCATAGAAGAACAGCAGATAAAACTGAAGTCAGAGGTGAAATAATGAATATCAATCCTAAAGTCGAAACGATACCTGTAGGTTTAGGTAAACTTAAATTTCATTTACTAAAAACAGGTAAAATACATCAAATCACTTATGATCAAAAAATGATTAATCAATTAAGAGTTACAGATCAAGATATCATGTTTTCAAATATATATTTAAGAACGAAAAAAGATGGTATCTATCAATGGATGAAAGTCATAGGCAATTCTACGACTTCATATGATGAGAATCATCTTATCTATCAAGGTGATTTTGAAGGCGTTACATATGAAGTTAAGATAACAGTGCTTGATCATATGTGGTTTATAGATGTCACATTTGATCAAAATCAAAAAGAAATTGAAGTTTTTTATGTTCAAGATATTGGGATAAAACATGGTGGTGGCATTAGAAATAATGAAGCTTACAATTCTCAATATATTGACCATAAAGTGTTTAAGCATGCACAAGGATATAGTATTTGTTCTAAACAAAACCAAGGAGATGATGAATATCTTCAAATTGGATCTTTAACCAATACTATCGGATATGCAACAGATGGTTATCAATTTTTTGGACTTGACTATAAATTTAATGATACACCAGTTCAAATGTTAAAAGAAAAGTTGCCTAATGAGATTTATCAATATGAATTTGCATGTGCATCGCTTCAATCAGAAATGATTTTGGAAAATCAAAAGGTGACTTTCTATGGTTACTTTAACCCTAAACATTTAGGATCAATTAAAGCACTGGAATTTTTTGATGAAGTAAAAGAAACTTATGCAAGTCTTGATCATGATATGAAAAATGATATAACCCTTGATAAAGTGGAAGTGTTATGTGATACGAATATCTTATTCACAAGTGAACCATTATTAAAAAAAGAGATTGATCAGTTATATCAACATAGACGATTTGAAGAATATCATGAAAAAGAGCTTTTATCTTTTTTTGGTCAAAACCATGAGCATGTAGTTCTTCAATCAAAAGAACGTGTTGTTGAAAGAATGCATGGACATATTATTTTAAATGGTGATAGTCATGATATTAAAGAAGAAAAACTCGCAAGCACAAGTTTTATGGCTGGTGTTTTTAACTCGCAAGTTGTTTTAGGTAACACGTCATTTAATAAATTTATATCAAACACGAGAAACATGCTTAACATGCAAAGAACAAATGGACAAAGAATATTTGTAAAAATTGATGGTCAATATCAATTACTTGGCATGCCTGCAGTTTATGAAATGGGATTTAACTATGCTAAATGGATTTATAAAATTAACGATGATTTACTAGAAATCGTTTCTTTTACTGAATTTAGTGGAAATCAATTAAATTTAGTGATAAAGAGTCAACTAGGATATACGTATCAAATGCTTATCACACAACAAATCACTATGGGTAATGAAGAATTGGATCACGATTTTATCGTTAATAAAACAAATTTAGGTTACATCTTTCATCCAGTAGATCATGTCATGATGAAGCATACATATCCAAACATTAAATTTGAAATTAATGTTTTAGGTCGTGAAATAGAAAAACCATTAGAAGACATGGTGGAAGATTCTCTTTTCATCATTGAAATTGAAGATAGTCAAGTTGAAATTAACATGTTCTCATCGCTTGATGAAAAACATGTACTCAACCATATGAATTTTGAGCAAGAAAAACAAAAATTTATTTCATTTTATAGTGACAACGTTAATGGGTTTAACTTATCAATTGATCAAAATCATAAAAAAGCTCAAGAAGTTGATAAATTTAATACGATTATGTATTGGTATACACATGATGCACTTATACATTATCAATCTCCACATGGACTTGAACAATTTGGTGGTGCAGCATGGGGGACAAGAGATGTATGCCAAGGACCATTTGAATATTTCTTATCATTAGGCAAGTATGATGAAGCCAAAAAGATTTTAATTGATGTTTATAAACACCAATTTATAGAAAATGGTGACTGGCCACAGTGGTTTATGTTTGATAAATATTTCCACATTCAAGCTAAAGAAAGCCATGGAGATATTATTGTTTGGCCACTAAGAAGCTTAGCACTTTATTTGCATGCAACAGGTGATATGGATATCTTAGATGAAAAAGTAAGTTATACATTATTAGACAGTAGTGAGTATACAGATGAAAAAGTATCATTACTTGATCATGTCAAAAAAGCCGTATCACATATCATCAATCATTATATACCTAATACACATTTATCAAGCTATGGTGATGGTGATTGGGATGATACGTTGCAACCAGCCAATCCAGCACTTAGAAAAAGCATGGTGAGTGGTTGGACAACAGCGTTAACTTTCGAGACTTTCAAATTATTAGAAAGTATGATTCAAAGTAAAGATTTAACATTTGCAAAACTTTTAAAAGAAGAAGCTACATTGATACAATCTGATTATCAAACATATGTCATCAAAGATGAAGTTCCTGCAGGATTTCTACATTTTGGTGAAGAGGATATTCGTTATATTATCCATCCAAGTGATGATGTCACACACATGAAATATCGATTACTACCCATGAATCGTGGATTGATTTCTGAAATGTTTGATAAAAATCAAGCAGATCATTTATATCAAGTCATCAAAGAAAACTTATATCATCCAGATGGTGTAAGACTTATGGATAGAACAGTAGATTATCACGGTGGTGACAATACATACTTCAAACGTGCTGAAACATCTGCAAATTTTGGTAGAGAAATTGGACTTCAATATGTCCATGCACATATAAGATTTGTAGAAGCAATGGCTAAATATGGTTTAGGTGATGAGGTATGGAATGGACTTTTAAAAATTAATCCTATCTTGATTAAAGACGTTGTTAAAAACGCATCATATAGACAAGCAAATGCTTATTTTTCCAGTAGTGATGGTGCATTCTTAAATCGCTATGAAGCAATGAAGGATTTTAATAAACTCTTTACGGGTGAAATTGAAGTTAAAGGTGGTTGGCGCGTTTATTCAAGTGGGCCTGGAATTTATGTTCACCAGGTTGTTGCAAAAATGTTAGGTTTATCATTTGATAAAGATCATATGTTACTTGACCCACAATTACCCAATGAGTTAGATGGAATGACTTTTGAACTCATTTATGAAGGTAAACCACTAAAGATTGTTTATCATCTCAATCAAAAACAAAAACACATGGTTTTAAATGGTAAAGAAGTTGAGTTCGAATTAGGAAAAAATCTTTATCGAGATGGGTACATTTCATTGCGTAAATCTATCTTCAATGATGCGTATGAAAACATACTTGAATATTTTGGGTAACTAGGTTATCATTATAGATAGTCAAAGGGGTTGATGATGTGGTCACAATTAAAGACGTTGCAAAAGCATCTGGTTATAGTATTTCAACTGTATCTTATGCTTTAAATGATGCAAGTAATATTCCACAAGCAACAAAAGATAAAATATGGGCAATTGCTAAAAAATTAAAATACTATCCTAATGCGGCTGCTAGAAACCTAAAAAATAAAAATACGATGAACATTGGATTTTTCGTTTCAGGGTTTAGCGGACCTGTATATCATAAGATATATGATGGGATTGCTACTGGACTAGAAGGAAGCGAATATAATTTAATCGTTTCGTTTTCTAAAAATGCCAAAAAATGATAACAGAACGTCAAATTGATGCAGCTATTATCATGTGTCCAAATGTAGAAGAAAAGACCATTCATATTGCACAAAGTCTTCACATGCCTACGATTTTATTAGATCGTTTTAATCCAGGTGGAGAACTTACTTACTCACACGTTATTGATTCTTATGAAGGCGCTAAAATAGCAACTAACTATTTAGTTGGAAAAGGTAGAAAGAAAATTGCTTATCTATCAGGTGTTATTGGAAGCTATGATGATAAAGAAAGATATCGCGGATATACAGATGTCATTAAAGAACAAGGATTAACGCCAATGGTTTACTTTGGTGATTTTACAGAGCAAAGTGGAAAACAAATTGTTGAGATGCTAGGTGATGTGATGCCTTTTGATGCTGTTTTTTGTGCCAATGATGAAATGGCAATCGGTATGATTAAAGCACTTCAAGTTAAAGGTATTAAAGTGCCACAAGATTTAAATATTATTGGTTTTGATGATGTTGATGTTTCACAATATATTAGTGGTGGATTGTCTACGATTGGTATTGATCATCAAGCATGGGGGATTCAAGTTGCTAAAGATATGTTAGAAGTTCTTGGTGGTATGAATGTTGATAATCAAAAGAAAGTCCCAGTTAAACTCATCATCAGAAATACATAGGAGTTAACATGCAACAATTATCTGTCTTAATTAAACCTTCAAGCAGTAAATGTAATATGGCTTGCTCATATTGTTTTTATGAGGATATTGCAAATCATAGAGAGATTAAAGATTATGGTTTTATGACACAAGAAACCATGATTAAGATTATTGATCAATCACTGCTTTTAGTGCCAATGGGACATATTCATTTTTCATTTCAAGGCGGTGAACCAACATTAATTGGTTTACCGTTTTTTAAATCTTTTATTGATTATGTTGAACTGCACAAAAATCAGTCACAAATCATTCATTATAATATTCAAACCAATGGTACGCTATTAAATGAAGCATGGTTATTATTTTTAAATAAACATCAATTTCTTGTAGGTCTATCATTAGATGGATATAAAGAACACCATGATACATATCGATATTTTAAGAATCATCAAAGTAGTTTTGATCAGGTGTTAGAGCAATATCACAAACTTATAGCTTATGATATTGATGTCAATATTTTGACTGTGGTAAATCATGAATTGGCAGATAACATTGAAAAAGTTTATGCATTTTATAAAGATGAAAAGATGACACATCTACAATTTCTACCCGAATTGTCTGAAATCAATTTGATGTATACTTCACCACATTTAAGTGAAGAAAAATATGAGAAAATGATCAAAACACTATTTGATCTTTGGTATGATGATATTAGAAATCATGAATTGGTCTCAATTAAGTACTTCGACCAAATTCTTTTAATGTATTTAGGATATGAACCTGATAGTTGTGAAATGAAAGGGATGTGTTCAATACAAAACGTCATTGAATCTGATGGTAGTGTTTATCCTTGTGACTTTTATGTGGATGAGAAACATAAATTAGGGATGATTGATGAAGGATTTCATGCACTTATGTTTAATGATGTTTCAAAAAAATTTATTTATGAATCAATGGATAAACATGAAGATTGTTATACTTGTCCATGGTTCTCACTTTGTAGAACAGGTTGTAAAAGAAGAAGAGATTTAAGTCACAAAGATGTATTTTGTAAAGCGAACCAGCATTTTTTTACATATGCTCATGAAAGATTTTTATCACTTGCAAAAGATATAGAACAAGGTCTAATTATAGAAAAAAAGTAGCTTTAATTAAAAGCTACTTTATTTTTATTGTTATATGAGATTCATCAAACAATCGATTTGTTCTTGCAATATCAACAATTGAATCTTTGACCTTAATCTTAACGAATGGGTCATCACAAGTAACTAATTTTTTAGTCTCTAGTTGGAGATTAAAAGATTTCCCTGCAAGTTTGATACTTAAATGGTTGTCATCAAAAGCATCTATTTCATTGGTTGTATATAAGATTTTAATGTCATTATTTAATTTAAGATTCATAGGTAGCATAAGTGCTTGTCTAGATTCAAGTTCAATAAGTCGTGGTTTACCATGAAGCAAAACTTCAAATGTTTTATTAAAATCATCTAAATTGATGATATGCATATAAGATTCTAATGCTTCGTTTTGACTTTGAAAAATAAATACACCATGATATGTGATTGTTGAAGTATGTATATGTTTATTAACGTTGAAGAAACGCATGAATTTTTCAAATGCTTCTAAATCGCTATGAAATTCACTTGTTATGATAATGGCTTTCTTGTGAGGTTTATCAAAGATGAATCCACAATCTTCATTAATACCATAAACTGATAATAATACATTTTTTGGATCACTGGTCTTCCATGTTTGCCAAAAAGGTCTATGTAATTCTTTCTTGCCTTCTAATATATGTTTGGAAATAATTGAAGAACGATATGGATGTGGTTTATGAATTTCGTTTTGTATAAATTCTAGTTCTAAATAATCAGATAAAATTGAGCAATCGTTACCTTTTAAATCAAATCTTGGAAGTTCTCCATAAAGAAGAAGGCGACCATCTTGTTTCAAAAAGTCTACAATCTTTTGTTGAATAAAGGCTTCCATATATGTCGCAGAGGGGAGCAATAGAAGTTTATTTGGATCAGGGTTAAATCGTTGCAAATCAGTAGCATCAAAATGATAGTTTAGAAGTAATAATGATTTTGAAATTACATCCCAAAACATGCCACCTCTATATTTTGATATATTTTGATGAATGGTTGGTGAAACATCAGGATAATGAAACTCAGTCATAAAATAATCAGGAATAAAACCATAAGTGATATCATCAAAGACTGGTTTTTGTTTTGCCAAATGAAACTGATGATATTTCATTAGTGTGACAACTTCTTTGGTTTTATCAAAAACATAAGATTTGTTTCCTTCGGGATCAATAGGTGCAGCAAATCCATGACGTTCACCAGTGGTTGCTATTCGATCATTACCATCATCAAGATGATCATTTAATCGATAGTTTGTACCTCCAGCAAATGTATAGAAATTAAGCAGTCTATTACCTAATGCAACATAGGATCTCGTCATTAAATCAATTCTTGATGTTGAATAACGCTGAGAATAATTATCGCCGTAATCACCAGTACCAGCACTAAATTCAAGAGAAGTTAACACTTGATCCTTATCGTTTAATGCATCCGTTAATATATTTGCCATATAAGAATCTTGAAAAGTAGGGACATCAAAATCATTGATATATAAATCGCTACCTGAAATCACATCTTTTTGATTGGTATAAGCTTCATATAATTGAGACAGACCAATTGGATAAGTCGTTGATCTTCCTCCACTACAGCCGTGAATATTAATGATAAAAAGATTTTGATTAAAACCTAAATCTATGGATATGTTTTTTAAATATGTAATATATGATGCAAGTCTCGTTCGAAAGAAATGTCCTAAATCAAAATGGAGTTGATTTAGATAAGATGTTTCTGGAACTCTGATTTTATGTTTGATTTCATCAAATGAGCTGTTTAAAAATGGATAAAGTTCTAATGGGTTTTGATAACTAGATTTAATGAAATCAGTAAAAGACTTAATGACAGGATCATTTAATTCTGGATTATTGCTAACCCAAGAAAGCATACCTACTTCATTATCTAATTGTAAGGCAATAATTTTACCCTTTGGATACATATGATCTACTAAAATAGGAATAACTTGTTCATAATATGATTTAGCAGCTTCTAAGAAATGTTCATTCATATAATCAACAGTCACTGTGGTTCCTTCTTTGTGGAGCCAAGTGACAGGTTTAATATCGGGATACTTTTGTGATACCCAAAAAGGGATACCATCATTTTTCATTTCAGCCATTATGAATGGGCCTGGTCTTGGAATGAAATAAAGACCGTAAGATTCTACCAATTCAATAAAGCCAATTAAATCATGTGCTTCATGATATTTGCCGGTAAAATCAAAATCTTTTTCATGATATTCATGTAATAGCCAAGGGATATAAGATGCTATTCCTTGAAATCCTGCATCAACGATTTGTTTGATTCTATCTTCCCATTCATCGCGCTTTGTTCTATAATAATGAAATTCAGCAAACATAAGTGTTTGTGGAATACCATCAAGTAGTAATTGTTTATCTTTAATTGTTAATGACATATATAACCTCACATTAGTTATTATTATATAATAACTATAGCATGAAACCCCTATTTATACAATCGATGTATCGATATAATTGTGTATAATATAAGTAAGTCACACAGATGAGGTTCAATCATGAGAAATAAAAAAATATACATATTATATATATTTATGAGTTTGTTGATGCTCACTTCATGCAGCACGGAAGACCCCTATGTCTTTTCAAGTCATCTACCTACTTATATTGGTGATAATCAAAACATAAGTACATCAAGTATTTCTATGCCTGATTGGATGAATGATAGCGTCATGTATGAAGTCAATTTTAGACAATATAGTGAAGAAGGCACATTTCGAGCATTCGAATCAAATTTACCTAGACTTAAAGAACTAGGTGTTGAAATATTATGGTTTATGCCTATACATGAGATATCTTTAGTGAATAGAATAGGTACGTTAGGTTCTTATTATTCAATTAAAGATTATTATAGTGTGAATCCTGAATTTGGTACGCTTGAAGATTATAGGCATTTAGTACAAACGGCTAAAGATATGGGATTTAAAATTGTGATGGATATTGTCTTTAATCATACGGGTTGGGACCATGATTGGATAAGTGACCATCCTGAGTATTACCTACATGTCAATGGAGAGATTACACATCCGATAGGAACTACTTGGTATGATGTAGCTGAACTAGATACTTCTAGAAGCGATACGATACAAGCATTGGGAGATGTTTTATACTTTTGGATTCATGATTTTGATATTGATGGATTTAGATGTGATTTTGCAAGCGGTGTTGAAAAAAGCACATGGGAAACATTAAGAAGTAGAGTCGCAAGTCTCAAAGAGGACATCTTTTTCTTAGCTGAAGATAATACAAGATCTGATTGGTTTGATACATTTGATGCCAATTATGGTGGCTGGGATTTGCTTGCTCATTTACAATCAATTTATCAACAAAATGAACAAGTCATTGATTTAATAAACTACTTAAAATTTGCAAACCAAAGATATCCTTATGGTGCATTTCCATTAAATTTTATGACAAATCATGATATTAACTCATGGGAAGGAACCATAGAATCTAGATTTGGTGAAAGCAAATCTTTGATGACAATGCTTACATTTACATTACCTGGTATGCCACTTATTTATTCTGGACAAGAGTCCTCAAGTGAACACATGCTTCAATTTTTCGAAAAAGATCAAATCAATTGGAATCAATATGATGATCAACCTTTTTTAGAATCTCTTATTGATTTAAAAGTCAATCATGAAGCACTATATAATGATAATTTCACGAATTCTACTGACTTTTTATATGTCAATGATCCAGATATACTTGCATTTGTTCGCTTTGATGAAGCATCAGATGACTACGTGCTTGTAGTAGCAAATTTATCTTCTTATACCATCACACAAACAGTTGAGATGAATACTTATATGGATTATTGGACCGATTCTAGTGGTAATCAAGTTAAATTAGAAGAATATCAAACATTTATACTTGAAGGGTATCAGTATTTAATTTTTACAAAATAATGAGTAATCAAGTTTTTTAAGTAAAAAAAGGCACAATCTCATGTGCTTTTTTTGTAAAGCGCGCTTGACATTAAACTTTTTCGTTGTATAATGATAAATGTAAAGTTAGTTTTACATTGGAGTGATGATATGAAAAACATGCTTGAACAATTAAGGAAAGAGAAAAATTTAAATCAAGAAGAACTTGCGCAGATGCTCAAAGTTTCTAGACAAACGATTATTTCTCTTGAAAAAGGAAAATATAACCCTTCGATTGTTTTGGCTTTTAAGATTGCTAAGTTATTTGAAACTACAATAGAACATATATTTATTTATGATGAGGAGGAAGACAGATGAAGCGTAAGTCATTTACAAAAAAATATTTACAATGGATGTTAATCATCGGACTCATATCATTATTTGTGTTTTCCCTTAATTTTGCACTACATTTTTTAAATGATTATTTAAGTGGATTTACGTTATCATTTGGAATCACAGTCATATTGTTTTCTTTAATTGCACAAAATAGTAAGACGTTTATGAAAAAAGTAGAAATTAGTGAAAGTGATGAGCGAATCATCATGATCAAGGAAAAACAAATGAGTGCGGGTTATTATTTCCATATTTTATTATCAGTTATTTTAGTGGTTGTCTTTGGTTTGTTTGAAACACTACAAATTATATCATTAGCAATTGCAGGCATGATTTTATTCGAAACTTTATTTATCCAAGCAATGGGATATATATATCAAAAGAAATTTTAAGGAGGATAGTAAATGAAAGCATTACTAGAAGTAAATGATTTAGTTAAAACATTTAACTTATCAAAAAAACAACAAAAAATTCAAAATACAAAAGAAACAAAAAAAGTTGCTGTAGATCATTTAAGCTTTTCCGCATATGAAGGAGAAATATATGGCTTACTTGGGCCAAATGGTGCAGGTAAAACAACAACTTTAAGAATGTTAGCTGCACTCATTAAACCAGATCAAGGAGAAGCAACCATTGATGGAGTTTCCATTAATGATGATCCAAGTATTGTTCATGCGAAAATAGGATTTTTAACAAGTGAGTTAAAACTTGAAGATTTTTTTACACCTAATTATTTATATGATTATTTTAGTAAATTACATCAAGTAGATGAAAAAATCGCAAACGAACGAAAAGAAATCATGTTTAAAAAATTTGGCATTGATGAATTCATGGAAGTTAAAGTTGCAGATTTATCAACTGGGATGAAACAAAAAGTTTCACTCGTGATTTCACTAGTCCATAACCCAAATATCATTATCTTTGATGAACCAACGAACGGCCTTGATATTATTACTGCTAAAACAGTAACTGACTTCTTAATTGATTTAAAGAAGGAAGGCAAAACAGTTATTTTATCAACGCATATTTTCTCATTAGTTGAGAAGTTATGTGATAGAGTGGGTATTATCATTGATGGTAAAATGGCGCTAGAAGATAGTGTAGAAAATATGACTAAAGAAAAAACACTAGAAGATGTGTTCTTTGAACTTTATGAAGATCATAGAGGTGAATCACATGAGTAATAATGTTATCACAATGATAAAAAAAGAACTTAAACGTGTATTTACAGATAGAAGAATGCTTATTTCACTCATTCTTCCAGGGGTTTTAATCTTTGTATTATATTCTATTATGGGTAACTTCACTTCACAGTTATCTTCTGTAGATCCTACTTACGAATATCAAGTATATGTGGAAAATCAACCAACTGAATTAGATGGATTTAACCATAGTGAAGCATTTAATATCACTGTTTTGACACCAGATATGTCAGATGCAGATATTTTAAAAGCTATTGAAAATAAGACAGTTGACTTATACATCAAATTTGATACTAATTTTTATCAAGATATGATGGATTATACTGTTGGTAATGGAGATGCACCAGAAATTCAAATATTTTATAATTCTACAAGTAATGAATCAAGTGCAATCTATAGTTATTATGTTTCTGTATTTGATTATTATGAATCTCAACTTTCAAATAAATTTGATATCAATAGAGAAACAGATGTTTCATATGATCAAGCAACTGAAAATGATTTGTCGATTAAACTCATTACAACCTTATTACCATTTTTGTTAATGACATTCTTATTTAGTGGAGCAATGTCTGTATCATCAGAATCAATTGCTGGTGAAAAAGAACGAGGAACGATTGCTACACTTCTTATGACACCAACAAAGAGAAGTGAGATTGCGCTTGGAAAGATTATCTCATTAAGTATGATTACCTTAGTTAGTGCGACTTCTTCATTTGCTGGCGTGATGTTGTCTTTACCAAAATTATTAGGCGGGGCTAATGTCACCGTAAGCATGTATGGTGCTGGAACATATATCTTATTATTTATTGTCATCATTTCAACAGTGCTTATTTATGTAGTATTATTATCAATTGTATCTGCGTATGCTAAGACAATTAAAGAAGCAGCATCACTTGCTATTCCATTTATGATGCTTAATATGCTTATAGGAATTTCATCTATGTTAGGAACAACAAGTTCAAGTTTATACGCATATTTTATTCCTTTGTATAATTCAGTTCAAAGTATCACAAGCATTTTAAGTTTAACTGTGAATCCAGGATATTTAGCAATTACTATCGGATCAAACCTTGTCATCGTATCAATTGGAGTCTGGATTTTAACTAAGATGTTTAATTCAGAAAAGATCATGTTTAATAAATAAAATACGAATTCATGTAAAAAAGATGAAACTTTCTTTTTAGGTTTCATCTTTTTGGTATAAAATAAAAGTATAGAGGTGATTTTATGAAAGCAATTATCTATTATTCATTAAGTGGACATACAGATAAAAAAGTGAAAGAATTATTTGAAGGTGATTTCTTTAGACTTAAAGGTAAAATAAAAATTCCTAGAAGCTACTTTTGGCAACTTGCATATCTTGGGATGTTTGCTACACTTAATTCAAAATTAAAATATCATGAATTTGATATTGACTTTGATAAGTATGATGAGATAGTTCTCGCATCACCAGTATGGGCATTTACGATTGCACCATTTATGAAAAAGTTCTTAATGAAAAATAAGTTTAAACATAAAAAAGTGACAACTTTGATTACACATGAAGGTGGACCAGGAAAAGCACTTAATCATTTTAAGCGATATATTGACCATTCTAATGAGATTGTTGAAGAACTATCTTTTAGATATGGGGATAAATATGAAAACAAATAATTAAAGATGTCAAAAGCATCTTTTTTTATTGACAACTATATACTATGCAATGTATAATATTGTTGAAATGGAGGTATCTATGAAACAACAACTTAAAAAAGGTGTTTTAGAAATATTTGTTTTAGCAATGTTATCAAAAGAAGATTCATATGGCTACAAACTTATTACTGACTTAACACCATATATAGAAATCAGTGAGTCTACACTATATCCCATTTTAAGAAGATTAGAAAAACAAGAGCACTTAAAAACTTATAATCGGTTATTTAATGGAAGAAATAGAAAATATTATAAAATCACGAAAGAAGGATTTCTTCAAATAGATGATTTTTTAGATGAATGGAAAGATATTAAAAAAATATATGATATCTTGACTAAAGAATGAGGGGTTAATGATGAACGAAAGTAGAAAACTAAAGCAATGGTTAAATCAATTAGAAAAAGAACTGGATAAATATATAAATAATGATGAAGTAAACGAAATTATTGATTACTATGAAGAAATGGTTAATGATAAACTTGACGATGGTGAAAATATTGATAGCATATTAAATCAATATGATCCTAAAAAAATTGCAAAACAAATGGTTCCTAAAGTTTTGTCTAAACGTTCAGGTAGAGAAAAAACAATGAGTAAAAATGCATGGTTAATCTTATTAGTTTTATTCTCATCACCGATTTTACTTCCACTAGGTATTGTTTATGTATCGTTAATGATTGTAGCAATTTCATTCATCTTTAGTGGATTTGTAATTATTGCAAGTGCGTTTATTACAATTGTTGCATATGTTATAAAAGTCATCACTTTAGGACTTGCACTTCCCGAATTGCTTGTTTCATTTGGGATTGGATTTATCACTTTTGGTGGCTTACTTGCATTAGGTTACATATTTGTTAAATTTTCATGGATTATATTACAACAGTTAGCAATATGGTTTAGTAAACTTATTGTTAGAAAGAGGGGTCAAGATGAAATTATTTAAAACGATGATTGTTTTCTTTATAGCCGCTGGTATTTTATTAGTGATTGGTGGTATCGCGATGGGTGCAAGTTTTGGTGATATTACGACATTTATTACTAATGATGAAGACTATCAATTAGTTGATCCATATACATATCAAGAAACGATACAAACATTAGAAGTTGATGTCACAACAAGAAACGTTGTGATTGTACCTTCTGAAGATGATTCTATCTCAGTTTCATATTATGAAAAAGAAGATGATATTTGGAGCGTTACACTTGTTGATCACGTGTTAAAAGTGACTTTAGATGAAGAATTTACAATTAATCATTGGTTTTCTTGGAGTTTCGCATCTAGAGAAGTACTAACATTAACGATAAGCATTCCTGCAAGCCAATCCTTTGATATTGATGCAATTACAAACACAGGAGATATTATTGTAAATCATTTTTTAAATGTTGGTGATCTTAATTTGAAAACAGATACTGGTCGTATTGATATCGAAGATATCGATGCTGCATCAGCTACACTTGATACAGCAACTGGTTCAGTTCACTATGATTTAGGCAATATAGATACAAAATTGAGTATAGATACAAATACAGGAAATTCTGTTTATATCACAAGTGTTGAAGTTTATCAAATAGATGTCAATGTGGATACAGGTTCTATTTATTTAAATCAAGTTGATGCTAGCAAAATCGATCTTGAAAGCAATACAGGCTCTATTTACACAACGGATCTTGATCTAACAAATAGAACGTTGAAATTACAAACAGACACAGGAACAGTAAAAGTTAATAACTTGTCTGAAGGAAACGAATATAACTTAGTACTAACAGATAGTAATTATTATTTAAATGCTACAACGGATACAGGTAGTATCAATATTAGTTAACGATGATAAAGTGGTGAGACTTCATCACTTTTTTATTTGAACAAAAATTATCACAAAATCAATAAATGTGGTATACTTAATAAGGCTTGAATAAAGCACATAAAGAATAGTAGGAAAAACATGAATATTTTATTTAAAGATTTACCCGTATTAGAAACAACTAAACAAGCAATTGAAGCACTTGGATTTGAGACACCAACACCTATTCAAGCATTAGCTATACCTAAAGCTATTGAGGGTTTTGATATTATAGGACAAGCACAAACAGGAACTGGAAAAACATTTGCATTTGGTATACCAATGCTCGAAAAACTAAACACACATGAAAGACGTACACAAGGTTTAATTGTATGTCCAACCAGAGAACTAGCAACTCAAGTTTACAAAGAAATGTTAAAACTCGTTAAGTTTAACAAGGATGTTAATATTGCATTAATCGTAGGTGGAGAATCGTATGAAAAACAATTTTCTTCACTTAAAAAGAAACCACATATCGTGATTGCAACACCGGGACGTATGATTGATCATATGGATCGTGGCACCATTCAACTAGAAGAAGTTACGACGTTAGCACTTGATGAAGCTGATGAAATGCTAAAGATGGGTTTCCAAGAAGATATTGAAAATATAATGTCACATATCAATGATAGTAGACAAATTTTATTATTTTCAGCAACGATGCCATCGGCAATTAGAAAAATCGCTAAAACATATCAACACGACCCAGTCATTTTAAAAGTTGAAAGTGATACTTTGACAGTAGACAAAATTAAACAATTTTATTATATTGTTAAAAATGAAGATAAATTACCACTTCTAGCAAGAGTATTAGATTATACAAATTCAAAAAGTACAATTATTTTCTCTAACACAAAAGCAGATGTTGATCGAATTACTGAATATTTAACAGATCATGGGTATTTAGCGGATGCACTTCACGGTGATATTAAACAACGTGGAAGAAATGATGTCATGAGAAGATTTAGAGATCGTCAATTAGAAATCTTAGTTGGAACAGATGTTGCAGCAAGAGGATTAGACATCAATGATGTTGAACTTGTTATTAACTATGATTTACCACATGAACTAGAAATCTATGTTCATAGAATTGGTAGAACAGGTAGAGCTGGTAAAAAAGGACTTGCATGTTCATTTGTAACCCCAAGAAAACAAAATCAATTAAAAGATGTTGAAAAATACATTAATCATACGATTGTATTTAATGAAATTCCAACAGAAATTGATATTAAAAATGCTCAAATAAATGCATTCAAAAAGAGCCTTATGAAGCAATTATCAGAAGATGTAGAAAACCACTTAGATCAAATTGCTGATTTGCTTGAAAAAACAACAAAAGAACAACTTATTAATATTCTATTAGATCAAACAATTCCTAAAGCAAAAGATTATAGTGATATTGAAATGATCAATCCTAAGAAATCAAAAGAAGATAAGAAAAATAATGATTTTAAAGGTAAAAGAGGAAAAGGTGACTACCAAGACTATGTAGTTAACATTGGTAGAAAAGATCAAATGACACCACCTAGATTCTTAAGAATGATGGATCAATCGTTTGGTATTTTCCAAAAAAATATTGGCGATATTAAACATGAAAACAATCAAACAGTTTTCGGTATCAAAAAAACAGCATTGTCAAAATTGAAACAAACAAAAGCTGTTTATGAAGGAAAAATGATTCATATTAAAAAAGTATAAAGTGCTGCGGCACTTTTTATTTTTCTTTACTCATAAGTATGTTTATGATAAAATTATTTTTAATTAAGTGAAAGGAAATTGCAATATGAAAAATAACAAATTTATATGGATATATAGAATTATTTTCTTTTTGATTGCACTCATCAATTTTTTTGAATCAACAAGACTTTATCAACTAAGATTTGATTTAGACTATATTTACTATTATACGAATTTATCAAATTTTCTTGTGTTCATTTGGATTTCGTATGAAATATATAAATTAGTATTCAATGTTAAAACACTAAAAAAAGACTATATGCTTAAGTTCGATGTGACATTAATTATCATGATTACATTTATTGTATATAATACACTTTTAGGTGATTTGAGTTCGCCTGATTATTATCAAATCCCTAATCTATTAAAACATGTGCTTATTCCTATTTTAATGCTTGTTGATTATTTGGTGTTCACACCTAAAAACAAAGTTATGTTTAAAGATACATATCAAGCATTAGCTTTTCCCGTTTTATATTTTATATATGCCATGATCAGAGGTGCATTTACACATGAGTATCCTTACTTTTTTGTAGATCCTACTGATATTGGATATATAGGCGTATTTGTTTATGTCGTAGCCATCACATTAGCGATATGGTTATTTTCTTATCTCCTATATGTGGTCAATAAAAAGAAGAAAATATAAGAGGGTTTGATCATATGATCATTCCTTTTTTTATTGAAATGTAAATTTTATGAAAAAAAAGTCATCCTTAACATTTATAATGTTATAACATAAGTGGAAAGTTTTTGAGGTGTGACATGAGAGATTTATTAGAAAAGCATCCAATTATGTTTTATTTAGGTGGCATCATTTTGATTATCATTATTATTGCACTAGCGATTTTAATTGATTTAAATGACGTTACAAATTTAATCATTAAGTAAAATAAAAAACTCAAAGATATTTTATTGACATCTTTTCAAAATAGTGTTAACATGACTTTGTAGGTTCAAGTTAACTGCGAGAGAATTCGAGCGAAGCACAAACAGCTAATGTTTTTGTTTCGCTTTTTATTTTTTCCTAAAAGGGTATTAAAACATATAGAGAAGGGAGAAAAATATGTTTAAAAATATGTCAAAGTCACTTAAGTGGCTTGTGATCTTAGTTATTGCTACGCTAGCATTTAGTTTAGGAGCATCACTTGTTCAAAACTCATTCTTTAGCGTTAAAGTAGATAAGGTCTCGTTTGAAACAGAACGTGGAGAGTTATCAGGATATTTATACACACCAAGAGGTGTGGATGCATCTCATCCAGCTCCTGCAGTTGTTTTGACTCACGGATACTTAAATAATTCAGAAATGCAAGAAATAGGTGCTATTGAATTATCAAGACGTGGGTATGTTGTCTTAGCATTTGATATGTATGATCATGGTGATTCTACATGGGATACACCATCAGCATTTAATTTCTATGTATATTCAATGTTTGATGCTGTAACTTATATGTATGCTCAAGATTATGTATTAAAAGATGCTAATGGCAATGGTATGATAGGTGTTAGTGGTCACTCAATGGGTGGTTTCTCATCAGAATATGCTGTTATTTTTGATGAAATGCAATATGCAGTATCAGGTCATAGAATGATTGCTGCTTCACTTGCTGTGGGTGCAGATTTTAGATATATCTTTACTGCAAATCCAGAAACTTATTTCCAAACACGTTCAAGTGGTGTGATTGCTGCCCATTATGATCAATTCTTCTTTGATAATTCAGGTACAAGTGCTGGCTCAGTGGTCTATAAAGACTATACTGAAGATGCAGTTGGTCTTGCATTTTTAGGAAGAACAACAGAAGGTGAAGCAGAAGCTGGTGTATTCTATAGCTATGATGGCGGTCAAAGAGTTATATATACTCCAAATGAAACTCACCCTCAAGACACTTGGTCTTTAGAATCAGGCAAGTATACAATTGAGTTCTTTGAAGAAGCATTCTCTTACCAATTAACACTTCATGGATTACAAACATTATCAAACTATGGTGTTGATACTGGTTCTACAACACAAGTGTGGTGGTTAAAAGAAGCATTTACACTTTTAGCACTTGTTTCATTATTTGTCATGTTATTCCCATTATTTGCACTTATTTCTAAACTTCCAGTATTTAAACATGTATATGCAAATGGTGAAGCTTTAGTTGAGCAAGAAGTTAAGTTATCTCCAGAAAAGAAAGGTATGAAGTGGATTGTTATATCGATTTCTACATTGTTAACGGTATTTTTCATTACTTTATTAATGGATCGTTCAGCGGATTTAATTAACTTAGCAAATGCAATGTATTATCTTATTGGTGCAGTTGTATTAGTATTAGGCGCTATTTGGATTTTTGCAATCTTAGGTAAAGATGATCACAAGATTAAGATGGCACAAAAAGTATCATTTGGCGGATTAACGATTATCTTACTCGCTTTAGCATTTAGATGGTTTTTAAATAACACTCAAATCATAAGTAATGTCATTTTCTGGAGTGCACCTTCAGTCAATACAATCGTTTACTGGGCAATTGGTAATGCATTCCTTATTTTCTTAATTGTATTTAGTGTAACACCTGCAATGAATGCTGGTGAAGAAGTCATTAATCCTTATGGATTGAAAGCATCTTCTAAGCAAGTTGGAGCAAGTTTCTTAACAGCACTAGCATTAACCGTTGCAGCATTATTCTTAGTCGCACTCGTAGGATGGATCTTCTTAACTGATTTTAGATTCTATACGTATGCTATTCAAATCTTTAATAGTCATCAATTTGTTGCAGCACTTAAATATATGCCGTTATTCTTTATTTATTATTTAGCTGCTTCAGTAACAGTATTTGTTAACTCTAAAGGTATGAAAGGTTGGAAAGCTGATTTATTATCTGCATTCTTACTTGCAGGACCTGTCATTATTTTCTTAGTATATCAATATGGTGTATTATATACTTCAGGTGTTGCAGCTTATCCTACATTTAGTTTATCTGCAATTCTATGTGTTGGTTTAATTCCAACATTATCAGTCGCTGGTATTTTAATGAGAAGAATTTCACAAAAAACTGGAAACGTTTGGACTTCAGTATTCTTTACAACTATGTTCTTCACGTTAATCACATTAGCAAATACCGCTGTTTATGCATTAAGTATTGCTTAATCTTTGAATTATTGTATAAAAATAGCACCTTACAAAAGTAAGGTGCTTTTTGTTTATTTATTTTTATAACGACCATCACCAGGACGAATTTTTGGTATATAGTTATGACCAGAACCATATCCTTTTTTTGTATTTTTATCTGATGGTAGTAAAAAAATCTTAATAAGAAATAAAATAATAACCGCTACAATAAGTATAGCATAAATCATATAATCCCTCCAAAGTCTCTATTTATCCTTATTTTACCAAAAATTGAGATTTTTATCAAATTGCATAAGTAGTGGTTAGAAGTCTACAGCCATTTATTTCATAGAAAAAAACGGTTTTATCACATTTGATTTAGTATGCTCATGTGTGAAATAAGACTAAATATTTAAATAAAAACACCTTAGCGATGTAAGGTGTTTTGTCTATCTACGACCCCTTGTACCAAAAGATCCATGATTATTATGAATTTTATTGTGATTACCAGATCTAAATCTTTTTTCTGCAGCATTATCAACTGGAATGAAAGAAATAATGAGCATTAAAAGAATTGCACAACCTAAAATGATAAAGAACCAAGTCATAAAACCCCTCCTATTAAATCTAATATATTTAAGTTTAACATGAAATAAAATATTTGTCCATAAGCCATCATCGTGTGATACAATATCTTTAGATACTACACTACGATAAATAGAGGGACAAATTTATGACACCACAGATTTTTGGATGGCAACATTTAACATATGATGCTGTTGTCATCACACTTATGGTTTTGGGGTTGATATGGATATATCGACATGTTAAAAGTGAGAAAACAGCAAGAAAAATGATTAGAATCATTGGGATTGTTTTACTGATTTCCATTTTATGGAATAGAATTGCGGTATGTGCTTTGCGCGATGGATTTCAGTTTTTTATTCCAAGCACCTATTGTGGAGTTACTAGCTTTTCGTTAGCTTTAGCTGCCATATTTTTAAAGAAGGATCATCCCATATTTCACGCGTTAGTCTATATTGGATTTTTAGGAGGTTTATTAACACTTATCTATCCGGATTTTATTGTTCAAGCAGACTCCATTTGGTATAGTATGACAATCTCAGGATTACTTCATCATACCATCATGATTTTTCTTATTTTAGTCTTATTTATGACTGGATATGTTAGACCATCATTAAAAAAATGGTTTATCCTTCCACTTGGATTAGCATTGTATATCACTTTAGGTGTTATACTAATTACTAAATTTGGATATCTAGATGCGATGTATATTTATGAACCAGCAATAGAAGGAACCATGTTTGATTATTTAGGATTAGGCGCGCTATTTCTTCCAGTTCATGCATTATTTTTATGGACTTGGGATCATTATCTAAAGCATAAATTACCAGTGATGGCATTTGAGTAAAATAAAATAGGCAAGATTTGCCTATTTTTTTATGCATTTGATTATGAAAGGATTAAGGTTGCATTGCACCAAACAATACTAGCCAAGCTAAGAAAGTTTTAGCAACTAAACTTAAAATGATATAAACACGTTCACCATATAAATAATCTTTCCATTTGCCAACTTTTTTGTATTGTAGAACCATATTCACTGGGAAAGTATTAAATGCAACAAAGTATGTTCCAACGATTGCCCATACAAACCAAGGTACCATATCGAAATTACCAGTACCAAACATGTAAAGTAGAATTGCTACCCATGGACCAACACCTGCAATAGAGCCCCATATAAATGAACCCCATTTAATTTTGCCATCATCTTTATTGGCATTGACTTGTTCCATAAGTAATCCAAACATATTCATACTAAAGTTTAGAATGAAGATTAAAGCAAGTGATGCAATGTCATAAATACCAAAAAGTGTTGAAATTAAAACGATCATTACTGATGAACTAAGTCCATATTCAAACCATCTAAATCGATTGATTCCTTTTTTTAGATCAGCCACATAAATCTCATTCGTTTTCTTTGGGATTGAGATGAGAGCATGTGCGAGTGCAGAAAGCAATAAGAAGCTCGCTACAAGGATACCAAAAGGTAATGTGAATAATGCTCTTGAAGCCGGTTCTAATGATTGAGTATCAAAATTGAACTCCAAAAAGTTAATGGTAATTACTGGTTGAAATTCTGCAATCTTTTGAATAACTGTAGTTGCAAGAATTAGCATCAATACACCTTGGATGAAGTGAAGCCCACCCATAATTAGATTAAAACGACGTAATTTAACTAAAGCATTTTGTTCCATAATAAACCTCCTAAGTTTACATCTATTTTAATACATTTCTTACTAAAATTGAAATAATTTACATCCATAATATTGATATGAATAAGGTATGGAGGTTAAATGTGATGGTTGTTATCATTTCATGATAAAATAAATATATCAAAAAACTTAGGTGAACGTATGAATCAAACTTATAAACAAATACCATATATAAAACAATTACAACTTAAACAAAGTCATGTCTTAAGTGTTTTTAGTGAATCAAATATTAAACATCCAATTAATGAGATTATCAAAAATGATCAAGAACAGCACTACAGACATAAAGTCACTGCAAGTGCAACAACTGTTTTTATGGATAAAAGACCTAAGCTAAGATTAGGTATGTTTATAGAGAACACTCATGACATTGATCCTGGTTTTTCAAGTTTTATTCATGATGATAAAATAAATGAATTATTACAAACAATAGAAAAAGTGTTAAACCAATATAAAATCAGTGCATATGATATAAAAAAACGACAAGGTATTATAAAACATGTACTCATTAGAAAATCATTTTTGAATAAAGATATGCTTTTAGTCTTTGTTACACATGGGAATTTATTCCCAAATGCTAAACATATCGTTAATGACATTAGAAAAGAACATGAATCATTAAAAACAGCAATTCAAATGGTACAAAACAAACACACACCTATTGTTTTATATGGAGAAGAAAAAATCATTTATGGTCCTGGTTATATTGAAGATGGATTTGATGGTTTAAGATTTAGATTATCAGCTAAATCGTTTTATCAAGTAAATCCTAATCAAATGATTAAATTATATGAATACGCGATTAATCAAGCAAACATTTCAAATCATGATATAGTCATGGATTGTTATTCAGGGATTGGGACAATCTCATTACTTGCAGCCAAACAAGCTAAAGAAGTGATTGGTGTTGAAATCAATCAAAGCGCTGTTAAAGATGCCATGATCAATGCTAAACAAAATCACATACAAAATGTAAAATTTTACAATGAAGATGTTGAAAAATACATGGAACAGTATCAAGGGAAAATTGATGTCCTTATTCTTGATCCTGCAAGAGTTGGAGCTACGCTAAAGTTTTTAAATGCAGTTAAAAAACTAAAACCTAAACGCATAGTATATATATCATGTTATGTTGAAACGCAAGTTAGAGATTTAAAAAGTTTACTACATATGTATGAGATAAAAGACATACAACCAGTTGATATGTTTTCATACACAGAGCATATAGAAAATATCGTACTGTTAGTATTAAAATAATCGTTTATATGGAGGAAAAAATGGATAAATTGGGAGAAGGTATATCAGCTGTTGTATATACAGATGGGCAATTTGCATATAAGAAATACAAAGAAGGTTACAGTTTAGACAATATGAAATTTGAAGTTGCAATTCAAAATGAGATTTATCAACATACCAAATTAAATGTTGCAGAATATAAAATAGTAGATGGCATGATTCAAATGACCTTACTCAATGGAAAGAATCTTGCAGATCGAATCATCAACGATAATTATCAACAAGGATTTTTAGATTTTATCAATTTACAAACTGAATATGTGTCATATGAACATTTAAAACTAGCAGACTCATATGAAACATTTGCATATCAAATAAAAACATCTCAATTAGATGAAACATTAAAAAAACATGCATTACAATCTATAGATAATATTGAAAAAACTTATCATCTATGTCATTTTGATTTTCATCCAGAAAATATTGTCTATCACAAAGACATACCCTATATTATTGATTGGACGAATGCCAAATTAGGTAATCCAGTTATGGATATTGCCAGTACGTACATTATTTTTAGATTATATGCAAATGATTTTTCTAAACCATATTTGGATGCAATGTTGTCAAAAGGATATGTATTAGATAAAATTATTAAAGCAATTCCAGTTATGGCCTTTATCAGACTTCGAGAAACAGAAGATACGCATCTTGCAGATCTGTTAAAATCATTTGTTTTAGGAACAGATGATATATTTACTAAAACTATTTAATATCATAAAGGAGAACAAACATGCTATCAATGATACAACCATTTATTCCAACAATAGATTTTGAAATATCCAAGCAATTTTATATTGATCTAGGATTTGAAATTGCATATGAAGATGATTCATTAACTTTATTTAAAAAAGATAAAGTGAGTTTTTTCATTCAAAAAGCTTATGAAAAAGCATGGGCAGAGAATACGATGATTCAGTTATACACTGATGATGTAAATGCATTTTTGGAACATGTTAAATCAATAAAGAGTAAATATCAGATGATAAAACACACAGAATTGATGAAAGTACATTATGGAACAACATTCCATTTATTAGATCCAGCTGGAGTTTTATGGCATATCACTGACCCAAGAGGATAAGTGATGATATGAAATATACATCCATTGATCAATATATTGGATCGCTCAATGAAGAAGGCAAAGTAGTTGCAAATACATTAAGATCTTTAGTGCATCAAAGTGTGAGTGATGTTAAGGAAATGATTTTTGTGAATCATCCGTTTTTTTATGTTTCTCAAGAAGGCATAAACTCATTTCATAAGCTTACAACTTCAATCATGATGTTCTTTTTTAAAGATCATGTTAATATTTTTGCCAAAGGTATTGAATCACATTTAAAAGTTCTTACATCATATAAGGTCACGGAAAAAATGACATTGCAACTTTATTATGATAAAAAAATAGATGAAGCTTTACTTAAATCCATATTTCAAGCTTCACTTACAAAGTAGAGGAAAAAATGAAAAAAATTACAACTTTGACGATGATGTTAATGATTCTATTTGCACTTAGTGCGTGTAATCAAGAAGTAGTTACTCATACGTATCAAGTATCATTAACGGCAGAAGCAACAAATCAGCTTTATGTTGGGGATGCCTATCCAGATTTAAAGACATGGTTTTTACTAGAAGATGAAGAAAATCAAATCGTAGAAATTACTGATGACATGATTACATCAACGATTCCTAATGAAAACAATCTTCTTACAACAGAAGGTGTTTATGATGTTATCTTTTTATATGTATCAAATACTGATCAAAGATATTCAGAAAGCATCAGTGTCACTGTACTACCTTCTGATTATGTAGAAGGTTTTGATTTTACACATTACATGAGTGATGGACCTTCATTTTATACTTATGGCGAGAGTTATATGTCAATTGATTACGAAACCATCGATCATAAGACAAATTTAGTTGTTGATGTTATTGCACCATCAACTGTTGACTGGTATGCATATGTTGGTTATCAAGGTTTTGAATTTAAGTCACAAAATAGATATACATTCACAATTGTTGCTAAAACCGATGTTACAAACGGGAGAGATATTGGTGTAGCATTTGAAGATAATAATCATAATCGCTTAAGTGATGATTTATTCACACTAAATGAAGATTATCAAACATATACAGGTTCATTTTTAGCGAGTTCTGATTTATATGGTGGTAAGCTTAACATTTTTTTAGGAAACATCAGTGAAAGTCAGTTAGGCAAAGTTTATATACAATCCATAAAGGTTGTAGAATCTAGCGAAGTTATTCATGATGATAATGAAGGATCATTATCATGGATAGCACCTAATCTTGATCAAATGGATTCGTTTGTTTATCAAAAAATGTCAACGATGACATTAGCAGAAAAAGTAGGACAAATGATTCAAGGTGAAAGAGGAAGTGTAACACCTGATGATGTGAAAAATTATAATTTAGGTTCAGTTTTAAACGCAGGTGGATCTATACCTGGTGATGCAGTAAGTGATTGGTATAATATGTATTTACTTTATCAATTAGGTGCTCAAAATAGTTCATCAGAAATCCCAATGATTTTTGGTACAGATTCAGTTCATGGTAATAATAATTTACTTGATGCAACATTGTTTCCACATAATATTGGATTAGGTGCAGCAAACAATCCTGAACTTATGCAATCCATTGGACAAGTTGTCGCAGAAGAAACTAGACTTACTGGTATATCTTGGACATTTGCACCTTCTGTAAGTGTTGTTCAAGACGCAAGATGGGGAAGAACTTATGAGTCTTTCAGTGAAAACACTGCACTTGTAACTGGTTTAACAAAATCGTATGTTGAAGGCTTACAATCTCATGGTTTAGCAGCAACTGCTAAACATTATATTGGCGATGGCGGAACAACTGGTGGTATTGATCAAGGTGATGTTAATATGACAGAAGCACAAATTAGATCGTTGTTTTTAGCACCATATTTAGAAGCAATCGATGCTGATGTTCAAACTATTATGATTTCATATTCATCTATTTTAGGTGCCAAAATGCATGGAAATACATATTGGATTCAAGATGTACTAAAAGATGAATTAGGATTTAATGGCTTTATTATTTCTGATTATAATGCCATTCACCAATTACCAGGTTCATATTATGATCAAGTGGTTCAATCGGTCAATGCAGGTGTCGATATGCTCATGGAACCATCAGATTGGAAAAATGCATATAACAGTATTTTGCAAGCAGTAAGCCAAGGTGATATTTTAGAATCAAGAATTGATGATGCTGTTTATAGAATATTAACTGTTAAATATAAGAATGGATTATTCGATAACGATTTGTTTAGATATAAACCCGAGCTTTTAGCAAATCAAGAACATTTAGACATTGCAAGACAAGCAGTCAGAGAATCCCTTGTTTTACTAAAAAATGAAAATCAATCTTTACCACTGACTAAAACTGAGAATATTGCGATTGTAGGACCTGGAGCTGATAATTTCGGCTTACAGTTAGGTGGATGGTCTTTAGGATGGCAAGGTGTTGTTGACCCAAGTTCAAATGATGCTCTTGGTGCTTCACAATATGAAAAAGAAGTAAGATCAACGACGATTAAGGAAGGGTTTGAAGAAGCTCTAGCAAATACTTCTGGATCGTTAGTATCAAATACAAATTATGCTGACACTGTGATTGTTGTTTTTGCTGAAACACCATATGCAGAAGGATATGGAGATGATCCATCACTTGATATCATTCGTGGAAGAAATGCACATCCAGATAATGCTAGTGCATTAACGATTGCAGAAAATGCACACAATGATGGCAAAAATGTCGTAGGTATATTATTATCAGGTAGACCATTATTAATTAACAGTGTCTTACCTTATTTTGATTCATTTGTTGCTGCATGGTTACCAGGAAGTGAAGCAGGACATGGTATTGCAGATGTCTTACTAGGTGACTTTGATTTTACAGGTAAAACACCATTTGTTTGGTACATGAATGCATCACAATTTGGGACAAATTCAAATACGAGTGGATATAAAGAAGAAGATTATTTATTCCCATTTGGATTTGGCTTAAGTTATCAATAAAGGAGTTTATTTATGTATGATCAAATATTAGAAACAGCTCAGTTTTTAAAATCAAAATATACGCAAACACCAACCATTGGCTTAATCTTAGGATCGGGATTAAGTGGGATTGTTGATTTAATTGAAGATAAATATGAAATTTCGTTTAAAGATATTCCTCATTTTCCTACTTCATCTTTGGAAGGTCATAAGGGGAGTCTCATTTTTGGAACATATGGACATAAGACACTTATGGTGATGGCTGGTAGATTTCATCACTATGAAGGATTTACTCAAAAACAAATCACATTACCTATCTATGTCATGAAAACATTAGGTGTAGAAGAAGTCATTATCACAAATGCATGTGGAGGAATCAATCTTGATTTTGAACCTGGAGATATAATGCTCATTGAAGATTTCATTAACCTTATGGGCACCAATCCTCTTATAGGTGAAAATGATGAAAGATTAGGCGTGAGATTTCCTGATATGACTGAACCATATAGCGTAGATTCAAGAAACAAGATGAAAGAAATTGCGCATAATTTAAACATTGACATTAAAGAAGGCGTTTATGCTGGCTTTATGGGTCCATATTATGAAACCAAAGCAGAAATCAAAATGATTAAAACGATGGGTGCAGATGCTGTAGGCATGAGTACTGTACCAGAAACGATTGCAGCAAACCATGCCGGATTAAGTGTTCTAGGTATTGCTGTAATTACAAATATGGCTACAGGTATTCAAACAAAAAAACATGATCACAAACATGTAGTTAAAATGGCAAATGAAGCAGGAATTAGATTGACTGCAATGTTAAAAGAATACTTAGGCATGTAATTAAAATAGTTTTCAACAAATAAAAAGCACTTCCATATCATTAATTTTGTATGGAAGTGCTTTTTATTCATATCTATTCATTTTGACATTGCTAATATTTATTTAATGTTGTTATAATAAAAAAAGAAAGTGAAGTGACGATAATGAATAAATGGTGGATGAATGAAGTTGCATATCAAATATACCCAAGAAGTTTTAAAGATTCTAATGATGATGGTATTGGTGATATTAAAGGAATCATTTCAAAGCTTGATTACTTAAAGGATTTGGGTATTAAATTGATTTGGCTATCGCCAGTATTTAAATCTCCACAAAAAGACTACGGATATGATATTTCAGATTATAAAGATATAGATCCAATGTATGGAACATTAGATGATATGGATGAACTAATTTTTCAAGCACAAAAACGCAACATCAAAATCATTATGGACTTAGTGATGAACCACACCAGCAATCAACATGAATGGTTTGAAAAAAGTCGCTTAAAAATCGAGCCATATACAGATTATTATATATGGGAAGATCCAGTTAATGGAAAGGAACCTAATAATTGGACTTCAATTTTTACAGGGTCTGCTTGGGAATTTGATGAAATTAGAAAACAGTATTATTTGCATTTATTTGCTGTTGAACAACCCGATTTGAATTTTAAAAATGAGCGAGTTGTAGAAGAAATAAAAAATGTTATGCGCTTTTGGTTGAATAAAGGGATTGCAGGTTTTAGATATGATGCGATTAATCTTATTTATAAAACAACACTAGAGCAGGGAGATAAAAAGCATATATTTAGAGGTCAAGAACATTATTTAAATCAAGAAGGTAATCATAAAATATTGAATGATATTTATAAAGAAGTACTTAGCGAAGGAGATTATTTTACAGTAGGAGAAGCGGGATTTACATCTCCTGAAGAAGCCAAACTGTATTGTGATCATCAAAGAGAAGAACTTGATACCTTATTTACATTTGAACACACTCAAACTAATTACAAGTATCGCTGGATTAGAGTAAAATTTAAACCTAAAAAATTTTATAAAGCACTTGTTAAATATCAAAATATATTAGATTGGAATGTTCTATTTTTTGAAAATCATGACTTAATTAGAAGCGTTTCACAATTTGGTGACGTAAAAAAATATTGGAAACAATCAGCTAAATCTTTAGCATTGTTATTGTTAACATTGAAAGGAACACCATTCATTTATCAAGGCCAAGAAATCGGTATGACTAATTTTGACTATAAAGATATTAATGAAACTCAGGATGTTGAATCAAAACGCTTAGATACATTATTGAATAAAAAACGAGTCCCCAAAAGACTTAGATGGTTCTTTATTTCAAGGATTTCTCGCGATAACGCAAGAACACCGATGCAATGGAATTCATCCAAATATGCGGGTTTTTCAAACCATAAGCCTTGGTTAAAACCAGTAAATAATTTTTCGTATATTAATATAGAGCAACAAAAAAATGATTCTGATTCCATACTGAATTTTTATAAGGATATGATTAAATATCGTCAAAACTCTAAAACATTACGTGAAGGAAAATTTGAAATTTATAAAATAACGAATAAACTGATGGTTTTTAAACGCTATACTCATGAAGAAACACTATGTATTGCAGTGAATCTAAGTCGCAGAAAACAAAAGATCAATTTACAAGGTAAATTAGTATTTAATAGTGAAACAGGTGATTCATTAGAGAAATATTTAAATCCGTATCAAGCAGTTATCTTAAAACAAATTTGATCCTAATTAATAAGTGAGCAACTTTAACATAGGCTCACTTTTTATTTGTTCTTATTTGGTATATAATGGTAGTATCAAACACTCAAAGGAGTTGAAGATGTGCCAACAATTAAAGATGTTGCAAAAGAAGCTGGTGTAGGGATTGGTACAGTTTCTAGAGTTACGAATCAAAGTGGTTATGTAAAAGAAGAAACAAGATTGAAAATTGAAGAAGCAATCAAAAAATTAGGATATAAGTCCAATGAGATAGCAAGAAGTATGATTAAACAAAAAAATGGTATAGTAGCATTCATTATTCCTAATTCATACCATCTTTTTTTTGGTGAACTTCTACAGTTTGTCGAAGAAGAACTTTATAAATATGGATATAAGCTCATGCTTTGTAATTCCTCACAAGAGATCAAAAAAGAATTAGCGTATCTTGAGATGCTTGAAAACAATAGAGTAGACGCTTGTATACTTATTACGAATAATGATATTGAAATGTATTTAAGAAAAGACCTACCAATTATATCTTTTGATAGAGTGTATAAAGATATTCCATATGTTACTAGTGATAACTATCATGGTGGTGAATTAGCTGCAGAACACCTTATAAAAATGGGTTGTAACCATCTTATGTATATCGGTGATGACACACAAGGTGTTAACACAAATATTTTATCTGAAGTAACTAAAAGAAGAGATGGCTTTATTGATTATGCAAAAAAACATGGCATAAAAAATATTGTTAATCTTGTTTATCCATTAGGTGACTATATTGAAATCCCTAACTTTGTTAACAAAGGTATAGATCAACATCCAGAAGTTGATGGTATATTTTGTATTTCGGATGCAGTAGCTGCAACTGTTATATTAGAGTTAGAAAAAATAGGAAGGAAAGTTCCTGAAGAAGTGAGAGTTATTGGATTTGATGGTGGGAGAAGTTTTATTAATTTAGGCAAATCTATTACATCTATCTCACAAAACATTCAAGAAATAGCAAAATCTATCGGAGAAATGATAGAAGCATATTACAGAAAAGAAAAAATTGAAAACAAAGTCATTGATGTAGAAATTAGTCTTGGAGATAGCGCATAAAAAAAATAAGGGTTGACAACGCTTACATAAACGTGGTATATTCTAATTAAGAAGGTACCACCTTTTTTTTGGGAACAATATGGAAACCTTTCCACATTGAAAATAAAAATTGAATTCAATTTAGACTTTTGAATTCTTTGAGACTAAGTATTTAACTAAATTGATTGTACCAGATAAGAATAAACACACTGCTGCTAACAATCCACCAAAATATACATAAGCATATAATGAACCTAGGATTAAAAAAGAGATCCAAACTGGTGTATATTGATTAAATATCTTTTTAGTTTTGAAAATGGCAAGCCATTCAAATATAATGATGAGCGAACCTGCATAGACCATAAATCCCAAATCATTGACATCTGATGCAAATTGCATCAACATTGCTTGTTCATCACCTTGAGTGACATCAATCATCACTTCAAGTGCATCTGGATATAATACATATGATATGATGAACAAAACTACAATTGTGTGTATAAGCACTCCAACTAATCCAATTAAAAATTCTATCCATGAGTATGATTTTTTCATAATTCATCTCCTTATGTTTGATATTATAGCATATCTTACAGATAGAATAAGTTTAATTTTAAGGTGGAGTGAAATTATATAAATTTTAGGAGGAAAAGAATGAAGAAATTATTTTTATTAGTTTTAGTTACTGTGTTTGCATTAACTATTACTGCATGTTCAAGTTCAGCTTATGATGTATATATTTACTCAAATAAAGCTGAAACAGCTGATACTCTACCTACGTTAGTTGCAGAGTGGGAAGCAGATTACGAAGCAAGAACTGGTGAAGATATCACTGTTAAAGTTGTTGCAGGTGGCGATGAAGGTGGGCAATTATTAAGTGCTGACTTAAATTCAAAGAATCAACCAGCGGTTTACACAACACGTTTTAGTGAATTACAAGATCATATTGATGCTGGTCAAATCATGAATTTAGAAGATACTACTGGAGATTTCAAAACTCTTTTAGTGGACAAAATAAATGATGCTCACAAATTATCAATTGATGGTGTATCACAATATGGTATTCCTGAAAATGTTGAAGGTTATGGTTTTATCGTTAACAAAACTATCTTAGCTCAAGTATTAGATATGACTGATAAAGAAGCAGCATTTGAATTAATGAGAACTGCTACATATGCTGAATTTGAAGCATTTGTTGAAGCTGTTACAGCAGCTTTAGCTGGTACTGATTCAACTATTAGCATTGATGGTACAAATTATGAAATCAAAGGTGCTAATTTACCAACTGCTTTAAATGGTGTATTTTCTGTCATGGGTGCAGAAAAATGGACTTATGGTAATCATGTATTCAATGTTATTTATAATTTGGAACAAGATACAATGGCAAATGCAACACTACAATCAACAGTTGAATTTGCTGGTGGCGAAGCTTTCTATGATTTATTAACATTAAAAGTAAGCAATATGGCATCAATTGATGGCCAAGGTATTACAACTGGTCCTAAATTTGTTGCTGACTATACTTATGATGCAGGTAATTCATTATTAGGTACTGGTAAAGCTTTATTCTTAAAACAAGGTAACTGGGCATATGGCGGAATCGCTGCTACTGAAGGTGTTTCTGCAGATTATTTAGCAGATTTAGCTTTCTTACCTGTTAAGATCGATTTAAATAAAGTTGATTATACTAAAGCTAGATTTGCAAGTGCAGCAGAAGCAGCATTCTTAAATGAATCAATTCCAGTGTTTGTACCAAACTATTATGCGCTTAATCCACAAGTTAGCGAAAAAGAACTTGAATTAGGTATGGATTTCTTAGTATATTTAAATACAAGTGCTAATGGTGTTAACACTCAAGTTAATACGTTCAGCTTTATTCCATATTTTGGAACAACTGCTATTACTGGTGAAGTTTATTCAATTGAAAACTCATTAGGTAACTCAATCGTTGCATACATGGGATTAGGTTCAATCTATGGTGCTCCATTTGATGGTACACCTTCAGGATGGATGTTTGATGATTTAGCAACTTACATTCAAGAAGATTTCATGGCAGTTACACCATGGGGATCTTATCAAGATTTTGTTGATAATGTTTTAACACCAGCAACAGCTGATTTTGAAGCAGCAAGACAATAATTATTAAATATGCTTTAAGACCTCTCAACCCTTGAGGGGTCTTAGTGCATTATTAAATGGAGGTCACAGATGTATAAAAAATATTATTATTGGATCATTATTCCCGCACTTGCGGTCTTTACACTCGTTATGGTTTTACCATTTTTACTAGGTTTTGCATATTCATTTATGCCATGGCGTG
The DNA here is from genome assembly GCA_963667565.1 of Acholeplasmataceae bacterium. GTDB lineage: Bacteria > Bacillota_I > Bacilli_A > Acholeplasmatales > Acholeplasmataceae > WOFB19. The sequence continues at coordinate 1,264,274 of OY763415.1, read as the reverse complement.
GAACTTATTTTGATCCAAACGAACCTATGTTCATGGGTTTACAAAATTATATTAAAGTTTTTACTAATAAAGAACTATATAGTGCATTTTGGTATACGCTTCAGTTAGTAGTGCTTTCAGTTGTGACTCAAATTGGTCTTGCATTATTACTAGCATTAGGAATTTCAAAGATAACATATGGAAAAGGTATTTTTAGATCTGCTTTATTTTTACCTAACTTCATTGGAGGTATCGTTTTAGGGTATATTTTTTCATTTATTTTTAACCAATTATTCAGTGAAGTTTTATTTAATAATCCAGATAGTTTTTTCTATTACATGCTACAAGATAGAACAAAACATTTATTTGCAATGACGATTATGTTAAGTTGGCAATCTGTTGGGTATTTAATGATTATTTTCCTAGCATCATTAAATACAATTCCAAAACATTTGTTAGAAGCATCAACTATTGATGGTGCGAATAGTTTTCAAAGATTTTGGAATGTAACATTACCATTATTGATGCCAGCGATTACCATTTCATTATTTGTTACAATATCAGGTACTTTTAAAGTGTTTGATCAAAATTTAGCACTCACAGATGGAGATTTTGATACAACATTGATCAGTTTAGAAATCTATAAAATAGCTGTAAGAGATTCGCATCATGATTATGGTGTGGCACAAGCAGCAGCAATTATATTTTTCTTGATTATTGCTATTGTTACGATTTCACAAGTCGCATATACGAAGAAACGTGAGGTTGAAATGTAATGCATAAATTCATTAAAAATCTAAAAAAACATTGGGATTTATATCTTATCTTTGCAATTTTAATTATATTTACAGTGGTATTTTTATATCCGTTCTTTTTGCTATTAATTAATTCATTTAAACCGACAAGTAGTGCAGATTTAACTGTGATTACGATTATTAATAATCCAAATGCTTTACCTACAACTTGGAATTTACAATATATTCTTAATTATATCGATATGACTGATTATTTTCTAACTTTAGGTGTTTCAATATTTGTTACTGTTGTAAGTGTTGGTCTGTTAAGTGTCGTTTCATCTTTTGTTGCATGGATGTTGGTTAGAAATAAAACAAAAATATCTAATGTTATATTTTTAGTTTTAGTAGCCTCAATGCTTGTTCCATTCCAATCAATTATGTTTCCACTTGTAAGAATTATGGATAGTTTCTACTTACGAAACATTCCAGGATTAATCGTTATGTATCTAGGGTTTGGGTTGTCATTTACAGTATTCCTATATCACGGATTTCTTAAAGGTGTTCCAACAGACTTAGAAGAAGCAGCATTTATAGATGGTGCGAATATTTGGCAAATTTATAGTAAGGTCGTCATGCCATTAGTCGCACCAATTACAGTAACAACAGCAATTTTAAACGCACGTTGGATATTTAATGATTTTCTTCTCCCTTTCTTAATTTTAGGAACTAGAGATGGAATGACAACTCTTCCCCTTGCTTTATATAGAGCAAGATCAGCTGCAGGTGGTTCGTATGGTACTGGATTTGATGTGGTTTTTCCAGGTATCTTATTAAATATTGTACCGATAGCAATTGTTTACTTTATTTATCAAAGAAAAATTATTTCTGGTATCTCAGAAGGTGCTATTAAATAAAATATTCAATAAAGACCTTATTTCAAGGTCTTTTTACATAGTTTTCATATTAAAATACGATAATAATTGAAGGTAGCAACTTATGAATTCAATATATGAACAAAGATTAAATAGACATATTAAAGAACTTAGACAAATATATTTTAAAGTATATAAAAAACTTGGGGCAACCAAGAAGGATTTTGATGCGCTCTTAAATATGATGTCAAAACGATTTTTAGATAGAAGTGATTCATTACATCAATTGGATTTAAGACCTTCAAAATGGTATATGTCTAAAGATATGATTGGATACATGGTATATACAGATTTATTTGCAGGCGACTTAAAGAAATTAGAGTCTAAAATTGAGTATTTACAAGAATTAGGTATCACGTATGTTCATTTGATGCCGTTATTAAAAACAAGAGAAGGGGAAAATGATGGTGGGTATGCTGTTGAAGATTACTTAGATATCGATCCCATTCTTGGAACGCATGATGATTTTAATCAAATCCTAACAACCTTTAGAGAAGCACATATTGATGTTTGTATTGACTACGTCATCAACCATACAGCTGATACGCATCAATGGGCAAAAAAAGCGCTTGAAGGCGATAAATATTATCAAGACATGTATATGATGTTTGATGATAGAAGCATACCAGACATTTATGATAAATATGTTCCAGAAGTTTTACCCGATAAATGTCCAGGAAATTTTACTTTTAAAAAAGAAATAAATAAATGGGTATTTACTTCATTTAGTAGTTTTCAATGGGACTTAAATTTTAAAAACCCAAAAGTTTTTGAAAACATGGTTGATATCATGTTGCAGTTAGCAAATAAAGGTGTTAACATCATTCGATTAGATGCAATTCCTTTCATGTGGAAAGAAGCAGGAACAAATTGTAGAAATCTAGGTCCAATTCACGATCTTATTCACATGTTTCATATAATCAAAGATGTTGTTGCACCATCACTAGCTATTTTAGGGGAAGCGATTGTTGAACCACATGAAATATTTAAGTATTTTGGTGATGAGCATAAAGAAGAATGTGGATTGCTTTATAATGCAAATTTTATGGTTAACATTTGGAATGCTTTTGCAACAAGAGACGTTAGATTAATTAATGATGATAACAAAAAATACATACCACCTAAGCATAGTTGTTGGATGAATTATCTTAGATGCCATGATGACATTGGTTGGGGTTTTAATGAAGAACTCATAGAATCATTTGGACTTAGCGCGTTTCATCATAAACAATACTTAATTGATTTTTATGGTAATAGATTTCCTGGTAGTTTTGCAAAAGGTGAAATTTATCAGTATAATGAGGTCAATAAAGATGCCAGAATAAATGGTACTGCTGCATCACTCTTAGGATTAGAAAAAGCTATTGACGAACAATTTATGTATGAACAAGAAATATCCATTAAAAGAATATTACTAGGACATGCGATGATCATCGCACATCAAGGTATTCCACTCATTTATAGTGGAGATGAAATAGCAAGCTTAAACGATCATACATATTTAAATGATCCTGATAAAAAGAACGAAGGACGTTGGGTACATAGACAGTTCTTTGACTGGACTAGAGCAACTAAAAGATTAATACATAACACCTTTGAGCATCGAGTATTTTCAGGTATTCAAGAAATGATTAATATTAGAAAAACAGATGATTTATTTAATGGTGATGTAGCGATAAACATAATCGAAAACGATGATATTTCAGTATATTCATTTTATAAAAAAACTGATCATGATCACTTGATATGTATATTCAATTTTTCAGAGCAGTTAAAACATATCTCAACAACACCGTATCAAAAAGATCATTTTTCAGGATTATATATGGACTTGTTTTCTCATAGACCTATTGATTTTTCTGAAGTGAATATCAAGATTGCTCCATATGAAGTATTATGGCTAAAGAAAGCTGAATAAAGGATAAATTTATGAATCCATTTATAAAAAAAGCCAACCAGTATATTAAAAATCATAAGCATGAAGTTAATCAAATGTATAAACATGACTTTCACTTCACACCAGAATTAGGATGGCTTAATGATCCTAATGGATTTTTGTATCATAATGGAATTTATCATTTGTTTTTTCAGTATCATCCCTACGATTCATCATGGGGACCAATGCATTGGGGTCATGCGATATCAAAAGATTTAGTTTCATGGACACATGTAGATGTTGCATTAGCACCTCTACAATTGGAACATGGTGAAGGTGCAGCATTTAGTGGATCTGCAATCATTTGCGATGATCACATGATTCTAATCTATACAGAAAACTATTTTGATAGACAAGAACAATGTATTGCATATAGCACAGATTTCATTCATTTTGAAAGATCAGAAAAAAATCCTATAATAAAGATAAAGGATTTACCTAAAGATGCAAGCACTACTGATTTTAGAGATCCTAAAATATGGAAAGATAATGATATCTATTATATGGTTGTAAGTTCAAAATCAGATCAAAGTGCTGGACAGGTCTTACTATATAGTTCAAAAAATCTAACAAACTGGATGTATATGAATACTATATTAAAATCACATAAAGCTATTGGCGATATGTGGGAGTGTCCAGATTTATTTTCTTTAAATGATAAAGATATTTTAATTGTTTCTCCGCAATATATTAAAAGTGATGCTCATAAGTTTTCAAATGTTCATCATTCTATATATTTTATTGGACATTTAAGTAAAACAACGTTTGAATTTATAGAAGATTTTTATGATGAAATTGATTCTGGTTTCGATTTTTATGCACCACAAACTACAATAGATGATAAAAACAGAAGAATTATGATTGCTTGGATGGGTATGTGGGAACGAAACTATGTGACGCATGAACTTAATCATGGGTGGGCTGGTCAAATGACCATTCCTAGAGTTTTAGAATTTAAAGAACATCATTTGTATCAATATCCCATCGATGAGTTAAAATTATATCGAAATCATAAAAAGTATAAAATATATATGATTGAAAATGAACAAATGATTGAAACCAAAGGATACGTGAGTGAATTTATATTTAATATTCATGTATTAGATGCAACATCATTTGGTATCAAATTATTCAAAGGTGTTGGAGAAGAGACGGTTTTGACATATGACTCTATATTAGAAGAATTTTCATTTGATCGTCGTAAATCGGGTTATGAAATTAAAGGAAACAAGGAATTTGAAAAAGACGCGTTTATCAGAAAAACGCATGTTAAACTAGAAAAAAACAACATGTATCTACAGATATTTATCGATAAATCAAGTGTTGAAATTTTTTTACAACATGGATTAAAAACGATGACAGGACTCGTTTATCCTAAACAAGAAAGCCAGAATGTTAGTCTTTTTTCAATCGGGGGATTAACAAAATTCGAAATGTATAAATGGGATATTATAAGAGGTGAAGTATGAATAAATTAATTAGCATTGGTGAAGCACTTATTGACTTCATTCCACTTAAAAAAGGTGAAGCATTAAAAAATGTTATTGAATTTAGAAGAGTTGCCGGTGGTGCACCAGCAAATGTATGTGCATGTGTATCTAAGTTAGGTATTCATGCAACGATGTTAACAAAACTTGGTTTAGATGGATTTGGTGATCACATTATTGAAGAAATTCAAAAAATAGGTGTTGATGTTTCGCACATCAAAAGAACTCGAGATGCACATACTGGCCTCGCATTTGTTTCGCTTAAAAACGATGGTCAACGAGATTTTTCTTTTTATAGAAATCCAAGTGCTGATATGTTATTAAATGAAGAAGAAATCGATGAGAAACTATTTAATGAAGGTGATATTCTTCACTTTTGTAGTGTTGATTTAATTGATGCTCCAGTGAAGAAAGCACACGACAAAGCAATTAAAATAGCGAGAGAAAAAGGGTTGATAATAAGTTTTGATCCAAACGTAAGATTGCCATTATGGGATGATCATGATCTATACAAACAAGTTATTAATCACTATATAGATAAAGCAGACATCATCAAAATAAGCGATGAAGAAATCGAATTTATTACAGGAGAAACCAATTTAGAATTAAGCATTCAAATGTTATTTAGAGGTCATGTTAAAATCATTATTCTAACAAAAGGAAAAGATGGAGCAACCATCTATACTAAAAATAACAGGGTGAAACATGACGGATTTAAAATTGAAGCAGTAGATACTACGGGTGCTGGAGATGCTTTTATTGGGTCGTTTCTATTTCAATTGTTAAAGCATAGAAAACATGTTGATGAACTTGCTGAAATTGAATTGTATGAATATTTAGAATTTTCAAATGCAGTTGGAGCAATTGTTTCCACCAAACCTGGAGCTATTCAGTCAATGCCTAGTTATGAAGAAGTGCTTGATTTTATAGCAGAAAAAAAAGTGTAATTTGCTAATTACACTTTTTATTTTCTTTAATTTTCTTTTTTATGGGATGTATAAAATCTTAAGACAATAAATCCTAATAAACCAGCTGTTAATGTTGATAAATATATGTTTCTAAAACCTTGATTAATTGTTGTTTGATAGGTATCTTCAATCGCTTGTCTATTTTGGTCTATATCCGTTAAGTAGTTTTGAATCGCAAGATTAAATTCTACTGGAATATCTTGATCAAACGCAGTCATTTCGTCAACAAGTGTCGTAAGTTGTGCAATCGCTGAATCTAATCCTATTTTTTGACCTTGATATGATCCAAGTATTGCCATAAATCCATCATAAGTTGTCACATCGCTCAATTGGTCAACAACACTTTGTGACAATAATGCCACTGTACTAGGTGATACAAGATCAGTAACCTTAGAACCGTCATAATCACTAGGATCCAAAAGAAGAAGTTCACTTTGCATGGTTTGAAGAGAACTAATGGTCATATTGATACCAAATAATGCGCCATTCATATCTAAAATATTTTGATTAAGTGCATCGATACCAGATTCAACACCTGTTTGAATGCCATTAACTGCATATGGGATATAAGTGTTTAAAATATATTCATAGAATACATGCGTATTTTCAGTTATCGTCGTAACATCTGATGATTGAATAAGTGCAATCATTTCAGGATCAAGAGATCCAACGGAATTACTTTGATCAAATGATAATGGATAAGATGTGTCAGTTGACATATCTGGAAAAGTGAAATCGGAAAATTCAGAACTGAATTGAGGATTTTGTGAAAAATCATCAAATGCTTGTTTGATATCAGATGCATAAACAACAGGTGGAATGGTTAAATCCCGTGGAAGAACAGTAGTAACATTTGATTGAACAAGCATACCAGCTGACGCGATGAATGCGACCATAATTGATGGAGCAATAGTTGTACCAATAGAACGAATAAGAGACAATGTTGCAAGTGCTGAATTTGACTCTTTTTCATTAGTATTTTCTAACATCATATAATTTAATGGTGTACCAAGTGAGAAACCAAGACCGAGGCCGATGAAAATTAAACTAACGATCACTGTTAGTGTACTTGGATTAGGTATAGTAACAAATACAACAAATAAAGATGCAATAACAGTGACTAAAAATCCAAAACTTAAGACAGGTTTGACACCAAATTTATCAATCAGACGTCCAGACATTGGTGCACCAACCCCAGCGAAGATACCTAAGACAATCACATAATATCCACCACTACCTGATGCAATACGAACACTGTTTTCAGCAAATTGAGGAACGAATACGGTCCCCATTAAAATAATACCTGAAATAAAAGATAGCGTTAATGTAATAACGATTTGTTTATTTTTAAAATAAGCAAGATTTACGACAGGGTCTTCAGCTTTCTTCTCAGCATAAAGGAAGATTGGAAATAAAACAATAGCGATTAAAACAAATAACCAAACATGATAATCAACTATTGAGTTCTTAATATCCAAGAAATCTATATTTTTTAATCCATAGAGAAGAGATAGTATGGTTAGTGTTAAAAATAAAATACCAAATACGTCAATTTTCTTAACAGATTCATTTTTAGTGTTTGGTAAAAGAAAGAATCCAAATGCTAATATGAAAATAGTAATAGGTACATTAATAAAGAAAATGAAACTCCAATTTGATTGTCCAAAAATATCGAGGATAAGACTACCTGCAGAGGCGCCGAAGATATTTGCTATACCATATACCCCACCAACTAGACCTAATGCAATTCCTCTTTTTTCCTTTGGAAAAGTCGTGCCAAATTCAGCAGTAGCAATTGGAATAATACCACCACCACCAATAGCTTGTATAGATCTAGATATAAGTAACATCGTAAAACTACCCGCAAATTGACTAAGTCCTGACAATAAAGAGCCTAAACCAAATAATGTGATACTTAATAAATATATATATTTTCTACCATACTTGTCTGCGATTTTCCCCATGATAGGAATACTTGCAGCATAAGATAGTGTATAAATAGTAATCATCCAAATACCTAACTGAGCATCTATTTCTAATGTGTTTTGAATGATGGTTCTAGCTGGTGTTACGATACCTGTATCGATTGCACCCATAAATATACCTAAAAGGTATAATATCATAATAAATACGATATTGTTTTTCTTATTTTGTTTCATGTGATTCTCCTTGAGTTGTATCTTTTCCTAAAGCTTTTTCTGCATTTCTAGCCATGGTGCTTAATGTTTTTGTAAGTATGTCAAGTTCCTCTGAAGAAATATTATTCAAAATATCCTTGTGCCACATATCTAAGAGCTTTTTCGTCTCTTTGAAAGTTTGTATACCCTTTTTTGTGATATAAACAAGGTTAGATCGTTTATTGTCTTGATTAATTTTTTTCTCAATATAACCTTTTGATTCAAGACTTGAAACTGTTTTGGAAATACTTCCTTTATCAATGCCAAAATACGATGAGATTTCGTCCTGTGTTACCTCACCCTTATCAAATAAATACATCAGCATATAGTTTTCGTTTGCTGAAATATTAGTGTTTGATAAACTCCGATTCATAAATGTAAAATTATACCTAATAATAATTGACATATCATTTAAAATCATATATTCCTCCTAATTGTTGCACATGCAACAGTTGTAACAACAACAATTATATATGATGATTAATGAAATAGCAATATATTTGCATTACTATAAAAAATGATTGAGATAAGATATGTTAAAATAGGAATAGTAGATAAGTTAAGGTAAGGTATGACATATGAATGAAACTTTCGAATTGTTGATTAAAGATCACCCATCAAAACAACTTATTATAAATGGTTCTAAAATGGGTCGAATCTCATCAGGGAGAATCAATACATTAAAACTTGATAAAAATCAATTTATTCAGATTATGAACAATGAGTCCATTAATATTAAGTTTATTGATTGGTATGAAAATGGTTTTATCACTGATGATATAGAAAAAATAAGACAGCTTGAAATATATAAAAACGGAAGTATCTATATACAAAGTCTTTCATCCATGTTGCCAGCACTTTATTTAGAACCTAAAGCAAAAGAAACCATTTTAGATATGGCTGCAGCACCTGGTGGTAAAACAACATTAATTGCTGCACTTACTAAAGATCAAGCTGCGATTACTGCTTGTGAGCAAAATCCTATCCGTTTTCAAAAACTAAAATATAATATTGAAAAACAAGGCGTTTCCAACTGTTACTTGATACAAAAAGATGCTAGACAACTTGACGACTATTTTACATTTGATTCTATTTTATTAGATGCACCTTGTAGTGGTTCTGGGACATTAGATTTAAATAGGGAAAATAAGCAATTTACAAAAGAACTTGTCGATAAATCTATAAAAGTACAACATCAACTATTATCAAAAGCGATTAAGATGCTTAAAAAAGGACAAACAATGATATATTCAACATGCTCAATCTTAAATGAAGAGAATGAAGAGATTGTAAGAAAATATCTAGATTTAGTTGATGTCGTACCAATCATACCAATTAAAGATGAGCACCTACAAGTTATAGAATCTAATATCGAAGGGGTTTTAACGATTGCACCTAATCAATATTACGAAGGGTTTTTCATTGCAAAACTAAAGAAAAAATAATGAATAAGGGATTGAGTCAAAGAACTCAGTCGCTTTATTGTATATTGTTAGATTAATTAAAAGGGTTGTGATAAAATATATTACGAAAATTGAAATAAAAAATGGAGACTAAAATGGTTAAAAAAATAAATTTAGGATTGTTATCATTAAATATAGTTATCTTGATATCAGCAATTGTTTTTTTCAGTATCAACATTATAATTACTTATGTTAGTTTAGTATTGTTCATAGTATTATCTATTATCACTTTTATGCTTGAAGGTAAATCTTCTGGTTATGAATCGATAGTCGAATCGATTGATAAGAAAATATCTAATTTAAGTGTTTTTGCTTGGGTACTTTTATTAAGTGTTTTAGTGACAGTTTTGGATTTTATATATGGGCATGAATCAAGAATTGCATATTTGTTATTTACATTACTTAATAGTCTTATTGCGATTTATGCAATATACTGGGTGATTATTATTTATGTCACATTAGTAAAATTTACCTTTATTAAGAAATCTAATGAAGCACCTATTAAGACTTTTAAACAAGAAGAAAAAACAGAAGAAAAAAATCATGCATCATTACAACAAGGACATGTAGTCATATTTGAACAACAAGATATAGTATTGTCAGATATCAAAAAAAGACCTAAGTTTATTGCATTTCAAACGGTTGATAATGGACATTATTTAGAGTTAGAGCCTGACTATTCAACTTCAAACAGAGTGATTCAAGTAGAAAACGGAGAACTCCCTAGATTGATTCATCCAGACGGATTTTTTGTGAGTATTACAAATGAGGAAAAAGAATTACTTTCATTACAAAGTATAGATTTCGCATCATTCATTAAACATACTCCTGGCTCATTTAGAGATGCAGGATATTACTTAGAAGTTGATCTAAATAATCAATCGACAGAATATTATATATATACTGAAAAAAGATTACCACCCACAAGAGCAAAAGGATATCGTTGGGTTCATGTTAATAGCAGAAAAGTAAGCTAATTTTTAGTAAATCTATCAATAAGAAATGATACTACATAGTAATGTAGTATTTTTTTTATATAGTATCTAGTGTTTTTTCATACTCTTATTTATGGTATGATGAGTATATATCATAAGAATCATAAATAGAGGGTATGATGAAATGAGACGTAAATATCAAAAATTAGGTAAAAAAAATAATAATCCAATGAAAAATACCATTGAGATTATATCCATATATGTTGTTTTAGGGGTTACGTGGATATTAATTTCTGATGAAATTTTAAATGTGTTTTCATCAAACCATGAGTTTCATGAGTTTTTGCAAACCATCAAAGGGATTCTTTTTGTTATATTTACAGCGTTTTTGTTTTATTTCATTATTAAAAGAAGAATGGATTTATACGCTGATACCATCGATGACTTAGGTGATGCTGTAACTCAACTTGAAAACTCAAATACATCACTTAAAAAACTAGAAAAGGTACTTTATGATAAAGCTTATTATGATGATCTAACTAATGTATACTCAAGAGCTAAAATATTAGAAGATGTTACTGATTTTATTGAAGAAAACGAAAATGAATTATTGGCGTTTGTGGATATCGATATTGACAATTTTAAAGAGTTAAATGAAACAAAAGGTCACGATATTGGTGATGTATTAATACAACAAGTTGCTATTGAGCTCAAAAGAGTCATTGGTGAAGATAACATCATCGGTAGACTTAGCGGAGATGAGTTCATTGTTTTAATTAAATCTAAAGCAAGCAAACAAGAACTCATAGAATGTATTAATAATATTTCTAAAAACATTAAAAAAACATACTTCTTGGATCGTGAAGATTTTTATGCATCACTTTCAGCTGGTGTTGCGATATATCCCTATGATGGTGAAGATTATCATGAATTATTAAAATGTGCAGATATTGCGCTTAATGAAGCAAAATTATTAGGCAAAAATCAAATTGTGTTTTATTCTGAAAAGCTTGCTGATGTTAAAAAGAATCAAGCTGAAATTGCAAACCAATTATATTATGGTGTCAAAAATCAAGAGTTTCTCGTTTATTATCAACCCATCATTTCTAATAAGAACTTAAAAGCAACCATGGTTGAAGCTTTAATTAGATGGAATCATCCTATGAAAGGGTTAGTTCCACCACTTGACTTTATTTATATTGCTGAGAAGACTGGTCATATTAAAGAGATGACATGGTTTGTTATTAAAGAAGCATTTAAACAACAATTAAAATGGAAGAGTCAAGGTTTAAATATTCAAATATCAATTAATCTATCAGCAAAAATCTTATCTAGTCATACATTTGTGCCAAAACTTACAGACATGGTAAAAGAAATGAATGTTGAAACAAAACAATTCATTTTTGAAGTCACTGAATCTATGATTATTGATAATTTAGAAGAAACCATTAAAACTTTGATGAAATTAAGAAAAATAGGATTTAAGATTGCTCTAGATGATTTTGGAGTAGGATATTCATCACTTACTTACCTACAAAAATTACCACTTGATTACTTAAAAATTGATCGTAGTTTTATAAAAGAAATCTCAGATAAAGAAAAAAGTTCTCCTGTTTTGCAGTTTATGATTGATTTAGCCCATAAATTAGAATTATATGTGATTAGTGAAGGCGTCGAGACTGAAGATGCACTCCAACTACTTAAAGATTTGAAGAGTGATTATTTCCAAGGTTATTACTTTTCGAAACCTTTACCGGAAAAAGAACTTGATCAGCATATATTTAGATAATAAAAAAGCCTTATGCATGCATAGGGCTATTTTTTATCGATTAGATTTAATACATCTTTAATATATGTATCCCAGAAAGTCCAGTTGTGATCCCCAGGGTGTGTTTCATAAAGGTGATTGATATTTTGTTTTTTAAGTTCATCAACAAATTTGTTATTTGAATCAAATAAGAAATCTTCTGTACCACAAATAATATATAAATAAGGAAGTTCTTTGCTATTTTCTTTAAGTCTATAAAATAAATTATGTTCTGAATGTTCCATATCCTCAATTAGACCAAAGATAGATTGAAAATGTCTAGTTCTAGTTAAATCTTTTATACCTCTTTGATAAACAAATTCAAAGTCTAATGCACCTGATAAACTTGCAGCTAATTGATATCTTTCCGGATAATGAAGTGCAATTTTAATTGCACCATAACCACCCATAGATAATCCTGCAATGAAATTGTGTTCTTTCGATTTTGCTAGAGGTAGTAATTTTTGTAAATATCTTGGAATTTCGTCTGCGATAAAATCAAAATATCTTTCTCCATGCAGTGCATTCGTGTAATAACTATTATAAGCTGAAGGCATAACAACTGCGATGTGATGATCACCTGCATATCTTTCAATTGATGATAATCTCATCCAATCAGTACTATTCCCATAATAACCGTGTAATAAATAAAGTGTTCTAAATTTTTGTTGTCCGTCTTCAACTGGATCATGTTTATTAAAATCATCAGGTAAAATGACATCTACATGTTCAGCCATTTGTAAAATTGAAGATGGAAAATCAATCCTTAAAAATGCCATGATATAAGTCCCTCCTAGGTGTATCAATTTAATTATATGACAAAACAGAAAAAAATGCATTAAATCGATACACATTTTACCATAATTAAAACGCTTATTTTATAAATAAAATAGTATTTTGTTTTTTAACTATATTGCTGTTATAATATAAGTGAAAACGTTTACAAAATGAATTTAATATTTTCGGAGGAAAGCAATGAACAAGTTCGATTACATGAAGAAACACAACTATGAACAAATGGTTTACTTTTATGACAAAACAACTGGACTTAAAGGGATTACATGCATCCATAACACAACATTAGGACCAGCACTTGGTGGGACTAGATTATGGAATTATGAAAACGAAGAAGATGCAGCACTTGACTGCTTAAGACTCGCAAGAGGTATGAGTTATAAAGCTGCAGCAGCTGGACTTAATCTTGGTGGGGGAAAGACGGTACTTATTGGTGACGCATCTAAAGTTAAAAATGAAGCATATTTTAGAGCATTAGGTCGATATGTTCAAAGTTTAAATGGTCGATATATCACTGCAGAAGATGTAAACACATCTACAAAAGATATGGACTATGTTCATATGGAAACAGATTGGGTTGTTGGCTTAGAAGGTAAATCAGGTGATCCATCACCACTCACTGCACTTGGTGTATTCCATGGTATTCGAGCATCTCTTATGCATCAATTTGGTACTGATGATGTCTCTAAATTTAGTTTTGCAGTTCAAGGTACAGGTCAAACTGGGTTTAATCTTATTAAATTATTGAAAGAACATCATGCGAAAAAAGTTTATTATACAGAAATCAATCCTAAAAATATAGAAAGAATCAATAATAATTTTAAAGATGTAGAATTCGTAGAGCCAGATAAAATTTATAGTCTTGATGTTGACGTGTTCTCTCCATGTGCTTTAGGTGCAATTTTAAATGATAATAGTATTCCTCAATTTAAAGCAAGAGTCATTGCAGGATCAGCAAACAATGCTTTAGAAGATGAAGAAAAACATGGAGAAATGATTAAAGAAAGAAATATTGTATATGCACCAGATTTTGTAATTAATGCAGGCGGTTTAATTAATGTTTATCATGAATTAGACACATATAATCGCGATAGAGCTATAAGAGATATTGAAAAAATATATGATAGATTGCTTGAAATATTCGAAATTGCTAAAAACGAAGATATTACCACTCATTTAGCTGCTAAAGTATTTGCTAAAAAGAGAATAGAAACAATTAATCAACTCCATTCAAATTATATTCCAAGATAATCTATGAAACGTATTGTATTTATATCAGGATATTATGGTTCAGGCAAAACAGAAGTATCACTCAATTTAGCAAAACAATTTCATTTTGATTACTTAGTTGATCTTGATATTATCAATCCATACTTTAGGTCAAGAGAAGCAAGAGATATTTTAGATGATGTAGAAATCATCTCTTCAGATTTGCAAAATGATACTTATACAGATCTTCCCTATTTATCCAAGAAGATCTTTTTGCCATTACAAAATCCAAATACTAAAGCACTTTATGATTTAGGTGGAAATGATTTAGGTGCAAAAGTAATGCGTCAATTTGAAGATCTTGATATGCGCGAAGTGGATTTCTTTTTAGTGGTCAATATTTTTAGACCCGAAACAAATTCATTAGAAAATATTTTAAAAATGATCAATAAAATTGAAGGTAGTAGTGGTTACAAAATCACTGGTTTAATTCATAATTCTAATTTACTTAAAGACACAACCATCGAGGATATTTTAGAAGGACAAAGAATCATTGAGCAAGTTTATAAAATGACAGGCATTGAAGTTGTCTTTACAACACTTCATGAAAACTTATATAATAAAGATGTAAGATTATTAGGAAATATATTAAAATTAAAAACCTATTTGACAAAAAACTGGTACTAGAAGGAGGTTGTGATATGGCAAAAGGTGTCGTAACATTTGATTATGAAAAGTGTAAAGGGTGCAACTTATGTGTCCAATATTGTCCCAAAGATATTTTATATCAAGACAAAAAAACACTGAATGAAGCTGGTTATAATATCATTAAAGTAAGTGACCCTGATCAATGCATTGGTTGTGCTTTTTGTGCGATTATGTGTCCGGATTCAGTCATAACTGTTGAGGTGAATAGCAAATGAGTAAAGTGTTAATGAAAGGCAATGAAGCAATCGCACTTGCAGCAATTAAAGGCGGTGTTGATGCTTTTTTTGGATATCCAATCACGCCTCAAAATGAAGTACCTGAATATTTGTCTAAATATTTAATAAACGAAGGTAAAGTTTTTGTACAAGCTGAATCTGAAGTTGCAGCCATCAATATGGTTTATGGAGCTGCTGGTGCAGGTGCTAGAGTGATGACTTCTTCATCATCTCCAGGTATTGCATTAAAACAAGAAGGTATTTCTTATTTATGTGGCGCAGAACTTCCATGTGTCATTGTATCTGTGATGAGAGGTGGCCCAGGTCTTGGCGGTATACAGCCTTCGCAAGCCGATTACTATCAAGCAACTCGTGGTGGTGGTAATGGTGATTATCAATTGATAGTCTATGCTCCAGAGACAATACAAGAAACCATTGATATTTTAAAAGAGTCGTTTGATGTGGCTGATACGTATAGAAATCCAGTCATGATTCTAGTGGATGGTCTCATTGGCCAAATGATGGAATCTGTAGACTTAGATAAACCAGTAAAAGAAAGAAAAATAGAAAATAAAGATTACGCGAGCAATGGAACTGATCAACATGGTGGAACTAAAAATGTGATTAATTCATTGTTTTTAGATCCAGTTGAACTTGAAAAACATAATCATAAATTATTTAAAAAATATCAATTAATCAAGAAGGAAGAAACAAAAGTTGAAACTATAGGATTAGAAGAAGCAGATTATGTCATCGTTGCCTATGGTACAATGGCGAGAATTGCTAGATCAGCGATTGAAACATTAAAAGAACAAGGTATTAAAGTAGGTATGATAAGACCTATTACGATTTGGCCGTATCCTAAAAAAGCTTTTGATCAAATCAATTCAAACTGCAAAGGCATTTTATGTGCTGAAATGAGTATGGGTCAAATGCTTGATGATGTTCTTATTTCTAATAAAGGTCGGTTTGAAGTTGGATTTTTTGGACGTGTAGGCGGTATGGTTCCTGAACCTGAGGAAGTTGTAGAAGCAATTCTAAACTTCAAAGATAAGGTGGTGGAATAATGATCAAATATCAAAAAACAAAGGGTCTCACAGATAAACCTTTAACTTATTGCCCAGGATGTACACATGGTATATCACATAAATTGGTGGCAGAAGTTTTAGAAGAGCTTGGTGTATTAGGCAAAACTGTTGGTGTTGCTAGTGTTGGATGTTCTGTGTATGCATATGAATTTTTCAATTGTGATATGCAACAAGCACCTCATGGGAGGGCTTGTGCAGAAGCAACCGGAATCAAAAGAGTTTTACCCAATCATGTTGTCTTTACATATCAAGGTGATGGTGACTTAGCATCCATTGGAATTGCTGAGACGATTCATGCAGCAAATCGCGGTGAAAACATCACTGTGATATTTGTCAACAACGCCATTTATGGTATGACAGGTGGTCAAATGGCACCAACAACACTTCTTGGTCAAAAAACAACAACGTCGCAACTAGGTAGAGATGCTCATACACATGGGAATCCTATAAAGATATCAGAAATATTTTCACAAATAGAAGGTGTTGCTTATTTAGAAAGAGTTGCATTATTTGATCCAAAACATGTCATTCGTGCTAAAAAAGCAATTAAAAAAGCATTCACATATCAAATAGAACAAAAAGGTTTTACGATGATTGAGATTTTATCAACATGTCCTGTCAATTGGGGTATGACACCTTTTGAAGCAATGAAGTGGGTTGAAACAGATATGTCTAAAGTTTATCCATTAGGTGTGTTTAAAGATAAGGGTGATCAAGATGAGTCATAATGATATTCATATAAGAGTTGCTGGATTTGGTGGTCAAGGTGTTATGATGTTTGGACAAGTCTTAGCGCATGCAGCAACTATAAAATCATTAAATGCTCTATGGTTCCCATCATATGGACCTGAGACTAGAGGTGGTACTGCAAATTGTCAAGTGATTGTTTCAAAAGACCAAATTAATTCACCAGTCTTTAATAAAGCTAATCATTTGATAGTATTCAACCAACCATCATTGGTTAAATTCGAAGATAAAATTGAGGATAATGGTATCATTTTATATAATGCATCATTAATAAGTGATGTTAAAAAACATGAAAAAGTTCAAAGTATTGGTATTCCAGTTAATGATATTGCTATTGAACTTGGTCAAGCACAAGTGGCAAATATGGTTATGTTAGGTGCATATCTAGAACTTACTAAGCTCTTTGATGATGATACGATTAAAGAAGCATTAATAAAGTTTTTAGGTAAGAGAAAAGCACATATGGCAGATATTAATATCGATGCGATTAAAGCAGGACAAAGATATATAAACAAACTTAAGAAATAGATAAAAAAATGAGGGCATCCATTTGTTTGTGACGGATGCACTCATTTTTTTATTTATTAATCATTCATACCTTTACCTTCAAAGATAAGGTCCATATATTTTTCAATTCTATTAATTTTAGTTTGAGATTGTTTCGCAGCGTTGAAGAACATCAGATAAGCACGTCTTCTTCCAGGTGTTAAACTTTCAAAGGCTTGTTCAAATTCCGGCATTTCTTTAAACATATCTTTAAGTTCATCAGGATAGGGTTCTGAGTTTGGTTTAATTGGTTCGATTTTTAATCCTTTTTTCTCGATTTCAATCGCTTCATTAATATATTCTAAAATGATTGGTTTTGCTTGCTTGATTTCTTCTACGGTAGTGAATTTATAAAACTTAACAGCTCTTGAATTTTCACCAGGACTAACTAAAACTTTATAGGGGTCTTTCATTAAAGTGCCTTTATGAAAACTTAACGTAACATAATTTTTAAATGCACCAATGATGACGATATTTTTATCGTCAAGTGTATAACAGGGTTGTCCCCATTTGCGATCTTCAAATAGTTGTGTTGTTAATAATAGTTCTCTTAGTGCGATAACTTCATCTTTAAACTTTAATGTGTTATCAATTAAGTCATCTACTTTCCAGTTTTTTTCACCCATAAGTTAATCCTCCTTATATTGTCATTATTATAATTCAATTCATGGTACTATTCATCGAATATGCTTTTTAGTGTTATAATAACTAATGAAATCATTATCAGATAAAGGATGAATGTTATGAATGAAATGATCAATAATCAAAAGAAGTTTTTTAGCACCAACCAAACACTTTCATATAAATATAGAAAAGAACAACTATTAAAATTGAAAAATGCAATCATTAAATATGAGCAACCATTAAAGGATGCTTTATATCATGATTTGCATAAATCTTCATTTGAAGCTTATTCAACTGAAATTGGATTTACACTACATTCAATATCATATGCACTTAAACATTTAAAACAATGGATGAAACCAAAAAGAAGAAAGACACCAATTTTTATGTTTGGATCAAATTCTTATATATATCCTGAACCTTATGGACAAGTACTCATTATTGGTCCATATAATTATCCAGCACAATTGGTATTAGAACCTCTTGTTGGTGCGATTGCTTCAGGTAACACTGTAATTATTAAACCAAGTGAATATGCTAAAGAAGTCGAAAAAGTTGTAGCAAAGATGATTCAAGAAACATTTAATCCTTCATATATAGATGTTGTTACTGGTGACTATCAAGTAACATCAAAACTCTTAGATGAACGTTTTGATTACATCTTTTTTACTGGATCTACACGTGTTGGTCAAATCGTTTATGAAAAAGCAAGTAAACATCTAACACCTGTGACATTAGAACTTGGTGGAAAAAGTCCAACGATTATTGATGAATCTGCGAATTTAAAAAAAGCAGCAGCAAGTATCTCTTTTGGGAAATTTATGAATGCCGGTCAAACATGTATTGCTCCAGATTATATTTATGTACATGAAAGTAAAAAAAATGAGCTCATCAAACTACTAAAAAAAGAAATAGAAATAAGATATAGTAACGAAGAAACCTTTGGACATATTATCCACCAAGGTCACTTCAATCGATTAAAAAACTTAATTGATGACGATAAAGTGGTCTATGGGAATCAACTTAATATGGAAAACAATTTTATTTCTCCAACGATTTTAAGCGATGTAGAAACAACTGATAAAGTAATGCAAGAAGAAATATTTGGTCCAATTCTTCCTATCTTAACATATTCGAATTTAGATGAATTAATCGCACAATTAAAACAAGGTGAAAAACCATTAGCATTATATATGTTTTCAAAAAACAAGAAACATATCAATAAAGTGCTTTTGGAATTGTCATTTGGTGGTGGTGCAATTAATGATACAATTATGCATGTCTCAAATGGGCATATACCATTTGGTGGTGTAGGACAAAGTGGCATAGGTGCTTATCATGGTAAAACATCATTTGATACTTTTAGTCATATGAAATCTATTGTCACAAAGAAGATTCATCATACACTTGCATATCCACCGTATTCAGAATCAAAAGAAAGACTCATTAAGAAAATATTAAAATAACATAAAATTCACATATTTCAATATAAGACCAATAAACTCCACAAGTTGATTGTATATATAGTACAGAAACAAAAGGAGGCAATTGTTTTATGAAGAAACATGTTAAATTATTTATTTTCTTAGGTTTAATTTTAGGTGGCGTAGCATTTATTAGTTATGGTGTTAACGCAGATTCAGTTGAAGTTGGTTCAGTCGATGTAACAACACTCACAGTTGATGAAAATGGTGAATACTCATTAGAAGATATGTTAACTTATGCACTAATTGATGAATATACAGCTCAAGCAACTTATCAAGCAATTATTGATACTTATGGTGAAGTAAAACCATTTACGAATATTGTATTAGCTGAACAAACTCATATCGATTTATTATTACCATTATTTGAAACTTATGGTATTGAAGTTCCAGTCAATGATATCGTTGTTACTGAAATTCCTGATTCAATCGCAAGTGCTTTAGCAACTGGTGTTGTTGCAGAAACTGCAAATATTGAATTATACCAAGCGTTTTTAGCTCAAGATCTTCCAGATGATGTTGCAACAGTATTCCAAACATTAATCAATGCTTCAACTCATCATTTAGCAGCATTCTCTAAAGATAGACTTGCTGGTGCAGGATACGATTTAGCAAATGGCGTTAAAAATGGTTTCCAAAACATGTTTAAAGGTACTCATGGTTCTAGAGGTTCTGGATCTTACGGTACTGGCGATTGCATGGTAGACTAATTTAATAAAAATGAAAGAGTCCTTCAAAAGAAGGACTTTTTTGTTATATAATAAAGATGAAATGAGGGATACATATGAATCAAATACACGCAAAAGGATTATTTAAGACTTATCACAAATCTAAATTTGATGTTGAAGTATTAAAAAATATTAATCTTGATGTTGAAGATGGAGAATTTGTTTCAATTGTAGGACCTTCAGGATCAGGGAAAACGACATTACTTTATACGTTAAGTGGACTTGAAACTTATGATTTAGGCACATTGTTGCTTTTTAATAAAGATATGAAGACATATAAAGAAAAAGATAAAGCTGAATTAAGAAGCCATGATATTGGGTTTGTTTTTCAGTTTTTTCATTTAATTCCCAACCTTACAGTATATGAAAATGTTAAACTTGCATCTGTGATTGGTAAACAAATTTCAAAAGAAAAAATTATTGATGCATTAAAAATGGTTGAAATGGATCATGAAAAAGACAGTTATCCATCAGAATTATCAGGGGGACAGCAACAAAGAGTAGCTATAGCAAGAGCACTTATAAATGAACCTAAGCTTATTTTTGCTGATGAACCTATAGGTAATCTTGATTATCAAACAGGTTTAAAAATTATGGAGTTATTTAAAACACTTAATCAAACATATAAGAAAACTATTCTTATGGTCACACATAATATAGATACAACATCTTATGGAACTCGTACGTTGCATATGAAAAGTGGAGAGATCATAAAAGATGAAAAGACGCATTCATAAAATATTATTTGTTTTTAGATTTGCATTTAAAAATGTAATATTTCACCCAATGAGATCTATCCTTTTGTGGCTAGGTTTTTTAGGCGTTTCATTAACCATTTTTTTATCAATTTCCATGAATGATGTCATGTTTAATTATTATTATGGGAAAATTGAAAGTAAATATCAAAATATTGATATGGTTTTAGAAGTTAGTAGTCAAGGAAGTTCAAGATTTTTCTCAATAAGTGACTTTGATGACCCGGATATATCAAATCAGATGGATGCATATTATCCATTTTTTGAATTTGATGTTTTATCATCTGTTGATCTTGATATGTCATATGTACATATATATGCATCAGATATGGCATCATTTAAGCATATTGCATCTTCGGTTCACACGGATTTAGATACACTCAATGATGATCAAATTATTATCACAAAATCATATGCTGATATGAATGATTTACATGTAGATGATCAGATTCTTTTACATGCAAGTGATACGAACAAAGCTTTCACTATTATAGATATCATTGATGATGCTTATCTTTTTAGCGGTCCTAGTGTGTTTGTAGAAAAACAAACGGCAATGTCATTCTTTTTAGAATCATTAAGTCCAACACTTGCTTCATTTCCTACAGCATTACTTACAAATTTATATAACAGAGTTTATATTGACTTAAATGATCAAACCTCTTATTTACAAGCGAAAGATATATTTGATAATGTGAGTTCATATGAATTATTGAACTATGTTGAAACATTTAATTTGATGCAAATCAATATTGATGTAAATCGTATGGTTGCGCTCTTTGATGTTGTTATTGTGATTGTTTTTGCAGCAATCATATTAGTTTTGGAAACAACGCTTGTCGTCTATTTTTATGATAAAAAGAAGATGAGTTCCACTATTGGTGTATTAGGAGGAAGTAAGCAATTCTCGATCTCGATTTTGCTCGTTGAGATAAGTGTATTGTTATTAAGTGGTATGTATATCGGTGTCATTTTGACCAATCTCATTATACAAGCAGGATTTACATATTTAGAGTCATTTAGAACATATCAGTTAACAACGATACAAATGGTTACTGCTAGTTTATTTATCATTACCATTTTTGTAGGTGTGATCGCGGTTCATTTGTTTAAATTCAATCAAGAGACTGATATAAAACATATGCACACACAAGGAATTGAGAAACGACTCCATATTAAAAAACATGTCATTATAGCTTTGATAGTGATGATGATTTATGTTGTTTTAAGTACATATCTTGGCTTTGTTATATTAAGCTATTATCGTTCTATCATCCTAGTCATCTGTGCACTTTTATTTCTTTTTTTGATAACACCGGTGTTAATCCATAAAATATCATTTATCTTTAAACAATCTACACCGCAAGCATTACTTTACAAGAAATTACTTAATAAACGACAATTTTATCATTATATATCTATGATGTTAACGGTATTTGTTGTCATATTTTTACTTATGTTTACACTTGATCATATGCAACATAGAATCGATCGTCTAGATAGTGAATATCAATTTGATCTAGTCATGACAAGAATGATGAATCAAAATGAAGATATGTACCAAGAAGTATTAACGCTTGACCAAGTTGATGAAGCAAAACTAGTAGGATATTTCCAAAATGTAGAAACGAACATAGATCAGATTTCAATCAATCAAGTTGTTTCTATCAGTGGTCAAGATATTTCAAATTATTTTAATGTGAGTATTGACCAAGAAGTTATTAATCAATATCAAACTAGATTTCATCAAATTATATTATCAAAAAAATATGAAGAAGTATATCAATATCAAATTGGAGATTCGATTTCACTTACATTTGGTCCATCATATGAGGATGTCGTTTTTACCATTGCAGGATTTTATCCTAAAGAAACATTGGATTTAGCATTTATCAATTTATTTGAAGATAGTTCTTATGAAAGTATTGACCGAAATGCAATTTTACTAAAAGCGATTGATAAAACATTGCTAGAAGAACAGCTTATCAATCTTTATGGACAAAAGATGGTGATTATTACAGATTACAATAAAACCGTCGTTGATCCTATGATAATACAAATGAGTAGAGTAAAAATATATTTATCTGCAATTATAGGATTGATGATGTTAAGTTTCATCATCTCATTATTTAATCATACAACGATGTTGCATTATTTAGAATCTGAGGATGACGCAAAAATTTATACTTTGGGACTTTCTAAAAAAAATATGATTAAGTATAGAATCATAAATCAAGGCGTTGTATTTCTAATAAGTATCTTTATATCTATCATCGTTTTCATACTAGTATATCTAGCTTTAAGTGAATTTATCGTAGTTTTCAAAACTTATGAATATATTATATTTTCATTTAAACCAATCATTTATGGATTTACGCTAAATTTACTCATATGGATATGTGTGATGATTTATCAAATATTTTTAATTAAAAAAACTACATATATGAGTTATATTAGAACATTTTAAAGAAATACTTTGATATTATAACAATCTGCTATTGTTAATTAAAATATAAAAATATATAATGAAGGCGAAGAGGGTATTGACTATTTATATGTAATATAAATTAAAATTTAGATTCAATAGGAGGGTATTATGAAGAAAATATTATTTTTACTTTCAGTATTGGCGTTTTCTCTAACACTGGTCGCTTGTGGGGACATACAACTAGATGCACCAGTCATTTCACTTAATGATAGTGTTGTGAGTTGGGGTGCAGTGAATAACGCTGATCATTACTTGGTGTTTATTGGAACAAATTCAGAGCAAACATCAGAAACATCATTTGATTTATCAACGCAATCATTAGCCGTTGGATCATATGATATATATGTTGTTGCCGCAGCAGATAGTTCACTATCACTACCATCTAATTCTGTGACTTATGTAGTTGCTGATACAAATCAAAGTGTATCGACACCTACAAATGTAGCAATCAATAGTGGTGTAGTGAGTTGGACAGCAGTTACTGGTGCAGATAGTTATATTGTTTCTGTTGATGGTACAAATCATACAACGACAAGCACATCATTTGATTTATCAACACTTTCTTTAGCAACAGGTAATCATAGTGTTACTGTCATTGCTGTTAGTGGGACAAACCAATCAACAGCTTCAACTGCAGTTACATATAATGTGACTGAAAGCACAATAACAGAACTTGATACACCAACAAATGTAGCAATCAATAATGGTGTTGTGAGTTGGAACGCAGTAACCAATGCTATTAGTTATATCGTTATTGTTGATGAAACTGAATATCCAGTCAATGCATTATCATTTGATTTATCAACACTTAATTTATCAGTTGGATCATATGATGTTACAGTTGTTGCGGTTAATGGTGATGTTCGTTCAGATGAAACAACTACATTATCATTTACAGTTGAACAACAAGCAAATGAGGATTTAGTTTATGAAGCAGCATTATTAGCCATCGATGATACATATGTTCCAAATATGGCATCAACTGACTTTAATGATGATTATGAATATCAAAACTATTTAGCAGCAAGTGATATCGCACAATACTATGCAGATGAAGTTGCTCAATTTGGAATGACAACTGACAATGCTATTGGATTTATTCAAGGTGTTATCGGTATGGTTAAAGATGGTGAAATCTATACCATAGATCAACTATTAGAAGCACTAGGTGTATTTGAAACATATGATATGAATACACAAAGAGTTGCAGAACTTTCTTATGGTCTAGCAAATCTTATGCTAACGATTCAAAGTCAATTTTTAACTGCGGATTTAACAGAACAACAAGCTATGTTAGATAATGAACAAGCAGATTTAGATACTTATGTTGCTTCAGGTGCATTCCATGCAGTAGCAGATGTTATGTATAATTATGCAACAACACAAGATCAAATTGATGCACTTGATATGATGTTTAGTGCAGGTGGAGAATTCTCATTCTCTAGTTTATATGCGTTTGAAGAAATGGTAAGAGATATTAATAATAATGGTATGGCATACCCAAGTAACTATTATTACTATCTATATTATGAACATAATGATGTTATTAATAATTTATATTTAGTTGCTGTGAATATTTATACTGGCGCTGATCAAGCATTTTTAGATGATCTAGGTCCACTTGTAACTGTCATTAACACACTTAATGGCTATGGTTGGAATATCGATATGATGCAATCAGAATTAAATCGTAGACAAAATACATTAAATCAAATGACACAAATGAAAGAAATGTTAGCATTAAATGAAGATGATACGATTATGGCATTATCTAGCGTCATTGATTTCATGTTTGCAATTAAAAATAATATTCCCCAAAATGTTGTTGATTTATTAGATGATGCGATGTCAGGTCAATCTGAATTAAGCATTACTGAAATATTTATTATTAAAAATGCCTTTGTCGATCTATTAGATACCGCAATGCCAGATGCAACAGACTTTTCAGCAATTCATAGATTGGGATTTGCAGTTGCAAGTTCTATGTCAGGTATGGATTTTAGTTCATTAGAACAATATGCATTATTCTTAGGACAAGTTGATGAAGCAAGTATTGATTTAGCATTGCTATTTATTGGTGATTTTAGTGAAACCAACTTTGCAGTAGTAAGCATGTATGCAAACAACTTAATGGTCAATGGCGAACCAGACATTTTAAACAATACAGATGATTTTGTTGCATTACTTGATTTCTTACAAACTTATATTGAAAACTTTATTGCAAATCATCCAACTGAAGTTCAAGCTTTAACTGATTTAACTGGTTCAGAAACACCTCAAGCGATTTATGAAGATATCATTACAGTTGTTACAAACTATGTTGATTTAATGGCGGATCAAGAAAGTATGCAATATGAAGTGATGATGTATGCCTTGAATGAACTAGCAACTTCATATGATGAAATTACTTCAGCGCTTAATTTAGTTAAAACAATCGGTATTGATGTGTATTCAACATTTGTTGATTCACAAGCAAGTATCATTGATTTAATTAACGCATATCAAACATTAGATACAGAAGATTCTGAAGCTGTCTTAGCGTTTATTACTCAAGCTGTTGAAGAATTTAATTTATACAATCAAGTCATTGGTTCACAATTCACACCAGCACAAATCGAAGATTTATTAGCACTTGCTAAAATTCCTTATGTGATTTCAATGTATGTCAATGATGATATGGGCTTTACACTTGAAGATATTTCAGATTTATATGATGCAGCATATCCATTTATTTCTCAATTATCTGGTCAAATGATTGAATTAGAATATCTATTCTTAGGTGATATTGACCAAACAGATATTGAATCGATGATGACTTTAATTCAAAATGGTTTTGATGAATATGGTAATTTCAACCCTGATCCATACGACATCTTAGCATTCTTAACATTTATCAATGATCAAGTCGATGCATTTGTTGTTGCGCATCCAGATCAAATCACTGCATTTAATGATTTGTTAAATGGACCAGAACCAGCATTAGTATTTGATGCATATATGAGTTTTGCAATTGCTTATGTTGAATCATTACAAGTTGAAAATCCATCTGATTTACAATTAGAAATGCTACATTATGTTTTAACAGAATTATCAGAATCTTATGCAAATATGAAGACAGTGATAGATCTTGTTCATACTGTTGGTACAGATGCGTTTGATCAATTGATTACTTCAGAAGGCGAAATTATTGATGCAATCATGGCTCTAGAAGCACTTGATGGACAAGATATGGATCAAACAGCATTGGCAATTAATGATTTGATTGATGCATTTGTTGCATATCACAATATCGTTGCTGATCAATTTAATGCAACAGAAATTGAAGCTATATTATCTCTTGTTAAGATTCCAATGGTGATTGCTATTTATCAATCAAATCCAGAAGAAAATTCAATTGCTACACTAGATGCAATGTTTGAATCATTGATTGCAGATGTAAGCTCAATCGCAGAAGACGTATTCACTTTAGAAACAGTATTAGTTAATGCAATTGACGGTCTTGATTTCACTTCATATCTAGGAACAACTAAGTATACAGAAGATCCACAAATCGCAGCATTCTTAATGCTAGTAGATGCCATTGATCAATCATATACATTATCAAATAGTATTTTAGTGGGACAAGTCGTATATGCTATCTTTAATGATGTGTTAACTAATGAAGCATTACTTTCATACTTAAACTTAACTTCAACACAAGTTGATGATATGCAAACAACAGTCAATGATTTCATCACTCAATTATTTGATGATATAGATACAATTACTGCCTTAGATTATTCAAATTTATCACCAGCTGATTTAGATGTTATTATTGGATTCATGGATAGTTATGGTATTACAGCACTATTAGAAGGTGAACCATCATTTGAAGATATGCTCTATAATAGCCCTGAAATGTTTGTTGATACACTTGTTGTAGTTCCTGCAGGCGAAGAACTTACATATTATCAGTTTACTGCAACAACTTCTGGAACTTATACCATTACATCATACACTGATAACGGTGACCCAAGAGTGGACTTATATGATCAAAACTTCCAATATGTTACATATAATGATGATTATTCTGGATGGAATTTCGAGTTATCTTTTACAGTGACAGCCGGGCAAACAGTTTATTTTGAATTTATAAATTATACATATAATCAATATGGATTTAATGTTATAATCCAAACTGTTTCGTAAGTGAAATCATCCATATATAATGATAATAAATGATTTAAAGCTTGACTCTATTTTGAGCCAAGCTTTTTCATATGTTCATAAAAACTTTCAATTTCAAACTAAGTTAGGATATTCATTGCAAATTCTCATAAAGTTATGTAAAATATAGAGACAAGAGGGTAGAGGGGTATAGCAATGGAGAAATTTGAAAATTTTGATAATTTAACAGCGATGTTCGATCATTATAACGAAGCTGTATATATTGTTGATAAAAAAAGACAAATATTATACTTTAATCCAATGGCAACACAAATCTCGGGATTTACGAAAGCAGAAACTGAGGGTTCTTTTTGTTATGATAATATTTTAAATCATGTGAATGATGAAGGTATTCATCTATGCAAAAATCATTGTCCATTAGTAGATGCTATTAACGAAAATAAAATCATAGAACATTATGTGTATCTGCATCATAAAAATGGGCATCGCGTACGTGTCTTGGTACGCGTTTATCCATATGTTTCATATGGTGAAATTGTTGGCGCAATTGAAGTCTTTACAAATCAGACACAAACAACTTTATCACTAGATTTTTATGATGAGAATGAAAAACTTACCATGATTGATCCATTAACTAAATTATATAATCGAAGAGTGATAGAAAAAGCATTGCTAAGCCATTTAGCATACCACCATATAAAAACAGTTGGTGTATTATTTATTGATTTTGATAAATTTAAAGATGTAAATGATACATATGGCCATCAATTTGGTGATCGAGTATTAGTTTCTCTAACTCAAACCATCTTACACAACATCAGAGGAAATGATGTTGCCGTAAGATATGGTGGTGATGAAATTGTTGTGTTTTTATTAGATATTGATGAAAAAGATATCATTGATGTAGCAGAAAAATTTAGAATATTATTAGAACAAACAGGACCAAGAGAGCAATCTCTTGACCAAGGTGCATCCATAGGTGCGGTCATTAAAAAAGATGATGAAACATTGTTTGAAGCAATTCATCGAGCTGATCAAGCGATGTATGAAGCAAAAAAACGAGGCGGAAAACAAGTTATATATAGATAAAAAAACAAGGCACTCTCTCTTAATGCCTTGTTTTTTTTAGATTGAATAACTATCCATGAAGTCATATTTTATTTCAATTGCCTTAAATACTTTAACAATTATAAAACTAAAGATGAGATAGAATATAGCAGCTAATACAAATGGAGATAATGTAAAATCGCGTGAAACAACCTCTTTTACATTACGCATCAAATCTGAGATGGCAATAACTGTCACTAACGATGTATCTTTAATGAGAGTAATCACTTCATTTGTAATGGTTGGGATTTCTTTTCTTATTGCTTGAGGTAATATAACAAATCTAAATGTTTGTCTTTTATTTGCACCTAAAACTGCAGCACTTTCTTCTTGATCTTTATCAATTGATTCTATACCTGCTCTAAGTATTTCAGTGAAATAGGCAGCATAATTAAGAATAAATGTGATATATGCGACCATCATACGATCTGTAGGAATCCGAATGGCAGGAAGAACGTACATAAAGAAGAAGAGTTGAAGCATTAAAGGTGTTCCTCTAAATAACCACGTATAAAAAGCAACAATTTTTTTAAATATGAGATTTTTTCGATATACGATAGACAATATCACACTTAAAGGAAAAGAAAAGGCAAGTGTGACAACAAATATGAGTGTCGATACACTTGCACCTTTAAGTAAATATTGTATCGTTTCTAAAATATAAGCCATTAGCTAAGGAATATATTTTCGTTAAACCACTTTTCAGAAATAGTAGCTGCAGTTCCATCAGCAACCATTGCTGCTAAAACCTCATTAAATTTATCTCTTAAATCAGTAGCTTCTAGTCTAAAACCAATACCATATTCTTCTTGGCCAAAGTTTTCAGTAGCAACATCATATAAATTAGGCGTTTGACTGATAATATATCTACCCATGATTTCATCAATAACAACGGCATCAATAACACTATTTTGTAATTCTAATAGCGCTTGATTGTAGTTGTCATATTTGATAACACTACCTAATGAATCATAAATAGAACTTGCTTCAACTGCATCTTGTGCAGCACTTGAGATTTGAACACCAACAGTTTTACCTGATAAATCAGCAAGTGTGTCAATCGTAGAACCTGCTTTAACCATAATCATTTGACTATTTGATAAATAAGGATTTGAAAAGCTCATTTCTAATTCACGTTCAGTTGTAATCGTAAGTCCATTCCAAATCATATCAATGGATCCAGAGTTTAATTCTAAAACTTTAGAATCCCAATCAATCGGTTGGAATACAACATCAACACCAAGTCTATTTGCGACTTCTTTAGCTAAATCAACATCAAATCCAATTAAATTTCCATCATTATCTCTAAAACCCATTGGAGCAAATGCATCATCAAGTCCTACAATAAAGTATCCTCTTTCTTCTATAGCCGCCCATGTATTTGGAATTTCAGTTTGGCATGCTGAGAGTGTAAATACACCCATCATTAATACAAAAATAGTTAGTAATTTTTTCATTTTTATTTCACCTCGTAAATTCATTATACTTTAACACTTTAGCATTGTAAAGCACTAAATTAATAAAAAGTAAAAAAAGACAATTTTTACTTGCCTTTTTGTTTATCAAATATAAGTTTATAACCGTCAGCACCGTATGTTAAAGATTTAGATACTCGTGAAATAGTTGCAGTAGATGCTTTTGTTTTAGAAGTAATCATTTGATATGGATCTTTATTGAATAGCATCTCTGCCACTTCAAAACGTTGTGCCATATCCTGTATTTCTTTAATTGTGCAGACATCTTCAAAAAAACGATAACATTCTTCGATTGATTCTAACGATATAATCGCATTAAACAATGATTCAATTTCTTTATTTGCAAATTTTGATTGATAAGCCATACATTGCACCTCGCTTTTGCTCTTTAGTGTCCTAAAGTGATTTTATTATATCACATCAATGATTGTTTACATATAATTTATAAAATTTCAATATATATCATGGTAAAATAACACTATATATTGAGGTGAAGCATGAAAAAATATGTTATAGATAACTCAAATACAATTGATCGATGGGTTGATGAAGGTTGGGAGTGGGGTGTTCCTATTTCTCATGAAACTTACCTAAAAGCACAACAAGGAAATTTTGAAGTTGTTTTAACGCCTTCAATCCCTGTTCCTAAACATTGGTTTTTACCATTTAAGGATATTCATATTTTAGGACTTGCAAGTGGTGGTGGACAACAAATGCCTATATTTGCTGCGTTAGGTGCTAAAGTAACGATTATCGATATGTCTTCAAAACAACTTGAAAGTGAACGCATGGTTTCGCAAAGAGAAGGCTATCACATTGATATTGTAAAAGGTGATGTCACGGAACGATTACCATTTGAAGATGAATCATTCGATTTGATTTTCCATCCAGTTTCAAATGTTTATATGGAAGATGTTCAATCAGTTTTTAAAGAAGCCTTTAGAGTTCTAAAAAAAGGTGGAAGATTGTTATCAGGATTAGATAATGGTGTAAATTTCATGGTCGGAGAAGATGAAAAAACGATCATTCATAAATTCCCATACAATCCTTTAAAAAACCCAGAACAAAAAGCATTTTTAGATAGTTTTGATGGTGGGATACAATTTTCACATACGTTAGAAGATCAAATCGGTGGTCAATTAAAAGCAGGATTTATCATTAAAGATATATATGAAGACTACAATATTGAAGGTTATTTATCTAAACTACATATACCAACATTTTATGCTACATTAGCTATTAAACCATAAAGAGGGGGTTGCATATGGACGCAATATTAAAAGTAAATGATGTTTCAAAATCATATAAAGAATTAAAAGCAGTTGATCGTATTTCTTTTGAAGTTAAAAGAGGTAGTCTTTTTGCATTTCTTGGGCCAAATGGTGCAGGTAAATCCACAACAATTAATATGATTACTACACTGCTTAAAAAAGATGAGGGTAGTATTTTATTAAATGATAAGAGTGATGCAAACTATTTTAGAAGTAAGATTGGTGTTGTATTTCAAAATAATGTTTTAGATGATTTACTTACTGTGAAGGAAAATCTAATATTAAGAGGCAGTTTATATTTAAATAACCCAAAAGATGTGACAACTCGCTATGAAGAATTAAAATCTTATTTGGATTTTGAAGCATTTGAACATCAAAAATTTAAAACACTGTCTGGTGGACAAAAAAGAAGAGTAGAAATCGCAAGAGCTCTATTCTCTAATCCTGAACTTCTACTTTTAGATGAACCAACAACAGGACTTGATCCAGAGACACGACAAGTCGTTTGGAAAGTCATCGATCACTTAAGATCAGAAAAAGGGTTAACTATCTTTTTAACGACTCATTACATGGAAGAAGCTGCTAATGCTGACCATGTTATTATTATTAATCATGGAAAAATTATTACACAAGGTACACCTGCAACTTTAAAAGATCAATATAGTTTTGACAGAATCAAAGTTGTTGCTAAACATAAAGAAGAACTATTATCTTTTTTAAATAAAGAACAAATCAGTTTTGATAAAATTGCAGACCAATTTATCATTAAAGTAAGTGAAACCGAAGAAACTTTTGATTTACTTAATCAATTAAGACCATATACGAAAAGTTTTGAAGTAATAAAAGGGACTATGGATGATGTCTTTATTCACGTGATTGGAGATGATGCACATGTTTGAGATCATTTCACTCATTAAAAGACACATGATTCGCTTTTTAAGAGACAAAACAGCGGTTTTCTTTTCATTCTTAAGTGTGTTTATTTTAATTGCACTCTATTTTTTGTTTATTGGAAAATCATATACCAGTTATGGTGGTATGCAACAACTTACAGATGAATCATTAAAATCAATGCTCGTCATTGGTGTGATGATGGGTGGTGTTTTGGTAATCAATTCAATGTCTTTATCATTAGGGATGATGGGCAATATCATTGAAGACTTAAACAATCATGCATTAGATGCTTTTTTAGTGACACCAACCAAACGTTATAAAATTATCTTGAGTTATTATTTAGCAGCAAACATCGTAACAAGTGCACTTTCTATATTGATGTGGGTTGTTACTATCCTTTATGCAGGTTTATTAAATGACACATGGTATAGTTTATCAGTGATTTTAAAAACGAGTGGATTACTCATATTTTTTACATTTATTTCTTCATCAATCATGATTTATATCACTACGCTACTTAAATCAGTCAATGCATTTGGTACACTTTCTGGTGTATTAGGTACATTTGTAGGTTTTGTCAGTGGTATTTATATGCCACTTACGATATTAGGAAATTCAGTTAAAAATATCGCATCTATTGTTCCATTTACGCATATGGCTATTCTTCTTAAAACAGTATTACTTGAAGCACCTATGGCAACATTATCTACATATATAAATGATGAAGCGACGATGTTAGCCATTAAAGAAGATTACGGAATGATGCCTATTGGTGTATTTGGATTAGATATCTCAATGCCTTGGATATTCGTTGGTATTGTTGTATTTGCTTGTCTCATGCTATACTTAGCATATAGAAATATGATTAAAAAAATGAATCAGTAAAGAAGGTATAAAGTGAAATTAGATAGATACTATAAACCTAAATCATTTATATATAAAGGTCAAATTCAAAATGTTCAAACAAAAATTTATCATTATCAATATTCAGAAAAAGTATTTATTGAAAATGATCAATTACAAGAAAAACAAGATTCTAAAAATTACATTCAAGTGGTTGGGCTCAACGATTTAGATAAGCTCAAGGAAATTCAGGCAATGTTTCAAATTGAACCATTTATTATGGAAGATATTTTAAGTGTGAATCAAAGAAATAAATTTGAATATAAGGAGAACTATATATTTAGTTCCTTTACAGTTTTATATTTTGATCAAGAACATAAAATTAAAAAAGATTACATGAGTATGTTATATTTAGAAAACACAGTACTTACATTTCATGAAACAAAACCGGAATATCTAGATGCACTCATTCCATTATTAAAAGAGTATCAAGAAGTCAAATCACATTCTGTCGATTTATTGTTTTATCACATTCTAGATATGATTACTGATGAACATTTAGATGTGTTTGAATCACTTGATCGTAAAATGACATTATTTGAAGAAGAAATTTTAGAATCAAAAGATATGGAACAAGAAGCATTCTATTTAATAAGAAAGCAAATGTTACAACTCAAAAACATTATTTCACCGATGTATGAACAATTAGATAAATTGCTACTTAGAAAATTACCACTTATGCATACTGAACATCAATCTTATTTTGAAGATTTAGTAGACCATTTACAAAGACTAGATGTCAAACTCAATCAATCAAGAGATATGATGCGTCAGTTACTTGATCTTCATATGAATAATCAATCAACTAAGATGAATCAAATCATGAGAACTTTAACATTATTTTCAGCTATTTTTATTCCTCTATCTTTTATGACAGGATACTTTGGGATGAACTTTCATGATTTTGGTATTTTAGACCAAAAATATGCAGTCATTATCTTTACAGTATTATTTTTATTAATCGCATTAGGTATGTTATTCTTTTTCAAAAAGAAGAAATGGTTTTAGTTTTGTAAATTTTAATGTAAAAACACTTTCATTTGAGAGTGTTTTTTTGTTTTTAAAATAAACAAATTGACATTTACTTAAATTTTACATAAGTATTACTAATCATTGGTATTTTGTGTAGACAAATTTCAATATAATGAATGTGAAGAACAAAAAAGGAGACATTATAATGAAGAAAATAGCAATATTCGCATTGGTTTTAGTTGGATTAGTTAGTTTAGCTGCATGTAACACTGCAGACGCATTTGATCCTGAGTCAACAGTTAACGTATATACACGTGATACAACATCAGGAACTAGAGAAGCATTTTTCAAAGGTATCGATTTTAGTGATGCAGTTGATGATAACAGTGTATTAGTATCATCATATGTTGAAGTAGCAGCAAACGCTGCAATGATGACTGCAGTTGCTAACGACGAATACGGTTTAGGATATATTTCATTATCAGCACTAGATGATACATTAACTGGTTTATCATATGAAGGTGTTGTTGCTAGTGAAGCAAACGTATTAAATGACACTTATGGTTTAAAACGTCCATTTATGTATATGACTAGAGATGCAGCATCTGAAACTCAAACTTCACATGCAACAGCAAATTTAATTGTTGAAGCATTTGTAGCATTCATGGAAACATCAGATGGAAAAGCAATCATTAAAGATCATGGTGGTATTGTATCAACATCATCTGCTGATCAATCATGGGATGATGTCAAAGCAAACTACCCAGTAGTTGCACAAGACACAAGTAGTGTTGTTGTTAAATTTGGTGGTTCAACTTCAGTTGAATCAATCGCTAAAGCATTAAGTGCTGCATTCGCTTCATTATTAGCTGAAAGTGGACAAACAGTAGGTTTCATCGCTGAACATAATCATGTTGGTTCAGGTGCTGCTTATGATGGAGTTCAAGGTGCAGATAAAGAAGATGCTGCTGCTGGTTTAGATATTGGATTTGCTTCAAGATCTTTCTCAGGAGATGAATTAACTGCAGTTAATGGTTCATATGGTCAATTAGCTTGGGATGCTGTAGTTGCTGTTGTTAACAATGCAAATACTACAATTACAAATATTACAGCTGCTCAACTTAAATCACTATATGAAGGGGCAATCACTAAGTGGTCAGAATTAGCTTAACCTGTTAAGTTATGTCTAGTATTAAGAGTTCAATTAGGAAACGACATGAAATTGTTAATAAAATTGTTACCATAGTTTTATTAATAGCAACAATCATTTCCGCTTCAATGATCATCTTAATCATAGGAGAAATTTCAGGGCGCGGTGTGCGTCCTTTTTTCCATGATTATGATGGAACAACAGTAAACTTTTTCTTGTTCATAAGCGGAACCAGTTATTACGCGCCCCTATATAGAATTGGATTTGTGATTATTGACACGCTTTATGTTGTCTTCTTATCTATATTATTAACAACACCTATTGCCGTTTTGACAGCACTTTTTATTGTGAAGATGTCATATAAATGGATAGGTGGTATTTTAAATACAGTTGTTGAAGTTTTAGCCGCGATACCATCTATCATCTTTGGTGTTTTTGGTAGTGGTTATGTCGTTATTGGTGTTAAAGCATTAGCATCAATGTTTGGTGTGTCCACAGCTGGGGGACTATCCACATTATCCACTGTAATTGTTTTAACCATGATGATTTTACCGACTGTTACGATGCTATCTGTGACTGCGATTAAATCAGTACCAAGCAATATTGAAGAAGGGTCACTCGCTTTAGGAGCTAGTGAAACTCAAACATATTTTAAGATTAGTATCCAAGCTGCAAAACCTGGGATATTTGCAGGGATTATTTTAGGTGTCGGTAGAGCACTTGGAGAAGCGACTGCAGTCTCATTGGTTTCAGGTAACGCAGGTAGCGGACCATCATTTGGTTTATTTGATACAACAAGAACATTAACATCAACGATTTTGATTGGTATCAAAGAAACAACAGGCCTAGATTACGATATTAGATTTTCTATTGGTATTGTCTTAATTGTCGTTATTTTGATTACTAATTTTATTCTAAACGCTGTTAAGAAAAGGATGAGTAGATATTATGCGACATAAATATAGAAAAGTCATTGATTCAATATCAAAAACAGTGACATATTTAGCTTCATTGATTTCAGTACTTATTCTTGGTGCTATATTATTCTTCATTTTTGATAGAGGATTACAATTATTAAATTGGGATATTATTACAGGTGATAATGCGACTGTGATATCCACACTTAAGTCTTTAGATCATGTGGATTATACAACTTATTCATTTACAGCACCTGAGTTGCAAGATGGTCAGTATTTTTCACAAAGATTAGGTATTGTCTTAGAAGATACTAAATCTTTAGAAGGTAAGAAACTTATTAAAATTGCATATGTTGATGAAGACTCACCATTAAAGCAATTAATTGACAGTAGTTCAGGTGAAGTTCGACCTATTGTTGCAGGTGATTTAATTAATAGTGCAGGATTTATTTATGATATAGATGGTAATAGAGTTGCTTACTATCCAAGTGACGGAGCTGAGACAGTAAGTCAAACATTTGATATGGCTGTTTCATTTTCAACATTGCCAATTTCAACAGCCGGTGGAGGGATTAGAGGATCAATTATTGTGACTTTATATATCGTTGCTTTAACGCTTGTGATTGCGATGCCAATTGGTGTCATCACTTCACTATATATGCATGAGATTGCACCTCAAAATAAAATTGTTGATATCATGAGAAGTCTTATAGATATGCTTACTGGTATCCCGTCAATTGTATATGGTTTGATGGGAGCAGCATTTTTCGTTCCTCTTGTTATAAAAATGTTTGGATCAGATGTTGTGACTGGTGGTTCTTTAATTTCTGGTGCATTGACGATGTCAGTTATTGTATTACCAGTTATTATTAAAGCAACTGATACAGCGCTTGATGTTGTACCAAAAGAATATAAAGAAGCATCACTTGCACTTGGTGCAAATAAAACACAAACCACGTTTAAAATTATGTTACCAAATGCAACTCCAGGTATTTTATCGGCAGCATTATTAGCAATTGGTAGAGTCATTGGAGAATCAGCAGCATTAATATTTGCAATTGGTGTTGTGGTTAAAGATCAAGTAAGTCTAACAAGTAATGGTACAACACTAGCAGTTCATATATGGTCAGCCATGGCTGCTGAAATTCCTAATGTTGCATTATCATCAACAATAGCAATCATCATCCTAGCAGTTGTATTAATACTTAATATGATTGTTAAATTATTAACATTTAGATTTATGAAAAGATTTAATAAGTGAGGTTAACTATGGATAATATATTTAAAATAAAAGATATGAATTTGTTTTATGGTGAAAAACAAGCACTATTTAATATCAATATGGATATTCCTGAAAAACAAATTACAGCACTAATTGGACCTTCTGGTTGTGGTAAATCAACGTTATTAAGAAGTCTTAATCGAATGAATGATTTGATTAAAGTTTGTAAAATCAATGGCGATATAAGATATCAAAATGATGATATTTATCAAGATAAATTTGATGTGATTGATTTACGAATCAAAGTAGGTATGGTGTTTCAAAAACCAAACCCATTTCCAATGAGTATTTATGATAACATTGCCTATGGTCCTAGATGTCAGGGATTAAAGAAGAAAGCAGATTTAGATGAAATTGTTGAGACTTCATTAAAACAAGCTGCTTTATGGGATGAAGTTAAAGATCGATTAAAAGACTCAGCACTTGCATTATCTGGTGGGCAACAACAAAGATTATGTATAGCTAGAACGATCGCTATGAAGCCAGAAGTCATTCTCATGGATGAGCCAACTTCAGCACTTGATCCAGTTTCTACTTCAAAAATTGAAGATTTAATTGTAGAATTAAAGAAAGACTATACGATTGTTATTGTTACACATAACATGCAACAAGCAGCACGTATATCTGATAAAACTGCATTCTTTTTGCTTGGTGAACTTATTGAATTTGATGATACTGCAAAAATGTTTTCAACACCAACAGAGCAAAAGACTGAAGATTATATTACAGGAAGATTTGGATAGGAGGATTTATATGACACTCAGACAATCTTTGCAAGAGTCAATTGAAATATTAAAAAAAGATGTTGCTGGAATGGCAGATCTAGCATTAAAAAATTTAAGAGATGGTTTACAAGCATTTAAAACTGAAGACTTTGATTTGGCTAAAAAAGTCATTAAAGCTGATGATGAAGTTGATAATTATGAAGAAGAAATTGCTAAGCAGGCTTTAAAAATTATTTGGAAAGAACAACCTTTAGCCTCTGATTTAAGACTCGTTACTGGTATACTAAAATTAATCACTGATTTAGAGCGTATTGGTGATCATGCGTCAGATATTGCTGAAATGACGCTACATTTAGATGAAACGAGAAACTTAAGGGTTTTACCGATTACAACTAAAATGGCAGAAGTTGTAGAACAAATGGTACTTCAAAGTATTAAAGCTTTAGTCAAAGTTGATGAAGAAATGGCTAAGAAAGTCATAGAACAAGATGACGAAGTCGATCAGCTATTTAAAAAAGTGATTGATAGAATGACAACAGAAATTAAAAATGATAAAATTGAAGCAAATGAAGCCATCTATGTTTTAATGGTTGCTAAGTATTTTGAACGTGTTGGAGATCATGCGGTTAATATCGCTGAATGGATTATTTTCATGAATCAAGGAACGCATAAAAACACATCACTATTTTAGGAGATTAAATATGGCATTAGTATATTTTGTAGAAGATGATCAGGCAATTGCAAACATTATAGATAAAACTCTAAAAAATGCTGGTATTGAGGGTATGGGATTTACTACTGGTGAAGCTTTTTTAGACGCATTTAGAAAAAATAAACCAGATCTTATATGTTTAGATATTATGTTGCCTGATTATTCTGGATTAGACATTTTGAAATTAATTAGAAAAATGGATAAAGAAATTCCAATAATGATGATTTCAGCGCTTCAAAGTGAAATGGATAAAGTCTTAGCACTTGATTTAGGTGCTGATGATTATATGACAAAGCCTTTTGGTATTTTAGAATTAACATCGAGAATACAAGCAAAACTAAGAAAAATTCAGGATAACAAACGTCTTCAAATTGAAAATGTCATCATTGATGATCGTAAACATATTATTTTAGTAAATAATCAAGAAGTATATTTTACACAAAAAGAATATGACATATTAAAAATGCTTATGACATATCAACATGAAGTTATTACTAAAGAGCAGATTTTTAAAGCTGTTTGGGACACCGATTTTATTGGTGAAACAAGAACACTTGATATGCATATCAAGTCATTAAGAAAAAAATTAAGTGATTTTGACGCTAAAATTAGTATCAAAACAGTAAGAAGTGTAGGTTATCACATTCAATGAGAAAAGCTATCGTAAGAAATAACATGATCCTTTTAATAAGTGCACTCGTTTTATTTTTTATCGTCGCTTTTTTTTCTTTATACTATTTCGAAAATAAAAATAAAACTGCATTTATGACATTTATTTTAAATGAAGTAGAAATATCTTATGATCAGTTTGATGGAACACCTTTAGAATTTGTTAGTGCTTATAGTTATCTTGATCGAAGAATTACCATATTAGATAGCGAAGGTTATGTTTTAGCAGATTCACATGATGAAGGTGTTGGACAAGATAAGAGTGAACGACCAGAAATACTTAATTTAGGTAAAGTTTATTCAAGAACATCAGCAACGATTGGTGTTGAACTTTTATATATGGCCACAGCACTTGATGATGGTGGATATTTAAGAGTATCAGTACCTCTTGAAATACAAACAAGCATCTATAATCGTGTGATTACTTTGCTCGCAATAGGTGCAATTGCAATTTCAGCAATTTATTATTTAGGTTTAAACAGAATGAATAAGAATTTGCTTATGCCATTACAAAAAATTAAAGAAGGCATGGTAGCATTGAATGAAGGTAGATATCAAGTCATGAGTCTAAATAGTCAATATGGAGATATTAATGATTTGTTATATGAGATGAATCAAGTAAATTTAGAAACATCTAAATATTTAAAACAAGTAGAGTCATATCAAAAACAACTTGATGTTGTTCTAAATCAGTTAAAACAAGCTGTCTTGCTTTTTGATGAAAATAATTTTGTGACATATTTTAATGATGATGCAAAAGCGTTATTTGACCTACATAAAAGTGATTTAAATAAACCGCTTTATACCGTTTTAAGAAATCATGTGTTAAAAGAAGCCATCGAAGCAACCAATACCAATCATATTGATGCATCTTTTGACATAACTATTTCAGATATTATTTATGAAGTAAAAATTATAAAACTTTATCGACAAATCGATTTAAATAAACAACCAACAGTATTAGTGATTTTAAAAGATGTATTGCAAGAGCGACAACTATCACAAGTTAAACGTGATTTCTTTGCTCATGCTTCACATGAATTAAAATCACCACTAACTGCAATCAGTGGTAATGCAGAGTTAATCGAACATCAAATAATCAAAGACCCTAAAGAGATTATTGAAGCAGCTTCAACGATTCATACACAAACCATGAACATGAGTTTACTTGTTGAAGATATGCTTATGCTATCAAGATTGGAACAATTAAAAGGTGGTCAATTTGAAAAACAAAATTTAAATGCTATTTTAAAATTAACGATTGAAAGTTTAAAAAATCAGATAAAACATAAAAATATGCATATTAATATAAACGAAAGTGAAGTGTTTATGCATTGTGATCCATTAGATATTCAAAAGTTATTTAAGAATTTAATTGAAAATTCTATTAAATATAGTGATCCTGATAAAGAAATACACCTTATGTTACACAAAGAAAATAATCAAATTAAGATCTCGATTGAAGACCAAGGATTTGGTATCAGTATAGAGCATCAACAGCGCGTTTTCGAGAGATTTTATAGAGTTGACAAGGGGCGTCTTGATGGTGGAACGGGCTTAGGTTTAGCTATCGTGAAACATATTGTATTAAAATATAAAGGGCATATTCACTTGACATCTTCCCTTGGTTATGGTACTAAAATTGATGTCATTTTAGAGGATATAAATTAAATAAATTTTTTACAAAAA
Organism: Acholeplasmataceae bacterium; assembly: GCA_963667565.1. GTDB lineage: Bacteria > Bacillota_I > Bacilli_A > Acholeplasmatales > Acholeplasmataceae > WOFB19. Next base: position 1,222,533 of record OY763415.1, on the reverse strand, counting down.
AAGTGTTGCATAATCTATAAAAATTTCCTATAATAAGAACACAGCAATGGGATGCGCATGGGGATATGCGCAGTTGTGCTTAAGGGGATATTTAGAATATGTATAAATACGAACATCTCGTGTTCTTTTTTACACACACTCTGTATCCTAAAGCATACTATGTATGCTTTATTTTTTTTCATATAAAGGAAGTGAGTTAATGATCATTGTCTACGATAGTTTAACTGGACAAGCAAAGAAATTTGCTGAAAAACTAAATCTTAAAACGTGTGACATTAACCACTATGAAATGTCATCTGATGATGTTTTATTAGTTACTAGAACCTTTAATTTTGGAGAGATACCCAAAGCAACCGAATCATTTTTAAACCAATTTGCAAAAATGGTTAAAGGTGTATGCGTCTCAGGTAATAGAAATTGGGGTACCAATTATGGCGCAGCTGGCGACAAAATCAAAGAAAAATATCAAATTCCGCTCATCTTAAAGTTTGAAGCGTCAGGATTTGATAGGGATGTCGAATTAGTAAAAAAATGGATTAAAGACCAAATCAATCAAAAAGGGGATCAGAGTTATGTCAATGTTTAAAACTACAGAAGAATTAATTAACAAATTTATAGGAAATGATGAGGATAAGAGATCTGACTATTTAAAACGTGAAAATAGTAATTTCGTATATTCGCTTCCGCTTCTTAGAAAAAATATTTCTAATAAAGCAGAAGAAGAATATTTAATGAAGCACATATTTCCTCGCAAATTAGTTGAATTATATAATGACGGTGTCATTTATATTCATGATAAACAATTATCATCTTATTGCCAATCAGTTAGTTGTAAAGATATAGCAACTAAAGGAATTCCAAGTATTGCAAAAAATATGTTAGAATCTGATGCTGCATCATCGCTACCTACACTTATTCGTCATTTTAGTAATGTAGTTACTTTAATGAGTCAACAAGTTTCAGGTGCCGTCATGCTTTCTCAAATGACAACTATTTTAGCATCATATCTTTATGAAGAAGAAAGAAATCGTCAATTTTATACAGAACATACATTAACTAAAATGATGTATCAATTGATTTATGAATTAAATTTACCGCTTCGTTCTGGTTCAGAATCAGCATTTTCTAATTGTACATTAGAGTTTGGTAAACCATCAGAAGAAATCAGAGATGAATATGTCGTTATTGGTGGAGAAGGTATGGATTATCAATATAAAGATATTCCTGCTGAATTTTTTGACCGTATCAATTTAGCATTCATTAATGCAATGGCTAAAGGTACAAAAAAAGGTATTCCATTAACATTCCCTTTAATTACCGTTCAAATTGATGATAATTTCAATTATGATAACGAAGTATTCCTTCACTTATTAAAACAAATGTATCAATGGGGCGGAGTCTATTTTGAAAACTTTAGAACTAGACCATTTACTGATCACTATTATACAAAGTTAAATCCTTTTATTAAGCCAAAAGACCCAAGTGTTTCAAGAAGTTTATGTTGTCGTTTAAATATTGACCTATCTGTTTTATCAAGAGCAGGTGGTGGTATTTTCGGTTCATCAGTGGGTAATGTTGGTGCGATTCAAGTGCTTAATCTAAATATGAATCGTTTGCTTGTTGAATTCGGGCATGATCACGATTTATTAAAAATGAAAATGAGAGAATATTTGGAAGTAATGGAAGAAGGACACATGGCAAAACGTGCATGGGTTGAAAACCATCAAGAGCTATATCCTACATTCTTCGCATTTAATCATGATTTAAGAAACTACTTCAATGTATTTGCTGTCACAGGTATGCATGAAGGGTTAATTAATATTGGTTTTAAAGATGGTATGAGTGACAAAGAAGGTAAGTTGTTTGCACACGAACTTATGCAATATATGAGTGAAATCATTAATGAATTTATTGTCAGAGACCACGTCGCTTGCGGTATTGAATATGCACCTGCTGAAAATGCTGGGATCAAACTTGCAAGAAGTGATGTTAAATGGGCTAAAAATCACGGTAAAGAGATTTTCGTTCAAGGACATGATGATGATGTCTTCTTAACTTCAGGATGCATGCTACCATTTAGTGAAGAAGATTTTACTTTACAAATTGAGAATGCTGCTGAATTTCAAGGATATGCAACATCAGGATCTATTCTTCACCACTTTATTGAAGATGCTATTGAACCTGAGATTCTATCAAATTATTTACAAAATTTATTTAAAAAACCAATCAATTATATTACATTAACTCCAACCATTACAGCTTGCCAAGAATGTGGTACTAAGATAGTTGCTAAAGATGCTAAAAACGTGGATGCATGTCCAGTTTGTGGATCACATGATATCGCAACATTCTCAAGAGTCATTGGATATGTAAGAATGATTGCAAGACAAAATATTAACGTAGACGAAAAAGGTTACTACAAAGGTGATTATAACTTCTGGAGTAGAGCAAGACGATTAGACTGGGCTCAACGTAGACGTTTTGAACAAAACGATGCAGCAACCAAAGAAGAATAAAACGATACTTTGACTCTAAGTCAAAAAAACTAAAATGATAAAATCCTTTAAAGTTTTTACTTTGAAGGACTTTATTTTTAAAGGAAGGATACATATGATTAAGTATTATAAAAAATTAATATTAACCTTTTCTGAAATTGAAAATCATCCATCATTACTGATCCATGGTCTCACTGGATGTATGTTTAAATGTTATGAGTGTTTTAACTATGATGAATTAGTCGTTAAACAACATGAGCAATTTTATACCATAGACGATGTTTTAGAATATATCATCAAGCAACAAGATCTTTTTGATTATCTCCTTTTTAGTGGAGGTGAATTTTTACTAGCACCACTTGAAGATTTAATTGAAGATTTGACTAAAATTAGACAAGCAACACAAAAGAAGATCATCATTTATACAACTGGTGTTGAACTACATAAAATGCAAGTGCTCATGGATAAAAAATTAGTTGATGGATATCATATTGATATGAAACTACCATACCACTTATTAACCATAGATGACCTTGATTTGATTGAACATACAATGGGTATTAAACTTAAAGATCTAAAATTAATTAATAAATTAATTGAAGCTATTCATTTTGTTGTAAAAAACGACCAAGGATTGAGTCAAATTAGAAGTGTAAAATACCCTTTTTTAGATGAAAGTGCATTTGTAGAGTGCAAATCGTTTATCATGAGCTTAAATGATTTGTATAATAAGAACATACCTTACGAGGCTCATACATTTATTTATCCAGAAGGGGATAAGAAAGAGGGTTGATTTTATGGATCGAAATACGATACCAGAGTGGATTATTTTAAACAATCAGATTGTTGATGAAACGGGTCATATTAAAGACTTGCAAAAAGATAAAGAGGCAGTTAAATCTTATTTCTTAAATGAAATCAATAAGAAGACTCAATTTTTCCATTCATTACATGAAAAACTACATTATTTAGTGGATAATGAGTATTATGAGAAAGCATTTTTAGATAAATATACATTTGAACAAATTCAAGAGATATATGATTATGCTTATGCTCAAAAGTTTAGATTTCCAACATATATGGGTGCATTTAAGTTTTATAATGACTACGCACTTAAATCGAGAGATAAAAAAGTATTTTTGGAACGCTATGAAGATCGTTTAGCAGTGAATGCTTTATATCATGCTGATGGTGATTTTGAAATGGCAAAACGATTAATCAAGAGTTTAATTGCTCAAGATTTCACACCTGCCACACCAACGTTATTAAATACAGGAAAAATGAAACGTGGAGAATTTGTTTCATGCTTCTTACTAGAAGCAGGGGATTCATTAAATGATATTTCTAGAATTTCTGAGTTCTCAATGCAACTATCTAAAATTGGTGGTGGTGTTGCGATTAACTTATCTAATTTAAGAGCAAAAGGTGAAACGATTAAAGAAATACCAAATGTTTCAAAAGGTATTGTAGGTGTCGCTAAATTACTTGACAATAATTTTAGATATGCTGATCAAATGGGTCAACGCACAGGCGCTGGCGCTGTTTATTTAAATGTGTTCCATGCAGATATTGAGGATTTCTTAAACATGAAGAAATTGAATGCAGATGATGATATCCGAGTTAAAACATTGTCGATGGGTGTTGTTATGCCCGATAAGATGATCGAACTTGCAAGAGAAAACAAAGATATGTATGTTTTCTATCCACATACTGTCTATAAAGAATATGGTATGAATTTTGCTGATATATCAATTAAAATGGATGAATGGTATGACAAATTAGTGGATAATCCTAAAGTCAGAAAAAGAAAAATTAATCCACGTAAACTTTTAGATGCCATTGCATCACTACAAGGTGAAAGTGGATATCCATATATTATGTTTGCAGACAATGTAAACAAAGTTAATGCAATGAGTAATCCTGTTAAATTCTCAAATTTATGTACAGAAATATTGCAACCAACAATCACTTCATATTATGCAGATTATGATAAGCATGATGAAGATCAAATCGGTATGGATATTTCATGTAATCTAGCATCTGGACACATGGGCAATATGATTAAACATAATACCATTAAAGATACAGTGTTTGCTGCTATGGATATTATGAATTCAGTCTCTAGACAAACCAATATTTCATATGTGCCCGCAGTTGCAAAAGCAAACAGATTAAACAGAAGTGTTGGTTTTGGTATTATGGGCCATCATGGATTTATATCAGAAAACTATATTTCATATGGTAGTGAGGAAAATATTGATTTAATTGATGTGTTCTTTAATATCGTTAATTATTATAGTTTAGTACACTCTATGGAAAATGCAAAAAAGACAAAAGAAATCTTTTTTGAATTTGAAAAATCTAAATATGCAGATGGTTCTTATTTTGATGGAAGAGGTGCCATTTATCCTAAAACTGAAAAAGTTAAAGAAATTTTTGAAGGTATTGAAATTCCATCAGATGAAGATTGGGCAAAACTTAAAAAAGATGTGATGGAACATGGATTATATAATTCACACCGTTTAGCCGTCGCACCTAATGGAAGTATTGCGTATGTCATGAGTGCTACTCCATCTTTAACGCCAATTAAACAATTAGTAGAGGAAAGAACATATGGAAATTCTAAGACATATTTCCCTATGCCAGCTTTAGATGTAGCAGAATTCATGTATGAAACTGCATATAAAATGGATAACTACAAAGTGATTGATGTGATTGCGACTGCACAAAAGCACGTTGATCAAGGGATTTCATTCGAATTAGCCATTACATCAGATGAAACCACAAGAGATTTACAAAAATACTATTTATATGCACATTATCAAGGTATTAAAACACTATATTATACGCGTACTCAAAAACTTAAAGTTGAAGAGTGCGAAGCTTGCGCGGTTTAGGAGGATTTATGTCAAAAGAAGTCAAGAAGAAATCAAATACACCTAAAAAACCTTATTTTGAACCGCCATTAGAATTTAGTGGTGCAAATTGGAATGAAAATGAAGATCCATACACGCAATTCTTTTATGAACAAAATTTAAGTCAATTTTGGAGACCAGAAGATATATCTCTTCAACCCGATTTAAATGTATGGCATATATTGCCAGAAGATGTCAAATTGGCTTATGCACGTAATTTACTTGTCTTAACGTTTTTAGATACATACCAAGGTGATATCGGTATGCCTGTTGTTTCCCGCTCTTTAGATGAAAAATGGCACCAAAGAAAGGCTGTTATTAATTTTATGGCAGCAATGGAAAACGCTGTACACGCAAAAAGTTATTCAAATATCTTCATGACATACATGTCGACAACGGATATTGATGAATTATTTAATTGGGGTGAACAAAACCAAAATCTTCAAAATATGATGAGTCTTATTGTAGGTGCTTATGAAGTCTTAGATCGATACAATTATTTAAGAAAGTATGATCAAGAACACGTTAATTTCTCAGATGAAGAATTTAAAGAAGCACAATGGAAAGCAATGACTGCAAGTGTCTTTTTAGAAACATGGTTATTTTATAGTGGATTTTATTATCCTCTGTATTTCTATGGACAAGGAAAACTGATGCAAGCAGGAGAGATTATCAACTTAATTTTAAGAGATGAAAGTATACATGGATTATATGTAGGACGTTTAGCTCAAGAGATCTTTAATCAATTTGATGAGCAAAAACAAGAAGAACTTAAAGGTTGGATGTTTAATCTACTACATAAATTATATAAAGAACAATCTGAATTAGTTGAAACAGTTTATGATCCTGTTGAACTGACTCATGATGTTAAAGTGTTTGTAAGATATAATGCAAATAAAGCATTAATGAATTTAGGTTTTGATCCAATTTATCCATTTGAAGAAGTAAATCCTGTTGTTTTAAATGGATTAAATACAGAAACAAAAACAATGGATAACTTCTCAATGAAGGGAAATGGATATCAAAAAATGAAATCAGAAAGTTTAAAAGACCAAGATTTTTACTTTGATACACCTAAAGTAGGAGGAAAAGAATGAGTCAAGTATACATGTTAGCTAAACCAGATTGTCCAAACTGTAAAAAGCTTAAGATGTTTTTAAAATATGCATTAAATGATAAGTATAGTCAAGATATACAAATCGTTGATAAAGAAGAAAGTACAGACTTATATTTAGAAATGGTTAAGAAATATGGCGTGTTATCACTACCAGTTCTTATTTGTGAAGATGATGTTTTGATTAATGTTGAACCATCAAAAGTAACACAATTTCTAGAAAAATACGTTGGTAAAAAATAAATAAATGCCTAATTGTGCATAATCAATTAGGCTTTTTTTTTATATTTTACATATTTTAATATGATATAATAAAAGAAAAATCAGGGGGTTTTCTATGGACATTAATCAAACAAATAGTGATCTGATTAAATTTTGGGATTCATACTTTCAAGATATAAAACCTATGACAATAAATAAAGAAGATGTCAACGTTGAAAATGAGCTTGACCAATACTTAAAAAAATTAGGTGACACTTGTGAAACCATTATTGATGTTGGTTGTGGCTTGGGCTTTTCTTTAATGACTGCAAAGTTATTAGGTAAAAAGATGGTTAATGGATATGGTTTTGACACATCTGAAAAAGGGATTGAATTTGCAAAAGAAACAGTCAAATTATCAAAGATCAGTGATTTAGAATTTGTTACCGAAAATCACCATTATCTTGATCGATTTGATGATCAGTCTGTTGATGGCATATTTTGTTCTAATTTTTTAGATGTCATTCCACGAAAGACGAGTCAGGAAGTCATTGATTCAATGATAAGAATTGTAAAACCATTAGGTTATGTTTTACTTAAACTCAATTTCTATTTAGATGAGGATCTGATTAAAAAGTTAAACATGGAAGTCATTGATCAAGACACATATGCGATCAACGGGATACTTAGAGCACACAACTTAACCACAGAAGCATGGATTGACCGTTTTAAGGGGTTTAAACTTGTTTCAACAGGAGCATATCAAAGAGCTCCAAAGATGCCGTATGACCGCATTATATTGTTACAGAAAGAAAGACAAATAAAATAAGGGGGTTGTTACAATGAAAAAAATATTTTTTCTTATATTGTTAGTATTTATCTTGACTGCATGTGATGCAACACATGGCATCGATTATAGAGTGGGTATATACACAATCGAATGGAATTACAATGAACAAAGTGTTTACGAAGATGAACAATTAATTGTTTCTAGTGTTGATGACTTAGATTTATATGTTTCTAATCATGATCGTTTTCACTTTAGCCTAGATGCTTATGATGAGACATTTTTTGAAAATCAACAAATTTTAATTATAACAAAATATGTATTTAATCAAACTGATTTTAAAATTAATGAATTTTCAATTATAGATGGATTTGCATATATCAGCAGTGTATATACATTAACTGCAGATGTAGAGATGAGTCAAAAATCAATTTGGATTATTGTAAAAGATGAAGAAAAAATTACAGATTTTGTTTTTGATCTATATCATCTATAGGATTAAGTAGGTAAATAAATATACAAAAAAGTCTAACAAATTGTTAGACTTTAATTTTATTAATGGCAGGGATATCAGGATTCGAACCCGAACTAACGGTTTTGGAGACCGCTGTGCTACCGTTGACACCATATCCCTAAACGGCATGTATAAGTATAGCAAATATTTTTTTTAATTGCAACGAAACAAATAAAAAAGATGGAATTATTTTCCATCTTCATTATCATCTGGTGGTGCATCTTTAAAGATTGGTTCCACTTTTGCTTGTCCTAAACTAGAACTTGTGTCTAATTGTTTGTTTTTAAATCTTAATCTTACATGTTTATGGAAGAATAAGAAGTAAGTAATCACAAGTACTGCAAAAACATAAATGATCATTGTACGCCAAATTTGCCAATTATAATCTGTTAAATCACCATGAGTCGTATTTAAACCTAAAGCAACGACATCTTGATCTGATAAAGTATCACCAATAAATTGATCTGATAATTGATAATCACTAGCAGTTATGGATAAAGTATCATCAGTATATAATGCAGGATCTTCGATTGGATTTGTTGAAGCTACGAATAATGATTTGCCATCTGTTGTTTCACTATTAAACAAGTATGTATTGTCATCTTCAACCGTACGATTTGAATAATCAATCGTTATTTTACTTAAATCAGCATAGACATCATCAGCAGTATCATCAGTTCCTTGATCATTAATTAAATTGCCAGCAACATCAAATAACATTAACACTGGAGAATTTCCATAAAATGAATCTGAGAGTGGATCAAATAAAACAGACCCTTGACTTTGATAAGTGTTATCTACTTGAATGGTATCAGCAGTTACATTTACGGTGATCATTAATATTGGATTTTGAACGATCTCATCGTTTTCGTAAATGACAACATTATTCACAAAAATCATGTACCCATTATAAAACGCGTCGTTATAAGTGATTCCTATAGCATAGATATTCACATCAAAGGTTGTACTTTCAGTGTTTGCGTTAAATGTATATATAGGTGCTTCCTGGAAATAATCTAGGTATTGAAGTGTTGATACACCTTCTAAAAAGACTTGATTATCATTCCAATTATTTTTTACTTGTTGTGTGTAATACTCATTATTTCTTGAAATGTAACCCAATTGGACTACATATAAGGCAGCAAATAAGACAACCATCATGAAAAGAAATCTTCCTACCCATTTCAATATCATCACATCCTTCTAAACTATGATACCAAAAAAACATTTTGTTTCATAACAAAATCCTAAAAATTACACAATTTCACTTTACAAAAACAAAATATATTGTATAATAGTAACTGCGCAATTAAGATGGCGGCTGTGGCGAAGCGGTTAACGCACCGGATTGTGGCTCCGGCACTGGAGGGTTCAACTCCCTTCAGCCGCCCCATTTCATTATTCTTTCAGTTTTTATATTTTTTAAAAAGACTAGATTAAATCCATATATCTAGTCTTGTTTTTTTTTATTTGCAAAACAAAATGAATTAATCATAAAAAGAGCAAAAAAATAATCGTTAAAGGTTGCAATTATTTTTTGTATATGCTAAAATCATTTATGCGAATTGAGATATTAAATCAATTTGATGTAATATTCTATATTTATATAGGCCCATAGCCAAGGGGTAAGGCAAGGGACTTTGACTCCCTCATCGTTGGTTCAAATCCAGCTGGGCCTGCCATTTATAAAAACAGAAGCAATTTGCTTCTTTTTTTTATGTTTAATTGTATATGATATAATAATGTTCCAATACTAATATAAAGAGGTTCAATGTCGTGAAGAATCTATTTTCTAAATTTAATGCTACAACCATTAAAAATCAAGCCATTCAAAAAACACTGAAAATGTTGATTATATTTTTATTTCCAATGATATTATTTGTGATATCCATATCCTTATTTATTCATCAAAATTATTTAAGTATAATAGTTGTATGGTTATCTTGGCCAATTTCATTTTTATTCTTATTTGGATCATTTAAAGATCGTATATTTAATACATTACCTTTATTAGCCATATTGATTTATTTGCTTATAGGATTGAATACGGGTGATTTTGAATCGGCTAGTGTCATATATTTTTTTGTCCCAGTGCTTTCACTTTTATTAAAACCTAAAAAACATATGGTTAAATATATCACAATGCTAGTATCATTTATTATTCTGATTATTAATTATTTTACAAGCATTGAGATTCCAATGATCTTAAAATACCTAATAATAATATATATCTATTTATTGTATCTACCGCCTATAGTAAAAAAGCAATTAAACAAAATAAGACATACAAAAGAAGAAGCTTAATATGCTTCTTTTTTTAATCATAAAATGAAAAATAATAGATAATAAACTTTAAATATTGAACAAGCGTGTCGCGTGCATAGACACACATAGTTAAAAAAATAAATAAAATAAACTATAAAACCAAACTTTATTATAAAAAGTATATTTTAGAAACAAAGCCATTGATTCTAAAAGTGTCTTGAAGGTCAAATAAAAATCCATATGATAAAATATAAATGATTTTTAAACGCTTTTATGAAATAAAAGTATATGGAGGAATGTTTATGTTAGAGGTTTTAAGTCGTTTGCAATTTGCATTTACAGTTGCATTTCATTTCCTATTTGTACCATTTACAATAGGACTCATTATTTTCGTTCTCATATTTGAACACAAATACAATAAATCTGATGATCTAAGATATAAGAAATTATCAGAATTCTTTGGTAATTTATTTATCATCAACTATGCTTTTGGTATTGTAACAGGTATTGTTATGACTGTTCAATTTGGCACAAATTGGGCAGAGTATGCAAGAGCGATGGGTGATGTTTTTGGATCACCACTTGTTATTGAAGCATTATTAGCATTCTTTTTAGAAGCTACATTCTCTGGTATTTGGGCTTTTAGAAAAGATAAAATTTCTAAAACATTTAGACTTGTTACTGTATGGATGATCTTTATTGGTGTAATGCTTTCAGCTTTATGGATTATATCAGCAAATGGATTTATGCAAAATCCAGTTGGTGCAACTTGGATTGCAGCAGAAAACAGAGTTGTCTTTTCTAGTTTTGCTGATCTTATTTTCAATCCTTATTCATGGTATATGTTACTTCACAATAACCTATCTGCAATCTTACTCACAGGATTTATTGTTCTTGGCGTATCGATGTATCATATTCAAAAGAAGTACAATACAGAAATCTTTAAGATTAGCGCTAAAATAGCTGCTTGGGTCATTCTCATCACAGCAGTTTTAATGCCAATCACAGGTTATGTATATATGAATTTTATTGCTACTGTTCAACCCGATAAACTTAATATGATCACCAATGGTGTTTCAGATATGCCAGAATTAAGTGCAGGGCTCCCTATTGTTGTCAAAGGTGCATTTCATACGATGACGATTTTAGGTGGATTATTTATCGCTTTTGGATTATATGTTGTCTTATTCTTTAATAAAATAAGTGAATCACCAAATCTTAAACGTATTACACTTTGGATGATTCCACTTCCATATATTGCTATTATCACTGGATGGATGGTTGCTGAGATGGGACGTCAACCTTGGATTATTTACAATATGATGAAGGTCAGTGAAGGTATTTCACAAGTGCCTGTATCACAAGTGTGGTTTAGTATCATCTTACTTGTAGTATTTTATGTCTTATTATTTTTCATGGATTACTACTTATCTATAAAAGCCATTAAAAAAGGTTTTGAAGGAGAATACTGATGCATGAAATATTAGGGATTTTAGCGTTTGGACTTATTGGACTTGCATATTTTATTTATCTCGTTCAAGAAATTCCAACGATTGGTGTAGGTATTTTAAATATATTTATTGCACCAACAAAAGAAGAAAAAAGAAAACTTCAACTTACATCAGGATTGTATTCTGACGGCATTGAAGTATGGTTGATTGTCGCTGTTGGGTTAACATTTGCTGCATTTCCTGCTGCATTTGGTTCACTCTTTAGTGGTATTTATGTCCCTGCATTTTTACTTTTAATAGCATTAATCTTTAGAGGTTTAAGTGTTGAATTATTATTTAAAGATGATCACCCAAAATGGTTAAAATATATGAGTCTAGCTTGGAGTATTTCAGGTATGTTGCTCATGTTTGTACTCGGTGTCTATATCGTTAACTTATTTACAGGTTTTCCATATGAAAATGGTTCTATGGGTACTAATATTTTCGCTATTTTTACAACCGCTTCATTAAGCGGTGGTGTGCTCATGATTGTGCTTGCTCTAATTATGGGTTCAGTATGGATAAAATTTAATGGATTAGAACAGTTAAGTGATAAAGCATTTAAGTTGATTAAAAAATATGGTTTGATTTATGCAGTTCCATTTTTATTCGCAATCATTTTAATGGGAATTAATAATAATGTTGTTTCTATTGTTTCAAATCAATTGTTCTCAGCAAATCCATATTTATTAGCATTACCACTAGCAAGTTTATTGTTTTTTATTTTAATGACACTATTTGGACACTTAAAGAAAGCACCATGGTTATATGGTTCATTTGTTCTTGGTTTATTACTATTCTTTGTGAGTGGTTTTCTTGGGACATACCCATATGTGTTATTTTCTAAAGTAGCATTTAGTGAAGGTATACTTATCACAGATGCGATGGCTTCAGAGACAGCGCTAGTTGTCATGAGTGTTGTTGTCTTAATTGTTTTACCTGTTGTCCTACTTTACCAAGGTCATAAATATTTATATTTCTTTAGAAAGGATAAGGAAAATCATGGAAGCTAAAACAAGAAAACTTTTTGATCGAGGATTACTCATTGATCCAAAAGCACTTAAATTCATACAAACAGCGCTCTTGATTGTCTTATCTTACCTTGTATTAATGACCGTGTTGCAAGAAGGGTTTATTTTTGGGATTAAACATGTTTTAAATATTGCAGTAGCAGTTTTTATCACTAAAGAGCTAGAAATCTTATTTTATTCCCATGATCGAAAGTTAAGTAGAAATGATGCAAAGACATTTGTTAAAAATGATTATGCATTAATCACTGCGCTATCACTTTCAATTCTAGTTCCATTTAATACACCAATTGTGGTTGTTGCAATTGTAGCTGCCCTTGCTGTATTTATTACTAAAATACTCTTTGGTGGATATGTGTTTCAAGTATTTTCACCAGCATTATTTGGATATTTATTACTTAAGTTAGGGTTTGCAAATGCGATTGGTGCACAAACATTTGATAATCAACTATTTACAGCTTTAGCACAAACAAACTTGTTTTCAAATTTTGTTAATTTTTCAGTCAATTATGATTTTAGTCAAGGCTTTGGTCTTGCATTGTCAAGTGGTGTATTTATCTTTGGAGTGATTGCACTTATACTCATGATTAAAAATTTTAAACAATCACTCACACCAGTGTTATTTATATTTTTATTTGTTGTATTTTATCAATCAATGATTTCATCTAGTGGATTATATGAACACATGATGCAAGTGCCATTTTTATTTGTTACTGTATTTGTCTTGTTTGACCAAGTGCTTATACCAACAAGTAGAAGTTCTAAAATATTATTTGCCATTATTTTAGCACTTATGGTTAACGTATTTATCATTGTTGGTCAAAATGAAGCAGTTGTATTTGCAAGTTTATTTTCATTCTTATTTGTTCCATTTTTCAATCAATGTAAATGGTTTACAGATGAAGATGGAAAAGATTTAAGTCATCAAACAGCTAGCGTAAGAAAAGTTATGAATTACATTTTAACAGTCTTTGTTTTAATTGCGGGTATACAGTTGGCATGGAATCATTACAGTCCAAACATTGGAGTTCCAAAAGTCGACGTCTTACAATATTTCGAAGATACATATAGTAAAGATTTATACACACAAAATTTAACGCCAACAAGAGATTATAATGTTGGTGCTTATGATACGATTAATGGCGTTTATGAAGTTATGAATAATGATGATCAAACATTAACTGTTCTCATCTATGATTTAGTTGCTGATGGTTATAACGGTCCAATTCATGTGGTCATCGCTGTTGATCCTTATACAGATACTATCGTTGGATATGTTGTCGTTTCACAAAATGAAACTGAAAGTATTGGTGGTAAATATATGACAGAAGCTTATATTGATACCATCATTAATCAAGATGTATTAAACTTTAGTATTGATGAAATTGCAGGTGTGACATCAGATTTCACATTCCCTGCATTAGAGCAAATGGTTGCTGATGTAAGAAATAACTATGTCAATGAGGAGGTAAGTCTTTATGTTCAATGATTTTAAAGAAGAATTTAAGCACATTTTGAATCAAGGCTTAATTAAAAACAATCCCCTCTTTGTATTAGCTTTATCTTTAACACCAGTCTTAGCAGTTTCAGATACATTAGAAAAAGCTTTTGCATTAGGATTTACAGTTTTAATCATCATGATCATTGTTAATTTGTTTGTGGCATTATTTAGATCAAAAATATCACCAGAAATGTTAAATGTATTTATTATCTTGATACTTGCATTTTTAGTCAGTGTTGCAGAAATGATTATGCAAGTAAGAAATTTAGGTCTTTATCAAGATTTAGGTATTTACCTCCCATTAACTGCAGTCAGTGGCTTAGTGTTACAACGTGCAAGAACATATGCCAATGAACACAATGCGCTTCACAGTCTTGTTGATGGATTTGCATACGGTGTTGGGTTTTTAGGAGCTTTAGTGATCGTTACAATCATTAGAGTCATCGCAACCACTGGAAGTATTACATTATTAAATATTCCTATGCGTTTATTTGATCCTGTCTATTCATTTAGTTTAGCAAACACAGCATTTGGTGCATTACTCATTGTTGGACTATTATTAGGTATTTTTAAAACTTTTCAACAAAGAGGTGAGTCTAAATGATTGAATTTACTTCGCTTGCAACATTGATTGTTGCTACACTATTTATCAATAACGTATTATTATTCTCATTTTTAGGACTTGAATCTTTAGTAACGACAGAAGAAAAACCTAAAAATGCACTCAAATTAAGTTTATCTTTAATTTTTGTTTTACCACTTGTAAGTATGGTAGGATTTTGGATTTATCATACATTACTTTATGGTACTAATGAATTAGGTGAAGTCGTCAAAGATTTTACATATTTCCAAACATTTGTATTTGTTGTCACATCAACAGTCGTGATTGTAATATTTAATGTACTTATTAAGAGATTATTTCCTAAACTCTATGCACTTATTGGTTCATTTACGACACAACTTGTATCAAATACCATTGTTTTAGGTGTGCTTTTAATTAATATCAGCAGTGTTGATACCATTCAAAATAGTTTTTATTTAAGTTTATTTGCAGCTATCGGTTATGGTTTTGTTTTAACATTATTAACATTTATTGAAAAGCATCTACACCAAGCACCCGTTCCAAAAGGTTTTAAAGGATTACCCATTCAGCTTATAATCCTTTCAATCATTGCTTTAATCTTATTTGGATTAAGCGTATAAGGAGGATATGATGAAAACAATCGAAACAAACGATAAAGAAATTAAAGCACAAACACCAAGGGTATGTCATAAAAATTTAATCATTATGACTGTGCTACTTGCTGTTTTACTCGTGGTTGGTTCACTTGTATATACATACTATGTACTTATCATGGGGCTCGTTGCTATTGCAACATCAGTATTTGTAGAATTTATTTTTGCAAAAGTTAGAAAACTTGATTATGGTAAAGATATCTATGGAGCTTTTGTCACTGCACTGATGTTTACACTTTTAATGCCACCTCAATTGCCACTTTATATGGTGATGGTAGGAGCGGGATTTGCTTCATTTTTTGGTAAAAGTGTGTTTGGTGGACTTGGAAGAAATATTTTCAATCCCGCACTTGTTGGATATTTATTTTTATTAGTGACGTTTCCAACAGAAGTTGGACAAACTTTCATTGATCCTGTAACAGGAGATGTGATGCAGTCTTTAAATATTTCTGATATGACATTTTTAGGAACAACCGATCATTTATTTGGATTACTCCTTGGACAATATGCTAATACAATAGGCTCAACGGTCATGTTAGGCGTATGGGTTGTAGGGGCTATCTTGTTATTCTTAAAGATTGCAGATTGGCGAATTCCACTAACTATTTTATTATCAGCAGCTATATTCACTGTTATTTTAGGTAAGTTTTATCCTGATCAATTCCATGATGCATTTTTCTCACTTTTCTTGGGACAATTAATGTTTGCTGCATTCTTTGTTGCTACAGATCCTGTATCCGGACCACAGACATCAAGAGGGAAAATATTATATGGTATTGGTATTGCTTTAATTACAGTGGTGATTAGAGGTTTAGCAGATGCATCAGAAGGTGTTGTCTATGCCATCATCATTATGAATGCTGTCTCACCAATGCTTGAGAAAAGTCCAGAGGAGGTGAGTGAAGCATGAAACAATACATACAATTAGTTATCTTTGTTGGTATTTTAGGTTTAATCACATCACTCGCATTTGTCGGTATGGATTTATTATTTTCTGCAAGAATTGAGGCAAACGAAAATAAAGCCTTATATCAAGCTATTTTAAATCACAATGATGCAACTTATACTGAAGAGACATTGTTTGATGTTTTTAATTCAGAAATTACAGTTGAAGATTATCAAGTGCATGGTGAAGATGTTAAGTTATACATCGATAATCAAACAAATAATATTTCATTCATTTTTGGTATTTTTGCTGAAAGTGGATATATCAATGATATTGTAGGGGTCTTAACGATTGAAGATGATTTTAAAACCATCGTTGACATCACCATTTTACAACAAGGAGAAACTCCAGGTTTAGGTGGTAAAGTTGTATTAAGAGAATTTTTAGATCAATTTGTAGGATTAGAGTTTGATGATACATCTGAAACACCAATCGTGATTGGTCCTCTTGGAACAACAGGTAATCTTCCTAATGAAGTGGATCAAATCGCTGGAGCAACAAATACATCAAATGCATTTATGCGTATCTTAAATGAAAGTTATTTCATTTATAAAGATTTATGGGAAAGTAGAGGTTAAATCATATGAACTTTATAAGAGTCAAATATACAAAATGGTATAACGTTATAAAAAGTGGTATGAAGACCAACAATCCTATTTATGTTGCTGCACTTGGATTATGTAGTGCACTTGCCATCAGTAATACTGTAGAAAATGCGATTGCGATGGGTTTAGGTGTGACATTTGTTACGATGATCAGTTCAATGTTTGTTTCTATGTTTAGAAACTACATTCCATCAAAACTAAGAATTGTAACATATATGGTCATTATTTCTACATTCACCATTTTCGTTCAAAAATTCTTACAAGCATATTTTCCTGATATTTATAATTCACTAGGAGCATATGTTGGTTTAATTATTACAAACTGTATTGTTATGGGTAGAGCAGAAGCGTTTGCTGTTAAAAACCCATGGAGATACTCACTTGTTGATGGATTTGCAAGTGGTATGGGATACATGCTCGTCTTAGTGCTTGTTGCATTGATTCGTGAACCATTAGCATTTGGTACCATTTTAGGTTATCAAGTCATGCCTGATGGATTTACTACTTGGGCATCTATGAAGATTGCCCCAGGTGGATTCTTTATTTTAGGTTTAATGATTTGGATTCTTAGAACTTGGGCTAAATCGTATGAAGGAGAGGTATAAGAGATGTTAGAACTATTAATTAATTCGATATTAAGTAATAATATTGCTTTAACCTTAATTTTAGGTATGTGTCCACTGATTGCGATATCAACAAACGTTAAAAACGCGCGTGGTATGGGATTAGCAGTTGTGTTAGTTGTTACACTAACTGCAGTCATTAATTATCCAATTTATCAATTATTAAAAATGACTGGAACAGAAGATGTAAGTTTATTAGCATTTATCATTACAATTGCTGCTACAGTTCAAATTTTAGAATTATTATTAGAAAAATATTTACCATCACTTTATTCAGCATTTGGTATTTATTTACCACTGATTACCGTAAACTGTGTCGTTTTAGCCGTCAGTCAATTCTTTGTTAATAGAGATTATAACTATGGTGAAACAGCTGTCTTTGCGTTCGGCTCATCAGTAGGGTGGTTACTTGCAATTGTACTTGTAGCATCAATTAGAGAAAAACTTGCAATTTACGGTAATTTACCTAAAGGTTTAAGAGGCAAAGCAATCGTGTTTGTTATTTTAGGTATTTTAGCACTTGCTTTTGCTGGTTTTAGAGGCTTATCATTCTAAGGAGGTAGACAAATGAATATATTTTTACCACTCATCATCATAGGTATATTACTACTGATCACAGGTGTACTTATTCTACTTGACTACATCTTCGGAGGTAGTCAAGAAAAAACAATCACTGTAAACAGTGATACACAAATGGTCGTATATGGTGATGATTCAGTATTATCAACTTTAGCACAAAATGAAGTATATATTCCATCAGCTTGTGGTGGAAAAGCAACTTGTGGATTTTGTAAATTTAGACTACTTGATGACGTTCCAGGTGTTAAACCAACAGAAGAACCATTTTTATCTCAAGAAGAGATTGAAGAAGGTGTACGTTTGTCTTGTCAAGTTAAAGTCAAAGATAAAATGCAAATCGTATTACCCCCAGGTTTATTAACCGCTAAAGAGTTTAAAACAGTTGTATCTGAAATGGAAGATTTAACATATGATATTAAACGTGTGAGATTTGAATTAAAAGATCCAAATCATGTTGATTTCAAACCTGGACAATATATGCAAATTAAAGTGCCAGGGATTGAAGTGATTCGCGCATATTCTCTTGCATCAGATCCTGCACATACCGATTATGTCGAAATGCTTATTCGTTTGGTTCCAAATGGACAAGCAACCACATATGTTCATAAAGCATTAAAAGTTGGCGATAAAGCAACATTAATTGGTCCATTTGGTGATTTCTTCTTACAAGAAGATTCAGATAAACCGATTGTATGTATTGCTGGTGGTTCTGGGAAAGCACCTATTCGTTCAATCTTATTTAGATTAAAAGCTTTAGGAATGCCTAGAAAAGTTCAATATTTCTTTGGGGCAAAATCCGTAAAAGATTTATATTACACAGAAGAATTTCTTGAACTACAAAAAGAATATCCAAATTTTGAGTATATTCCAGCATTATCAGCACCTGATGAAGGTGATAACTGGAAAGGTGAAGTTGGACTTATCACGGATGTCTTAGACAGATTAACAGGCGATTTATCAAAAAGTGAAGCATATTTATGTGGGTCACCGGGAATGATTAACGCATGTATTAATGTGTTAAATAAACACGATATTAAAGAAGAAAATGTATATTACGATAAATTCTCGTGATAAAGAAAAAGATAGAGAACAATAGACTGAACCCCATTTAGTAGATACTATAAAAAAAGAGGGTTAATAACAAAATAACATACACTTCTATATAATTGATATATGGAGGTGTTTTTATTATGGCTTTTGTAATATTGTCTATATAAGCTTGAAATGACATATGTAAAACCTCCTATTTACTTAAAGTATATCATCTGCGTAAATTTGTTTTTTGTACAATGCTTTTTAACAAGTAATTTATTTAGTTATCACCTATTATGTGTTAGGAGGCGTTAAAAATGAAAAAAATAATATTATTAATACTGTTTTGTTTATTGGTGGTTATGAGTATTGGTGAAACTTTCGCTTTAGAAAATCAGACACCAAATGATTTTAGAAATTATATTAATTTATCAAGATTTAAAAAGACAAGATTTACCATTGATGGATATTGTGATGATATTTATGACATCACACCAAATGATACGTATACTTTAGTGATGTCCTATGATTACTTAGGTGACCACTTAAGTGAAGTAAGAAGTAAAGAATTGGAAATAGAAGTGGGCCCTGATGCTGTTCCTTTTGTTTATGCGTATCTTGATGATGAAGTCAACCAAAGAGTTTATGTGGAATTTCAGCCTCAAGATGATTTTACAGTCTTTAGTATGCCTTTTGATATTGATAATATAAATCCAAACTATGAAGTTATTTTATATCATGGATCCTATGATCAATTTCCGGGATTCGAGCCCTTTTTAGATACAACATTTAATAGAGTTGATCATGCTGAAATCACGATGAGTTATGATCAACAGATGACAGAAGAACAATTGTTTGATTTGATTCACGCTTATGATTCAAATCATCAAGTTTTAGATTATAGCATCACAAGCGATAATTATTTTGATAGTGATAAAATGGCAGGTACTTATGAATTAATGCTTATGTCCGAACTTAATCATATCAAGAAGTATTTGATGTTATCAATCATTATTATTGATAAAGAAGCACCTATCATCTTAGGTCCTGATGTCATTGATGTCACTTATGGGAATGAACCATCGCTTATGGAATTATTTAATCAATTTACAATCACTGATAATGTCGATATACTTAATCAAGGTGATATTTTAATTGAACAAGAAGATTATTCAACAGCTCATACAATAGGATCATATACAGTTTATTTTAGTGTCACTGATCACGCTGGTAATACAGCCTATGATTCATTTGTTGTAAATATTAATGATGATACTGCACCTACTATTTTTGGCCCTGATCAAATTTTTCTATATACTGATGATCAACCCTTATCAACAATAGAAATTCTAGACTTGTTTAGTGCAAGTGATGATGTAGACCAAAATGTTACGATTACTATCTTATCTGATCAGTATTTACAAACAACAAACGCTGGAGTTTATGAAGTTTTGTTACAAGCAAGTGACGAACATCAAAACATAGGAACATATCAATCATTCATCCATGTAATTGATAATCAAGCACCAATTTTTGAGTATGATGAACCTATTATAAATTTGATGTCTACAGAAGTGATGAATGAAACAGATATGATTGTATATTTTAAAAATTATATGAGTTCGCAAAATCAAAATATTGAAAATGTATCTATATTATATAATGAATATTTAGATCACGAAGATAATGAAGGTTCTTACTATGTATATTTTTCATATCAACTAAACGGCATAGATTACACTTCAAGGATATTAGTAGATGTAAGTAATCAAAACACATGGATAGATCATTGGTATTATGGTTTAGGAATAATTCCATTGATTGGGATAACTGTATTTATTGTATTAAGAAAAAAGAAATAGATTTAGGGTGCAAAAAGAATTGACTATTTATTTAAAATAGAGTATAATTCTTCTTGCGCGGGTGTGGCGAAATTGGCAGACGCACTAGACTTAGGATCTAGCGCCTATGGCGTGCAGGTTCAAATCCTGTCACCCGCACCATTAAAAAAATAAGAATGCTATCGAGCATTCTTTTTATTTTATTAAATAAAATCTTTAACACTACTGACTGTGTTTATAAGAAAAATAAGGTAGATTACGGTTTTTTAATCAAAGTATGAGAAACTATGGAAAAAAGTAAAAAAAGGGTTAAAAAAACTTATAAAATGGGTTATAATGAATAATGGTTAAAGACGAATACCAAAAAGAGGATGATTTTATGCTTGATGTAGGTGCAAAAGTAAATAATTTTAATTTACCAGATGCAAAAGGCAATATGCATCAGCTTAAAGATTTTTTAGGAAAACGTGTTGTCATTTATTTTTATCCAAAAGATAACACACCAGGATGTACGACTCAAGCATGTGCATTTAGAGATACATATGATGAGTTTGAAAAAAGAGGTGTCGTTGTCATTGGCATTAGTAAAGACAGTCAAAAAAGCCATCAAAAATTCATTGATAGTTTTGAATTACCTTTCCTATTATTATCAGATGAGCATCTTGAAGTCATCAATCAATTTGGTGTCTATGTAGAAAAAAGTATGTATGGTAAAAAATATATGGGTGTGAGTCGTTCTACATTTGTTTTAAATGAAGAAGGTATCATCACACATGTGTTCGAAAAAGCATCTCCAAAAGAGAATGCTTATGATATTTTAAAAGTCTTAGAATAGAATATGGAGGTTTGTTTATGGTAGCGAAAAAAGTGATTAAATCCATGGACGGAAACGAAGCAGCTGCATACTGTGCTTATGCATTCACAGAAGTTGCAGGTATTTACCCAATTACACCATCTTCACCAATGGCACAAAATGTTGACCTTTGGGCTTCACAGGGTAAAAAGAATTTATTTGGGATGCCAGTAAAAGTTGTAGAAATGCAAAGTGAAGCAGGAGCTGCAGGTACAGTTCATGGTTCATTACAAATGGGTGTTTTAACAACAACATTTACAGCATCACAAGGTTTATTATTGAAAGTTCCTAATATGTATAAGATAGCTGGTCAGTTATTACCAGGTGTTTTCCATATTGCAGCAAGAAGCTTAGCAGCTCAAGCTCTTTCAATCTTTGGTGATCATCAAGATGTTATGGCAGCACGTCAAACAGGGTTTGCATTATTAGCATCAACAGGTGTTCAATCATCAATGGACTTAGCAGGTATTGCCCATTTAGCAGCAATTAAGTCAAGTATTCCATTTATGCATTTCTTTGATGGATTTAGAACATCTCATGAAGTTCAATCTATTGAAGTAATGGATTATGAAGTGTTTGATCGTTTGTTAGATCGAGATGCACTTGCTAAATTTAGAAGTATTGGATTAAATCCAGAAAGACCTGTAACTCGTGGTACAGCTCAATCAGATGATGTTTATTTCCAAACAAGAGTATTACAATCAACTCATTATGCTCAAGTACCTGATATCGTTAATGAGTACATGCAAGAAATTTCAAAAGTTACTGGAAGACCTTATGCACCTTTCGTGTTCTATGGTGATCCAGAAGCAACTGATGTGATTATTGCGATGGGTTCTGTATGTGAATCAGCTCAACAAACAGTTGATCATTTAAGAGCTCAAGGTAAAAAAGTCGGTTTATTGACTGTACATTTATACCGTCCATTTAGCATTAAATATTTCTTAGATGCAATGCCAAAAACAGTGAATAAAATTGCTGTTTTAGACAGAACTATTGAACCAGGTTCTATCGGCGAACCATTATTCTTAGATGTTAAATCTGTATATTATGGTGCTGAAAATCAACCTAAGATCATTGGTGGTCGTTATGGTTTATCATCTAAAGATACAACATCTGCAATGTTAGTATCAGTATTTGAAAACTTAGCAGGCGAACAAAAAGATAGTTTCACAATTGGTATTGAAGATGATGTGACTTTCTCATCATTATCATATGACAAATCATTAGAAATTACAGAAAATAAAACAACAGAATTATTATTCTTTGGTTTAGGTTCTGATGGTACCGTTGGTGCTTCTAAGAACATCACTAAAATTGTTGGTGACCATACAGAATTATACTCTCAAGCCTATGCGTCTTATGACTCTAAAAAAGCTGGTGGGGTTACACGTATGCATTTACGTTTCTCTGATAAGCCAATTCGTTCTACATTCTTAGTTAACTATCCAGATTTTGTATCATGTTCAACAGATACTTATCTTACTAAATATGATATGCTTAAAGGTTTGAAAAAAGGTGGAACATTCCTACTAAACACACAAACTCCTGCAGATCAAATTGAAGATTTATTACCAAATAAAGTTAAACGTCAACTTGCTCAAAAGAAAGCTAAATTCTATATTATTAATGCAGTTGATTTAGCTTATGAAATTGGATTAGGTCGTCGTATTAATACAATTATGCAATCTGCATTCTTTAAATTAAATGCGCATTTAATGCCAGCTGAAGAAGCTAACAAATACATGAAAGAATATGCTAAGAAAACATATGGCCGTAAAGGTGACACAATCGTTTTATTAAACGAACAAGCTATCGATGCTGGTTATGAAAACTTAGTAGAAGTTGAAGTAAATCCTAATTGGGTTGCATTAGAAGATGCACCTCAAGTTGAAGATTTATCTAGACCAGATTATGTGAAGAAGATTGCTGATGTCGTTAATGCGATTGAAGGTGATTCACTTCCAGTATCTGCATTCTTAGGTTATGAAGATGCTCATATGGAAAATGGTTCTACAAGATACGAAAAACGTGGTATTGCGAACTATGTTCCAGAATGGAGAAATGAAAACTGTATTCAATGTAATCAATGCGTCTTCGCATGTCCTCATGGTGTTATTCGTGGATTCTTAGCAACTGAAACTGAAGCAGCTAATGCTCCAGAAGGTGCTAAGATGATTAATGCTAAAGGTAAAGGATTAGAAGGCATGAAATTCTCTATTCAAGTATCAACACTTGATTGTACTGAATGTGGTGTCTGTGTTCAAGTATGTCCTACACCTGAAAAATCTTTAGCAATGGTACCAATTGGTGATGAACTTGCTAAAGGTTCTCAACAAACTGCAGATTATTTCTTCCATGAAGTGACTTACAAAGATTTAGGTGTTGATAGTCCTAAGAACTTAAGTTTCCAACAACCATTATTTGAATTCTCTGGTGCATGTGCTGGATGTGGTGAAACACCATATATCAAAGCATTAACACAAATGTTTGGTGATCATTTAGTGATTGCGAATACAACAGGATGTACATCAATTTATGGTGGTTCTTTCCCATCAACTCCATATACAACCAATAAAGAAGGTTTTGGACCTGCTTGGGCAAACTCATTATTTGAAGATAATGCTGAATTTGGTTTCGGTATGAAGATTGCTTATGAAACAATGAGAGATAGAGTACAAACTTTATTAGCATCTCATTTAGATGAAATGCCAGAACAATTAAGAGCATTGGCTCAAAGTTGGATTGAAAATAGAAAGAGTGCACAAGAAACTAAAAAGATTAAAAAAGAAATGGTTGTTGAACTTGAAAAAGTTGATGCACCTTATGCACGTGAATTATTAACATTAAAAGACTACTTTGCTAAAGTATCACAATGGATTATTGGTGGAGATGGTTGGGCTTATGACATCGGTTATGGTGGACTTGACCACGTTATCGCTAATAACGAAGACGTTAATATTTTAGTTCTTGACACTGAAGTTTATTCAAATACAGGTGGTCAATCATCTAAAGCTGCTCCAGTAGGATCAATTGCAAAATTTACTGCTGCTGGTAAACCAAACAAACGTAAAGACTTATCTGCAATCGCGATGAGTTATGGACACGTTTATGTAGCTCAAATTTCTCATGGTGCATCACCAGCGCAAGTTGTTAAAGCACTTAAAGAAGCTGAAAGTTACGAAGGACCATCAATTATTATCGCTTATGCACCATGTATTGAACATGGTATTAAAGGTGGATTAACGAATTCATTTGCACAAGCTAAATTAGCAACTCAATGTGGTTATTGGCCAACATTTAGATTTGACCCACGTAGAGAAGAAGAAGGCAAGAATCCATTCCAAATTGATTCTCGTCCACCAGTATGGGATAAATATCATGACTTCTTATTAAATGAAGCAAGATTCTCTCAATTAGCACAAATCAATCCTGATCATGCTGCTGAACTTCTTGAACTTAACTTATACAATGCTAAGAAACGTTGGGCAATGTATCAAAGATATGCTGCAATGGATTATTCAATTCCTGAAGAAGCAGAATAAAATACTTTTTATAAGATTAAAACCTACCACATTTGTGTTAGGTTTTTCTTTTATTTAAGCCGTAAATGATAAGTTTTGCTTGACACCATAACAATATTGATATAATATTGTAATAAATAATTTTTAACAATGGAGGAAGAAGTGTGAAATATATAAAGAAAATGATAAGTATCACATTTATGATGCTATTTTTAGTTGTTTTAGCATCATGTGGGGATAAATCATATACTGTAACATTTGACACACTAGGTGGTACAGCTGTTATGAGTCAAGAAGTTTTAGAAAACGGACTAATAACTATACCTGATGACCCTAGTCGTGACGGATATGTATTTAACTATTGGTATCAAGCAAATCAAGATCAACCCTTTGATTTTGATACACCTGTAACAAGTGATTTAACGATTACTGCACTATGGGTAGCTGATGCTGATTTAATGGTTGTGAGTTTCAATTCAAATGGTGGGTCTGATGTTAGTGACATCAAAGTCATTTCAGGTAGAACAATCACAGCACCTGATATGCCAACTAAAGCAGAAAGCGTCTTTGATTATTGGTATCTAAGTGATGAAAATCAAGCGTTTGATTTTAACACACCAATCACGTCAAACTTGACATTAAATGCTTATTGGGCACCAGAAACATTTACAGTTGCTTTCGATACTGATGGTGGTTCAAGTGTTGAATCGCAATTGGTTGCTATTCATCAAGTAGCAATTGAACCAGAAGATCCAACAAAAGATGGTTATATTTTTGATTTTTGGTATGTAGAATCAAATCCATCAAAAGCGTTTGATTTTTCAACACAAATCTCTGCAGATGTAACACTTTATGCAAAATGGATTGATGCAGCAGATGCACAAAGATTACAAGCTGATATTACAGACGTTGAAGATAATTTCTATAACTCAGAATACAATTTAAATATACCTAGTTCAGGTAGAATTAATGGAACGTCTATTTTATGGTATTCAACATCTGATTATATTTCTAAAACTGGTGTCGTTTTACCTGTAAGATATGGTGATACAACAACACAAGCATCTGTCACCATTATTTATTCACTTAATGGGTTATCAGAAACCAAAACATATACAGTGGATTTAAATTTAGTGGATGATGTCACCATTACAAATTCAAGAGTAGTCAATTTCTATAACACAACACCTGAATATGATGTTGCAGACAGTTCATTGACGTTATACTTTGAAGAAAATGGTTATGTTCCATATGTAAAAGTGATGGATTTCTTCACTTTATTGCAAGGATTTATTGATCCAAGTATTACAATCACAGATTCAACAGATAATGGTGTGTTAACACTTGAGTATTTCTATTATGATGCTGAAGAGGATTACACATACGATTTAATTTGTATTCTAGATTCAAATACGAATACAATAACAACAAATGATCCAGGTTTTTATTGGGCATATGTGTATTCAACTGCTACAAACTATGGACGACACATTGTTTATGACAACGAAAATCCAAATGCTTATTACCAAGAGGGTCATGATGTATTTTATGACTTAAATATGTATAACTTAGATATGGCAGTTTATGAAGGCGATGTTGTTCTTCCTTATTATTTAGTTAATCAATTATTTGCGGGTTCAAGCTATTATAATGTTTATTACAATTACGATGCTTTATATGGTATTTATTCATTGCCAAGTGAAGATAGTGATGAATATGCTCAAATGATGGATTCAACGATGCAAGCAACATCTATTCCATCAGACTTATTAGTTCATACATATAACATGTTCGCATTTGATCTTGATTATTTCTATGGATTAAAAGATATTATGGAAGTCAATACATATTATGATAAACTTGCAGTCTATATGGATGATTTACTAGATGCTAGAGCGTATAAAGTAGACGATGCAATCAGCAAAGTCTTACTCAAAGGGTTAGATGAACCACATACTTCATATGGATATCCTTCATATTTCAACGTTGCGAACTACTCAGGACCTGCAACGTCTTCACTGGCTAACTATGGACCAAGATTTAATGATTGGTATAAAGGATTAGTGGCTGTTGATGATGCTATAGGTGTTAAATGGGGTGAAGCAGCATCTGGATGGAATGCAAATGCTGGATATAGACCATATTATTGGTTCTTAGATGATGAAAAAACAAGTGCAGTACTTACACTTGATGATTTTAATACATCTGATATTGAAGAAAGTGCGACTTATAGTGATGCTTATACAAGTGACGCATTAAATTTATTGAGTGCAACAGATGTCTTACCAGCAGTAGATGGAGGAAATAAATATTTCTTCTACAACAATAGCACTGATACAAATAGATCTTTAGAAATTTTAGTTAAAGGTTTAGATAGTACATATGTTCAAACATATCAAAATGCACTTGTCGCATTAGGTTATACTGCATCTACAGATAGTGAGTCAACTCTATATTATGCTAAAACTGTAAATGATGTAACCTACACTGTTCAAGTATCGTTTGATGAAACTTATGGATTGTTCTATGTTGGTATTTATGATAGTGGATTAGTTGACAATGTAGTTCCATTTGAAATGAGTATGATCGATACGGTTATCGCAGACAGCGCAGTTTACATGGAAATCATGTTAGAAACAATGTCAGCAGAAGCACCAAATCTTGCAAATGTTACTCTAGATCTATCTTGGAATATGGGTGGTAATATTGGAGCACTTTATAGAGTTGTTGGTTTTATTACAGATCAAGCATTTAAGACTTCAAGAATGAATCGATCAACAGGTAGTGTTTCTACATCTTATGTAAGAATTGAAGGTATCGACAGTTATAGTCAATTAAATTGGTCATTACTCACATCAACAGTCACATTTAGTGCTGCAAATGAAATGGCAACCATTTTTAAAGAAAATAACTTAGGTTTAGTGATTGGTCAACAATCAGGTGGTGGTGCTTGTTCAATCACACCAATCTTATTGCCTAATGGTACAGCATTCACAACAAGTTCAAATTCAATCAATGCATATATCGTAAGTGGCAGTGGTACAGAAGCTGATCCTTTTGTATATGAAAGTAATGAATTTGGTATTGTACCAGATCAAATCATTGCAGTTTCTGATCTTTATAACGAAACTGTACTCTTAAACATCATAAATCCTGCATAATATAGAAAAGAAAAAAACATAAAAATTTACGAAAAATTGTCCAAAAGAGAACATTTTGTTAAAATCCTAGAGCCAAAAAGGAAAATAAAACGTTTTCATGGACAATTTTTCATAATTTAATAGAATTTCACATTATTTTTGGTATAATTTTAAAAAATAGTTTAAAAAGGAGAGAGTAAACTAATGAAAGTTACTAAAAAGTTATTGCTAGTTGTGTCATTCGCTTTTGTTATGGTCTTATTAGCTGCATGTTCTATAACATATACAGTTACATTTGACTCACAAGGCGGTACTGCTGTAGCTGCTGTTGACGTCAAAGAAGGCGAAATGGTTGCTGAACCAGCTGCACCTACAAAAGCAAGTGATGATGTAAACGTAGCATGGAGCTTTGTTGGTTGGTATGAAAATGCTGACGGTTCAGGTTCAAGCTATGATTTCAGTGCACCAGTTGAAGGTGATTTAACACTATATGCTGTTTGGTCAGATAATATAGTAGTTCGTTTTAATACAAAAGTTACAGGTCTTACTGTTGATCCAGTCTATGTAGATGGTGATGGCGGTACGATTGCTGAAGCACCAGCTGCTCCAGAAAGAGCTGGTTATAGATTTGGTGGTTGGTTTGAAGGTAAAGCCGGTCTTACTTGGTTAGAACCACAAGCTGTATCATTCCCATTAGAAATCAGTGCATCTACTGAATTTTATGCATATTGGGAACCACTAAACTCAAAAGCTGCTACTTATACAGATGGTGAAACATATTTCACAAGTTTAGATTCAAGTTCTTCAATTATCTTAAACCCACTTGTATATCAATGGAGTCATGAAGATGCATTCATCGACTTAATGTCAACTCCATTATATTCAACAGAAGTAGATTGGGATTTAGCTATTGAAGAAGGCGTTGCTGATGCTCCTGGCGATTTTTCTAAAATCTACAGCGCAGGTAACCCAGATGGTACTTATTCAATTGAAGCGTTAGATTATCATTATGTATTAGTTGGTGCTACACAATATCCAACAGATGCTAATGGTGATGAACACTTAACTGCAGATGGTCAATATGATAGAGCTGCTGCTACTACATATACTGACACAGTTTGGACATTCCATTTAAGAGATGATTTACAATTCGAAGATGGTACACCAATTACTGCTGCTACTTATGAATATACTTTAAAACAATTCCTAGATGGTACTCAAAATAACTACCGTGCAAATATTTTCTATTACACAGAAGCTAACAAAAATGGTTATCCAATTGTAAATTCATATGAATATTTCACAGGTACTGCAACTTGGGATCAAGTAGGTTTTGAAGTTGTTGATGATTATACTTTCACAGTTACATTTAGTACTGCTAAATCACAAGCTACTGCTGTTGCATTTGGTAATGATTTAAGATTAGTTGAACCAACTGCATATGCAGCTTCATTAAACAATGATGGTAATGAATCAACTTATGGTACTCCAGAAAGTCCATATGTATCATATGGTGCATATATCTTAAAGACTTGGGATGAAAACCAAAAATTAGTATTCAATAAGAACTATGAATATGTTGCAAAAGATACTGTAAACTATAAGAGCTATGTATATCAAATCGTTGATACAGAAGATGCAAGAGAAGCATTATTTGCTGAAGGTTCATTATCTGCTCTTGGCTTAACAAACGATTTCTATGCTAAATATGCTGAATCTGATAATTTATACAAATCTTGGGATGGATATCCACAATATTTAATTATCAATACAGCTGATGCTGATGTTGAAGGCGCTGCAGCTCGTCCAGAAATCTTATTTGATGTAAGATTCAGACAAGCGTTATTATACGGTTTTGATAGAGGATATTATGCTACAAACGTATATGCTCCAAATACTGCATCATTACTTCCAGTACCACTTGATACTAAATCATATATTCAAGATGCATTATACTATTCACAATCACCTGCTCATTTAGCTGTATTAGAAGGTTTAGGTATTGATCCAAGTTCAAATGGATATATTCCAACTAAAGCAGTTGAATTATTCAATGCAGCTTATGCTGATTGGGTAGCTGCAGGAAATACAGGTAAAGTTACAATTGAATTATTAACAAATAGTGACGATTTCGCTGTATCATTAGCAGAATATGTTGAATCATCATATGAAGCTTTATTTGGTGCAGATAAATTCGATATCGTTTTAGATAAGAAAGACACTACAGGTGTTAGAGCTGACTTAGGTAATTGGGATTTTGATATCTCACTTAACTCAATCGGATTTGGTTCATCAACAGGTGTTTGGTGGCAATATCCAGCTATCTCATTTATGGGCGATATCATTGGTGGTGGATCATTAGGTCTTTCACAACCATATGATGCTTCACAAGAAGATGGCTATGGTCTATACTTAAATGCTGAAATTACAGTAGATTTAACTAATACTTATAACTACTTAGATGCACTTGGTGAAGACTACATGACAGAAAACGAACTTGAAGGTCACTTATTATTATGGGGTTACCTACAAGCTTCAGTTGACGAAGTAACTGGTGAAACTAAACCTGCTGGTATTTACCAAGGTTCAGTTTATGACTTAGGTATTTTAACAGTTGCTTATGATACTCCATGGGATGGATCAGCTGCTGAACCATTCAGTGGTGCTACAGTTGACACATGGGCATTTGTTGCAGCATTTGAAGAAGTATTCTTCGAATATGTACCACTTATCCCAACAGTAACTCGTTCATCAGCTACAGTTTATGCTGCTAACGTAGTTATCGAATGGCCAGCATACTCAACAGCATTTGGCTGGGGTTCTAATAGATATAGATATTTAAATACTGACCCTGATTTTGCTGAGTAATTTTCAATAGTCATTCTTAAATACAAATAATTTATAGATGAACTGAGCCTGAGATTTGACTATCTCGGGCTCGTTTGTTCTGTAAAAAATATCAAATTTTATACTTATAGTATAAAGTTTGTTGAATATTTGTTATATTTTGATATAATAAGTAAGACAATATAAATTTACTAGAGCATTATACGTAGTATAAATCTCAAAAATTAAAGGAGTGATGCAAATTGTGGAGATATTTGCTTAAGAGAATTGGATTGATGGTAATTACCTTTTTCATCACAATTTTTGTAATCTTCGTCGTAATTAAATTAATGCCTGATAATCATGTTCAACAACCATTAACCGATGACACATGGTATCAAGTTAACGCAGAAAGAGAAGGATGGAATGAACCAATTCCCGTCCAATTTTGGCTTTGGGTAAGAAACATATTTGTTGACGGATCATTTGGGTATTCAGCACAACTACATCGTGATGTAGCAACTGTATATTTTAGCAAAATTCCAGCATCAATTAGAATCAATATCGTGCCTTATTTTCTCTCTATTCCGTTTGCAATTGGTTTAGGAGTTCTCGCTGCACTTAATAAAAACAAGTTACCCGATCAAATGATTTCCGTTGGTATTATGATTTTTATCTCAGTACCATTCTTTGTGGTAGCTGTATTATCACAATACTTATTTTATTTTCAATTACATTGGGCGCCGACCCCATACATCGCAACCACCTCGGAGTTTGAACAACTTGGTGTTGCTTATGGATTAAGCACTTATGTTATGCCAGTTATCGTTTTAACAGTGTCTAGTATTCCTGGATTTGCGAGATCAGTTCGTGCTGAGCTTACTGAACAAATCACTGGCGAATACATGTTATTAGCAAGATCAAAAGGTTTAACAAAAAATCAAGCTGTCTATAGACATGCCTTGAAAAATGCATTGGTACCATTCTTACCAGGGGTATTCATCGGTATTATTGGTATTTTAAGCGGTGGGATTATTACAGAACGCATATTTAGGGTTGATGGTACTGGACGTATGTATCTTCAAGCCTTTAATAATAGAGACTACGCACTCATTATGCTAATTACAGCATTTTCTCAATTCATTACATTATTATCAGCAATAATTAATGATATTTCATATACGCTGTTTGATCCTAGAATTAGATTCGGAAGTGGGAAGTTATCATGATAAAAGATATCGACAAATCAAAATTAGTCTTAGTGCGCAATGCTGATGAGCACATTGACGAAGTTAAATTAGAAACTAAAGAGATTGGTTATTACCAAGATTCATGGAATCGCTTTAAGAAAAATAAAGCTTCTTTAGCTGCGTTTGTTATTATTTGTATCATTATGTTCTTTGTTGTATTCGGGCCATATATGAAAGTATATGATTTACCTGAAACAGATAGCAATGAAGCTTCACGTTTAGCTGATTTAACACCAAAAATTCCTGTATTAGAAAAATGGGGTATTTTTGATGGGACAAAAACTATTACTGCTGGTAAAAGATTCTTAGTATATATGTATAATTCAGATTTTGAAGAAAACATTATTCTAGATGGTATGCCACAAGCACTTATTGATAATCCAGATGATCCAGCATATGCTGATGTCACAAGCTTAACAGTAACTGTTGATTATTATAAATATATTAATTTCATTAAATCATATATGCCATTTGATTATTTTGCAAATGTTTCATATAACGAAGCAAATGGTTATGTCATTGGTGATGTAAACTATGTGGATCCACTTGGATCTGTTACAAGAACAATCACTGAAGACAAATATCAAGAATATTTAGCGAAAAATTATATTATTGATATTTTAAGTATTACTGTTCAAGGAACTGATGATGGTACGCAATACTATCAATACAATGTAAGAATGAATGAATTCTTATTTGCACTTGACCAATCACCTGAAGATACTTATTTCTGGTTTGGTACGACTAATGATGGTCATGACTTGTTCACGTCCATTTGGCAAGGTGCTAGAATTTCTATATTCATGGCGATAAGTGTTATTGTTGTCAATGCGTTTATAGGATTATTACTAGGAGCTATCGCTGGTTATTATGGTGGTGCAGTTGACTTAATGATGGATAGACTTGTTGAAATTTTAGCCTCAATTCCATTGTTATCAGTAATCACTTTAATGATTTTACGTTATGGAACTAGTATGTTTATTGTTATCATTGCCTTTACGTTGACCGGTTGGATAGGTAACTATGGAACCGCACGTATGCAGTTTTATCGATTTAAAAATAGAGAGTATGTTCTAGCAGCTAGAACACTTGGTGCAAAAGACTCACGTATCATGTTTAAACATATTTTCCCAAATACATTAGGATTACTTGTTACAGGATATGCGCTTGCGATTCCATCATTTGTCTTCTTAGAAGCTACATATTCATTCTTAAATATTATTGACTATTCAAATGCAACCTCTGTAGGTATGCTTATTAGCCAAGGACAAGCGTCAATGGCAACATACCCTCATCAATTACTATTCCCATCAGCTTATATTGCAATTTTAATGATTGCATTTAACTTGTTTGGTAATGGTTTAAGAGATGCATTTAATCCATCATTGAGAGGTGTTGAATAATGGCTGAAAAAATTATTGAAGTCAAAGATTTGGCTATTTCATTTAAAACTCAATATGGAATCTTACAAGCAGTTCGTGGTGTTTCTTTTGATTTATTTAAAGGTGAAACATTAGCAATTGTTGGTGAATCAGGTTCAGGTAAAAGTGTTACATCAAGAGCAATCATGGGTTTACTTGCAGGTAATTCAATCTACGAAGGTGGATCTATTATGTATGCAGGTAGAAACTTAATGCAAATTGATGAAGAATTATTTAATGAAATTCGTGGATCTAAAATCTCTATGATTTTCCAAGATCCAATGAGTTCTTTAAATCCAATTATGACTGTTGGTAAACAAATTTCTGAAGCTTTAATGCTTAAAACTAAAATGCCTAAAGATGTAGCTAAGCAAAGAGCAATCGAACTTATGCAATCAGTAGGTATTCCAGAAGCAGAAAAGAGATATAATCGTTATCCTTTCCAATTTTCAGGTGGGATGAGACAAAGAATCGTTATTTCAATCGCATTAGCTAATAATGCTGAAATCTTGATTTGTGATGAACCAACAACTGCGTTAGACGTTACAATTCAAGGGCAAATTCTTGAACTTATTAACGATTTAAAGAAAGAAAAGAAATTAACAGTTATCTTTATTACACATGACTTAGGTGTTGTTGCTAACGTTGCTGATAGAATTGCAGTTATGTATGCAGGTAAGATTGTTGAAGTTGGGAAAACAGAAGAAGTATTCTATAATCCAAAACATCCATATACTTGGGCGTTACTTTCATCAATGCCAAATTTAGCAACTTCTAGAAAACTAGATGCTATTGCTGGTACACCTCCTAATATGATTTATCCACCTAAAGGTGATGCATTTGCTCCAAGAAATCAATACGCTATGGAAATTGATTTTATTGAAGAGCCACCAATGTTTAAAGTCACAGATACACATTATGCAGCAACTTGGTTGTTACACCCAGATGCACCTAAAGTGACTCCACCTTCTGCAGTTGTTAATTTATCTAAAAAAGGTGGTGTAGTTCATGAATAAAAACGATAGAATTCAAGTAGACTACAACGAAAAAGTCTTAGAAGTAAAAAATCTTAAAAAATACTTTTATTCAGGAGCAGGTAAAAATAAATTAGTTATCCCTGCTGTTGATGGTGTTACTTTTGATGTTTATAAAAAAGAAGTGTTTGGTTTAGTTGGTGAATCTGGTTGTGGTAAAACAACAACTGGACGTACCATTATTAAACTATACTCTCCAACTGATGGATCTTGTGATCTTGATGGTGTTACTATTTCTGGTGGGTATACTTCAAATCAAGAAATCATTCGTAAGATTAAAAAAGATACTAAAAATACAAT
The DNA here is from genome assembly GCA_963667565.1 of Acholeplasmataceae bacterium. Lineage (GTDB taxonomy): Bacteria > Bacillota_I > Bacilli_A > Acholeplasmatales > Acholeplasmataceae > WOFB19. The sequence continues at coordinate 1,187,013 of OY763415.1, read as the reverse complement.
TAAATCTTTTAATGCTAATTTAAGAGAAAAAGTTAGAATTAGAGAAAATCTTGCTCAACAAGTATCTTATTACGAAGCAGAAATTCGAATGATTGAAGTAAAAACAGAGAAAAAAATTGATGAAATCAGAAAAAACATTTCAGAGTATAATGAAAAAATTTATGACTTGGTTAATGGATATTTAATTGATGCTGATAAGCTCAAGTATGCGAATGCCATTGCACGACAAGATATTAAAAATGAAATGACAAATCCTTCATTAGTTGAATACGAAAACGAGTTAAAAATTGCTAAAAACACTTATGTTCGTAAAGTTGATGGACTTATGGAGTCCTCTGCACTTACTAAAGAAGTTATTAAAGAAAGAGTTGCTGCATTAACTGCAGAATATCATGACAAAAAAGAACAACTCAAGGGGAAGTATGAACCACTGATTGCTAAAGATGGACTCAATCTATTAGATAAAAAAGTAGGTCAAGCTAAACTTAAAGAACTTAAAAAGCAACTTAAAGTTGAATTAGATACTTTAGAAAAAACATTTGAAGCAAATAAAGCAGCGATTTCAAAACCTGATGAAAAAGCAGTTAAAGAAAAAATCAAAGCTGTAGAAGCAGAAGCTTTTGCTCAAATTACAGAAGTCGCTAATAAAATTAAATCATTAAAGGCAGATGCAAAAGCAGAAATTAAAGCACTTCCTAAAGGTGAAAGTTTATTACAAACATTTAAATCACATAAAAATGAGATTTTAGAAGTAAGAAAAGCAGCTAAAGAAAAAATTGATGCTCAAAAAGAAATCATTAATGAGATTAAAACTGTTAATAGATCAAATGATGCGCTTGAGGCTTCAAGAAAAATGCAAATGATTTTCCAAGATCCAATTTCATCTCTTAACCCTAGAATGACTGTTAAGGAAATTATTGGTGAAGGTTTAAAAATTTTAGGACAACATACACAAGCTGAAATTGATCAAAAAGTTGCAGATGTGTTGACACTTGTTGGTCTTCTTCCAGAATATGCAACAAGATATCCACATGAATTCTCTGGTGGACAAAGACAAAGAATTGGTGTTGCTCGTGCGCTTATCATGGATCCTAGCGTTATCATCGCTGATGAACCTATCTCTGCACTTGACGTATCTATTAGTGCCCAAGTCATTAACTTACTTTCTGAGTTAAGAGAAAAATTAGGGTTAACTATTTTATTCGTTGCTCATGACTTATCTGTTGTTAAATTCTTCTGTGATAGAATTGCTGTTATGTATTATGGTAAGATTGTTGAATTAGCATCTTCAGAAGAGCTATTTGAAAATCCAATGCATCCATATACAGTATCGTTATTATCAGCGATCCCTGAACCAGATCCTAACTACGAAAAAGGTAGAAAAAGAACGAATTATGATCCATCAATGCATGATTATCGTCTAGATAAGCCTTCATTACGTGAAGTTGCACCTGGACATCAAGTTTATGCAAATGATGCTGAATTTAAAGAAATTAAAGCTAGATATGATGCACGTGTTGCAGCAAAGAAATAAAAGGAGGTTATGAAAATTGAAAAAAAGTTTATTACTCGTATTTGTTCTATTTTTATCACTTACTTTGTTTGCTTGTTCTGATTCTAAAACATATGATGATTCAATTAGTGTCTATTTCTTCACATCAAACACTGGAGCTACTTTGGTAGAAACTGAAAAGCATTTAGCTCCTGGTGATCTTATTGTGAAACCAGATGACCCAACAAGAGTTGGATATGCTTTTGACAAATGGTACAAAGATTTCTTAAAAACAGAAGCTTGGGATTTTGATAATGATAGAGTTGGTGAATCATCACTTACACTTTATGCAGGTTGGGTACCAGTTGTTTACAATATCACATATGATCCTAATGGAGGATTAATGCCTTCATCAGCTTATCCAACAACATTTACAGTTGGTTCAAGTTCAGTATTACCAGTACCTTCAAGACTTGGCTATACATTTGTTGCTTGGTATTTCTATGATTGGGAAGATGTATCATCAACCATTCCTGGAGATTCAGGTTATCAAATTACACCAACGAGTCAACCTGGTGATATTACATTATATGCACATTGGTCTCCTGCAATCATTAACGTGACTTTCGTGGTGAACTATCCAGTAGCTGGTGGTCCATCTACACCTAACTCACAAACTGTTTATTATGGAGATGAAGTTAATTTCCCAACTATGGATGATACAGCACTTTACACATTCTTAGGTTGGAATTCTAGAAGCGACGGAAGTGGTACTTGGTATGTCAATGGTGACATTTTCACAAGAACACAACGTACATCAGTATACGGTATATGGGAAGCAAAATCATAAGTAACTCACAACAATATATGAATTCGTATAGAAAAAAGAGAAATAAAATTCTCTTTTTTGTCTATACACCATTCTTCTTATTAATGTTCTTGTTTTTCTTTTTGAGTCAAGTTATGTTCATTGATGAAGGATTGTTGCTAAGTTATATTTTTCCGTTGCTTATTGTAAATTTTATTTTCGTTTTAACGACTCGAAATAAAGCTATGTTTTATAATATGCAGTACCTATATTTTCGAATGAAAGATGATCAAGTAGGCGTTGTAAACATACATAAAAAGCTGTTTACACAGGCGTGGTTAGATCGTTTTATTAAAGAAGGTTATACATTCGGACAAGAAACAACACAATATGTATACTATTACAGATTTATCTCTAAACTCGATCATATTTCAAATAAAGGAGAAGTATTAGAGTGCGTATTTATTGCTAAAAGAAATGCTTTTGATTTTTATTCAGAAGAAGTTGATAGAGAGATTGATCAAATACTGATGCTTAATAACAAAGGAAGAAACATCAAAAAAATTGTTGTTTTACAATATAAGCGATATAATGAATTAAATGATAAAGTTGAAAATGAAATTGATCAAATAATTTGTTTTACAAATAGATTTCAATATTTGATACATATTACTGTCGGATATTTTGAAAAAGATAATCAAGTTTATTTTTTAAATCCTAAAACGAAGTATGCGAATAAGTACTATTATTATGGTTGTCAAGAAATTAGAAAACAGATTGGACTTTTTGAGGAGTAATGATTTTAAATGAATGAAGATAAAAATAAGTTTAAGTTTGTCAATGATGAAGAATCTTTTTTAGTCAAAGACGAACAACCTACTGAAAAACCTAAAAAAGCAGAAATACCAGTAGATATTGCAAAAGCACTAGAAAAGAAAAAAATTAGAAAACGAAATCTTATTTTAACACTCATTATGATTGTTGTTACAGTCGTTTTAGTTGGATTTGGGTTGTTATGGCAAGATGAGTATACATTAATGGCTTTTGGGGATGCACTTTGGCTTACATTTGCCATTGAATTTGCAATCGGATGGTCACTATTTGTTTATAATTTAAATATTTTTTCTCCAATCGTGTTTGCAACACAAACACTTTTTCGTATGTTTATAGGTAAAAGACCAAAAACAGATTATTATACATATATGAAAAGCATTGAAGAAAATCCAGTACCTAAATACGTGTATGTATTTGTCATCATCTCAGCGATGATTGTCTTAATTCCTGCAATTATTATCATGATTATTTTACTTTAATGGGAGGTATCAATCATATGCAAGAGGAACAATTGGAAAATCAAGAAGCCGATTTTAGACAAGGCTTAAAATATGAATATGCTAAAAATTATCATAAAGCATTAGCGATATATAAAATAGCAGCAAAAAATAACGATGAACGCGCAGTAAAAAAAATGCGCTTTTTTCACTTAAATAAGAAATCAATGGTTTGGATGGTTGTGTTTGTAGTCATTTCTTTAATCTCAGTCATCGTGACGAAACAATCATGGGTAGGACTTTTATTTTCAGGTTTTACGATTGGAGCAATCACAACATCTAACTATAAACTTTATTGGTATAAAATAGGAAAAGCTTATAAAATCAATTTAGCTTTATTATTGTTTGCCTATATTTTCTTAGTACCTGCAGGTGCGATCTCACCCTATCTATATGGTGTCACTTGGATGCCTGTTACAGTTTTATTAGTTTTATCTATATTAATTACATTTATTGGTTTAGTATCATTTATTGTTGATAAAGAAAGAATGAATGTGATTGTTTTTGGATATGGTGTTGTTTTACTTGTGTTTTCTTTAGTCTCATTTGGGATTGACACACCTGATAAAAAATTTGGAGTCGTCGATGTCGATGGTGGTGTTGAAATTGTGAGTTATCGATCAACTGATGTTGATGTTACTATTCCAACACGTATTAACAATAAATTAGTGGTCTCCATTGGTAGTGAAGCTTTTGCTGGAGAACCCATAAAAACACTTGTTGTTGGTGATAATGTCAAGTATATAGGTTCACGTGCTTTTTATAATACAGCTTTAGAATCTGTTGTATTACCTGATGATATACAATTAGATACTGCAGTGTTTGCATATAATCCATATTTAACATCGATTAATATACCAAGCACATTAATTGATATACCAACGCAACTTTTTTATGGAAATCAAAGTTTAGAAAATATTGAATTACCAAGTCACTTAAGAAGTATTGGTTATGGCGCATTTTCATATACAGCAATCTCTTCATTTGATTTACCTGATACACTTGTTTCAATTGGGTCACGCGCATTTTCAAATATGCAAAATCTTGAAACGATTGATATTCCAGATTCTGTGACGTATATGGGTTTAAGTGTGTTTTCTAATGATATGTATTTAACAGATGTTAAATTACCATCTCAAATCACACATTTACCTGCACAAACATTTTTAGGCACACTAAGCTTATCACATGTAGATCTACCCTCAGGTATGACATCTATTGGCGATGAAGCGTTTTATAATAGCCGTATTGAATCCATTGGAAATATCGATTTAGTCACATCTTACGGTGATGGTGTTTTTAGAGAAACGACACATTTAGAATCCATTACATTAGGTGATATTTCAAATATTCCCGATTACATGTTCTATAATTCTAGAAGTTTAACACATGTTTATTTTACAAGCCAAATTTTAACCATTGGCGATTTTAGTTTTGGTGGTGCAGCTTTATTAGAATCTATTGATTTAAATGAAGGACTTACTCAAATAGGTAATGGTGCATTTATGGATTGTGAAGCAATGACTTCTATCGTTATTCCAAATTCAGTGACTTATATTGGTGAGAAAGCATTTCAAAACTGTGTTGGTTTAACATCGTTTGTTTTTCCAGAAACGCTATCGCATGTTAGTCATTATGTCTTAGATGGTGCTTCAAATTTAGAATCTGTTACGCTACCTTTAAATCCTACATATATCGGTGATTATGCATTTAGAGAAACAAAAATATCATCGATAAATATACCCGGAAGTGTAAAAACCATTGGTGAAGGTGCGTTTTATCATATCAATACACTTACATCAGTTCATTTAAATGAAGGACTTATCTCAATTTCTGGATATGCATTCTATGACTGTGGATCACTTACAACCATTAATTTACCAGAAAGCTTAGAATCCATTTACGATTTAGCATTTGCTTTATGTGATACATTAGAAGAAGTAACTGTTTATTCAAATGTAACTTATGTAGGTTATAATGTGTTTTTTAGAAATGATGCATTAACCATCTATTTGATGATGGACCAAATTCCTGCATCATGGGATTCAAGTTGGAATAGTTATGGTGTAGAGGTCGTTTTTGTAAATTAAGCATAAAAAAAGGACCTCTTTGAGGTCCACTTTAAGGGAGTAACCTTTTTTTAAAGATACTTAAGGATGGCGAGCTAAGTATCTTACGCGGGGTTAGCGCGAAATGTTTTTTTGGGAGAAAAATACATTTTGTAGTTTATGCAACATATATAAAAAGGATTGCAACTACACTTATATTATACATAAATAAATGAAAGTAAATGTAAATTTACATCATTTTTTCATTGAAAACGTTTCCCTATTTTCATAAAAATTGATTTGTATGAAATTGAAAACGTTTACTATTTTATTCATGTTTAAATTAGTATATCATTGGTAATCAACAAACAATTATTATATAATAATGATGGTAATTTTAAGGAGGTCTATATGGCAAAATTAGAGATTAATAACCTTCATGTAGAAATTGAAGGAAAACAAATATTAAAAGGGGTAAATCTAACTGTTAATTCAGGTGAAGTGCATGCGATTATGGGACCTAATGGAACTGGTAAATCGACATTAGCGAGCGCACTTATGGGTCATCCTAAGTATGAAGTCACTCAAGGTGAAGCATTCTTAGACGGACAAAATTTACTTGAGCTTGAAGTTGATGAGAGAGCACGCGCTGGACTCTTTTTAGCGATGCAATATCCAGCTGAAGTTCCAGGTGTAACAAACTCAGATTTCATGAGACAAGCACTTGCTGCTACCTCAGGAAAAGAAGTTGGACTTATTCAGTTCGCAATGGACTACGAAAAGAAAGTTGAAGAACTTAAAATGCGTCCAGACTTAGCACATCGCTATTTAAATGAAGGTTTTAGTGGCGGGGAAAGAAAAAGAAATGAAATACTTCAACTTAAAGTATTAAAGCCTAAATTCGCAATTTTAGATGAAATCGATTCAGGATTAGATGTTGATGCTTTAAAAATTGTTGGTGAAAACGTTAATGACATGGTTAGTGATCAATTTGGTTGTATTTTAATTACACATTACCAAAGAATTTTAGATCATATTAAACCAACTAACGTACACATCATGATTGATGGGAAAATTGTATTAAGTGGCGGACAAGAGCTTATTGCTAAAATTGATAAAAACGGTTATGAATGGATTCGTGAAGAGTTAGGGATTGAATTTAGCGAAGGCGAAGATCAATAATGAATCAAATCACGATTAAAGACCATCAAGTCAAATCTGTTTTACCTGAAGGATTTGTATTTGAAAAACAATCACTTATCATTCCAAAAAACCAAATTATCGATGAACCTATAAAAGTCACAATTGAAGATGATAATAACGAATCATTAAATATTATTGTCTCAGAAAATTCAAGTATTAAAATTATTTTAGAAATCGCGAGTCGTGATTTAACCAAAAATAATTATAAATTAAATTTAGTCGCAAAACAAAATAGCCAAGTTAAATATTTATTGGTTGCTGAACTGAATAGTAAAGATGCATTATTAGAGCATTACTTTACGGTTGAAAGAGATGCTAAAATGGATTTAGTTGGTGGATTTGTTAGTGACGTTATTAATGCTAAAATGCATGTTGACTTAGTTGGTCAAGGTGCTGAAGTAAAAATGAGAGCCGTTGCTGTTTCATCAGATCAAAACATTCAAAATATAGACGTATTAATCGTTCATAAGGCACCAGATACATTTGGTGACATGACCAATATAGGAATTGCCAATAAAAATGGTAAAATTATATTGAACGGTGTTGAAAAAATTGAGAAAGGTATGAAACGAGCAAACGCATTTCAAACTTTAAAAGGCATTATTACTTCTGACACAGCAGTTGTTGAAGTCAATCCAATATTACTTATTGATGAATTTGATGTTAAAGCTGGCCATGGGGCAACCATTGGTAAATTAGAAGAAGATCAACTTTATTATTTACAAAGCAGAGGATTAACAAAATCTGAAGCTGAAAAACTCATTGTTAATGGATTCTTAAAACCAATTATAGATGAAATTGATGATGAACCTTTAAAAGAAAGATTTGTCACACTCGTTAATTCAAGAATATGATTGATGTTAAAAAAATTAAGAATGATTTTCCTATTTTGGTCAATCATCCAAAAGAAATTTATTTAGATTCGGCTGCCTCAAGTTTAAAAGTAAAAGATGTCATTGAACTTGTAGATTATTACTATAATCATTTAGGTACAAATGTCCATCGTGGGGCTTATGATTTATCACAAGAAACAACAAAATTATATGAAGATTCTAGAGCAAAGATTGCTTCTTTTATCAACGCTCAAATCAATGAAGTGATATTTACAAGAGGAACAACCTCAGCACTTAATTTAATTGCAAGTTCATATCAAACGTTTCTTACATCGAAAGATCAAATCATAACAACCGAACTAGAACATCACTCATCACTCATCCCATGGATGATGGCATCTAGAAAAACAGGTGCAAGGTTAGATTATATACCTTTAACAGATGAAGGAAGAGTTACTGTTGAAAACTTTAAAAAAATCTTAACAGATGACGTTAAAGTGGTTGCTATAACTTATGTATCAAATGTGATGGGTTATGTAACACCACTTAAAGAAATTATCAAATTAGCTCATGAAAAAGGTGCTATCGTCATTGTTGATGCTGCACAAGCTGCACCACATATGAAAATAGATGTTAAAGATTTAGATTGCGATTTCTTAGCATTTTCAGGTCATAAAATGTTTGGACCTACTGGTGTAGGTGTACTTTTTGGTAAATTTGATTTGCTGAACAAAATCGAACCGATTGAGTTTGGTGGAGAAATGATAGATACCATTACAAAAGACATACTTAAATGGCAAGAAGTACCAACTAAATTTGAAGCTGGAACACCAGTGATATGTGCAGCAATTGGTTTGCAAAAAGCGATTGAATATATCGAAAATTTAGGATTTGAAGCGATACACGAGTACACCATGCATCTCAGAGATTATACTTTGGATAAACTTGAGAAACTTGATGGTATCACCATTTATAATAAATCAGCAGATGTTTCTATCATTACATTCAATATTGATGGTGTACATCCACATGATGTCGCAACATTTTTATCAGAAAATCATGTTGCTGTTCGAGCAGGTAAACACTGTGCTCATTTAATTGCTGATAGATTGGAAATGGGTGCAACCCTACGTGCTTCATTCCAAATATATAATGATGAACATGACTGTGATATTTTAATCCAAAGTGTGAGTGAAACAAGAGATTTTTTTAATAATTTTTAGGAAGTGAATGTATGAATTTAGAAACTTTATATCGCCAAGTGATTATGGACCATTATAAAAGACCTAAAAACAAAGGTCTTGTCAATGATGCATCTTATGTAACGATTCATTTAAATAATCCAAGTTGTGGAGATGAAATGACAGTTCAACTAAAAGTTGATGAACATCATCACATTACAGATATAAAGCATGATGGACATGGATGTTCTATTTGCTGTTCTAGTGCATCTGTGATGAGCCAAACGCTCATTGATCATCAAATCGAAGATGCAGAAAAAATCATACATGAGTTTTATGAATTAATTAAAGGCTATCCTTTTAATCAAGATATTTTAAAAGGGGATGCGATCGTATATCAAGGCGTGTCACAATTTCCCGCTAGAGTGAAATGTGCAACACTTGCTTGGAAAGCCTTAGAAACAGGCATACAAAAAATAAAGGAGGAAGAAAATAAATGATGGATGACAATAAAAAGAAAATAGACGCCATTGTTGGTGATTACAAATTTGGTTTTAAAACTGAAGCTGAACCAGTTCTTCAAACTGGAAAAGGTATTGATGAAACTAAAGTCAAAGATATCAGTTCTTATAAGAATGAACCTCAATGGATGTTAGATTTCCGTTTAAAAGCATACAAGAAATTTTTAGATTTAAAAAATCCTTCATGGGGTCCAGATTTATCTTTCATCAATTTTGATGATTTTACATACTTTTTAAGAGCTTCAGAAAGAGCAGAAACAAGTTGGGATGAAGTACCTGAATCCATTAGAGATACATTTGAAAAACTTGGTATCCCTGAAGCGGAAAGAAATTATTTAGCAGGTGTGTCCACTCAATTTGAAAGTGAAGTTGTTTACCACAATACCATGAAAGAATTGGAAGACTTAGGTGTTATTTACGTTGATACTGATACAGCACTTCGTGAACACCCAGAACTTGTTAAAGAATATTTTGGTACAGTTATTTCATATGCAGATAATAAGTATGCTGCATTAAATAGTGCCGTTTGGAGTGGAGGTTCATTCATTTATGTACCTAAAGGTGTGCATGTACCAAAACCACTACAATCTTATTTTAGAATTAACTCAGATCAAATGGGTCAATTTGAAAGAACACTTATTATTGTTGATGAAGGTGCATATGTCAATTATGTTGAAGGTTGTACAGCACCAACATATTCAAGAGACAGTTTACATGCTGCTATTGTAGAAATTATTGTGAAAAAAGATGCAACTTGTCGTTATACGACCATTCAAAACTGGTCTGATAATGTCATTAACTTAGTTACTAAACGCGCATTTGTTTATGAGAATGGACATATGGAATGGATAGATGGTAATATTGGTTCTAGTGTTAATATGAAATACCCATCTTGTGTATTACTTGGTGAACGTGCAAAAGGAACAACAATTTCAATTGCTTTTGCCGGAAAAAATCAAATTCAAGATGCTGGTGCCAGAATGATTCATGTTGCACCAAATACAACATCAACCATTATTTCTAAATCAATTTCTCGTGGTGGTGGATCTGTAAATTATCGCGGTAAAGTTGATTTTGGTAAAAAAGCTAAAGGTGCAAAAGCACACGTTGAATGTGATACCATTATATTAGATGATTTTTCATTTAGTGATACCATTCCAACTAACGTTGTTAAAAATAGCGATGTCTTCTTAGAACATGAAGCGACAGTTTCAAAAATTAGCGAAGAACAACTATATTATTTAATGAGTAGAGGTTTAAGTGAAGAAGAAGCAACAGAAATGATTGTTATGGGCTTTATTGAACCATTTGCAAAAGAATTACCTATGGAATATGCGATCGAGTTAAATCAATTGATTAAACTTGAAATGGAAGGTTCTATCGGATAATAACAATAAGGGTATTTATACCCTTTTTTTGTGTCAAAAGGTTTATTATTTTTTGAAAAAAAGGTAAAATAGTCATAAGGTGATGAAATGAAAAAAATATATTTATTCATCATCATGATATTGATTGGATTTATGTTAACATCATGTGGTGAAAAAACATATGAAAGCTTATATGACGACTATCAATCTTATGTGGATGAACAAACACAAAATTATCAATCATATATAGACTTTGTTAATCAATTGTCAAATACAGCTGTTAAGTCAGTCGTTTCAATTGAAGCAAGTTTTTTAACATATGGCATTCAAAACCTAGGTTCTGGTGCAGTCATTGATGAAGATGATCAATTTTATTATGTCTTAACAAATAGCCATGTTGTTATTTATAATGAAACTGTTGCTAATCAGTATGTTGTTAGAAACTATTTGAATGAATCAGTTACTGCAACGTATATGTTTTCAGATGAAAATTATGATTTAGCACTACTTAAAATTGCAAAAACGATTGAAGTAACTTGTTTTGAAATAGATACATCTACGATAATGCTAAATGATAGTCTCATTGTTATTGGATATCCAAATGGTCAAAATCATGCGATTACGATGGGTTATTTCATAGAAGAAAATCGTGTCGTAGTTGATGATCAAACATCTTTAGTGAATCGTGTAACATTTAATGTGATAGTCTCATCAGTACCTGTTAAATCAGGTAGTAGCGGAAGTGCCATTTTAAATGAAGACTTAAAATTAGTCGGACTTATTTTTGCTGGAAGATTTCAAACTTCAACTTCAATATCTACACATTCATATGCAATTCCAGCACAAAAAATTCTTGAATTTTTATTAAGTGAAGGATATGGAGGTTTATCATCATGAAAAGACCTCTAGTCGTTTTGATTATATTTATCGTCATGGGGATCGCAGGATTGCAGATATTAACATATCAAGCGCCTTCACAAGAATATCTTGATTTACAAGACCAATTTAATTTATATTTAGGCCAAGATTTCTCAACTGAATCTAATTTCATAGAATATCTAAATGCACTTGAATTAGAACATGCAAATGAGAATGTTAAAATAGATGTAACAAACAATTTAGTCAATACAACTTTATCAGGTGTGATTGTGCATATTGACAATCCTTATGTCTATGTCATATCTCAAAGTGATGCATTTATCAATCCAATGCATTTGTATATTCATATTCATGATTATAAAAATAGAGTTGAAAATGCTTCAGTTGTTGCATTAAGTGAGACTAATCATTTGGCGTTATTAAAGTTTGCATCTAGTAACACAGATGATTTAAAAGCTGTTACATATGCTTCTTATCAACCACTTCAAAATGAAGTCGTATCAAGTATATCTGCAACTTATGATATACTCAATCATATATCACTTGGTATTTTTCAAGGTTATGATGATGACACATTATTAAAAGTTGATATAGAAACAAGTAGTGAAAGTGTCGGATCATCTATTTATGACATTAATCTTCAACTCATTGGTATGAGAGCATATATTGATCAAGCTTATATCGTGATACCTAGTCAAGCGATCATAGCATTTATAAACCAATATATATAAGGAAATAACCATGTTAAATTATTTATTAATTGAGTCAAAACAAGCATTAGATACAACTAAATCTATGGTGATTGACATGTTAAAAGAATTCATGGAAATCAAAGAGATTAAGATCATTGATCAAAGTTTAGTGATTGTTTTTGATGCGCCTGTTGAAATCTCATTTAATGAAATTATTTTAAACTTATCAACTGAAACTTTTGTTGATTATAGACTTTATGAAGCATACCCTTTTACAGATATAGAATTACTTTATAAACATGCACATTTTATAAAACATTTGATATCAAAGATACCTTTTAACCAATTTGTGTATTTAAATGATGTTTTGGTTTTAAAATATTTACTGACTAAAATTGATAAAACAGCATATGCTTTTTTCTTAAGAGCGTATGTAAATAACGAAGATATGAAACAAACCATCAAAGTCTACTTAGAATCAAATCAAAACATGAGTGAAGCAGCTAAAAAATTATATATCCACAGAAATACACTCATTCAGCGAATTGATAAGTTCATTACAGTTACAGGTTTTGATATTAAGAAATTCGTTGAAGGTTATGTGATTTATTATATGTTAACACATTAAAAAAGTGTGCAATGTGCACATTTTTTTTTGCACATAAAATTGTTACAATAAGTGTGATAAAGAAACATGAAAGGATATTAAAGATGGCAACTTTACATTTAAAAGATATTAACAAGATTTACCCAAATGGCGTACAAGCTGTTTTTGATTTCAATTTAAAGATTGAAGACAAAGAATTTATTGTATTCGTAGGACCTTCTGGTTGTGGAAAATCTACAACACTTAGAATGATTGCAGGTCTAGAAGAAATTTCTGCAGGAGAATTATACATTGATGAAGAACTCGTTAATGATAAAGCTCCAAAAGATAGAAATATCGCGATGGTTTTCCAATCATATGCGTTATATCCACATATGACTGTATATGATAACATGGCTTTTGGTCTTAAGTTACGTAAAATGCCAAAAGATGTAATCAATGAAAAAGTTCAACATGCTGCTGAAATTTTAGGATTAACACCTTATTTAAGTCGTAAACCTAAAGCTTTATCAGGTGGACAAAGACAACGTGTTGCATTAGGTCGTGCAATCGTTCGTGATGCAAAAGTATTCTTACTAGATGAACCACTTTCAAACTTAGATGCTAAATTACGTGTTCAAATGCGCGGTGAGTTAATTAAACTTCATAATACATTAGCAACTACAATGATTTATGTAACACATGACCAAATTGAAGCGATGACAATGGCAACTAGAATCGTTGTTATGAAAGATGGATATATTATGCAAGTAGGATCTCCAAAAGAAATCTATGATAATCCAGATAATATGTTCGTTGCTGGTTTCATTGGTACACCTCCAATGAACTTCATCCGTGGTCAAGTTGAAAAAGATGGTTACTTTGTAGCAGGTGACTATAAGATTAAAGTTCCTGAAGATAAACTATCAATTGTTAAAGCTAACAAATTTGTTGGAAAGAGAATTGTTTTAGGTATCCGTCCTGAAGATATTCATGATAACAAAGTCGTTATGGAAACTTATCCTGAATCTGTATTAGATATTGAAGTTGATGTTGCTGAATTATTAGGTTCAGAAACAAATATTTATACACATGTTAATGATGATAATATCTGTGCTGTTATTAACGCTAGAGCAGGCGTTAGAATTGGCGATAAGATGAAGTTAACATTTGATATGAATAAAGTTCATTTCTTCGATCCAGAAAGTGAAAAAGTTTTACTTCCATTAGAAGATTAAAAAGGCTGAATAAGCCTTTTTTTATTGAAAAAATATGATTGAATATATCAAACATGAAGGTTTAATGACCAAAGTTGTTAAAACAAACGAAATACTATATTTAAATAAACCTATGATATCTATCATAAAAAGTTTATGTTATGAGAAATTGTTTTCTTATGAAGGATATAAAAAAGCAGTTAGAAAAAAATTAGATATGTCATACAAACTTCCATTATATGTTGATGAAGTTCTTCAACTGTTTCCTATAGAAAACACAAGAAACTATGAAAATATATGGATCAATAGCGTTTTGATCAAAGATATGCGAATGGGTGAAGAAGGGGTATGTATTACTTTTTTTAGCATGCACAAAATATATGTAAATACGAGTCTAAATTCAATAAATAAACAAAACAATCGTTTAAAACAAATTAGAAACATGTTAAGTAAACATTTTCATGTCTAATATTATAGAAAATGACTATAAATAATGATATAATATATTCGGTTAAAACACACGATAACATATATATAGGAGGATATCTATATGGCAAAGAAAACAGTAAAAGACATCGATGTAAAAGGTAAAAAAGTATTAGTGCGTGTTGATTTCAATGTTCCAATGAAAGATGGAAAAATCACAGATGAAAATAGAATTGTTGAAGCATTACCAACCATTAAATATATTTTAGAAAATGGTGGAAAAGCAATTGTGTTCTCACATCTAGGACGTGTTAAAGAAGCAAAAGATTTGGAAACAATGACACTTCGTCCAGTGGCACAAAGATTGAGTGAACTTCTTAATCAAAATGTTACTTTCGTTCCACAAACCAGAGGAAAAGAACTTGAAGATGCAATCAATCAATTAAACGATGGTGAAATCTTAATGTTTGAAAATACACGTTTTGAAGATTTAGAAGGTAAAAAAGAAAGTAAAAATGATCCTGAATTAGGTAAATATTGGGCATCACTTGGTGATTTATTAGTCATTGATGCATTTGGTACTGCACATAGAGCACATGCTTCAAATGTTGGTATTTCAAATAATATTAAAAATACAGTAGCTGGATTCTTATTAGAAAAAGAAATCAATTTTATTGGTGGAACATTAGAAAATCCACAAAGACCATTTGTCGCAATTTTAGGTGGCGCTAAAGTGTCTGATAAAATTGAAGTCATTAAGAATTTATTAAAGATTGCTGACCATGTCTTAATCGGCGGTGGTATGGCTTATACATTCTTCAAAGCTCAAGGTTTTGAAATTGGTAAGAGTTTATTAGAAGCAGACAAAGTAGATTTAGCTAAAGAATTACTAGAATTAGCAGATGGAAAAATTGCTTTAGGTGATGATGTGATGACAGCTAAAGAATTTAATCCAGAAAGCGAAAAAAATGTAAGAAGCATAGATAGTATTCCAGCAGATGAAATGGGTATGGATATTGGACCTAGAACAATAGCTAAATTTGAATCATATATTAAAGAAGCAAAAACAGTTGTTTGGAATGGACCACTTGGTGTATTTGAATTTCCAAGATTTGCAGAAGGTACAAGAAGCGTTGCAGAAGCATTAGTTGATATCAAAGATCAAGCAACTACCATTATTGGTGGCGGGGACTCTGCAGCAGCAGTAATCCAATTTGGATTAGCTGATGGATTTACACACATTTCAACTGGTGGTGGCGCATCACTAGAATATCTTGAAGGTAAAGTGCTTCCAGGTATTGAATGCGTTGACAATAAATGATCGATATTGGAAAAAAGATCAGAGCGTTAAGATTAGGCAATAATCTTACACAAGAAGAACTTGCAAATCGACTTGAATTAACCAAGGGATACATTTCACAACTTGAAAATAATTTAACTTCACCCTCTATGCAAACATTCTTTTCTTTACTTGAAGTTTTAGGTACAGATGTTCATCAATTTTTCTCATTAGAAGAAGAACAAACAGTTGTATTTAAGAAAGATGATTTTTATGAGAAAGAAAATGAACAACTTAAGCATATGATTAGTTGGATTGTTCCTAATGCGTTAAAATATGAAATGGAACCAATTATCATTGATATAGAACCGGGAGGACAATCAGAAATAGATGATCCACATCCGGGCGAAGAATTTGGTTATGTATTAGAAGGACAAGTGATTTTAGTCCTTAATAAAAAACGTTATGTGATTAGAAAAGGTGAAACTTTCTATTACTTAGCAAACAAAGAACATTATTTGTTGAATCAATCAAATCAACACACAAAAATATTGTGGATAAGCACACCACCAATGTTTTAAAAAGGAGTTTAAAATGGAAAAAGAAATTACGATCAAAAGTACTGCTGGATTACATGCACAGTTAGCTGCAAAAGTAGTACAAACCGCTTCAAAGTATGCAGTTGATATTGAATTACATTACAAGGATAAAATTGTTGACCTTAAATCAATTTTGGCACTTATGTCTCTCGCAGTGCCTTATGGGGAAAACGTTAAAATTGTAGCAAAAGGATCTAGAGCTGAAGAAGCAATCAAAGATGTTTCTTCAATCTTAGGATAATATGAGTAGAAGACCAGTTATTGCTGGAAATTGGAAGATGTATAAAACAAAAGACGACGCGCTTGCTTTTATTTATGCAGTAAACCAAGAATTACCAGCAAAAGAAGATGTTGAAACAGTCATTTGCGCACCTGCAATTTTTTTGAGAGACTTAGTTAAACGTGAAGGTGAAAACCTTGCGATTGGTGCACAAAATATGCATTATTTAGATGAAGGTGCATATACAGGTGAGATTTCTGCCCCTATGTTAAAATCATATGGTGTTACATATGCCGTTATTGGACATAGTGAAAGAAGAGCTTACTATAATGAAACAGATGAAACAGTAAATCTTAAATTAAAGAAAGCTGTAGCATCAGAAATCACACCTATTGTTTGTGTGGGTGAATCATTAGAAATTAGAGAAGCCGGAACAACTGATGAAGTTGTAGAAGCACAAGTAGTTAAAGCATATCTAAATGTAAGTGCTGAAGAAGCACTTCAAACAATCATTGCATATGAGCCAATTTGGGCTATTGGTACAGGTAAAACTGCGACTAAAGAACAAGCAAATGAAACAATAAAAGCAATTAGAAATGTTGTCAAAAAATTATATAATGAACATGTTGCAAATCAATTAAGAATCTTATATGGTGGCTCAGTTAAGCCATCAAATATTGATGAATTACTTGCACAAAGTGATATTGATGGAGCCCTCATTGGTGGTGCTTCATTAGATCCTGCTTCATTTTTAGCACTTGCTAAAGCTGCACTTAATAAATAATCCTTCAATAGAAGGATTTTTTTTATGCATAAAAAAAACTTATAGAATAAACTATAAGTTTTTATTTTTGTTTTTTAATTATCTGTTATAGAATTCGACAATTAATTGTTCGTTAATATCTGGAAGAATTTCATTTCTTTCAGGGTATCTAACGAATGTACCAACGTTTGTTTCTTTGTTGAAATCAACAAATTCAACAGTTGCGAATTGAGCTTCTAGAGCTTCAGCAACAATTTTTAATCCATTAGATTTTTCTCTAAGTTGAATTTTTTGTCCTGGTACTAAACGGTATGATGGAATATCTACTTTTTTACCATCAACTAAGATGTGACCATGGTTTACGATTTGTCTAGCTTGTGCTCTTGTACGCGCTAAACCTAAACGATAAACTACATTATCTAATCTAGCTTCAAGATATTTCAAGAAGTTTTCACCGTGAATACCTTTAAGTTTTCCGGCTTCATCAAATGTTTTTCTAAATTGTTTTTCAGAAATACCATAAGTGAATCTAACTTTTTGTTTTTCTTGTAACTGTTGACCGTAGTCGCTTATTTTACTACGACGTTTACCATGTTGTCCTGGTGCATATGGGCGTTTTTGTAATTCTTTACCAGTTTCTGATAATGAATAACCTAAACGTCTTGAGATTTTCCAAGTTGGTCCTACATAACGTGACATATTTTTTTACCTCCTTTTAGATTTGGTGGTAAAAATACAATTTTTTAAGAACAAGCTAATCCCGATGTTCTTTTCACCTTAAAGCAGAAAGGTTACTTAGGGCTCCTATAGAGTAGGGATATCTTCTTATTTAAAAATTTGCCTGCTTTTTACCGACGCCATTAATTTTACCCTATAGGGTATTAAAAGTCAATTGTTTTAACAATATTCGTGTGATGTTTTCTAAAAATGCGATGAGTGCCTCATCAAAACGATTCAAGATTGGACTATCAATGTCTAAAACGCCAAATAGAGTGTTATTGATATACATCGGGATAACGACCTCACTTCGGCTATTTGAATCGCATGCGATGTGATTAGAATGATTTAATACATCTGATACATACATGGTTTGTTTTTTAATGGCAGCTTCTCCACATACACCCATACCAAGTTCGATGGTTGCACAAGCAACACGTCCTTGAAAAGGGCCAACAGTTAACTTGTTTCCATCATATAAATAAAATCCAATCCAATTCATTTGATCTAGCACTTCATTTAAAAAAGCTGAAGCATTTGATAATAAAGAAATGCGATTTGGTTGATCTTCAAATAAGGTTTCTGCAGTTTGTAATAATTCATTATAATTCATATCTATCACCCAATTTATTATATCATATGTGGTAAAATAGTATATGGTGATAAAATGAAGAAAAAAATATTAATACGATTTGGAGACTTGATGCTCAAAGGCAAAAACATTGGTTTTTTCATTAGAGCGGTGAGACAGCATGTCAGACATAATCTAAAACCATATGATGTTTCATATGAGTTACCTCATGATCGTATCTATGTGAATTACAATGAAGAAGATGAAGAAAAAATAATAAGTGAATTAAAGAAGATTCCGGGTATTTACTCTATTAGTGTCATCTTTAATTCTACCAATGAAATTGAAGATATCGTCAAAGTATCTGTACAGGTTTTAAATCAATATTTAACACCTAAAGATCACACGATTAAAATTGAGACTAAAAGAGCAGATAAACTGTTTCCATATACAAGTTTAGAGTTTACTAAGCTGATTGCTCCTAAAATATTAAAAGCATATGACAAATCTATCATGGTCGATGTCCATCATCCAGATCAAATTCTTAATATTGAGATTAGAAAAGAACAAACATTTATATATTTGAATCAAATCATGATGATGGGTGGATTTCCATATGGTGTTGCAGGAAAAGGACTCATGATGATGAGTGGTGGACTTGATAGTCCGATTGCAACATATCTTGCTATGAAACAAGGTGTAGAAGTAGAACTCATTCATTTTGAATCGACACCACTTACCCCATTGGAATCTGTTCAAAAAGTGATTGATTTATCAAAAGTGCTGGCATCATTCACAGGACCTGGAAAAATCAAGTTACATTTAGTTCCGTTTATTGATATTCATGAGACTTTATTGAAAGATGTATATGATCCATATATCATTACAGTAATGAGACGGATGATGTATAAGATTGCTGAAATGGTTGCTATCAAACAAAAAGATATTTGCTTAATTAATGGTGAATCTGTAGGACAGGTCGCTAGCCAAACCTTGGAAAGTATGAGAGCTATTGAAGCTGTAACTAAACTTCCGATTTTAAGACCACTGATTACTTACGATAAAATAGAAACCATTGAATTATCAAAAAAAATAGGCACGTATGAAATATCAATAAGACCTTTTAATGATTGTTGCAGCGTTTATGTGCCAAAAAATCCAGTGACTAAACCTAAGGTTCATTATGCTGAAAAATATGAAAGAGCTATTCAAATGAAACAATTAGAACAAGCTTTTGAAGGTATCATCACTTTAGTGATCACAAAAGACTTTGATTTTCAAATTCAAGATTATGGATTTGATGTTAAAGAAGCATATCAAAACTATTTAAAAGAAAGAGCTGAGACTATTGATTCTCTCTAAACAAAATAAACAATTTAAGACTTGGGTCAAATTAAAAACCAAAAAATATAGAGACATAGAGCAAATGTTTTTAGTTTATGGTAAACATTTAATTGAACTTGCAAAAGAAAACAATGCACTCGTTGATGTAATCACATCTAATGAAGAAAAAGAAGGAATCTTGATTTCAGAAGAACTCATGAAAGATCTTCAACAAACATCTTCATGGATTGATGAGATTGGATTATGCAAAAAATTAAATCCAATTATATCATCTGATAGAGTTCTTGTTTTAGATGATGTACAAGACCCAGACAATGTAGGTGCATTGTTAAGAAGTGCATCGGCATTTGGTTTTAATCATATCATTTTAAGTCATCAAAGTGCAGACATTTATAACGAGAAAACAATCAGGGCTTCTAAAGGTGCGTTATTTCAATGTTTTATCGAAAGAAAACCGCTTGATGAAGCACTTAAAGATTTAAAAGAAAATGGGTTTTATATTGTTGGTGCTGATGCGCATCAAAGTCATGATGTACATGTAGAACATCAAAAAATAGCGCTTATTTTAGGAAATGAAGGACATGGTATAAATAACAATATCAAACCACTTATTGATCAATTTGTAACTATCGAAACTAAACATGTTGAAAGTTTGAATGTCAGTGTTGCTGGCGCAATTATCATGTATGAATGGAGGAATTTTTGATGAAAGCAAAAATTACTGGTTTTTTAGATCACGATAAAAACTTATCAATTGAAGAACAAATTGATTTAGCTGAAAAGCATCAATTAGATACATTATGTATTAGATTTAATCAGCATAAGGATATATTTGAAGTTGATGAAAAACAAATAAAGCATATCACAGATTTACTTAAAGATCATAAAATGAAAGTAAGCATTATTGATCCTGAAATCAAACCATATAAAATGGATAATCAAAACCATCATGAAGAGGCTTTAGATCAATTTAGATATGCACTTAAAATCGCGAACAAAGTTAAAGCTACGCATATTTATTTAAGATTATTTAAATTTAACGACATTATTGATGAATATCCAAATGTTGAAAAAAGACTTGAAGATTTTGTCAATTTAGCAAATAAAGCAGGCAAAAAAATCATTTTATATCCAACATCTGATTATAAATTAAATACATATACATATATTTTTAAAAAATATAAAACCAATGTATTATCTATTTTGTTTGATCCAGTTCATATCATGACACAAGATCAATCGACTACAACCAATTATAGATTATTAAAAAAACATATTGCAGCTTTTGCATGTCATGATGCGACTAAAGATGGCATTCCAAAATTACTTGGTTATGGGAAAGCTGATGTCGTATCTTTATTTAAGAAATTGATGAGAGACAACTATAAAGGCTTTTTATTAATTGATAATCAATTTTATAAAGAAATATTTGAAGAAACACCAAAGCCTAAAGGTTTCAAAGCATTATTTCAATCTAAACAAAATAAGCAAAAAGAGAACCAAAGAAATGAAATATCTAAAGTGATTTTTCCAAATGAAGAAACAAAAAATGCCACCTATGATGACATTTTAGATAATCAGATTAAATTATTAAATATGTTGTTTAAATAATTAGTTCTCTTCAGTAGTAAATTCAAAAGCAGGTTTTGCATTAGGAATTGATGGGAATAATTTAGAAACGTATAAAATACCATCGATATGATCATATTCATGTTGAAATACAATTCCGATATATCCATTTAAATCTAATTTAATAGGAAATAATTTATCGGTTGCTTCATCGTAAGCTAATGATTCAATCGTAATGGATTCATATCTAGGCGTTAATCCTTCGGTTTCTCTATCAACGCTTAAGCAACCTTCGCCACCAGGTAAGTATATCAGTGAAGTACTTTTCTTAGTAATTTTAGGATTAACTAAAGCATATGAATATAGAACACCATCAAAATCTTCAACATGAACTGCAAACATGCGTTTTGATTGATTAACTTGAGGTGCTGCAATACCTACAGCTGGTCTGATTTGATATTTTTCAACGAAATCAGGATCTTGAGAATTTTTTACATATTGTAATAAATCTTTTAATAGTTTTTTATCTGTTTTGCTTAAGGGTAATTTAACTTCTTTAGCAACAGTTGTGAGTGTCTTATGACCTTCTCTTATGATATCTTTCATTAAAATCATGGATATTCACCTCTTATTTAAATTATATCACAAGGAGTATATAATGCGTATCGATAAGTTGTTATCAGAACTTAAATATGTAAGTAGAAGTCAAACAAGATCTTTTATGAAAAAACACCACATTATGTATCAAGGTATACGTATCATGGATCCTAGTTTCAATGTAGATCCTTTTTTGGATATATATATTGATGAAGTTAAATTATATTACAATGATCCAATCTATTTAGCACTTAACAAGCCTAAAGGATATATTTCTGCAACAAAAGATCAAAAACATCCATGTATAACCGATTTATTAAAAGAGCCATATAACCGATTTAATTTTTCTATCGCAGGTAGACTTGATATAGATACGACTGGCTTGATTATACTTACAACAGATGGTCAGTTTATTCATGAGATCACGCATCCCAAAAAACATGTAGACAAAGTCTATATTGCAACATTAGATGATGTACTGACTTTTGAAAAATGCGATATGCTCCTTCAAGGCGTTATGATTCTTGATGATAAAAAAGAAGCATATTTAGCAAAAGCATCACATGTTTCATTTGAAGGTTTGAGTGCACAAATCACTATTGATGAAGGCAAATTTCATCAAGTGAAGCGGATGTTTGAAGCGATTGGTTATAAAGTGTTACAATTAAAGAGAATTAAGATAGGAAAACTTCTTTTAAAAGATATAGAAGAAGGTACATATAAAGAAATTAGAAAGGAAGATATCTTTGACTGAAATCATTATGAAAGCATATGATGTTGCAGAAGAAATTGTTGAAACATCATCACTTAAAGAAATCGTAAGATTAAATAAGAGCATCGATCAATTATATCCAAAAGAAATAGAATTATTTGAACGTGCAAAATTGAAATATCAAGATGTGATGAATACTGGTGGAAAATATCATCCAGATTACAAAGATGTATCAAAAGAACTTAGTGAAACTAAGTCTCATTTATACAATCAAAAAGAAGTTGACAAATATATCACTTTGGAACGTGAATTTGAAAAGGAACTTAACGATTACATATTTGAAATGACATCCATCATTTCTGATAATATTCCAAGCCCAAATGCATTTGGTATTGTAAAAAAAGGAGGTAGCTGTCATGTTGGCTGAAAGAGCATCTTATGTTATTTTTTTCAAAGGGAAAGATTTTATAGACAGTTTAGAATCACTTCCTCTTGATATCGCTTATCAATCGGGTAAATCAAATTATGTAGTTGTTTATGCGGATAAGAAAGAAGAAGAAAACATTCGCAAACAACTTAAAAAATTAAAAGGATTTAAAGGTTTCTCATTATCACAATTATATGATGAAACAAGAAACTTTTAACTGTTAAGTAAAAAGGCTTGACAGATTGAAAAAATATTGTATAATATCTATGTAATATGTAAGAAAGAGAGTGTAACAAAATATGGCAGTTAAAATTCGTTTACAACGTTTTGGTTCTCACAAGAAACCTTTTTACAGAGTTGTAGCAAGTGAATCAAGTAGAGCAAGAGATGGAAAATTCTTAGAAATCGTAGGAACATATGAACCATTAAAAGGTGAAGTTTCTATCAGTGCAGAAAAAGTACAAAAATGGCTAGACAATGGTGCTCAACCTACTGATACTGTAAAGAGTTTATTTAAGAAATACAACGTATTAAGCAAATAATTAAAGGGGGAATCGTTATGGCTATAGATTTTGAAAAATTAATCAAAAACATGATTGTGCCATTAGTCGTTAACCCAGATGATGTTTTAGTAAAAGTTTTATCTTCTGATGAAGATTCAATAAACATCCAACTTCTAGTTAATGAAGCTGATTTAGGTCGTGTCATTGGCAAAGGTGGTAAAATTGCAAGTGCAATGAGAACCATCGTTTATGCAGGTGCATCAAGAGAGCATAAACATGTCCACATTGATATTGACTCATTTTAATGAGAGATTAATATGTATCAAATTGGAAAAATTGTTAATACACATGGCATAAAAGGCGAAGTCAACATTTACAATTTAAGTGATTTTGATCGCTTTGAAGCAAATGAAACAATCTATGTTTTAGAATCTAATAACACGTATAAACCATTAATCATAGAACGCGTAAGACCTCATAAAAATATTTTGATTGTTAAATTTAGATCATTTGAAAATATTAATGAAGTATTACCATTTAAAGGATTGTTTGTTTATGCAAGCGAAAAAAGCGAAAGTATTGAAGATGATGAATACTATTATGATGAACTCATTAAAAAAGATGTATTCTTAGAAAATGGTGAAAAAGTAGGATTTGTCATTAGTGTGATTGAAGTACCTCAAGGACATCTTTTGGAAATAAAAACAAAAGATAAAAAATCACTCATCCCATTTCGTAATGAATTTGTGGTCTCTGTTAAAGAACACATCATCATAAAAGATATTGAGGGTTTATTATGATTGTTGATATTGTCACCATATTTCCTGAATTTTTTGAATCATTTTTAGAAACATCCATTGTCAAAAGAGCACAAGAACAAGGGCATGTTGAAATTAGATGTCATCAACTAAGAGATTATAGTGATCGAAAGCATCAATATATCGATGATACACCATATGGTGGTGGCGCGGGTATGCTTATGCAGTTTCCA
This sequence comes from Acholeplasmataceae bacterium, assembly GCA_963667565.1. Lineage (GTDB taxonomy): Bacteria > Bacillota_I > Bacilli_A > Acholeplasmatales > Acholeplasmataceae > WOFB19. Next base: position 1,162,137 of record OY763415.1, on the reverse strand, counting down.
CCCTTTTATGAAATCATTAACAAGTTAAAGACTGATCAGTCAAAGGTGATTTATTTATCACCACAAGGACAATTGTTCAATCAAAAAAAAGCGATCTCATACGCCACATATGAACATATCATTTTATTGTGTGGTCATTATGAGGGTTTAGATGCACGTGTTATGGCATTTGTAGATGAAGAAATCTCAATTGGTGATTATATTTTAACTGGTGGAGAGATTCCTGCAATGATCTTAACAGATGCAGTTGTAAGATTATTATCAGGTGTCATTGACGATGAATCTAGAGACACAGATAGTTTACAAAATGGATGGTTAAAATATCCACAATACACGAAACCAGATGTATATAAAGGATATGAAGTGCCAGAAATTTTAAAATCAGGTCATCACCAAAATATTGAAAATTGGCGAAAGAAAGAGAGTATTAAAGCAACCTATCTCAAACGACCAGATTTAATTGAAAAAATAGATTTAACAGAACAAGAGAAAACTATTTTAGCTGAAGTAAAAGCTGAATTGAAAAAATAGTTGCAACTTATTTATAACTTTGTTATAATAAGAAAGCCGTAATAAATACACAATGGTCCGCTGTAGATAACAAGAACATTGGAAGGAAAGAGAGTGAGTCTAATATGTCAAAGCTTAAAGGGCAAGCATTAATCGCTGAGATTACTAAATCTTATATCAAAGAAGTTCCAGCTTTCATGCCTGGGGATACTGTGAAAGTCTACGTTAAAATCGTAGAAGGTAGCAGAGAACGTATCCAGTTATTTGAAGGTCTTGTTATCAAAAGACAAGGTGGCGGAATTTCTGAAACTTTTACAGTTCGTAAAGTTTCATATGGTATTGGTGTAGAAAGAACATTCCCACTACATTCACCAGCAATCGATCATATCGATGTTGAACGTAGAGGTAAAGTTAGAAGAGCTAAACTTAACTACATCCGTACATTATCAGCGAAAGCAGCAAGAATCAAAGAAAAACGATAAATGGATAAAGAGGCAAACGCCTCTTTATTTTTTTGTAATTTTCTGAAAATATTTTCATAAATCCCTTGAAAGCCTTTTCATAATTTGGTATAATAATTTTGATATTAAATATAGTAGAGGTGAATGTCATGAGTAATGCGACAATATATGATGTTGCTGGTGCTGCCGGTGTATCGCTTGCGACTGTTTCAAGAGTACTAAATAACCCTGAAAAAGTAAAAGAAGACACTAGACAAAGAGTTCTTAAAGTGATTAAAGAGCTTGGTTATCGTCCAAATGTCATCGCTAGAGGGTTAGCAAGTCGTAAAACTACAACTGTAGGTATTGTGATTTCAGATGTCACAAGAGCTTCTGTTGCAGAAATGTTAGGCGGTATTAGTGATATTGCACATAGTTATAAATATTCAATTAAATTATTTTCTGTAAGAGAAGACATGGATGTCATGGATGTATTAAAAGATATCGTTGCTGAACAAGTTGACGGTGTTCTATACTTAAATGATGAATTAAGTTCTAACCGTGTTGAAGAAGTAGAAAAAATATTTATTGATAATCAAATTCCATTTGTTTTTGCAAATGTTGTTTCTGATGATGAACAAGTCCCAATGGTTTCAATTGATTATGAAAAAGCTGGTTATGAAATGACTAAGATCATGATTGAAAACCAAAGAAAAGATATTTATTTATTAAGCACAGCAAGAAGATATTCAGTTAATGATAAAAAAGAAGCTGGATATATTAGAGCGATGCAAGAAGTTGGTTTAGAACCTAAGATTTTTAGAACAAGTGGTGACACAAATATTAATCGTCAACATTTTACAACATTCTTTGCTGATAAAAAAGTTGATGGTGCAATCGGTGTTAGAGATTCAATTGCTGTTTCGTTTATGAATATTGCAAGAGATCATAAAGTCAGTGTACCAAATGATTTAGATGTTGCTGGATTCCAAAACACAAAATATGCGCTTTTATCAAGACCAACCTTGACATCAATCGATGTGCCAGTGTATGATATAGGTGCTGTGTCAATGAGATTATTAACGAAGTTAATGAACTCAAAAGATGTAGATAATATTAGAATTATTTTACCTCATTACATTGTTAAGAGAGAATCAACTAAAAATTAATCAATCTATGAAGTTATCAAAGTAAAAGTGAATAAACCTAATATAGAGATTTCATGAGGGTGTAACATGAAAAGAAGGTTCATTTTGAATTACAATAATGGAGATTACTAAAAAAACATGAGGGCTAGTATTTTACTAGAACTAAGGTGGTACCGCGATGATTCGTCCTTAGATTTTTTTAAGGACGATTTTTATTTAGAGAGGAAAACAATATGAAATTATATGATGATTTAATATGGCGTGGCATGATCAAAGATGTCAGCGACGAAGAAAAAGCAATTAAACACTTAAACGATGATAAGGTTAAATTTTACTGTGGATTTGATCCAACAGGAGAATCTTTAACTGTAGGGCATTTGGTTCAAATAGTCAGAATGTTACTTTTACAAAAATATGGACATACACCAATTGCATTAATTGGTGGTGCAACTGGACTTATTGGTGACCCAAAACAAACAAGTGAAAGAAAACTATTAACACTTGAAGAATCATTAGCAAATGCAGAAAAAATTAAAAATCAATTATCCTATTTTTTGGGACAAGAAAATGTTATTTATGTTAACAATTATGATTGGATTAAAAATATTGATACCATCTCTTTTTTAAGAGACTTTGGAAAAAACTTTAATATTAATTATATGTTAGCAAAAGATACAGTTCAAAGAAGACTTGATATTGGGATTTCTTACACGGAATTCTCATATATGATTATTCAAGCTATCGATTTTTTAGAATTGTATCGTTCAATGGATTGTAAAATTCAATTTGGTGGATCTGACCAATGGGGTAATATCACCTCTGGGTTAGAGCTTATAAGAAAAACAGAAGGCGATAAAAATGATGCAGTTGGACTTAGTTCACCGTTGTTATTAAAAGCTGATGGAACCAAATTCGGAAAAAGTGAATCAGGTGCATTATGGATTGATCAAACACTCACATCACCTTACGAATTATATCAATATTTTGTTAACGCATCAGATAAAGATGTTTCTAATTATTTAAGAACACTAACGCTTCTAGATAAAGAAACAATCGAAGCATTGGAAAAACAATCTGTTCTAGAACCACATTTAAGAGCTGCTCAAAAAGTGATTGCATCAGAAGTTGTTAAACTTGTCCATGGACAAAGTGCGCTTGATGAAGCGATTAGAGTTACTGAAGCCCTTTTTAATGGATCACTTAATAGTTTAAATAAAAATGAGTTTCTTATGTTGGCAAAAACTTTAGATACAGTAGAATTAGTCGAACAAAAACCAATACTTGATTGTTTAATTGATGCAAAACTTGCTCAATCAAAAAGAGAAGCAAGAGAATTTTTACAAAACGGTGCGATTTCATTAAACGAAGAAAAAGTAAGTGATTTAGATCTCTTAGTCACAAAAGATTTAACTATTCATGATCAATATGTTGTTTTAAGAAGAGGTAAAAAGAAATACGCAATTTTAAAATTTGTGTAAGAAGGTGGGCTTATGGATATATTATTATATAATCCGTTATCAAGAAATGGAAATGATCCAAAATTTATTGATAAAATCGAAAAGCATTTAGAAAAGCAAGGTAAAGAAGTTACTAAATATAATATTTTAGATATCGAAAGTGTCGAAGCGTTTGTGCAAGCACTAGATCCTAAAGATAGAGTTATATTAGTCGGTGGCGATGGAACGTTGCATCGATTAGCAAATCGTATTTATGGTCTTTCATATCCTCAAGAACTCTACATGTATCAAGCTGGGACAGGTAATGATTTTATTAGAAGTTTAAAATCAAAAGAAAAAGTTGTACATATTAAGCCTTATTTGCAAAAATTACCTACGATAAGCTATGAAGGAAAAACTAAACATTTTCTTAATGGTGCTGGATTAGGACTTGATGGATTTGTTATTCATTTAGTATCAAACTCTAAGTATAAAAAGAATAAGTTTAATTATTTTAGACATGCATTAGAAGGATTTAAAAAATTTCATGCTTTAAAAGGTAGTTTCACTGTAGATGGAGAAACACACAAAGAAGATAAAATTTGGTTTGTTTGTGCAATGAATGCACCATTTCAAGGTGGCGGCATGAACATGGCACCCAAAGCGATTAGGGATGAAGACAATCTTCATTTATTGGTCATTAAAAACATTCCTAAATTTTTATTATTCCTCATTTTTCCTACCATTTATTTTGGAGGTCATGTCATTTTTAAGAAATTTGTAGATATATATGTCGGTCAGAAGTTTCATATTGAATTTGATGAACCAACTTATATGCAAGTTGATGGTGAGCCCAAATCAAATATTCAAATCATTGATATCGAATCCACAAAATAAAAAGCTAAGTTCTCATACTTAGCTTTTTTTATATTATTTTATTCTTCCTAATCCAAGGCGTTTGTATACTTTGGATAATTTTCTTCTCGTAATAAAAGAGGCTTGATCTCTACCCTTATCAAGTGCATCATCAAGCTCTTTCGAGTCAATGATACTTTTATATTTTTCTTGAATAGGTCTTATCGCATCTACAACAATTTCTGCTAGATCAGCTTTAAATGTTTGATAATTGGAATCTTGATACTGTTTTTCAATATCTTTAATTGATCGATTGGTAAGTGATGCATAAATGGTGAGTAGATTTGAAATACCAGGTTTTTGTTTTAAATCATATTTAATGATTCCATCAGAATCAGTGACTGCGCTTTTAATCTTATTTTTAATTTGATTTAAATCATCTAATAATAAAATATAAGATTTTGGATTATCTGCAGATTTATCCATCTTTTTCGTAGGTTCAGTTAATGATTTTATTCTTGCTCCTGTCTTTGGATAAAATCCTTCAGGAACAACAAAAGTGTCACCATACATGTTATTAAATCTTTGTGCCAAATTTCTAGTCAATTCTAGATGTTGTTTTTGATCGTCTCCAATGGGGACAATATCCGCATCATATATTAAAATATCTGCAGCCATTAAAGCGGGGTAGGTAAGAAGAGAAGTTCTAATACCTTCAACTTGTTTACCTTTTTTATCTTTGTATTGTGTCATACGTTCCATTTCACCAATATAAGCAGTTGATTCCATCACATATCCTAATTGTGCATGTTCTTGAACTTCGGATTGAATAAATAGATTGACTTTGTTTGGATCTAGTCCACATGCCATATAAAGTGCAGCAACCGATTTAATATTTTTCTTTAGTTCTTGTCTATTTTGTGGTGTTGTGATTGCATGTAGGTCAGCAATAAAAATAAAGAATTCTGTATCCTCTAATTCATCTTGTAATGCAACAAATTGTTTAATTGCACCTATATAATTACCAAGTGTTAATTGTCCTGTTGGCTTAATGCCTGATACAAGTCTTTTCATAAATACTCTCCTAATAAAAAAGTCCCTAGATAAAATATCTAAGGACGATTGATCGCGGTACCACCTTAGTTCTAGTAAAATACTAGCCCTCTTAAGTCGTTATAGCCGACATACTTTATGCTCCAAGAATCCATTCATATGCAACCACAATACTGGATTTCACCATCCCAGCTCTCTAAACTTGCTTTATGCAAACTACTTTTTTCTTATCATCGCAATTTAATTATACTTTAAAACAAATTATTCTTCAAGCGCTTTTTCTAATTGATCAATTAATGAATTAAATCGTTTAGTCACAGCTCTAAATGTTTCTTTATCTGTTAAGTCTGCACCTGCAGCAGCAACTTGTGAAACTGGGTAATCACTACCACCAGATTTAAGAAGTGCTTTATATTTATCCATTGCACCTTCTACATGATTTGAAACATCTTCATATAATTTTAATGAAGCACTATAAGAAGTAGCATATTGATATACATAAAATGGTGTGTGGAATAAATGAGGAATATAAGCCCAAACATATTCTTTACCATTTTCAGATTCAATATCTAAATCATAATAATGTTTATATAAATCTATCATGATTTTTGATAGAGATTGATCTGTAATAGGCATACCTTTTTCAACGAGTTCATTTGCTTTATATTCATAAGTAGCAAATAATGTTTGTCTAAAGAATGTACCCATAAATCCATCAATGGCTTTTTCTAGTAAAGCAATTCTTTGTTCTTTTGTACTTGCATTTTTAACTAAATAATCTAACAAGATATGTTCATTGAATGTTGATGCAACTTCAGCAACAAAGATTGTATAATCCGCAGTTGCCATAGGTTGGTTACCACTTGAGAATAGTGTGTGTGCACTATGACCACATTCGTGTGCTAATGTAAAGACTGAATCAAGCGTGTTATCATGATTAAGTAAGATGTATGGATGGAAACCATATAAACCAGAAGAATAAGCACCAGTACGTTTACCATCACCAGGTAATACATCAACATAACCATTTTCTAAAGCGACATGTTGTTGATTAACAAATTCAGGATCCATACCTTCTAATGCTTTAAACCATAATGCTTTTGATGTTTCATAATCATATTTTGTATCATCTTTAACGAGTGTTAAGAAACGATCATATGTATGATATGTTTCAAGGTTTAAATGTTTTTTGCGTAAGTTAATATAACGCTTAATAGATTCGTTACTTTCATAAGCAACATCCATTAGGTTTTTATACACTTCTACAGGGATGTTATTTCTAAATAATGCAGCTTCAACAGCAGAATTGAAATCTCTTGATTTGTAACTTGCTTTTAAGTTTTGAAGAACTAAATTATAAGTAGCAGCAAATGTAGCCTTATGTGTTTTATAACGTTTAAATGCTGCTTCAAAAACTTTTTGTCTATCTTCAGCAGTTGGAACTTCAGGAATAAGTGAGCGATAATTTGATAAAGTGACTGTTTTTTCACTACCATCAGATAATATGATTGTTTCATCTATTGCGTCAATAATCGCTAAACCTTGGTATAAAGCAGAAGGAATAGAACGAATACCACTATAATTAGATAATAATTTTTCCTTGTCATCACTTAAAACATGAGATTGTTGAAGGAATAATTTTTGGAATCCAAATTTATAAGGTTTTAATGCTTCATCTTTATCAATGAATGACATAATTTTTTCTTCACCAATCGCGATGAATTCAGGAGAAACGAATGATGTTTTTTGACCTAAGTCAGAAAACATGATCATCATTTGTTGGTTTTTAGCAGCTTTATCTTGATCTTTTAAGTTAAGATCACTTGATAAATGAATATAACCATAAAGACGATAAATAAACTTTGTTAATGCTTCATCTTTTTGATGAAATAATTTAAATGATTCGAAATCTGATAATTTACCTTTAAAATCAGCCATTTCATCAATCATTGCAGGCAATTTTTTGATATCTTCTTCCCAAGCTTCAATACTTGGATAAAAAGGTGATAAATCCCATTTAGACATGTTAAAATCCTCTTTTCTATGTATGACTTTGATATTATTAACATTATATCGCAAATTAATAAAAATATAAAGGTTAATTGTTTTGTGAAATTATATTAAAACATACGTAAAACGTTTTCACTACTTGAAAAATATTCTAAATAATTATATAATTAACCATGCAAGAACACAAAGTGCTATAGGCTAATACCTATGCTCCAGAAGGAGGAAGACAATGATTACAATATATACAACACCAAGTTGTTCGTCTTGTCGGAAAGCGAAAAAGTGGCTTGATGATCATAAGATTCAATATGAAGAAAAGAATCTTTTCAATCAACGTATCACTGAAGAAGATATTGATCACATGTTAGAACATGCTGAAAATGGATTCGAAGATATCATATCAACCCGTTCTAAAATCTTTAAAGAACAAGATTTAGATATAGATGATATGAGAATAAGTGAATTAAAATCATTTATTTTAGACAACCCTAGTGTGTTAAAAAGACCAATTATCATTGATGGTGAAAAATTACAAGTTGGTTACAATGATGAAGAAATACGTGTATTTATTCCAAGAAGACTTAGAGAATTGATCATGTGTGAAAATTGTCCAAATGGCGATCATTGTGATTATCAATCAATATTGAAGCAATATTTCGCAGAAATAAAAGATAAACAACAATCTCATTCATAATAAAAAAAGCCATATCATATGGCTTTTTTTATTCCCATTGCTTGATTAAGCGTCAGCTTTTTTAAATTTTGGTAAATAGTAAGATACAAATCCTAAAATGATTGTAGCAACCATTAGAACTAAATTTAAAACATAAGCTGTTTTAACTGCTGGTGCATAAGATGAAACAATAATTGGTGCTCCATTTAAGATACTGATATGATTTAAGTGAAAATATAGGTTCACTGTCATAAGTACGCTTGCAACAACAACTGACTTAAGGTCATCCAAAAACCATCCTAACCAGAGAACTGCCACTGGTACAATGTAGAACGTAGTTGGAATTGAAGCATATAATCCATAATCATTTACATCGAACCAGTCAAAAAATTTAAGTCCGATTGAAACGACTAATAATATGCTTGCGACAAGAGCAGCAATGAATACTAACAAATTGCGTTCTTTCATTTTTTCCTCCGTATTACTTCTTATATCTTATTATAGTGATAATGCCAAAAAATGTCAATTATATATAAAAAAAGATGATTTTCATCATCTTTTACATGTAAATGCGCGTTCGCTTTTTCTTTTTGTAGGAACAAATTCAATGTTTTGTTCCTTTAAAAAACGGTCGAAAATGAGTTTCCCTTCATCATAATTACTTGCTTCATACTCAATCTCATAATCAGTTGTTCCACAATAATCACAACGATCAAAGAATAATGTGCCATTTTCATATGGAATCGAAACTCTAAAATTATCCAAACTCACTTTAAATAATACAAAGTGGTTATCAATATTATCGAAAAAGTCTTGAGTGTTAAATCCTTTTTCTAACATATCATGTGCTTGATCAGGTGATAAAATCACATGATTTTCATAATTTTCTTTTTCACCTTGAGATTTTAAAGTCACTTTAAATCTATAATCACCTTTTTGTCTAATACGTAAAACGATTGATTTAGCATTCAAATCAAAAGTATTTGTATCAAAATAATGATTGACTTGTTTAAAAATATTATTCTCTAAATTGAATAATTCTAATAACTCAAAATACTTATTTTCAGATATAACTGTTTTGAACTCGATTTCAATGTTCTTTGTCATGAAAATACTCCTTTTAAAAAGATAATTTCACTTTCCTTAATTATTATATCAAAAGTTGAAATGAAATTAAAGGAAAAACGTTTACATCATAACACAATGTTCCATAATATTTGTAATTATAATTAAAAATGATAGAATATATATGGAAGAATTAATCTATTCAAGGAGGAATTAAAAATTATGGCTATTAAAGTAGCAATTAACGGTTTTGGCCGTATTGGTCGTCTTGCATATCGCTTATTAGCAGATGACAAAAAATTTGATGTTGTAGCTGTTAACGATTTAACAGATGCAGAAACTCTAGCATACTTATTAAAGTATGATACAGCACAAGGTAACTTCAAAGTGGATGGTGTTTCATTTGAAGGAACTGATCTTATTGTAGATGGTAAAAAAATTCCTATCTTCAGTGAAAAAGATCCTAAAAACTTACCATGGAAAGCTTTAGAAGTAGATGTAGTATTAGAATGTACTGGTTTCTTTACTGATGAAGTTAAAGCTGGTTGGCATTTAGAAGCTGGTGCTAAGAAAGTTGTTATTTCAGCACCTGCAAGTGGAAATGTTAAAACTATCGTTTACAATGTTAACGATGACACTTTAAATGGAGATGAAGATATCTTAAGTGGTGCTTCATGTACAACAAACTGTTTAGCACCTGTTGCTAAAGTATTAGATGATAAATTTGGTATTGCTGCTGGTTTCATGACAACTGTTCATGCTTACACAGCTGATCAATCACTTCAAGATCAACCACATAAAAAAGGTATTTACTCAAGAAGAGGACGTAATGCTGCTGCAAATATCGTTCCAGCATCAACGGGTGCTGCAAAAGCAATCGGTTTAGTATTACCACAATTAAAAGGTAAATTAGATGGTACTGCACTTCGCGTTCCAACAGTTACAGGTTCAATCGTAGACTTAACAGTAGAAATCAAAAATCCTGCAACTAAAGATGAAATCAATGCTGCATTCAAAGCTGCTGCTAACGAAACTATGGCTTATGTAACAGATCCAATTGTATCAAGCGATGTTATTGGTTCAAGTTATGGTTCATTATTAGATGCTAACTGTACACAAGTTATGAACGTTGATGGAAAATGCTTCGTTAAGGTTATGTCATGGTATGACAATGAAATGAGTTATACTAGCCAATTAATCAGAACTGTTACAAAATTAGCAAGCTTAATCAAATAATTGTTATATATATAGAAAGAAATCTCCGAATTTTGGTAAAAAATGTTAAAATGTAACGAAAATTAAAATTTTTTAATCTTTTTTCTTGACATTGTTTGCATTTATATATATAATTGAAAATGCAAGACCTAGAAGTTTTGCGAATTAAATAAAGAAACATATGTAAAAAGCAAAACTAAAGGAATTTAGTGACGCAAAACTACAGGGCCTAGACAAGGTAGCCAGTTGCCATGAATGAGTTTCCATTTATTGGAAACAAAGTGCGGTGACTTGTCAGGTATTAAAATGATATTTAAAGTCAACGTACAAAAGTATGTTGACTTTTCTTTTTATACAAGGGAGGCGATGCAGTGTCTAAAAGAAAAGGACTTCAACTTATAATCATATTGCTTTTAGCGATTACACTTGGATTTACTTCAACTGCTGCATTTGCTTACTGGACTAGTACAGAACTTTCATCTAACGTGAAAATTGATTTTACAGAAGAAAATGCAAGCTTAGTGATTAATGAAACAAGTGATCAGTTCTCTGGTATGTTAGTACCAATGAATTATGCTTGGTTTGAAGGTGAAGTTGAGGAAGTAACAATCACTTATGAAGTGAGTGTTGATAAGACACTCGTTAAAGAAGTGAACTTAGTAGTGCAAGCTACGAATGTAATGATTGGTGATTCAGAAACTTATGGCAATCTAGTAAATGTAACAATTAATGGTGTACAAAACGTAAGTACAAACGACTTGTTTAATTCAAAAGTGTTAGTAACAGTCGTCGTTACAATATTAGAACCTATAGATTCAGAAGAAGCTAATATGAAGGGTTTAGATGAAAGCTTAGTCAATGTAGATGATTCGGTTGCTGCATATCAAGCTATTCATGGTCAAACAATATCGTTTGATCTCGTATTCAGTGTTCAACCGAAAGAAGTTTAAAAAATAAAAAACAAAAAAACAAAGAAAATTAAAAAAGATAAGTATCTAAAAAGGAGATTTTAAAAATGAAAAGTAGAAAATTAGTCGTAGGTTTATTAGTTATGTTAGCAGTTGCAATGTCAACATTGACATTTGCTTATTGGGCAGGTAGTATTAGCGGTGATTCAGATGTAGCAAATGAATCAATTACAATTGGTACTGGTAAAGATGTTACAACTTCAGTTTCATTAGGTTCATCAGCAACTTCAGGTGTATTAGTTCCAAGTGGACGTGCTGCAGATAGCAATGAAGCAAATGCAGTAGAATCATACGTGATTACTTATACAGTTGACTTTAGCAGATGCTGATAATGGTTCTTATGATGGAACTTCAGCAACATTAGACGTTACATATGATAATGTTTTAATTGGTGGATCAGCTACTTATGCAGACTCAGTTAACATCGTTGTTGGCGGAGCTACAGCAGTTACAGTTAATGGATCATCTGTTACAGTTACTATTACAGTTACATTAGACGAACCAGCAAATGCTACAGAATATGCTGCAGTTGCAGGTGCAAACAATTACATTTGATGTTACATTCGCTGCATCATTTGCTTAATACTTAATTAAAATAATCGACAACATATATTAAAAAGCGACTATGAGTCGCTTTTAGTCTAAAAAGGAGTTGAAGGCTATGTATAGAAAAAATATAAAATACATATTAATCTTAGTTTTATTAGCAACATTTACTGTGCTTGTTTCAACTTCTTTAACTTATGGTTATTGGGCAGGCAATATTTCAGGTTCAATGTCTAATGCTAACCCAAGTGTTGGCGTTGGAACTTGGAATATGAACGCTTCACCAGATGGTATTGATGCTTTTGATTTAAGCACTGCTTATCAAACAGATGATATCGTATGGTACAATAACTCAATTTATCAATACCATGGTTCTTATACAACAAATACAGAACCTTCAAATGCAAGTAATTGGACAACATTAAATGACCTAAATTGGTATGATACTGTGACATATAGAGCTGGAGATACTGTATATCATAACGGTATTGTTTATGTTGCACAATGGGAAAATAACAATTTAGAACCTAGTGAACAAAGTGTTAATGGTGCTTGGTCATCAATGATGCAAAATAATGTTGCTTGGGTGACTGGTCAAGCTAGTTCATTAAATGATATTGTTTATCACAATGGTCAATTATGGATTTATAAAGGTTATTATACAACATCACAACCAGGCTCACAAAGCGATTGGGCACTTCTTGGTGATTTAACTTATTCAAGTAGTTATGTTTATGCTAATGGAGATATTACATTTTATAATAATAAGTATTATTTGACAAATAATGGTGGATGGGCTTCAGGTTCTGTTCCAGGAACAAATTCAGCATGGACGTTACTTAATACACCCACTTGGACAAATAAAGTTAAAAATGGCACACAATATGTTTTATATAATGGCTATTTATACAAAGCATTAACAACAACACTTTCAGCTTTAAGAAATAATCAACCAGGTAGTTCAGGATCTTATGGTGTTTGGACAGCACTTAATACACAACAGTATCAACAGTATAATACTTATACAAATGGTACTCTAGTGATGTATAATGCAAATGTTTATGAACTTGCAAACAGTGCAAATTCGACTTTATTACCAGGGACAGCTGCAAACAGTTGGAATTTAATGAATTCAATGCTTTATGATGCATATTCAACATACGCAAATGGTGATTATGCAATTTATAATGGATTAGTTTATCAAGTGATCAATCAAACAAATGCAAATACTTCAGCACCAGGTGTAATAGCAAATAGCTGGAATTTATTAAATGGTTATGATTATTATTGGTATAACACTTATCAAGCAAATGATATAGTTTATTATAACGATGTTGTCTATAAAGCTTTAACAATAACTACAAATAATGAACCTGGAATACCAAGTTCATCCACTTATTGGGCTATAAACTCATAATTTTGTATTGTTGCTCATTAAAAAATTATGATATAATGACATTAGGTTTAATTTCTTAGAGTGCAAAGGGGTGTCATTATTGAATAAAAAAGCAATTTCGATAAAAGAAACGTTATTTTATATTTTATTTGGGCTACTAGGCTTATTGGTAGTTTTTATCATTATGCTTAGTGCATTACCTAATCTTTCTTTAAATGGTTTTGGAGTAAGAGCTTATATCGCTAAATACGATACAATGGAGCCAACCATTAAACCATATGATTTGGTTTTCATCAATAAAGTGAATCCAGATAATTTAGAGGTTGGGGACCTAATCACTTTCTATGCTGATATTGATTATAATGGCACAGATGAAATGGTTACATATTATATTTATAGTATCGATGATGTCAACGGTGTCAATACATTTAGAGTCAATGCCGAAGGATCTAATATCCCTGCAAATGTATTACTTTTAGATGACCAAATAATTGGTGGCTATAGTTTTAGAATCGTGGGATTAGGTCGATTAATAGAGTTTGTCGCAAGTCCTTTTGGAATTGCTGCAATCGTTGTTAATGTTGGTGTTATTGTAGCGATTGTCCTACTTATCAAAGACAGTAATAAAAAAACAAAAAATCAAAAAGAAGAAGAAAAAATAGAAGCATAAGATTTATTTTGGGGATGTGTTAAATATTGAATGATTTCTTATCTACAAATGAAATATTGAAAATGATTGAACATTCACGTGAACCAATCAATCAAGAAAATCCAGATAAGCAAAAGCAACAATCGAAATTAGGAAAAACATTTTATTGGATTATCGTAGGATTGAGTGCATTGCATTTAATTTATTTAGCACTACCATTATTTTTATCTACAAATGATTTGATAGAAATCATAGGTAGTCAACCAGTGGCAGTTGCTAAATTTGGGCAAACGCCACCAGAATTATCAATAAATATTGTACAAGTTAAAAAATATAGTTTTGATGACTTAAAACTTGGTGATATTGTTGTTGTTTATGCAGAAACAAGTGATGTCTTTATTGAGAAAGAAGTTGTTTCTATTGACAGTGATAATCATACTTTTGAAGCATCCTATTCTGGTCAAACTCTAGAAATTTATCAAACAGATGATTTATTAGGTACATATGTTAAAGATGCGAATGTATTTCAATTATTTACATATGCAGTAAGTACTCCAAGAGGCTATTTTGGAACGATGACAGTATATATTGTTATTCTAGGTATTGCATATTACATGATATTTCATCAAACTAAAACTCATAACACAAAGGATCGTGATCAAAATGAAGCAGCATAAATCATTGAAAAACACTTTAATGAATATATTGTTTTATGGGATAACGGTCTTTTTAATTTTATATATTGGGTTAAGTGTCATTTCACCAGATAAAGTGATTGATGTATTTAGATTCCAAATTTCTTCAGTACCAACAGATTCAATGATTCCTACGATTGAACCCAATGATTTAATTGTTGAAGTTAAAGTTAATCCTGATAAAGTTGAAGTTGGTGACATTATTATATTTGAAAATTATTTACCTGCTGATTCAAACGGTGATGGCATCAGTGATACTTACGCACTTGCACAAGTAGTCCATAGAGTGATACGAATTGAAGAAGTTGATGGTGTTTTTCACTACATCACTAAAGGTGATAATCCAAATAATAGTGAAGATGTGATTTATGAATCATTAGCAGATGCAGAAAATCATATTGCAGGTGCAATTGTTAAAGATGATATTATAGCAAAATATGCATTTAGAATTCCTTTTGTTGGTGCGATTCCGCTTTACTTTAGTCAACATGTAGACCCAGTTTTTTTAACACTAGTCATTGTCAATATTATCATTGTTGTATTACTTATAAAAGTCCTTAGAAAAAAACCTGAGGAACAGGAAGAAAAACATGACTTGGAATGATTTTGTGAGAACACAATTGGAACAACCTTATTTTTTAGAATTAGTTGATTTTCTTAAAAAAGAGGATGAACATAAGGTGATTTTACCGCCTAAAGGAGATAGACTATCTTGTTTTGACTTAACACCATATGAAAATGTGAAAGTTGTCATATTAGGGCAAGATCCATATCATAATTATCATCAAGCACATGGTTTAGCATTTAGTGTAAAAGAAGGTAAATACCCACCTTCACTAAAAAACATTTATAAAGAACTTGTTGAAGATTTGGGTATTTCATATCCAAAAACAGGCGATTTATCATCATGGGCAAAACAAGGTGTATTATTATTAAACACAGTTTTAACTGTTGAATTACATCAACCGTTATCTCATCAAAAAAAGGGATGGGAACAATTCACGCTTGAAGCAATTAAGAAAGTGAATGAGAAAAAAGAAATGGTTGTCTTTATTTTATGGGGTTCAAAAGCAAAATCTTTGATGAAATACATTGATTTAAACAAACATAAAGTCATCGTTTCAGCTCATCCGTCACCATTATCTGCATATCATGGATTTTTCGGATCAAAACCATTTTCAAAAACAAATCAGTATTTAAAAGAACAAGGTATGAAAGAAATTGATTGGACTTTATAGTTTATCTCTTTCTTTTTTTATTCTTTAAAGATATAATGAAAACTACAGAGTAGTGAGAAAGCGTTAAGTGTCTAATCATGGGATGTCGGATTAGAACGAACACTTTAAGTGGCGGTTTTCTTGCGCGTCCGCTGTAAGTACTTATAGTGGACCTCAAATATAGGAGGTCTTTTTTCATGAGAAAAAATAGTTTATTGTTTAAAGTTTTAATCGCAGTTTCACTTACTGCCATGTCAGTTGTCATCGATTCGTTTTTTAAATACATTTTGCATATTGCGAATTTCGGATTACCATTTTATGCAATCCCACTTATTATTGGCAGCATCATCTTAGGTCCAGTTTTTGGTGGTTTGATGGCTCTCGTTGGTGATACGCTTGGTGTTTTAATGACAGGTGATACTTATTTACCTTTATTTGCAATCGCTGCACTTGCATGGGGTGTAATCCCAGGACTCATCATAGGCAACAAATATAGTGTTGCAAAATTAAGTGTTTCAGTCTTTGTGAGTTATTTAGTGGCTAGTTTGGCAAATTCATTTGCACTATACATCTATTTTGGTATAAACACAACCTTAATCACTTTAGGGTTAAGATTAGCATTGTTGCCGTTTAATGCCTTTATCATCATCTATATTACTAAAGATCTTTACCACAGATTACAAGTAATCATACCCGAGTACTTAATCATTAAAACTTAGAATAATACGCAATTTATTGCGTATTATTTTTTTGTTTGAATGCGTCTTTCATGTATAATGGAAGTGGTGATTATATGATTAAAATAATTGGTGCAGGACTTGCTGGTGTAGAAGCAGCATATTTCCTAGCAAACCATGGTATTAAAGTAAAACTATATGAAATGAGACCTAAAAAAATGACTCCTGCTCATACGAGTGGTCGTTTTGCTGAGCTTGTATGTTCTAATTCACTAAGATCTAATGATTTAAGTGTTGCAGTTGGGTTATTAAAAGAAGAAATGAGAATGCTTGGATCATTAGTGATTGAAGCTGCAGAACACGCATCTGTACCTGCTGGATCAAGTCTTGCAGTGGACAGGGAAATTTTTTCTTCTTATATAGAACATAAAATTAAAAACCATCCTAACATTGAAGTCATCTATGATGAGGTGACAACTGTGGATGTAGATACATACACTATGGTGTGTGCAGGTCCACTTGCTAGTGATTTGCTTGCAACACACTTACAAGATCTATTTCATCAAGAACATCTTCATTTTTTTGATGCGGTTGCTCCAATCATAGAAAAAGATTCTATCAATATGGATATTGCATATTTAAAAAGTAGATATGATAAAGGTGAAGCAGCATATATTAATTGTCCAATGAACAAAGAAGAATATGACAAGTTTTATGATGCACTGACTGGCTCAGATAAAGTAATTCCTAAAAACTTTGAAAATAATGTCTTTGAAGGATGTATGCCAGTTGAAGTGATGGCTTCAAGAGGTAAAGAAACACTTCTTTATGGACCATTAAAACCTGTTGGTCTAGAAGTGGAAGGAAAAGAAAGACCTTATGCCGTCGTTCAATTAAGACAAGATGATGCAAAACAAACAATGTACAACATTGTAGGTTTTCAAACACATATGACTTGGCCAGAACAAAAAAGAGTCATTCAAATGATTCCAGGATTAGAACATGCAAACATTTTAAGATATGGTGTCATGCATAGAAACACATATTTAGAAAGTCCTCAAATCCTAAATGATAGCTATCAATCTAAAATTTATCCTAAATTATTTATTGCTGGACAAATCAGTGGTGTTGAAGGATATGTAGAAAGTGCTGCATCAGGTCTAAATGCAGCCATTCAATTAACTTCACTAATTCAGCGAAATGAATTGTGTCCATTTTCAGATCAAACAATGATTGGAGCTATGGCATCTTATATTTCAACACCAAATCAATCATTTGTTCCAATGAATGCTAATTTTGGAATTTTACCAGAATTGGGTATGAAGCACCCTAAAAAGATGAGAAAATCGTTATATGCTGAAAGAGCGCTACTTAAATTGAAATCATTTAAGGAGATGAATCCATGGATATAAAAGAACGATTCCAGTCCTTTTTAAATGATCAAAAACATTATGCAACAAATACTGTTTTAAGCTACATGAAAGATATAGAAGATTTTGAATCTTTTATTAAAAATGAAGAACTTGCAGAAGATTTATTAGATGTTACAAGAGAAAGACTTGCAAGACATTTTCTATCTCATATGGATCAAATAGGGCTAAGTCGTAAAACGATTGCGAGAAAAATATCAGCATTAAGAACCTTTTATGATTTTTTAATTAATGAAGGTGAAATTGATGTGAATGTTTTCACGCAAGTCGATATTCCTAAAATTCCTAAAAAACTCCCGGTAATCATTCATGATGATGAATTGAAAAGACTTTTTGAATCTATTGATCAATCAACATCACTAGGATATAGAAATTACTTGATGCTTGATTTATTATTTAGTTGTGGGCTTAGAGCAAGTGAACTCGTAGATATGGATATAAGAGATTTGCAATTAGCTCAATCACAAATCTTGATTCACGGAAAAGGGTCTAAAGATCGATTTGTCCCACTTCATGAAGATTTAGTTGATGAAATTAAGCACTATCTAACTTATATCAGACCTAAATTGCTTGCCAAAGGTCACGATACATCAACAACACATATATTTATTAACTACAAAGGTGGAACTTTAACTGTTAGAGGATTACAATTAGTTTTAAAAAAACTCATTGAGAACTCTGGTGATGTATACAAAATCCATCCACATATGATTAGACATGCTTTTGCGACAACGTTACTTGATCATGGTGCAGATTTAAGAGTGGTTCAAGAGTTGTTAGGTCACGAACACTTGAAATCAACGCAAATCTATACACATGTTTCAAAAGAGAAAATTAAAGAGACATACAAAAATACGCACCCTAGGATGATTAAAAAATGAATTTATTAGGACAACCTATCATTGAAGAAGGTATTACATATCAAACCAATATTAAATTAAGAGAAACCGTACGAGCTATTCTTTTAAATGATAATAATGAGGTTGGTTTATTATATTCAACACTATTTAATGATTACACTTTTCCAGGTGGAGGAATCAAAGATGGTGAAGCACATAAAACGGCTTTAGAAAGAGAATTAAAAGAAGAACTTGGAGCAAATCAAGTTGAGATTTTAAATGCATTTGGATATACTGAAGAAATTAAATATGGACTTCATAATACCAAGGATGTTTATGTACAAAAATCATATTATTATTTATGTCGTATCAATCAAATTGAAACCCCACAATATGTCGGTAGAGAGATATATCAAGGACTCTCATTTGCATATAAAAATATCGAAGAAGCGATTTTAAAAAACCAAGTAGCAATCCATGATGCAAATCATCAAAAAGAAGGACTAAAAACAACGCTTCATCGCGAAATATTAGTATTGAATAAAATTAAGGAGATCATCAATGAGAAAATTTGAAGTTGTTAGTAAATATCAAGAACAAGGTGTTCAAATCCCTAAAAGACAAACAGAGCACAGTGCTGGTTATGATTTAGCAAGCATTGAAGAAATTGTTATCCAACCAGGAGAAATAAAAATGATTCCAACGGGATTAAAAGTTGAACTTCCTGGAGATGAAGCACTTTTTGTGTTTCCAAGGTCTTCACTGGGTATCAAAAAACAACTAATGATGAGTAATAGTGTTGGTGTTGTTGATGCAGATTACTACAACAATCCAAATAACGAAGGTCATATCATGGTCCCATTATTTAACTTTGGTCATCAATCAACAACCATTGAAAAAGGTGAAAGAGTTGCTCAAGGTATATTTATGTCTTATAAAAAAACTGAAGATGATGATACTGAAGGTATCTTAAGAGTCGGTGGTTTTGGAAGTAGTGGACACAAATAATCGTAAAAATGATGCATTTCTACTTGCAAATAACCCATAAATATGATATATTTATTAAGGCTAATAAAATACACATGCCAATAAGTTAAATGTTCAAGTGCCCGTGTGGTGGATATGTATCTTATGGCAGAGGTAAAAACAAAAAGGAGAATTAATTTTATGGCAGTCGTTTCAATGAAACAATTATTAGAGTCTGGTGTGCACTTCGGTCATGCAACACGTCGTTGGAATCCTAAAATGGCACCTTACATTTTCACATCTAGAAATGGCATCTACATTATCGATTTAAAGAAAACAGCTGAAGAAATCGAAAAAGCATATGCAGCTTTATTAGAAATCATTAAAGATGGCGGTAAACTCTTATTTATCGGTACTAAAAAACAAGCTCAAGAAGCTGTTAAAGAAGAAGCTATCCGTACAGGTCAATTCTATGTTGATCAAAGATGGTTAGGTGGAACATTAACAAACTTCAAGACAATCCGTCGTAGAATCAAGAGATTACATGATTTATACAAATTAGAAGAAGATGGAACATTTGAAAAATTACCTAAGAAAGAAGTGCTTCAATTAAAAAATGAAAGAGCACGTCTTGAAAAATTCTTAGGTGGTATTAAAGACATGAAGAAAGTTCCAGAAGCGATCTTCATCGTTGATCCACGTAAAGAAAGAAATGCAATTTTAGAAGCACGTAAATTAGGTATAGCAGTATTTGGTATCGTTGATACTAACTGTGATCCAGATGATGTTGATTACATTATCCCAGCAAATGATGATGCAATCCGTGCAGTTAAATTAATCGCTTCAGTTATGGGTAATGCTGTTATTGAAGGTCAAGGTGGCGTTGTTGAAAAAATCGATGACGAAGTTGCTGCTCAAGTAACACCTAGAGCTCCAAAAGAATACAAAAAACCAGTTGTTGAAGAACAAGTTGAAGTTGAAGAAAAAAAAGAATCAGTAGAAGTTGCAGATGAAGCTTTAGATTTTGATAACATGACAGTTTCAGAATTAAAGGCTATTGCTAAAGATCGTGGAATATCAGGATATTCAACCCTTAAAAAAGCAGAACTTATTGATGTACTAAAATAATGCAATAAGGGGATTATGTCCCCTTATTTTTTACAAATAAAACCCGTTGATGGAGGAAAAATAAAATGGAAGTAACAGTACAATTAATCAAACAATTAAGAGAAAAAACTGGCGCTGGAATGTTAGATTGCAAAAAAGCTTTAGAAGAATCTGGTGCTGATATTGATAAAGCGATTGACTACCTAAGAGAAAAAGGTATTTCAAAAGCTGCTAAGAAAGCTGATAGAATTGCAGCTGAAGGTTTGTGTAATATCGTCGTTGATGGAAATGAAGCAGTTATTTTCGAAGTCAATTCAGAAACTGACTTTGTTGCAAAAAACCAACAATTCTTAGATTTATTAAACACAGTAGGTCAAACAATTAGTGCATCAGGTGCAACGAACACTGAAGAAGCATTTAAAGCAGAACTTAATGGTGTGACTGTTGAAAAAATGCTTATTGATGCAACTGCTACAATTGGAGAAAAAATTTCTTTACGTAGAGTTTCAAGAGTGGTTAAAGAAGAACAACAAGGTTTTGGTGCATATCTACACATGGGTGGTAGAATTGCAGTATTAACAGTTGTTGAAACAGAAGATCAAGAAGTTGCGAAAGATGTTGCAATGCATGTTGCTGCAAATAGACCACAATATTTAGATCGCTCACAAGTTGATCAACAAACATTAGATCATGAAAAACATGTATTAACTCAACAAGCATTAGAAGAAGGTAAACCAGCAAACATCGTTGAAAAAATGGTTGTTGGACGTTTAAATAAATTCTTACAAGATGTATGTTTAGTGGATCAACCATTTGTTAAAGATCCAGATCAAACAGTTGCACAATACTTAAAATCTAAAAACAATAAAGTCTTATCATTTACACGCTTAGAAGTAGGCGAAGGTATTGAGAAGAAAGAAGAAGATTTTGCAGCAGAAGTTGCAGCACAAGTTCGCAAATAAATAAATCAATATAAAGGGAGTGGCAGTCAATGTATAAAAGAGTCATTTTAAAATTGAGTGGAGAAGCTTTAAAAGGTGATGGGTCTTATGGTATTCATCCAATTACTGTGAAAAAAATTGCCACTGAAATCAAGGAATTACAACAATTAGGGGTCGAAGTTGGCATCGTTGTCGGTGCTGGTAACTTATGGCGTGGAAAAATTGGTGAAGAACTTGGTATGGATAGAGCACAAGCTGATTACATGGGCATGCTTGGTACCATCATGAATGGTCTTGCTTTGCAAGATGCATTAGAATCTATTGATGTACCATCAAGAGTTATGACAGTGTTACCTGTAAGTGCTGTAGCTGAACCCTATATTAGAAGAAGAGCATTAAGACATTTTGAGAAAGGCAGAGTTCTCATTTTCTCAGGAGGAACGGGATCTCCATTTTTCTCAACAGATACTGCAGCTGCACTACGTGCTGCAGAACTCAATTGTGAAATTATTTTAATGGCTAAAAATGGTGTCGAAGGTGTTTATGATAAAGACCCAAGAAAATTTGATGATGCTGTTAAATTTGAAACAATTTCACAAAAAGAAGTATTAAAACAAAATTTACAAGTCATGGATCAAACTGCTGCATCTATTTGTACAGAAAATAAAATTAATATGATTGTGTTCAATATGAATACATCTGGAAATATTAAGAGAGCTGTATTAGAAGAACCTATTGGCACAGTTGTTACATGGGAGGAATAAAACATGAATGAACAAGCTGATATGCTATTAATGGAAATTGAAGAAAATATGGAAAAAACGATTGAGGCATTGGTTAGAGAATTTGCAGCAGTGAGAACTGGTCGTGCAAATCCATCATTACTTGATCATGTAAATGTTGATTATTATGGTGCACCATCACCAATTAAACAGATATCATCTGTATCTGTCGTTGAAGGTAATCAATTATATATTAAGCCATACGATAAATCCATTTTAAAACAAATTGAAACCGCAATTTACGCATCTGATCTTGGATTAAATCCACTTAATGATGGTAATGGTATCCGCTTAATCCTACCTCAACCTACAGAAGAAAGACGTAGACAATTGGTTAAAGAAGTTGATAAAATAGGTGAACAAGCTAAAGTTGGTATTAGAAATATCCGTCATCATGGAAATGACCATGTTAAGAAATTGGGCTTACCCGAAGATGATGAAAAAGGATATCTTGATGATGTTCAAGAATTAACAAATAAATATGTTAAAAAAATTGATGAAGAAATCAAGGAAAAAGGCAACGAATTATTAAAAATGTAGAAAAGGCAGCGATGCCTTTTTTTTTATGAAATAAGTGAAATTATTAAAATATTTTTAATCTTATTATAAATAGGTTATAATAAGATAAGGTGATTAATAGTGAAAATAACAAACATTCCTAAACATGTTGCAATCATTTTAGATGGCAATGGTAGATGGGCAAAAAAAAGAAAACAACCAAGATCATTTGGTCATTATATGGGTGGTAGAAACTTATTCAAAATCGCAAATATAGCGAATGATTTTGGCATTGAAAAGCTTAGTGTTTATGCATTTAGTACGGAAAACTGGAAACGACCTAAAGATGAAGTTGACTATTTGATGAGTTTTCCTGTTGAATATTATCAAAAAAATATTGATCGTATCAGTGAACTTAAGTTTAAGATTGAAGTTTCTGGTAGAAAAGATAGATTGCCACAATCATTACTTAATGTCATTGAAGATATTACATTAAAAACCAAAGACAACCCTGGACTTACTTTAAATATATGTCTTGATTATGGATCATATGATGAGATTTTAAATGCAATCAATCAAAGTGAAAAACCAGTTACTCAAGCATCATTAGAATCTCATTTAATGGTAAAAGAACCTGTTGATTTATTGATAAGAACAAGTGGGGAACAACGTATTTCCAATTTCTTATTATGGCAAATTGCGTACGCTGAATTTTACTTTGCAAAAGTACATTGGCCATCATTTAATAAACGACAATTTGAAAAAGCACTCTACAGTTATCAAAAACGTAACCGTAGATTTGGAGGACTTAAATGAAAAAAAGAATTATCACTAGTTTTTTCTTAATTTTAATCTTAGCTCCTGTGTTTTTTGTACCATTTAACACAAACACTCAAGCATTCTATTATTCATTTATTGTCTTTATGGTTTTATTTGTGTTCACTGGATCACAAGAAATGATTAGAATGTATGAAACCAATAAAAAATTTGGTAAACTTCCAAAAATTGGCATTACATTACTGACGCTTGCGACATTTTTATCCATGAGTGGGTTAAGTACATCACTTGTTCAAACGCCACTTGCGATTAATGATGTGTTAAGAATAACGATACCAATGATTACATTGATTCTATTTAGTTTCTTAGTGTTTTTCAAAGATTTCAATGGGATTGATGTCGGAAAAGCATTAACCATTATCTTTTATCTTGGACTTGGATCATCATCAATAGTCATTTTAAGATTTTTAGGGATTAGATTTATCATTTATTTATTTTTAATCACCATGGTGACTGATGTATTTGCATATCTTTTTGGTATGAAATATGGAAAACATAAAATGGTTCCACATATCAGTCCTAAAAAATCATGGGAAGGTGCGATTGCTGGAACAGTCATCGCAACCATTATAGGATCGCTTTATGCTTTATTTTATGGTCGCGTATTTGTTGCAGGAACGCCTTTTGGAGACTTTTTCAATAGCGAAGGATACATCACGCTTTTACAAAATTTCACAGCGATTGGTGATTTATCTATTTGGATACAAGCACTCATCATTGTACCACTTACATTTTTAGGTAGCATCTTTGGTCAAATTGGGGACTTAGTAGCATCAAGATTAAAACGTACATATGGCATTAAAGATTTTGGTAGAATATTACCTGGTCATGGTGGTATTTTAGACAGATTTGATTCAACACTATTTGTTGCAATGTTATTAACATCTATTTTCTTAGTACTATACGAATTAGCTCCAGTCGTTATTTAGGGGGATTTTATGAAAAATATATATATATTAGGTGCTGCAGGTTCAATTGGACTGCAAACACTTGATATTTTATCCAAACAAAAAGATACGTTTAAATTGATTGGGATTTCACTTGGATCTAACGATCAAAAAAACGATAAAATATTAACAGAATTTGATGTAGAAATTGCTTCACTTAGAAGTGAGGCTAAAAAAGCATATTATCAAAAAAAATATCCTAATACAACATTTGTAATTGGCGATGAAGGATTATTAAAAATTGCTAAATACCCTAAGCCTGGTATTTTAGTTAATGCGCTATCTGGATCTGCAGGTTTAGCACCAACCATAGAAGCAATTAAACAAAAAAAAGATATTGCACTTGCCAATAAAGAAACACTAGTTATGGCTGGTGATATTGTTAATCAATATGCAAAAGATTATGGTGTTCATATTTTACCTTTAGATAGTGAACATGCTGCTATATGGCAGACCATTGATCATGAAAGATTAGAAGATATTAAAAAAATAGTGATTACAGCATCTGGTGGATCATTTAGAAATTTAAATAGAGATCAATTGATTGAAGTCAGTGTTGAAGACGCTTTAAATCACCCTAATTGGCATATGGGACCTAAAGTCACTATAGATAGTGCAACAATGATGAATAAAGGATTAGAAATCATTGAAGCGCATCACTTATTTCATTTGCCATATGAGCAAATTGAAACTATTTTACATGACGAAAGTATCGTTCATGGGTTAACTTATTTTAAAGATGGAACCATTAAAGCAAGTCTAGGATTAAATGACATGCGTATCCCGATTGGATATGCACTCAATTATCCAAAGAGAATTGAATTTGATGCTCCACTTGAACTAACGAATATGCATTTTAAACCCATGGATTTCGAAAGATTCCCACTACTAGAACTCGCATATGAAGTTGGTCAAAAAGGCGGATTATTACCTACAGTAATGAATGCAGCCAATGAAGCAGCTGTAAAATTGTTTTTAGACCATAAGATTACATTTTTAGGTATTGAAGAAATAGTGACTAGAACTGTAAGACAATTTAAAAACATTTTAGAACCTACACTAGATCAAATAATTAGTACAGACAAAGAAATTCAAGAGCAAATTTTGGATTTTTATGAAAAGAGGTAAATTATGACATTATTAATCAACGTCCTTGTATTTATATTTGTCCTTGGAATTATCATATTAATTCATGAAGGCGGACATTTTTATTTTGCTAAAAAAGCAGGCATTTTATGCCATGAATTCGCGATTGGTATGGGACCAGTGATTTATCAAAAATCAGATGGTGAAACTCAATATTCGATTAGAGCAATTCCTATTGGTGGGTATGTTTCTATGGCAGGTGAAAGTGTTAGCGATGCCATGTTTAGAAAAGGTGAAACCATTGGACTCATTTTAGATGAAAACAAAAAGGTTAAAGAAATCGTTTTGTATGAAGGTGGCACTTATGATGTGATTGGTGTTGTAAAATCCTTTGATATGTATGGAAAAAACATGTCTCCTTTATATATAGAAATAGAAACACAATCTGGTGTTGAACGTTTTGAAGTATATCGAAATGCTATTTATCGATTAAAACAGAATAAAACCATGTGGGTCACTCCAGAAGAAAGAAGTTTTGAAGCCAAATCGTTATGGCAAAGATTCATCACTATTTTTGGTGGACCACTCATGAACTTCATATTAGCATTTGTACTTTTCTTTGTGATTGGCTTCTTTATACAACAACCTAATTATGATTCTAATCAAATTGGGGATGTCGCTAATGATACATTAGCATCAGAGTTATTACTACAACCAGGAGATTTAATTGTTGCTATTAATGGAACTAGTATTGGTTCCTGGTATGATTTATCATCTGTAATGTCTGCAAATGACTCAACAATGATTGATATCACGATTGATAGGGATGGAACATTAACATCATATCAAGATGTTAATACAACAGTCTTTGTTCAAAGTGCAGGTATTTCAAACGATCGTTCAACAGATTTAGCAGTGATTGGATCTAGTAGCGGTAGAGCAAGTGTCGCAGGACTTCAAAGTGGAGACTTAATTACTAAAATAGATCAAACAAATGTTTCAAGCTGGGACGATATTATTTCTTTCTTTAAAACATATACAACAGGTGGACAAGTAGTCGTGACTTATGAAAGAGATGGCGTCTTGGATACTGCAACCTATGATTTGATTTCAGAAAGTGATTTAATGGCACTTGGTACAACTAATGTTGTTTTCCAAATTGGTGTCTCTGCATCAGGTACTTTTGATTTTGGTTATTCGCTATTATATGCGCCAAGACAATTTTCAGCAAATGTATCTGAAATATTTACAACGATAGGTTTACTTTTTGGAGCTGGGGATTCCAGTATAGGTGTATCTGATTTATCTGGTCCAGTTGGTATTTTCCAATTAGTAAGTAATGTGAGAGAAAATGGATTTGTATCATTAGTCGTATTTATTGGTTTTTTAAGTATCAATATTGGTTTACTTAATTTAATGCCTATTCCTGCATTAGATGGAGGAAGATTAGTATTTTTAGGTTTCGAGGCACTTACAGGTAAACCAGTCAATAAAAAATTTGAGAACACACTAAATCTTATTATGTTCTTTGTTCTTATTGGATTTATTATATTTGTAACATTCAATGATATATTAAGATTCTAAAAAGAGTAAATTTCCGCACAAAATATTATATATTTTAAAAACTGCTTGGACAACTTTTCATTAAGTTGAAAAAAGTAGTTTTTTTATAAACAAAAACATTGACTTTAATAAAATAATAAGATAGAATATAAAAGGTTGCCACCACTTCAGTTGTAAGTGAATATAGAACGAAAAAAAGTTTCGTTTTATTGTTGACTTTATCTCATGTGGATGGTATCATAATAAAGCACGCGAAATGAAGTGTGCCGGAATTGGTCTTTGAAAACTGAATGATGATGAGCGAATCAAAGAAATAAAAAGAGCTATAACAAACAAAACAAAAACATAAATTTTTTGGAGAGTTTGATCCTGGCTCAGGATGAACGCTGGCGGCGTGCCTAATACATGCAAGTCGAACGCACTAGTTTACTAGTGAGTGGCGAACGGGTGAGTAACACGTAGGTAATCTGCCCTTAAGACGAGGATAACCGTTGGAAACGATGGCTAAGACTGGATAGGAATATTTAAGGCATCTTAGATATTTTAAAAGACACTTGTGTATGCTTAAGGAGGAACCTGCGGCGCATTAGTTAGTTGGTGAGGTAACGGCTCACCAAGACGATGATGCGTAGCCGGACTGAGAGGTTGAACGGCCACATTGGAACTGAGAAACGGTCCAAACTCCTACGGGAGGCAGCAGTAGGGAATTTTCGGCAATGGAGGAAACTCTGACCGAGCAACGCCGCGTGAATGACGAAGTACTTCGGTATGTAAAGTTCTTTTATCAGGGAAGAATGACTCGTGGGAAAACGAGTGTGACGGTACCTGATGAATAAGCCCCGGCTAACTATGTGCCAGCAGCCGCGGTAATACATAGGGGGCAAGCGTTATCCGGAATTATTGGGCGTAAAGGGTGCGTAGGCGGCTATTTAAGTCTAAGGTGTAAGTGCAGTGCTTAACGCTGTGATGCTTTAGAAACTGGGTAGCTTGAGTGTGGTAGAGGTAAGTGGAATTCCATGTGTAGCGGTAAAATGCGTAAATATATGGAGGAACACCAGTGGCGAAGGCGGCTTACTGGGCCACAACTGACGCTGAGGCACGAAAGCGTGGGGAGCAAACAGGATTAGATACCCTGGTAGTCCACGCCGTAAACGATGAGTACTAAGTGTTGGAGAAATTCAGTGCTGTAGTTAACGCAATAAGTACTCCGCCTGAGTAGTACGTACGCAAGTATGAAACTCAAAGGAATTGACGGGACCCCGCACAAGCGGTGGATCATGTTGTTTAATTCGATGATACGCGAAAAACCTTACCAGGTCTTGACATACCATGCAAAGCTTAAGAGATTAAGTGGAGGTTATCATGGATACAGGTGGTGCATGGTTGTCGTCAGCTCGTGTCGTGAGATGTTGGGTTAAGTCCCGCAACGAGCGCAACCCTTATTGCTAGTTACCATCATTAAGTTGGGGACTCTAGCGAGACTGCCAGTGACAAACTGGAGGAAGGTGGGGATGACGTCAAATCATCATGCCCCTTATGACCTGGGCTACAAACGTGATACAATGGCTAAAACAAAGGGCAGCTAAGCAGTGATGTGGAGCGAAACCCATAAAAATAGTCTCAGTTCGGATTGAAGTCTGCAACTCGACTTCATGAAGCCGGAATCGCTAGTAATCGCGAATCAGAATGTCGCGGTGAATACGTTCTCGGGGTTTGTACACACCGCCCGTCAAACCACGAAAGTCGACAATACCCAAAGCCGGTGGCCTAACCGTAAGGAGGGAGCCGTTTAAGGTAGGGTTGATGATTGGGGTTAAGTCGTAACAAGGTATCCCTACGGGAACGTGGGGATGGATCACCTCCTTTCTAAGGAGAAAGGCGAATACGTAAAAGTATTCACAACAATTCTCACAATGGTTTAACTTCGTGTTAGACCATGCTCATCATATTCAGTTTTCAGAGATCCAGTCTCTGATTTTAAATTAAGATCTTTGAAAAGTAGATAAAAGTTGTCAAAAGAAAACAACAAGCAATTGTAAGGTAAAGGAAACAAGGGCACACAGTGAATGCCTAGGCACTAAGAGGCGAAGAAGGACGCGACTAACAGCGAAATGTCATGGGGAGCGGTAAGTACGCGACGATCCATGGGTATCCGAATGGGGCAACCCAGCATGTAGAAGACATGTTACCGTATTTGATACGGGGCGACACGCAGGGAACTGAAATATCTAAGTACCTGCAGGAAAAGAAAGTAAAAACGATTCTGCGAGTAGCGACGAGCGAAAGTGGAGGAGCCAGTTACCATAATAGTTACAAAACCATAGATTAGAAGAACGGCGTGGGAAAGCCGGCCAAAGAAGGTGAGAGCCCTGTATTTAAAAATGTATGGACTAGGGTAACGACAAGTAGGGCGGGACACGAGGAATCCTGTTTGAATATGTGAGGACCATCTCATAAGGCTAAATACTACTTAGTGACCGATAGTGAACCAGTACCGTGAGGGAAAGGTGAAAAGAACCCCGGGAGGGGAGTGAAAGAGAACCTGAAACTGTGTGCTTACAATTAGTCAGAGCTCGTTAAGGAGTGATGGCATGCCTTTTGTAGAATGAACCGGCGAGTTACGGTATCTAGCAAGGTTAAGCGTGAAGGCGTGGAGCCGAAGCGAAAGCGAGTCTGAATAGGGCGTTAAGTTAGGTGCTGTAGACCCGAAACTGGGTGAGCTAGCCATGAGCAGGTTGAAGTTTGGGTAAGACCAAATGGAGGACCGAACCAGGACACGTTAAAAAGTGTTTGGATGACTTGTGGCTAGGGGTGAAATTCCAATCGAACTCAGAGATAGCTGGTTCTCCCCGAAATAGCTTTAGGGCTAGCGTTAACATGCAAATTTTATGAAGGTAGAGCACTGAATGTGTGATGGCCCCACCTCGGGGTACTGAGCCCAATCAAACTACGAATGTCATAAAATATGGTTAGCAGTCAGACTACGGGTGATAAGGTTCGTGGTCAAAAGGGAAAGAGCCCAGACCGTCAGATAAGGTCCCAAAATTGATGCTAAGTGGAAAAGGAAGTGAAGATGCACAAACAACTAGGAGGTTGGCTTAGAAGCAGCCATCCTTTAAAGAGTGCGTAAAAGCTCACTAGTCGAGTGACTCTGCGCCGAAAATGTACCGGGGCTAAGCATCATACCGAATCTACGGATTTGACGAAAGTCAAGTGGTAGGGGAGCGTTCTAACAGCGGTGAAGCATGATCGGAAGGACATGTGGAGCGGTTAGAAGTGAGAATGCCGGTGTAAGTAACGAAAAGATAGGTGAGAATCCTATCCGTCGAAAACCCAAGGTTTCCAGGGGAAGGTTCGTCCGCCCTGGGTAAGTCGGGGCCTAAGGTGAGGCTGAAAAGCGTAGCCGATGGATAGCAGGTAGAGATTCCTGCACCAGTATATAGACTGATGGAGTGACAAAGGAGGCTAACGTCCGCCCCTCTAGTGGATTGGGGACAAGGGATCGAGCTTGGTGTGTAGGCAAATCCGCACACCATAAAGAGTGAGATCCGGTAGGTAAAGGATGATGATGTCAAACTTTCTAGAAAAGCTTCTAGGGATAATTTATATACTGCCCGTACCGTAAACCGACACAGGTGGGTGGGTAGAGTATACTAAGACGCGCGAGAAAACTCTTGTTAAGGAACTCGGCAAAATGACTCCGTAACTTCGGGATAAGGAGGACTTTTAATGAAAAAGAAAAGTCGCAGAGAATAGGCCCAAGCGACTGTTTATCAAAAACACAGGTCTCTGCAAAACCGTAAGGTGACGTATAGGGGCTGACGCCTGCCCGGTGCTGGAAGATTAAGAGGAGATGTCAGGCAACGAAGCATTGAATTGAAGTCCCAGTAAACGGCGGCCGTAACTATAACGGTCCTAAGGTAGCGAAATTCCTTGTCGGGTAAGTTCCGACCCGCACGAAAGGCGTAACGATTTGGGCACTGTCTCAACAAGAGACTCGGTGAAATCAAGCTGCCGGTGAAAACGCCGGCTACCCGCGACAGGACGAAAAGACCCCATGGAGCTTTACTGTAACTTGATATTGACATTGGGTGTAAGATGTACAGGATAGGTGGGAGACTGAGAATCTGGGACGCTAGTTTCGGAGGAGTCAACCTTGGGATACCACCCTTCGTGCATCTGATGTCTAACCTGCGTAAGTGGATTACGGGGGACAGTGTCTGGTGGGCAGTTTGACTGGGGCGGTCGCCTCCCAAAGAGTAACGGAGGCGCCCGAAGGTACCCTCAGAATGGTTGGAAATCATTCGTAGAGTGCAAAAGCAGAAGGGTGCTTGACTGAAAGACCTACAAGTCGATCAGGGACGAAAGTCGGGTTTAGTGATCTCTCGGTGCTGAATGGAAAGGCCGAGACTCAACGGATAAAAGCTACCCTGGGGATAACAGGCTTATCGCTTCCAAGCGTTCACAGCGACGAAGCGGTTTGGCACCTCGATGTCGGCTCGTCGCATCCTGGAGCTGGAGAAGGTTCCAAGGGTTGGGCTGTTCGCCCATTAAAGCGGCACGCGAGCTGGGTTCAGAACGTCGTGAGACAGTTCGGTCTCTATCCGTCGTGGGCGTTGGAGATTTGAAGGGAGCTGCCCCTAGTATGAGAAGACCGGGGTGGACATACCACTGGTGCACCAGTTGGCCTGCCAGGGCCACAGCTGGGTAGCTACGTATGGACGGGATAAACGCTGAAAGCATCTAAGCGTGAAGCCCCCCTTAAGATGAGATCTCCCAATTTAGTAAGACCCCTTATAGACGATGAGGTTGATAGGCTGGGTGTGGAAGTCGAGTGATCGATGAAGCTGACCAGTACTAATAGGTCGAGGACTTTACCTTAATAAGCAATTGATGTATAATACTTTTGACAAATCTTTTATCTAGTTTTGAGAGAAGTCTGGTGACGATGGCGAAGTGGTCACACCTGTTCCCATCCCGAACACAGCAGTTAAGCACTTCAGCGCCGACGATAGTTCCAAGGAGCGAAAATAGGACGTTGCCAGGCTAATCTTAATTTACTATTTATATTATTACGACAATTTAATCGTATAAAAATGTGTGTCCATATATCCGCCTACATAGCTCAGTTGGTTAGAGCACCTGACTGTTAATCAGGGGGTCCTAGGTTCGAGTCCTAGTGTGGGCGCCATTTTTTTATAAAAAAAAGAGCTTATGATTGATTTCATAAGCTTTTTGTTTTAAGTTTTATTTCATTAATAATCTTAAACTATTTAAAATAACTAAGATTGTTGATCCTTCATGAAATACTACGCCCATAGGTAACTCAATATTACCAAAGACATTACTAATCATAAGTGTGAGTATAACGCCAACAGCAAATATGATATTTTGTAGTGTCACACGTCTCATACGTTTAGCAAGTTTAATGAGTTTAGGTAGGTTTGCCATATTGTCATTCATAAAGATAATATCAGCAGTTTCTAGTGATACATCTGTACCCGCACCCATTGCAATACCAACATCAGCAGTTGCAAGGGCTGGTGCATCATTAATACCGTCACCAATCATAATTGAATGTCCACCTTCAGATTTTACCTTTTTGACAAAAGTAACTTTATCTTCAGGAAAACAGTTTGCTACAAAATCATCAACATGAGCTATTTTAGCAACATGACGGGCAGTAAATTTATTATCACCAGTCACTAAATATGATTTAATACCTAATGCT
This sequence comes from Acholeplasmataceae bacterium, assembly GCA_963667565.1. Classification (GTDB taxonomy): domain Bacteria; phylum Bacillota_I; class Bacilli_A; order Acholeplasmatales; family Acholeplasmataceae; genus WOFB19. Next base: position 1,128,857 of record OY763415.1, on the reverse strand, counting down.
TTAAGTTCATCAATGACATCTGTGACACCTTCTCTAATGGTATCCATTAAAGCCACAAAACCAACAATTTCTTCATTTTTAATAATATGGACAGTACTATGACCTAAAGCAGTACATCTATCATATTTTTCAATGATCTGATCCGATTCTTTAGCATCAAAACGTCCAATTTTCCATAGGTCATCGCCAATGTTTGCTTGCATACCACGGCCAGAAATTTCGGTTGTTTTTAAATCTAAGACTTCTGCTTGATCAGCTAAATAATCAACAATTGACTTGGCGAGTGGGTGATTGGATTGTTTTTCTAATGTATATAATATATTAATTGTTTCATCATGATCAAGTGAATCAATCATTTCAACTCTAACAACTTTTGGTACACCTGTTGTTATTGTACCTGTCTTATCTAAAATAACTGTGTCTATTTTCAATAAATCTTCTAAATGCTTTCCACCTTTAATTAAAATTCTCTTATGGGCTGCATTTGATAAACTTGATAACATTGCTGGTGTAATGGATGCTACAAGCGCACAAGGTGAACCTACAACTAAGACAACAATACCACGCCTAAATGCTTCAGCTTGATCTAACCAACCTACAAGTGGTGGTACAATCATGAATGTGATTGAAAGTAAAATAACGATGTAAACATAATATTTTTCTATTTTATCAATGAGTGATTGAGACTCGGTTTTGTTTTCTTGTGCATTCTTGACTAAATTAATAATCTTTTGTACGACTGTATCTTTCGAATCAACAGTAGTTTCTACAATGATTGTAGATTCAATGTTTACTGAACCAGCAAATACTTCAGATCCTACAGTTTTTGAAACTGGGACGAATTCACCTGTGATTGCAGCTTGATCTAAAGAAGTAGAACCGTTGATGATTTTTCCATCAACTGGAACTTGTTGACCCACTTTAACAATGACTTTACTTCCAATATTGATATCTTCAACAGGAACAACAATTTCTTCTCCATCAACTAAAAGACTTGCTGTTCTAGGTGCTAATGTTAATAAACTTGTTAATGCTTTTTCACTTTTTGAAGTTGCATAGGATTCTAAAACACCACTTACTGCAAAAATCAATATTAAGATGGCACCTTCTGCATAATCTTTAACAACAAATGCACCGAGTGCAGCTAAAATCATAAGAATTTCAACATTTAATGCTTTATTTTCTATGGTTTCTTCAATACCTTCTTTAGCTTTAGCAAATCCACCAATAGCGAACGCTAAGGCATAAAATAGTATCACATACCATCCTTGCGGATCTATAAAGTAACCTAATAACCACGCGACAATCATAAATATAATTGCGACAATGACACTGGTTGTTTCTATTACTAATTGTTTTTTTGTCATAATTTCCTCCTAATTCTACAAGACAATTATAACATGATTATACACTAAATTATAAATAAACGCTTAAATTATTATAAAAAAGAACTTTATTTATAAAAGAAATAATTTAGAAGATTTGAAATAAATAAAATCATGTAAAATCATAAAATTAGAATTTAAAGATAGTGAATTGTTACTTCAAATATGATATACTTTTTAAGAGGAGATGATGATATGAATTTCACATTTGAAAAAAATCAAGTTTATGCTAAAAATGAAGAAGGAAAAACGCTCGCTTTAGCCACTTTTCCCCCTTATAATGAGGATACAGTGGTTATTAATCATACTTTTGTTGACCCATCACTTAGGGGTCAAGGTGTTGCTGGAGAACTCATGCAAGCAACCGTAGAACATATAAAAAACCAAGGTTTAAAAGTTGTTGCTACTTGTGCATATGCTGTCGTTTGGTTTAAAAGACATCATGATTTTGATGATATCGTTAATGAAGAAGAACAAGTTAAATTATCACCAGAATGTCAAATTTAATATAGACGAGTTAGGAAAGTAGGGGATGCTATGTATAAACCGATGCTAATTTTAGTTTCTGGAGGTTCTGCTTCTGGAAAAAGTACGGTTGTCCAAGAGATTCTAGAGAAAGCTGGTTTAGATGAAGTTATCATCTTAAAACATGATGATTATTATTTAGATCAAAGTGATTTACCTTTAGAAAAAAGATATGAAACAAATTATGATCATCCAGATTCATTTGATAATGAACTGCTTTTTAATGACCTACAAAAACTACTAGAATTTAAACCTATTGATAAACCAGTCTATGATTTTGTCAAATTCACTAGAAGTGATAAAATGGAACATATTGTACCTAAACCTGTGATTATCGTTGAAGGTATTCTTATTTTAGATAATCAACAAATTAGAGATTTAGCTGATATAAAGTTGTTTGTAGAAGCTGATGAAGATACTAGATTTATCAGAAGACTATTAAGAGATATGAATGAACGTGGTCGTTCATTAGAATCTATAATCAATCAATATGAAACTACAGTTAAACCGATGTTTCATAAATATATTAGACCAACGAAAAGATTTGCAGATGTCATCATTCCAAATGACAAGAAACATGATATTGCAGTTGATTTAATCGTTGCAAAAATCAAACAAATCATAGGAGAACAAAAATGATTGTTGTTATCGGAGCAATGAAAGAAGAATTATCTGAAATTAAATCATTGCCACAAACAGTACTCATTGAATCTGGAATAGGTAAAACGAATGCAGCAATGAAATTGACTGAAGCTCTAATGAAGCACAAAGTATCTGCAATTTATAATTTTGGATTTGTAGGTGCTAGTCATCATTATCAAGTAGGCGATTTGATTTTAATAGAAGAAGCGATGTATCATGATTTTGATCTTAGATTTTTTGGATATGACAAAGGACAAGTTCCTGGATGTCCAACAAAATTCAAATCAGATGATAAATTAGTTGAAAAAGTAATGCTTATAGAACCTCAAATTAAAAAAGGATTATTATATACGGGTGATTACTTTATGACCAATAAAGTAGATCATCCTTACATTGTAGATATGGAAGGGGCAGCATTATACCAAGTCGCATATCACTTTCAAATCCCAATCATAAGCATTAAAATAGTATCAGACATTGTTGGTATGGATAATCACTATGAAAACTATAAAAAGTTTGAATCAGAATTAGGTGCAAAACATATCAACGAGATATATTTAAAACTACTAAAGGAGTAATTTTTTATGAAGGGACTCATTGTATTTTCTAATGATATGGAAGATGTTGAAGCACTAGCAACTAGAGCACTTTTAGTGCGTGCAGGATATCAAATTGATAGTGTAACTTTCGAAAATGATAAACATATTTTAACTGCATTTGGACTAAACATATTAGCAGATTATTTAGAAGATGAAATTGATGTCGATTCCTATGATTTTTTAATTATTCCTGGTGGTAAATATGTGGCAAAAACCGTTGATAGCGACCAGAAGATAAAAAGCCTAGCAAAAACATTTAATGGCCAAAATAAGGAAATTTGCGCGATTTGTGCAGGTCCTAGATTCTTAGGTCAAGCGGGACTCTTAGATGAAGTGAAATTTACAGCATTTACAGGTAGTGAAAAAGATGCATTAAATGGAAAATACTTGCCTCAAAAGAAAGCAGTTAAAGATAAATTATTTATTACTGCGAGAGGTGCAGGTGCGATCTATGAGTTTGCATATGAAATTGTGACCCATTTTTCGGGTAAAGATGCAGCAAATGCATTGCTAAAAAGCATTTTATATTAAAATATAAAAAAACTTTTTTGTAATGTCTTGACATTTATTTTTATATTGGTATAATTATATATGCTGCACAGCGTGGCCCGTTGGAGAAACGGTTAACTCACATGCCTTTCACGCATGCATTCACGGGTTCGAATCCCGTACGGGTCACCAACTTTTTACAATAAAACGTAGTTACGTTTTGAGATATGAGTTTTAGACTCAAGTAAGGTACCCATAGCTCAATTGGATAGAGCGTTTGACTACGGATCAAAAGGTTGGGGGTTCGAGACCTCTTGGGTACGCCATCGGGAAGTAGCTTAGCTTGGTAGAGCGCCTGGTTTGGGACCAGGAGGTCGCAGGTTCAAATCCTGTCTTCCCGACCATCTAAATATTTTTTACAAGCGGGTGTAGTTTAGTGGTAGAACCACAGCCTTCCAAGCTGTTGATGTGGGTTCGATTCCCATCACCCGCTCCATATTTAAAAGCACAGGTTTGATACAATTGTATCAGGCCTTTTTTTACGCTATATAGAGCCGTTTTAATGTTTGATCATGTTTATTGAGTCAAAAAAGAAAATTGATTTTACTGATTTTTAGACATCTCAATAGAATTTCTACACGATTACATTTTGAAATACACGATTTAAAATGGATTTACACGATTTCAGTAATCAAGCCATTAAAGGGGTATAGCAAGGTAATATTGTATTTAAATATAGTAAATCAGATGGTATAATAATTAGGAAGTAAAGTTGTATATCGCTATTTTTATGTCTAGTGCGGTAGCTATTTTTCCTAGAATATTATAATAGATGACAGAGTGGAATAAATGAAAAAGACCATCAGCAAATATCATAAAGGTGTTTTAAGTTTAGCAGTATTATTAAATGTTACTATGTTTTTTATGGCAGTATTACCGTGGCTCCTATATGGAGAAGGTTTTTGGGAACAAAGTATACTTTTTAATTTACTTGGAGTAATTCTAGGAGTCTCGTGGTTTATTCTAGCAGTCATATTTATTTATGGGAATATAACTATGTTCATTCCAAAATTGAAACTCCACAATTTCATTTGCGCCATCAATTTAGCATTATTTTTATGTTTACTAATAGTCTTGGATAGTGATCAAATCTTTGATATAGAGCAGGGTATCAAGTATTTTGCTGTAATTAGTATTGTTATGATTCTTATAAATATTATCCAATACTTAGTATACAAAAAAATAGATCACAAAAGTTATGAAGTCGTTAAGGAGTATATTAAAAACTTCAAGAATGATAATTATGACCAAAGTAAAGTTTCGTTTTTATATCATTATTTTATAATTGGGTTATTCGTCCTCTTCTTTGTTAATTTAGATGTTATTTTTGCAATAGTTTACTATCTTGTTTTCATTTATATATACTTTAGACATATGCTCAAGCAAAAAATAAAAATGACTATCTATCTAGGCATCAGCATCATATTAATCGCTGGAGTGATCGTATTAATAAATTATTATGATGAGTTTTTTAAATCTTTTCAAATATTTGAAACACTATTGATGAGCCTACCATTAATTCACTTAATGCCACCAATTGCAAAATCTTATCATAAACAAATTCTTAGAATGTTGGTTGAATCATGAAAACATTTACGGCACTAGTCCTAGTTTCTATCATTGCAATTTCAATTGTTTTGTTATTTGTATTCCCATTACATCCAATTCCTAAAGGTGTTCCAAATGATTACTATGAGCGATTTGACGTATTAATTGATCATAATGTGAATTTATACGTATATAGCGATGAAATAAATTTTAATGATGATATTCAATATAATAAGGTATTTCATATTAATGAAGTTCCATTTTCATCAGAAAATAATACATTCATAATTATTGATATGAATAAGTACAATAATGATACGGATTTTGCATCTGAATCTGAAATTAAGCAATACTATGAAGATTACAAAGTAAATATAGTCTTTGTAAACTATAGGAGTAGTGATTCAGAACTTCTTATTGATTTTATTGATTCAAGAGATTTAGAGTCAGATCTTATTATATATGGATATGATAAATATAATGTATCTACTAAAGGATCAGTTGATGATCAATTTCCAAGTAGTCAGATGATGATGTATGCGGTTATCGATCAGATTGCTTACTTAATTCAATAGAATTTATAAGTGTGAAATTATAGCAAAATAGGTCAACCCATATTAAAAGCACAGGTTTGATACAATTGTATCAAGCCTTTTTTATGCTATCTAAAGTCATTTTGTCATTAACATATAGTTATAGAGTCTAAAACAAATTGATTTTACTGTAATTTGAATATGTCATAGAAATTTTAGACGATTAGTTTGCAACCATTTTATTTATGCTATACTACCTATAAGTAAGTCATTTAAAATTATTGATGTCTCTAGTGCAAATAAAAGTGATGATTAAAGAACCACTTTTGTTATATTTATGCAGCATGATTCAACATACTTAGACTATGAATATCTAAGAATATCATAACAATATAATCTTTATGAATACATCCATACTAGTTTTAATATCTTAATAGGAAAAAACATATAGAAAAGAGAATAAAACGATGGGAAAAATAATCATTATCACAGGTGGGTTAGCAACACTAAAAACTACAATATCCAAGAAACTGTCAGAAGACTTAAAAGTTATTTCTTTTAACAAAGATGACATTAAAGAATCACTTGTTGAATCTATTGGTTTTATTAACCGAAGTGAAAATAAAAAATTATCGCAAGCAACAGTTTCTTTGATGATAAGACTAGCCAAAAATTTTTCTATTCTACATAAAGATCTTATCCTTGAGGCGAATTTTAAACAAAATGAGCTTAACGAATTATATACCAATACATCTTATCAAGACAAGGACATATTGACAATTGATCTCTATGGAAATGAAGAAATCCTTTATGATAGATATGTAAAAAGAAACGCATTTAGACATCCTGCACATACTTCGACGGGACTTATGTCGATGGATATGTTTAAAGCATCCATTAAAGCACACGAAATAAGTTCTCATAAAGGTACATATAAGAGATATGATACCTCCTATTTTAATGATGAAGTCTATCAGGAACTTTGTGCTTATGTGAGAGAATTTCTATTGAAATCCTAAGCTCATAGTTACATTAACAATGGGTATTATGAGCAAAAGACTATAAAATTGAATTGGGCATATTTTTTTAAAACTCAATTTCATGGTATACTGCATATACTATAAAACTGTCATCATTGTTAGGAGTGTTTTAGTGAAGTATAAATTTAAACAAAGTTTAATAGTTATTTATTTTTTTACAGGATTCTTACTTTTACAAGCCACACTTTTTTTAAGTAAGTATTTAGATGTTTTTGATGGGAACACTGTATCTTACGACATATTCAATGTTTTAATTACATTTTTAATGGTAGGTATTACGACTGCATTAATCATTTTTAAAATAAAAGATGAGATTCTTGCTCAAGGGAAAAAATTTCTTATATCATTGAAAAAGAATTTATTATTCGTAATTGTTTTTTTTATTTTAATTTTTCTCATTGAAATTATTGGACTTAACATAATTTCATATTATGGTTTATTTAATCAAGTAACAGTAGAAACTGAAAATTATGCTTTGATTATTTATGTATTTCAATTTATTACGTTAATTATCTTTACACCAATCATGGAAGAAATTGTTTTTCGGAAAACATTAGTATCGATGATTGCTTCAAAAATGCATGTGATTATATCTATATGTATCGTTAACAGTTTTTTTGCCATCATGCACTCAATCGGTCTCAATTTTTCTTTCTTTATCTTATACCTATGTATTGGTTTGATGCTATCACTAGCTTACAAGGTTAGTCATCATAATATTATCGTTGTTATTCTCATTCACGCATTACTAAATATTGCATCTATATTAGTTTAAAACTTCCTAATCGGAAGTTTTTTTATTGATGTTGAATAGTTTACTTATTCAAATAAGTAAATAAAATCGAAAAATGAATAAATAATCAAGAAAATTCATGTTTTTACATATAAATGTTGATTTTTCATAAAATTACTATAAATAAAAAAAATATGATTTAAAAAATGAGCTTTATTATGTATTTTATCTTAAGTTTGGTTGCATTTCACTTGACAGGCAGTTATAATAAAGATAGTGATAATAATGAAAAAAATTCAAAAATTCAACAATTATTTAAATACGAGTTATATGCATAAAAATGAATTGCACAATGTATTCGGTATTTCTATACAACCAGTTTTGGAGCAATTTATACCAAGTCTTAAACATAAGGATGGCGCACTTTTTATTGGGGCTGGTAAATTGCAAGATATAGACCTTGAATATTTTGGGCTTTTTTTTAAGCAACTTCATTTAACAGATATTGATGTAGATTCAATGATTGATGGCGTAAAAAAATTTGATTTACACAATAACGATATTAAAATAACTCGCATAGAATATACAGGCTATGAAAACTCGCTTTTTTTTGAGGCGTTTTCAGAGGTTGTTTATCAGACTCGAGACATTGAAAAACTTGAAATCAAATTAAAAGCGTTATGCAAAAAAGCATATGGATATCGCTTTTTAAAAGACGATTTTTATAAGTTCAACCTCATTTATGTCAGTCCTATATATACACAGCTTATTTTTCAACAAGTCGTTATTGAACTTTCAGCTTTAAGAGAACAAAAAGTTCCAGAACACATATTAAAAGCTGCAGAAGATATCATGCTTGATGAAGTCCCCAACATTATTTCTCAATTTAATGATAATTTGATAAAAGCACTTCAAAAAGAAGGGTTAATGGTGGTTTTATCAGATATATTTGAAATTGATATTTTATCAGAATTTGGTAAAGCAGTAGAACAATCTTTAATGGATCGCACAACTGATGAAATTTATCATCAATATCAACAAACCTATGGATATGGTTTAGGTGATTATGGTTTATATCATATGTCACAACATCTTGAAGAACTTACGCATCATTGGTTTTTGTGGCCGCACAGTAGTCAAAAACATTTTTTAATTAAAATGATAATCTATAAAAATAAGGAGGCATAAAATGAAATTTGTATCAACATTTTTGACATTACTAGTCTTGTATGTTTTATTATCAGTATCAGATTATTCAAACACTCAAGTTGTAATTCAAGAGTTAATCGTTGGTGGCATCTTATCATTTGTAGTAACTTTACTTGTGATGAAGTTTATTCCAATTGTTTATGATGTTAAATTCCCAATTCGTTTACTTGCATTTATTTTTCTATATTTACCAGTATTCACATATGCGTTAATACTAGCAAATTTAGATGTTGCAAGAAGAGTTTTGAGTCCAAAGATTCCTCTTAATCCAGGTTTTGTCAAAGTACCAACAGCATTAAAAGGTGATATCGCAAAATTTGTCCTAGCAAATTCTATCACACTAACTCCAGGAACATTATCTGTAGATATAATAAATGGCGAGATTTATATCCACACATTAAATGTTTTAGGAACGAAAGAAGAAGATAAAACAAAAATGACAGCACTTTTTGAAAAAGTATTAAAGGTGGTGTTTAATTAATGACATTTTTAGAAAATTATGGATTTATGATTGTTTTAATTTTATTAGGACTAGGCATCTTAATGACTTTGGTTAGACTTATATTCGGGCCAAAACTAACTGATCGTATCGTATCTCTTGATACACTTAATGTCATGATTATAGGTAGTATTGGATTATTAGCAGCAATTTTAAAAAATGAATTGTATTTAGATATCGTTTTAGTTTATGCTATATTATCATTTTTAGAAACGATTGTTTTCTCAAGATATGTGGAGGTGCACCATGACAGTCATTAGTTATATTTTATTCATCATTGGTGGATTATTCTATTTTCTTGGTGGATTAGGTGTATTACGTATGCCTGATGCATTTAACAGAATTCAAGCTGGAACTAAAGCGACAACTTTAGGAACATTTAGCGTGTTATTAGGACTCATCTTTGTATATCCTAATTTAACAGCTAAAATCATCATTATTATTGTGTTTATTGCGATTTCAAATCCAGTTGGTTCAAGTGTATTAGCAAAAGCAATTTATAAATCACAAGGTGCACCAGACAATGTTACTATTGATGATTTAAAAGAAACTATTGAGGAGGAAAATAAACATGATTAATTTTTTAGAAGCGTTTATTTCAATCCTATTGGTATTAATCGCATTTCTATCAGTTCATACATCTAAACTGATGAAGAGTATTATCTTATTATCAGCGCTTAGTTTAATTGTAGTGGTAGCTTTTGTATTTCTATCTGCACCAGATGTTGCAATCACTGAAGCAGTCATTGGAAGTGGTTTAGTCACTTCATTATTTATTTTTACAATTATATATTTAAAGAAAGCAGGTGCTAAATTATGAAATTTAAACAATTAGTCGCACTTGCATTTGTATTAACATTTGGTGTATTACTCATTTTAGGTTTATCACAACTTGATGGATTTACACCATATCAAGATGCTGATCTTTCAGACCGTATATCACAAGAATATGTTTCAGAAGATAGTTTTACACTTGATAACGCATTAAACCGAGTTACTGCAATTGTTGTAGATTTTCGTTCATTTGATACGTTAGGCGAAGTGACAGTTTTATTTATTTCTTCACTAGGGGTTGCACTTTTATTAGGGGCATCTCAAAAAAACCATATGAAATTAGATTTTAAACCTAACTTCATGCTTAAGACAGGTTCTAGATTTATCGTATCGATCATGTTAATCACAGGTTTAATGATTATTGTTCATGGGCATCTTACACCAGGTGGTGGTTTTCCGGGTGGTGCAATGATCGCATCAAGTCTATTACTCCTATATTTATCTGATGATGAATTTAGAGCACAAATGAAGCGCTTTAAAGTCTTAGAAAGTATCTCTGGTATTTTATATGTCACAGTAGGACTTGTTGGTTTATTTGTTGCTCAAGTATTCTTAGCTAATTTCTTAGACCAAGGTGTACTTGGTGACTTAATCTCTGGTGGAATCATTCCAATTGTCTATGTTCTTATTGGATTAAAAGTTGGATCTGAAATCACAGGTATTATCGATGAGTTTTTAACAGAGGAGGCTAAATAATGTTACAATATGCATCTATTATCATGATGATGTTGGGCTTATATGGTGTCCTTACACATCGCAATATCATCAGAATTATTTTAAGTTTAAACGTGCTAGAAATAGGTTTAAATCTATTTATTATCACAGTTGGTTATAATGGTGGAATTGCACCAATATTTAGTTTAACAGCTGATTTGGTTGTTGATCCACTACCACAAGCACTTGTGTTAACTTCAATTGTTATTGGTGTTGGTACGACTGCAATAGGTTTGGTGTTTGCAAGACTTTTTTATCAAAAGCATCATACTTTAAATTTAGATGAAGTGGGTGAACAAGCATGAATCCAATCTTACTAGTTGTTATACCACTCATTGCTGCTTTCTTAAGTATTCTTATTAAGAAATATGCACATATCTTGTTACTACTAACAAGTTTAGCAGTGACGATCATATCATTATTTGTTACTCAAGGTATCACAAATATTGGTGGAGATACACCTGTTTACTCAATTTACTTTGTAGTCAATAGTTTTACAGAATTATCACTGCTTGTTGTTAATGGACTTTTATTATTCATTTATGCAACAAATTATGTAAAATTCCAAAAATTTGCACCTGTATTACTTGTTATCTTAGCCGGTCTTAATGGTTTACTTTTAACAGCTGATTTATTTAACTTATTCGTATTTATGGAAATTGTTGCAATTGCTGGATATATCATCACTGCAACTCAAAATGCACCATCAAAGACATTTAGTTATTTAGTTCAAGGATCTATTGGGTCGACATTCTATTTACTAGGTTTAATTATTTTATATAACATGACAGGTACATTATCTATGCATGATGTTGCTAGTCAAATTCAAGCATCTAATAATTCAGTAAGTATTCCAGTGCTTATGATGGTGATAGGTTTAGGTGTTGAAATTAAAATACTTCCTCTTAATAATTGGGTAAAAGGTATCTTAGAAACATCTAATACACTTACAGGACCACTTATTGCGTCAGCTTATTCAGCAACATTCTTATTTGTATTCACAAGAGTTATTCAATATATTTACATACCTTCATCAACACTTACAACGATCTTATTAGTGATCTTTGTTGCAAGTATTGTAGCAGGAGAAGCGATGGCATATGATTCTAAACGTGTCAAACACATATTACTGTTCTCATCCATTGCGCAATCTGCAATTGTAGCATTACTCGCAATTTATGGATTCGTTGGTGTTGCAGCAGTATTTATTTCAGTTGTTGCTATCACTAAATTCATATTGTTTGCAATCACAAATCATATTGAAGAACAAGCTCAAACTGATGATATTGAAAAACTTGAAGGTATATTTAAACAAAATATCTTACTTGGTGTCTTTTTCACAGTTTCAGTACTTTCAATGTTAGGACTTCCATTATTTGTTGGATTTATCGTTAAGATGAATGCCATGATGAGTTTTTTTGAAACTGGTCAATATATCATACCAGTAGCAATATTACTTACAACGATTATCGAAGCCATTTATTTAATTAAATTACTTGGAGTTCTATGGTATGGTCAAAATGATTTAAAGATTAAATTATGTCCTGCATTATATGTTATCTTGAGTATTCTAGTCATTTCATTAATTGTTTTTGGATTGACTTCCAATGTATCTGACTTAATAGACAAGATTAATTTAATCGATTGGATGGAGGTGTAACGATGGAAGTATCAATTCAAACGTTAATTATAAGCTTAGTCGTGCTTAGTATCGTTACCTATTTAGTTTCAAGATTATCTTATAAATTAGGAAGTATCTTAACGACAATCATTTCATTTTTGGCATTCTCAGTGATTGCATATGCTGGATATGTCGAACCATCTATATTACAACAAAACGCGATATTGCTCGAAAGTATCTATCCAAATATTTCAGTTTTTGAAATTACTGATCTAGCAATATTTTTTACAGTCATCTTAACATTTATTTATGCAATGGCTTCATTCTTTAATCCTTATTTTATTGAAACTATTAAATATAAACATGCATATAATTTTGCTTGGGTGTTAAGTATAGCTGGTGTTATAGGAGTATTCTTTGCATCAAACATTTTAGTGTTTTTCTTCTTATTTGAGTTAGTTGTTTGGTCAACGATGTTTTTAGTCCAAATGGGTAAAAAGAAAGATGCAGCCATTTCATATTTTGGATTTTCAATGGCTGGAAGTGTTGCACTCATCTTTGTTATTTTCTATATGCATCAATTAACTGATTCATTTGATATCAATGAAAACTTAAGTGCACTTAGTGGAGGATCAGCAATACTAGTTTATATATTATTGTTAATTGCAGGATTTTCTAAATTAGGTGCATTCCCACTTAATATTTGGTTACCTAAAGCACATGGTAGTGCTCCACATCCATTCTCACCTGTTTTATCAGGGGGGTTAGTTAAACTTGGTGCATTTGTTTCAATATTTGCGCTCATTAAAATTGCACCATTTTCAACCAATGTAATGGTCATGGAAATCCCTTGGGCAAATTGGGTTATTGCTTTGCTCGGAAGTTTATCCATCATTTTTGGTACGTTAATGGCGATACGATCAGATGATGCCAAAGTGTTACTTGCTTATTCATCAATGAGTAACGGTGGTTATATATTAGTCGGGTTTAGTATGTTAGAATCACATGCAGTTGCTGGTGGACTATATCATGTATTAGTTCATGCGATTGCATCAGCTGCAGCATTTTTAGCGATTGCAGCAGTAGCAAGACAAACACACACAACGAAGATTAGTGAACTAGGTGGTATTATCCATAAAATGCCATTTACATATATGGTTTATTTAATTGCTATTATTTCAATGGCTGGTATTCCTCCAATGGGTGGATTTATCTCCAAATGGCTCATCTATCAAGCAGCAATTAATAAAGGCATGATTTTAGTGACAGTGGCACTGACATTTGGATCTATTGGTAGTTTCTTATATGTATTTAGACCGCTCGCTGCATTATTCTTAGGTCAAGAACTACCACAATATAAACATTTAAAAGAAGTACCTTTCATCATGGGCATTCCTATGGCGATATTATCGGTATTAAATTTATTAACAGGAACATTTACAACATTCTTCTTAACAAAAGTTAATTTAGTTGTTGAAGAATTAGGATTTGATCCATTACTTATTCATTCAAACACCATTCAAGGTTGGAATGAAAACTCAATGTTAAATCCACTCTTGATGGCTGGTGTATTTGCTTTTGGAGTGTTCATCGCGTTCTTAATTTTTGTGATATTTCCAAAGAGTAAAAAAGTCGGTCTTATGGACACATATACTGCAGGTAATTTTATTTACACAGAACAGTTGCTTCATTACACTCAAGAATTTTATGCTCCAATCGAAAGACTTTATGAAAAATACATTGATATCACCGAAAATATATATAAAGCTTTATCACTTAAAGTAAAAGAACTTGGTAGAGCTATTAAATATATCTTCTTTAACAAATTATTAGAGGTGTTTACAATCATGGTTATTCTCTTAATGATTTGGCTATTACTAAGTGAGGTGGTATTATGACAGTCTTAATTCATATCTTAATTGGTTTTGGTATCGCCTTCTTCGGATTTGTTCTTCAAACAACAGTTGCAGGGATTAACAGAAAAGTCATTGCAAGATTGCAAAGAAGAGTTGGTCCAAGATGGTATCAAGAGTTCTTAGATATATTTAAACTCTTATCAAAACGTTCAGTGTCACATGGTTGGATCTTTGATTTTGGTGTCATTATGGCACTTGGTGGAATTATTGCAACTGCAATGTTTATACCACTAACAGTAGGTGCTAATCCAATGATTGCATTTGCTGATTTTGATAATTTCTTTATTTTCGTTTATTTACTAGCAGTAGGTATGTTAGGCATGGCAATGAGTGCTTCAGGAAGTGGAAATCCACTTGCATCTATTGGTGTCATGAGAGCACTTGCGACGATGCTTGCATATGAAGTTCCTTTCATGGTTTTATTAGTTGTTGTTTTTAAACTCACAGGTTCTTCAAGCATTAGTGAAATTGCGCTTTATCAACAAGCAGCAGGTCATAGCTGGTTTATGATTGCATTACCATTAGGGTTCATTTTTGTAGCTATTCCTGCACTTTTAGCAATGTTAGGTAAAAAACCTTTTGAAACATTTATTGCACCTGCGGAAATTGCTTCAGGTCCAATGGTTGAATATGGTGGGAAACAATTAGGTATGTTATTCATCATGCATGAGATTACAGTGTTTATTGAAGTCACTTTATTTGTTAATTTATTTTTAGGTGGAGCTACGAATATTCTTATCTATCTTGTTAAATATTTAGCAGTATATACAGCAATGAATTTATTTAGTTATATGAATGGTCGTTATAAGATTGATCAAGTGATGACATACTTTTACAAGTGGCCACTCATTATCGCAATTATACAAGCGTTTATCGCAATCTATTTAGGATGGGTGATCTAATATGGAATCAACAAGATTTACACCAATTAAAAATTACACAAAAGACGAAATGGACAAGAAATGGACAGAAATAGGAGATTTCTTTAGAAGAAATTCATTATGGATGCTGATGTATTGTACAGGATGTTGTGCAATTGAATTACCACCTGCAATGACTTCAGCATATGACATGGAAAGATTTGGTATGGGTCCTATGGCGACTCCAAGACAAGCTGATGTCCTTTTAGTCACTGGATATTTATCTTTAAAAACACTAAGAAGACTCATCTATACATATGAACAGATGAGTGAACCAAAATATGTTGTAGGTTTTGGAAGTTGTACGATTAATGGTGGTATTTATCATGACTCACACGCAGTCATTAACAGATTAGACCAATATATACCAGTTGATACTTACGTTGCTGGCTGTATGCCAAATACAGAAGCAGTAATGAATGGTTTTGTGGATTTAATGGAACTAATTAAAACTAAAAAAGCTGATGGTTGGAAACGTTATAAAGACAACTATGAATGGTATAAGAAAAACCAACTTGATAGCCTAGGGGAGGTAGAAGTCCATGACGAATTCCATGAATAATGTTAAAGAAGTCATTGATTTATTACAAAGCTATCTCAAAGTAAAAAAAGTAGAAGAAATTCATCAATATCAAGTTGCATTTGAATTAAATAAAGAAGATATACATCAAGCATTAAGCATTTTAAAGAATGCCGGTTGGATTCAATTATCATATTTAAGTGCAGTCGATTGGATTGATGAAGGTGAATTTGAACTGATTTATATTTTAATGAATTGGGATAAAGCAGTACATGTACAATTACGTACTAGACTTAATAGAGAAGATGCAGTGATGCCTTCAATCATTCATATATTCCCAAATTGTGAGTATTATGAAAGAGAATGTCACGAATTCTTTGGTGTGAAGTTTCCTGGAAATCCAATGTATGATAAACAACTTATATTAGAACAATGGGATGATCTACCACCACTTAGAAAAGATTTTGATCCAAAAGCTTATAGTGATAAGAAATTTAAGGGTAGAGAATACTCAGATAACCACATTAATTTAGAAGGTCAAGCATCGAAACAAGAAAAAAGAGATGAAAGACATGAACGTGCAAGAAAACTTGGAAAGGAAGGGCGTTAATATGCAAGAAATGAAATTATTTTTAGGTCCTCAACATCCAGGTATGCATGGTAACGCATCTGTCCATTTATATGTGGAAGGTGATATTATTAAACGTTCATATTTACTTCCAGGTATGTTGCATCGTGGCTTTGAAAAGGGCATGGAAAGAAAAACTTGGTATAACAATATTTCCTTGATCCCTAGAGTTTGTGTTGTTGAACCAGATATTAATGAAGCTGCTTACGCTATGGGGGTTGAAAAATTAGCAGGTATTGAAGCACCAGAACGTGCACAATGGATTAGAATGATTATTCTAGAACTTGCGAGATTATCCATTCACTTAATGGCATATGGTGGATTAGGTTCACCTACAGGTCATTATACAATTATGTATTTAGCACACTCTGATCGTAATAAAATACTTGATATTTTTGAACAAATCACAGGACATCGTGTATACCACCAATATATTGTTCCTGGTGGTGTTAGAAAAGATTTACCTGTTGGTATTGAAAAAGATATTCATGCATTCTTAGATGATTTGGAATCAAGATATCTAGAATATAGAGATATTGGTATAGAAAATCCAACCATTATCAAAAGAATTAAAG
Organism: Acholeplasmataceae bacterium; assembly: GCA_963667565.1. Taxonomy (GTDB): domain Bacteria; phylum Bacillota_I; class Bacilli_A; order Acholeplasmatales; family Acholeplasmataceae; genus WOFB19. The sequence continues at coordinate 1,111,867 of OY763415.1, read as the reverse complement.
ATCATATCTTATTACCAAAAGAAGTGGTTTGGGAATTAGGTGTCACTGGTATTGGTATGAGAAGTTCAGTAAACAAACCCAATGATCTTAGAAAAGTGATGCCATATTTAAAATATGATCAAGTTGAATTTGAAGTTCCTTTTTCAGATTATTCTGATGCAAGAAGTAGAGTCGATATGAAATTACAAGAAGTTGTTCAATCTATCTCTATCATTCGTCAATGCTTGGCAAAAATGCCACAAGGACCTGTTAGAGTTCCGCTTGGAAGAGGACAATCAATGAGATGGATTGTTCCAAAAGGACATGTATATTCACCACTTGAATCAAGTCGTGGTGAATTTGGATATTTCATCGTTTCAGATGGGAAATCAATTAGTCCATATCGTGTAGGGGTCCGTGGTGCCAGTTATCCACAAGGACTATTGGGTGTTAAAAAATATTTACCAGGAACACGTATTGATGATGCAGCTCTATGGGTTGACACTATGGGTGTGTGCTCTCCTGAGATTGATCGGTAGGTGAAGATAATGGCAAACAAATATAGAGAAAAAAGTATCTTCAATTCTTTTAGATTACTAAAATATTTATTTAGAAAACCTGTTACACATGAACTCAAACATATTGTTACTAAGAAAAATGCAAATTATTTAGCTTCTCAAGGGATTATGAAAAAATCAGAAGTAGAAGATTCAAGTCCAAGACTTGCACCTCCAAATCTTCGTGGGTTTCACACCAATGATTGGGAAGAATGTATTGGTTGTGGTACTTGTGGTGAAATCTGTCCTACAGATGCAATCACGATGGTTGAACGATTAGAAATTCCTGAAAGACCAGGTGAATTTCAAGTTAGACCAGCCATTGATTATGGACGTTGTTGCTTTTGTGCACTTTGTGTAGATACATGTACTACAGGTTCATTAAACATGAGTACAGAATATGTATATGCCAATGATGATCCTGATAAATTCTATTTTTTACCAGATGAATTATGGCGCGGTGAAGCAGTTAAACATGGTTGGCAAAAAGATGAAAACTCTGACTTATTAGATTTAGAAAGAGTACCTATGGAACATATAGAACCAGATGACAGAAAAGATTCATTTGTTGAAATTGTTCGCGGATATTCAAAAGAATATGCTAAATTAGAAGCTGCTAGATGTGTTGAATGTGGCGTTTGTGAATCTTCATGCCCAGTTCAAATGCATATTCCAGCATATATTAGATCGATTTGGGAAGATGATATTGATGGTGCATTAAGACAAGTTTATGAGACAAATCCACTTCCAGGTGTTTGTGGACGTGTATGTACACACAATTGTGAAACATCATGTGCGATTGCTGTTCGTGGTGAAGCAATTGCTATTCGTTGGTTAAAACGTTACATCATAGATTCAGCACCAGATGATATCTACCATAAGTCAGTGATGGATCCAGTAAATGAAGTCATTGATGCGAAAGTTGCTATTGTTGGTTCTGGTCCTGCATCACTTGGTGCTGCATATTATTTAAGAACAATGGGTTATCAAGTCACTGTGTTTGAACAAAAAGCATTAGCAGGTGGTGTCATGAGATATGGTATTCCAGCATATAGACTTCCAGATACTGCCATTGATAAAGATATTAACTTTATTAAATCAATTGGTGTTGATATCAAATTAAATACAAGAGTAGGAAAAGATATTTCATTTAATCAATTAGAAAAAGATTATGATGCAGTCTTCTTAGGTTCAGGATTCTTTACTGCAAGAAAATTAAACATTCCAGGTGCTGATCATAAAGATGTCATGGGCGCACTTGATTTTCTTCCACTTGTTAGAGATTTTGAACGTGGTGTATTAAAATTAGAAGATATTAATGTTAAGCCTAGTGTCATTGTTATTGGTGCAGGTGATGTTGCATTTGATGTTGCTAGATCAACGATTCGTCTTCAAATGCTAAAATATGGAAAAGCTGATGTTAAATTAACTTCACTTGAAACACTTGATATTCTTCCAGCAAGTAAAGATGAATATGAAGAAGGTCTTGAGGAAGGTATTGAATTTTACTGTGGAAATGGACCTCAAAAAGTCATCATTGAAGATGATAAGATTAAAGGTCTCCTTGTTTGGAAATGTTTATGTGTATTTGACGAAGAAGGCAAATTCAATCCTAAATTTGATGAGTGTACAAAGACAGTCATTGAAGCTGAACAAGTATTTATGGCAGTAGGTCAAGCTCCAGATTACAGTTATATCTCTGATGATGTTCAAAGTGGTATCGAAATTGTTCGTGGTAAGATTAAAGCTGAACAAGATGGTCAATTAGAAGCTTATCCGTGGTTATTTATTGGTGGCGATATTCATCGTGGGCCAGATTTAATCAGCGGTGTTGCCGATGGGCATAGAGCTGCACAAGCCATTGATGATTATTTATATCAAAATGCGAAACAAAAACAATCATTTGATAAATTAGAAGAAATCAGAAATGTTGTGAAATCTAACACACCAGTTTTAACACCTAAACAAAGAGGTCTACCTCCAAGAAAAAAAGGTAAACAAGCATAATAAAAAAAGCATCTCTATATGGGATGCTTTTCTTTATGACTGTGTCACACCAAAGATAAACATGAATACACTTAGTAGAAAACTCATGATAACGATGTAACTATAAAGTTTTTGATTAACAAATCCATGATGTTTACCAATAATGATATATGGAATCAATGATAATAACGAAAATAAAAAATAGAGAATTGCATAAATGATCAGAACTAAAGAACCCCATCCATCTTGATATGTCACCATTTGAACGATGACATTGATGCTTAATACAACCATTAAAATGAATATAACTGACTGAATGATACTAAATATTTTAGCGATTTTTACCATAAGTTCACCTTATATCAATATGTTTTAATTAGTATTATATATGTAATTTACGACTTTAACAATATATATGATTTTTGATATGTTAAAATGAATAGTAAAAGAGGTCATACTATGATATACATTAAAAAATTGAACTTAGAGGATATTGAAAAAGAATATCAATTTTTACAAGAATTACCTTCTGAAAATGGTTTTAATAATAAACAACAACATCTTACTTTTGAGTATTTTTTGAATCATGAATTTCCAATGCTTATCAATCATTCTAAAGGTATTGATTTACCTACTGGATTTGTTCCTTACTCATACTATTTTTTATGGAAAGATGCTCAGATTATAGGGTTATATAAATTTAGACATTACTTAAATGATCACTTAAAAGAAGGATCTGGACATATTGGGTTTGGGATCCATCCTAAATATCGTCATCAAGGTTATGCAACACAAGGATTAAGATTACTTCTTCATGAGATAAAGCCGATGATGATAGAAGATGAAATTTATATGTGCTGTTATAAAGACAATGAAGCATCAAAGAAAGTACAAATCAATAATGGTGCTTATTTTCACCATGAAGATGAAGATGATGCTTTCTATAGAATAAAAAAAGAAGATATAAAATGAACAAGATGAAAGTCTTGTTTTTTTATAGTCTTTTTAGTTGTATAATTAAATTAAGATCATAGGAGGATAAGTTCATGGATTTCCAAATAGAAAAATTAGAAACATTACAGTTTATAGGTTTTGAAAAGGAAGTTTCTTTTAAAGAACCGTATAAAGATATTCCTTTGTTTTGGGATGAATTTATGGATCATCATTTAAAAACATTAAGAGAACAAGGTATTGCTAAAACTGATATTGATCAAGCAATCATTGATCATATGATTGGAGAATTTGCAGTGATTAGATATGATCATAATGAACTAGGTACATTTTCATATATGATTGCTGGTTTATTTAAAGGTGGTATTGTTCCAAAAGGTTTAAAACTCATAACACTTAATGAAAGTAAGTGGGCGAAGTTTAAAGCTATTGGTAAACTCCCTGATGCACTCCAAACACTAAATACACAAGTATTTCAAACATGGCTACCAAATCAACAAACATATGAAATGTCAATGCCGGTTAATTTAGAATGGTATAAGTTAGGTGATGGGCAAAGCGAAGATTATGAAAGTGGTATTTGGATACCCATCAAAGAAAAGTAGGGGCATATGATGAATTTTTGTCCTGAATGCGGTAAAAAATTAGAATTAGAACAAATAATTGAAGATAAAACTTATAAAGCATGTAGTTGTGGCTATATTGACTTTGATAATTGGGTTAATGTATCTGCAGTTATTTATGCTCAAAATGATGATCATCAAGTATTAATGATTCGTATGAGAAAAAATCATACATATACATTTCCAGGTGGATTTAGAGATTTAGGAGAAACCCTAGAAGAAGCAGCGAAAAGAGAATGTCTTGAAGAAACAGGGCTCATTGTTGATCATCTTCGATTATTTCATACAGATACACTCGATGCTTCGAGGTTGGTTTGGGTTGTATTTAAAGCAGATATCATAGGTGGACATAAAACACTAAATGATGAAGTTGATGATATCTTTTTTGTAGATATAAAAGACTTAGAAAATATAGAACCAATGAGAGGGCCACTCTCATCTGGATTACTTAAAAAAATAGTTGATTCACATAAAAAAAATGACCGTTAATTCGGTCATTTTTGTGTTACACGTTTTAAAAAATCAATAGTTCTATCCTTTTTTGGGTGATTAAATATGTGTTCAGGTGAACCTTCTTCAACAATCTTACCATCAGCCATAAAAATCACGCGATCAGATACTTCTTTTGCAAATGCCATCTCATGTGTGACAATCGCCATTGTCATACCAGCATTCGCTAAATCTTTCATGACGGTGAGGACTTCACCAACCATTTCAGGATCTAGTGCAGATGTTGGTTCATCAAAGAGCATCACATCAGGATTCATCGCAAGTGCTCTAGCAATCGCAATTCTTTGTTTTTGACCACCGGATAATTGTGCAGGGAAACTATCTATCTTTTCACTAAGACCAACTTTTTTTAGAAGTTCTTTTGCAATTTGATTGGATGATTCTTTATCCATCTTTAATACTGTGGTTAAAGAGATTGTGATGTTATCTAATACATTTAAATGTGGAAATAGATTAAATGATTGAAACACCATACCTATTTTTTGTCTTAATACATTAATCGTTTTATCCTTAATAGAGAGTTGTGTACCTTCAAAGATAACTTCACCAGAAGTAGGTACTTCCATAAAATTAATACATCTAAGTAAAGTGGATTTTCCACTCCCGCTAGGACCAATAATTGACACGACTTCACCTTTTTTAATCGTTAAACTCACATCGTTTACTGCATGAAGATCTTCATTAAATGTCTTCGTTAAATGATTGATCTCAATAATATTATTTACCGTAGGCATAACGTAATCTCCTTTCAAGTAAGTTCATGAGTTTAGAAAGTGGTATGGTTAAAATCATATATAAGACGCCAGCAACCATATAAACTTCAGTCACTCTAAATGTATTTGATTTAATAATATTTATCTGGAACATAAGTTCAGCAACCCCTAAATACATGAAAATCGAAGTTTCTTTAATAATGGTAACAAATTCATTTCCTAAAGCTGGAATAATATTGTTGATAGCTTGGGGTAAAATAATTTTTATCATGGTTTGTGTCTGTGACATACCTAAAGATCTTGCTGCTTCAGTTTGTCCTTTATCAACCGCTAAAATACCAGCTCTAATGATTTCGCTCATGTAAGCGGAAGAATTGATGACAAGTGCAACTAGTCCAGGAATAAAGGAACCCATATCAATACCTAAGAACAAAATCAAAGGGAGTTTCATTAATTGATAAATGATAAGCACTTGTACAAGCATAGGTGTACCACGAATCACTTCGACATAAGTGGTTGCTATACCTTTTAATATTTTATTTTTTGACATACGCATAAATGCAGGTAATATAGCAAGGATTGCTCCTAACATCACTGCTAAAAAAGCTAAAATCAAGGTCATAAAGAGACCTTGAAATAGCATAGCAATATTATTAGGATTTAGTAAAAAGTCAAAATCTAATAATCCAATCATGATTCATATAATGAAGAGTAGTATTCAACCCATGCATCAATCTGTCCATCTACTTTTAATGAAGCAATTGTACTATTAATGATTGCAAGTAATGCTGTATTACCTTTTTGTACTGCGACTGCATTTCCACTGTAAGCAGAATATACATCAAATGCGATCATTAAATCTGAATATTCAGCAGCAATGTATGTTTCAGCAACTGTTTTTTCAGATAATAAAACATTAATTTGTCCATTGTCTAGATTTTCAAATAACGTATTTAAATCTTGTAAATATACAGCATAAGCATCTGGAGCTTGATCTTGTAAAATATAAGATTGTAAACTACCAGTTTGTGCACCTATTTTAACAGCAGCTAAATTAATATCGGCTAAAGTTTTATAAGTGTCTGCATCAGTAGTTTTAATAACAGCAACTTGATCATTATCACTATCTAAATATACATCTGAAAAATCAACAACTTCATAACGTTCTGGTGTAGGGGTAATTGCAGCAATTGAAAAATCTGCTTTTCCATCTTGAATGTCTGTAATTAAGAAGTCAAATCCTTTATGAACAACTCTTAAGTTTTTTCCAGCTGATAATGCGATAGCTTTAGCGATTTCAATATCAACACCAACAACAGTCATTTTTCCGTCAACTTCTTCAATGTTTTCAAATGGTGGATAGTCAGCAGATGTTTCCATGGTTAAGTATTCTGTAAAACTATCATCTAATACAAATTCAAATACGTTTGTTGAAGTTGTAGAACATGCAGCAAGTGATAATGTAGCTGCTAATAAAAGTAAACCTAAAAATATTTTTTTCATTTTCTCTCTCTCCTTTAATAAATAAAAAAAGTCTTTGCGCAAAGACTCTGATTATCAAGGGAAGATAGCCCTTGAACAAGAAAATAAAAAAAATATCTTCTATACTCAAGGACTATGAACCTTAAAGCAACGAAGATTATTATCTCAGTATACTCAAGAACTAGAGTCATTAAGCATACTTTTATCATTTTAAAAGTTATACTCAAGGACTATTCATAGCCTATCTTGGAAATCAAAGCTGTTTTGCTTTGCGTAATAAAATGTTAACATGTAAGAAAAAATAAAGCAATATAAAAAATGAGAAAAATAATGAAAACGTATTTTTCATAAACATATATCATAGATATGATATAAAAATATATTAAAAAGTATGGAAATAATTAGTAACATGATAAAATATGACTATATATCAACCAATTGGAGGACTATACATGAATCAAACATATATTATAGCAACAGATTCTTGTAGTGATTTAACAAATGAACAAGTACATGCAATGGATATTAAAATTGTACCATTAAGCGTAGAAATCAAAGGAGAAGTGTTTAAACATTATCCAGATGAAAGATATTTAAAGATTAAAACATTTTATGAAGATATGCGAAACAAAGAAGTCGCAATTACATCTTTGATCAATGTAGGTCAATTCATCGAATTCTTTGAACCATTTTTGAAAGATGGGAAAGATATTTTATATGTGGGTTTCTCTTCAGCTTTATCAGGTACTGTACAATCTGCATATTTAGCAGTTGAATCATTAAAAGAGGAATATCCAGAAAGGAAAATTATCATTATTGATTCATTATCTGCTTCTATGGGTCAAGGACTATTAGTTTATTATACATATCTTGAAGCACAAAAAGGTAAGACTATAGAAGAAGTAGCAGCATATCTTGAAGCAAACAAACTACACCTTATCCATTTATTTACAGTTGATGATTTAGGAACACTTAAACGTGGTGGTCGATTATCAGGTGCTCAAGCTTTACTTGGGTCACTCTTAAAAGTAAAACCAGTCCTTCATGTTTCAAATGAAGGTAAACTTATTCCTATTAAAAAAGCGAGAGGGAGAAGAACATCTCTTGAAACACTTGTTGAACTTATGAAAGAACGTATTGAAAATGCAAGCAAACAAACGATCTTTATTTCTCATGGAGACGATTTAGAAGATGCAAAATTTACCGCAGAACTTATTCAAAAAGAGATTGGTGTGAAGGAAATTATTTTTGGATTCATTGGTCCAATCATTGGTGCTCACTCTGGTCCTGGAACAATTGCAGTATTTTTCATGGGCAATCAACGCTAAAAAAATGAAAAAGTAAGCCATTTTGTGAATGTAAATGTTTTCACAAAATGGCTTTTTCTATGAAAACAAAATGAAAATGGTATAATAGTAATGGAAAAAAAGAATAGGAGTTTTATAAAATATGAAAAGAAAGACAAAAATCGTTTGTACAGTAGGTCCATCTATTGATAATGACGTGATGATTGGTAAAATGATCGACGCTGGTATGAATGTTGCAAGACTTAATTTTTCTCATGCAACTCATGAAGAACATGGTACAAGAGTAGATATGATTAGAAAAGTCGCTAAAGAAAGAAATCAATTCATTGGTGTACTTGCTGATACTAAAGGACCTGAAATCCGTTGTGGACAATTTGAAAATGGATTCGCTACATTTAAAAAAGGTGATATCGTTGAAGTTCATAGAGAAGCTATCTTAGGAAATCACGATCGATTCCATATTGAGTGTAACGAATTATATGATGATATTTCTGTTGGAGATTACCTTTTAATCGATGATGGAAAAATGAGATTAAATGTATTAGAAGTTGCTGATGGTGTCTTAAAATGTGAAATTAATAATCCTGGTGTGATTAAAACACGTAAAGGTGTTAACGTTCCTAATGTGAAATTATCAATGCCATTTATTTCACAAAAAGACTATGATGACATCGTATTTGTTGCAGAAAAAAATGTTGACATGATCGCATTATCATTTGTTAGAAGAAAAGAAGATGTATTAGCTGTACGTGAAATTTTACAAAAAGTTGGTAAACCATACATTGAATTAATCGCTAAGATTGAAAATCAAGAAGGTGTTGATAATCTTGAATCAATTTTAGAAGTATCTGATGGTGTTATGGTTGCTCGTGGAGATTTAGGGGTTGAAGTATCAACTCAATTAGTTCCACTTTATCAAAAGAAAATTATTAAATTAGCAAACGAAAAAGGTAAACCAGTCATTACTGCAACTCATATGCTTGAGTCAATGATGCAATCTCCAAGACCTACGCGTGCTGAAGCATCAGACGTCGCTAATGCGATTCTTGATGGTACAGATGCAATTATGTTATCTGGTGAATCTGCTGCTGGTGATTATCCAATTGAAGCTGTTCAAACAATGGATACAATCGCTAAAGCTATTGAAAACAATATTCCTTATGAAACTATTTTAGAGCGTTCAATTAAAACTCAACAAGGAACTATTAATGATGCAATCGGTATTGCAGTAAGTCAAACTGCGTTAGCTTTAGAAAATGTTGTAGCAGTTGTTGCATTTACTGAAACAGGTGGTACAGCAAGACGTATTAGTAAGTTTAGACCTTCAGTACCTGTCTTAGCAATTACTGACCATTTAGAAACTTGCCATTACTTATCATACTATTGGGGAGTATTTCCTGCATTTAGAGAAGATGTTACTAATTTTTATAAATATGATGAAGCTGCTATTGAAGTTGCTAAAGCAAATGGATTTACAGCAGGTCAACAAATCATTATTACATCTGGTTGGGCTCAACAACACGGAACAACTAACTCACTTAGAATTATTACAATTCCTGAATAAAAAGTCTTTTTAAAGACTTTTTTTATTTATTGCGAATATGATAAAATAGAACTATTAAACGTAGAAAGAAGGGTTTATATGCCAAATCAAGTATTAGTATCAAAATTAGCAGAATTAGCTGTCAAAGTTGGTGCAAATGTGAATAAAGGACAAATCGTTGTTGTTCGTGCATCGACAGATACGGTTGACATTGCTAGAGAGGTTTCAAAACAAGCTTATTTAGCAGGAGCTAAAAGAGTATTTATTGAATGGGGAGATGAATTCGTTTCAAGAGATTATTTAATGTTTGCTGATGATGAAACTTTAGTCGAAGTACCACAATTTATCATTGATAAATATCATTATTATGTTGATCATAACGCATGTTTTATCTCAATTTCATCACCAATTCCTGGTCTTCACAAAGATGTCGATCCATCTAAATCTCAAAAATCAATGATTGCTACATCACAAGCAATCCATTTTTGGAGAGAACATATGATGGGAAATCGTTCACAATGGACAATTATTGCTGCACCTAATGCCATTTGGGCAAAACAAGTATTTCCTAATTTAGGTGAAGTAGAAGCTGTCGAAAAACTTTGGGAAGCAATTTTTGATGCAAGCCGTGTTAAAGAAGATAGTGATCCAATCTTAGAATGGGCTAAACATAATGAAGTATTATTAGCACACAACAAAGTATTAAATGATTATAATTTTAAACATCTACATTTTAAAAACAGCATTGGTACAGATTTAATTGTTGAACTTGTTGAAGATCATATTTGGGCTGGTGGTGGCGAACACGCTGCTAACGGTACTTATTTCAATCCAAACATCCCAACTGAAGAAACATTTACAATGCCTTATAAATTTGGAACACGTGGTAAAGTTGTTGCAACTAAACCACTTAACTATCAAGGTAAACTCATCGAAAACTTTTGGTTAGAATTTAAAGATGGTAAGGTTGTTGATTTCGGTGCTCAAAAAGAAGAAGCAACACTTAAGAGTTTATTAGATACTGATGAAGGTAGTAGATATATCGGTGAAATTGCACTAATTAGTCATGACTCACCAATCTCAAATACAAATATTTTATTCCTAAACACATTATTTGATGAAAATGCATCTTGTCATATGGCACTTGGTCGTGCTTATCCAATGAACATCAAAGGTGGCATTGGTGCACCAATTGCTGAACTTGAGAAAAAAGGATATAATAATTCAATGAATCATGTTGACTTCATGTTTGGTAACGAAGATATGGAAATTATTGGACTTACACATGATGGTGTTGAAGTGAAAGTATTTGAAAAAGGTAATTTTGTTATTTAATATAAAAAAATTTGATGTTTCTTGATGAAACATCTTTTTTTTATGGACTAAATCGTTTCATTATATTATAATGAATACAATATGAAGAGGTGATAACGATGCAGAAAATCGAAGTTGATTTGTTCACGAAATTTAAATTTATTTCTCAAATGAAAGCAAATCCATCAAAAAATATGCTTGCTTTTTTAAGTGCAAAAGCAGATGAGGATAAAAACAATTATGTTTATGACCTCTACAAAATAGAAAACTATAAAATGGCAAAACTCATTCAACTTAAAGATAATTCCTCATTTGTATGGGAAGATGATTCTACAATTTTGTTTCCTTATGCAAAAAATACAATAGAAGAAAAACAAAGAAAAGAATTTTATACCATTTATTACAGATATAATTTAGATACTAAAGTTGTTTCCAAAGCTTTTGAGTTTCAATTTCCAACAAACTTAATCAAACGCATTAAAAACAAGTTAATTCTTTCATCAAATTTATCAAAACAAGATGAAGTATTAATTAATTGTGATGAAAAGACAAGAAAACAATATTTAAAAGACAGAAAAATAGATTTATTGTATGAAGATATAGATCAAATACCATTTTATTTTAATGGTCAAGGATTTGTTCAAGGTAAACAATCATCAATCTATTTATATGATATTGAATCAAAAGAAGTTAAGAAAATAACTGATGAAACACTTAAAGTAGGTCAAATTCTTATTTCTAAAAATCAACGGTACATTTATTATACAGCAACACCAAAATCACAACTTCAAGTATTATATACTAACGTTTATCGTTATGATTTGATTGAGGAAAAAACAGAAGTCGTCTATGATAAAAAAGCATATGATATTGCATTTATCGAATTTATTGGTGATCAGTTGATTTGTGCTGCTACAGATCAAAAATTATTTGGTCTTAACCAAAATAATGATTTTTATTTGATAAAGAATCAAGATTTAGAGTTATTTGCTAAATTTGGACAAGCGATAGGCAATACGATTGGATCTGATGTAAGACTAGGCGGACAATCACAAACGATAAGTGAAAGTAATCGACTCATATTTATTGCAACCATTGATGACCATGCTGAAATCATGTCTTTAAGTAGTGATGGAAACATAGAAACTATATTTAAAGCAAATGGCTCAGTTGAAGGGTTAACCATGGTAGAAGAAAAGATTTATTTTGTAGGTCAATTAAAACAAAGACTTCAAGAAATTTATGCATTTAATCATGGAAGAGATCAACAACTTACGCGATTAAATTATCGTACAATTAAGGATTATTATGTAGCTAAACCTAAAAAAATTATATTAAAAAAACCTACTCATGAAGTCACAGGTTTTGTTTTATATCCAATTGATTTTGATAAAGACAAATCATACAAAGCAATTTTGGATATTCATGGTGGGCCTAAAACTGTTTATGGGTCAACTTACTATCATGAAATGCAATATTGGGCAAGTTTAGGATATATTGTGATGTATTGTAATCCAAGAGGATCTGATGGAAAAGGTGATGCATTTGCAGATATTAGAGGTAAATATGGAACTATAGATTATGAAGATATCATGAATTTCGTTGATTTAGTGATAAAAAAAGTTCCTCAAATCGATGAAACAAAACTCTATGTAACAGGTGGTTCATATGGTGGATTTATGACCAATTGGATTATTGGACATACAAATCGTTTCAAGGCTGCTGTAACACAAAGAAGTATTTCCAATTGGGTTTCATTTTTTGGTACTTCAGATATTGGATTTTATTTTGCTAAAGACCAAACCGCATCAAACCCATTAGATGACGTTTCGCTCATGTGGGAACAATCGCCTTTAAAATATGCAAATCAAGTAGAGACACCAACACTCTTTATCCATTCTGATGAAGATTATCGTTGTCCAATTGAACAAGCTATGCAGTTTTATTCAGTTTTAAAATACAAAGGTGTCGATACAAAACTTGTTTGGTTCAAAGGTGAAACGCATGAACTCTCAAGAAGTGGAAAACCACATGCGCGTATTAAACGTCTTAATGACATTACAAATTGGTTTGAAAATCATTAACAAAACTATACAAATATGGTAAAATAATATTATAGAAGTACTATAAAGGGGGTACAATTTATGTGGTGGGATAGTCTAACAGATTATCAACAAATATTGTTCTATATTGCTGTCACGGCAACTGTTGTGATGGTTATTTTCATCATTCTAATGTTTATGGGTTTTGATCACACTCAATTTGATGGTTTTGATGGTGGAGTCGATGGTATGGATGACTTAGATTTTGATGTTCATGCAGACGGAATCGATCATTTCAATGATGAACCACTTTCATCTGTTGGTGGATTAAAGATTTTTACAATTAGAGGTACACTTGCATTTTTGAGTGTGGGATCATGGGTAACTATGTTATTTATTGATTATGTACATCCTATAGTTGCAACTCTTATTGGTATGTTTGCGGGTTTTATAGCTGCAGTGCTATTAGCTTATGCTTTAAAACAAGCCATGAAGTTAGAATCTTCAGGGAATATTGATTATCATAATGCGATTGGTAAAACAGCAACTGTTTACATGCGTATCCCTAAAAATAATTCAGGAAAAGGTAAAATTAATTTAGTCATTGATGATCGTTACGTAGAAGTAGATGCAGTAACTCATGATCAAGAAGATATTTTACCGAATCAAAGTGTTACAATTTTAGATGTTACAGATGGGACTAGTCTCATCGTCAAAAAAATATAGAGGAGAAAACATATGAATTTTATAATTTTAGCAGTTGATCCAGGTACAGTGATTGGACTTATTGTCACATTTATTGTTATTGCATTTATGATTTTAATGCTTATTGTATCTAGGGTTAAAAAATGTCCAGCAGATAAGATTTTAGTTATCTATGGTAGTGTTAATCAAAAAGATGGAGTCAAACGCTCAGCGAATTGTATCCATGGTGGGGTTAAATTCATTTGGCCATTCATTCAAGCATATCAATATTTAGATCTTACGCCTATGTCAATTCAAGTAGACTTAGTAAATGCGTTATCTAGACAAAATATTCGTATTGATGTACCATCAAGATTTACGGTTGCAATTTCAACTGAACAAGGCGTAATGCAAAATGCTGCAGAACGTTTAGGTAGTTTAAGACTTGCAGAAATTCAAGAACTTGCAAAAGATATTATTTTTGGTCAATTAAGATTAGTCGTTGCAACAATGGATATTGAAGAAATTAATACAGATAGAGATAAATTCTTAGAAGCTGTCAGTGGAAACGTTGAAAGTGAATTAAAGAAAATTGGTCTAAGATTGATTAATGTTAACGTTACTGATATTAATGATGAATCTGGTTATATCGATGCTCTTGGGAAAGAAGCTGCTGCAAAAGCAATCAATGATGCAAAAAGAAGTGTTGCTGAAAAGAACAGAGATGGTTCTATTGGTGAAGCAAATGCTTTAAGAGATCAAAGAGTTTCAGTTGCATCAGCAAATGCAACTGCGGTTGAAGGTGAAAACCAATCATTGGCTGACATTTCGCAAACAAATGCATCTCGTAGAGAAGTTGAAGCTGAATCACTTAGACGTGCGACAGCTGCCGAAAAGACAGCAGAAGCGAAAGCTAAAGAAGAAGCTTATGTTGCTGAACAAAACGCCGAAATTGCTCGTGCTAAAAGAGAACAAGCAACACTTGAAGCTGATGTTATCGTTAAAACTGAAATTGACCGTCAAAAACGAGTGATTGAAGCTGAAGCAGTTGCTGAAGTATTAAGAAGAGAAGCTAAAGGTCAAGCTGATGCAATCTTTGCAAAACTAGATGCTGAAGCTCGCGGTAGTTTAGAAATTTTATCTAAACAAGCAGAAGGGTTTAAATTGTTAGTTGATGCCGCAGGTAACGATGCTGATAAAGCTGTTAAAATGCTTATTGCTGATAAACTTGAAAAACTTGTTGAAATTCAAGTACAAGCAATTAAAAATCTTAAATTTGATAAGATTACAGTTTGGGATTCTGGTTCAAATGATGGTTCATCATCTACAGCTCATTTTGCTCAAAACTTAATGAAGTCAATTCCTCCTATGAATGAATTATTTAATATGGCAGGGTTAGACCTACCTAAATTCTTAGGTTCTGCTAAAGAAGAAGCACAAGAAATCAAAGTTGTTGTCGATGAAAATAAAGATATTAAGGTGGAGCCAAAACCTGAAGTTAAGGAAGAAAAACCAGCTAAAAAATAACTTAAACACCCAAAATTTGGGTGTTTTTTTTAAAATCATGTGATATAAGTGTAAATTCTTGATATTTAATTTTTTCAATATTATAATAAAGATAAATAGAGATGAAAAGGGGTATTAGATATGTGGTTTTTTAAGAAAAGAAAAGCGCGTTTAGAAGCAGCTCAAAAATTAAAGGAAGCTGAACAGGCTAAAAAAGTTGAAGTGATCGATGCTAACAAGGTTCAAGAAGAAAAAGTTGTTGAACCAGTTGAACCAAAAAAAGAGGTTATTGAAGTTCAAAATAAACCAGTTGAATCAAAAGAAGCAGTTGTAGAAAAGCCTGCTAAAAAGGAAACAAAACCAAAGGAAGTTGTAAAAGAACCACTTGAAGAAGAACCAAAAGATAAAGTTGCTAAGTATCATATTTCACAAAATAAGAAAGAAGATACACCGCATTATAAAGAGTGGCGAGTTCGTAAAGAAGGATCAACTAAAACCATTAAGTTTTTTAAAACCCAAGCAGAAGCGATTGAATACGCAAAAAGTCTAGCAGACAATCAAGATTCATCGATTGTTATTCATAAAGTTGATGGTACTGTAAGAAAACAAGATTATTCAAAAAAATAGAAGCTATGCTTCTTTTTTTTAAGTTTTATTATGTTACAATGTTAAAGTAATAGAAAGATAAAAGGTTAATATTTTATGAATGCTTTTTTGTTTGCTTTAAATGCGATTTTGCCTATCATCATTTTGTTCTTATTTGGATATTTCTTAAAAAGAATAAAGTTTCTTGATAGTCTTTTTTTCAGTCAACTTAACAAATACATATTTAGAATCGCTTTACCTGCATTACTATTTATAAATATTTATTCTGTTCAAAGCTTATCTAACATCAATTGGTTTGTTATTGGCTTTGCAATTATAGGTTTATTTGTGTTATTTATTTTAGCGTATTTAACCGCTTTATTTTTTATTAAAGAACCAAAACAAAAAGGTGTCATTTTATCAGCTGCATTTAGATCTAATTTTGCTTTAATAGGCCTTCCCTTAGCTCAAGCACTAGGGAGTGCACAAGCGATTGAAGTGATGAGTTTACTCTTTGCATTCGCACTACCTATTAGTAATACTTTAGGCGTCATAAGTTTATCAATGTTTCAAAGAAATGAACATGGAAAAGTGGATTTTAAATCAATTTTATTTAATGTATTAAAAAACCCACTTATCATTGGTGTGATCGTTGCTTTAATTGTAATTGGTATTCGATCATTTGTTCCTTTAAATGAAGACCATATACCTGTCTTTACAATTCAATATTCATTGCCATTTATATACAAAGTCATTCTTTGGATAAGTCAAACAGCATCTCCACTCGCATTAATTGCATTAGGTGGACAATTTGAAATGTCTGTAGTTAAAAAACTAAAAAATCAGATTGTTATTGGAACATTATGGCGTATTGTCATCGCACCAACTATTATTTTGGCAATCGCGTATTTTATTAATTTAAAAAATCACCAATTTGACAATGTATTTCCTGCACTTATCGCATTGTTTGCATCGCCAGTTGCAGTCTCATCTGTAATCATGGCATCAGAAATGGATAATGATGATCAACTTGCAAGTCAACTGGTGGTTTGGACATCTATAGGTTCGGTACTAACCATTTTTATTATCATTGTCGTGTTAAGAAGTTTAGGTGTCTTATAAAAAATAAAGTAGAGTTAACTAACTCTACTTTTTTCTTTTAAAATTAATTGATCTTCATCAACAGTGAGATCATATGCATGATGAGGCAATAAGTGTCCTTCAATCATTTTAGTTGCAATAAACGTTTCAATCTGTCTTTGAATAAATCTTTTTAAAGGTCTAGCACCATATTCATCGTTGAATCCATGTTTAATGATATATTTTTCAACATTTTCATTAAAATCTATTGTGATATGTTTATCAAGTAAACGCAAGCGCAATTCTTTGAGTAGTTTTTCTGCAATTTTGACTTGCACTTTGAGTCCTAATGGATTGAATATGATTTGTTCATCTATGCGGTTTAAAAATTCTGGTTTAAATTTTGATTTAACAATTTGTAAAACTTTGTCCTTTGAATCTTCCTCAGAAGATAGAAGTAAATCACTACCAATGTTTGATGTCATAATAATGATTGTATTTTTAAAATCAACAGTTCTACCTTGATTATCTGTTAATCGACCATCATCAAGAATTTGAAGAAGAACATTAAATATTTCGGGATGAGCTTTTTCTACTTCATCAAATAAAACAATAGAATAAGGTTTTCTTCTAACTGCCTCAGTTAATTGCCCACCCTCATCATATCCAACATATCCTGGAGGAGAACCAATGAGTCTAGAGACGCTGTGAGATTCCATATATTCACTCATATCAATTCTAATGATTTGATGCTCATTATCAAACAAACTATCGGCAAGAGCTCTTGCTACTTCAGTTTTACCAACACCTGTAGGTCCTAAAAACAAGAATGAACCTATGGGTCTTTGTTCATCTTTTATACCAGCTCTTTGACGAATAATCGCATCACTGATCAACTTAAGAGCATGATCTTGTCCAATGACTCTTTCTTTTAAAGTTTCTTCTAAGTGAAGTAATTTTTCTTTGTCTCCAGACATTAACTTAGAGATTGGAATGAGTGTCCATTTTGAAACGATTTCTGCAATACTTTCTTCTGTTACAACCTCTGTTAACAATTTATCATCTGTGTTTGATTCATCAGACATCTGGTTAATCTCTTGTTCTAACTGTGGTATTTTAGCATATTGCAATTCAGCAGCTTTACTATAGTTACTATCGTTAAGTGCATTTTGTAATTCGTTACGCAATTTTTCTAAATCATTTTTCTTATCTTTGATTTTATTTAAGTGTTCTTTTTCTTGTTCCCATTTCGAACGTAGTTCTTTGTCTTTAAGTTTTAGATTCTTAATCTCATCTTTAATTTTTAGTAATCTATCTTTTGATATTGGATCTGTTTCTTTATCGAGTGCTGTTTTTTCAATTTCTAATTGCATGAGCTTTCTTGTAACATCATCTAATTCAACTGGCATTGAATCAATTTCCATACGAATAGAAGCACATGCTTCATCTATTAAGTCAATCGCTTTATCTGGCAAGAAACGATCTGTTATATATCGATTTGATAACGTAGCAGCAGCAATAATCGCTGGATCTGAAATATGAACACCATGATGTGCTTCAAATCGAGATTTTAAACCTCTTAATATACTGATTGTATCTTCGACATTTGGCTCATCAATTTGAACCTTTTGAAATCTACGCTCTAGAGCAGAATCTTTTTCAATGTATTTTCTATATTCATTAAGAGTAGTTGCACCTACACAATGTAATTCACCTCTAGCAAGCATCGGTTTAAGCATATTAGATGCATCCATAGCACCATCAACTCTACCAGCACCCACAATTGAATGAATTTCATCGATAAACATGATGATTTCACCATCGGAGTCTTTGATTTTCTTTAGTACAGCTTTTAAACGTTCTTCAAATTCACCTCTAAACTTAGCGCCTGCTACAAGTGCAGCTAAATCTAATTCATATATCATTTTGTTTTGTAAACCTAGAGGGACATCTTTATCAACAATACGTCTTGCTAAACCTTCAACAATTGCTGTCTTACCAACACCAGGTTCGCCGATAAGCACTGGATTATTCTTTGTTTTTCGTGATAAAATCTTGATCACACGTCTAATTTCATCTTCTCTACCGATGACAGGATCAATTTTACCTTTTTTAACTTCTTCGACAATGTTTCTACCAAATTTTTCTAATATTTTGGGATCATTATTATAATCTTCCATTTGATTTAAATTCATAAACATACCTCCTTTTTGGCAGTCTATACAATCAATTGCCAATCATATTATAAAACATAAAATTGGCACTGTCAATATATAAGTGCTAATGTTTTAAAAAAATGTGAAATATGCTATAATTACCACAGGTGATAAAATGATTAAAGTTGTATTTGTATGTCTAGGAAATATTTGTAGATCTCCAATGGCAGAAGGATTATTCAAAAAAAGAATTAAAGATTTGGGACTGGAAAAAGATATCTTGATTGAATCAAGAGCGACTTCAAGTTGGGAAGTAGGTAACCCTGTACATAGAGGCACCAAACAAATTTTGCATCAAAATCATATCAATACTGATGATATGTATGCAAAACAAATATCTGATTCTGATTTTAACAATTTTGACTATATTATAGGTATGGATGAATCCAACGTTCATACATTAATTAAAATGAATAAGAGAAATGGACATAAAGTTCATTTGTTTTTAGATATTTTACATGAAAGCAACAAAAAATCGATTCCAGATCCTTACTATTCAGGTAATTTTGTTGAGACATATGAACACATTATGAGTGCAATTGATTTGTGGATTGAAAAGTTCAAAAACGAGTTAAAAAATTGATTGACTTTTCATGGTTAATAAGGGTATAATGATATAGCGCATTGATGGCCTCATAGCCAAGTGGTAAGGCAAGGCACTGCAACTGCCTGATCATCGGTTCAAATCCGTTTGAGGCCTCCAAAAATATCTTGAATTGGTTCCTATAAACGAACTGATGGTATAATAAATGTCCTTTGGGGACATTTATTTGTATAAAACTATCGATAAATTTTTGTATCTCTCATAATGACATGAGAAGTTGATTGATTTATTTCAAAATCATGAATATCCAATGTGAATTACTTTATCTCTATCTTCTATTTGATTCAATTTATTAAAATAATAGACCTTTAGATAATATAGATGTATAAAAGATAAAAATGATGATTTGAGCCATGTATTCTTATTACGGTATATAAAACAATCAGTTAGATCTATAATGAAAGAGAATTAATTGTAGGTTTTGAGTATTCAAACAAAGTGTATAATTATATGTAAGAGATTTACTTGGAATTATTACAGAAGTTGTAGATGAAAATAGATCTGTTATGGTATCAAATCAATATGATTCTTGGGGCAGATACAGTACCTATGGTACCTTTATGGAGGTAAACGAATGGAAAAAATCAAGACAAAAATTATTGAAAGCTTATCATTGGTAGAAAGTAAGAGCATGTCTAGTAATTGCTATCAATTGGCAAAAAAAAGATACTTGGTTTTTTATGATAAAGAAGTAAATAAAATTAATATTAACGAGGCACTAGATGATGTTAGTAGCTTAATGAGGCAAAAAAAAGAGTTTAAGACGATTATTGTTGTTGCAACTACTAAGGAGAAATTTACCCGAAGCGAATTGTTTTATTTTGATGGAATAGATACTTTTATCGTGTTCTATCTTATTGATTTAGATGAAACTATCATATATATTAATGATAATTGGATTTTTACACTAGGACTAAATTATAAAAAGTATGTAAAAAAAATAAACAAGGTTGTAAGTAAAATTATATTTTAAAATAAGGAGTTAGGATTATTGCTATTTTATAGTAATCTGCTCCTTTTTATTCGAACTTAACAATCCATGTAGTCAGAAAATTGTCTGAATAGTCATTTTTGATTAATCATTAACTTTCCTTATTTTTTCACTATTTACTCGATTATTCTCGATTTGTCATTTCCTTACCAGTTAAGGTTGAAAAGCCCCTAAAAATAAGACCCTTTATGGTTAACAGAAACTCCAAAAATATCTTGAATTGGTTCCCATAAACGAACTGATGATATAATAAATGTCCTTTGGGGACATTTTTTTGTATAAAACTGTCGATAAATTTTTGTATCTCTCATAATAAATGAGACGTTGATTGTTTCATTTCCGAAAAGCATATGAAAACCAATTGGATTTAGGAAGATGCCTCTTTATTGTTTTTCCAGTAATTCATTTCAAAATCATGAATATCCAATGTGAATTCCTGTGATATTAAATCACGTATTTTATGAGCCAAAGAATCATGAGAACTGATTTCTAGAGTGTTAATGCATAAATGAATTTCTTTATCTCTATCTTCTATTTGATTCAATTTATTAAAATAATAGGCCTTTAGATAATATAGATGTGACAAAAGATAAAAATGATGATATTGAGTGGATAATCTCACACCAGCATCGCATAATTCAATTGCTTGATCAAAATGATGATTTAACCCATGTATTCTTATCACGGTATATAAAACAATCAAATAAAAATCCAGTGAAGCTAAATCGTTAATCTTATAAGTTTTGAGTGTTTCAGATAGTTTGTTTATTACTAAAACATTATCAGATGCGTTTAATTCAGTTATTAAGTTTGCCAAAATAATCATTTCATAAAGAGATATGATTTCTTATGTCAACAATTCATCAAAATGAATAAGTTCTTTCACAAGTTCCGTATAGTGTATTTGTGTAAGGTTATTTTTTTTATAATTGTAGAGAAGTATACAAAAGTTAAAAAACATTTGATCAGCACTTTCTACAAACAATGTTTCTTCTAAAGCCTTAATTTGAATATTCAATCCATCCAAATGATCACTCAATAACTTATTATATAAGTTTTGAAGGGTCTTTTTTTCTTTTTTAGATGTGTCTAGATAAAACTTTAATACCTCCTCAATAGTCATGTTCAGTCTCCCTATGAGTGAAAAAAATATGTCCGATGGTATACGAGATGATCCTGATAAATACTTTCTGTATTGTCTGACATCACAAACATCATTCACAAACTTTTCTTGACTCCTATAACCTCTTCCCACACGTAGTCTTTCTAATATGATAATACCCCCATCTATTAACATAGTCCCCCCCCAATATCAAGGATAAAATTGTCCTGTTTTGTTTGTATAGCAAAAGATACCCTAAAACTATACCAAGAAAGGAGGATGCATATGAAAAGATTATGCTTGTTTCACTGATTCTATCTGTATTAGAAACATCATCTGAAAGTCAGCTGATAGCACTAGGTGGAGCGCTTATCAATGATCTTGCAGAAGTTAAAGTGAAAAAAAGTGTGCAAATTCTTATTTTGAGTTGTCTTTATGTGTAGAGACATAAAAATGAGAAAGGATAACACCAGGTGTACGCCTTATCTTAAGGAGAAATCGTGTTGATTGGTTTAACCATTAATAAAGCAGAAAGTAATACCGAATTAAGATTTGCAGTAGAAGATCAATATGCATATTCATTTATGAGTAGTTTTAGTGTTACACATTTAATCAATCAAGCAGTTATCGGTGATAGAAGTCAACCATCTGTAGGTAGTGATGAACCAAATTCAACATATCAATTAAAATCGCATATGTTTAGCATTGGCGCATTTATTCATACAAAAGATACATTTTGTATCTTACATGCACAAGGCGAGAAATATTTAACCAATGATCCTGATATGACACCTAAAACTGGTGTATCATTTGAGAATCCAGAAATTTATGATGGATTAGATACTGTCAGTTTAAATGGTACATTTATCTCTAAACAAGGTATTAAGCCTAAGAGTTATGCTTATACTGATAAGAGTTATGCGCTTGATAAAACAAGACTTTTTGAGTATAGCAATATTGATGATAAACATGTGTATGGTAGTTATGATGGCTTGATGGGTCTAGCGGATACGAAAGGTAAACTTATCTATGATTTTGACCTTAAATCAAAAGGATCTATGAGTATTAGATTTAAGCCAGTCGTTACATCAACATCAGATCGTACAATCATCATGAATAAAAAAGATGGCGTTAATTTATTTGGTGTTAAACTAAAAACAGATAACAAACTTTATATGGTCCTTAATGGCACCGATTATGTTGTTGGGACAACAACTTATGCTTATGATGCATGGAAGACAGTCATCTTAACATGGGATGGTTCAACATTTAAAGTTAATAATGGTGTCACAACAAAAACTTTAGCAGCATCATTATCACTAAAAGATGCGATGACAGTGATTGGATCAGATCTAGCAACTGATGGATTTACACCAGAAAAACATCTAAATGGCCAATTAGAGATGCTAGCTTATAAAGATGATGTGATTGATGCAGCCACTGTAACAAAACTATTCCAAAACAATCATGTATTATCTGTTAAGACCTATGTTGATATTTTAGGTAGAAGTAAAAAAGATGTTATTAATACTGGATTACATTCATTAGAGAACAGTTATACCTATAAAGCACCAGGTGCTGGTAAATCATCCCTACAAGTAGAATCCATTCAAAAATACGACAGTACAACCGTTATTTACGCTTATGATGCTCTTGGAAATGTGACATCAATGACTACACCTGATGGTACGTATGAATATGGGTATGATTACTTGAACCGGTTGGTTAGAGAATATAATCCAATAGATGGACAACCATCTGGACGAACACTAATCATGACTTATACTGGTAATAACAATATTCAGTTCAAGAAATACTACAACGGCAATCAACCACTTTCAACTCAACTAACACCAAATGAGTCTTATGAGTATAAGTATGATAACGCTTGGAAAGATCAATTAACTAGAATCATTAAGTATGTTGATGGAATTGAAAACAGCACAGAATTCATTTCGTATACTGGTAGTAACTTTATGGGTAATCCGAGTCAAATAGGAAGTAAATCGTTAACATGGTCAGGCAGAAGATTAACAGCAATAACTGAACCAAATAAAGATAATATCGAGTATTTCTACAATGAAGAAGGTATGAGAACTAAAAAGATTGTAGGTAGTGATATCACAACCTATGAACTAAATGGATCAAACATCATTTCAGAAACAAAGAATGGAACACAGTCAATCAGATATATCTATAATGAAAGAGGTCTTTTAGTAGGGTTTGAATACCTGAACAAGATGTACTATTACATTAGAGACTTACTTGGAGTCATAACAGAAATAGTTGATGAAAATAAAGAAGTTATGGTATCATATAAATATGATGCATGGGGTAAATTACTTGCTAAAGTTTATACTCCAAATACTATCGGAGAAGATATTGCAGAATTAAACAGTTTTGTCTACAAAGGTTACTATTATGATGAAGAAACTGCTTGGTATTATTTAAAGAGCAGATACTATAACCCATATTGTAATAGATTCATCAATACAGACAATACAAATTATATGAATACTGATACTGTAACCGGTACAAATATTTTTACATACTGTGAAAATAATCCAATTGATTTGTCAGATGAAAATGGGAATCTTCCTAGATGGCTAAAAGGTATTATTATTGTTGGTGCCGTATTTGCAGTGATTGCATTAACCGTAGCAACTGCTGGTGTTGCTGGACCAGTTGCTGGAGCATTGATTGGTGCAACAATTGCCGGAGGATCTAATTTATTTAGTCAAATGGTAATAGAGGATAAAAGTATTTCTCAGGTTAATCTAAGAGAACTAGCTGGTGCAACAATTGCTGGTGCAATAGGAGGACTGGGAGCTAACATGTTAAGTACAATGGTAGCATCTGGTATAGGAGATGTCCTCGGAGGAATTATATCGGGAGACATCAAATCATTTGAAGATGGAATTGGAAGTTTTGTAAAAAGTGCTGTATTGTCAGGATTAAGTTACGGAGTTGCAAAAAGTATAACGAAATCTTTAGGCGGATCAAAGTATAAATCGATTAGAAATATATCGAAAAACAATTCAAAGGTCAACAAAGAACTTAAGGAAATTGGATTAGGCAGTTTCAAGATTGGATCAACATCAAGAGAAAGACTTATTGATGAAATAATTCAAACTAATCCTTTTAAGAAAATTAGGGTTGGCATAGAAGCATCCATAGATTTTGTATTCAACATATAATAATGTTTAGGAGGGGAAAATATGAATGATATCAACCTAAATAAGTTTTATAGTCGTGTTATAAAAGAAACCAATTTAAACATCAATAGGGTATTCATGTATATTTATCCTTTAATTATTTTTGGATTAGCTGTTTTAATATTATTTGCGGAAAATATCAATTTCAAGCTGACTTTTATTGGATTGATTGCTCCAATCATAATATTATATCCATTTGTGATACTAAATGTTATGACATATCGATTTTCTAAGATAAAAAATTTTGCACCAATAAAGGTTCAAAATGCAAAGATTTGCAAAATAAAGTTTGCCACTTATATTCAACACAATATGAACAAAGGGATGGGTGGAAGGCATTTTGGTTTGTACATTTGGATAATGGATGATACAAAAAAAATTAAATTACTTTATCCTTTCTTAATTGATGATATTAATATTAGTCAAAGCAGGAATAATATGCAAAGAAAAACTAAAATTGAATT
Organism: Acholeplasmataceae bacterium; assembly: GCA_963667565.1. Lineage (GTDB taxonomy): Bacteria > Bacillota_I > Bacilli_A > Acholeplasmatales > Acholeplasmataceae > WOFB19. The sequence goes on along the minus strand of OY763415.1, from coordinate 1,086,413 downwards.
CGATATTCTTAAGGTAAATGCATTAACTTGTGAGTACAATACCTTTAATAAAGTAATTTTGAATTCATCAATTGATTTTGAAAAAAAAATAAGAAGAATCATTTATAAAGGATAGTATCACGAAAAAATGTAGTTATACAAGACAGGTTTATAGTCAAGGATAGGGCTACCGAATAATTAAATCAATTAATAAAGGTGTTCGACAGTTATGTTGAATACCTTTTTAATATCCATCTTTAAATCATCACTCCCTACATCAGTAGAGAGCCTCAAGTAAATGGTAAGGTAATTACATAGTCATCTCATATTTTTGCTTAGTGAACTAACAAGTTACTAAACTGTATCATTAATCTATGAGTAATCTAGAATATCATTTTTCTCGAATTTTCCACTTTAGGTCATTTTCTTACCAGTTGTAGTAGGTAAATTACTTACCACCATTTACTCACAGATGCCAACCGTTACTCGATATTTCTCGATTTGGCAAATTCTTACCAGTTAAGGTTAGCAGAGACTTCATTAATGCTTTATTCATGATGAGATATGACACCTTGGAGTGTCATTTTTTTATACTTTTGACACTGAAAACACTATCATTTATTAAACCCCGGTGCTTTTATATATCATTTTTGACTTTTTGAGTAAATTTGTATAAAATATAAAGAAGAATAGAATACAAATATGATTTATCATATTTATGTATTTGAGGTAGTTATGTCAAGAAAAAAACTTATTTTAATTTTAGAAATATTATTAATCATTTTTAATACATCAACGATATTTGCTTATTGGGCAAACCAAATTAGTGGTGATACCAATATTGCAAATGATAGTGTATCCGTAGGCACATGGGTAGATGTTCCAGAGGGTGGTACCTTGGTAGATGAGAATATTCTCGTTGATTTACTTAGCGGTGATATTGAAACTCAACCTGAGGATGTTTTTGTTTTACCTGGGGATATTGACTTGTCAGATAATCCAGAAAATACATTTGAACCGGTTGTTGATTTCCAAGGAACCTTTGAGGGAAATGGATTCACAATATCTGGATTTGAGATTATTGAAGAAGGCACAGATGGAACAACTTCTGATTATGATTATACGAGCATTTTCTTACATAATTCAGGTACTATTAGCAATGTAGTTGTTGAGAATGTTGAAATCACCTTAACGGATTCAACATCAGTAAACAATTCAACAGAAGTTTCTGTATCAGGTGTATTAGTTGGTGAAAACGAAGGGGTCATTAGTAATGCTGAAGTAAGAGGTTCAACGATTATTGTTAATACTGACATTTCGACATCATATAGAGGTACAAGTACAGCAACTGCACTAGCTGGAGGATTAGTTGGAATTAATCGTCCTACAGGGGTCATAACCAATTCGTATTCACAGGCAGATTTAATTTTTAATGTTTCAGGTATAACTTCGAATTATAGAGATCGAACAACTTCATATGTTTATGCTGGTGGGCTTGTAGGGCAAAATCAAGGAATCATTAGTTATAGTTATGCATCAGGTGATGTCACAACAAATATTTCCACATCAGGAAGTGGTACAGAAACAGTTTACACATTAACTGGTGGACTTGTAGGATATAGTGCGGGAAACATCAATCATAGTTTTGCAACAGGTAATATTTATGTCAATGGATATGCAAATTATACATATTATGGTCATCTATATGGTTATAATAGTGGTGGGTCTTATAACACTTTACGTTATGCAAGCACTCAAACATTTAGTGGTGTTTCAGGTAATCCAACCGATCAATATACCGCATCATCAACAACTGTAGCAAATCTACAATCAGCTTCTTATTTATCCTCAACATTAGGATTTGACTTTACTAACATTTGGGAAGCTGTGACAAATGATTACCCAATCATAAAACAATAAAGGAATTATCATGACAAAAGCAATCATCTTTGATTTTGATGGGACTATAGCAAATACTAAAGCATTCGCTTATCAAGTTTATCAAAATCTAACGAATCAATATCATATTAAACAGTTAAGTGAAGAAGAGTTTGATCATTTAAAGACCCTATCTTTAGTTGACAAACTTAGAGCACATGATTTATCAATGTTCAAGTTGCCTAGAATTGCTAGAAGAGCAAGACGAGCAATCCATACAGTGATGAATCAGGTTGAGCCGTTTGATGGTATGATTTCACTGATAAAAGAATTACATCAAAAAGCTATCAAACTATTTATTGTCTCATCAAATAGCGAGAAAAATATTAAGATATTTATAAAGCAATATGAGATTGATTTATTTGAAGAGATTTATGGAAGAGCTAAATATCTTAAAAAAGAGAAAGTTCTTAAAAAATTATTAGATAAGTATCAACTTAAAAATGATGAAGTCATTTATGTAGGTGATGAAGTAAGGGATATACATTCTTGTCAGCGTATCAATATGAATGTTGCGAGTGTCACTTGGGGATTTGATGAGTTAGACATGCTAAAAAGTGAAAATCCCAATGTCTTATGTGAAACACCTAAAAGTTTAGAAAATTATATTTTAAAACATATTAGTGTAGACAATCATACTTAACTATGTTAAAATAACTTGAAATTAAATCACTGTAAATTAAGAGGCTGCATACATTAATAGTACTTAACAGGAAAGGAATGTGTGCCGAAGTATTAAAAATACTGGGCATATGTTTAATAGACATATGACTGTTTCCCATCATTGCCCAATGGTGAGGGATTGCGCTTATTTACGGAGGGGCAAAGAGCGTTTGAGTTAAAACCATGCCTTTTGCCATGGTTTTTATTTTTTTCAAATGGAGATGAAATAATATGAAAGCAATACATCAATTTAACACAAATGAATATAATGAATTAATGATTGGATCTGTTACAGTATCTGATCTTGTGAAAAAGTATAAAACACCACTTTACGCTATGGATGAACAAAGAATTGAGCATCAAATTGAACTCATTAAGCAAAGTTTTTCTCATCCATCGATTGAGACTGAAGTTATTTATGCAGGAAAAGCATTTTTAGTTAAAGAAATGGTTAAGCTCATTGAAAGACATTCCTTATCACTTGATGTCGTTTCTATTGGTGAATTTTACACAGCTATTAAAGCAGGTTTTAACCCAAAAAACATTTATTTTCATGGAAATAACAAGACCAAAGATGAATTGATATATGCAATTAAACATCAAGTAGGTCATATTGTTGTTGATAATCAAGATGAATTTGAACTTCTAAAATCAATTGAAACAAATGATTACCCACAATTATTATTAAGAATTAATACAGGTGTTGAAGCACATACACATGAATATATTAAAACAACGCATCACAATTCAAAATTTGGAGTCTCTGCTTTTGATCCAAATACGATTGAACTCATTAAAGATATGAATAGTTCATCATTTCCTTTTATGGGCATTCATGCACATATCGGTTCGCAAATTTTTGAAATTGAAAGTTTTAAGCAACACACGATAGAAATGATTATGTTTGCTAAAAAACTTAAAGACGAGGCAAATATTAAGGTAGAAGCAATTAATCTAGGTGGCGGATTTGGTGTTAAATACACAAGTGATGATCAAGTACCATCATTAGAACTCATGCTTCATGAAGTTATAGAAACAGCTTATCAATATATTAAACAATTTAATTTAGATGTTAAAAAAATGATGATAGAACCTGGTAGATCTATAGTTGCAGATGCTGGTGTCACCATCTACGAAGTTGGTGGAGTTAAAACAACATTTGGTCAAAAAAATTATGTATTTATTGATGGTTCAATGGCAGATCATATGAGAACTGCGTTATATCAAGCAAAATATGAAGCAGTCATTGCAAATAAAGTTTTTGATGAGGATAAAAAAGTATATACAATTGCAGGTAAAGCTTGTGAATCAGGGGATATGATTATTCATGATATCAAATTACCTTTGGTAGAACCTAAAGATTTACTTGTTGTCTTTACAACTGGTGCATACCATTATTCTATGGCATCTAACTACAATAGATTAACAAAACCTGCAGTTGTTTTCGTTAATGGAAGTGAAAGTCGAATTGTTGTCAAAAGAGAAACACTTGATGACTTATTAAGAAATGATTTATAGGTAAAATACATGAAAAATATCGTTATGAAGTTTGGTGGAAGTTCAGTTCAATCCATCTTACATATGCAAAATGTTGCAGATCGAGTAGTAGAGAAAAAACGACAAGGGTATGAAGTTGTTGTAGTGCTATCTGCAATGGGAAAGACGACCAATCAATTACTAGATCTAGCGAAGCAAGTCACTAAATATCCTTCAAAAAGAGAAACAGATATGCTTATTTCTACTGGTGAACAAGTATCCATTTCATTATTTACAATGATACTGAAAGCTAGAGAAATTGAAGCAGTTGCTTTAACAGGATTGCAAGCTGGTATTAAAACATTTGGTGAACATTTAAATAATAAAATTGATGATATAGATACGACGCTCATCGAGAAACATTTAAAACAAAAAGAAATTGTTGTGGTAGCAGGATTCCAAGGTGTAAATGAACTTGGAGATATTACAACACTTGGTCGTGGTGGTTCTGACACATCAGCAGTCGCTATAGCAGCAAAATTAAAATGTGATTGTGAAATTTATACAGATGTTGATGGTATATACACTGCAGATCCAAGAGTATTTGCTGATGCTAAAAAGTTAGAAAGTATCAGTTACGAAGAAATGAAAGAAATGGCATTTTTAGGAGCAAAAGTTATGGAACCTAGATCTATTGAAATTGCTCATAGAAATCAAGTCAAGATTTATGTTGCCTCATCTTTAACGAAAGAAAGAGGGACATATATTATGGAGGAAACAATGTTGGAAAGACAAACAATTACAGGATTATCAGTCTCTGATAAAGTGATGATGGTTACTCTTCGTCATGTTCCTAATGAATTAAATATAGTGGCTGATCTATTTATGGGTCTAGCACAAAATGAAGTCAATGTCGATATGATTACACAATCTCCATCGACACCTCCATTTATCAATGTGTCTTTTACTGCCGGTGCAAATGATTTTGCTCAAATTAACGAAGTTTTAGATCAACTCACTAAAACATATCCATCCATCGACATTGAATTAGATGATCAAGTGGTAAAAGTATCAGTAGTTGGACAAGCCATGAGACATCAATCAGGGGTTGCTGCAAGATTGTTTCAGGTTTTATCTGAAAATCAAATTGAGTTTAAGCTTGTCACAACATCAGAAATTAGTATTTCATATACAATCTCAAAGGAATTAAAAGACAAAGCCATTTTAGCCATTGCAAACGCATTTGATTTGGGTGAGTCTCATGCCTAAATTATATAAATATGAAGCAACTGGAAATGATTTTATACTAAGTACAACTGAGTTTAAAAATCCGAATGAAATTGCCATTAAGACATGTGATAGACATTTTGGCATTGGTGCTGATGGATTGATGTTTCCTTCGTCTTCAACAGCCTATGATGTAAAGATGAATTATTATAATGCAGATGGAACAATTGCTCCGATGTGCGGTAATGGGATTAGAGCTTTTGTTAAATTTCTAAAAGATCAAAAATTAATTGATCATGATGAGGTTAAAGTTGAAACTTTAGCTGGTCTCATGATTGTCAATATTAAAGATGAATTTTTTGAAGTAAATCTAGGCAAACCAGTGACACATTTAAGTTATCCTGATATTAATGAAAAGCAAGAAAATTTAACACCTTATACACTTCAAGTTAACGATGTGAAAGTATCAAACGCTTATGTATTCACATTAGGAACTTTACATACAGTAATTTTTGTTGATGATTTAAGTCAATATGATAAAATTGCTGAAGCACTTTGTCATCATCCATTTTTTCCAAAAAGATCAAATATCAATTTTGTAAAAGTTATTGATAGAAATCACTTAGCAATAAAAACATATGAACGTGGTGTTGGATGGACACTTTCCTGTGGGACAGGAAGTTCTGCGTCACAATATTTATCATACAAACTTAATTTAACTGACAAAGCATCAAACATTAAAGTGCCAGGTGGAGAACTTTTTGTCACTGTAGAAAATGAAGAAGTTTTATTAAAAGGTCCTGCAAAACTCGTTGCAAGTATTGAAATGGAGTTATAAGATGAAAACATACGATATCGCAATTGTAGGTGCAACCGGTTTGGTTGGACAAACATTTATTAAAGTTTTAGAAGAAAGAAATTTCCCGATTAATAAAATTGTATTTTTTGCATCAGAGAGATCAAAAGATAAAAAAATTGAATTTAAAGGACAAACCTATATAGTCAAAGTCTTAGATGAACATAGCTTTGATGAACATTTTGATTTTGCATTGTTCTCAGCGGGAGGTGCAGCAAGTTTAAAATTTGCACCTATAGCTGCCAAAAACAAGATCACAGTCATTGATAATTCTAGTGCATTTAGAATGTATGATGACATACCACTTATTGTTCCTGAAGTTAATGGTCATATTTTAAAAGAAAATGATTATTTAATTGCAAACCCTAATTGTAGTACTATCCAAAGTGTAGTGCCTTTAAAGGTTATTGATGAACTTTTTGATGTTAAACGTATTGTATATGCTTCTTATCAAGCGGTATCAGGATCTGGATATAAAGGTATGGAAGATTTAAATAGAGGTATCAATGGTGAAGAGCCAACATTTTATCCAAAACCCATATTTGATAACTGTTTACCACACATAGATGTATTTTTAGAAGATGGGTATACAAAAGAAGAAGTTAAGATGGTTAAAGAGACTCAAAAAATTCTTGAAAAAGATGTTTTAGTCACAGCTACATGCGTAAGAGTTCCTGTGTCATTTGGGCATAGTGTAGCAATCAATGTAGAGACAAATAAACCTATTGATATGGAAAAACTTATTGAAGGATTTAATCAAGTTGAAGGATTAATTTATCACCATAATGATTATCCAACAACAATTGATGTAAGACACAAGGATGAAGTACATGTCGGTAGAGTTAGACTAGATAAATCAGTGAAATATGGATTGAATCTTTGGGTTGTTGCAGATAATATTAGAAAAGGTGCAGCAACAAATACAATTCAAATTGCTGAATATATGATTAAGAAAGGGTTGAGATAATGTTATTTAAAGGCTCAGGTGTCGCACTAATTACACCATTTGACGAAATGTTAGAAGTCAATTATGAAATGCTTGAAAAATTGATTCTTTGGCATATTGCTATGGGTACTGATGCACTTGTCATTTGTGGAACAACTGCAGAATCTGCAACTTTGACACTAGAAGAGAAAAAGCAAATTCTGGCTTTTTCAATGAAAGTAGCAAATCATCAAATACCAATCATAGCAGGTACTGGGAGCAATAACACTAAACAAAGCATAGAACTATCAGCGTATGCTAAATCTATTGATGTAGATGGACTATTACTAGTTACACCTTATTATAATAAACCGACACAAAGAGGATTGATTGCACATTATAAGGCAATTGCTCATGCTGTTGATCTTCCTATCATTTTATATAACGTACCTAGTAGAACAGGTGTTAATTTAGAAGTATCCACAGTTGTAGAACTCTCTAAGGTTTCAAATATCGTTGCCATTAAAGAAGCAAGTCATGATCTTGTTCAAATTAAAAAGATCATTGATGAAACAGATGATTCATTTGCTGTATATTCAGGAAATGATGATCAAACAGAAGAGATTATGAACATGGGTGGTAAAGGTGTTATTTCAGTTACAGCGAATATTTTGCCAAAAGAAATCCATGAAATCGCACATCAAATTTATCAAGGAAAAGAGTTAAGTGAAATTAATGATGTTTTGTTTATTGAGAGCAATCCTGTTCCTGTAAAACAAGCGCTAAGTTTTCTAGGCTTTCATGTTGGTGGTGTCAGACTTCCACTTGTAGAACTTACAAAGGAAAATGAAAATACACTTATAGAAACACTTCAAAAGTTTGGATTAAAGGAGTCACAATATGAAAATATTAATTAGTGGCATCTCAGGCAAAATGGGACAGCTTTTAAAAAATGATATAGAACAATCTCAATCGTTTGAATATGCTGGAGGATTTGATCTTATTGATGCTTATGACAATCAAATAGATTATGATGTACTTATTGATTTTTCACATGTATCACAAATCAAAAAAGTGATTGATTTATCTGTTAATAATAAAAAACCTGTTGTATTAGCAACAACCGGACTTAAAGAAGAAGATTTTGACTATATCAATTTAAAATCTAGGGAAGTTGCAATATTTCAAAGTTACAATTATTCATATGGTATTCAAGTATTGCTAAAAGCATTAAACAGTGTATTACCAATGATTGATGATTATGATATTGAAATTACTGAAAAGCATCATCATTTCAAAGAAGATGCACCAAGTGGAACGGCTTTACTCATATTTGATGAGATTAAAGGGCATCGTAAAGATGCTATTTCCAATTTTAATTATCAAGAAAAAAGAAAAACAAATGAAATTGGTATGCATGCTTTAAGAGCAGGTACAATTGTTGGTGAACATGAAGTATTATTGGCATCTAAAGATGAAATGATAACGATTAAACATGAGGCATTATCAAAACAAATATTTACACAAGGTGCACTGCGTGCAGCTAAATATATAAAAGATAAAAAATCTGGATTATTTCATATGAAAGATTTAGTATAGGAGAAATAAATGGAACAATTACAAGATGCATATGCAATTGCGAAATATATCAAAGACGCTGTCAAAAAAACACCTGGTAAATTATATTTACAAGGAAATTTTGAACAAGTTGTTTTTAAAGATGTGAGTGTTTTTGGTGATCATAATTTTAAAATTTTATTTGGTGAAGTATCAATTTTAGAACAAATTTTAAAAACATATAGTGATGTGATTACATCATCACATTTAGAATATGATCGAAGAAATTCAGCACTACCGTTATTAGAGACAAAAGAATTAGAAGCAAGAATAGAACCAGGTTCTATCATAAGAACACATGTTACTATCGGTAAACAAGCTGTCATAATGATGGGTGCTGTCATTAATATCGGTGCAGTCATCGGTGAAAAAACGATGATTGACATGAATGCGGTATTAGGTGCAAGAGCAACTGTTGGTAAGAATTGTCATATTGGTGCAGGTGCTGTCTTAGCAGGTGTGTTAGAACCACCTTCAAAACAACCAGTGATTATAGAAGATGACGTATTAGTAGGTGCTAATGCAGTTGTATTAGAAGGTGTAAGAGTTGGACAAGGTGCAGTGGTTGCGGCTGGTGCAATTGTCACAGAAGATGTACCTCCATTTACAGTGGTTGCAGGTTCACCTGCACGCATTATTAAACAAAAAGATGAAAAAACAATTGAGAAAACACAAATATTAGAAGATTTAAGAAAGTAATATCTGTGTTATAATTCATACATAAGTAGGTGAAATTATGCTAGACACATTAATCAAATATCGAAGAGATTTACATCAAATCCCTGAATTAGAATTTGATTTATTTTTAACTCATGCATACGTAAAAAAAGAATTAGAATCATTTGGATATGAACCAATTACAGTTGCGAAAACAGGATTGATAGCCATAAAAAAAGGGAAAAGCGATGAAGCGGTAGCATTTCGTTCCGATATGGATGCACTTCCTGTCACTGAAAAGTGTGACATTCCATTTAAATCTAAACATGAAGGTAAGATGCATGCTTGTGGCCATGATGGTCATATGACAATGCTCTTAGGTTTTGCTAAATATATATCAGAGCTTAAAGACATTAATCAAACGATTGTATTCATTTTCCAACCAGCGGAAGAAGGTCCTGGTGGTGCTAAAGTTATCATCGATGAAGGTATATTTGAGAAGTATAATATCAAAAAGATTTTAGGCCTTCATTTGTTTCCTGGTGTTGATGAGGGTAAAATGGGATTTGCAAATGGCCCTATGACTGCTCAAAATGGTGAATTCGATATTAAGATTCATGCAAAATCAGCACATGGAGCACAACCTCATTTAGGACATGATGCTATTATTGCACAAAGTTTTTTAGTTCAAGCATATCAAAGTATCGTTTCAAGAGATATCAATCCTTTAAGACCTAGTGTCATTACGATAGGGACTCTATCAGGTGGTGAGGCGAGAAATATCATTGCTGGAGAAGTGAGTTTATCAGGAACGATTAGAGTATATCACCAAGATGTATATGGACTTATAAAGAAAAGAATTTATGAAATCAATCAAGGATTAGAAATCATGTTTAATGTTAAAATTGAATGTGAAATCAGAGATTATTATCCAGCTGTAATTAATCATAGTGAATTATTTGATTTAGCATTAAGCGCATATAATCCTAGTGAATATGAAATTGTTGAGCCACTTATGGTTGCTGAAGATTTCGCATTCTATTTGAAAAAAGTTCCTGGAATGTTTGCATTTGTTGGATCAAAAAATATAGAAAAAGATTTCATCTATCCACTACATAATAATAAATTTAATTTTAGTGAAAGTATTCTAGAAGTAGGGGTCAATTACTATATAAGAATGGCTAAAGCATTGAAAATAATAAATTAAATTATAAAAAAAAGTAAGCAAATATGTATATGCATATTTGCTTTTTTTTCATAAATATGTGCGAGATAACGGCTTAATACGACGATGAAAACATTTTCATGATAGTTTTTTCATGAAAATTTCATAAAAGTTGTTGACTTGATAGTAAAAAGTATTATATCATAACAACAATAAAATAAAGAGAGGTTAGACAATGAAGAAAATTTTAATCGCAATATCGGCCTTTATTTTAAGTTTAGGTCTTGTCGCTTGTGGAAACAGTGACACAATCAAATTTGCAGTATTTGGCCCAATCACTGGACCATATTCTGTATATGGAGAAGCTGTAAAAAACGGCGCAGAACTCGCTGCATCAGAAATTAATGATGCTGGAGGTGTTCTAGGTAAAGAATTAGAATTAGTTGTTTTAGATAATCAAGCAGATTCAGATATGGCTATCAACAATTATAACTATGCTGTTGATCAAAAAGGTGTAGTTGCAATCATTGGTGGAACATTTTCTGGTTTAACAAATGCTTTTAAACCTTACGCGGTAGAAGAAGGTATTCCAGTATTAACACCTACAGGGACTGCAGTCTCAATTACTGAAGAAGCAAGTAATGTATTTAGAGCTTGTTATTTAGATAGTTATCAAGGTGCAGTTATGGCACAATTTGCTATCAATGACTTATCATCAGTCAAAGCAGCTGTATTATTTGATACTGGTGATGATTATTCAGTCGGTTTAAAAGATGCTTTCGTTGCTGAATATGTTAGTGCTAATTTAACAGTTGATGCTATGGGTTTCACTAGTGGAACTGTTGATTTTAGTACATATATCACATCAATTAAAAATGGTGGATATGATGCGGTTTTTGTTCCAACATATACAGATACAGTTGGACCAATCTTAACAGAAGCTAAATCTCAGGGATTAGATATTCCATTTTTAGGTGGAGATGGTTGGGATAGTATTGAATCAACTTATGCAACAGCTGCAGAAGGTATGTATTTTGGAAATCATTATGCTAAATCAGATACAGATCCACTTGTACAAAACTTTGTTACAGCATACACTGATGCATATGGTGAAGCACCTAATGCATTAGCTGCACTAGCATATGATGCTGTTAAAGTGATGGTTGCTGCAATTGATGATGCACAATCTGTAGAATATGCTGATGTGATTGCTGCACTTAATGCAATTACTTATGAAGATGGTGTCACTGGTTCAATCACTTTTGATGATAATGGTGATGCACAAGATAAAGCAGTATCCATTATTAAAGTTGAAAATGGTGCTCAAGTACTCGTTAAAAAATATACTGCTGCTTAATAAAATTTAGAGATTTAAGCTTGTTAGAGGAGCGTTTATAAACATGCTCCTCTATTTTATCTCATTTGAAGGGAATTCACATTATGGATTATTTTATTCAACAATTGCTAAATGGTGTTAAGTATGGGAGCATACTTGCCTTAATTGCAATCGGATATACAATGGTATATGGAATTATAAAACTTATAAACTTTGCGCACGGAGATATAATGATGGTCGGTGCGTATTTAAGTTATATTTTCTTGGTTAATTTTCCAATTGATCTACCTGTTGTCGTGGTCATTGCCATCGTTATGGCACTTGGGGCATTAGTAGGTATCATCATTGAAAGATTAGCGTATAGAAAATTAAGAAATGCACCTAGAATCTCAGCACTGATCACCGCGATTGGTGTAAGTTTGTTACTTGAAAGTTTAGCCCAGAAAATTTTTACGGCAACACCTAAAGTACAAGTAAACATTTTTGGTGGTGCACCAATCAATATTTTAGGTTTTGATGTTTCACAATTAACACTTTATACAATTATCATTTCCATCGTTATGATGATTTTATTAACACTTTTTGTCTATAAAACAAAACCAGGTAAAGCAATGAGAGCAGTTTCTCAAGATCAAGATGCAGCAAGGTTGATGGGTATTAATGTCAATCGAGTTATTTCACTAACATTTGCATTAGGTAGTGGACTTGGTGCACTTGCTGGTATATTTTACTCTGTTGCGTATGTAAATATCGAACCATATATGGGTATGATGCCAGGGTTAAAAGCATTTATTGCAGCCGTATTAGGTGGCATTGGAAATATTGGTGGTGCCGTATTAGGTGGTTTTATCATTGGTATTTCTGAAACATTAACAAAGACATATATTTCTACACAATGGGCAGATGCACTTGTATTTGTTATTTTAATTATTGTATTACTTGTCAAACCTTCAGGCATGCTAGGTAAAAATGTCAAGGAGAAGGTGTAATATGAATAAATTAAGACAAATGATTGATGCTTACATGCAAAAAATAAAATCTAGTGATGGCTCTAAGCTTAAAAAAATCATTTTATCAATGTTACCTTCACTTATCCTTATATTTGGAATTTGGAGTATCATTCAAATACTTATTCTTGTTGGATTTATAGGTAATTACTATATGGGTATTTTAATGTCTGTGATGGCATTTGTTGTCCTTGCAACGAGTTTAAATATTGCGACAGGATTTTTAGGACAACTCATTTTAGGTCATGCAGCATTCATGGGTATCGGAGGATATGCAGCAGGCATTTTTGCAATTTATATGAGAGATGATGTCGCAAGTGATTTATTGCTTTATGTAATGTCAATTCTTGTAGCATTTACAACTGCAGCCTTTGCTGGATTATTAATTGGTACACCAGCATTAAGACTTAAAGGTGATTATTTAGGTATCTTAACACTAGGATTTGGCGAAATCATTAGAGTTGCAGCAACTAACCTTTCAGATTTAACTGGTGGTGCAGGTGGACTTAAAAACATTCCTCAAATTTCAACCTTTAATAGTGCTTATTTTACAGTAGTCATCATAATACTCATTATTGTACTTATGATGAATTCAAGATTTGGACGTGCAATGTTGTCTATTAGAGAAGATGAGATTGCTGCAGAATCAGTCGGTATAAATTTATTTAAATTTAAAATTCTTGGTTTTGTACTTGCAGCTGGATTCGGTGGCATTGGTGGCGCATTATTTGCGTTTAAAGGGTTTATTTCTCCAAACAGTATCTCATTCATGCAATCTGTTAATATCTTCGTTATCGTTGTATTAGGTGGTATTGGTAGCGTCACAGGTTCGGTCATCTCAGCTATTGTTTTAACAATCTTACCGCAAGCATTATTAAGTTTTGAAACATGGCGCATGTTGATATATAGTTTATTACTCATTTTAATGATGCTTTTTAGACCACAAGGTTTACTTGGAACCAAAGAACTTAAACTACCTGAATTCGTAGAAATTACTGATTGGTTTAAAAAGAAAAGTCAAAGGAAAGGTGAACAAACATGAGTATTTTAAAAGCAGTTGATCTTAAAATACAATTTGGTGGTTTAACAGCAGTTGATAATTTTAATTTAGAAATTTTCCCTGGTGAACTTGTTGGTCTTATAGGACCTAATGGTGCAGGAAAAACAACAATTTTCAACTTATTAACAGGTGTTTATAAACCAACAAGTGGTGAAGTTCACTTATCTAAAAAATCAACGTTAACTAAAAAACCTGATGAAATTGTTTTATTAGGTGGTGCACGTACATTTCAAAACATTCGATTGTTTAAAAATATGACTGTTATAGATAATATAAAAGTTGCATATCATAATCAAATGAGTTACAATTTCTTTCAAGCTATTTTTAAAACTAAAAAATTTAAAGAGCAAGAACAAGAAGCACAAAAAACAGCTATGGATTTACTCAAAGTGTTTCAAATGGAAGAAGAAGCAAACACACTATCTAAAAACTTACCTTATGGTAAACAAAGAAAACTTGAAATACTTAGAGCACTTGCAACTAAACCGAAAATATTATTGCTTGATGAACCTGCGGCAGGAATGAATGATCAAGAAACACATGATCTTATGCATACGATAAAATTCATTAAAGATTATTTTAAGGTGTCAATTTTATTGATTGAACATGATATGAAACTTGTTATGGGCATATGTGAAAGAATTATTGTTGTTGACTATGGAAAAACAATTGCTTCTGGGACACCTGGTGAAATTAGAAAAAATCCAGCTGTCATCAAAGCTTATTTAGGAGAATGATATGTTATTAGAAGTTAATAATTTACATGTTTATTATGATTCAATCCATGCCATTAAAGGTGTCAATTTTAAGGTTGAAGAAGGTTCAATTGTAACGCTTATTGGCGCTAATGGTGCAGGTAAATCTTCTATATTAAAGTCAATTTCCAATTTAATTCCGATTAAAGAAGGAGATATCATCTTTTTAGGTAAATCCACAATTAAATATAAAGCACATGATATAGTTAAATTAGGTATTTCTCAAGTCCCAGAAGGAAGAAGAGTATTTCCAGAATTAACAGTTTTAGATAATCTTGCTATGGGTGCTTATATCCAAAAAAATAAAAAACTGTTTAAGGAAGACTTAAAAACAGTTTTTGGTTATTTTCCAAGACTTGAAGAAAGAAAAAATCAAGTTGCAGGTACACTCTCTGGTGGTGAGCAGCAAATGCTTGCTATGGCAAGAGCACTCATGAGTCACCCAAAAATTATGCTGTTGGATGAACCATCTATGGGTTTGGCACCGATTTTAGTTGATCAAATATTTAATATCATCCAAAAAATTAATCAAGAAGGAACTACTATTTTATTGGTTGAACAAAATGCAAAACGCGCATTAGAAATCTCAGATTATGGATATGTTTTAGAGACTGGTCATATTGTTACCGAAGGTAAAGCTAAAGATTTGTTAAGTGATCCCAAACTAATAGAAGCATATTTAACAACATAATTAGCATGTATAAATTTAATGTAAAATATGTGAAAATATCATATAAAGTTTAGATGGTTTTTCATATTCTTACATTATCTGAAACATTATGCTAAATTTAGCCATATTTATTATATATATAACGAGGTATTTAAATAAAATTAAACAGTCTTAGCAATTTAAATTGACTATCTCATAAGGCTGTTGTATAATACATTATGTTGCTAATCACCTTTTTTGATTAGTAACTTTCCTTCGCTCTCACGCTTCATTCCCCCCCAAGGCGTGAGAGCTCTTTTTTTTATTTAATAGAAGAACGATTTAATGGCATAGTCATACATCTTGGACCACCTCGTCCTCTTGATAACTCACTTGATGGAATTTCAATAACAGTGATACCATTTCGCACGAGTTTTTGGTTTGTTAGATCATTTCTATCATAAGCGATTACAACACCTGGTTTAACAGCGAATACATTTGCACCATCATTCCATTGTTCACGATCTGCAGATATGTTATTTTTACCACCACAAGGGATTAATGTGATCTCATGTTTAATAAATTTTTTTAGACAAGATTTTAAAGAATTTGATGTTTCTGTTATTTTATAGCCCTTTTTAAAGCTTAAATCTTTATGAATCTCGTAGATTTTTTGACTACCTAAAAGCGCAGGATGTACGACAAAATGATAATAATCAACTTGGGTAAATACAGTGTCTAGGTGCATAAAAGTTCTTTTCTTAGGCAACAAAATTGCCAGAACATTTTTATAATTTGTAAGAGAAAATAAATTTTTTGCTAATAATTCAATTGCATCAGGATGAGTTCTTTCACTTAAGCCAATGAGCAAAACGTCCTCATTTATATTGAGAATATCTCCACCCTCTATAGGGTAAATTTCATCTCGATGATAAAGTGTTTTTGCTTCATTAAAATATGGATGATATTTCAAGAGAAACTGACCAAAAATCGACTCGCGTTGTCGGTTTTTTTTATGCATTCTATGTAAACTTACATCATTACCAATAATCGTAAAAGGGTCACGAGTAAAGTATAAATTTGGCATTGGATCAGTGATAAAAGGATAATCACTGATATAATCTTTTAAGTGATGTTTTCTCATAGGTGAAATATCTGTTTTGAGTATACCAGCGATAACTTTATGCATGAACTCACCGTTTGAAAGTTTATTGAGATAAGTTTTTACTTTTAATCTTAAATTTTGATTGTTGATGTCACTTTCATTCATAAATTGTTCTATAAATTCATCTTTAATCTCATTTTTTACGAGTATCTCACTCATGATATCAATTAATTGAATGACTTCAACGCCTTGTTGTCTTAATGATTCTTGAAATGCTAGATGTTCTTCCTGGGCTCTTTTTAACCAGGGGATGTCATCAAAAAGAAGATCATCTAACCAATCTGGTGTTAAATGGAGTAATTCGTCACCAGGCATATGTACCAATACTTTATTTAATTTTCCAATTTCTGAATATACATTTAATTTTTTCATACTAACCTCCAAGGTCATTATAACATATGATACAATAACCTCAATTTTCACCTTTGTTGATAAAAAGTTGCATTTCTAATAAAAAGATGTATAATAAACTTCCACCGCTTTTTTTAGGAGATGTAAAAAATGGAAAAAACTACAAATAAAACTGAATTATATCAAGTCATTATTGATCGCTTTGTCGAACGAGGTGTTGAGTTAATTGATATAGCAAAGATTACTTATGATTTACAAATAAAATATATACCTAACTTAACTTTAGAATTATGTTTAGAACATGTTGAAAAAGTGATGATGAAACGAGAAGTTCAACATGCAGCATTAACTGGATTAGAATTAGATATTTTAGCTGAAAAGAAACTTATTTCAGAACCACTTTTATCTATGTTATTAAATGATTATGGACTCTATGGTATTGATGAGATCATGGCACTATCCATTGTTAATGTTTATGGTTCTATTGGATTTACCAATTTTGGTTATGTTGATAAAGTGAAAAGTGGAATCATCAAAAAACTCGATGAAGAAGGCAAGCAAGAAAATAGATGTAATACTTTTTTAGATGATATTGTTGGTGCCATTGCTGCCGCAGCAGCAAGCTCTTTAGCACATCGATTTGCATAACTAAAGCAAATAAAATTTAAAAATGATAATATGAATTTGAGGTGATTTTATGCATAAAGATGAACTTAAAAAGAAATTAACGCCTATTCAATATCATGTTACACAAGAAAATGGAACTGAACGACCTTATCAAAATGAGTTTTGGGATTCACATGATGAGGGTATTTATGTCGATATAGTTTCTGGTGAACCATTATTTTCAAGTCTAGACAAATTTGATAGTCACTGTGGTTGGCCAAGTTTTTCTAAACCTTTAGAAAAAGTAGAGACACTGATGGATAAAAGTCATGGTATGGTGAGAACTGAAGTTAGAAGTAAAGACGCCAATAGCCATTTAGGACATCTATTTACAGATGGACCGATTGAACTTGGTGGGTATCGTTATTGTATCAATTCTGCAGCACTTCGTTTTATACCAAAATCAGAATTGGAAAAAGAAGGTTATGGTCAATATCTAAAGTTATTTAAGTAAAAAATAAAGAAAGTGAAAACTTTCTTTTTTTATTTTTATAATCACATCATTCATTTTGTAAAAAGTCATGTTATACTTATTTTAACAATGTTACTTAAGGGAGAATATATGAAATTAGATTATAAGAAGATATTTTATGTCGGATTAGCATTTTTTATCATCACTATTTTTTGGCAAACATATGATAATATTATTGCTAAAATTATGATTGATAAATTTGGATTGAATCAAACATGGTCAGGTGTCATCATGGCTCTAGACAATGTACTTGCATTATTTATGCTACCTTTGTTTGGTGCGATATCAGATCGTTCTAATTACAAAAAAGGAAGAAGAACACCATTTATCATTGTTGGTACCATTATCGCAGCATTTGCATTCATGGGATTATCATATATGGATAGCGTTCAAACAAAACGTATTGAACAAACAGAAATTATTGGATTATACACTGATTATAAAGATAGTGATGAGAGAAGATTAGAAACATTTTGGGATGGACTTCTTCAAGATATGCAAACAGAGCGTTTGGCAAAACTTGATGCTGGGTTAATATCTCAAAGCACGTATGATAAATGGAAAGTTAATACCTACGATCAAATCGATCAAATATTGACTGATAATACAAATACAGAATTAAGTGTTGGTGATTTAGCATATTTAAGTGATTATTATCAAACATATTTATCTACGCTTGCATGGGAAGAAACGATTTCTAATCCGTTTAATTTTGTGACATTTGTTGTTGTATTGCTTGTTGCACTTGTTGCTATGTCAGTCTTTAGATCACCAGCAGTAAGTTTAATGCCAGATGTGACCATTAAACCACTTAGAAGTAAAGCAAATGCCGTCATTAACCTGATGGGTGCCGCTGCAGGTACAACATCACTGATACTACTTACGGTTTTGGGACTATCTGGTAAATCCTATGTTCACTACACACTCGCATTTGTCATTGTCGGTATCATAATGCTCATCTTTTTAGGATTGTTTCTATGGAAAGTTAATGAACCTAAATTAGTCCAAGAAAAGATTGCACTTGATAAACAATTTAACTTAGAAGAAGATGAAGATGATTCATCTGATATGCATCAACTTCCAAGAGATAAAAGGATTTCTCTTATATTAATTTTAGTATCAGTATTTTTATGGTTTATGGGATATAATGCCGTAATTTCAAAAGTTTCTGATTATGTACCTCATGTACTTCAATTATCATCATTTACACTTCCATTATTGGTTGCCAATGTAACAGCGATAATTGCATTTATTCCGATTGGTATTTTATCAACAAAAATCGGACGTAAAAAATCAATATTAATAGGTATTGTCATTCTTGCTGTGTGCTTTGGTTCAGCTTCATTTGTTAATGAGGATACAGGTTGGATAATGTATATTATCTTTGGTTTAACAGGTATTGGTTGGGCTACAATTAATGTCAATTCTTATCCAATGGTTGTTGAACTTGCAAAAGGTTCAAATGTTGGTAAATATACTGGATATTATTATGCTTTCTCTATGGGAGCTCAAATCTTAACACCAATTTTATCTGGTGTATTCATGGACTATGTATTCAAAACAAGACTTGTACTATTCCCATATGCAGCAATATTTGTTGCAGCAAGTTTTATTACAATGCTTTTGACAAAACATGGAGATGCTGTTCATTTAGAACAAAAAAGTTTATTAGAAAACTTCGATGTAGATATGGATTAAAAAAGGACTCTTCGGAGTCCTTATTTTTTTGGAATAAAATATTCAAATACGACATTATCATAGGTATGTCTAACAAAGTCTAATTGTTCTTGAGTCCTTGCAGCATAACTAATGATGGTTAAACCGTTTTGTTTAGCTTTATCAACATATTTGTTGGGTAAATCATGTATACGATAACTGACAAAATCAGGCTTAGTGAAGCGGTTAAAAAACATAGTTTTCATCAAATATTTCACAATTTTTTTCATCTTTAAATTATCTTTAAAGTATTCTGTAATTTGTCCACGAATGATTTCTGGATGATGATTTTTAAACCATCTTACTACACCGGGATTAAATGAAAACACAGCCCATTTTCCTTGGTAATCCTTAATTGTATCATAGAATAATTGACAAAATATCTCAGTGTCCCCAAAAGGTTTTAATTCAATTAAGAGGGGTACTTTCCCATCAACGTAATTTAATACTTCAGAAAGTAATGGGATATGTTCATTTGTATCATATAGCTTTAAATCTTTAATATCATCATAAGTGAGTTTAGAAATATTTTGATCTAGACCTGTCAAGCGTTTTAAATTAAAGTCATGAAAAACTACTATAGTTCCATCAAAAAGCATATTGAGATCTAGCTCTATACTATATCCCAATTCAATCGCATTTTTAAATGCAAGCATTGAGTTTTCTGGAACACTTAAATCTTCTGTATGAAGTCCTCGATGTGCGATATAATCTTCTTTAATCCAAGTTAAATCTTTCATATGTTCACCTATACAATATAATATATGATTACACCTAATACTGCTGATAATAATATGATCTTAATTGGCGATATTTTCTTAAATATCATCATGATTGTAAATAAAATTGCAAATATAATAATACTTTGATAAGATACAGTAAAATTTAAATCAAACATCTTTAAATTCATTAACGGAAAAATATTACTTAATGTCATGGTTAATGCAACACTTGCGATAAGACCAATGACAGCTGGTTTTAATGTGGAAAAAGCGTGTTGAGCAATTTTAGAATCAATGGCTTTACTTCCATATTTAGCAATAAGTAAGATGATGATAAAAGATGGAAGAACAACACCTAAAGTTGCAAATAAAGCACCTAAAATACCATATTGACTCATACCGATATAAGTGGCTAAATTCACTGCAATTGGTCCAGGTGTTGATTGAGCTAAACCTACTAGTTGATCTATAAAATCACTTGTAATATCATAGCCATTGACAAATAAAGATTCTTTGATTAGTGGAATCATAGCAGCACCACCACCAAAAGTAAACAATCCTATCTTAAAAAACATCCATAAGAGTTTTAGTAAACTAAGCAGCATGATTTTCACCTGCTTTTTTAAATGATTTAAGGACACCGATTAAAATACCAATAAGTGCACTACATAAGATGATATAAATGACACTAAAACTTGTAAGTAATGATATTAAAAATGATGCTATCAACACGAATATTGATAAAAGGTTAAAATGGAGTTTGTTAGATAATTTAAAAGCTGCATTAAAAATGACAATTGCAGCACCAACCTGTATCCCTTTTAATGCAAACTGAACAGGTTCATATGTTTGAAACCAATTAAGGACAACAGTGATGATTGAAATGGTGATAAGCGAAGGAATAACGACACCTAAAGTGGCAAATAAAGCACCTTTGAATTTTGCTATTTTATATCCAATAAACGTCGCTGAGTTAATCGCAAATACCCCAGGTGTAGATTCAGAGATGACAAGCATCTTGATGACATCATCATCTTCAACCCAATGCTTTTTTTCTACGACTTCTCTGTGCATAATTGGCATCATGGCATAACCACCACCAAAAGTTACTGCTCCGATCTTAAAAAAAGTTATAAATAATTCCCATAGGGAATGTTTTTTTTTCATCAAGTCACCTCATTCGTTGATATTATAGCACACATATATATTTTATAACATCTCTATGTTATAATAATGAATGCGAAAGTAGGTAAGAAACAATGAAAAAAATAATATCAATTTTTTTAACATTTATTTTGATTGTATCATTGGCAGCATGTGATCCAATAACCACACCAACTGATAACACTGATGGTGATGACAATCAAAATACTGTTGATGTGATGGATCATTTAGATCTTTACTACATTAACGATACACATGGTGCTATTTTGCAAAATAGCGAGCAAATGGGATTAGCAAACATTGGGAATCTAGTTCTTACTCAAAAACAAGCAAATCCGAATGAAACATTATTTTTAGCAGGTGGCGATATTCTACAAGGTAATGTTTTATCAAATTATTTTTATGGAGCATCAACTATTGATATCTTAAATGAAATGCAACTTGATGTTTTCGTACTAGGAAATCATGAGTTTGATTGGGGTTTAGAAACTGTCACTAAGTATTTTAGAGATGATGTCCAATCAGATGTAAAAGCTAATTTTCCACTTTTAGGAGCTAATGTATTTTATGATGGCACATATGATCGACCAGAAGGTGTTGATGCATATGCAATTATACAAAAAGGTGATTTAAAAATTGGTGTGATTGGTGTTGTCGGTACAAACATTGAAAGTAGTATCGCAACAGCTATGATTGATCCTTATTATTTTGATGATGCAGCTTATTGGACAGGATATTATGCAGAATATTTAAGAACTGTTGAACAAGTGGATATGGTTATAGCTATTGATCATGATGATTCTGATGGATATAATCAACAAGTATCAGCATTAGAGGGAAATTCGTATGTAGATGTCATTTTTAATGGACACTCTCACTACACTTATGTTGATTCATTTGACAGAGACCCACAAACATGTTATGTTGTTCAATCAGGTGCTAATGGTGAAAATGTTGGTAATGTACATTTTACAATTGCTGATGGATTAATTACTGATGTAACTGCAAAAAATCTAAATCAAACTAACGAAATTTTGCTTAATTCACCAAATCAAGATGTTGCAGATAAGATAGATACTTATGTCACACAAATTGAACCGTTATTAAATGAAACTATTATCACAACTGGAGAATCAATGTCCAGAGGAGATTTAACTACGTATATGGCAAAATTAATGAGATTAAAAACGGGTGCAGATATTGCATTTCATAATTATGGAGGAACAAGAACATCTGTTGATTATCATCAAGAAGTGACTGTTGCCACACTATATGAAATATTCCCATTTGATAATGTCATTAAAACAGTATATTTAAAAGGTAGTGATGTAAAATCATTCATGACAACATCCGATGGTAGTTATTATGATACTAATGTTACTAACTTTGAGGATGATACTTATTATTTAGTAGCAACCAATGATTACGTTTTTGATAAAGAATATTACCCATTTATCTATGGAAATCAAATTGATGCTACCGGTATTTTATTAAGAGATGTTTTAGAAGATGCTTTAAGAAATATGGCTTTGACTTATTCATATTTCTATTTAGATAATCCAATTACATTTACAGAATAAGCATGGTTGTTTAGATAATGCAAACGTTTCCATCAATATCATTATGATATAATGAAAACATAAGACGAAACGAGGTAAGTCCGATGGTTCCATCATTTGAAAAACGCGTTAGAGCGTTTGCAATTGACACTTCAGGTGTCACTTTACTATTAATTTTATCTATTCCACTTGGACAAACAATTGCTCAATATGTGGCGATTAGTTCAGTGTTTATCTTTTATTTTTTACCATATCTGATATCAAATGGACAAACATTTGGAAAAAGAACGCAAAAAATTAAAATTGTGAATGTTGATGATAGTAATGCACCACTTTGGAAAATATTGTTAAGAGATTTATTTAAAGTTGGATTAAGTATTGTAACATTTGGTATTTATCTAGTGATTGCTTTCTTCGTCATGTCTGATAAAACAAGTCGAACAATTCACGATTATATTTTTAAAACTAAAGTCATTGATCTTTCTCCAGAAAGAATTAATAACAACGTTTTAGGAACAAGTGAAAGTTTAAGAAAAAGAGGATTATAATGAAAAGAAAATTAGTCGTCATCGCCCTATTGTTTATGGTATTGGTTTCTTTAGCTTCATGTAAAAAAGAAGAACCAACAGTAGATTTAAGTGCAGTTAACCCTAAAAATGACGTTTACTATGAATTATTTGTGAGATCATTTGCTGATAGTGATGGTGATGGTATTGGTGACTTTAATGGGGTCACTGAAAATCTAGATTATTTGCAAAATCTAGGTATTACTGCCCTTTGGTTAATGCCCGTCAATGAAGGACCATCATATCATGGATACAGCGTGACTGACTATTATGCTGTTGAATCAGACTATGGAACGATGGATGATTTTCAAACCTTAATTGATGCTGCTCATCAAAAAGGTATTAAAATCATGATGGATTTGGTGATTAATCATACATCGGATCAAAATCCATGGTATACACAATCAAGATATGATACAGCAAGTCCATATAGAGATTACTATTTATGGACAAGCAATGATCAAGCATATTCAAGTTTCGTTGGTGGGATGGTTGACCTCAATTTAAAGAGTCCAGCTGTTGTTGAAGAAATTCATCATATTATCGATTTTTATATGGCCATGGGTGTTACAGGATTTAGATTAGATGCTGCGCAACACTTTATGATTAAAGATATCAATAATGGCAGTGTTGCTGATAATATCATATTTATTGCACAACTTAATGCTTATATTAAAGCCATTAATGAGGATAGTTTTTTAGTTTCAGAAGTATATGATACATCTTTTGATATGGTAGCTCCTTATTTTCAAGCTTCTGATTCAGCATTCAATTTCTATGCATCAGAAAAAATGATTACATCACTTTCTGGTTCAGAAATTAGTTTCTTTGCAAGAAGAGTTCAAAACACTTACGAAGCATACAGTGAATATAATAGCGAATTTGTAGATACACCATTTTTAAGAAACCATGATCAAGATCGAACTGCATCATCAATCAGTGGTGATTATTTAGACCAAAAATTATTATTATCTGCAAATGTTTTATTAACACTTCCAGGCTCACCAATTATTTATTATGGTGATGAAATAGGATTGAAAGGTACACGTTTTGAAGGCTTAAATATCTCAGGATATGATACAACTATTTATGATGAATATAGACGTTCAGCATTGTTATGGGGAAATGATTATACAACGAGTTGGTTACCAGAATATGGATTTAACACAGGACTTAAAACAGTGAGTGAACAACTTGATGATCCAAATTCACTACTCAGTCAATATAAAGAAATGATTGCGATTAGAAAAGCGCATCCTGCTTTAATGTATGGTAACGCATTTGATTTATATAAAGGTAATGATAATAAAATCCAAGGATTTATTAGATCATATCAATATGACACAGTAAATGAAGCGATTTTAATCATCCATAACTTTTCATCAACAACATATCAAATCACTGATTTGAACTATGAAACACTTATTTATGGTTCACTTGATATGCCAGCATATAGTACATTAATAGTGACAATTAATCCAGATTTAGTTGGTGATTATATCTAATGTTTTTAGTTAATTATTTTAAATATGCGTTTGATTTTCCTAATATCATTGGGAAAAGAAAAGAACCGTTTATCAAAGTATTTATTTTCTTTATTTTATTAATACTACTTAGTAATCTTCCACATGTTTACACGATTGTAGTTAATGAAGGTTGGGCCATCTCATTTGTTGAAGAATCATTTAAACAAGAGACACCAGCTTTTCAAACATTTGAACTTCCAAGCCATATGTCAATTCATTATTATGGATTAGAAACAAGTGATGACTTAGAACACATCATTTACTATGGTGATTATATGTTTGTGTTTAATGCGCAAAGTGAACATACAACAGACTTACAACAAGTCTTATTAAAACAAGATGAAATCATTTATATCGATAGTGAAGGTCATCAACTGGTTGGTAGTTATCGTGGATTTAGTGAAGTCTATGATTTTGATTCGGTGATGTTAGATGCGTCTAATTGGCAATCGAATATGATGTTATTTGCATCAAACATTGAAGCAGGTTTTAGTCAATATATCATCTTATATTCATTATTGACATATACAGGTGTACAACTATTAACAACGATGATACTCATTGTAGTACTTGGTTTAATATTACAAATGTTTCGATTTGGACACTCATATTTTATGACTTATTTTGAGGGTTTAAAGATGCTTGTGTTCACACTTCCTATACCTGTTATTATTGGCTTTATTGTAGGATTCTTCATGGATTCTCTGACGCCATTTATAGTACAATTTGGTATGGGTATGATTACGATGCTTGTAATGATGAAGTTTGGCAAATATCATTTTAATGGATAATAAAAAAGGCCTATAAATTAGGCCTTTTCTTTATGCTGATTTTTTCTTTAGAATAATCACTGAAACGACTGCAGCAGCTGCAACAGCAACAGCCCCAATACCGATGAATAACCAAATGTTATTTGATTGTTCAGGTTCAGGATTGATATTGATAGGTTCTGTTAATACAGTATTTGTTAATACCATTGTTGTGTTACTTGGAACATAGGCAGTACCACTTGTTATCTTATCAAAACCTGTTAAATCTACATTATCATGTGTACTTAATACATAATATGTTTGAGAGTCACCAAGTTCAACTGAACTAAATCCTTCAGGAGCATATGAAACGCTAATCACAATGACAGTTGCTCTTTGTCCAGTAATCTTAAATGCGATTGTATAATCGTCTGTTTGATAGAATGTTAAGTTAGCAGCAATTTCATCTGCGCTACCCATTCTAAAGTTTTCATAAATGGATCTTAATTCAATCATACCTTTATAATAATTAAATACATTTAAGTAATCAATTTTTCTTGACCAATCAAGTTGATTAATTGCATCACCTGATTGATATGAGTTATCATCATTTTGTTTTGTTCTCATGATTTCAACACCAGCATGTAGGAATGGAATACCTTGAGAAGTTAATACGATTGCATTTGCTTGTTGTTGCAAGTAAGGGATTTGTGTTCGACTAATTCCAGATAATTTTAACTTATCATAAAGTGTATGGTTGTCATGTGCAGAAACATAATTGACAATTTTATTTGGATCAAGATGCCAAGCAGTACCTTGTGACCAAGAAGTTCCTCCACTAATACCATATTCAACTTCTGATTTCAAATAAGAAATATCAGTAGTACTTTGTGCTTGAATCCATCCGCCTTCAGCAGCTTGGAACACTGAGCCTTTAATACCATTTCTTGTTGTATCACTAAATGCACCAACGCCATCTAAATTTTGAATGTTGTCTCTACCTGCAGCTAGATTACTTGCTAAAGGAGAAGTACCACCAGTCCAAGGTTCACCATATAGAACAATCGTTGGATCAATTTCATTCATAGCAGCTCTAATCGCATCCATGGTTTGAACATCATGAAGTGCCATTAAGTCAAATCTAAATCCTGATAAATTATATTCAGTAGCTAAGAAAGTTGTTGAGTCAACCATGAGTTTTCTCATCATTGGTCTTTCAGAAGCAGTTTCATTACCAGTACCAGAACCATTGCTAAATGATCCATCAGAATTCATTCTATGATAATAACCAGGAAGAATTAAATTAAAGTTAGAATCTCCAGATAAACCAGTATGGTTGTAAACAACATCCATAATGACTCTAATATCATCATCATGAAAAGCTTGAACAGCAGTTTTAAATTCTGTAATTCTTGAATAGCCATCATAAGGATTAGTTGAATAACTACCTTCTAATGTATTAAAATTTATTGGCATGTAACCCCAATTAAAAGCATCATAATTAGGATCATCAACTCTTGTTTCATCGACATAACCAAAATCAAATATTGGAAGTAATTGAACAGCATTCACACCAAGTTCATCTATATGATCTAGACCGGTTGTTACTGTGACGTCACCTTCAGTATAAGTTGTGCCTGATTCGCTAAGTCCTAAGAACTTACCTCTATAAGCATCATTACCATCCCAAGAACTATGTGTTGTTAAATCTCTAACATGTAATTCATAGACTGTGTAATCTGTCATATTAAGAATGGTGTTTGGACGATAATTCTCAACCCAATTAATTGGATCAGTTGCATCAAAATCAACGATCATACCTCTTTCACCGTTGACACCTGTAGAATAGGCATAAGGGTCGACAACTTCATTGGTTGCTCCATCATTTGTGACATCAAATGTATAATACTTGCCTGCAAAATCACCGTTTAAGGTTATTTCCCATGCACCATTTTCAATTTGTGTAAGGTTTGTCGTAGATAATGGGAGATCTGCAGTTGCTCGATAAGTGCCATCGTTGTCATAATGCGCATTATTATATTCATATATATTCACTGCAACATTATCACTTAAAGGTGCCCATAATCTGAATGTTGTTGATTGTTTGCTATAAATGACACCTAATTCACCTGTATATGTATATGCATTTTGGAATGCATCAGTATCATATACTTTTTCTTTAGATATTGTGATCGTTCTTGTGACATCAGCAAATACAGCAGTAATTGTGTAAGTCTTTGCGATATCAACACCACTCATTGAAATGGTGAAATCTTTATTAGCTGAAGAAGATGATATCACTTGATTACCAGATTCATTAACAACATAAGAAGTCGCTGGTGTTGTTAGTGAAACAGTGACATCTAAATTATCATTGAAACCTGCATATAAAATTCTGTTTCTTTTATCAGGGATGTTATTCAATAAATCAGCATTTGTTGTACCAATTTGTTCATCACCTTGAACAAGATAAGCATGAATTTCACCTTGTGCGTTCACATCAGCAGTTGTTAGATCAATATATCTATCATACGAGAACTCTCTTATATCCCAACTGCCTTTTCTTAAGATAATCCCAACTTGAGTTGCGTTATCATAACCTGTAGTTGCATCAAGGTCTAATTCAAAATATGCACCCCATGCATCAGTTTGATCAAAAAGGATGTCTAAAGTATCCTCATCTGTCGCACCTTTTTCATCCCAAATCCAAGCATCCCAACCTGTATAGTCACCTTCGTATCTGAAATAGTGAACAATCAGTTTAGTAGCTACAGTATCAGCGTTGACTACAACCATGGTAGTCGTGGCTGTAAGTAATAGTAAAATTGCAAATAATATTTTTTTCATAAAGTCGCCTCCTAAAAAAAATATATCATAAATGATAGAATAATGATAGCGATTTCAAAATGGTATCGGTTGCATAACGTTTTTACAGTAAAGCGTTTACATCTATGATATAATTACATTGTAAATGACGACAACGTCGATACATAAATTTTTAGGAGGAAAAAAATGAAGAAAGCTTTAAGTGTATTTTTCTTAGCGGTTGTTGCACTATTCGTTGGAATTGGTGTTAATGCTGCTGGAACTGGTACTGCAGACTTAGTGATTCATTTCCATAACTGGGATAATGATTATACTAATCTAGGCTCACATGCTTGGGGAAGTACTGCTGCACCAAAAGAAACTTATGACGGAACTGATGACTTTGGCGTATATTTTAGATATGATGATGTCGCTATGGGTACAACAGTTGGTTTTATCGCAGTAGAATGGGCTAACGGTTCACAAGACTGGAATGCTAAACATACTGGCGATGTTAATATTGATGATTCAGCATTAGTTGAAGGAGAAGTTGTTCATGTTTATGTATTCCAAAATGCGAACAACCAATATTTAGTTGCTGATCCAACTCAATACAATATGTTAATGGTTTACTATGATCCATCAAACACATATGAAGACAATCTTGGTGTTCATGCTTGGAATGGTTGGTCAGGTTTCCAAACATTAGATGGCGATGGTAACTGGATTTCAAGTCCTATTACTTCAGTTTGGGGTTCTCCAGACCAAGTATTTATGACTGTTGGTACTGCAAGTGATGGCTCAGAAGTTAAAGCAGCAATGCTTACAACTGCTACTGCTCCAACTAGCGATGCTACTCCAGGTTTATTAATTTATGCTGGCGCAGATGGAAACAAGAAAACTGGTGATGTTAATGCATATCCAGCTTTAGGTGATAGTCCAGTACTTGGTGAAGCACGTACTCAATGGATTGTATCTAAAGGTGATGCTTACACTGCTGGTGATAACATCTATCCAAATGATCCTGCATCTTTCTTTACTGAAGCATTTAGCTTTAGATTAGTAGCGTTCAATTCAAGTGAAAATTCAGGAACTTATGCTCCAAATCCACTTGCAATTATTGTTAAGACTAGTGCTAACGTTAACAATCCTTACGCAGCTGCAACTACAACAGCAGAACAAGATGCTGCAGTCGTTACAATTGAAGGATGGTTTACATTAGTAGAAGTTACAGCTGTTGACGGCGATGGCAATCCAACTACTTATGGTAGTGAAGTTGCAATTGACCATGTTGACTTTGCTAAGAGCAATTCAACATTCCAAGATTTCGTTATCGTTTTAGCTGAAGCTAACAAATTAGACAATACTAAGATGTATGAAGTTCAATTCAATTTAGGATTAACTGATGACTCTAATAAAGAAGCTGCTTTAATGGTAGCAATGGATACAGAAGCTCCAGTAATCACTTTCACTTCTCCAACTTCAATCGTTGGTCAAGATCCAGAAAACAGAGTGATCGAAATCGCTTTAGGTTCAGAATGGAATCAATCATGGTTCCCACGTTATCAAGCAACTGATAACCGTGATGGTGATTTAACATCATTCGTATTCGTACCTGCTGGAGACAATTCAACACTTAATACAGGTGTTGCTGGTGATTATACAATCATGCTTCAAGTATCAGATAAATGGGGTAATGTGACTCAAGTTACATTTATCTTCCGTGTAGCGTAAAGGAGTGAATTATATGAAAAAATTATTTAGAATATTTTTAGTACTTGTTACTGCGTTCACTTTAGTTGCGTGTGATAAAGATGGTAATGTTGAAGTTGGTGGCGTTGTAATTGACTTCTCACAATCATTAGTTCAAAAAACTGAAATCACAGTTTGGATTGATGATGAAGATGGCGAATACATGGCTGCAATTATTGATGCATTTAATGCAGAATATCCAAATATCGTAGTTCACTTTACTCATATGGGTTCAGTTGACTCACGTGAAAAATTAAAAACTTTTGGTCCTTCAGGAAATGGTGCTGACGTATTCCAATTCCCACATGACCACTTAGCTGCTGCTTATTCAGAAGGTTTATTATATGCACTTCCTACTGATACTCAAGAATTAATTGATTCAAGAGCGCATCAAATGGGTATTGATATTGCAACAATTAACGAAAATGGTGTAGATACTTTATATGCTGTACCAATGTCAATTGAAGCAGTTACAATGTATTATAATAAGGCATTAGTTTCAAGCGTACCTGCAACATTAGAAGAAATTCTTACTGCTGGTGCAACTTGGAATGCTGCTACTGTAGCTTCAACTCATGCTGATTCTACAGATACTAGAACAAATGGTGAAGCTGGTTACTATTATTTAACAACTTCATCACACTGGGCAGATAGTTATTTTGATCAATTCATGTTCTCATCATTTGGCTTTAGACCATTTGGTGCTAATGGTGATGATCCATCTGCAGTAGGTTTTGAATCACAAGCTATGCAAGATGCTTTAGCATTCATGGTTGATGATCTTAAACCAATCGTAACTGGTGGTAATGATAATGTTGATGGTCAAGGTGCAAACTTTGAATCAGGTAAAATTCCATACATTATTGCTGGTCCTTGGATGAATCCAACTTATACAGCTGCATTAGGCGATGATTTAGGTATTTCAGTATTACCATCAGTTGATGGAAATGCTTCTAAACCATATGCTGGTGCAATCATGGCTGCTGTTTACAAATATGCTAAAAACCCAAGTGATGCTATTAAATTTGTTGAGTTCTTAAATTCAGATGAAGCTATGGCTATTCAATATGAATATAAGACAAAACTTCCAGCTCTTAAAGCTGATTTAATTGCACAAATCGAAGGTGTAAGTGATGACCAATTATTAATGACTACAGCACAACAATTGGAAAATGCTATTCCAATGCCAACAATCTCTGCTGTTCAAAATTATTGGGGTCCTGCTGAATCATTAATCAGAAATGTTTGGATTAATGGTGTTGAAATTGCAACTGCAGTTTCTAATGCAGAACAAAGCTATAGAACTTTACAAGGTTTATCTAGCTAATTAATATTTAAGTACAATTGAAAAGTGACGGTGGCAAGAACGTACTTGCCACCCTCATTTTCATGTAAAGTGGAGGACAAAATGTGGCTTAAAAAAACACTTCAAGCAATCAAACGCTTCTTTATAATAATCATTAAAGGCATAAAAATCGCACTAGAATATATTGAATTAGGAATTTCGTTATTTTTTAAATATACGAAATTATTAATTGTTTATACAGTTAAAACAATTGCAACCATACTTCATTATGTATTATTGCCGATTTCATATCCTATATCACTTCTCGTTAGAGAATTAGGTAAAATCCCAGCAATGAGAAAAATCTTTGATAGTAAAGCGATGAGCTTTGTTAAGGCTGGTTTTTCTGTTATTATTTGGGGTAGTGGCCAATTGTTTAATGGACAGAAGATTAAAGCGTTTATCTTTTTTATTATCTTTTTAGGTTTTGTAGGGCTTGAATTAGGAACAAGTAATTATTTCGTTGAAACAGATGCTTATTCTAAATTGCCAGGTGAAGACTTTGGAGATGACTATATTTCAAGCATTATGGGTGATTTTTATGATATTCAAACTCAAAATTATAAAATCAACTATCCTGCATTTGTAGATTACTTAGATTCTATTGGAAAATCAGGCGATCAAATATTTACATTAACAGAAGATGAATTCATCTACTTTATTGCTCAAGATTTGAAAGCGAATAACCCAATCATCTATACAAATCTAAATACTGATGCAACATTTACAAGTATCGAAGGTGTTGATGTCAGTCAATTATTAAACCAAACTTTCTATTATGATCAAGATGGTCAAATATTTTACCAAGAACGCACACTTGGAGATAATACAAAAGAGTATGTTGAAATCAATTTAGCTACTTTTGAACTCAATGAATCAAATATATTATCATCAAATACAAATTTAAAAACAGTAGAAGTTAGTGATTCTACATATCAAGTTACTGAAAATGATCAAGATGTCTATTATGTATTAGTTACAGTAGACAGTAATAGTCAATATTTAAATATTGCTGATCAAACTTTAGTTTCATCATTAACAAACCCTAAAGCAGTGATGTTTAATGATTCATATGTTAAAACACACATCATTCGAGCACAAAATATGTTTGTTGATGCGAATGGTATATATTACACAGCACAAGATGTTTTAGGTACAACAGCTAAAAATTACATAGAAACAGATCTCATCACAGGTGTGATGAATGAAAATAATATCTTAATTTCTGATGATGGATTAACTGCATTTAACAAAAATAATACTGTATATCAATATGATGATGGTGGTACGATCACATATTATTTAGAAGCAGACACTTTTAATGACTTAGGTGATCCAATTGTCGCTTATGTTAATGTATTAACTAAGGAAGTTGTTTCAGAATTACCTTTAGGAAGTACTGAAATCAATATGACTGGTCCTATGTATGAGATCAATGGTGTATATTATGAATACTACCAACCAGGTCTTGTCTATTTAAATGCAACATTATCATTTGTAGGTACTGCATTTACGGATAAAGTTAAAGAATCAATGTATGTCACTTACAATCAAACTTGGAATACATACACAGAAAATGATTATTTAAGATTTGTAATCAAAGTTTATTTTGAAATTTATCCAGATCAACAAGCAGAATTTAGAACAGCGTTTAATAATTTCTTCTATGATAAAGCTGGTCTATTCGTGAAAAGCTATTGGTCTGTTATAACATTAGGTACAGCTCATAAAGTTGAATTAACAGAATATAACACATTAAAGATTGCTTTAGTTGGTGATTCATCACATACACCAAAATTGCCGATTACGTTATTACCTAGTGTTCCTATTTTAGGGCATGTTAGTGCTCAAATTCTTATAGAAGGGCTTATTGGTATCATAACATCCTTGATTTTCTTTATCTTCATGATTTGGTCGGTAAGGGATGCATATAAGGTATCAGAAGCTAAACGAAAGAAAGAAAAAGTATTAAATGATAAAGCATATTTTGCAGAAACATTCGAAAGTGGATTCTCATATTTCGTTTTATCACCTGCAATGGTTGTATTAGCGTTTATTAGTTTAATGCCTATTGCATTTGGATTTATAATTGCGTTTACAAATATTGCTGGTCGTCAATCATTAATTGATACATTCGACTATGTCGGATTTAAGAACTTTGTCGCATTATTTGATTTTAATGGTGCGCTAGGATCTACATTTGGTAAAGCATTCTGGAGAGTTTTAGGATGGACAGTAATCTGGGCAATTTTCTCGACTGCAACTGTTTTCTTTGGTGGTTTCTTCCAAGCAATCATCTTAAATAGCGAAAAAGTTGTATTTAGAAAATTCTGGAGAACAGTTCTCATTCTTCCATGGGCTATTCCAGCATTATTATCACAAATGATATTTAAAGTTATGTTTAATGAAACAGGTTATGTGAATCAAGTCTTTAGAAACATAGGCTTTTATGATCTGTTTGAAAAATGGGGTATATTAGGACGGCCATTTGAACTATTAAACGGATTTGAAAAGATTTTCTATTTAGGAAATCAAAATATTCAATGGTTTACAAATCCAAATAATCCTAATTTTGTTAGAATTGTATTAATTGTTGTCAATATTTGGTTAGGATTCCCATACTTCATGGCCTTAATGACTGGTGTTATGACTGCAATTGATAAGACATTATATGAAGCAGCAGATATTGATGGTGCATCTAATGGTCAAAAATTAACTAAGATTACAATGCCACTCGTTCTTTATTCTACAGCTCCAATTTTAATTATGACATTTTCAGGAAACTTCAATAACTTTGGGGTCATCTACTTTATCACAGGTGGTGGACCGAATGCAAATAACTTCGACATGGGTTATGCCGGAGATACCGATATTTTAATATCCTGGATGTATAAATTAACTGTAGATCAGGCGATTTATAATATGGCAAGTGTGTTCTCGGTGTTAATATTCTTCTTTGTAGGTTCTGTCACAGCATGGAACTTAACGAAGACAAGAGCGTTTAAGGAGGATTAATCATGGGTAACTTTCAAACAATATGGATTAGTTTCCTTACCATTGTCATACTTTTATCTCATCAATCACTTGTTGTTGCATATGCAAAAAAACGAGGATATGAAGGTACTACTGTTGGTCTTCTTGGATTAATTCCTGTTTTAGGTTTTTATATTTATAAAAATAAACCTGAAAGAAGAAAATCTTCGAAAATAGGTATTAGACAAGTATTTAGTGTTAAATCAATTTTATCAAGAGTATTAATTTCAGCAGAAATTGCTGCTGTTACTATTGTTGTATTAATTCCTGTTATCTATATTTTTGGTACAGCAATGTCAGATATTAGAACAAGTGTTCCTACGACCATTTGGCCAGAAAATCCATCATTTGATGCATTTAGATATTTATTCCAAGAAACGATGTTTACAACTTGGTATAAAAACACACTGTTGATTGCTGTTATTAATATGCTTGTAGGTACTGTTGTTATTACAGGTGCTGCATATGTTTTTGGACGTTTCCAATTTAAAGGTAAAAAAGGTGGATTACTAACGATTTTAGTACTTCAATCATTCCCTTCATTTATGGGTCTATTTGCAATGTATGTTTTATTTTGGAAGTTTGGTTTATTAGGTAGACCTGCTTACTTAAGTATTTTATATATTGGTGGTTCGATTCCTGGTAACCTTTGGTTAATTAAAGGTTTTATGAGTCAAATTCCAAAAGATCTTGATGAATCAGCAATGATAGATGGCGCAAACAAATTCCAAATCTTTAAAAGCATCATCTTACCTTTATCAGTTCCAATTTTGACATTCGTAGCAGTCTCTATGTTTATGGGACCATGGATGGATTATATGTTACCAGGTTATTTGTTAACCATTCCTAGATCAGGTGCTATCGATACAGATACGACATCTCAATGGACTTTAGCAGTTGGTATTTATAAATTCATCAATGATTCTCAATATTTAAATTACTCAGCATTCGCTGCTGCAGCTATATTAATTGGGGCACCAATTACAGCATTGTATATGGCATTCCAAAAATATTTAATTGAAGGTATTATGGCAGGTGCTACAAAAGGGTAAATTTTTACCCTTTTTTGACGATTATGAGAACGGTAGCACACGTTAAATAAACCATTTTATGGTAAAATATAAGTGACAAATGATTAAAGGAGTTTAGGTTTTTATGACGCAGATTTTTGACAATAAAGAAACATTTAAGAAGGTGTTTATTGAAACACTTAATACACAATACAATAAAACATTAAAAGAAAGTACAGTGTATGAGCAATATTATGTATTAGCAACACTTTTGGATAGAGGATTAGTTGATTCACATCAAAAAACAAATGAGTTTGTCGCTCAAAACCAAATGAAGAAAGCTATATATTTCTCAATGGAATTTTTAATGGGTAGACTTGTTACTAATAATCTTCAAAATAGTGGGCATTATCAATTAGTTAAAGAAGCATTTAAAGATTTAGGTATTGATTTAAATGCAGTTGAACACAGTGAAGTTGATGCTGGATTAGGAAATGGTGGTTTAGGAAGACTAGCTGCATGTTTTTTAGATTCTGCAGCATCTATATCATTACCGTTATATGGTAATAGTTTAAGATACCAATATGGATTTTTCACACAAGAAATTAAAAATCATCAACAAGTAGAACATGCTGATGCTTGGTTAGAACAACCATTTGTATGGGAAACAAAAAGAGAAGATGAAGCAGTAGATATTCCATTTTTTGGTTTTGTAGAACATACACAATTAAAAAATCCTACATGGGTAAAAGCAGTTCCTTATGATGTTAAGGTTGTAGGAGATCAAAATGGTGTAGTTACAACCCTTAGATTATGGTCAACAGAGCCATCTGATAAACAAGATCATCAAGACCAAGCATATCTTGACATGGTTGATCGTATTGATGATCAATTATATCCAGATGATTCAACAATAGATGGTAAATTATTAAGATTACAACAATCTTATTTATTTAGTGCTGCAGGTATTATGTCAGCAATTAGAGAACATAAAAATGCTGGAAGAGATATTCGTACTTTGGGTGATTATTATGTGTTCCAAATCAATGACACACATCCAACACTCATTATTCCTGAACTTATGAGACTGATGATGGATGAAGAAGGTCTAGAATATGATGAAGCATGGGAAATCACAAAAAATGCTTGTGCATTTACAAATCATACGATTTTATCAGAAGCTTTAGAAAAATGGAATGTTGACATTTTCAAAAAATTACTTCCTAGAATATATGAAATCGTTCAAGAGTTTGACCGTCGTTTCTTAATAGATTTACAAAATAAAAACATATTTAATGAAGAACAAATTGCAAACATGGCTATCTTAGGTCACAATCAAGTGAGAATGGCACATATCTGTATTTATGGGTCATATAGCGTCAATGGTGTAGCTGCACTTCATACTGAAATCTTAAAAGAAATCGAAATGAAAGATTTCTATCATATGTATCCTGAAAAATTCAATAATAAAACTAACGGTATTACACATCGCCGTTGGTTAATCCATACAAATCAGGAATTAGTAAACATTTTAGACGAAAAAATTGGTACTGATTGGCGTCTTGATTTGTCTAAACTAGAAGCGTTTGATAAGTTTAAAGATGACGAAGATACTCAGCTAAAAGTTAAAGCAATGAAGCTTGCTAAAAAACAAGCACTTGCTGACCACATATTTGAAAAAGAAGGGGTTAAACTTAACGTTAATTCTATGTTTGATATTCAAGTTAAACGTCTTCATGAATACAAACGTCAATTAATGAATATCTTACATGTCATCTATGTTTACCAAAGATTAAAATCAGATCAAGCATTTAAAGATGCTTATGTTCCTCATTCATATATTTTTGGAGCTAAAGCAGCACCAAGTTACTTTATTGCTAAAATGGTTATTGAGCTTATTTCATCTGTCTCAGATGTCATTAACAAAGACCCTGATACCAATGAATTATTAAAAGTAGTCTTTGTTGAAAACTACAATGTGACATATGCTGAATATATCATGCCTGCTGCAGATTTATCTGAACAAATTTCAACTGCTTCTAAAGAAGCAAGTGGAACAGGTAATATGAAATTTATGATGAATGGTGCAATTACGATTGGTACTATGGATGGTGCCAATGTTGAGATTGTAAAAGAAGCAGGATTAGAAAATGAAATTATTTTTGGTATGAGTTCAGATGAAGTCAATGAACTTTATCGTACTAAAACTTACAATCCTAAAGAAGTTTATAATCAAGATCCAAGACTTATTAAAGCATTTGATTTTATTAAAACATTAAATACAAATCCAAATTACTTTAATCCAATTAAAGATAGTTTATTAAATAGTGATTATTTCTTTGTATTAAAAGATTTTGATAGTTATGTAAAAGCACATGAAATTGCTAATGAAGCATACAAAGATGAAAAAGGTTGGTTATCTAAATCAATCATGAATATCGCTCACTCAGGATTCTTTACTGCAGATAGAACGATAGAAAATTATAATCAAGATATTTGGCATTTATCTAGAA
Source organism: Acholeplasmataceae bacterium (assembly GCA_963667565.1). GTDB lineage: Bacteria > Bacillota_I > Bacilli_A > Acholeplasmatales > Acholeplasmataceae > WOFB19. Next base: position 1,047,989 of record OY763415.1, on the reverse strand, counting down.
TTTTTAAATAAGTAATTAAAAGATAAAGGAGTCAATAGGATGGCAAAAAACACAAATCTTGATATTCGTCAAATGACGTTTTATCAAGTTTTTCCACGTCAATTTTCAAATAAACAAAATTTCGAAGGGATTATTGATGACTTAGATCGTATTAAAGGTCTGGGCATTGATGTCCTTTATCTGCTTCCAATACACCCACTTGGTATAAAATCTAGAAAAGGGGTAAAGGGAAGTCCATATTCAATTTATGACTATTATGCAATTAATCCTGAATATGGTACGTTGGATGATTTCAAAAAACTTGTTTCACTAGCACATGATAAAGGATTAAAAGTCATGATGGATATCGTGATTAATCATACATCTAGAGATTCCGTACTTACAAAAGAACATCCAGAATGGTTTTATCACAATGAAAAAGGTGAATTTGCCAATCGTATTGGCGACTGGAGTGATATCACTGACCTAGATTATACAAACAAAGAAGTATGGTCATATATGTCTGATATGTTATATTACTGGGCACAAATAGTTGATGGATTTAGATGTGATGTTGCACCACTGATTCCTCTTGATTTTTGGATAGAAGCAAGACAAAGAATTGAAACACTTGATAAGTCATTTATTTGGTTAACAGAATCTGTTCATCCAGGGTTTATCAAATATTTAAGAAGCTTGGATTACGATTGTTTTACAGATAGTGAAATGTATCAAGCATTTGATATTTGTTATGACTATGATATTTTTGATTACATGTATCATTATTTAGATGATCCATCATTATTAAATGAATGGATTGAAGCCATTCAAAGACAAGAAACGATGTATCCAAGAAATTATATTAAATTAAGAAGTTTTGAAAATCATGATCAAAAACGTCTTCGTTTTAGAACAAGAGATGAAGCACACTTTATTCAAATGCTTACATTCCAATTTTTCTTAAAAGGTCCTTCGTTTATTTATAATGGTATGGAACACCAAGCGACACATGAACCATCACTTTTTGATGATGACCTTATCGTTTGGGATGAAAATAAGTCTGTTGAACCGCTCATTAGAAGACTTATTACACTTAAAAAAGATGCGCTATTTAGAGATGGACATTTTAATATCGAAAATCAAAATGGTGCCGTTTTGGTTACTTATGAGAAAGATAATGATGTTCTTTTAGGTATCTTCAATCTAGAACAACAATCATCAATCATATTAAATTTAAAAGATGGACTTTACACCAATATATTTAATCAAAAATCAATTGAAGTAAAACAAGGAAAAGTCATTTTAGATCAAGAGCCTATGATGATTAGAACAAAGAAGGCAAACAAACAATGAGAATTTTTATAGATGAATTAAGACTAATTAGAATTGAATCAAATACTTATATTAATCAAGTAAAGATAGGTAATCAAGTAGGTCATTGGCAATCCAATCATGACCAAAATCAATATTTTACCTTTGATCAAGATATTGATATTCAAGCAAATGAATTTGTCCAAATTAATGATCAAGACTACCCATTAGAAATAGGATTAGTGACTTTAAAAGATCAATTTGATAAAAAATTCCGTTATGATGGACCACTTGGGTATATTTATAGTAAAGATGAAACATCATTTTACTTATTTACACCAGTAGCTAAAGAAGTAAGACTTGTTGTTGGTGAAGAAGTTTATCCAATGACTTATGAAGAGCCTATTTGGAAAATAACAGTTAAAGGTGATTTAGAAAAACTTACATATCATTATCAAGTGAGACTTTATCAAACATTTGAAGATGTCAAAGATCCATATGCAAATGCTGCGACGACATTCGGTAACACGATTATTGATTGGAAAAACTCACATCAAATGAAAAAAACACCAATTAAGGTGAAAAAGTATACGGATGCAGTGATTTATGAAGGTCATGTAAGAGATATGAGCATCACTTTAGATGTCGAAAATCCAGGTACTTTCGATGGTCTTATTGAGCCAAGTAAGAAACTTAATGGTACAGTTGTTGATTATGTTAAAAAATTAGGAATGACACATTTACAGTTACTTCCTATTTATGACTTTGAACTCGTTGACGAATGGGATAAATCAAATCGATACAATTGGGGATATAATCCAAGTCAATACTTCGTGTTAGAAGGTTGGTTTGCTAAAAATCCTGATGATCCATATGATCGAATCAATGGATTAAAGCATGTGATCGAATATGCACACAGTATTAAATTAGGTGTTAACATGGATGTTGTTTATAACCATGTATTTAATCACCATACATTTCCATATGATCATTTAGTTCCTGGTTACTTTTATAGACACAATGATCAAAATCAAATGACAAATAGCTCTTATTGTGGTAATGACTTAGAAACAAGACATTATATGGTAAGAAGACTTATCGTTGATAGTTTAAGACAATGGGCAGAAGAATTCCAAATGGATGGATTTAGATTTGACCTTATGGGATTATTAGATCTAGATACAATGCGTTTAATTGAAATAGAACTTAAAAAAGTGAATCCAAACATCATGCTATATGGTGAAGGTTGGAATATGGACACTGCAGTACCTAATCGTTTAAGATCAAATATGTATCATCAAGCAGAATTTAAATATTATGCACATTTTAATGATGATTTTAGAAACACATTAAAAGGTAAACTTGATACAGAAGAGATTGGATTTGCAATGGGTGGACATCAATATCAACACACCATGAAATTAGTGACCGGTTCCAATCATATGTTTACTTATCCTACACAAAGTATAAATTATGTTGAATGTCACGATAATCTTACTTTTTATGATAGAATGGTAAAAAATCATGGATTTGAATTTCCAGATTTTAAAGTTGCTCAAGACTTTGCCAATCATTTAATTGCTATTTCGCAAGGTGTTCCTTTCTATCATGCAGGACAAGAATTTTATAGAAGTAAAAAAGGTGTAGAAAATTCTTATGAATCCTCTGATGACATCAACAAAATTTTATGGAGACCTTATGAATTTGGAGTTAAACAATTAACAAAATTATTAAAGATCAGAAAGAAATATAAACTCTATCGCTTACCAACATATGATGACCAAAAAGTTACAATCAAAAAAGAAGGTAAGTTACTCGTTTATACACTAGAAGATGAAAAAGATAAATTAGTTCATTATATCAAAAACTACTATGAGCTAGAAAAACTTCCACTATTTGATGGTGATTTGATTTTCCCATCACAAAAAGCACTTACTGAAGATGACGCAATTTACCTTGATCAACCTGGTATTTATATTATTCATATAAAAAAATAATAAGGAGTGGTAATCATGAAAAAAATCGATGACCATATGATTCAAAGATTTTTTAATGGAGAATCTTCAGATTTATTTGAGTATTTGGGAGCACATATCAATTTTAATGAACATCATCAAATTGAAAGTACAACCTTTAGGGTTTATGCACCAAATGCAAAAGAAGTTAGACTGGTTTCGGAATTTAATCAGTATGAAGGATGGAAACATGTATTAACAAAAATATCACATCATGGTTTTTTTGAAATTACGATACCTGGAAATCATGAATATCAACTTTATAAGTATGAGATTCATACACATCAAGGTGATATTTTATATAAATCTGATCCATTCGCATTTTATGCTGAAGTAAGACCAGGAACAGCTTCAAAAGTTTGTGATGTTGACCACTATCAGTGGCATGATCAAGACTGGTTTTATTTTAAGAAAAAACCATATCAGGAACCCGTACTCATTTATGAAATGCATTTTGGTTCTTGGAAAAAATCCTATGGACAATTTAAACAATATAATCAAATCGTTGATGAACTCATTTCATATATTCATGAACAAGGATTTACACATGTTGAATTTCTACCTATTTATGAATATCCGCTAGATGATTCTTGGGGGTATCAAGGGACTGGATTTTATGCAACAAATTCAAGATATGGTTCACCTAAAGATTTGATGTACTTAATTGATCGTTTGCATCAAGCAGGTATAGGAATTATTGTTGATTGGGTTTTAGGTCATATTTGTAAAGATGCTCACGGACTATCATATTTTGATGGATCTCCACTTTATGAATTTGATGATAAACATAGAAGAGAAAATGAAGTATGGGGTACAAACAATTTAGACTTTTCAAAAGGGATTACAAGAAGTTTTATGCTTTCAGCATTAACTTATTGGATGGATTATTTCCATGTTGATGGGTATAGAATTGATGCAGTCGCAAACCTGATCTATTATTTAGGTAATTCAAATGAAGGTGTCAATCAAGACGCGATTAAATTCATTCAACAATTATCTCATCATTTATTCGGTAAAGATGATCGATTCTTATTTATGGCTGAAGATTCAACAGCTTATCCTAAAGTCACTCATCCAACTTATGATGGTGGCATAGGATTTAATTATAAATGGAATATGGGTTTTATGAATGATGTCTTAAAGTATTTTAAAGAAGATCCTATTCATAGAAAATATCATCACCATAAAATCACATTTGGCTTAGTATACGCATTTTCCGAACAATACGTATTGCCTTTCTCACATGATGAAGTTGTTCATATGAAAGGTAGTTTAGTCAATAAAATGCCTGGAGATTATTTTCAAAAACTTGCAAATTGGCGATTATTACTTACACTTTGGATGACTCATCCTGGTAAGAAATTACTCTTTATGGGTCAAGAATTCGCACAGTTTAGCGAATGGGCTTTTAAAGAAGAAATTGATTGGCATTTACTTGGTATTGAAGCGCATCAAAAACAAAATAGATACTTTAAAGATTTAGCACAAGTCTATAGACACCATCCTGCATTATTCCAATATGATCATGATCCTAAAGGATTTAGATGGAGTGTTGTCAATGATGAAGCACAAAGTGTGTTTGCATATATAAGATATAGTGATCATGAAACTTTAATCATTGTTTTAAATATGACACCTAATGTACATCAAACATATGAGATTGGTGTTCCAAGAGCTGGAAGATATGAAGAAATCTTAAATAGCGATAAAGGTATTTATTTTGGAAGTGACCAGTATAATGGTAGACAATTGCATACACAAAGAATGGATAAAGATGGATTTAAATATATCATCAAGCCCAAACTTGGGCCTCTCTCTGGGATGATATTTCTGCATAAAAAATAGGAGCAAATATTTGCTCCTATTTTGTTATTTAGTTGATTGTCTTTCTACAAGTTTAACATCAATAATATCATGTAAACTTTCAACATCAACACCTCGAATTAAACGATTGAGATTAACAAATGATTGTTGTCCCATAAATTTAATCGATTGGTGAATTGTTGTAATTGAAGGTGTTGCCCATTTACTAAATGGTGTATTGTCATAACCGATAATTTGAACATCTTCAGGAACACGTCTTCCTAATTTTTGCAAAATATGTAGTGTCGTAATGGCTAGAGTATCAGAAAATGCAAATATGCCATCAGCTTGAGGATTGTTTCTTAAGATTTCTTCAAGTAGTTTAGTATCTGGATTAACTAGGTCAAAGTCATAGATATCTGCAAATAAATCGTTAGGCTTTAATACATTTAAAAATCCAATAGTTCTTTCCATGGTTGTAATTAGGAAAGAGGGTCCTCTAAACACAAGTATCTTTTTTGCACCTGCTTGAATAAGTTTTTCAGCAGCAAGTTCGCCACCTTTGACATTATTAGAAGTAATAGAAGGAATGTTTTCATCAAGAATATGATCGACTGTAATGACTGGTATTTTCAAATCTGCTAACTTATCTGTGTTTGAAAAGTTAGAAGCGATGATTAATCCTTCGATATTATATTGTTCAAAGAATTTCAAATATTCAAGTTCACGCTCTGGATCATCTTGAGTATGACAAAACATAATTTTATATCCATAAGCAGCAGCTTGTGACTCAATGCCTTCTAAAAGTTCACCATAAAAACTTGGACCGATATGAGGTACAATGACCCCAACGATTTTAGAACTACGATTGGTTAAACTTCTTGCTAATTGATTTGGAATAAATCCAAGGTCTTCAATAATTTTATTGACTAATATTTTTGTATCTTCATGAACATAACCTTTTTGGTTAATCACTCTTGATACTGTCGACACAGATACGTTTGCTTTTTTAGCAACATCTCTAATTGTAGGTTTCATCATTTACACTTCCTTTAGAAGTAACTTATATCCATAAGCTTCTAAAGTTATTTTATCATGAATTAGAACTTTTTCTTGTGTAAATAAATTTATATATGTACCAAATAATGATTTAGAAAGATCAAATGTTTTTGTTTTATCCTGATTATTCATCATGACTAAGATCTTATGTTCGTTAGATGCTTTAGTATAAATAAGTGCTTCACTATCTATAAATCCATAATCAGGAGATAAAAATGCATCATAAGTTGCTCTTAACTTAATTAAAGTTTTCATAAATGATTTAAAATCTAAATCTTGTTCTTTTTCATTCCAAAGCATACATCTTCTATTATCAGGATCATTTTGTCCACTCATACCAACTTCATCACCATAATAGATATTTGGTGTACCAGCAGAAGTAAACATAAAGAGATTAATTAACTTAACACGTCTGATATCTTCGTCAAGTCTTGTCTTAATACGAATCGTATCATGACATCCGACTAAATTGAAATGATGATTAATCACATTTTTTTGTGTTTTAGCTAAATATTTAATAACAGTGTCTCTAAATTCCTCATTAGAAATGCGATGTTGAAAATAAGCCCAAGTAGGATATGCTAAGTCATAATTCATCACACCATCCATTTGATCACCTTGTAACCATGGTGTTGAATCATCTAAGTTTTCACCTAAGATATAAACATCTTTTTTGACAGAACGTGCAGCCTCTTTAACTTTTCTTAAAAACTGATGGCTGACTTCATTAGAAACATCTAGTCTCCATCCATCAATATCACAAGTTTCTATCCAATACTTAACACATCCTAAAAGATATGCTTCAGCATGTGGATCTTCAGTTCGCCATTTAGGCATATTTTTTGCAAAAGCGAAAGCTTTATAATTTAAACCATCTCTGGTATCACCAACTGGGAACTTGTCGATGTAAAAACTATTTTTATATATACTGTTTTCATTGTTTTTTAACACATCTTGGAAAAACTTATGTTCATAACCGGCATGATTAAAAACACCATCCAGCATCACTTTAATATTTAATTTGTGTGCATGAAGAACAAGTGACTTCATATCCTCAAGTGTTCCAAATTGCGGATCGATTTTATAATAATCAGTTGTATCATATTTGTGAGCGGAAGGGGCTTCAAATAGTGGTGTAAAATAAATGCCTGTTACACCTAAATCATGAAGATATGGTAATTTTTCAATCACACCTTTAATATTGCCACCATAAAGTTCATCGTTTTTAACAGGTAACTTACCCCAAGTGAGTTTAGAACTACTTTCATGACCATAAAAACGATCAGGAAATATTTGGTACCAAACTGTACCTTCTACCCATTTTGGTGTATTAAAATCATCAGATTCATGAATGAATGGGAAATTAAAATAATCTGACAAATCATATTGTCTATAAAGTTCACTTTCATCATGAATAGGTGTAAGATGTCTTGTACCATATAAATAAATGTCTTGACCATCATGTAAAATAAACGCGTATTTAACACGTTTTTGAGTCGTTTCTATTTCAATAAAATAGTAATCAAACATAGACGTTTGATATCTTATTTCCATATGTTCGATATGGTGGTTCCAAGATAATTTCTTTGGATTTTTAAAATCCCAAGAAAAAGGATCACCATAAATAATATCTATATTTTTTAAATCATTTTTTGCTGTTCTAATCAATATATGTAATTTCTTAGAATCAACAGCATAGGCATATTCAGATTTTGGTCTATGCAAAAGCGCGAATTTATTCATATTATCACCAAAGACATTATATCATAATCAAAATTTTATAAAATATGAAACCGCTAACATTATTTTTCATATATTATATATATGTTACAATATATATGGGGATATAAGGAGACTTTATGATTAAAAAATGGTGGATGGAAAGCATCGGTTATCAAATCTATCCTAAAAGCTTTAAAGATACAAATCATGATGGGATTGGTGACCTTAATGGCATCATTGAAAAACTACCATATTTGCATGATTTGGGTGTCGATTTGATTTGGATCTGTCCTGTCTATGATTCACCAATGGATGATAATGGATATGATGTGAGAGACTTTTACAATATTGATCCAATCTTTGGTGATTTAGATGACATGAAACGATTAATTCATCAAGCAAAAAAACTTAATATAAAAATCGTTATGGATTATGTCTTAAATCATACATCTGATGAACATCCATGGTTTTTAGAATCAAGAAAGTCAAAAGATAACCCTTATAGAGATTATTATATTTGGCAAGATGGAAAAGAAAAAGATGGCAAATTATTAGAACCTACAAATTGGGGTTCATTTTTTGGTGGAAGTTGCTGGAATTATGATGCTTTAACCAATAGTTATTATATGAAGATATTTTCAAATAAAATGCCTGACTTAAATTGGAAAAACCCTATGGTTAGAGAAGAAATGATTAAAGTTGGACAATGGTGGTTAGATTTAGGGATAGATGGATTTAGAATTGATGCTGTATCCCATTTGGATCGTGCACCATTTAAAGATGTTGAAGGTTCAAAAGAACGTTACCCATTAGATTATTTTAAATTTTCTAATCTACCGAAAGTACATGATTATTTAAAAGAAATGAATGAAAAGTTATTTACACCAAACGATTGTTTAACAATTGGTGAAGTTGGAGGTCAAGCATCTATAGAATCAGCAGTATCATATGCTGGATTTGATTCTAAACAAATGTCTATGGTTTTCAATTTTGACCACGATTGGTGTAATAATTTATCGGATATAGAATCCTATGATGATTTAGTGACGCATGTCATAGATTTAAAAAAAGTCTTTATTAAATGGCAGGAAGGGTTTAAAGGAAAAGGATGGTTACCACTTAATTGGTTAAATCATGATCAGCCCAGATTAATGAGTCAATATGGTAGAACAAAATTCTTTAACCAATCTGGAAAAATGCTTGCAACACTTATGTATATGATGAGAGGTACACCTTTTGTTTATCAAGGAGAAGAAATTGGGATGATGAATTATCCATTCCAAAGTGTGGATGAATTTAATGATATTTCATCTAAAAATTATTATCAGTATTTGACAGAAGAACAAAAAGTAGCGCCGGAATTAGCTATCAAAAAAGTTGCTATGCGTTCAAGAGATAATGGTCGTACACCAATTCAATGGGATCACAGTGAAAATGCAGGGTTTTCTGATGTAAAACCATGGATGCCAATTCATCCTAATTATGTTACAATTAATGTTCAGGATGAATTAAATGATAAAGAATCAATCATCAATCATTACAAATTATTATTCCAATTGAGAAAGACTTCTAAGTACCATGAAGTCATTACTTATGGCGATATAAAATTTTTAGAGCTTGATGACCCAAATCTAGTGGTATATAAACGATTTAATGAAAATCAAACATTATTAGTCATTTGTAGTTTTCTTGAAGAAGAAGCCATTTATGATTTATCAAATGTAGAAATTAAATCAGTCGTATTATCCAATGAAATACACAAAATTATGAATCATAAAATACACATGAATCCTTATGGTTCAGTTGTTTTAGAAATTGAGGAAAACAAATGAGAACAAGTGGCATATTATTACACATTTCAAGTCTACCAAGTCCTTATGGTATAGGTACTTACGGTAAATCAGCATATGATTTTGTTGATTTATTAGATGAAACAAACCAAACATACTGGCAAATTTTACCTTTAGGTCCAACATCATATGGTGATTCACCATATCAGACTTTTTCTGCATTTGCTAATAATCCTTATTTCATAGATTTAGATATTTTGATTAAAGAAAAACTATTAAAGAAAAATGAAATTACGGATGTTGTTAATGATCCTATGTATGTTGATTATGAACAACTCTATATCAAGAGATACGACGCATTAAAACAAGCGTTTAATCGTTTTGACCAATCAGATAGTGATTATCAAAAATTCTTAAAAGCACAAGATTTTTGGTTAAATGATTATGCACTATTTATGGCAGTTAAAGCAACCTATGATGGCAAATCTTGGTTATATTGGGATGAAGACGTTCGCTTAAGAAAGCCAAATACTATTGAAAAATTACAAATGGAATTAAAAGATGAAATTGCGTTTCATCAATTTTTACAATTTAAAGCTGATGAACAATGGCATGCTTTAAAAAAATATGCAAACCAAAAAGGAATCAAAATTATTGGGGATATGCCAATTTATGTATCGTATGATAGTAGCGATGTATGGGCAAATCCTAAAATGTTTGATTTAGATGAAAAAAATGTACCATATCATGTTGCAGGAGTACCTCCTGATAATTATGCTAAAGATGGTCAGTTATGGGGAAATCCTCTCTATCATTGGGGACATCTTAAAGATAAGAATTATCAATGGTGGGTTGATAGAGTACGTGCATCTGTTGCACAATTTGATATGATTAGAATTGATCACTTCATTGGTTTTGTCAACTATTTCTCAATTCCATTTGCTGATAAGACTGCAAAAAATGGTGTTTGGAAAAAAGGACCAGGTTATGAACTTTTCGAAGTCATTAAAAAAGAACTTGGGGAAGTCAATATTATTGCTGAAGATTTAGGTGCAGTTACACCTGAAGTCGTTAAAGTTTTGGATGCGACAGGATATCCAGGTATGAAACTTACACAATTTGGTTTTAATAGCATTGAAGATAATAATTATTTACCTCATCACTATAAACAAAATGTCATTGCTTATACAGGTACACATGATAATTTCACTACTGCAGCATGGTTTGATGAATTGAGTCCAAAAGCACTTAAAAATTGCTTAGCATATATCAATTGTGAAGATGAAACTAAAAAAGTAGATGCACTTATTAAAGAAACATTAAAATGTGTTGCTGATACAGTCATTATCCCAATGCAAGATTATTTAAATCTTGGTAATGAAGCAAGAATGAATATTCCATCAACACTTGGAAACAATTGGGTATGGAGACTTAAAGATGGACAGATTACTAAAGTAATTAAAAACAATATTAAAACGTGGACAGAATTATACGCTAGATCTAAAAAAGATAAATAAAAATATTTTGATATTCAAGGCATTGACAAAAAACATAAAATATTCTATAATAACACTGCTTGAAAAAAGGAGGATAAAGTCATGGTTTTTGCAAGAGTTAAAGAAATGATTAAAAACGAATTAGGACTTCCTGAAGAAAAAATTACAATGGAAGCTAGATTAGCAGAAGATCTTGGCGCTGATTCAATTGACGCTGTTGAATTGATTATGAATATTGAAGATGAATTTTCAGTTCAAGTTAGCGATGAAGAAGCTCAAAACATTAAGACTGTTGGAGACATTGTAAGATTTGTTGAGAAAACAGCTAAATAATTAAGGAATTAAAAATAAAACCAAGTTCTTACAAAGAATTTGGTTTTTTTTCTTTATAAAAACACATATTTATTGGTAAAAAGTTCTTTTTTTCTATATAATAGAAATTAAGCGAAAGAGGTATTATTATGTATTATCAATTTGACAAAATAGAAAAGAAATGGCAGAAACACTGGTCTGACCAAAAATTATTTAAGACTACTGAAGATGGACACAAGGAAAAATATTATGTTTTAGATATGTTTCCATATCCAAGTGCTCAAGGGCTGCATGTAGGACATATTGAAGGTTATACTGCAACTGACATCGTTTCTAGATTTAAACGTATGCAAGGTTATAATGTGCTTCATCCAATGGGATGGGATGCTTTTGGTTTGCCTGCAGAACAATACGCACTTTCAACAGGAAAAGATCCTAAAGTTTTTACTTATCAAAATATTGAACATTTCAAACAACAAATTATTGATGCAGGTAAAGGGATTGATTGGTCAAGAGAATTTGCGACTAGCGATCCTGAATATTTTAAATGGACGCAATGGATATTCAAAAAACTTTATGAGCATGATTTAGCAGTTCTTAAGGATGTTGAAGTCAACTGGTGTGAAGGATTAGGCACAGTGCTTGCTAATGATGAAATTGAATTAAAAGATGGACTCATGGTTTCTGAACGTGGTGGATATCCAGTTGTTAAAAAAGCCATGAAACAATGGGTGTTAAGAATTACAGCTTATGCTGATCGTCTTTTGGATGATTTAGACTTATTAGATTGGCCAGAACACCTTAAAGAAATGCAACGTAACTGGATAGGTAAATCTAAGGGTGCCATGATGACATTTAAAGTCGATGGTATGAATGAATCTTTTGATGTATTTACAACTCGACCTGACACAATATATGGAGCAACTTACTGTGTATTAGCACCTGAGCATCCACTCGTGTTAAGCATAACATCAGAAGATGAAGTGTCGTCAGTAAAAGCATATATTGAAATTACAAAACAAAAAACTGAAATAGATAGACAAGTGGATAAAACAAAAACAGGTGTATTTACTGGTGCATATGCTATAAATCCACTTAACCAAAAGAAAGTCCCTATTTGGATTGCTGATTATGTACTTCCTCATTATGGAACAGGTGCAGTTATGGCTGTTCCTGCACATGATGAAAGAGATTTTGAGTTTGCTCAAATTCAAGGTTTAGATATCATTGAAGTTATTAAAGGTGATGCACAAGGTGCATTTACAGGTGATGGTATTCATTACAATAGTGGTATCGTAGATGGACTTTATAACGAAGAAGCAAAGGATAAAATTATTGAGTTTCTAGAAACAACCAAACAAGGATTTAGACATTCAACTTATAAATTAAGAGATTGGGTTTTCTCAAGACAAAGATATTGGGGTGAACCATTCCCTGTCATCTTTGATGAAGAACAAGGTATTCATATATTAGATGATGAAGACCTTCCTCTTGAATTACCAGTATTAAAAAACATGAGACCATCAGGTACTGGAGAATCTCCTCTTGCCAATGCTCACCAATGGGTTAATGTGACTTATAAAGGTATTAAAGGTAGAAGAGATACTAATACCATGCCTCAACTTGCAGGAAGTTCATGGTATTTCATGGGTTACATCTTAAAAAATCATTTAAGCATGGTTCCATTAAATAGTGAAGAGGCTAAAAAGTTGCTTGATAAGTGGTTACCAGTTGATTTATATATTGGTGGAACCGAACATGCAGTTGGTCATCTTCTTTATTCAAGATTTTGGACAAAGTTTTTATTTGATATAGGACTTGTTTCTCATAAAGAGCCATTTAAAAAATTATTTAATCAAGGGATGATTTTAGGTGACGATCATGCAAAAATGAGTAAATCTAAAGGCAATGTTGTCAATCCTGATGATGTGATTGCATCACATGGTGCAGATGCACTACGTTTATATGAGATGTTTATGGGACCATTAGAATCAGAAAAACCTTGGTCAACTGATAGTTTAAATGGTGCTAAAAAATTCTTAGATCGTGTGTGGAGAATGTTTGATTTTGATATTGTTGATGAAGAAGTAGAAGATTTAAGATTTTCTTATCATCAAACAGTTAAAAAAGTCACTGAAGATTATGAAAAACTTGCATTTAATACTGCAATCAGTCAAATGATGATTTTCGTTAATGATGTTTATAAAACCCAAAAAATTTCCAAACAACAAGCAAGAGGTTTTTTGAAATTATTAAATCCAATTTGTCCACATTTAACTGAAGAACTTAATTTAGAAGTTTTAAAACAAAATGAAGAACTTATCTATTCTGATTGGCCAACATTTAATGATGCATATTTAATCTTAGATGAAGTTCAAATCGTCGTTCAAGTCAACGGTAAATTAAGAGGGAAGTTTTTAGCTCCAACAGATGAAGATAAAAAAATCTTAGAACAACTTGCATTAAACGAAGAAAATGTTGCTAAACATTTGGAAGGATTAACGATATTAAAAGTCATTGTCATTCCTAATAAACTAGTTAATATTGTCGCGAAATAACATAAGAAAGTTTATCTTATTTTTTGAACATTATGTTTCAAGTTTAGATAAACTTTTTTCATAAGGAGTCTTTAAATGAGTCAAAAAGTTAAATTATATATCGCAATGACTTTAGATGGATACATCGCAGATACAAATGGTGACATTGATTTTTTAGCATCTTTTGGTAAAGATGGAGAAGATTATGGCTATCACTTGTTTATGGATCATATCGATACAGTTATTATGGGTAAAAAAACATACGATCAAGTCCTAACATTTGGTGATGAATATCCATATAAAGATCAAATGACTTATGTACTCACACATAAAAAATTAAACTCTAAAGATAAAGTGATTTATGTAGATGATATTGACAATATGATGACCCAAATTAAATCGTCATCTAAAAAAGATATTTTCTTGATTGGTGGTGCACAAGTCATTGAACTTATGCTTCGTCATCATTTAATTGATGAATTTCATATCTCTATCATTCCTACACTTTTAGGAGACGGAATCAAATTGTTTTTAAAACACGAAATACCTCAAGATTTAAAACTAGTCAAAACCGATACATATAAAGATGGTATCGTTAAAGTAATTTATGTTAAAAAATAGAAATTCCAATAAAAATCCATATCAAATTGTATATATGGTGTAAGAGGGACATTATGAAGATTAAAAATATAATTTTAGAATTTCAAAATCAAGATTACAGACATTTTGATGAATTCTATCAGTTGACTGAACGTCAAGTGTATTTTTCAATCATCTCTATTGTAAAGAGTCAAGATGTCGCACAAGATTTAATGCAAGATACATATATGAAATTTATTGAAAAAATTTCACAATATGATCCAACAAAGAGTGTTTATGCATATTTGACAACGATTGGAAGAAATCTTGCCATAAATCACTACAATAAGGCGAAACGTGAAATACATGATGAAGAAATGTTTCATTATATCCCTTCAACTGATCGCGTCGATGAAAATGTAGGTGTTCTTGATTTGTTAGATACATTAGATGAAACGAAAAGAGATATCGTCATTATGCATGTGATTAACGAATTAAAATTTAAAGAAATTGCAGATATTTTAAAAATGCCATTAGGTACAGTGCTGTGGCATTACAATAATGCAATCAAAGATTTAAAAACGAAAGTAGGTGATGTTTGATGAGAACAAAAGATTTAAAACATATGTTAAAAACTGAATCTAAACAAATCGTGATACCAAACGTATCTTCAAACATCAAAGATAAATTAAACAGTTTGGTACCAAATCAACAAGCGATTATAGACAGACCAAAACGCTTTAATTTTAAACTTGCGATGAGCTTAAGCTTAACAGCTGTTGTCCTACTAGCATTTACTTTCGGATTTATTTCTATAAACCAAAGTGATCCAATCACAGATGATACAATCGTTGAAGCCGTTGTCCTATCTACTATGACATCATCAACAATTGCAGTTGAATCACTTAATACAATTGATGAAGTACAATTATTATCAAATAGTAATCTTTCGACAGATACGACTATTGAAACAGAAGTAAACCACTTAACAAAATATTTAGGTGTGATTGAAAATGTAATGAGCACTTCAAATAATTATAGTATTTCTAAACAAAGAATGCATATGTTTTCAAAACGTTATCAAGTGATGTATACATCTAGTAATTTAGAAGATGAAGCGTCAACATATCAAATCGAATATGAAAAAACAGAAAAAGCTGGAAACATTTACTATATTACAGGTCATGTTGATAAAGATGAACAAGTATATCAATTAGAAATACAATATAATATAGAAACAAAATCTATTTTGACTAAAACTTATCAGAATGAAACTAGATATGTAGAAGTTTTATATCAAAAAGATGGTGCAACGTTTAAATATCAAGTTAAGAACTATTCAAATGATGTCTTAGAAGAAGAAGTTAACATAGCATTTGAAACAACATCTGCTATTTCATTAGACTTTGTTAATAGCGCAGCTAGCGGATCATATGAATTTCAAATTGCCATTGGTATGATGAACAGAAAGTATTTGGCAATTAATTATGATGTTGATGGACATTTAGGTCAAATGGCAATCATGGTTTCTCAAATGGATCCTAGTCAATATATCGTTGAGGTTACACCTCAAGGTGGACAATCTTATACAATGACTACTGTTCGTGGAAATTGGCATCGTTAATTTTCCAATAAATAATTAACCTCGTTTGTATTATTAATGTAGAGGAGGTATTAGATATGAAAAAATCTAAAATTATTTTAAGTTTTGTTGCTATGTTTAGTTTAATACTAGCAATCGTTGGTTGTAGTGGTTCTGTAAGTGCTGCAGAAGCATATGTGACAATTGATATTAATCCATCTATTGAGTTAATCGTTAATGAAAAAGATATTGTTGTCTATGCAAATGCATTAAATGAAGATGCAGAAATATTATTATTAGATTTATCACTTGTTGGTCTAAATGTTGATGATGCGATGGATCTAATTATTGGAAAAGCAATCGAATTAGGTTATATTGATGTTGATGCAGAAGAAACATATGTTTCAGTTTCAACTACTTCAGATCTTGCCATTGGTGAACAGATTAAAAATAGAGTTATGGCAGCAATCAATTTAGCATTTAAAAATCGTGTGATGATGGGTAAAGCACAGGATAAAGTATTCACTGAAGCATTCATAGAAGAAGCTGAAAGCTATGGCGTATCTCCACAATTTTTATGCCTTGCATATTCAGTAACTTATGTTGATGATGAAATTACTTTAGAAAGTGCTTTAACCATGGATCAACAAGATCTTATTGACATTCTAAAAGATGCTAAAGAACAAGCGATGAATGTGTTAAATACATATAAAGAGGAATTTATTCAAGCAAGAGAGGAAATAAGAAACACTTATGTACCTCAAATTCAAGCGATAGAAGCACAAATGGAAATGATTAATGCTCAAATTCAAGCTTCTACAGATGATACAACTGCTCTTGAAGCAGAACTTGCACAACTCCAAACCCAACTTGATGAGTTAAAAGTTAACTTATTCCAAGCTATGGAAACTCTTAGATTAGAGTATAGAGCAAAAACTCAAGAGCAAGTTGCAATTTATCAACAATTGATGGAACAAAGAACTTCAATGTTTCAATCAAAAGTACAAAGCTGGATTCAAAACAGAGATCATCGCATAAAAGACATTGGTGATGCAATTGATCAATTTCAAAATTCCGAATCCTAATCTCCCATAATGTCCCTTTATGGGCAATAAAAAAAGCCATCTTATAGGTGGCTTTTTATGTTTTTAAAATATGTAGGATATAAGGTGGATTATTTGGCTGATATGGAAGTGTGAGTTTTAGTGTATGAAACTGATGACGATCTAATGAAGATATTAAAGAATCAATCATTAATGATTCCTGATATCCTTCATCATGTCCAGGATAAACAACTATCAACATAAATCCAAGCGAGTTTAAATTATCTAGCATTGATTTGATGGTATGCACCGTCTCTTCACTTTGAGTATGAATCTTCTTATCGCCATGTGGCAAGTATCCTAAATTAAACACTACACCATCATAAGAAGATACATATTGTTGGTAATTTCTATGTGAATCTAATATAAGTTCAACATTATCAAGGTGCATATGAATAATTTTTTCCATAGTCGAATCAATTGCTAATTTTTGGATATCAAAACCAATCACTTTATCGGCTAATGATGCAATATAAAGTGTATCATAACCATGCCCTACAGTAGCATCAATGATCACATGATGAGGCTTAATAACATCACGCAACAATAGATGAGAAAGCTCAACGATTGAGTGCTTGTTCATAATAATCTCCTTGATATAGATTTAATAATCTCATGCGTTTATCAATTTCATTTGTAACGACAAATTTTTTTCTTGTCCATTCAGGTGCAATGAGCATCTTAGAAGGTGCATCACCGGTCAGTCTATGAATGATGATATCTTTTCTTAACCATAATATTTGATCAACAGTGATATCAACATACTCTTCTAAAGTGAGCATATGCCAAGGGTTTTTCAAATAGTCATGTCCCATTTTTGTTTTTTGCATCAAATGCAGCATATGTATTTTGATACCTTGAATATCTAAAGTGTTGATATGTTTAATTGTTTCTAACATCATTTCTTTGGTTTCGCCTGGAAGACCATTAATGATGTGTACAACAACTTCTATATGTCTATCTCTTAGTGCTTTTACAGCCTCATCAAAGCATTTTAAGTCGTGTGCTCGGTTGATTAAATCACTTGTTTTTTGATGTATGGTTTGTAAACCTAATTCAATTTGTAATGGCATTCTTTGATTTAATTCACCTAAATAATCAAGTACATCTATTGGCAAAGAATCAGGTCTGGTTGCAATGGATAACATTACGATTTTTTCATCTAATGTGATTGCTTCTTCATAGAGTTCTTTTAATACAGAAAGTGGGGCATGTGTATTGGTGTTTGCTTGAAAGTATACAATATATAAACCATCTTTCCATTTGAGTTGCATCATTTCTTTAATATCTTCAAATTGCTGTTTTAGAGGAAGTCTTTTATTACCAGCAAAGTCGCCAGAACCCATGTATGAACAAAAAGTACATCCACCAGATGCAACTGTTCCATCAATATTAGGGCAAGTAAAACCACCATTGAGAGCAATTTTATAAACCTTAGTATGGTATTTATTTTTATAATAATTATGAAGAGTTACATAATGTTTTTCATGATTCATTAAATTCATATTTTCACCAAATTCATTTTATCATATAATGATAAATATGATATAATAAAACAACAAAGGAGTTGACCACATGCTTAGAAAAATCATGACAAGTTTATCAAACCCATCAATGGCTATTTTTTTTGCAAAAGATGCGTGGTCTAAAATATTTCTATATATATTTTTACTCCCTTTTTTCTTGATTTTGCCAGGTATTATTGTCTTAAGTGTACAACCGACTATGGCAGTATATATGTATGAAGATATATCAAGGGCAATGCTCACAGACTTTAGATTTGATGACGTGACTTTAAATGATTATAGTTTAACTTATGGCGAGACAAAAACGATTGAACTACAGAATTTCAATATTTCTATTGGTGAGATCAAAAGTCCATATGTAGTTACTTTCAATTTCGAGAGTGAAGGTATTGGCGTTTATCTTGCAGATCAACAATTAGATTTTATGACATATCAAGCATTAAATTTTAGAACACATGATTTTACATCTACACAATCAGAAGATATTTCACAAATTTCTATCGCGTTAAAAGATGTCTATGAACAACAAACATTCTTATTTGCATTTGACATGATTGTTCAATATTTCATTTATGTTGTGGATTTCATGGTTGTTATTTTTATTATGACTTTATTATCAAGCTTGCTATCACCAATGATAAGAATTCCATTTAAGATAAGATTTAAAATGTCTACATACATTTCAACAATCTATATTTTTTCAAATTTTGTTTTAATACTTTTAGGACTATATTCTTTAAATGCAATCAGTATGATATTAGTTTATGGTTATCATTTCTGGGCATATAGAAAGATAAAAATATTTCCAAAAGGAGAAGCACCACATGTCTAACAATAAATTTGATTTATTCATAGAGCAATCAAAATTTAATCATCCAGTGCTTCAGCAATCGAAGTTGCAACAAGTTCTTATTGATGCAAAAACACAAACGTTTACTTTTGATATCCTTTTAGAGGATGTTATAGGACCTGATGTTTTAATTCCTTTTTTAGAACAAATCAAGACATTCTTTCTTATTCCAAATGTTGTTAAGCATGTTAAAACGCACATTCATTACGAAAAAACTGATGGTTTAAGTGCATATATCATCAAATTTTATGAATATGCTTATACTGAAGTATCTAAATCTAAATCTAGTTTTCTAGTTCTTAAGAATTTTAAAGCACAGTATAAAGATCAACATGTCGTTGTTTTAGTAGATAAAGATTCAACTTATGTAGATAGCTATTTTAAAGATATTGAAGAAGTTCTCATTAGATTAGGAATAAAGACAAAGATTACATTTGAGATTGATGATAAGTTAACACCGACAAAACAAAAAATCTCAAAAGCGATTGATGAGCAAGCGAAAGTTTTAGAGCAAAAAGAACAATTAGCAATTAAAGAAAAAGTGATTTCAGAGAAAAAAGTATTTTCTAAAAAAACGAGACCCAAGGCAGTACCAATAACTGAAATACCTCTTGATCAATATCAGTTAGATAAATACAAAAATGAAAAAGGAGACACTAACTTTTTAATTGAAGGTACTGTCTCTAAAAAAGAAGTTAGAAAATTAACCAATACAACGCTCCTCACTTTTGTTTTAGGTGATGAAGAAGACGCAATTACTGTAAAGAAATTTTTAAGTAGACAAAAAGATTTTGAGTTATCAGATTCAATTAAAGATGATGATTATTTACAAGTACAAGGAAGAGCAACATTTGATACATACCAAAAAGATGTTGTCATTTTTTGTGATGCCATTTATTTTATGGATAAAGTTAAATCTAATGTTGAACGCGTTGATAAGTCAAAAGAAAAAAGAGTTGAGTTTCATTTACACACCAAAATGTCTAATATGGATGGTATAGGTGATGTATCAGATTATGTAGGTCAAGCACTAAGATGGGGGCATGAAGCGATTGCATTTACAGATCATAATGGTTTGTATGCATATCCTGATATATATAAATCAACTAAAGGTAAACCTATTAAAGCGATCTATGGAGTTGAATTAGATTTTGTTGATGAAGAAAAGTTTAAAATCTCAACAGATTCAAATGAAGAAATATTATTAAAAGAAGCAACTTATGTTGTCTTTGATATAGAAACAACGGGTTTATCTTCAACAAGAGATAAAATCATAGAAATAGCTGCAGTTAAAATGACACAATCTGAAATATTAGAATCATTTCAATTGTTTGTAAATCCAAATGAACCCCTATCCACATTTACAACAGAACTTACAGACATCACTGATGAAATGTTAAAAGGTGCACCAACGATAGATGAAGCACTACCTCAATTTCTAGCATTTGCAAATGATGCGATTTTAGTTGCGCATAATGCACTTTTTGATGTAGGACATATTAGAGAAAATGCAAGAAAATTAGACTTATATTTTAATGACTCTAAAGTCATTGATACTTTAAGCTTAGCAAGATATTTTTATAGTGATCAACTTAATCGATTTAATTTAAAAGCAGTAGCAAAATTCTTTAAAGTCAAACAAGAACAGCACCATAGAGCCGAAGATGATGCACAAGTTACTGCACAAATTTGGCAACTCATGTTACATGATTTGTCTAAACTTAATATTAAACAATATCAAGAGCTTAATCAAGCAATCGATGTTAAAGAAGCATGGAAACATGTCATGCCTTACCATTTAAATGTATTGGCACAAACACAAGAAGGATACAAAAACTTATTTAAGGTCATATCAGATGCTTTAACGGATCATTTTTATAAAGGTCCAAGAACTTTAAAATCGATTTTAGATAAACACAGAGAAGGTTTATTGATTGGTAGTGGATGTGCAAATGGTAATGTCTTTGAAGCAGCTTTAAATCAAAGCGATGATCAACTAAGACAAGCAATTGAATATTATGATTATATTGAAGTACAACCACCACAAGCTTATCAACACTTAAAACAAGATTTAGGTCAATATGCAGATGAAATTATAGAAGCGATTATTGCGAAAATTATTAAAACTGCTAAAGAATTGAATAAAATAGTGATTGCTACAGGAGATGTACACTATTTAGAGAAAAAAGATGTACTCTACAGAGAAATCTATATTAGAACACCGCTTGTAGGTGGAGGTATCCATCAATTAAATAAATATAAACAAATGCCAGAACAATATTTTTTAACGACAGATGAAATGTTACAATCATTTAGTTTTTTAGATGCGGAACTGGCATATGAAATTGTTGTTAAAAATACAAATATACTGAATCAAATGATTGAACCGATTCAAGCATTTCCAAATGATCTTTACTCACTTCCTGATGATGCATTTAAAGAACAATTAGGCATTCAAAGTATATCTAGTGAAGTCAAACGATTAGTTCTTGAAAAAATGCAACAACTCTATGGAAATGAACCACACCCAATTGTTGCTAAACGTGTTTCTAGAGAATTAAAAAATATTATTGAAAACAGCTTTGCACCTAACTACTATGTTTCACATCTACTCGTTAAAAAATCACTTGAAGATGGCTATTTAGTAGGCTCAAGAGGATCAGTTGGATCATCAGTTGTAGCAACACTTCTTGATATTACAGAAGTTAACCCACTAAGACCACATTATCGTTGCAAAAATGCTGATTTTACAGTCTTTAAACTCACAGATGAAGAAGCAATCGAATATGGAATAAGCGAAGAAGAAAAAGCATTTCAACCTTATTTTGAACATGTTCAATCAGGATATGATCTTCCAACACAAAACTGTCCAATTTGCGGTGAACCATTAATCAAAGATGGTCATGATATTCCATTTGAAACCTTCTTAGGTTTTAATGGTGATAAAGTGCCTGATATTGACTTAAACTTTTCTGGTGATTATCAGTCAAAAGCACATGCTTATGTTCGTGAACTTATCGGAGATGATCATACATTTAGAGCAGGAACAATACAAACAGTTGCTGAAAGAAATGCTTTTGGTTACGTCAAAGGTTATTTAGAAGATAAGAACCTTGTTAAACGACCAGCACAAATTGAAAGATTAGCTAAAAAAATAGAAGGTGTCAAAAGATCAACAGGACAACATCCTGGTGGTATTGTTATTGTACCTAAATCAAAAACAATTTTTGACGTTACACCTGTTCAATATCCTGCAGATGATGTAAATTCAGAATGGAAAACAACTCATTTTGATTATCACTCATTTGAAGCAAATCTCTTAAAACTTGATATCTTAGGACATGATGATCCAACGATGATTAAGTTCTTAATGGATTATGTCACATTACATCAAGATGAGTTTCCATTTACAAAAGCTCAAGATATACCACTTGATGATCCGAGAGTATATAAATTATTTAGTGGAACTGAAATCATTGGTGTCAAATCTGATGAAATATTAAGTGATGTTGCATCATATGCAATTCCAGAGTTTGGTACATCATTTACAAGACAAATGCTTATAGATACAAAGCCAAACACATTTGCTGGACTTGTTAAAATATCAGGTTTATCTCATGGTACAGATGTTTGGTTATCTAATGCTCAAGCATTGATTAATGGAAAAACTGAATTTGGAAAAGTTTCTTTTGATGATATTATTGCATGTCGTGATGATATTATGGTTCAATTATCTGAACAAGGATTGTTACCACTTAGAGCATTTGAAATAATGGAGTTTGTTAGAAAAGGAAAACCTAGTAAAGAACCATCAAAATGGTTAAATTATGTACAAGAAATGAGAACTAATCAAGTACCAGAATGGTACATTTGGTCTGCAACTCAAATAAAATATATGTTCCCTAAAGCACATGCGACAGCATATGTCATCATGGCGATGCGTATTGCTTGGTTCAAAGTGTATAAACCCTTATTATTCTATAGTGGATTTTTTTCAAAACGTGCTTCACAATTTGATTATGAAACAATGATGAAAGGATCTAATGCAATTAGAAACAAACTCATTGAATTTGATAAACAATTTAATTTAAAAGCAACTGAGCAAGCACTTCAAGTTACATTAGGTGTCGCACTAGAAATGACAAGACGTGGCTTTAAATTTTTACCAGTGGATATTAATAAATCAGATGCAACGACCTTCTTAATGGAAGAAGACGGCTTAAGAATGCCATTTAGTTCTATTGATGGATTAGGAGCACAAGTTGCTTATGACATTATTGAAAATCGCAAGGAGAAACCTTTCGTGTCACGAGAAGATGTTAAAAATAGAACTAGAATCAACAAAACAGTTTTTGAAAAAATGGAAGGTTATGGTTCATTTGATGAATTAAAATCGGAAAATAATGTGATATCATCCGGATTGTTTGCACTATAGAATATAGTGTAATATAATATGGATATCCAAAAAGAATTAAGGAGTTGAAGAAATGCGTACAGCAAATCCAGTCTTTAGAAATTTAGAAAAACAAGATACTTATGCGGTTGATCAAACAGCAAGTTATCAAGGTATTATATTAAAAACGGCTACGTTATTACTTATTGCTGTTGTGAGTGGGTATTTAGCAATTACTCAATTTACAAACATCCTTATGCCATTATTATTCACATCAATGATTGTCGCTTTAATTTCAGTACTCGTAAGTACTTTAGTTCCAAGATTAGCTATGCCATTTGGAATCTTATATGCACTATCTGAAGGTGTCCTACTTGGAACCATTACAGCAATATTTAATGATGCATATCCAGGTATTGCTTTAACAGCAGTTTTAGCAACTGCAGCTATTTTTACAGTGATGTTATTCTTATATTCAAGTGGTGCGATTCGTGTCACCTCACGATTTAGAAGAATTATGACATCATTACTACTTGGATTCCTTGTATTTTTCGTAATATTTGGTATACTATCTTTGTTTGGTGCATTTGATGGAGTAAGCACAACATTTATGCTTATTATTTCAGCAGTCTTCATTGTCTATGGGGCTTTCATGTTAACCATTGATTTTGATAATGCACAACGCATCGTAGAAGGACAAGCAGATAAAACATATGAATGGGTTGTCGCAGTTGGTTTAATGGTTACACTCGTGTGGATTTACATTGAACTACTTAGATTACTCGCAATTCTAACTTCAAGAAGAAATTGATGATTAGGCTTAGTAATTAGATAAGATTTATTTAAAGAGAGTATAGGGTGGTGTGATCTATACAATAAATACCTAATGAATTCACCTATGAGAGATGCTAATCACATCCGCTGACTCACGTTACGAGTAATGAGTGCTAGAATTTATTCTAGAACTAAGGTGGTACCACGATGATTCGTCCTTAGATTATTAATCTAGGGACTTTTTTTATTCATTAAAGGAGAGAAAAAATGAACGAAAATTTACAAACATTAGTCAAAAAAGCACTAACCGAAATTAAGATTGCTTCAACGCTTATTGAACTTGAAGAACTTCGCTTGAAGTATTTAAGTAAAAAAGGAGAAGTATCTTTAATGATGGGTGAAATTAGAAATTTACCTGATGAATTAAAACCTGCTTTTGGACAACAAGTCAATGAAGCAAAAACCATTGTTGAACAAGAACTATACAATAAAAAACAAATCTTAGAAGATCAAAAACTTTTAGAAGTATTACAAAATGAGAAAATTGATGTCACACTTCCAGGGTTAACACTTTATTCAGGTAATCTTCATCCATTAACTCAAGTCATCGAGGACTTAGAAGATTTATTTATAGGTATGGGTTATCAAGTTGCTGAAGGTCCAGAAGTGGAATCAGATTTTTATAATTTTGAAATGATGAATTTAGAAAAAGATCATCCAGCAAGAGATATGCAAGATACTTTTTATATTAGTGAAGAAACATTATTACGTACGCATACATCCCCAGTTCAAGCAAGAACCATGTTAAGTATGAAAGGACAACCTTTAAAAATTGTTTGTCCAGGTAAAGTTTATAGAAGAGATGATGATGATCCAACCCACTCACATCAATTCATGCAAATGGAAGGCTTAGTTGTCGGTAAAAAGGTTTCACTTGCTAATTTAAAGGATGCACTGTTAAAAATGGCAAAACATCTTTTTGGTGAACAACGAGAAATTAGATTAAGACCATCGTTTTTCCCGTTCACTGAACCAAGTTATGAAGTTGATGTTTCATATGTAAAAAAAGATGGAACCATCGGCTATATTGAAGTTTTAGGATCTGGTATGGTTCATCCTAATGTGCTTAAAATGGGTGGTTATGATCCAGAGGTATATTCTGGATTTGCATTTGGTATTGGTATTGAACGTATCGCAATCTTAAAATACAATATTGATGATATTAGACATTTTTATATGAATGACTTAAGATTCTTAAATCAATTTAAGGGGGAAATCCAATAATGATTATTACAGAAAAACTATTAAAAGAATTTATTGATATTCCTTCTGATATTTTAGAAGTAACAAACCAAAAAATTATTGAAGTTGAAGCATTTGAAAAAGTAAATGAATCAACCAATTTAGTGATTGGTAAAGTATTGACTTGTGAACCTCATCCAAACTCAGATCACCTAAATTTAACAACTGTTGATTTAGGAGATCGTATTGAAAAAATCGTATGTGGTGCATCAAATGTTGGTAAAGATCAATTTGTTGTTGTTGCTCAAGTAGGTACAATTCTACCTGGTAATTTTGAAATTAAACAATCTAAAATTAGAGGTGAAGAATCAAATGGTATGATCTGTTCACTTCAAGAATTAGGATTTGAAGAAAAGTTAATACCAGAAGCATACAAAGATGGTATTTATTATTTTCCACAAGAAATGGAAGTAGGCAGACCTGCTCTAGAGGTACTCGCTTTAGAAGGCTGGAAAATGACACTTGGTTTAACACCAAACCGTGGTGATTTGTTGTCAGTTTACGGTTTTGCACTTGATTTAGGATCAGTAACAAATACGAAAGTAAAAACACCATCTTATCAAATAAAAACAGCTACAACAAAAAATCCATTTGAAGTCACGATAGATTCAAATGGCTGTGGTAGATATAGCGCAAGATATATCGATCAAATTAAGATTAAGGAATCACCATGGTGGTTAAAGAGCGCACTCATTGCAAATGGAATGAGACCTATCAATAATGTCGTTGACATTAGTAATTACGTCCTTATCATGCTTGGGACACCGCTTCATATGTTTGATGCAGATAAAATAGGATCAACAAAGATTGTCGTTAGAGATGCACGTGATGATGAAAAAGTAATCTCATTAGATGGGCAAGAACGTCAATTAACACACGACGATGTCGTGATCACAAATGGAAAATATCCAATCGCGATTGCTGGTGTCATGGGATTAGAAAATACAATGGTTGATGATAAGACAACTAAAGTGTTGTTAGAGGCTGCATATTTTGAACCAAAGCGTATTCAACATACATCTAAACGCTTAGGATTACGAAGTGACTCATCCCTTCGATTCGAAAGAGGTATTGATGATCAAAGAATTGAACTTGGATTAGAATTAGCAACATCACTTTTAATAGAACTTGCTGAGGCTACTGTTTATGAAGGTATCAGTTTAGCCGTTGATCACACATTAGAACCTGCTTTAATTAATCTTAATAAGTCTTATGTTCAAGATTTATTAGGCATAGATATTGATCATCAAACATTATTAAGATATTTTAGTCAATTAAATTATAAAGTTAAAGAAAAAGATGATCGATTTGAAATCACACCACCATCATATCGTCAAGATATTAAAATACCTGCAGATATTTTAGAAGAAATTGCACGTATTCATGGTTTAAATGTGATTCCTATGAAACAAGAGCATGTTGAAACACTAGGATATCTGACATCTAAACAAAAACGTGAAAGAATCATCAAGCATCATTTAGCAAGTCTTGGATTAAATGAAGTGATTACATATACATTAAAATCTCCTGATGAAGCTAATCGATACATTAAATTAGGTGAACCACTATCATTGTTAATGCCTTTATCCGAAGATCGAAAAGTATTAAGACAAAGTTTAGTTAATGGATTGTTAGAAACGATTAAATATAATCAAGCACGACAAGCTCATCAAGTTCATATTTTTGAAATTGGTCATGTGTTTGCTAAAGGATTAGAAAAGAATCATTTAGGTATTGCACTTACAGGTACATGGCACAATCAAGCTTGGGCTAAAAAAGGATTATCATCTGATTTTTACATGCTTAAAGGTATGATAGATGAAACATTTTCAAGATTTAAGATGTCCTTTGATTACGAAGTAACAAACGCCTTTGATTTCCTTCATCCATATAGACAAGCAAACATGATCTTTAATGGTCAAATAGTCGGTTTCATAGGTGAATTACATCCAAAAGAAGCTAAACGATTGGATTTAGATCAAACATTTATATTAGAAATTGATTTATCAGGATTACTAGAAGTTGAAGTAGAAAACTTATATCAAATGATTTCTAAATATCCTAGTATTGAAAGAGATTTAGCTGTTGTCGTAAGTGAAGAAGTCGAAGTTGCTAAAATGATGGCTTTAATTAACCAAACAGTAAGACAACAAATCAAAGCACTTAGTATCTTTGATGTATATCAAGGATCTCATATTGAAAAAGGTATGAAATCAGTTGCTTTTAACCTTGTTTTTAATGATGTTAATAAGACACTTGAAAGTGAAGAAGTCGATAAATTAATGCGAAAAGTCATCATTCGACTAGAGAGAGAACTTAACGCTAAAGTAAGAAGCTAAAAACCTGAAATTTCAGGTTTTTTTCTTATGAAAATTTGATTATCGTGTATAATATGTATAGGTGATGAAATGTTAATTTATGATTTGACTTATGAAGAGTTAGTCGCATTTTTAGAAAAAAACAATTTTAAAAAATACCGTGCTGATCAAATTTGGCATTGGTTATATAAACAAAAAGCACAATCATTTGAGGAAATGAATAATTTACCAAATGATTTGATTGATTTTTTAAATCAAAATTTCCATTTAAAGGCATTAGAGCATGTATTACAACATAAAAGTGTTGATGGTACTTTAAAGGTTCTTTATAGTTTACATGATGGACATTTAATTGAGTCTGTATTGATGAAACAACATTATGGCAATTCTATTTGTGTAACAACGCAAGTTGGATGTAACATTGGTTGTTCTTTTTGTGCTTCTGGATTGCTTAAAAAACAAAGAGATTTAACATCAGGTGAGATTATCGCTCAGGTTGTTGAAACAGAACGTATCTTAGGTGAACGCATAAGTTACATTGTTGTTATGGGTATTGGTGAACCTTTTGATAATTACAAAAACTTAACCAAATTTATTTTGACTGTCAATCATCCTAAAGGACTAGAGATTGGTGCTAGACATATTACTGTTTCTACATCAGGGATTGTACCTAAAATTAAAGAGTATGCACATTTTGGCATTCAAGTTAATTTAGCGATTAGTTTACATGCTCCAAACAATGAAATCAGATCAAAATTAATGAAGATTAATCAAAGATTTCCTGTTGAAGAAGTTTTCGAAGCGATGAAATATTATTTGAGTGTTGCAAATAGAAGAGTTACTATAGAATATATTTTAATTGATGGTATTAATGACATGGTAGAAGTTGCTGAAGAATTAGCAACAAGACTTAGAGGGCTTAATGTTTATGTTAACTTGATACCTTATAACGAGGTGATTGAAGCACCATACAAACGCTCTAAACATGAAAATCAATTAAAGTTTTATGATGTTTTAAAGAAGAGAAACATTCAAGTAACACTTAGAAAAGAACAAGGTCATGATATCAATGCTGCATGTGGCCAATTAAGAGCACAAAACCTTTAGGAGGAACTTTTGAAAAAAGCTTTTATTAGAAAAATTATTTCAAATCAATACACGATTGTCGATCTAGAGAATCAAGATGAATTCATTGCTCAAGCACGTGGAAAATTAAGATATGTCAAACTTGATCAAAATGATGATTTTAATAAACAAACCTCTAGAAAGACAAAAAAAGAGACAAAAATAATCCAAATAAGCCCTAAAATAGGTGATAAGGTTTTGTATGCATTTGATCACGATCAAGTCTTTATTGAAGAAATACTTCCGAGAAATAATGAACTTGAAAGACCAGATGTCGCAAACGTTGATCAAGTGCTTCTCGTTTTTAGTGCCATTAGACCTGATTTTAGTTTTTATTTACTTGATAAATTTTTAGTCATCTTAGAACAAGAAAAACTCAATCCTGTGATTGTTATTTCAAAAATTGATTTGGTTGATGATGGATTACTAGAAAGCATAAAAAAAGACATGGTTTATTATGAACAAATGGGATATGAAGTCTATTATATCAATAGTAAGCAAAAAATTGGTTTTGATGTATTAGAGCATATTTTTACTGATAAAATTACTGTTTTAGCTGGTCAAACAGGTGTTGGGAAATCGACATTACTCAATGCTTTAATGCCAGAATTAGGTTTAAAAACACAAGAGATCTCTGATGCACTTGGACGTGGTAAACATACGACACGACATTCTGAATTATATAAGTTTAATGAAGGATATATAGCCGATACACCAGGATTTTCAAAGATTGATTTTAAGATCTATTATGAAGATGAATTAAAGGAACTTTATCCTGATTTTATCGCATTAAGTGATAGTTGTAAGTTTGGTAATCAATGTAATCATATTCATGAACCTAAATGTGCAATCAAAGATGCTTTTGAACATGGCGATATATTAAAATCTAGATATGAAAATTATTTACAATTTATTGAAGAAATTAAAAATCAAAAAGTAAAATATTGAGGAGTGGTTTTATGATTATTGCACCTTCAGTTTTGACAGCTGATTTTACAAAATTAGCTCAAGAAATAGACAAAGTAAAATCTGCTGATTATATTCACATAGATATTATGGATGGACATTTTGTCCCTAATATCTCTTTTGGTCCAGCTATTACTAAGACGATCAATGATTTATCAACTATACCTTTAGATGTCCATTTAATGGTCACAGATCCAATCAATTGGATTGAGCAATTTAGTTTAAGCAAAGTCGAGTTTATAACCATTCACATTGAAGCTAATTGTTACAAACAAGCCATTGCAAAAATTAGAGCAAAAGGAAAAAAAGTTGGCATATCTATTAAACCAAACACTGATGTCGATGCATTATTAGAAATTATTGATCAAGTTGACCTAGTCTTAGTTATGACAGTGGAACCAGGATTTGGTGGTCAGTCATTTATGACTGATATGATGAAAAAAGTCGAGAAACTTGTTGAAATCAGAGATAAACAAAAACTAAATTTTTTAATTGAAGTTGATGGTGGTATCAATCAAAACACGATTGAAATTGCAAAAAATGCTGGTGTTGATATGGCTGTAGCTGGTAGTTTTGTGTTCAATCACAAAAATGCTGATGAAGCAATTAGGTCATTAAAATGAGAGTCATTGTTATCACACATCCTACACCAAAAGATGTTAGAAAAATATTTAAATTTGAAGATACTGATTATATCATTGGTGTCGATCAAGCCATTCTTTCAATGTACAAACAAAGAATAAAGATTGACCTAGCTGTTGGAGATTTTGACTCACTTAAAAATCCTGGTATATTAACTCAATTAAACAAAGTTGAATTAAGCCCAATTAAAGATGTGACGGATACATATCAAGCACTCATTGAAGCAAAAAAATTAAATGCTGATGAACTTATTATGATTGGTGGTATTGGTGGACAAAGAATCGAACATTATATGGCAAATTTATCATTATTTAATGAGTTTGAAAATCTTGTTATCATTGACGATTATTCAGTCATCAATAGAGTGAATGTTTCTTTAAATCATATCCCCTTTTATGATGGTTATATATCGTTTTTTGGATATCCTAAAGCTATCATTTCACTTAAGCATTTTAAATATGAATTAGACCATTACCATATGGGTCAATTTGATCCAATCGGTATTAGTAATGAGACATTAGAGCATGCAATACTAGAAGTTCATGAAGGTAGTGTACTCATGATTAAAACTATCAAAGACTAAAAGAAAAAGGTGGATATTCTCCACCTTTTCTTTTGTTCAAATAAAAAACGTTACAGAAGAACGTTTTTATTGGAATAACGTCATTAACTTTTATTAAACACGTTCTAAATTGTGTTTTTTAAGAGCTCTTGCTGAAACTTTAACTTTTTTAATGTTTCCATCTTCGTCTTTAATTCTGATAGTTTGTAAATTGCTCTTCCAAGTTCTGCGTGTTGCATTTAACGCATGACTACGTTTGTTTCCAAATACTGTTGATTTTCCTGTTACATAGCATTTAGCCATACTCTCACTCCTAACTGCACAATTCAATTTAACATAGAAGATGAAAAAAAGCAACACATTCATTTAAAATATTTAGAAATAATTCATAAAAATGTTCCTATATTATATATTTATATAATTTTGAGTGTCAAAATGTTTCATGTGTGATATAATAAGAATGCTAAAATGTAAACAAATATTGCATTTTAAAAATCACAATGCTATACTTATTAAGTATTGTAATTAATGACCTTATATGAAAAACCAAAAATTTAATCTTTATATTAAGAGATGTTATACGCGTTCAAAATCTAGGAGGATCAATTATGGCGAACCAAACGGTCAGCGGATCTCTATTTAAAAAAATGGTAACAAACGGTGCAGTAAACTTGAAAAACAATCACAAGGAAATCGACCATCTTAATGTTTTCCCAGTCCCAGACGGAGACACAGGAACAAACATGCAAATGACAATGATGGCTGGTATTAAAGAAGTCAACAATTTAGATTCACAATCTATTATCGATATTTCAAAAATTTTATCAAGAGGACTCTTAATGGGTGCTAGAGGAAACTCAGGTGTTATCCTCTCGCAATTTTTCCGCGGAGTTTATTCTGAAATTGCAAAAATTGATAATGGTAGTGCAACAATTGAAGAATTTATCAAAGCCCTTGTTGGTGGATACCAAATGGCATATCGTGCCGTGATGGATCCAGTTGAAGGAACCATTTTAACCGTCGTTAGAGAATCAGCAGAAAAAGTATTATTAGAACAACCTAATTTAAAAAGTGTAGAAGATGTTTTAAAAATTTATTTAGAACAAGCTAAAGCAACACTTATTAAAACACCAGATTTACTACCTGTGTTAAAAGAAGCAGGAGTTGTCGATAGTGGTGGAGCAGGTTTCATTAAAATTATCGAAGGTATGATCATGGCATTAGAAGGTAACATGCTTGCTGAAGCTGATGTTCAACCAACAACACAAGCAGTGCATGAACATTTCCATGGTGCTGAAAACCTTGGTGATATTGATATTAAATATGGATATTGTACAGAGTTTATTGTCAAACTTCATCATCCAGAAACTTTTGATGAAAACTTGATGAAGGAACCTTTATCACAAATGGGTGATTCATTAGTTGTTGTTACTGATGATGATTTATTAAAAGTACACGTACACACAAATCAACCAGGTGTTGCATTAACACTTTCACAAAAATATGGTGATATTCAAACCATTAAAGTTGAAAATATGCGTTTACAACATTCAACAATCATGGGTAATCATCAAGAACCTACTAAAGTTTCAACTAAAGTAGAAAAAAAATCTAAATATGGTATTCTAGCAGTCGCATCAGGCGAAGGAATCAAAGAAGCATTTAAAGAATTAGGTGTTGATCTTATTGTCGACGGTGGACAAACGATGAATCCATCTACTGAAGATTTTGTTAAAGCTGTTCAAACACTTAATTGTGACAATGTTATTATTTTACCTAATAATAAAAATATCATTATGTCAGCTGAGCAAACCATTGATTTAGTTGAAGGTAAAACAGTTAGAGTACTTCATACAAAGAGTATTGCACAAGGATATACATCACTCATGGCATTTGATCCAACTCAAGAAATTGATGATAACATTGAAGAGATGACTGAAATTGTTTCTAAGATGAGATCAGGTGAGATTACATATGCAGTTAGAGATACCGAACTTGGTGGTGTACAAATCAAAAAAGGCGATTTCATTGGTATTACCGAAGGTAAAATCAAAGTAGCTACTCAAAGTAGAGTAGAAACTGCTAAGAAATTGCTAGATGATATGATTAATGAAGACAGAGAAATCATCACTATCTTCTATGGTCTTGAAACTGATGAAGATGAGTTAGAAGCAATTGTTGCTTATGCGAAACAATTAAATCCTGATTTAGATGTTGATGTGATTGAAGGTCAACAAGAGATTTATAGTTATATCATTTCAGTTGAATAGTAAATAGGTGCCAATCGGCACCTTTTTTATTTTTGAAATAAATCTATTTGAATGATTAAAAAAATATGTTATAATCAAAAGGCAATGCGGATGTGGTGGAATGGTAGACACGCAAGTTTGAGGGGCTTGTGGGCAAGTAATCGCCCGTGTGAGTTCAAGTCTCATCGTCCGCACCATATAAGAAGAACAGGATTGATACAATTTATCAGTCCTTTTTTTACGCCTTAATAAAGCTTCTTCTCGACTTTCACTTTCCATGGTAGATCAATTTAATAGAATAGAATAAGGTCAAAAACATTAAAAAAGACTAATTTTCTACACGATTTAAAGTCAGATTTACACGATTTGAAGTCAGATTTACACGATTTGCTCATGATTTTACACGATTTGATATTTTACTCGACAAAACGATTATACCATGAGGAATATTCAAAAGAAAAACCCAGACATTGTCATCTGGGTCATTCATCAAAAAAACTAATATTTTTTTCTTCAATTTCTGCATTCGTCGGAATGTCGATCTTTGAATCAGGGATTTCTAAACCCCAGTTATCCCAACCAAAATAATTTTCTCTAGCAAATAGCTCGATCTTTTTTTGTTTTGGGAACATGTTAGTGATGTTTGTAATAACTTCTGTTGGTTTTTCGCTATGTTTTCCTCTAGGATGTTGGAAGAATTGTCTAGCATTTCTTATTCCTCTTGGTTTTGGAATTCTACCCTTTTTAAACACTAAACACATCTCTGTTTGCGATAGAGTATATTGTCCTGGATTATGAACCATTTTATCCCATACAAAAGCTACGGTTTTATACTCAAATCCCCAAGCTTGTCCTAATTCGATGGAATTTGCCATTTGTGGGCCAGTTGTCCACATGAACAACAAACAATCATCTGCTGCAATGGAATTCACATCTAATGTTTTCAAATCTTTTAGTTTCACAGTCGGGTATTTGAACGAAGCTGAACTAATAAATATTGTTCTTTTGAATCCTTCATTTTCAGATTTGATAGTAGATTTATCATATTGCATCTTTCCACCATAATCCCAAGGTGGATCTGCGTATATAATATCATACTTTTCATTAGGCAATCTTGGATATAGGTCATCCAATGGATTCACTTTTGTCCTGTTTTTTGCTTGTTCATTATAGATTGAATAAGCAGTTATTTCTTTTTTTACGTCTGGCATTTTCGTCCTCCTTAATAACTTCTAGTTGCATATTAAAATACTCTTCTCTAAAAGTAAAGTCAATATCAATCATTTGTTTATATAGTTTAGATTGTGCAAAAAACCGATATTTGATATAATAAATGCATATATAATATTATACAATATATACAACAATATTGAAAGTTGTTAAGTGTGTATTTGTAAAAATTTGAAAAGGGGAAAATATGGCTAGTTCAGAGTTAAGAAAAAGAGCTAATTGGCAGACAATTAGTGGTGCAAAGGCGCTTAAAACTGAAGAAAGGTTTCAAGTAGTATTACAATCAGCACTTGATTCGGTTTATCCTGGTGAATTTATTGTTGATAGACATCCGACTGAATTTGGAGATATTTATTCCAAATATCCTCTGAAAGACGATACACTTAGAAAAATCTATAACATAAATATTAACGAAAAAGCAGCAAATGGCAAGCCAAAATATTCGTGGGGAATTAGTATGGACTTCGCAATTCGAAATATTAAAAGCGGAAAAATATTGTTCGGAGAAATAAAACGACAGGATGGATGGGTCGAAACTACTGATATGGCTGCAGGTAGAGGAAACGCTCATGAAAGAAGTTGCAAATACTTTACACCTGGATTGTTGAAAACAATTCGTGAGGAAAGTAGAATTGTAGATGAAATTTTGCCATTTTGGATAGTTTTTGTAGGAGATATTACAAGAGATCCTAGAAGAAATAGAGAAGTAGCATTTTGGTATCAAGGTTACGAAAAAAACTATTTTATGTGGAGAGATACTGATGACGAAGGTAGTTTGTTAGATTTTTTTGAGGATAACCTATTAGAATATTTGTTATGAATCTAGGTGATCGATGATGATATTAGCTAAAACAATAGAAATATATTTACCAACCGGAGATGCAAGTAAAACCAGTCAAGCAAGAATAACTACTGAAGCAATAAGAATAGTTTACGTAGCAAAATCAGAAATTGAAAATCAACGTAAAGAACTCGAGCGTATGGGGTGTTATATTTTAGTTGGTAAAGATAACGATGGTAACAATTCGGTCTATATTGGTGAAACTGAATCATTATATGTACGTTTAAATCAACACAAAAAAGAAAAAGACTTCTGGGAGTCTGCATACACAATTCAAAATTTAGGTGGTATTTTCGATAAAGCTCACTTAACATTTCTTGAGCAGTTAATGATTGAAAAAGCAAAAGAAGTGGATAGATTTGTGGTTCATAACGGTAATAATGGTAAATCAACGACTATACCTGAATCCAAGATGAACGAATGCCTCATTTATTTTGAGACAATTCAGACTCTTATCAAAGCACTTGGATTCAATATTTTTGTACCTGAAGTTGCAAAAGAAGACTTAGATGAAAATCCTAGATTCTATTTCCAAAATAAAGATGGTTTATGGAATGCAGAGGGTGTGTACGTAGATGAAAAATTTATAGTGTTAAAAGGGTCTATTAGTAGACAAAATCCAACAAAACATAAGGTTAATTCAAATGAAATTAAATTCAGAGACAAATTAATCGATGATGGCGTCATTAAAGAAATTAATGATGAACTTGTGTTCGTGAAGGACTATGCATTCAATTCGCCAAGTACTGCAGCTGATATTGTTTCATTGGGTAGTAATAGTGGATGGAAAGTTTGGAAAACAAAAGAATCTAAAACATTAGAAGAAGTATATCCAAGGTAATCACATATAAAAGTATAGCGACCCAGCTCTTAATTGAGTTGAGTCGCCTTTTTTATTTACCTACATACTCCATAATATCTTTGAAATCACATTCTAATGTTTCACAGATCTTGCACAATACATCGGTAGTTACATTTTGACCTTTTGTTAATTTTGCAATTGAAGAAGAACTAACTCCAGAGAGCCTGATAAGCTCTTTTTTATTTATACCCTTATCAATTAGTAGTTTCCATAACTTATTATAACTAACCATTAGTTTTACCTACTTTCTATTATTCTTGATCTGTTATTTGTTCTTTTGTATTCCAAGACCAACCAAATAATTCATTGCCTTCAGGTGATAGATATAGTACTTCATTATCTTTCAAAACTTTTTGCGATATAGCACTATATGAACCTATTTTATCGAGAGATATGAATACTTGCTTATTAGCACTTTTGTAATTTTCTAATATTACTTCAATTGCGTGATCTTCGACGTTCTTAAATAAGAAGGAGTCGTGAATTAAAATAGGTAATACAGTCTTTTGTAGGATAACCAAATCATAAATCAGCATTCCTCTATATCTAGATCCAGTTCCAGAATCGTTTATAACTTCAAATGTATAATCATTGTTATCGTGAAAAGTAACTCTTGGAGGTGTTTTTTTACCTTCATAGATTAAATCATTAATTTCATCCATCTTTTCATTTATTGTAGTTGCTATGCTTTCTACAATATTTTTTCTAATTGAAACTAAATCTATTTTCCTTTTTTCAGAAACATCTTTAAAATCGATAGATTTGTCATATTGATTATTTTGATTTCTTAATTCTCTAATCTCAGTAGAGATTGCAGAAATTCTCATAACGAGACTTTTAGGAACAGTTTGTGAATAACCAGTAGCTACTATCTGATTATCAATACTTCTAATCTGATCCATAATATCATCAATTTTATTTTGGATACTTGTTTTTGCTTCGTTGAATTCTATTTGTAAAATATCATACAATTGGCTGTGAAAATTATTGATTTCATCAAGATGTTTGATATTAACATTTTCAAAGAATCTTGCTAATTCATCATAGTTATTTTGATTAATAACCTTTTTTATTTCTCTGCTAACCAGCTTTAACTCATTAGACAAAGTTGTTTGCTGCCTGATTAGTTTTTGACGCTCTTTTTTTAATTTTATAAAATCATCAGCAAATTCATCAGAAGCAGCTAATATATCATCTTTTGCATATTGAATTTGCTCAAGTTCTAATTCCAATTCACGAATTTTGTTTATATTTTTTGAATACTCAGTTTTTGTGATTTTTGGTATAAGTGTGTATTTTTGGGCTTTAGAATGTGCGTTTTTAATCTCATTTGCTTCATTCAACGCCTTTTGATAGTCCTGAATAGTTGCGTATTTGTTGAATAACTGAATGAGTGAATTAACAGGATCACCTGTTTTTTCATTTGGAAAGCCGTGTAATGGACGCTTTTCATTTGAATTGTCTCTCCCATAAATTCTAAGATATCTAGAAACAACATTTCTAAAAGTAGTATATGGCAATTTTAATTCATATTTATCATAAAGGAACGATTTATAGTCATCTATGGACATCTTATCTGTTTCACTATAGTTAGCATCACATTTAGAAACAGTATTTATATCTTCAGTATTTCTTGAAAAATAATAGGATATATCATTAAAAACAAATTTAAAATTAATTGAATGATGTCCCACATTTTTGATCACATTAGTATCTTGATTAATATAGTCTTTTCCACCGAAAACAAAATCAATAACCATTAAGAATGTCGATTTACCTATTGAGTTTGCTGCATCATCTGCACCTAGAACTACATTAAGGTTTTCATTGAAAAGAATTTTATCTCTTACTTTGCCATGTGAAATAAATTTATTACTCCATATTTCTTTCAACATATCTTAAACCTCCTGAGCTTTCATCAAATTCGATTTTATTGAGTGCGTATAAGCAACACAATATGTCTGTAAAATCGGCTATACTATCAACTTCATTTTTCACCTCATTATACAACTCTGTAATTGATTTATTCTCAATTTCGAGAACCGAGAGGATGATGGGTAATTTTGCTAATATACTATCTTCAAACTTAATTATTTTATTTGGTAATTTCATCATACACCTCACAATCCTGTATAAAGAAAGCAACTATTTTTTCGCAAGTGGCTCTTGATGCAGAAGTTTTCTTAACTATCATATCAGTCATATTATCGTGAATTGAATCTTGTGAAAGACCTGCTTTTTTCAATCCTTCGTACTGTTTGCGAATGTGTTTAGCAACTTTATCAAAGTTTGAGTCGTTAACTCCTTCAAGCTCTGCAAAATAGTCTCTAATCACATAGTAATAAATCACATTATATTCAACTTTATCAATTAACTCATGATTATCCTCTTCGATTTTATTTTTGAAAGAAGTAGGAGTATATTTGAGTTCTTTTTTTATATCAGAACGCTTATCTTGAGCCAATTTATCCAGTACTATTTTTACTTCATCTTCAATGCTTCCTCGATATAGGTTTGTTAACCATCCTCTATCTTCAGTTTTATTTTCAGCTTGAAGCACATGAATGAAAATATTAGTCATTCTATCAGTAGCAGGAATAGTTAAATCGGTAAACTGAGATTTTTTAGTATCTGTAATTGTAGAGTCTTGGTTAATTAATTCATGCAAATTATTTAAAAAATCTTGTTCCTTTCCAACATCAAAACTATCAAAAATATCATTTTTAAAGATATTATTTATAATTGTTACTACTTTCTGTTTGTTGAGTACTAACTGAATTTTACTATTAATATTTCTTTTTCTAGTCATCCATTTAGATGTTAAATCAAAGTCTATTATAAGAGGTTCTCCTTTTTCGTTTAAAATATTTTCACTCTCAATTATTGGTTGTAAAAGACGCTCTATAAATTTTGTTTTTCCAACTTTTCCTTCTAGACAAGGTCTAAGAATATCTACAAACGTTGCAAAGCATAATGTATCCACAAATATCTCCTCCTAAAATGATGCCCATTGTGTGCCCATAAAGATTAAAAGTACTTGATTTATAATGAAGTCAGTTAAGGAATGTTTTTTGATAAATCAATTATTTATTATATTTAATTATAACATTTTAGACTTTAAGTAACAACTGAATGCAAACAAAAAATTTGCGTTCACGAACTAATCAAGTACCAAATAGCTTTATCTTCGTTAGTCTAATTAACTAACTCCCAGAGGGTAATGCTATAAACTGAATAACTGCAGTAAACGTTGGGACGTCAGCTGCAAAATAAATGGATATACTCAAATAACCATTCTTTTTGCGATGCCTCGAAACTGCCTACATACTTTGAAAAGAGTATCTCCATTTAGCCAAAAACTAAAGAAGGAGATATTTTTTTATGAAACTACGTAAAACCCCAGAATCACAAAGAATGACTTACACCTATTTCTGTACTAATGGAGACAAGGTAATATTTGAGCCAGGAAAGAGCACCACAATATCTGCGACTAAAGGAGTTGTTTCTGTAGTAGTTGATGCATCTATCACTGAACTCTCAATTAGTCAATTACATAGACATGATGATGCAGAAGTGAGATCCAACTTGAAATATATCAACTGTGAAGATAATCAAGAAAGAAAAATTCGTATCGCAAATAAAAAGGTATGGGCAGTTGAGCATCCTAACGAACCGAACCCATATGAAAGACCTAATAAAATCATAAGTCTTGATGCATTTGGTGATGATGACGATTCATTAAATGAAAAAAGTAGATTACTGTATGAAGCTTCAATGAGTGTGGATCAAGACAAAGACGACTCCTACGAAGAGCAGCTTGAGTTAATAAGAGATTATGTTGCTACCTTACCAAAATCAATGCAAGAGCTATTCAACCTTATTTATATAGAAGAATTGAGTCAAGCTGAAGTCTGTGCAAGATTAAGTGTATCAAAGAGTACAGTCTCAGAACGAAAAAAAACACTAGAAAACAAAATTAAAAAACATTTTTCAAAAAAACCCGAACTTTTCGGAAAAAATGCGGACTAAGACTTAGAAGGCGATAAAGCACTTCTAGAAAGAGGTTAAAAAACCATGCAAAACAAAAAGCATAAGGTTCGCATTAATTTGTCGAACAACAGTGGAAACACTCGTGTGATTGAGTCCACGCATGAGACCCTTCCGAAAAGACTATTCCACAAGCTATTCGGGAAGAGACATAGGGTCTTAATCATTGCTCCAAGTGATTCTGTCACAGGAATCGAAATCTATGAAGAAGTAGGTGAAAGTGATGCCAGCACCCACAAAGCATAGTAGAAAGTACAGCCCAAGTAAAAGCAGCATCTGGATAAATTGTCCATTGTCAACATTATTCAACGATGGATCAAGTCAAGTTTCAAGTCCTCAAGCAGAATTCGGAACTCAATGTCATGAACTTGGTGCAGCATTAATCATTAAGTCATTAGAGCTTGCAGATTACGACAATGAGTTCAAAACTATCGAAGAAGTCATTATGGATCTTGATATGTATTCACCAGAGATGCAAGAAATCGCAGATGGATATGCAGACTTCGTAATTAGTACAGCAGACTTTGAGATGAAACATTCAGATGGCGACACAATCATTACAGTCGAACAACATCTGGACATGGATTTTGATGAAGATGCTGGTGGAACTTTGGATTGCGGGATCATTTCAAAAAGAGATGGTGGAACTCTAACAGTCATTGATTTAAAAACTGGACGTGTACCAGTTCAAACTTTCGATAGTGAAACCGGACGATTCAATAGCCAATTGGGTATCTACGCACTTTACTTCTATAAGCTCTACAAAGACATTTATCCAATTAAAAACGTTAGGTTAGTCGTTTATCAACCCGTCATTAACAACACCAATGACTACGAAATGTCAATTGATGAATTATTACAGTTTGAACTAGAGGTTTTAATTCCAGCTGTTGCAGAAACAAAGAAAATCAATCCAGCAGGAAAACCTGGTAGTCATTGTAAGTATTGTAACGCAAAAGCGACTTGTGGATTAAGGGCAGAAGCGATGATGGACGTATTTCAGACGAACAACAAACCCGTTACAACGCTCACAGATAAAGACATCGAAGCAATACTTCCTTATCTTGACGACATGATTCAATACGCAAAAGATGTGATGGAGTTTGCCATGAAGAAAGCCATGAACGGTCACAGGTGGCAAAATTACAAACTGGTTCATGCAAAAGGAGCTAGAAAGATCATCGATGAAGACGGAGTGATCAAGGCATGTGAATCTGCAGGTGTTGATCCATATGCACCTAAAAAAGTAGCTGGTATCACAGAGTTAACCAAACGAATCGGAAAAGATAAAGTCAATGCACTCATCGGACAATATGTAGAGATGCAACTTGGTTCACTTACTTTAGTTAAAAATTCAGATCCTCGAGAAGAGGCAAACATTAAAGAAGAAGGAGATTTATAAAGATGTTAAACATTATTGAAGGTAAAGAAAAACGTCCATTAAAAATCGTTTTATATGGACCCGAAGGTATAGGTAAATCTACATTTGCGAGTCAGTTTCCAGATCCATTATTTATCGACACGGAAGGCGGAACAAGCAATTTAAATGTTAGAAGAATCAAATGTAATAAGTCATGGGACGAATTAATCTCTGTTGTTAAAGAGATAAAGGATAATCCACATATATGTAAAACAGTTGTGTTAGATACTGCAGACTGGGCTGAAAGCTTATGTTCAAATGCAGTGTGTGAAAAGTATCGCAAGAACAATATTGAAGACTTCGGTTACGGAAAAGGTTATGTGTATTTAGTAGATGAATTTTCAAAACTGCTGACACTTATGGATCAATTGATTGAAGTAGGAATCAACGTGGTAATCACTGCCCATGCAAAACCTAGAAAATTTGAACTTCCAGAGGAACAAGGTGCATTCGATCGTTATGAAATGAAACTGACAAAACAAGTCGCACCGGTATTAAAAGAGTGGAGTGATGCGCTATTCTTTATGAATTACAAGATTTATGTCGTCATAACAGACACAAACAAAAAGAAAGCTCAAGGCGGGAAACGTGTATTATACACCAGCCATAATCCTACCTATGACGCAAAGAATCGTTTTGATTTACCAGAAGAACTTGAACTTGATTTTGCAGAGATTAAACA
Source organism: Acholeplasmataceae bacterium (assembly GCA_963667565.1). Taxonomy (GTDB): domain Bacteria; phylum Bacillota_I; class Bacilli_A; order Acholeplasmatales; family Acholeplasmataceae; genus WOFB19. The sequence continues at coordinate 1,004,912 of OY763415.1, read as the reverse complement.
TCTATTTGATTTTGACGATTTCCCAATGGATCAAGTTATGAATTACGATTTTAAAGATGTTAGTACTAAATCCTATGTAGAAACTATTAGAAATATGATTAACGAAGCAGGCATTACAGAAGAAGATCTGATGAAAGTAGTTTCGCAAAAAGGACACTATAAAGATACAGATCCAATCACAAATTATTCAGATGATTTTATGACAAGATGGATCGTACCTAATTGGAAAAAGATCCTAGAATCAATCAAAAAAAATAAAGGAGGACAATAATCATGATTGAAAATAAAGATATGTTAATGGGATGGAATGACGAAATCTCAGAAGATGGTCAGGAGTATGTATTACTACCTGAAGGTGATTATAATTTTACAGTTACTAATTTTGAACGTGGTAGATTTCCTGGAGGACCAAAGGTTCCAGCTTGCAACAAAGCAACGATTACCGTTCAAGTAAACACAGATCAAGGCATCGCTACAGTGAAATTTGATTTATTACTATATAGAACTTTAGAGTGGCGTATCTCTGGATTCTTTAGAAGTATCGGACAAAAGAAACATGGTGAAAAGCTTACTATGGATTGGAATAAAGTTTTAGGTTCTCAGGGTAGAGCACACTTCAAACAACGTTCATATATCAACTCACAAGGTGATGAAAAGTTTACAAACGATATTGAACGTTTTATCGACTACAAAGAAGAGTTCTTTATCCCAGATGATCTCCCATTCTAGGAGGTCTCACTATGGAACTAAGACCCTATCAAACCGAAGCAGTTAGTGCCATTCAAAACGAATGGAAGGAAGGACATAAAAAGACGCTTTTAGTACTTCCAACTGGAACTGGTAAGACAGTCGTCTTCTCAAAAGTTATAGAAGAAGAAACCAAAGATGGTAGTAAAGCGTTAGTCCTTGCCCATCGTGGAGAATTACTCGATCAAGCTTCAGATACCTTATTTGAAACTAGTGGTTTAGATTCAGCTTTAGAAAAGGCTGAGTCTAGTGCCATTGGTGCATCGGAGCAAGTCGTCGTTGCATCAGTTCAAACACTATCACAACAAAACAGATTGACTGCTTTTCCAAAAGATCACTTCAAAACCATCGTTGTGGATGAAGCACATCATTCTATGAGTGATAGTTATCAAAAAATATTAACACACTTTGATGTCGCAAACATTCTAGGTGTTACAGCTACACCTGATCGTGCGGATCAAAAGAATCTCGGTAAGTTTTTCGATTCAAAGGCATATGAGTACTCACTACATCAAGCAATAAGAGATGGATATCTAAGTCCTGTCAAAGCACAGATGATTCCATTAGAACTTGATATTCAAAATGTAAGGATGTCGAATGGTGATTATGCAGTCGGTGAAATTGGATCGGCATTAGAACCGTACTTAAATCAAATCGCACTAGAAATGCTGAACTACTGTAAAGGTAGAAAAACAGTTGTATTCTTACCACTTGTCAAAACATCTCAGAAGTTTGCTGAATTATTAAACCTTTATGGCATTCGAGCTGCTGAGGTGAATGGTAATAGTCCGGACAGAGATCAAATACTTAAAGACTTTGAAGAAGGTGAGTATGATGTTTTATGTAATTCAATGCTACTTACTGAAGGTTGGGATAGTCCGGCTGTCGACTGTATTATCATTTTAAGACCAACAAAGGTTAGAAGTCTTTATCAACAAATGGTCGGTCGTGGCATGAGACTACATCCAGGTAAGACAGAACTATTATTACTCGATTTTCTATGGATGACAGAACGTCACGATTTATGCAGACCATCAGCCTTAATTTCAAAAGATGAAGATTTAGCAAAACGCATCGACAAGAAAATGATGGATAAAGAAAGTGGTATTGATTTACTTGATGCAGAAAGAGAAGCTGAAAGTGACGCAATTCAAGAGCGTGAAGATGCTTTAGCTCGTGAACTTGCAGCAATGCGTAAGAAAAAAGCTGGGTTAGTTGATCCAATTCAATATGCTTTTTCAATTGCAGCGGAAGATTTGGCTAAATATGAACCTACATTTATGTGGGAGATGGCACCTGCAACTGCGAAACAAATCGATTACTTAGAAAAACACGGTATTTATGCTGAAGCAATCACCAATAGTGGTATGGCAAGCATGATCATCGAAAAACTCAAAAACAGACAATTTGAAGGATTAGCAACACCAAAACAAATACGCTTATTAGAACGATATGGTTTCTTACATGTTGGTATGTGGGCATTTGATGCAGCAACTAAGATGATCTCAAGAATTGCAAACAACAACTGGGCATTACCTTATGGTATAGATTCTGCCCACTATCAACCATAGGAGGAACTTTCATGGACAACATATTAGAAGCTTTGAAACAAATAGATGCATCACAAACAACTTATGAAGAGTGGATACAAGTAGGTATGGCTTTAAAAGCTGAAGGATATGACTGTTCAGTATGGGATGACTGGAGTAAAAACGATTCACGTTATCGTGATGGGGAGTGCGACAGAAAATGGGGAACTTTCAAAGGTTCCTCTTTACCCATATCCGGTGGGACTATCATTAAAATGGCTAAAGATAATGGCTGGACACCTCATGGTGGAATTATGGCGTGGGATGACATTATTGAGTACGATGGCGATGGGATGATTTACGATCCAACGAATGATATGACTCCTGCAGAACAACTCATCAAATATTTAGATACGCTTTTTTATGATGATGAGTATGTAGGATATGTAACAACGGATGTATGGCAAAACAGTGATGGTAAATGGATGCCTAAAAAAGGACAATATGACAGAACAGCTGGTGAACTCATGGATTTACTTGAAAAACACCCTGACGACATAGGTGCTGTTATTGGTGATTCCAAAGACGAATGTGGAGCTTGGATTCGGTTTAACCCAGTTGATGGTGTTGGTGTCAAGAATGAAAACATTGTACGTTTTACTCATGCTCTTGTAGAATCTGATGATATGCCGATATCCGAACAAGACGCATTATATCGTAAGTTTGAGTTGCCTATTGCTTGTTTAGTACATAGCGGAAGTAGAAGCCTACATGCCATAGTGAAAGTTGATGCCAAAGATTCAGAAGAATACCGTAAAAGAGTTGATTTCCTATATGATTTCTTAAATAAAAATGGTCTTAAAGTTGATAAGGCTAACAGGAACCCTTCAAGGTTATCACGTTTACCAGGTGTGATTAGAAATGGTGTCATGCAAACATTAGTTGATACAGATATTGGTAGAAAAGACTGGAATGAATGGTTAGACTTTGTTGAAGGAAATGCTGATGAACTTCCAAGTGTTGATTCACTGGATGATGCATTAGCAAATCTTCCACCACTTGCACCAGAACTTATCGAAGGTGTTGTTAGGGTTGGACATAAGATGCTTATTTCAGGTTCATCTAAAGCGGGAAAGAGTTTCTTGCTCATGGAACTAGCGATTATGCTGTCAGAAGGTATGAAATGGCTAGGTTTTCAAACAAAGAAATCAAAAATACTCTATGTAAATTTAGAAATTGATAGAGCCAGTTGTTTCCATCGCTTTGACGAAATATATAAAGCATTAAAATTAAAACCAAGAAATAGCTCAAATATAAAAATATGGAACCTTCGTGGTCGTGCAATGCCACTTGACAAACTAGTACCAAAACTCATTCGCAAAGTAAAGAATCAGGGCTTTGATGCTATTATTATTGATCCGATTTATAAAGTGATTACTGGTGATGAAAACAATGCGAGTGAAATGGGAGCTTTCTCTAATGAATTCGACAAAATATGCAATGAAACAGGATGTGCAGCTATTTACTCCCATCATCATAGTAAAGGTGCTCAAGGATTTAAAAAGGCAATGGACAGAGCGAGTGGGAGTGGTGTTTTTGCACGTGATCCAGATGCACAGCTCGACATGATTCAATTAGAAACAGATGAAGATTTCATGCTTCAAAATGCAGATAACCCACATTCAACAGCGTGGAGGTTAGAAAGTAGCCTTCGTGAATTTCCTAACTTTAAGCCAGTGAACTTTTGGTTTGAATACCCAATTCATCGAATAGATGATAAAGGCATACTTCAAAAAGTATATGCCACTGGTGATCCAAAAGCTAACCTTGATAAAAGCGGTAAAAGAAGTCAAACACCAGAATCTAGAAAAGAAGAATTCGATACAGCTTTTGATATTAATGTTGATGAAGATGGTTCATGTGATGTCAATGAGCTTGCTGAATACTTAGATTTAAAAGAACGTACAATAAGAGATCGAATTCGAGAGTTTGACGATGACTATAAATTCACAAAAGGTAAAGTTTACAGACGTAAATAATACGTACAGAAAGGTAAAAAACTCCTATCTGTAAAATTTACACTTTTACGGTGCAAATAGGGTGATATTCCCTATCTGTAAATGTTACGGAAAGGCCTTATATATGTGTTGTACGTAACCAACACGCTGACACGTCGTTTGTAGGATAGGGCTTCGAGCCTTGCCCTATCCCAAACAACCGCATCAACGTCAGCACTACCTTTCTTCACTCTAAAAATTCTAAAAATCTAAAAAAAGGAGGCAGCTATGAAAATATTTCTGCTAATAGATCCACCAACAATTACAGCTCAACAAAATAAAGTAACGCTGGTGAATAAGAAACCAGTATTCTATAAACCTAAAAAATTGATAGAGGCTAGACGAACACTCATCAAACATCTAAGACCATTCAAACCTGATAAACCACTAGAAGGTGCAATCAAGCTTCATGTGATATGGAAATTTCCAAGAGGTAAAAGACACAAACATTATGAATGGCGAATCACTAGACCAGATACGGATAATTTGGAAAAGATGCTCAAAGACTGCATGACAGAAGTTGGTTTTTGGATTGACGATGCACAAGTGGTTGTTGAACATGTGGAAAAGATATGGTCTGATAATCCGAACGGTATCGCCATTGAAATTGAAGTACTAGACAAGTTTAAGGAGGTAACATGATGGACACAAAAGAATATCTATCGCAATATCGTGATGTGATGCTAAAAATTGATAAACTCAAAAAAGATGTCGAGTACTATAATCACATGTCTAGCACAATTCCAGGTATGAACTTCGATCAGGTTCGAGTAGATGGAACGAAAAAGCTAGATGCACCATTTACCAAGTGGATACATAAAGCTCTAGACTGTGAACTAAAAATTAAAGCACTTCAAAAACAATTACCAACAATAAAAGTTCAGATTATCAACACTATTGAAAAACTCGAAGATACTGTACTTAAAAGTGTATTGATATTTAGGTACATTGATTGGTATAGTTGGAGTGAAATCTCAAAAGAAATGTACTGCTCATATGCAACTGTTAGAAGAAAACATAGCCAAGCATTAGAACAAATCACACCTCATGTACGAATGAGCAGGGGTGAGCAGGGGTGAACTATTGTGAAACTGTCAAGGGTGTGATAGTATTATAATGAGCAAAGCTATAAACAACAGGGAATACTGGCTTTACGACCAGCCTAGAAACAATTAAGAATTCAGAAATGGATTCTTTTTTGTTTTTGCAGAGATACTTGTAGTATTCCAACTGGTGATAGATTACAGTTTTATGTAAACAGTTGGAGTGATTGATTATGAAAGGAAAAATGCTCGATTATTATGAGCGTTGGGAAGCGTCTGGACATCTTGAGACGAAACTTAAGGCGATATCTGAAATGGTATCAAAGCGTGCAACACAACTTCAAATCGCTAAATATTTAGGTGTGACGGATAAAACAGTCATTAAGTTAAGAAAAGCACATCCGAAATTCAATGATGCGTTTCAATATGGTGATGAAGCATTAAAGCACAAACTATTAGATGCTATGCTGCAACGTGCGATTGGTTTTGAGTATGAAGAAACGCAGACGGTTATTGAAGAAACGAAAACAGGTACGAAAAAGCGTATCACCAAATACAAGAAACAATCACCACCAGACGTACAAGCAATCAAGTATTTGTTGATTACGAAGTTTGGTATCGAATATAACGAAAAGAAAGCAGAAATAGAGCTTATGCAAAAACGCCTAGAGAATGGCGAGGAGGAATGGATCAATGAATATCGTGATGAAGTACGTCTCGGAACTCCAAGAGTACGACAACAATCCAAGAAATAATGATACTGCGATTACTGCAGTAGCTAACTCAATCAAAGAGTTTGGTTTTAAAGTACCAATCGTCATTACAAGTGATAACGTGATTATTGCCGGACATACCCGCTTAAAAGCCTCTGTGTCGCTTGGTTTAACGGAAGTGCCATGTATTATCGCAGATGACTTAAACGACGAACAAATCAAAGCATTTCGCTTAGCCGACAACAAAACAGCTGAACTGGCAACTTGGGATTTATCGAAGCTTGAAGATGAGCTTGCTGATATCGATATGGATATGCTTCAGTTTGGCTTTGAGGAGTTAGAAGAGTTAATTCCAGATAATGCAGCTGATGATGATTTTGATGTCGATGCAGAAATACCAGAAGAACCATTTTCAAAGCTTGGAGACATCTATGAACTTGGTCATCATCGCATCATGTGTGGCGATTCAACAGATAAAGTACAAGTCGATACATTGCTTGATAACAACCGAGTAGATATGCTTTTTACCGATCCGCCTTACAATGTAGACTATGAAGGTACTGCTGGGAAGATTAAAAACGATAAGATGCAAGATGATACCTTCTATCTTTTTTTATTCAACGCATTTCAAAACATGTTCGAACATACAAAGCCTGGTGGAGCAATATACGTGTGTCATGCAGATACCGAAGGACTTAACTTTAGAAATGCATTCAAGAACGCTGGATACAAACTAGCAGAATGTTTGATTTGGGTTAAGAATGCTTTAGTGCTTGGTAGACAAGATTATCACTGGAGACATGAACCGATTCTTTATGGATGGAAAGAAGGTGCTGCTCATTACTTTGTTGATGACCGCACTCAAGATACCATCTGGGAATATAACAAACCAAAGAAAAATGAAGAACATCCAACCATGAAACCTTTGGAGTTAGTTGGTAAAGCCATCAGCAATTCCTCTAGACGTCATGAATCCATACTCGATTTATTTGGTGGTTCTGGTTCAACCATGATTGCAGCTAATCAACTGGATCGTAAATCTTATTTAATGGAGCTTGATGAGAAGTTTGTAGATGTCATTGTCAAAAGGTATATCAAACACAAAAATTCCAATGAAGGTTGCTATCTGATCAGAGATGGAAAGAAATCTCCACTCAGTGATTATGAGTATTTTGAAAATAAGTCACTATAGTCAAAATTGTACTTGCTATTTAGAGCCTTTAGAGTGATATATGTAGTAACCAAAAAATTATAAGGAGACTACAGGTTATGGAAAACAAAGAAAATTTAGCAACATGGATTCAAAAGTTTAACAATGGCAATTATGATTTTGAGCATGTAAGTGTACAAATTGAAGCAGGATGGTACGATTGGTTTTGTAAAGATTCAAGCCTTGTGAACAAAACAAAGAAGATGGGAAACATCATCAAGAAAATCAAAGCTGGTGGAAAAGTTGATTTAGAGACGACTTATGTATGGTTTAAAAACAACTGCCCACTGAATGGACCATTATTCGATGATTTTAGAATTGCAAGACTTGATAACAACGAAGTACAGTACACGGTTCAAATTAGTTCACCTTGGGAAAAGCGTAGATATACCGTTTACGGCATTAAAAACGTATTTCAAGATCCTTTATTTGAAACGGACTCATTAAGAGAACTTGTGAAATGGTTCAATGAAGGGTGGGACTTATAATGTTTAAGGAATATAACGCTCATCCAAAAGGCATCAAAACTGGTGATTGTGTTGTTAGAGCAATCGCAACAGCAACCGATAAAAATTACTTGGAATGCAGAAGAGAACTGAATCAAGCAAAAAGAGAACTTGGTTATTCAAGTTACAAAGTTACGAAGTTCTTATACGATTATTTGAAAGGTTATCCTAGACTGATTTTCAAAGCAATCAAAGGAGAACCAAGAATCAAAGGTAGTGACTTTACAAAGTTGCATCCAAAAGGAACATACGTCTTAAAAATGGCAGGTCACATTACAGCTTGTATAGATGGTGTAATCCTTGATACTTGGGATTGTTCATACCGTTCAGTTTATACAGCATGGGAGATAGCAAAATGAAAGTAAACTTTATTAGAAAAGCAACACCTGATGAACTTCTTCCACAAGATGAATTCATCATTGAAAAAGAGATTGTTATTGATGAGAATTTGTTTGAAACATTCATACATGATCCACTTGATGATTATGAGTTTATAAAAGAAAACATTGATGTGATGTATTGCGATAAAGATGATGTATTCCATTGTATTTTTGTAACAAGCAATGAACATGATTTCGGAATCCTAGTTGAAAGCGAAGGATATCATTACGCAAGATACACAGCTTACTTACATAAAGGTGTAAAAAAGGAGAAATCAACGTTCCGTTGATACTACCAACTACAAGTAAATTGACATATTTTAATTCCATATATACAATAGTGGTAGATAGCTATCAATAAATTATTTAGGAGGAATGTATGGAGAAAGAAAAAGTTGGGATATTCTTGAAAACTTTAAGAGAAGACTCAAATTTAAGTCAAAGAATGTTAGCAGATAAACTTAACATTACAACACAAGCAATTAGTAAGTGGGAAACCGGAAATGGAATACCGGATATTGAAATTCTAGAAGACTTAAGTTTGATTTATGATATTTCGATAAATGAAATTTTAAATGGTAACAGAATAGACAAATATTCAACTAGCAAAACTTATGTAAAAGGGTATAGATTTTTACAAAAAATATCATATATTACAATAATTCTTTTACTTATTAATCAAACAATTGCTTTAATGATAAATACATCTAATGAAAATATTGTATTTCCTATTATAATTGGTATTATTGTTTTTGTTGGAATTGGATCGTTTATAGTGAATTTTGTGATTGAATACTATCTGTCCAAAATAGTAAATAAATTTGTTTCAACTAAGTTTATTATATTAAATGTTGCTTATTTATTCTTTACAGCTTTTATTATACTTGTTTGGATTTTAGTGTTTATAGGAAGAGAGATATAGGAGGAAAAAATGAAAAAAATTATAATAACATCAATGCTTTGTATTAGTTTTATTATTTTTGGTACAACAAATGTTTTTGCATCTGAGAGTAAAGTAGATTTGTTTTTTTATAATTCACTTAGTGATTATGCAAGCGAAGAATCAATGATGATTGATAGCTTATCATATGAATCTGAATTATTATATGACTACCATAATAATTTATATGGATATATCTATACTTACAGCAACAATGAGATGTATGGTTATATGATTATCAAAGAAGAAATTAATGAAACAATATCACTAATTGAAATTATTTCCAATGAAAATTCACCTTATCAGAATGCTGATACAATCAATTATTATTTGGGTATTCATCTATATTTTGAAGAAAACGAATATGGAGAGTATATAAATAGGTATTATGATATCAATTTAAGCTACTATGAATTTCAACAATTAATTATTGAATTAGAAAATCAAGAATTGACTGAATGGGAAACAGGAAGAGATGATATCTCATTTTCTAGAGTGTCTATATCTTCATTACATACATTAGATGAACCGTTTCCATTAATTAGTACCTCTTACACAAGCGGTGGTAGCTATAATTTAACAAATCATTGCTCTCCAACAGCTGGCGCAGCGATTATTATGTATTACGATTTCTATTTTGAAGATTTAATACCAAGTTATTCAGCCTACACCACCACTACTAAAACAGTAAGTGGATATCATCCCTATATCGGATATTATAGCTATACTGTAACAGAAAATGTGATTGACAGCACACAATTAAATACAGTTGAATCTAGAGATTTAGTATCTGAACTATATGATTTAATGGGAACAAATAGTTGGGGGAGTGGAACCGTAAATACATGGATATTTAGTGAAGCATTATCTGGAATTAGAAAATATGTTGAAGATAAAGGGTATAGTATCGAATTTAATAGACTTTCTGAATTCTCCGACTTAAAATCAGCTATTTTAAACAATTATCCAGTATATATTTCTGCAAGTGACTATAAATTAAATGAGTTACCAAGTGACAATTTAAGTTATAAAGATGAATGGGAGTATGAAGAACATGAAAGTGGACATGCTATGGTTGGATATGGTTACAAAACATTCACTTACTATGAAAATGTAACAAAAAATATTCCAGACCCTAATAGACCATGGTACAATTTTTGGTCTACTATTACAGTTACAGTTGAAGAGGTAAAAGAAGTAAATAATATGGTTAAAGTAGCTACAGGTTGGGGAAACCATAGTTATGAATATTTGAATTTTGACTATATTCGAAAAGCAGACGAAGTAATTATTACAGATTAAAAAAAACTAAGGAGCGGATAGCTCCTTTTTAATTACAAAAATGGAGATGAAGTTTAATGCAAGTAATAACAAGTGAATCCGTATTTAGTGGACATCCGGATAAGGTCTGTGATCAAATCAGTGATGCTATACTAGATGCTATTTTAGAACAAGATATAAATGCTCGAGTAGCAGTTGAAACAGCAATCAAAGATGATTTAGTATTTGTCTTTGGAGAGGTCACAACTACTGCGAAAGTAGATTATGCAGATATTGCAAAACGAAAACTCAAAGAGATAGGTTATGAAGATGAGTTTGTTGTTATGGAAAAGATATCCAAGCAATCAGCTGATATCGCTCTAGGTGTAAATTCAACCGAATCACATGAACAAGGAGCAGGTGATCAGGGCATTATGTTTGGTTATGCTTGTAATGAAACACAAGAGTTTATGCCATTACCGATCATGTTAGCGAATCAAATATCAAAAGAGATGGATAAGATTCGTAAAGAGAAATATGCACATATCTTTGGACCAGATGGGAAGTGTCAGGTGTCTGTAGCATACAAGAATGGTAGACCAAAGAAAGTACTAACAATCGTTGTGTCTGCTCAAACCAAACCATGGATTAAGAAAGAGTTATATGAGGATCTCATCATTAACGAAGTCTTAACTAAAGTCTTTGACTTTGATACAATAGTTGATGCAGAAGTGTTAATCAATCCTACTGGAGAGTTTGTGATTGGTGGTCCTTATGCTGATTCTGGATTAACTGGTAGAAAGATTATTGTTGATACTTATGGTGGTTATGCTAGACATGGCGGAGGAGCCTTTTCTGGCAAGGACGTAAGCAAGGTTGATCGTAGTGCGGCTTATTATGCCAGATACGTAGCAAAAGCCGTTGTAGGCGCAGGTTTGGCCACACACTGCGAGGTTCACCTGAGTTACGTTATTGGAGTAGCAGAACCGGTGAGTGTTTTAGTAAATACTTTTGATACTGGTGCTACATCTGATGAAGAGATACAAGCGCTGGTAAATTATGTATTTGATTTTAGACCAGAAAGCATAAGAAAAGAACTCAACCTTGATAAAGTTAAGTTCCAGGAGTTAGCAAAGTATGGACACTTTGGTCGTGAAGATTTAGATGTCCGCTGGGAACATGTGGATGATAAGATAACCGAATTGAGAAAGTTATATGAGAAAGCCTAAAGAGTTACATCGATTCTACAAATCAGTAGCATGGCAAGTAGCAAGAGAAATCAAGATACGAGATGCTAATGGAAAGTGTGAACGTTGTGGTGCTTTAGGAGAAGAAGTTCATCACATCATTAAGCTAACAGTGCACAACGTTAAGGATCCAGTAATCAGTTTGAATCAGGAGAACTTAGAACTACTATGTAAGAAATGTCACAACTCAGAACATAAGCGTTTCTCAAAGTCACAGCAATTTGATGAAGATGGTAATTTAATAATGAGTTAAACATCCATTCGTGTTATAATTTTAATCGAAAGGGTGTGAAAGTTTATGAAGTTGAATGCTGAATTATTACAAGCTGTCGGAGATTTTTCTAACAAGATAAAAACAAAGGACTATAGTTATTTAGATTTTGATGTAGATACTGAAGAATTTGTCGAATTGAGAGTTAAGGTGATGAATGAGTATCCAGGAGAGTTCATGTTCAATAAACCTATATATCATACAAGCGATTTTAATAAAAGTTATGAGGAAATGAGAATTGCTTGTGGAGAAATGATTAGTTTAATTATGGAAAAAGGGTTATAACCCCCGCCCCAATGCCAATTATTTATTTGCGAAGGGTACCGCGTAAGGGGGCAATTAAAAAACACGAGGCAGATTTTTTGAAAATCTAGAAATTCTTTTGAAAGGTGGATTTAACAAATGCTTATACCAATGACGGATGAAGAGCTTGAGTTATTTCATAAACGCAGTCAAATCATATATATACTAAAACAAAAGAGAAAATACAAATCCAACAGTGATTTACAAAAAATAGAAGAAAGTATATTTAATTTATTAGATGATGAAATTGAGAATTTATTTGATGAGTATGAAGATTTAATTATTAAAGAAACTTGGGTTGATTGTCATCCTATGTTTTTCCATATTTCAGAATTTGAAGAGGCACTAAAAGGTCAGCTTGATTTTATTCAAAAAGCCATCCAGGATGAAAAAGTAAAGAAAAATACTCGGGTTGAATGGGTTCAACAAGTTGATCGTGAAATTAAAGAGTTATACGAAAGAGTTAATAAATCTAATTTAAACGAACTCACCCTTGAGGAAAAAGAAGAGGTGTTTTGGATAACACATCCAATCACTTATTGATTTTCAGAATATAGAATTTGAGCGATTTCGATCGCTTTTTTTCTTGCAATTTATCGACTTTAGAGTGATATATATTACTAACCATAGGAGGTAATAGAAATGTTTAAAATTGGAGATAAAATTAGAATTATTGAAATGAAAGGTGAAGAGAGCTACAACGGTAGAGAAGGTGTCATTGAATTTATCGATGGACTTAATCAACTTCATGGTACTTGGGGAGGGTTGGCAGTTATACCTGAGCAAGATACTATTGAGTTGATTAATGATAATTCAGAAGAGAGGTGTTGATTGTGTCGAAAATTAAAGATGTTAATTATGAATACGAGCGATTAAAGTCGCTTTTTTCTTTGGTTGATGAATCGAAGACAGAATTAGTAGATAATTTAATTTATCAAGCTTCATTTATGAAAGTGGAACTTGATAAGTTACAAGAACAGATTAAAAAGCACGGTGCAGTCCAAGTCTCATCAAAAGGCACACAACGTCAAACTGAAGCAGCCAAGTACTACACAAAACTTGTGAATTCTTATGGCACAGTGATTAAAACTTTAAATACCATACTTGGAACACAAGTAGATGATGGAGATGATGCATTTGATGAATTTCTTAAGCGAGCAAATGAATGAACTATTTAGTCGAGTATTACAATGAAATTGAAAATGGCAACATCATCGTAGGACAAGAACTCAAGGCAGAGTTAGATCAATTAATTGTAGATCTCGATAACCCAGCATACATCTTTGATGAGAAACCAGGTAATTTGAGAATTGATTTCATTGAAACGTTTTGTAAACATACGAAATCACCATTCAATGGAATGCCGTTCATATTAGAGTTATGGGAAAAAGCACTCATTCAAACAGCTTATGGTTTTAAGATGGCTGATTCAGGATTGCGTAGATTCAATGAGGTTATCTTACTTATTGCACGTAAGAATGGAAAGACAACATTTGTTGCTGGTATAGATTTAGCTGAATTCTTTCTTTCAAGTGGTGGCGTTGATATTGTCTGTGCTTCGAATACTACAGAACAAGCCAACATCCTATTTGAAGAGATTAACAACATGCGAGAACAATCTCCAGCCTTATCAAAGGAAACAAGAAGTAAGAAAAACATCTATCACATCTATTCTCCAAAGACTAAAAACAAGATCAAGAAGTTATCTGCTCAATCGAGAAACAAAGATGGATACAATATCGAAGTTGGTTGTATAGATGAGGTCCATGAAATGACAGATTCCAAAGTCTATGATGCAATCAAACAATCGCAATCAACCAAGAAAGAACCACTTATATTTATCATTACCACTGAAGGAACTACAATCGGTGGTTTTTTAGATAGTAAATTAGATTATGCCAGAAAGATGCTCAAGGGTGAAATCGATGATAACAGAGTACTTCCCTGGCTCTACACACAAGATTCTACTAAGGAGATATACGAGGATCCAATCACATGGCAAAAGTCGAATCCTAGTATTGGAGTCGTAAAACTAAATAACTATCTAGAAGATATCATGAACAAATCGAAGCATGACTTATCCACAAGGGTGACGATGTTATGTAAAGACTTTAATATCAAACAAGCAGATTCAGGTTCATGGTTATCATTTGATGATCTAAACAATGAAGATAATTACTCAATTGATGACTTACGAGATTCATATGCTGTCGGTGGTGTGGACTTGTCATCAACAACCGACTTAACAGCTGCAGTCTTGGTTATCCAAAAACGAGATAGCAACAAGAAGTTTGTAATACCTCATTTCTTTATGCCAAGTGAAGTCGTAGAAAAAAGAATCAAAGAAGACAATGTACCTTATGATATTTGGATAAAGAAAGGCTTTGTGACTTTAACTGAAGGCAATCAAAACGATTTTAGTTTAGTCACTCAGTGGTTCATGAAGATGATTCAAACATATGGTATTAGACCTTTGTGGGTTGGGTTCGACCCTTGGAACTCTCAGTATTGGATTAAAGAAATGGAAGACTTAGGATTCAATATGGATAAAGTTAGACAGGGAATTTACTCTTTATCTGAACCCATGAAAATCCTAGAAGCGGACTTAAAGAATAACTTAGTAAACTATAATAACAACCCAATCTTAAAATGGTGTCTTTCTAATACACAAGCGAAGGTAGACTTAAATGGAAATATCCAACCGTCAAAGCTGAACTCAAAATACAAGCGTATTGATGGAACAGTAGCCTTAATCATTGCTTATGTTATTTTAAATAGATATAAAACAGATTATGAGAATATGCTATAGGAGGTTCAAATGGGCTTAATTAAAAGAAAAAGTAAAACTGGATCATTTGATGCACTCCAGTTAATTAGCAATTTTAATACATTTTATACACCATTTGGATCTAACATTTCAAATAGTGATGTCGTTAAGATATGTATTGATCGAGTCGCCAGCCAATGTGCGAAACTCAAACCAAGATTTATAAAAACCGAAAACGATAAGACAGTAACCGAGAAAAAAGGTAGGCTTTCTTTTCTTTTGAAGTATAAACCAAATGAAATCATGACACCATATGACTTCATCTACAAAACGATAACCTTGTTATTGCTTAACGATAATGCATTTGTCTATCCAAAGTTTGATAAAGATACAGGTGAACTGAAAGGTATCTATCCATTACGACCTATCACAGTTGAAATCATCGTGGATAATTCTGATGCTTACTTCATTAAGTTTTTATTTGATAATGGTGAATCGTATATTCTTCCTTATGATAACGTGATTCATTTAAGGCGACATTTTGGACAAAACGATATCTTTGGTGGAACTGGATCCACAGGTGACCATGAAGCAATCCTTAAAACAATATCCATCAATGATAGCTTACTTCAGGGAATCGATAATGCAATCAAATCTTCCATGCAAATAAAAGGTATATTGAAGATGAATGGGATGTTATCAGAAACCGACAAGAAGAAACAAAGAGAACTATTCGATGCTGCACTATCAGAATCGGTAAGTTTAAAGGGAAGTTCGATTATTCCGATTGATTTGAAATCAGAATATATTCCTTTAGCGGTTGATCCAAAGTTAATTGATAAAGATACACTGGAATTCTTACAAGCAAAAATCCTAGATTACTTTGGAGTGTCAGTTCCAATCTTTACGAACAAATATACAGAGGATGAATATAACTCATTCTATGAGTCAACGATTGAGCCTTTAGCTATTCAACTTAGTGAGGCTTTTTCTTTAGGTCTATTAACAGATAATCAACTAGAACGTGGAGAACAGATTATCTTTTATAGTGAAAGATTACAATATGCTTCATGGAATACCAAAGTAAATGCAATCGAGAAATTAATGAGTCTTGGGATTATGTCGCTTAATGAATCGAGAGCTCTTCTAGGATTAGAACCTATTGAAGGTGGAAATAAACGACTTCAATCATTAAACTTTGTGGATGCCGACAAAGCAAATCAATATCAAGTTGGAACGGAGGAACCAATAGATGAAAATAACAGTTAATGGAAAGATATCAGAAGATGCATTAAAAGTCATCTTAGAAACACAAAAAGCAAAAACGATTATCATTGATGATTATTGCAAAAAAGAAAAACTCGAGTCTCTTTACTATAAAGACTCTGAGCTTGAATACGAATATCAAAAACAAATAACATCTAAACCAAAGAAAGTAGAGGTAAGAAACAATGATCAAGGAAACTAGACTCGCTGATGTTACGCTTCATGAAGAAGAAAACAAAATGATATTAGAGGGCTATGCACTAGTCTTTAATAATGAAACATTAATTGGTGATGAAGAATATGGTTTCATTGAAGAAATCGATTCAAGAGCACTATCACAAACTAAAATGAAGGATGTTCCTATGAAATACAATCATATGGACTCCTTTTTAATTTTAGCAAGAACAAGAAACCAGTCCCTTCAATTATCAGTTGATTCACAAGGATTAAAAGTCCGAGCTGAGTTACTAGATACGAATACAAACCAGGACATTTACAAAATGGTTAGAAGTGGCTTGTTGGATAAGATGAGTTTTGCTTTTACTGTAGATGAACAAGTATGGAATCGTGAAGGTAGAATTCCAAAAAGAACCATTACGAAGATAGAACGCTTGTATGATGTGTCGGTTGTGGATACACCAGCATATGATGCAACTAGTATATACGCTCGTTCTTTAGAATCTATGGAGTTAGAACTAAAGGCTATGGATTTAGCAGAGCAAGAAGAAAAAACGAGTATTATCAAAAAACGTATCAAAATTAAAACCCAAATCTAGAAGGAGAAAGAAAACATGAATTTAGAACTTAGACGAAAAGAAATCGAGTCAAGACTGACTGAAATCAGAGGTCTTGTCGATAATGAAACAGATATTACAAAACTTGAAGGATTCGAGACTGAAACGACTGAACTTCAAGAAGAACGCAGTGTGATTGATAAGAAAATGGCGATTGCAAGCAAAGCTGAAATCAAACCTATCATCATTGATAACCGCACACAAATCGATAAAGAAAAGCTTGAAAAACGAGCTTCAAATTTACGTGAAAATCGTGTGATCCAAGTATCAAGTGAAGAAATCTTACTACCAGAGTATACCGCTTCAGGATTAGCACCAGTACCATTTGCTCAAGTTTCAACACTTGTGGATCGCGTCAATGTCATCAATCTTAATGGTGGAGAGACTTACAAGAAATCATTTATTAAAAGTAATGGTATTGCTGGAACAACTCTTGAAGGGCAACCTTACAGTGAAACAGAACCAGCATTTGGTTATTTGACAATTTCAAAAGTAAAAATCACTGCTTATACAGAAATCACAGAAGAACTTGAAAAATTGCCTGCAATTCCTTATCAAGCTGAAGTATTACGTAACATCAATATTTCACTTAAAAAGAAAATCAGTGAACAAATCCTACGTGGTGCAGGAACGACTAATACATTTACTGGAATCTTTAGTGATGCAGCTGTCGCACTTGCTGATAAAGCAGCACTTGAAATTGAAGCGATTACAGATTCAACTCTTGATGATATTGTCTTTGCCTATGGTGGAGATGAAGAAGTCGAAGGTGGTGCTGTACTTATCTTGAATAAGAATGATTTACGTGCATTTGCAGGACTTAAAACATCTGAAGGACGAAAAGTTCATACGGTAGATTATGTCAATAAAACCATTGATGGCATTCCTTATATCATCAACTCTCATTGTAAAGCAATCTCAGATAGTAATACAAGTGCTGGTGAATATGGTATCGCTTATGGTGCACTTAAAAACTATGAAGTCCCAGTGTTCTCACCAGTTGAAATTGGTAAGTCTACAGACTACAAGTTTAAAGACGGAATCATCAGCTACAAAGCATCAGTATTTACTGGTGGTAACGTAGTGGGTTATAACGGTTTCTTAAGAATTAAAAAGAAAGCCGCAGCCTAATAGCTCTGGTTAGTTTTTGAAGTAAGAAAGGATTGATCTCATGGCAATACTAGACATTGTAAAAAAAGCACTACTTATACCACTATCAGAAACATTTGCTGACGATGAGTTATCCACTCACATAGGTAGCTGTAAATCATATCTGACGAGTTGTGGGATTGATCCTTCTTACATCAATGACGAAACAAATCCAATGGTAAGCACCGTCATCATTATCTATGTGAAGACATTCTTTGGATTTAAGAATGATGGAAGTGTAAAAGAACTACCGAAAACTTTTGATATGTTAGTAGGTCAAATTGCACTCACCAAAGGAGTAACAGAAAATGTATCCTAATTCACCAAACATCAGAATAAAACTATTAAAAATGGATATGGTTCAAAATGCGATTGGCTCATCAACATATCAGCTTCAAAACGCAAAAGAAGTCATTGGTATTAACATCAGTATTACTTCAAACGAATACTATGAAAGCAAACGCTCAGACATTAAGATTGATACCGCATTAAAAATTCAAAGCTTTTTGTATGACAATAGCAAATACGCTGAAGTTGATGGAGATATTTACAAGATTGAGAGAACCTATCAAATCGGACAGTTTATTGAACTCTACTTAAGCAAAACAAAGATCAGAAAGAGTGATGTCATTGGTTACGCTTGATGAACTTGGAGTTGCTATTTCAAATATGGTCGAAGATTACGCACAAGAGGTTATCCTCGCACTTGAAAAGAAACTTGATGAAACAGCTGAAGAAATTGTGAAGTATATAAAAACACATGCTCCAAGAAGTGGTGGATCAAAAGCATTCGCTGATTCATTTGTTGCAGAAGCTCAAGGTAGTGGTATCAATAAATCGGTATCTATTTTTTCAAGTGAGAAAGGGAAACTAACACACTTGCTTGAGTTTGGATTTACGCATCGAAGTGGAAAGTATGTAGGACCTAGACCTTTCATGCGTCCAGCTTATGATTTACTGACTCCAAAGATGCTTGAAGATATCAAATCGATTATAGAAAAAGGTGATAACTAATGCAAGAAAAACTTGAAGCTCTATTTCAAACGTTAGATGCTGCCCTACCTGGTAAAGTATCCTACGGGACAAGAGAAGGCTTGGAAGAAGATCCAAATTATATTATCTATCAAGAATTAAATAATCGAACCATAGTCTATGCAGATGATAAGGCATTAGCAAAGGTAGCAACATTTCAAGTCAGTTTAATTACTGAAAAAAAGAATCTATCTATAGAAGAACAATTAGAAGCATCCCTCTATTTTGCGGGATATGAATTTGAATTATTGTCTGAATTCATCAATGAAGATGGATCAGTCAACAGAATATATGAAATCAAACAGGAGGTATTTTAAATGGGTAATAAAGTCACATTTGGTTTAACCAACGTACACTATGCACTCGCAACTCAAGCTGAAGATGGTAGCTGGATCTTTGCTACACCGAAGCGTTTAGAAGGTGCTCAAGAAATCACGACTGAAGCAATCGGTGGAAGCACACAAGTCTATGCAGACGATAAGGTAATTGCTACACTGGTATCTAATTCAGGAACTACTGTCACACTTAAGTTCACAGAGATTGATGACGTGTTTAAGAAGGATATCTTTGGTGTATTAGAAGATACTAATGGAAACCTTGTAGAAGTAGTAAATGGCGAAACTAAGACATTCGCACTAGGTTATGAGATTCAAGGCGATATCAAAGCGAGACGCATTTGGTATTTCTTATGTACAGCGACGCCATCTGGCGATGCAAGTAAATCGAAAGCCGATTCAATTGAGGCTAACTCAATCACACTAAACATTACAGCAAGACCAATCGAGTCTGGAAGTAATCTGATTCTAAGAGTGATTGCAGGTGTTGGTGATACGAACTACACAGCATTCCTTACGACAGCACCAGCTTTACCAACATTTAATTAAGGAGATCACTATATATGGAAAAGACACTCAAGTTGGGTGAAAAGGAGTACCGTCTTCATTCATCACTATTTACGATTATTGATTACCGTAATGTTTTCTCAACTGAACTATTTAGTGATATCAAAAAACTAGAAAAATCAAATAGCAAAAAGGAAGAAGACTTATCGACAGTGATTGATACGATCTTTCGCATTATCTATGTACTTCATCGACCTTTTTCCAAACAATCCTATAACGACTTTTTGATGTCGCTTGATTTTTCTATTTTAAGTAATCAAAGTGAGCTTGAAAATCTAACGAATACGATAGGTGAAATGCTCGGTACGTTTCAAAAAGGAAACACACCCCAGCCAGACATCAAAAGCAAATGATACAAACATCACAGCGAATATCATCTTTAATCTTGCTCATTTAGGTATTTCAATTGAAGACACAAAGAACTTTGGTTTGGATACCTATTTTGAAATTGTAGAACTTGAAATGAATGTAATTAATGGGAAACAATCTATCAAAAGAGCAACACAAAATGATATTGATAAATTCTTATTATAGGAGGTGAATATTAATGGCAGAGACTGTTAAAGGATTAAATATCAAACTAACACTTGATGGCAAAGATTTAGAAAATGAATTGAGTGGGATTCAAAAAGAACTCAAAGAACAAAACAAAGATTTAAAAGCCATTAATACAAACCTCAGATATGACAGTACGAATTTAGATCTTTGGAAACAAAAACAATCCAAGTTAAATGACATCTTAGTCCAAACTAAGAAGAAACTTGAAACTCAAAACCAAGAACTCGAGCAAGCCAAAAAAGCTGTTCAACTTGGTGATATGAGTGCTGAAGAGTTCAATAAACTCAAACGCAATGTTCAATACACCGAAGCAGAACTTGCTAAGATGAATGGACAACTCGAGAATACAAACAGCAAAATCAAACAATTAGCTAATGCGAAGTTCGATAAGATTGGAAAGCTTGGTTCAACATTAACAAAAAGCGTCACATTGCCAATATTAGGTGCTGTTTCTGCACTAACTGCATTTTCTGTTAAAACGGCATATACCGCAGATGAAATTGGAGATACTGCACAAAAACTAGGGCTATCCGCTGAACAGTTCCAGGAATGGAATCATGTCGCAACCATTATGGGTACTTCAACTGAGTCGATGTCAAAAGCATTCATGAAAGTTAATGGTATTATGGGTGATATTGCGACTGGAAATGGTGATAAGGTTGCTGATAGTTTGTCACTTATTGGATTAACAGTTGATGATCTGAAAGGTAAAAACACCGATCAAGCATTTGAACTTATTCGTTCTGCCTTAAGTGAAGTTGCTGATGAATCTGTTCGTGTTGGTGTAGCGAATGAATTCTTTGGTGAGAAAATAGGTACAGAAGTACTTCCTATCTTATCAAGTGAAACAAGTGCGATTAGTGATTTAAGAAATGAAGCACAAGCACTAGGAATCGTCACAAATGAACAAGCTGAAAAGGCTGGTGAGTTTACCGATGCACTTGATCGTACCAAACAAGCATTATCAAGTTTAGGTGTTGATTTAGCAAGTACACTTTTACCTGTTTTGCAAGAACTGATAATTAAAGTCAGAGACAATATCATTCCAACTCTTAAAGACTGGATTGATAAATGGAACAACATGGATGATGGAACTAAAAAAATCATCGTTACCTTAACCGGATTAGTTGCAGCCATAGGACCAGTGTTATCCGTTGTTGGAAAAGTGGGACCATTATTAAATATGGCATCTATTGGATTAAAAGCAGTAGGGACATCCGGAATATTTGCAGGTGTTGGGATTAACGCAGCTACTTTAGGAATTGGAGCTCTTATTGCTATATTGGCTATGGCTTTATTTCAAAGCGAAGAGTTTCGAGCGTTACTTGCAAGACTTATGGAAACATTCATGCAGCTCTTACCGCCTATCTTAGCCATTGTGGATAGTCTAATGACGGCATTGCAACCAATCCTAGATGTAATTATTAATTTGATCGTTATGTTACTAGATATACTTACACCAATCTTGGAGATTATCCTTGAACCATTGATTATGCAAGTTCAGATGTTTGCTGGGATCTTAGAAGCACTCGCACCATTGATTACTATTGTTGGAGAAGTATTAACTGCTATCTTAGTTCCCGCAATCAATGTGCTTAAAAAAGTCTTAGAGCCTGTGCTAAATGTTGTACAAAAAATCGTGGAGTTTATTCAAAAAATATTTGAGTGGATTGGTGAATTACCATCAAAAATTGGTGATTTTGGTGGGAAAGTCAAAGATACCTTTTCAACTGTCACAGATGGTATTTCAAACATAGCGAATAAAGTAACTGATGGCATTAGTGATTTTGCATCGAATGCAGCAGATAAAGTCAGTGGATTCTTTGGAGGCATTGGTGGATTCTTTGCAGATACCTTTAATCTAAAAGGATCAAGTACTGTCAATAACTCAAACTCTAACACTTCAACAAGCAATACAAACAACATTACCATCAACACAACATCTCCGACATTTGATATTGATTCAATCAATAAAGCATTAGGAGGTAGTGTCATATGATAAGACAATTTTATATAGAAAATAAATATGGCGATACGTATTATTTCAATCATCAGAAACAAACACTGATTTCACAAGTCAGTGGACTGGGTTATACATTAGATTTGAAGTACCTAGAATATCAAAACTACTATGCACGTTCTGAATATAATATTCCACTTACTGAGATTTCAATGACACTTGTCTTTTTGAAAGGGTATCAAGGCTATAAAGGTTTTGTTGATTTTATAAGTCAAAGCAATGATAATATCAAACTCTACTATCAAACTGATGCCTTCAAAGCATACTGCTATGTAGATATCGCAAGCCTAGCAAAAGCAGAACTTCTGGCAGGAACCATTCAAAGCAGTATCGTCTTTAAGAAACTATCACTATGGCTTAGAGAAAAAACCTACGAGATTATCGCTAATGGTTCATCAAGTGGTAAAGTATATCCCTATAGTTATCCCTATTACTATTCAAGCTCATACGAAGGCAAGGTATATATTAGAAATGAAGGACTAAACGATGCACCTATTGTTATTGAAATGATAGGAAGTGTTGTTGATCCAGAAGTACTTATAAAAAAGAATGGTGAAGTTGTTTCAACGCTACGTTTATATTTAACTGCAGAAAATATAACATTAACCATTAATTCAATTCCAAGCAAGCAACAAATCATCATGGAAGCATCAGGTGTTGTCACCGATATCTATGGGCTTCAGGATTTTGAAGAAGAGAACTTTATATTCCTAGATTATGGTGACTATGAAATTGAATTCAAACCTGGCGTTGCAACTGAAACTATATGTCGAGTCACTATCGTTGAAGGTTATCTGGGGATTTAAATATGAAACTACTATTCCTGGATCGAAGCACCCTACAATATAAGGACAACGCCTATGTTAGTAATCAGTATGAGCTCGTCTTGGATATGGTACTTATCAAACGTTCCACTTTCAAAGTTAACAAGACAAATCTGAATTGTACCATTGGTGACATTGTTATTTTGCAAAAAGATAGTTATTCATATATTGGTATCTTGGAAAGCATCGAATTGATAGATGACTATACCACAAGCATTAAGTCTCTCGATTTTAGAGAGATTTTTAATTTAGAAATACCAGCAGTAACTTTCACCGGTGATTTAGCGGATTATCTATACCAAATTATTACGAACTACTTTAAGAATAATTCTGATGTGAAACAAAATCTATCGTATCTAACCATCAGTAAAGAAACAAGTGTCACAGGAAGTCTGAGTTTTGATTCCGATAACATTATCAATATGTCAAAAATATTCGAGCTTGTTTCCAAAGGCTATGGCATTAGTTTTGATACAGATGTTGTATATCTAAGGGGACGAATAACAGGAATTGTGTTTCGCATTGTCAGCGTGAATCAAGGTATGGTCATTAGAAGTGACTTCTCATCGATCTTAAACGTTGAAACTAATGATTCGACCAGTCAGCTTGTCAATAAAGTCATCTATTATCCAAGAAGCGATAACCAGAGCTATAAAAGTATTAAAACCTATTATTTACTTACAACTGGTGACATCACAGAAGATGCAGATTCAGATGATAGATACACAAGTGTCATGGTTAAAAGTTATATCTATACAGACAATGATTATGAAACTTTAGAAACAAAAGCAAGAAGCGAAATGGTAACTTCCAAGTTAGATCACAACATCACCTTTATGATTGACATGAAAAACAAGGTGTTTATACCATTTGTCAATATTCAATTAGGGGATTATGTGTCTTTTATCCATAAAGGAAAAACCTATGAATCAGTGATTACAGGTATTACATTTAAAGATTCAATGAATTATGCAACGATTACGTTAGGAGAGTATCGAGTGAAACTAACAGAAAAAATACAACTACTCAGTAAAAATACAAGCAGTGGAACAACAAGTAATATCACAATAACCAATTCAGACGTTGATGGAGGTGAGTTCTGATGGGATTACAAAAAATAACATTTGAAGGTGGTAATGTCACGTCGAAAATTGACTCAGACTTATACCACTTTTTATTTTCAAGCGATGTAGGTATATTAAAAGGACTTAAAAATGAGATCAGTTATACCTTAGCAAATAATACGATTACATTTAGTGATGGATATGTTTCAGTTTATGGACGAATTATCTATATTGAGAATCAAACAACCATTGGTGTTACACCTGATTCAAGTAAGTTGGGTTATGTCGTGTTAGGCATCAATACATCAAATGATACAGTTAGTATTTACTTAAAAGAACAAGTGGGAAGTTATCCAACACTAAGTACGACTAACTTACTTACAACCGATGGACTCTATGAATTGGTTCTTTGTGCTTATTCAAAGACGACAACTTCTGTTACACTGACAAGTTATTCAAGAAAGCTGATCAGTAATGATAAAAGCCGATTAGATGTACTAGACGATGAGATTTTCAATCATTATTTACCAGTTAGAAAATCGTTGACACTTGCATCACCTGGAACTTATCGTTTTGCAGGAACAAGTTCAGATGAATTAAGACAATCAATTCTTTATGTAACAATTAATAATCATACTGTGGTGACATTTCCTGGAGAGCAGATGTTCCTATTTGTTGGATCTAATACATCGGTTTCATACAGATATGCATCTGGAGACTATTCATTAAGTGTAGTTTATGAGAATGGAATCGTCACATTAACAACAGGAAATACAACACACAATATAACCAGTGTGTTTATGAAAAAATAGGAGGAAATAAAAATGGCAACGATACAAATTAAAAGAAGAACTACAGCTGGGACTGGTCCACTTACAGGAACAACCGGTACAGTCAAGGCAGGAGAACCACAAGTTGATTTTAGTGGTGAGCATCTCTATATAGCAAAAGCGGATAAAGTGGCGAGTGTTTCAGTGCCACTTGCAGAAACAGATTATTTAAAGATACCAGGTGTCGCAAAAGTTGATTCACAAATCGATACTAAGATTACAGCTTTAAGTTTAGGTACTGCATCAACTAAAAATACCGGAACAGGAAACGGAAACATTCCAATTCTAGATGCCAATGGGAAGTTAGCAGATAGTGTAGTACCAAAGATTGCATTAACAAATACCTTTGTCGTAGCAAGTCAAACAGCTATGCTTGCTTTATCTACCGCACAGGAAGGCGACGTTGCCGTTAGAACGGACTTAAACAAATCCTTTATTCTTAAGGCGACTCCGTATTCAACGCTCGCAAACTGGCAAGAACTCTTAACACCAACCGATGCAGTTACAAGCGTTAATGGTTCGACTGGAGCGGTGACAATTTCACTCTCTGGTTTAGGCGGTGTTGCATCAACTACTTACGATACGCACGTTTCTTCAAATCTTCATTTAACAACAGAACAAAGAACAATTCTTGATAATGTTAAGATGTTTGAAATCACTGATACAACAGGTATTGATTTAGCAAGTTCTGAGACAGATTATGCAAACTCAGTTATTGTAGATGGATTGATATATTATCCGGTTGTTGATACGAATTATACCCCAACCAAAATCACATACAAACTTGGCATCGATACAAGTAAAGTGTTACAGCCTTCATCGATTATTGATGGCGGAACATACTAATGGCTATCATTAGGGTGAAACGTGGAACAACGACACCAACTACTTCAAATATGTCCTATTTAGGAGAATTAGCTTTTGATTATAATAGTGAAACACTCTATGCGAGAGGTATTTCATCGGTTGTGAAAATAGGCGGAGCATTAGAAAAAGTATACTACTATGAAGGATATTCTTATTATCACAGTTTAGTCTATCCCTTTGATCCTGATTATATTTATAAAGTTCATGTGATTGCTTCGACTTATGGAAGTTCCGTTGATACGTCTGATACTTACATCTATTACAGGACTTCAAGTTACTCGTATTTATACGGTTCTTATATTAGCCATCATGTGAACACTGAAGATACTGTCCATGATGCTAGAGCGGGTAAGAACACAACAGCACAATATCTTGAAGATAGTTTTGTTTCGGGGACAACGATAACAAGTGGAATAACGAAAGTTATTGATTTTGAAATATCACCTACATTCAGATCATCCTTATCCGATATTCAACAATGGGTAGCCTATGGAAAAGAAGTCACAACATTATCAGGACAAGGGAATGCATCAATTAAGATGGTCGATTTTGCACACTCTGTTAATGGCTCTTTAGGATCTCTATACATTAACCCAGGTATGTCTGTTGGATCACCAGATAGTATAGCAGTCACAATATTTAGAATGAAAAGAAAGTAGGAAATCATATGGCAATTATTAAAGAACTAAATACAAAATTTGGCATTGGTGCATCATACCACCGTATCACTGCATTTAACATTAGTTATTCAAGCAAAAAAATCACTATTTGTGTTGCATCCTATTTATCAAAAGAAGCACGAGCAAATAAAAGCGTACCAATTGAAGAGTTAGATATCGCCATTCCGTTTTCAGACTTTTCATCTTTTCTAAATGTTAATCCAATCGTTCAAGGATATGAATGGCTAAAACAAAATGTGATCGGCTTTGAAGATGCAATCGATGATTTTGATGTGATTGAGCCCCTGCTTCTAGAGCCAATAGAGGAGGAAGAACCAAATGAATGATTTACTAAGTATGATTGAGGGAGTCTTTCCAAATACGGAGATACTCCTTGTTTATTATGGCGGTTCGATTGCATATGGACTAGATAGCACCTCAAGTGATAAGGATGTTACTGTGGTTTTAGATGGATTCAAAGGAAACCTTCATATAACACTTGGAGAATATGACTTTTTTGTATTTGCCAGGGATAGATTTATTCAAAGACAGCAATTTGATGAATCCATTATTTCATATCATCGAGCCGCAGCTGATAATATCATGAGTATTGAAAGAACACTTATCTATATCAATCCATCTTTCAAAGAAACGCTCGATCAATTGCTTGATTTCGATGATAAGCAGTTTATGTTAAACCATATCGCAGCAGAACTCGAGTATGGTCGTATGCGTTTTGAAGTTGATACTAATTTTAAGTCCCATTATCATGTCTTTAGGATTAGAGGTATGGTAGACCACTTCGAGATAACAGGAAAGTATGAACTTGTTGTAGAAGAGCCATGGTTTACTAAGATGATGGATTTTAAGAACAACTGGGACAACGAAATCGCTGAAAACTATGTACAAGAGATTAAGGAACAACTGAATTACCTTGAAAATTACCGAAATGAGATGATACAAGATGGATTGGGAAAATATAGCGAGCCTATTTAGAATGGAAAATTTAATTTATTGGATAGTGACTATGGTCGTAGTGATACTAACCACAATTAAGCAATTCAACAGGCAAGAAAAAACCAATAAGTCAAAAAATGATGAGATAATTGGTAACTTACAGAAAATCGAAAAACAAAACGTAAAGATGATCAACTTATTAGAATTACACTCACAGGATATCAAGACATTAAAAAAAGATGTAAATATCCTTGAACATCGAGTATCACGACTAGAAGATTCACATGTGAACATCTATAAACACTTAGGAGGAAAAGAAAATGACAACACTTGATATTATTCTACTTATTGTAGCCTTATTTTCAATAGCACTTTATGTGACATCAAAAATAGGGAAAGATCAATCTATAAATGATGTGATCAAAGAAGTTAAAGAAGATTTGAAAAACACTGCAGAAAACGTATCTGAACTTGTAAGTAAAGCTAAGGATGTTGTTTTTGATGAAAGCATTCAAAAGACTATTAAAGAGTTTATACTAATCGTAGAAGAAAAAAACCACATCGCAAAAGAAAAAGGTGAGGCGTTTTTAGCTGGGGACGATAAGAAACTCGCAGTTTTACAGCGATTAAGTGAATGGGTAAGTAACATCACTGGCTCAACTGAAAAAGCAGTAGAGTTTGTTGAATCAAACCAATCCAAGATTGAATCGATTATCGATGATTACATATCTTTTAGTAATAAGATGCAAGGTAAAGAAACATTATCAGAAGCAGAAAAGATTATCAAACAACAATTGAATAAATAATAACTAAACCTCTGGGACTTATATCCTGGAGGTTCTTTTTTTTGCAAAATTTACGATTCTTAAACTTTTTTTATTAAAAACCCGAACTTTTACACGATTTGTGCGGACTAAGACTTAGGAGGTAGTTCGTATGAATGATATAAATAAAAAAATAGTTGAATTACGTGAGTTAGGTTATGGCTATAAGAAAATAGCAAGTAAATTGAATACTTCGATAAGTATCGTTAGGTATGCTTGTAGTAAACAAACTGATGATGAACTCATTGGATTTTGTGAACATTGTGGTTTAGAAATGAAGTCGGTTAAGGGCAAAAAAAAGAAAAGATTCTGCTCGGATCAATGTAGATGGCAGTGGTGGAACGGGTACAGACGCAAGAAAGCTATTGATCGTCATGAATAGAACAAACTTAGAAAAGTATTACCTATCGATGAAAAGTATCGTTGATATGCATGATGAAGGACTAATATCCAACAATGATTACAATAAGGCTGAAGCTTTTATGGCTGACAAATATTGTATCAAAACAGGTAACCTTTATCGCTTAAATCACTTGACTATTCCCCCTAGTAGAGTGATTAATAGTGTATCAAAAGAGGAGGTAAATATTCATGAAGAAAACCATCACCAAGTTAGACGCATTACCCAAGTTAACAAGGAAAACTAGAGTTGCGGCATATGCAAGAGTATCAAGTGGAAAAGATGCCATGCTTCAGTCACTTGCTGCTCAAGTTAGCTACTATAAAAAACTGATTCAAGAAAACAATGAATGGGAATTTACAGGTGTCTATGCAGATGAAGCATTAACTGGAACGAAGGATTCAAGAGAAGAGTTCCAACAATTACTCAGAGACTGTAGAACTGGACAAGTTGATATGATCATCACGAAGTCTATATCAAGGTTTGCTAGAAACACACTCACCTTATTAGAAACTGTGAGAGAACTCAAAACACTCAATATCGACGTGTTCTTTGAAGAGCAAAACATCCACTCAAACAGCGGTGAGGGAGAGATGATTCTAACCTTTCTTGCCACATTCGCTCAAGAAGAATCAAGAAGCACATCTGAAAATATGAAGTGGCGAATTAAAAAAGACTTTGAACAAGGCATCATGTGGGGTGGGAAATCCTGCTTAGGGTATATGATTGAAGATAAGAAACCCATAGTCATACCAAAAGAAGCTGAAATCGTAAAATTGATTTATCAACTCTATATCGATGGTAAAGGTGCAGATGCAATTGGTAAGATACTAGACTCAAAAGGAATAAAACCACAATACGCATCAAGATGGAATCGTTCATCCATTATGCATATCTTATCAAACTACAACTATACAGGTGATTTGATACTTCAAAAAACATTTAGAGAAAATCATTTGACGAAGAGAAAAATCATCAATTCAGGAGAGTACAATCAGTATGCAGTTAAGAATAATCATGAACCGATTATCAGCAAAGACGTATTTGATAAAGTTCAAGCAATAAAAAGTGAGCGTGCAGATAAAAACAAAACTAATCCAAACAAGAAACCACGAGTTTTCAAAGGCATGATGAAGTGCGGTATTTGTGGCAGAGCATATACACATAAATCAACACCACATAATGAAATTTGGAAATGTTCCCTATCAGTAACTAAAGGGATAGAATCTTGCCCATCCAAACAAGTGCCAGATGCAGTCATTAAAGAAACATTTAATGCAATAGTTAATCAAGACAACTTTAGCGAGGAGTTATTCAAAAAGAAAGTAAAGTTCATCATTGTTAATCCTGATAACCATTTAGCATTTCATTTTGAGGACTTAAGCGTCATTGATTATCAATGGGAGCCGCGTTCAAGAAGTCAGAGCTGGACGCCTAAAATGAAAGAACAAGCTCGTAAAAGAGCACTCAAACAACATCAAGGAGGTGCGTATTATGGCTAAAGTCACAGTTATTCCATCAACGATTAATCCAATTACACAAATGCCAATCAACATGACTACAACTAAGAAAGTAGCGGCTTATGCGAGAGTTTCAACCAACTCAGATGAACAATACACCAGTTATGAAGCACAAGTGAATTACTATCAAAAGTTCATTGAAGATAGACTAGATTGGGAATATACTAAAGTTTATGCGGATGAAGGAATATCCGGAACCAGCACAAAAAGACGTGTTGGATTTAATGAAATGATCAAGGATGCACTCGGTGGAAAGATACACCTCATCATTACTAAATCCATATCAAGGTTTGCTCGTAATACACTCGACACCATTTCCTATGTTAGAAAGTTAAAAGACAATGGAATTGAAGTATTCTTTGAAAAAGAGAATCTCTGGACGTTAGATCCAAAAAGCGAACTCATCTTAACTATCATGGCATCCATCGCACAAGAAGAGTCACGTTCCATTAGCCAAAACGTCACATGGGGTAAGAGAGTAGGATTTCAAGAAGGTAAAGTTTCATTTGCCTATAAGAACTTTATGGGTTATAAGAAAGAAGATGACAAAATCGTGATAGATGAAGACCAAGCAGTTATAGTTGAGTTAATTTACCGAATGTTTCTTGTAGAAGGTAAGACAGCATCAGCAATAGCTAAATACTTAAAATCAAATCGTATTAAAACACCAAATGGAAAAACCTTCAATTGGACCACGAATACAGTGACATCCATTCTTACCAATGAAAAGTATAAAGGGGATGCATTACTTCAAAAGTCCTATACGGAAAACTACTTAGATCATAAGATGGTAAAAAACAACGGGCAGATTCCTCAATACTATGTAGAAAATAACCACCCAGCGATTATAGAAAGAGATATGTGGGAACTGGTGCAAATAGAACTAGCAAGACGTAGTGATATCGGTGTTCAGTATTCTTCATCGGATGAATTTGCAGCAAAGTTAATTTGTGAGGACTGTGGTGGGTTCTACGGTAAAAAGAAATGGCACTCTAATTCCAAGTATTCAAGGTTTATCTATCAATGCAATAACAAGTTTCACAAGCATAAAGAGAAATGCCACACACCAAACCTTAAAGCAGAGGATATCAAGCATAAGTTTATCGAAGCATATAAGATAACGATGGAAGATAAAGAAAGAATGATTGAAGATGCACATGAGGTCATTAAACTTCTAACTGACACTTCAAAACTTGATAAAGATATTTCAAAGGTAAATGATGATCTCACTCTAACATTTGAACTCGTGAACATTCTAATCAAAGAAAACTCAAAAACCAGTATGGACTTAGAAGACTATAATAAAAAGTACCAAGAACTCACAGAAAAACATGACAAGCTTCTAAAGAAACAAGAGGAGTTGTTAAAAGCTAAAAGTCTTAAAGAGAATCAAGCAATTAAAATGAAAGCCTTTATCAACAACTTAAACCAATCTGTAGATAAACTTGATGAATGGAACGAGCGTATTTGGATGTTATTAGTTGAAAGTGCAATAGTTCACAAAGATAAAAAGATCAGCTTTAAGCTCAACAACGGTGAAGAGGTTACTGTTTAAATTGCCTTAAAGTCCAATATTGTATTTTTATAATTAAGAGTCTATGTTATAATTTTACATATGAGGATGATTGATATGGATAATTATGAAATAGCAATAAAGGGCGTTAAATTTGCTGCACATACATTGGAAATTGAAACTCCAGATGTGCAGTTTTTTTCTAATCAGAGTTATTCAAGTAGAGGCATAAACTCGGTCTTTATAAAAGATGAGTATATCATAGCGTTTAACGAAGAATGGTTAGAACAAGCTGATCCTATGGAAGTTCAAGTGACATGTTTTCACGAGTCAAGACACGCTTTTCAATGGAAATGTATCAATGGTGAGATTCAAACAGAGATTGATTCACTCACGATTCAAAAATGGAAAGATGAAATGAGTAATTATAACCAACCAACGAAGAAAGATGTTCCAGAAGAAGAATATCTAAAGCAGGAAATTGAGATAGATGCGATTTTGTATGCTCATTTGATGATGTTAGAACATCTTGATGTAAAAACGTTTATACCTAATGTAATTAAAAAAGAAGTTAATAAAAAAATCAAAAAGTAGAATACTAGAAAACTTGAGATAGGAGATGTTGCTTATGAGATATGATGATTATGTGACTATTATAAATAATGTAGAAATTTCAAAGTCATTAAAAGAGTTTATTCAGAAAAATAGTTATCAGTTTTCGGACAATGAGCTGGTTTATTTTGTGTATAAATATGGTAAGGATTATAATTCAAAAATTGAGTTGCTTAATTGGATGAGCACAATTGTTGAAAGTGTTGAGACTAGATCAATTATTGTCACAGCGTTAGAATATCTAACTAAAGCAAAAGAATTATTTATGAAATATGAAGAAGATTATGTTTATGACTTGCATATCCAAGATTTAGATTATCCAGGCGACAATGAACATTATTTATCTAGAACTTTCAAAGGTGCAATGGATAGAATTGATGCATACTTTAAATACTATAAAGATATTGAACTGAAAGAAACAAATCAAACAAGATACTCAGTCACTAAAAGATCAATAAAAGATTACACATCCTTCAAAGATTTTGATAACGATGAAGTTGGAAAATGTCAATTAGGGCCCGGAAAAACTGCCCAAACCTTTGATTACTGGGCATTAAGAAATTATGGTGCAAATGAAGATGGGACAGATAACGATCCAATATGGAAAGATGTAGAATCAATTGAAATTAACTATCCAAATTTTGTAAAAGATTATTCCTTGATAAGCTTCAGTAATTTTTGGATTAAGAAAACATTTGGTTTAGTAGTTCCTCTATCTTCAGATTCAACACCTCAGTCTGAGCTTTATATTTTGCCAATAAGTAAAGAAATCTATACAGTAGCACAAGAAACTCAGACAAGCGAGAAGAATGTTTTTGGATTTCATCAACATATAGAGCATGCTGATGTTAGTTGTGTGAATATTGATGAAGTTGATGAGTTCACAAAAGAGTGTTATGAGTTACTGAAAAAAGTTGTTAAGAATCAATTGAGTAAATAAGGAGGTTCATCATGGCGGATTTACACGGTAGAACTTATGAATATGTTACAAGAGCAGAACTCAAACCAGCAAAAGAACAGATTGAAAAGATAATTAGATCACTACATACAAGTTTAAGAAAAGAAAGTGTTACATTTGAAGAAAAACTTATAGGTAGTGGGGGGAAGAACCTGGTTACAAAAGTAGTAGGTGGAAACAAAGGATTCGATTTTGATTATAACTTCGTTATTCAAAAAGATAACGGCTTAGAAGCAAAAGATTTAAGGCTACTATTTGTTCGTAAACTTGAAGATATTATTGCAAATACCAATTATAAGAATGTTTCAGATGGGGAACAATCATTCACTATTAAAGTTGTTGATAAAAAGAAAAGCCAAATCAAGCATGGATGCGATTTCGCTATCGTGAATGAGTACATTGATAACCAAAATAATTTCAGACAGCAAATACTCGTTAAGCATTCCAACAACTATGGTTGGGAAGATAAACCTATCGCCAAGAACAATTCATTCACGAGCTATCGATGTATCCACATTGCCAACTTACTATACTGGTTATTACAGCGGATATACAAATAATAGTATTGATTTTGAAACATTTACAGGTGTATTAAATAGTGGTTTTTCTGAACCTGATCTATTAGCAGATATTGATGCAATGAATATCACAAAAACATTTTTAGACTATAGTTTAAACTCTGTTGGTGATAGTTTAAGTGCATATTATAATATAATTAAAGGTGACAATGACTATTATCCTAATAGATATAAAATGTTTATTTCTACTGTTACTTTAGAATTGGAATATCCTCTAGGCTCAACACTTGAATCTAAATTTAGAAGTGAGGTCTATCAGTCAATGAATCTAAAGATCTCTAATGGACGTATTATCAATTATACGTACTACGTTGCAAATATGTACCTAGGATTTGGATTATTAAGAGGAAGTTATATGCCTTTAACTGGTGATATGCCATCATTAGAAACTCGAGCATATACTGCGAAGTTATTTGCTGATTATATCATCGAGATGAGCAGCAGAGCTTACTATTATACAACTTAAGGAGTCAATACAATGAACAAAAAAGTTTTAAGCACACTATTTTTATTTATTACTATTCTCATGGTTTATATCATGTTTAATGTTAAATTTATCTCATACACAACCATATGGATTATTTTCATAATGACAGTATTGATGGATAGTCTCTATTTTTTTGGTAATCAAAAGTATAGTAAATTATTGTTACTATTGACTTTATTATCAACAATCATGTTCGGTAGTTACATTTATATAGCGATACAAGCAAATGAGCCATCGAATGTTGCTGACTTTTCCATACTACCCATATTTTTATTTATGGTGTCATTTCCATTTATTGTTGCTACACATTCAGTAGTTTTAATTAAAAGTTTAATAAAGAGTAACACTAGTGTTTGAAATACAGAAATTTCTTCAGCAAAGAAACCGCTCCAATAGGTCATTTTTCAGGGGTGCTAAAATTTTGATACAAGGGTGCTAAAAAAATTGAGGGGTGGTGCTAATTTGTATCAAAATTGGTAGTGTTACACAACGGAGTTAGTGAGATTTAAACTCTACATTAGGATCTGCAAAAATAGGGGTGCTAATTTTTCTGAGTAGGGGTGCTAAAAAAAATCGCAGGGGTGTTAAAAATATTTGGAGGGGTGCTAAAATTTTATCAAAATTGGTATACACAACGGAGTTAGTGAGATTTAAACTCTACATTCGAATTTGCAAAAATAGGGGTGCTAAAAAATTATGAGGGGGTGCTAATTTGTATCAAAATTGGTAGTGTTACACATATAAGAAGAACAGGATTGATACAATTATCAGTCCTTTTTTTACGCCTTAATAAAGCCGTTTATAGACTTTAATCATTCTTAGTAGATAGAATTAATCGGACAAAATAAGGATATAAATCCTAAAATGCACTTATTTTCTACACGATTACATTTGAAATTTACACGATTTAGGTTGGATTTACACGATATGCTTGGAATTCTACACGATTATAATGAATTTCTACACGATATGAACTTCAATTTACACGATTAAAGGAAATTCTATAATATTAAATCCAAATATAAGGATAAAAAAACAGGCAATTTGACCTGTTTAGTATTTAATGTTTTCAATAAGCGACTCATTATATGTATAACCAGTTAAATCTTTTTTAATTATTTTCTTATAATGATCAAATAGATTGTTGTCTTGTTTACTTAAAATAGTGTATAAGCATCGTTGATAATGATGTATAGCAGAATCAACTTGATCAACTTTTAAGTCTAGTAATCCTCTCATATAATATAATGTATCTAAAGTTCTACTTACTTCATAATGAATGGACAATCTAATAGCAGAATCGATAACAACAGTAGCTTTCACATCATCTTTTTTTCTGATGAGATATTTACCAATTAAAGCAAACGTAGGTAGATGGAAATTTGCATTTTCAGTGTTGATACCAATACGCTTAGAATCAGTAAACAAAGAAATTAAAAGATCAATAGTTTTATGTGATAAATCATCATTTGATAATTCAAGATTCGCTAGAGTATGCAGTATGATATGTTCAAAGCTATTGATTTCTGATGTATCCTGCTTAAAAACGTACTCAATCATCTCAAAAAGATGTTGGTAATATACGTGATAATCGATATTTTTTGTTAAATATTGAAATGTATACGATGCATATCGATAGATTTGATAATAATAAGAATCTAACACATCATTTAAGTCAATGTCATCTAAAACTTTTTTAATTTGATTGATATCTATATTTTGAACATACACAAGTAACTGATTCATTTGTATTTTCAAATTATTATTATTATTATAGTCTCTTAAAACATGCATGAGAGACAAACCTAATTTCAAACTTAGTTTTTCTAAGACATCATAAGGCACTTTTTGTTCATGATTGAGATATCTTGAGTAATTTGATCTTGAACAAATGCCATCACAAAAATCTAAGATGGTTATATGTCTTTCATCACGGATCTTATCTAGTATTTGTAAAAGTGTCATACGATGCCTCCAAAAAGTTTCAATGTCGCAAATCCGGGACATTGTTTTTGTTTAGTCTATTATACAATATTCATATAAATAATTAAAGGAGGGAATGAATTTGAAGAAAAGTATAGTTTTATTGTTTGTGATTTTATTACTATATTCTAATGGTGTGAGTGTTCAAGCATGTATAGAAGATGTTAACATTCCAGGAAAAGGTCCGATTACCATGATGTGCGATATGACCATAGTAGATACTAGTTGTAGCCATGATGATATCGATGGAGACTATAGTGTAGATATATCATCTATTCGTATGATCAATGATGAAGCATACCTTTTGATTAAAGGATTAGAACAGTATGAAAGCATTCTAAATCAAGCAATTGAGTCGTGGAATGTTTACAATTTAGTGCATCTAGAAATGAATGATGAAGCTTATGATGTTGAGTTGTTAGAAGAAAACCTAGGTGATAACCAAGTTCTTGCTAGATATATTTATACAGGTGATATCAACTACATTGTTGTAAATGTATATTATTTCGACAATCTAACAGTGAGTGAACAAGTTCACATCTTATCACATGAATTAGGACATGCGTTAGGATTAGATGATAATTTGCATCAAGGCAGTATCATGAATCAAGGATTAAGTGAAGGAACAAGGATAAGTGAGTTTGATTTAATTAATTTAGAGCAAATATTACTAGATATCATCAAAGAATGATGAACTAAATCATAACAAATAAAAGAAGGAGAAAGAAAAATGAAAAAGATTTTAAGTAGTATTTTAGTGTTTTTAATAGGTGTATTTGTTTTTTCAATATTTAACCAAATTGATGATATGGATTATATCACTAGGTCTTATGATGATAAGATGTTAAAAACTGATGCTCTAGCTTATTTGAATGATTATCATGATGTCGAACTAAGTATTAATGACAAGGATTCAACATTTTATGGAACTAAGGATGTAAAATTACTAAATAATGTTGAATTATTAAGTACAGAATCAGTAAATTTGGATGGTTTGTTTGTTAGTTTTGAAGCAACTTTTGTTAGTGATTTAAATATATATTATATTAAGACAAAACTTAATAGAGATTTGGAAGTATTAGACCAAATTAATTTAATTGGATATCCTTTTTTTAATAATTCTTTAAATAGAGTTGATATAAGTTTTGAATTTTTCGGTCATAAATTTCTTGCATCTGACTTGATGGATGAAGTGTTTGAAAAACAAGCCATTTCCGGTGGATTCTTTTTAGAACTAGATGCAGGAGGAGGGACAGGGGGATCAACAACTGTCGATGTAACAACACCTATTTTACAAATTAGCATATCGATAATTAATGCTGGAGACACTTTGGTTGAAGATAGTATAAATTCATTACAGGATATTGTACCAGTTGACTTTTGGGAAGATGGACCGCTTCATTATTTATTGTGGTATGTTAAAGCTGAAAAAGCATTCGACAATTACAATCATAATAAAGGACAGACAATACCAACAAATGCCTTGCTTACGGATACGAAGTATATTGATCATCAGTATTTATTATCTAACTGGCAATTTGGGTTTCAGTCATTAAATAATAATGGATGTGGTATAATTAGTTTATATAACTTATTGATATCTCAAAATAGGACACCTGATTTACCTTCATTAATTCTATTGAATGAGTTAATGAATACAGATTTAGGTTTAGGCTTTTTAGGCGTAAGTCCTATAGATAACGATTTGATGATCATATTGTCAAATACTGTTAATGCTGTGTTTCAATTGATGCAACCTGTTTTACATTTAGTTTCACCTGTAATTGCGGCAGTTATAACAACACAACTTATAGAAAGCGAACTTGAAGCATCTACAAAATGGTGGCAAGATATGCTCATTTGGGCTTCTTTACCTATACAATATGATATTACTTTGGTTGCAGTAAATGCAGCGATCGTTGCTGCAGTAGCAGTAGTAGACTTAGTGACTGATTTTTACCTTGAACATTTGCATGGACTACCAGATGTTTTAGAAGTATTGGGGTATGAATCATTGGATGTTACTTATTTAAGTTATGATGATTTTAATAGCGGTAGATTAGCATTTGGATATTTTATATTAACTACTTTTAATGGTTTACCAGATTTTACAGATTTTAATACACTTCCCGCGCATACTTATTTTGTAAAAAGAGATTACGTAAATCAAACATCATTAACTGCATATAACAATCAAACACAAAGTACAACTAATTTCTATAGTTTGTTTGCTACATATGCAAATAGGAATGATCAGTTTATATCGGGAATCACAATAAAAGGATGATTACATGAATAAAATATTTATGATAGTTGTTTTAATCACTTCAATGTTTTTGTTGTTTGGATGTACTGCTGTAATTTTTAATCCTATAGTGAATGAAGAACTGCTGATATATGAAAATGAAGACAATACTGTTCGACTAGAAATTGCATATTCCATAAGCTCGTATGGAAGATTATATATTGATCATGATGATGTACTTTATGATTATGTTGTTGAGTATTTTATTCCGCAAGATGCTATGATAGTATATACCACACCTCCAGAATCTAGCCAAAACCAATATGTGCTTCATGTAGCATTTGAACATATCAGTTTCTTTAAAAGTAGTGGCGACAAAATGTTTTTAACTGAAAGAAGTATTCCAACAGAAGACTTCAATGACTCAATATTAAATGGATTTGATGAAACACTAACAAGAGTTTATGATGAGGATATTCAACCACTTAACTATTTCTATAATACATGGCAATCTAAAGACAATGGTATTTATTTAAATAATGATGATTTAAATGATTACTATTATCATAGGGTTCAAGGAGAATTTGAACAAGAAAGTATAATGATAACATTTGAAAACGGTGAATTTTCTATGACTAGTATTATAGATTCATCAGTTAAATTATCGGGGACATATACTTTTGATGAGTTGAACATGATTTTACATCCATTATCAATTTACGAAAATTATCCAAATGAAATCACTTTAATTTTTGAGGCGATGTATGCGTAAAGCCACGCCTATCATAGCGATGATTTCATTAC
Organism: Acholeplasmataceae bacterium; assembly: GCA_963667565.1. Classification (GTDB taxonomy): domain Bacteria; phylum Bacillota_I; class Bacilli_A; order Acholeplasmatales; family Acholeplasmataceae; genus WOFB19. The sequence goes on along the minus strand of OY763415.1, from coordinate 965,093 downwards.
TGTTAGCTATTGGTTTAACTGGTGTCTATATTTTAGAATTACAAAATACACCTGATAGAATCTTTGATAAAAATATGAACAGTGTTGTAGAATTGAAAGCGACGACAGATGAGATAGAATCATTTGGAACGGCAGTGATTATTTCTGAAACAGAACTCATCACCAACTATCATGTGATATCTTATACAAATCAAGGTGTATCAAATATACATAGGTCACTTGAAATTAGATTTGTAGATGAGAGTGATTATATAACAGCCACCCTTATTAAATATGATGAAAATCTAGATTTAGCACTATTATCCATGGAAGATAAAAAAGGTGAGAGCATAAGTTTTCAAAATGGTGATATTGTCGAAGGAGAATCAGTGATTTTATTAGGAAATGCTAATAACTTAGGCATAAGCATAACTTCTGGAATTATTAGTAGAAGCAAGGTCAACATAATAAACAATATGATTGAAAATACATATATCCAAGTTGATGCTACATCAACAAGTGGAGTCAGTGGTGGTGCATTAGTTGATTCTAATGGAAAACTCATCGGGATATTAACCCTTAGAATATTAGACAATGAAGGAACTCCAATATATGGATACGTCTTTGCTATTCCAATATTTACAATACGTGAATTTTTAACAACATAAATATACAAAGATGTACGTTAAGGCTCCATTATCTTGTTCTTTCTAATCACTGGAATTTTGGTTTATACGAGGGATTGTATAGTAAAATTTCGTAATGATGCGTTATTTTCCAGTAAATATAAATCCATTTAACGGATAGTAATAGTGTTAAAAAAGATCATGAAAGACAATCGAGTTAGTGAGATTAAAACTCTACATTTGGATCTACAAAAATAAGGGTGCTAAAATTTAAAGCCAGAGGTGCTAAAAAATATGACTAGGGGTGCTAAAAATATTTGGAGGGGTGCTAAAATTTTGATACAAGGGTGCTAAAAAAAATTAAGACGGGTGCTAATTTGTATCAAAGTTAGTATTGTTACACAACGGAGTTAGTGAGATTTAAACTCTACATTTGAATCTGCAAAAATAGGGGTGCTAATTTTTCTGGGTAGGGGTGCTAAAAAATATCGATAGGGGTGCTAAAAATATTTGGAAGGGTGCTAAAATTTTGATACAAGGGTGCTATAAAAATAAGAGGGGGGTGCTAATTTGTATCAAAATTGTTAGTGTTACACAACGGAGTTAGTGAGATTTAAACTCTACATTTGAATCTGCAAAAATAGGGGTGCTAATTTTTCTGGGTAGGGGTGCTAAAAAATATCGATAGGGGTGCTAAAAATATTTGGAAGGGTGCTAAAATTTTGATACAAGGGTGCTAAAAAAATAAGAGGGGGGTGCTAATTTGTATCAAAATTGTTAGTGTTACACATATAAGAAGAACAGGATTGATACATAAGAAAATTCTTGAATTTTCCCTATTATCAGTCCTTTTTTACGCCTTAATAAAGCCTTTTTAGACTTTCACCATCCATAGTAGATCAATTTTATAGAATAGAATAAGGTCAAAAACATTAAAAAAGACTAATTTTCTACACGATTTAAAGTCAGATTTACACGATTTGCTTGTGGATTTACACGATTACATTTGATATTTACACGATATGAATTGAAAGTTACACGATTTATTATATATTCTACATAATCAAATTCTAATTACTATAAGATAAAAAAGCTGATGTCGCAAATCCGGGACATTAACTTTTAATCATTTATTCTATAATCGTGTTATTAGACTGTATGTTAGTAATGTATCATGATTTTAGATACCATATTGATAAGCTCATCTTTATCAAGATTGAATTCATCTTTAATGAGAGTAATGATATATTGGTATTCTTTCTGATTATCTATACTAAATAAATTGGTAAGTGTCATTGCTAAATATTTATTGGATAATTCAAGGTTTTCAAGCATTTTATGATTATAGGCTAATAAGTAATATAACACATAGATATGTTTATAAGTATTATATTTTTTCATATATAAAATACCAGCTTCACAAATGCTATTTGATTGCTCATATAAATCTAATTTATTATACATATTCGCGATATTACTCATGATAGAGCTTAAGGTTGAATACATAGTAGATAATCCATACAATGTTTTTCGATTTAAAATGATACTTGATAAAAGATCTAAAGATGTAGTTTCATGACGATCAACTTCAATCCATGCCATTTTTTCTAATATGATTAAATCATTAAATGTATAAAAACCACTGACTTTTTTTTGGAGATGTTCTAGATTTTTATAATAGTTTTCAACCTTTATTTGATTTATTTCAAACTGATAAGTATATAGAATGAAGTAATAAAAAGTGATATGTTTTTCTAAAGATAAGTCTTTGATATGAATATGCTTAAGTTCATTTGAAATATCTTTATACTTTTTATTTAACAATAAAGTATAAAGATTATTTATTTTCTGATATTCAAAATCGTGTTTAGTAGATAGATTATATAAGAATTCATCTAAACCAATGCCTAATTTGTCACAAAAAAGTTTGATTCGTTCAATGGGTATATTTCTATCTCCAGATTTATATCTTCTATATGAACTTGCATCACAAATCCCAAAACATAATGACTCAACCGTTAACTTTCTGTCGATACGTAAGGTATCAATTGCATGTGCTATTTGCATAACAAAATCCATAATATGAACCTCTTTTCTAAAAACGTGACAAATATGCACTCACGCATTTGATATTTTTATTATATCATGGATATAAGGAGTGAATGATATGAAAAAAATAATAAGTTATATATTAGTAATAACATTCATATTTTGAACTATAATCAGCGTTGAACCATTTGGATCTAATTTAAAACCTGTGCCAATTGAAAATAGTGAAGTTGTTGAAGATTAATAAAAAACAAAAGGAGGAGAAAAATGAAAAAATTAGTAATAGTTGTTACTTTATTATGTATTATGATTATAAGTAGTAACACAAAAACTTACGCAGCAATAAATGAATTAACTAGTATAGAAGACATGGGAACTTATACACAAACCGAAACGGTAATGAAACGTGTGAAAGTATATATTAATTTGGAGATGAGAGAATTTATTGAGTCTACAGGAAAAACTGTCTATTCAACTGAAACTAAGCATTATTTTATCGGAATATATGTTTACTCATCATATGATTATTATTTTTATGAAGATCAATTTGTGACAGAAATAGTTGAGCAAAGAAGACTCTATAACGACATTGATACACTTATATATATGATTAATGAATTGGAAAATTTAGCTAATGAATATGATCCAAATGGTGACCATACAAATTATATTCTAAGTTATGTGAGGGGTATCAATAAAGATTATGTTGATGACTCATATTTTGGAGGTTGGAAATATTTAGCAGGAAATATTGATCAAGATTTCATAACTTATGTGGATCAAAATGATGGAGTAGGTATAGAATTTAGTGAGTATTTTGCACAATTTCTCCAAGGATCCAATCAATTGAATCCTGTTTATGGATATGTATCTACTATTTATAAAGATAAGCATTTAAAATTGGTTGACCCTTTTAATCAAGATAGTTTTATTGATGTTCTTCATATGTTTGCTTCAATGGATGGAATATATAATCAGACAGGCAATAGTGTAACTTTAGGAAATAATCACCAAAGAGATTTGTTGTCATGGTTAGGAGACCTACATCAATTCACAAGAACAATTCATTCCCGTGGTATCGATGTATCCACATTGCCAACTTACTATACTGGTTATTACAGCGGATATACAAATAATAGTATTGATTTTGAAACATTTACAGGTGTATTAAATAGTGGTTTTTCTGAACCTGATCTATTAGCAGATATTGATGCAATGAATATCACAAAAACATTTTTAGACTATAGTTTAAATTCTGTTGGTGATAGTTTAAGTGCATATTATAATATAATTAAAGGTGACAATGACTATTATCCTAATAGATATAAAATGTTTATTTCTACTGTTACTTTAGAATTGGAATATCCTCTAGGCTCAACACTTGAATCTAAATTTAGAAGTGAGGTCTATCAGTCAATGAATCTAAAGATCTCTAATGGAAGTATTATCAATTATACGTACTACGTTGCAAATATGTACCTAGGATTTGGATTATTAAGAGGAAGTTATATGCCTTTAACTGGTGATATGCCATCATTAGAAACTCGAGCATATACTGCGAAGTTATTTGCTGATTATATCATCGAGATGAGCAGCAGAGCTTACTATTATACAACTTAAGGAGTCAATACAATGAACAAAAAAGTTTTAAGCACACTATTTTTATTTATTACTATTCTCATGGTTTATATCATGTTTAATGTTAAATTTATCTCATACACAACCATATGGATTATTTTCATAATGACAGTATTGATGGATAGTCTCTATTTTTTTGGTAATCAAAAGTATAGTAAATTATTGTTACTATCGACTTTATTATCAACAATCATGTTCGGTAGTTACATTTATATCGCGATACAAGCAAATGAGCCATCAAATGTTGGTGACTTTTCCATACTACCCATAATTTTATTTATGGTGTCATTTCCATTTATTGTTGCTACACATTCAGTAGTTTTAATTAAAAGTTTAATAAAGAGTAACACTAGTGTTTGAGATACAGAAATTTCTTCAGCAAAGAAACCGCTCCAATAGGTCATTTTTCAGGGGTGCTAAAATTTTGATACAAGGGTGCTAAAAAAAATATAGGGGGGTGCTAATTTGTATCAAAATTGTTAGTGTTACACATATAAGAAGCATAGGTTTGATACAAAGGTATCAAGCCTTTTTTTATGTCTAAATTAAACCATTTACAAATATACATAGTGTTCTGAATCATACAGGAATTGCGTATGAAAATACTTATTTTGATACTAAAATTAATGTTCTCTACATGATAACATCTTAGACAACATATACAATAAATTGTTTTTAAACATATCACTAGTGATTGCAATATATGTCATGAATATCATAACAAAGTCTTTTTAGATTTACTTGTGGTTCTTATATGAACTATACAATATAACAATTATGTAGTATAATAATTTTAAGATATTATAAAGCGAAAACTATGCATTCCTCTTTTTAGGGGTGCTTTTAATCTTTACTAATTAGGAGGTGTTTATTAATGAAAAAATGGATTGTAATATTCATCGCATTATTGTTTTTGCTAGCGGCATGTGAACCACAATTTGATAATAAAATCAATGATATGGTCCAAATTGCAGAGGATGCAGGATATAGCCTATACGAGTTTAATAGTGAAGAGGATCTAGCTATGATACAAGAAAATACAATTGAAAACGCATTTGAATCATCAGCAACTTTAATAGCATATTACCGCGCAGTTTTAGACAATATTCATTACATTCATATCATGGGATTTGAGAGTAATTCTCAAGCCAATGAATTTGCAGATGCGATTGATGAAAAAGGTAACCATTATGTATATGTAGAAGGAAATACGGTTGTTTTTTCAGAAGATGAAGATTTGCTCGATTTGTTTATTAAAGAATGATATTGTTGAAAAAATCTCATATTAGTGAGCTTTTTTGTTTATAATTTAAGCATTTCTTCCAGGAACATACTATGGTATGTAGTATTTGTGATGAATAAGCATATTTCTTTCATAACAAATTCTTGTTGAGATGTAAATATTGTTTGTATTTCATAGATACAAAAATGGTAGTATTACACATGTGTCAAAGCAAAACAGATGAGAAAAAATTTTAATGTCTCAATTTCACGAAAAGTTAAATTATACGGACATATTAGTCATTATTTAATACACCGTTCTAATAGGTCATTTTTCAGTAATGTTAAAATTTTGACACAATGGTGTTAAAAAATTAAGGGGTCCTAATTTATATCAAAATTGTTAGTATTACACATATAAGAAGAACAGGATTGATACATAAGAAAATTATTGAATTCTCCCTATTATCAGTTCTTTTTTTTATGCCTTAATAAAAGCTTTTTCAACATTAAACAGCATAGAATATATAATAATAAGCCTTATTTTTATGATTATTCTCCTCTATATAAAAAAATATTATTTGTTTGACAAGCTAAATAACATATAAAATATCTAAATTCTTTAATTCAAAAAGATTGTTACTCATTAGAATATTTGCTTATGCCTATCAATTAAAAATCAGCCTAACATGCACCTTCCGGCTATAAGCAGCGGTTATTTGCATTTCGTCTGTATGACTGTTGCTAAGACAGTTCAAGTTTTAATTTGATTTTCTGTTACATATTAAAGATACGTTAACAATTTTATAAAGTTAGTTTTGTTCAAAGTGTTTTTTTTCATTATAACAATTTTTTTGAATAAAATGAAAAAATTGTAATATATCACAATATATGATATGATTAGTATACTTCTAGAAATAAATAATAGAAGTTATAGTTACATACCGCAAACTTAACAAAGAAGTTTAAAAGCGTTGTTTAGCTTAGCCACAACGCTTTTTTTGATGGAAACATTTAGGATGTATTTATCAAAGAGTGTTACATAAGGAGAAAAGATGTCATTTAAAAATTTAGGAATTATCCCAGAAATATTAAAAGCAGTAGAAAATGAAGGCTATGATACACCTTCACCTATTCAAGAACAAGCCATTCCTGTACTTTTACAACAAAAAGATGTACTCGCAAGTGCACAAACAGGTACAGGTAAAACTGCAGCTTTTTCAATACCAATTATTCAAGGGTTGTATCAAGACAAATTGAAATATGATAAAAAACATATTAGGGCTTTAATACTAGCTCCAACCAGAGAATTAGCAGAACAAATCAAAGATAGCTTTAGAGGGTACTCTCTTCATATGGGACTTAAAACAGAAGTAATATATGGTGGAGTCTCACAAAAAAGCCAAGAAAAAGTGTTAAGAAATGGTGTTGACATACTCGTTGCGACACCAGGTAGATTATTAGATTTAATCAACCAAGGGTTAGTTAAATTACAATTTGTTAAATATCTAGTTTTAGATGAAGCAGATCATATGTTAGATATGGGTTTTATCAAAGACGTTAGAAAAATAGTATCTCATGTTAAAGATATGCATCAAACCATGATGTTTTCAGCTACTTTACCAAAAGAAATATTGTCTTTTGCAAATGAGCTGTTATTTAATCCGGTAAGAATTGAAATCACACCACCAGAAGCAATGTTAGATAAAATTGATCATAGCTTATATTTTGTTACAAAAAAAGATAAAACTAATCTTCTGATTGAGTTGCTAGTTAATCCTAAGATGGCATCTGTTTTAGTTTTTACAAGAACAAAACATGGGGCAAACAAATTAGTTAAAGAACTACTTGCCTACGGTGTTAAAGCAGATGCGATTCATGGCAATAAATCACAAAACATGAGACAAACAGCATTAAATAACTTTAAAGTTAAACGTACAAGAGTTTTAGTTGCAACCGATATTGCAGCTCGTGGGATTGATGTAGATGATTTATCACATGTAATAAATTATGACTTACCAGAATCTCCGGAAACATATGTTCATAGAATTGGTAGAACTGGTAGAGCAAAAAAAACAGGTATAGCAATGTCATTTTGTTCACAAGATGAATTACATTTATTAAGAGCCATTGAAAAAACTAATCAAATGTCAATACCTGTGATTACAAAACAACCATTTCATACAACCATTCGAGTTGAACAAACAAGAAATGAATTAAAGCCAAGCAAAGGCCAAAGACAAAAAAGTTCAAACCAAGAACATACTAACAGAAAAAAAGCAAATTCATCCGATACAAATAAAAAGAAGCAAGAAGCCCCTTATCAAAAAACTAAATCAAAGAAAAAATATTACGATAAATACTCTAAATCTAAATCATCTAGAAAATTCTAATCCGCTTTATTTTTTAAATATATTCTAATTTTATTAAAATAGGTAATGCAATCCATAATAAAAGTATAAGTCTGATACAACTTTGTATCAGGCTTTTTATTATGTACTTGTAAATCATATAATATTTATCAAATTAATTTTGTTTAACAGCTTAGAAATGAAATAAAATGACATTTAACAATAGCATTTATTGATCTTTAAACAAAATATATGATTAGCAATTTAAATTAAAAACTAAATTAATTATGCTTTTCCGTATAATGATTGATATTAAATCTATGTTTACAAATGTTTGAGTTGTTCGATTTAACATTTCACTACAATGAATCAACATTTCACTACAATTTTTTGTTTAAATTAGAGAAATTGAATAAAATTAGATTGTAAATATTAAAAATTTAAGGAGATGTTAAGATGTTATTATATTTAAAGGTTATTATCATTGCGATTATTATATTTTTAACGATTGATTTTATATGGCTTGCAGCGGTTGCAAAGAATTTTTATGAAGCTGAACTAGGATCGTTGATGAAAGAAAAATTCAATATGGTTGCTGCATTTATTTTCTATATAATTTTTATTATTGGATTATCTGTATTTGTCATTGTTCCAGGTATTGAAAGTCAATCTTTAATAAAAACGATTATGCTCGCTGCACTTTTTGGATTTGTGACTTATGCAACATATGATTTAACAAATTATGCTACTTTAGAAGGATTTCCTTTAAAAATCGTACTAGTAGATATGACTTGGGGAACATTTGTTGCAACGATAACATCCATATTAACTTATTTAATCTATCAAGGAGTTTTTAAATAATGGAACGTATTCAAATATTAAAACATACTATATTTAATGCCATCATCAATGGTGCGAAATCAGTCATCAATAAAGAAAAAATTCTAAATGAAATTAACGTCTTTCCAGTTAAAGATGCAGATACTGGGAGTAATTTACGTTCAATGATGGATGCTATCGTTTATAAATCTAGTATTCAACCCTCGTTAAGACAAACACTAGAATCCGTATCAAATGCAGCCTTAATTGGATCTAAAGGGAATTCTGGTTTAATATTTTCACAATTCATTTATGGTTTAAGTAAAGATATCGAAGAAGATACCATGAATTTAAATAGTTTAAGAGCACAAATAAAAAAGGGTTATGAGGAAGCATATAAAGCAATTGATCATCCAGTAGAAGGAACGATGATTACTTTAATGCGAGAATTTTATCAATTGCTACATGAAAATAAAGATACTAATTCAAATATAGAGCATTTGTTAGTAGATATCAGTAAGAAACTAGAAATTGCCTTAGAAGAAACAAAAAATCAATTACCAGTGCTTAAGAAGAATAATGTCATTGATTCTGGTGCCTTAGCATTCTACACATTCGTTGATGGTTTTCTTAAAACAATCATTGATGATAAGTATAAAGTCACTGAAGAAAATGTTAGTAGAATTACTGAATTAGAAAACCACATGTTTGAGTCACATGATCATGAGATGATTGAATTTAGATACTGCACTGAAGTACTTATAGAATCAAATCAAGAAAAAGAGCATATTAAATCACTTTTAAATGGATTAGGAGATTCACTTGTCATTGGAAGATCTAATCAATATTATAAAATTCATATGCATACAAACGAACCACATATGATGGTTAATCAATTATCAACTCTAGGAAATATCATTGATTCAAAAGTTGATGACATGAAAAATCAGTACATGATCAAAAATGAAAAAAAATATGATATTTGTGTGCTAACGGATTCCATTGGTGATATAGAACAAGTGCTTCTAGATGAATATCAGATTCAAGTTTATCCAGTAGAAATACATGTCAATGGTACTAAATATTACGATAAAAAAACCATTAACAATCAAAGTGTACTAGAACTTATTGAAAAAAATGAAACTTTCCCTACAAGTTCATCTCCATCACAAGCGATGGTCATCAATCAATTAAACATTTTGAAAACTATTTACAAAAAAATCATCATTATTACTGTGTCTTCAAAGATGAGTAGTACATATCAAGTATTTAAAAATGCAGTTAATGAGATGAATTCTAATGATATCGTCTTGATTGACTCAAAACAAAATAGTATCAGTCAAGGTCTAATCACATTTATTACTGCAAAAATGATAGCTGAACATCAATCATTTGAAAGCATTGTTAAAAAAACGAATGAAGCTGTATCTAATGCGACTATTTTAGTAAAATTAACGACACTTGATCATATGGTCAGAAGTGGTAGAATAACTAAAAATTTAGCAGGTATTGCAAAACTCATTCATTTAAAACCCATTGTTTCCATTGATCAAAATGGTGAAGGCATTGTACTAAAAAAAGTCATTGGTGAAAAAAATAGTTTTAATAGCATTATTAAGCATATGAAAAAGATACATAAAAAAGAAGGTATTATGGCTTATGCAATCACATATGTTGATGATATCAAAAAAGCAGAAATATTAAAAACAAAACTTGTTGAAACTTTAGGGTTTTTACCAGAATACATGACTGAATCTTCAACAGTAATTGCTATGAATGCAGGCAGACAAGCTATTGCAGTTGGATATATTAAAGGAGAAAGAAAATGAATTTTTTATACATCTATTTAGGTTTATTAGGGTATTTTGTTATATGGTTCTTCATTGCACAGCATAAAAAAAATAATGGATTAATCGATATTGGGTGGGGCATGAGTTTTATAGTAACTGCACTCATTTCCCTTCTATTAAGCGGGACATATAACTTAACCAAATTTATTCTATTATTTGTGGTTGTTATATGGGGATTGAGATTGAGTATATATCTACTAAAAAGAAATTGGAAAAAAGATGAAGACTTTAGATATAAAGCAATGCGATCACAATGGAAAAATCACCCTAAAATAAGAGCTTTTTTCAGAATATTTGTGATGCAATCCATATTTTCATACGTCATAGGATTACCAATTATATTAACAAATTTATATGTTAATGAACCACTTCTACCTATCCATCTTGTCATTCTATCATTTGGTGCTATGATATTCCTTATTGGATTTGTCTTTGAAGTTCTGGCAGATCAAAATTTAAGTAAATTTAAGAAAAACCCAAATAACAAAGGGAAAATACTTACAAGTGGTGTGTGGAGTTTAACAAGACATCCTAATTATTTTGGTGAAGCCACATTATGGTGGGGTATCGGTATAATATCAATCTCTGGATTATTACCAATCTCATTTATCGGCTTGTTAAGCCCTGTAATCATTACATTATTATTAAGATTTGTCAGTGGTGTGCCATTACTTGAAAAGAAGTATCAAAACAATCCACAATATGAAATATATAAGAAAAATACAGCTATTTTCTTACCAATTAAAAAAAAACAACCCTAAAAGGTTGTTAGTCTAGAGGTAGAAAAATTTCTAGATGATAATATGGAACTAAATCATTTGTCACGATAAATTGATTAAAGAAACCATCATATTTCACAATCATATCTTTAATTATAGACAATCCAAATCCATGGTTAATCTTGTCGGATTTGACGGTCTTTCCGGGATTTGGAGTTGTTTGAATCGTTGAATTTACAAATGAAATCTTCAAATAACTTTTTACAATCTCACTAGATATTTCGATATTCCTTAGAGCAGGTTCGACTTTCAAGAGTGCTTCATAGGCATTTTCTAAAATATTATAAAATAACTTAATGAGATCAAGTTCTGTCATTTGTCCTAATTTAATGTATGTTTTAGAACTGAATTGTGCCTCAATTTTCTCAAATCGCTTAGCATAATCATTTAAAAGAGCATCCAAGATTAAGTTGTTAGAATAAGTTTGGTTTACAGATAAACTGCTAAATTCAGTGTCATATTCTTTTAAAATTTGTTCTATAGCAGCATACTCTTTTAATTGGATTAAATGAGTGATACTCGTAAATACTTTTTGGTTGTCATGTTTAAATTTATTAAAATGATTCATCTGTTCTTCATAAGCTTTATAGTGATCAATTTGATTGATCAATTGCTTACTCAAGAGTTCAGAACGCATTTTAAATGAACTGAAGTAACTAGAATTTGCAGTAAAAAGTCGTAAGAGAAAATAAATGATTTCAAAACTAATTGAAGTGATGATAAGCATAGAGTTATACCATGAAACATCTACTAAGACATTAGTAAAACTAAGCCAAGCCATATTGATTAAGACAATCAGTTGAATGGATATAATAAATAATAGGTTTCGCTTGAGTAGGAAAAAGCTTTTTAATTTATTTCTAAGTAGCAAAATATCAGCTAAATAGAGAGAACCTATAGAAAGAAAATAGGCATTACCTAGGCTTAATGCGAAATAATCAGTACCTTTAATCCATACAGAATGGTATGCTACATGATGATCAACAGCATAGATGGTTGCGAAAAATATAAACATAATATATATTTTAACAATCACATTAAAAGCTAGAAATAAGGTATTGAATATGTTTGTTTTATAAATGAAGTGAAAACCAATTGGATATGTAATAAAAGAAAGAAGTGCAGTATATCCTATACTTAAATCAGAAGAGATTTCAACATAAAACTGAAGATAGACACTAAGCAAAATGAATAAAACGCCTAAATAATATCTAGGGCGCAATTCAAAATAATTTTTGTATGTATAAATGTAAATCAGTAAATATGTAGTTGATGCTAAAAATGCATAAATGATTGGTATCATAAGATAGTTCCTTTATTGATTTAAATAATTCATATAAGTTTGAGTCACCATTTGAGATAAATTTCTAGATACTGGAATCTCAACTTGGTTTTTAAGTAATATACTTTGTTTTGAAATCTTCTTAATAAATTGTAAATTAACGAGAAAAGAACGATGAGTCATCACGAAGTCACTTTCGGATAATTGATCCTTTAAATCACCTAATTTATAATAAAATTCATGCGTTTTATGATCAACTGTATGAACCAAAATCATGCGTTGATAACTTTCAAAATGAGTGATTTCAAAAAGATTAAAACTTACTTCTGTTTGCTGGCGTTTAAATGTGATGACCTTTTGTTGTGATCCATCATTTAAATTTTTGACTGTTGATAAGAATGTACTTTCAAACTTATCATCATGAAGATTTTTAATCAAATAGTTAGTCGCCTTTGCATCAAATGATTGATAAACATAAGACTCAGAACTTGTCAAAAAAATAATTTTGGATTGTTGATTAAATTTTCTGATTGCAAGCGCAGTATCAATACCTGTCATGCCACCAGTGATCACATCTAAATAGATGATATCAAATTTATTAGGATGATCTTCTAGATAAAAAAGCAAGGATTCACCATTTTTGAATCGTATGACATCAATCAATAAGTGATGTTTAGAAGAAATTTCAGTGAGTTTAGATTCATAAAAATCTAAGTATTTAGTTTCATCATCGCATAATGCAATTGTAATCATTAAAATACCTCATGTATAAGTGATTTATACATAGTATAACATAAAAAATATATGATAAAAATATAAAATAGGAGGATATAAATGGGTTTATATCAAATCACAGTAGAAGATCAAGAATTAAATTTAGTGGAGTTTAGCAAGTATAAAGGCAAGGTGCTGTTAATTGTAAATACAGCAACAAAATGCTTTTTTACACCACAATATGAGGGGCTGCAATATCTGTATCATAAATTTAAAGATAAAGGGTTTGAAATTCTAGATTTTCCTTGTAATCAATTTAATAATGGGGCTAAAGGTAATAATTTAGAGATTAATGAATTTTGTGTTAAAAAATATCATACAGAGTTTAAAAGGTTTAATAAAATTGAAGTCAATGGTCCAGGTGAGTCTATATTATATACATATTTAAAAAGACATGAAAAAGGGTTTTTTAATCAAAAAATTAAATGGAACTTTACTAAATTTCTAGTAGATAGAAAAGGACGCGTCATTAAAAGATTTGGTCCACAAGTAAAACCCATTCATATTGAACGCTATATTGAAGAAATACTTAATAAAGGAGAATAACAATGTTTTTAGCATTTAAAGAATTAAAGCATGCAAAATTAAAATTTACACTGATTATTTCTGTTGTTGTCCTTGTAAGTTATTTAGTCTATTTTTTAACTTCATTAGCTTATGGTCTTGCAAGTTCATACACTAATGGTGTTAATGAATGGGATAGTGATTATGTAGTTATGACAGTTGATGCTAACGATAATCTAATGATGTCATTTATGAATCAAACATACTTTGATGATACAAATGTTGATGGAGATAAAGCCAAATTGGGATTATTTCCTGCAGTCATTAAAGATCCTGTTGAAGCAAATAATGTCGATACAAGATTAAATGTATATTTACTTGGTATTGAAAACGAAAGTTTTCTTAAGCCAAATGACTCTAATGTAACCTTGATAGATCATAAAGTTATTGTCAGCGATGAACTTTCTAAATTGGGTTATAACATAGGTGATATGATTGCGATTACTGGTACAGATATAGAGTTGGAGATTGCAGGTTTTACGAAAAATGCAACTTATCAAACAGCACCTATGATTTATATGGATTTAACATTGTGGCAAACGTATCGATTTCAAACAGATACTCCTCCAAATTTATACAGTGGTATTGTGGTTAGAGGTCAAGTAACTGACGTCAACAGTGATTTAGCCACATATACAATTCAAGATTATATTGTTACATTACCTGGATATATTGCCCAAGTGTTGACATTTACCATCATGATTTCATTTCTTATTATTATTGTCGCTTTTGTATTAGGTATATTCATCTATGTCCTCACAATCCAAAAAACACCTATGTTTGGTGTGATGAAAGCACAGGGGATATCCAATTCATATATTGCAGGTTCAGTGATTGTGCAAACATTATTATTAGTTGTTTTTGGTATCATCATTGGATTTGCATTGACTGAAATTTCCATTTTCTTTTTAAGTGATATTGTACCACTTGCAGTGAATGCACTATTTTATTTAGTGATTACATCAGCCTTTATCTTGTTTGCACTACTTGGTGGTTTATTCTCAGTGAATGCAGTCTTAAAAATAGATCCATTAAAGGCTATTGGAGGTTAATATGAAAAAAGCAATTATCGAAATGCATAATGTAACAAAAGATTTTTTACAAGGTGATAATGTCATAAGTGCATTAAAACCAACAAACTTTACTGCATATGAAGGTGAACTTGTCGGTATTGTGGGCCCAAGTGGGTCGGGTAAATCAACATTTTTAACTATTTTAGGTGGATTGCAAAAACCGACAAATGGGCATGTTAAACTTAATGGTAAACCATTTAGTGATTTAACTGTTAAAGAAAAATCAAAAGTGAGATTGGAACACATTGGTTTTATTTTGCAAGCATCTAATTTAATTCCTTTTTTAACTGTCAAAGAACAACTCGTTTTATATAATAAGATTAAAAAATCAAAAGTTGATCATTTATGGATGAAAGAATTATTTGATAAATTAGGTGTGGAAAAAATCGTTGATAAGTATCCAAATGAATTGTCAGGAGGAGAAAGACAGCGTTCAGCGATTGCTAAAGCTTTATATCATAACCCAAATGTGATATTCGCAGATGAACCAACCGCAAGTCTTGACACAAACAAAGCATATGAGGTTGTTCAACTTTTAGCAAGAGAAACCAAAGCACAGAAAAAAGCAACTATCATGGTAACACATGATGAAAGAATGCTTGAGTTTTGTGATAAGGTCTATACGATCATCGATGGGGTTCTACTTGAAAGAAAGCCATCATAAACTCAATCAACATGATTTTTAATAAAAACCAAGGCGAAGATGTCTTGGTTTTTTTTGATAATAACGATGATATTTATAGTATAAGATGATTTTATATTTGAAATTAAATTGTTGATAGATATCGTTGCAGTTCTCATGTATAATATAGACAGGTGAAACTATGAATAAAAAGAAAATAGCCATCATTGGTGGTGGCGCAAGCGGCCTTTTTGTAAGCATTTTATTAGCGTTACATGGTTTAGATGTAACGATATTTGAGCGCAATCAACGCGTTGGTAAGAAAATTCTTACTACAGGAAATGGACGTTGTAATTTAACAAATGAACACTTATCAGGAAATGATTATAATCATCCTGTTTTTGTTGATGATATTTTATCGAAATTTAGTGTTCAAGAAACTTTAGATGTGTTTAAAACACTTGGTATAGAAACAACCATTCTTGAATCAGGTAAATATTTTCCTCTATCTTTACAAGCATCAAGTGTTGTTAACGCACTTCTTGCTGAAATCGAAAGATTAAACATTAATGTTTATACAAACACTTTAATAAAACATATTGATAAATTAGACTCAAACTATAAATTAATTGATCAAAATCAAAACACTTATGTTTATGATATCCTCATTCTATCAACAGGTGGTAAAGCTTTTCCACAAACAGGAAGTGATGGAGCAGGTTATCATTTAGCAACATCTTTATCACATCATTTAACTGATATACGTCCATCGCTAGTGAAATTAACAATTGACAGTCCTTATTTAAAACATTTAGATGGACTTAAATTAAATACAAAAGTCTCACTGGTTGCTGATGGAAACATCAGTGTTGAAGAACAAGGTGATGTTTTATTCACTAGTTATGGTTTAAGTGGTCCAACTATACTACAACTCTCTAAATTCGCTTTGCTAGCATTAGAGAAAGATCAAGAAGTTCGAATTGATATTGAAGTCATTTCTAACTTGACTTTAGAAGAGATCATTAATCGTTTTTATACCATTGGATATAAAACATTAGAACAAAGTTTAAATGGACTCATTCATTCTAGACTCATCCATCCTTTAGTTAACACCTTAGGTCTTGACCAACATCAACTAGTAAGTACACTTTCATATGATGAACTTAGACATATAAGTTTATTGTTAAAACACTGGAAGTGGAAAGTGATTGGTAGTTTAGACTATAATGAAGCACAAGTCACAAGTGGTGGTATTGATCTTAACGAGGTTCATCTGGAAACACTTGAATCTAAATACAATAAGAATTTATATTTCACAGGTGAAATTTTAGATATTGATGGCAGGAGTGGTGGTTATAATTTACAATGGGCATGGAGTAGTGCCGGTGTTGTTTATAAAGCCATAATTAAAAATCATGATTAGTATTAATGAAATTAAACTTCAATTAGATGAAGCCATCAATAAAGAAACAGAGATTAATCATCTTAAAAAGAAAATCATAAAAAAATGGAACATTAAAGATGCGGATATTTTAGAAATAAAAATCAATCGAAAAGCAATTGATGCCAGAAAAAAATCAGAAGTTTTATTTGTCTATAACACACATGTTTTAGTTAAAAATGAAAAAGCTATTTTAATTAAAAATCCTAAACTATCGCTTGCAAAAGAAAAAACATATGAAGAAGTATCTGAAGGAGAAATGATAACGACACATCCAATTGTCGTGGTTGGATTTGGTCCATCAGGTTTATTTGCAAGTTATTTACTAGCTAAACGAGGATATAAAGTTCATGTTATTGAACAAGGAGAAGATGCAATTAATCGAACAAAAGAAGTGGATGCTTTTCTATCAACAGGTAAATTCAATTATAAAGCATCAATTCTTTATGGTGAAGGCGGAGCAGGCACTTTTTCTGATGGGAAATTAACGACGCTATTAAATGACATAAGATCAAAATTAATCTTAGATGTATTTATTGAAAATGGCGCACCTGAAGAAATCAGATATGTTAATAAACCTCATATTGGTACAGATGTCTTAAAACATGTCGTTGTTCATATGAGAAAACAAATTATTGATATGGGTGGCAAGATTTCTTTTAATACAAAACTTACAGATATTATCATAAAAGATCAGAAACTATCTAAAATTGAAATCAATCACAATGAATTTATCGATACAGATATCCTCTTGTTAGGCATTGGTCATAGTGCAAAAGATACTGTTAAAATGCTTTATGATAAGCACATGTCAATGACACCAAAACCTTTTTCGATTGGTGTTAGAATAGAGCATCTACAATCTGAGATCAATAAAGCACAGTATGGAATTTTCGCACAGCATCAAGCGCTTGGTGCTGCAGACTACAAATTAAGCTATCACTCACCAAGTGGTAGAACAGCATATACATTTTGTATGTGTCCAGGTGGATATGTCATGCCTTCAAATGGAGAAGAAGGGCATGTTGTCACAAATGGAATGTCAAGAAGCATGAGAAATGGAAAAAATGCAAATAGCGCATTACTTGTTAATGTCACACCAAATGATTTCCCATCTGCTCATCCTTTGTCAGGCTTTGATTTTCAAGAGTCATTTGAGAAAAAAGCGTTTGAACTTGGTGGATCTAATTATTTTGCACCTATCCAGAGGGTAGGAGAGTTTCATCAAGATAAGATTTCAAATCATTTTGGTGAAGTAAATCCAAGTTACGAACCTGGAACTACATTTGTTAAAATGACTTCACTATTGCCTAATTATGTGACTGATACGTTAAAAGAAGCACTTATTCATTTTGACAAACAACTCCAAGGATTCAATCATCCAGATGCATTATTAACGGGTGTAGAGACAAGGTCAAGTTCACCAGTTCGTTTAGAACGCAATGAGTTTCATGAATCAAGTCTTAAAGGTATATATCCAATGGGTGAAGGTGCTGGTTATGCAGGTGGCATTATGTCATCAGCCATTGATGGTATTAAAACAGCAGAACAAATCATCATGAAATATAAGAGGAACAAATCATGAAAATATGTATTTATGGAGCAGGGGCAATGGGCACTGTGTTAGGTGCTTATCTTTCAAAAACAGAGAATGTTGATCTTGTTTCTAGAAATGTTAATCACATAGAATCATTGAAGAAAAATGGGGCAATCATCACAGGGCAAACACATATACAAAAAGACGTTAATGCGCTTTTACCAAGTGAGATGAAAGACCCTTATGATATTATTTTTCTAATGACTAAACAACTAGAAAATGAAGAAGTTGTGAAGAATTTAATGCCTTTTTTAAAATCAAATGGTGTCATATGTACGATGCAAAATGGATTACCAGAATATAGTGTAGCTAAAGTTATTGGTGAAGAAAAAACGATTGGTTCAGCGATGGCTTGGGGTGCAACACTTCATAAAGATGGAATTGTTGAATTAACAACAAAACCTGATTATGAAGCGCTCACGTTTAGTTTGGGTTCATTTAGTGAAATCAAACATCCATTGTTTGATGAAGTTTATAGGCTGTTAAGTTTAATGGGTAAGACAACCATTGAAGATAACTGGATTGGGGCTAGATATGCAAAACTGATGATCAATAGTGCTTTTTCAGGTTTAAGTGTTGTTCTTGATTTAACTTTCGGTGAAATCACCAAAAGTAAACAAACAAGAACATATGCACAAGCTATATTAAAAGAATGTATAGATACAGCTAAAAAAGGACATATTAAAATTGAAAAAATTCAAGGGAAAGATGTTGTTAAATTACTTGATTATCATCACCCTTTTAAAAAATGGTTATCATTTCAAATCATACCGATTGCTATGAAAAAACACAAAGCAATTAAAAGCTCTATGCTCAATGATTTAGCAAGAGATCGCCAAACTGAAATTCATGCGATTAATGGTGTTATTAGTGCATTTGGTCAATCATTTGACATAAAAACCCCGTGGAATGATGCAATCGTTAGTATTACTGAAAGTTTTGAGAGAAAAGAAAATCATCCAGGTTTACACAACTTAAAACTATTAGAATTGATTAAATAAATGACTTAAATGATAAATTAAATCCATTCATCTATTTTTCGTTAAAAATGTGAGTGAAATCTATTTACTATTTTATAGAAAAATGTATAATCTCTATTGGATATGTTTAATATTCCAAAGGAGAATTTGATATGCAAGTCATGAACAAAGATCGACATGGTAAACACATGAAGAAAAACCAAATTAACATGGCTAAACAAAGAGGCAAGAAAATTGTCAGAAATAAAATTAAACAAGGATAAGCATTTGCTTATCTTTTTTTATACTTACTTAAAAAAATTTAGCTGAAGGTGTATAATAAAATCAATATAAGTATCGAAGTAGGAAGTAAATAAAATTAAACTAAACAAGTTATAAGCAAAATCACACAAAGAAACTAAGTATATTGGATTTCTAAAAGAGATATAGGAAAAGTTTAATGGGAGGTATTAATTCATGAAACAACATAAATTATCCAAAGGATTTCTACTAAATGATTCAGGTGAACTTACTGAAGCAGGATATCATACGCATTTAATAAAAACATACGACAAAACAAAGATTAAAACATCTAGGTTAAGATTAAAAGAATGGGATTACTATTACATTGGTAATGATCATCATGCAATCGCACTTACTGTTGCTGATAATGGCTACATGTGGATGGTTTCTGTTACATTTTTCGATTTTGACATACCTTTGCAAACAACAAAATCAAAAATGAAGTTTTTTCCAAAATCTTTAAATATGCCTTCTGATTCTCACAAAGGTGATATTGTTTTTGAAACAAAGGCATTTGCGTTTAAGTTTTTACATGAAGAAAATAAAAGACATCTTATTGTAAATTTTCCTAATTTCTCAAAAAACAATTGCTTCTCATGTGATATATATTTAGAAGAAACAACACCACATTCTATGGTTATTGCTACACCATTTAAGAAGTCAGGACATTTTTATTACAATCAAAAAATAAATCTTCTAAATGGACAAGGTAAAGTGTTTAGCAATAATAAAACCTACGATTTTAATCATACTTTAGGTGTTCTTGATTGGGGCAGAGGTGTATGGACTTATCATAACACGTGGTACTGGTCAAGTCTAAATGCAAAACAAGATGGTCACTATATCGGGTTTAATTTAGGATATGGATTTGGTGATACTTCAAAAGCATCAGAGAATATGATTTTTTATGATGATCAATATGAAAAATTAGACGATATTATTTTTGATATTCCTAAAATCAATAAAACATTTGACTATTTAAGCCCATGGAAAATCTATGATCAAAAAAAACATATAGATTTAATATTTACTCCAATTTTAGATCGCAATTCAAAAACTAATGTTATCATCATAAAATCAATTCAACATCAAGTATTCGGTCATTTTAATGGCACCATCAAACTAGGTGATGGTAAACAAATCATCATAAAAGATTTATTAGGATTTGCTGAACGCGTAGAAAATAAATGGTAATTAGAAAAACATAACTTAACAAACCACCTTAAATAATGTTATAATAATAACAACATTTGAGGTGGTTTTATGAAATTATCAACCGGCATGAATGTGCCAATCCATAGTTACAAACACAATAAGATATTACATCGCATATGGAAAAATACTGTTGTTTTAGAAGAAAAAGAGCATCTACTAGTGACTGGTCACCAAAAAACAAGAGTGATAGAGCATGATGGAAGAAGCTGGTATACCAAAGAACCTGCAATCTGTTATTTTTATTCAGATTCATGGTTTAACATTATTGGGATGTTAAAAAAAGATGGTGTACACTTTTATTGCAATTTATCGAGTCCATATTTATATGATGGGGAAGCAATCAAATATATTGATTACGATTTAGATGTCAAAGTCTTTCCAAATGGAAAATATATCATTTTAGATGAGAAGGAATATGCGACACATTTAAAAAAAATGTGCTATCCTCAAGACATTCAAGATATTATCAATGAGCAATTACAACAATTACTACATAAAATTAAGCATAAAGAGAAACCATTTGATTTATCAGATGTATTTTTATATTTTGAGAAGTACAAAACTTTAGATAAAAGATAAAACAAAAAAAGGTTTGAACCAAAGTTCAAACCTTTAATTATTTAATGTCTTGTCATTACGGAGTTTTACTCTGAAATCACCCGTGTTCGACGGAGTTTTACTCTATTTCCAACGGAGTTTTGCTTTTTTTCGGACGGAGTTGCTTAAAAAGGAAATTAAAAAGGAGACACAACCCCTAAAATAAAGTGTGCCACCTTTTACATATGAAATATTATTAGTTATTCATTTTTTTTAAGATAATTGCTTTCATTAACATTCTAACTATTAGATATATGATTGATGCATATAAAACTCCAAATAATATAAAAATATATTTAGCATCGTGGTTAACAAATAACGCAGGTACAATAATAGCAAGAAGAATAGTAACAATTAGTATTCCGAATTTCAAAAGATGCGTTGTTTTCAACCGAGAATCAATGTTAAATTGAATATTGATGTACAATGTGCTTAATATTGAAATGACAATTTCGGAAATTAAAACTAAGATGAAATAAATCTTATCAATATTTAGAGTCAGCAAATAATAATACATCAAAACATTGTATTCAAACAAAAACACGAATAGCAAAGATCCAAAACTAAGTAAGATACTGTAATTACTATTATTATTTTTCTTTACAAATCTCGGGATCACTAATAGTGGCAGTATTATTAAAATCGAAAAAAACAGTATAAACATATAATTTCCATATTCTAAAATATTCCCAATAATTGCCAAAGCAATTATTGGTATTACGATGTAGAATCCCCATATTTTTTTATAATTAGGTACTTTTTTTGGATTTAAAAAACTCTTATTTCTAATTTTGTTCATCTATTATCTCCATCCTGTCCATTTAAATAATTTTTTGATACCTTCTTTAATATATTTATCAACATCAAGAACTTCCAAAGCTACAAAAGCCAGTCCAGCAGCAACTAAAGCGACCGGTGCTGAAACAGCCATAATAGCACCTATAGCAAAATACAATCCAACAGTAATACCCACATCAATTGCAGAATATACAATTTTATCTGTTAATGAATAATCAGAATTAGTGAAATTGTCTATAACTTGAAAAGCTGCAGATACAATTAAAATTCCAACAGATATTTTTGATAATACTTTACTAACCTGAGTGCCTAAAGTTCCCATTCGGGTTACATTTATATTCCCACCAATACTATTTAATCTTATAGTTACTGATGTTAAGGCATTTAAAGAAGCTTCACTCATGACTCCAACACTATTTATTAATGTGGAAATGACGCTTGCTGTTTGACTAATTGCTATATAAGCGTTCCCAAAAAATGAAGACTTATTATTCGATTCTGGTACATCCGCAATAGGATAATCATTACTTTCTTTTTGGTAGTTCGGGAAGTTATAATTAATTCTTAAAGGAATTTGATAAGTCGAATTGCCAATTTTACTATACTTAGAACTAGACTTATGATTTGATTTATCACTACTTAATGCAGAAACTATTTTCTCTATTGAGTTCTTAACTAGAATGTATTGAGCTGTATGTGAACTGTAATAACCTTGATTTGAGTAATAATATTCTGTTTCATCGTCTAGGTAAACTCCATTAGAAATAATATGATTCAAACTATCAATGAGAGAATCATTAACTGCTTTATTGATAATTCTACCCCAAGCATCATATGTATATGATACCATAACAGATCCATTTTCATCAACAACTTCTGTGATTATTCCAAGTAAATCTCTCACATAATAATATACTTTACTTAAATGTTCAAAACCTACAAGTAATCCTCTTTCATTATAGATGTATCTGACTGTTTCTGTATCATTCTTTGTTTCTGAAATAATGTTAGAACCATTAAGCTCATATGTTGTAATATCTGTTCCGACTTTCTTTTTAGTTCTAATACCTTCTTCGTTATAGAAGTATTCAATTGTGTCTTTATTAGCTTCAGTGATTTTTGTGAGTCTTCTACCAGACCATGTTAAGTTTTTATCACCGATAGAACTTGGATTTCCAATGAAGGTACTTCCAGCATATGAAATTGTTTCTGTACTAACAACAACACCATTTGAGCTTTTAACAATACTTGTCAATTGATCTTTCCATGAGTTTTCATACTTATATTCATATGATTCAATTGGTGTACTAGATACTGTTAATGGTTGATTACCATTATAATACTTTTTAAACTCAATATTGTTGTTAGCTTTATAGACCATAATCATTGTCTTTTGAACTTTTGGATTGTATTCTCTTACAAGTCGATTTAAATAATCATACTCATATTCATAAGTACCATCTGGTGTTACCATAGATGTAATATTACCTAGTTCATCATATCCGTAAGTGACTGTAGTATTATCGTATTTTTGAATAGACTCAACTTGAAGTGATGTTTTACCTGACGCTGGCGCTTTATAACTATATGAGTTTTCAAGTTCAACTAAGCCAGTATCAATCACATCTTTCTTACTTCTACCTAGTATATCAACATATGTTTTAACAGATAATACGTGATTGTTTTGGAATAGTTTTGTTACAGTAGCTGAATCAATCACATCATCTTTATAGGCTAACATTTCTAATTGGCCGTTTAGATGTTTTTCTGGTGTAAATCCATCAGCTGCTAAATCCGATCCAATGATTGTCATCACGTCTTTTAGTGATAATGATGCTGTTAATGTTTTTGTTGTTACGCCATTATTGACTTTAAATGTTGACCCGTCCCATGTTAAGATGACTGTCTTCCATGCATCATATGCATAAGTTGTTGTTCCAACAACATAATCGGTGCCATTCAGTACCATATAAAGTTTGTTATCTGTTTTTAGTTTAACACCAAATAAATTAACGCCATCTTTTTTATGCATGATGATTGTACGATCCGTTGTTGATGAAACGACTGGTTTAAATCTAATACTCATTGATCCTTTCTCTTTTAGATCAAAATCGTAAATAAGTTTACCTTTAGTATCCGCTAGACCCATGAGTCCATCATAACTACCGTACACATGTTTGTCGTCATTATTGCTATACTCAAAAAGTCTTGTTTTATCAAGCGCATAACTCTTATCAGTATAAGCATAACTCTTAGGCTTAATACCTTGTTTAGAGATAAATGTCCCATTTAAACTGACAGTATCTAATCCATCATAAATTTCTGGATTCTCAAATGATACACCAGTTTTAGGTGTCATATCAAGATCATTGGTTAAATATTTCTCGCCTTGTGCATGTAAGATACAAAATGTATCTTTTGTATGAATATAGGCACCAATGCTAAACATATGTGATTTTAATTGATATGTTGAATTTGGTTCATCACTACCTACAGATGGTTGACTTCTATCACCGATGACTGCTTGATTGATCAAATGTGTAACACTAAAACTACTCATAAATGAATATGCATATTGATTTTCTACTGCAAATCTTAATTCGGTATTACTTTCTGCTTTATTAATGGTTAAACCAATAAACATCCATTTATCAACTGCAGGTACTGTTATGGTTGCTTTCGTTGAGTTTGCACCATCTTTTGTATATTTTAATGTGAATACATAATTTGTTCCATCTTTTCTACCTAACACCTTGAAGTAATCATTACCGTCTTTACCAACGGTCATAATTGCTCTTTCATCTGTTAATTGATAAGGTCTAAACCATCCCATAAATGACTTGTTATAATAGAATCTATTTCTCCAATTAATCTTATCAAACCATTCACCATCTACCATACCTGTTGTACGTTTATTATTTACAGTTGATAGATCATATACAACTTGAGAAGTATTTTTTGTTAATGTTAATGCACGTTCGCTTAGAAGATTATCCTCTAAGAAATATGCATTTGATATAAGACTTGTGCTCATACCATAAATACCTCTATAAGAGAAATTATCTTCTGCAACATCATCTTTAAACGCTTTAGTAATTCTTGTTCTTAAACCATCTCTGTTATATTGATTAAATTCATTGGTATATTCAAAGTCATAGCTTCTCATAACACCATTGATATCAAATGTCGCTTTTTGCACTTGATCTAAATTGTCATAATCGAAGCGAATAATTTTACCTTCGGAATTTGATTCTTTTATTAGTTTTCCTTTTACATCATAACTAAAGTATTTTTCTACTTCTGGTGTATGGATATGGAACACTTGTCCTTTATCATTATATTCATATTGAGCAACTAAACTACCTTTGAAGTTAACTTCTTCTAAACGTCCCTTTTGATCATAACTAAAATCAAATGCTTCAGTCGAATCACTTCCATAAATTTGTTTCGTGATTAAATCTGTTTCTACGCCATGTTTAACAAAATTATGTTCATAGGATGCAAATAACACATTATTCACTTTAACTTGTTTTAGTTTACCCCATGCATCATAGACAAAATCATATTTTGTGCCATTATCTGTTGTAATTGATTTTAATGATTGATCTGTATTATATTGATAAGTATGAGCTGTTGATTTTCCATCTTTACTTTGAATAAGTTGAATTAAATTATCATAAGCATCATATGAACTAGTTTTTACAACATTTTTAGCGTTTGTCTCCTTATAGACTCGACCTTTTGCATCATATAAAATTGATGCTGTATTTCCTAGTTCATCTGTTGTTGATTCTACTTTATTATCGCTATTAAATGCTTGTTCAAAAACCATTGATTTTACTAGACCAGAATCTTCTTTATACTTAATCTCAGATTTTGTTCTATTACCATTTGTGTCATACTCAAATAAGATTTCATTACCTTTAGCATCTTTAATCTTAGTTAACTTATCATCTTCATTATAAGTGTATCTATAGGTATCACCTGAAGGATCAACAGACTGTGAAATCTTATTGCTATCGTCATAAGATAATGAAGATTTTGTTTTATCACTGTTCATTTGATCTAAAAGATTTCCTTTTTCATCATAATTATAATGTTTACCAGATGCATCCCTGTATAATTGAACTGAATCAAAATTGACTGTGTTAGGACCTTGATGTTCTAAAGTGATCGTCATACCACTATATGGTTTACTTGTCGTAATATTTCTAAGAAGCATTTGCCAATTTGTAGTATCTTTTCCAAAATCAAAGAACAATTCTTCGTCTTCAAACTCAGGATACTCAATAAGTACTTTCACTCTAAAAATATCAGAGTCTAGCACATATCCTTTAGCCCAAGAAATCAACGAAAATTCTTCACCTGCTCCACCACTAATATCTAGATGTCTTGAAATAGATTTAAGTTTATCATATGCTCCAACAAACATCATGTTTTTCGCACCAAGTATCGCATCAAATGGCTCAACAAGACTTGATGATACTAATCGATCACTTGATGTGTTTTCACTTGATGCTGTCCAACCAACTGGAATGTTTCCAGTTTCTCCATCAAAAAATCCATTTTGAATCAAATTATATGTTGATCTTTGAGGTGCAACCATTTGAAAGTCATCAAAGAAAACATCACCTTCTGAATGAAAGCATTCCATTTTAATTTCAAGTGATGCAGATGTTGCTGTTGATGGAATATTTAATCCACTAACCTCGAATCTTGTCCAATCTTCAAAACCAATAATATTAATACTTTCAACATTGATGGTATCTGCATCAACAATCACATAGGCATTACCATCTGGATCAAGTATTCCAATTTCTCCAGGTAAAGCTAATCTTCGAATTGAATAATTTAATACAGCTTTGACTTTTGCATTACCTACTGCATTTTTAGATTTAGCAAAAAAAACAATTTTATGGTTTCCTACTGGTGGTTCAATAGTTTGATTAATAATCGAAACTCCTGATGCATCTCTTCTTACTCTTAAGCATTGGTCACCATAAACACCATCATCTACTACTTTAACCGTCACTGGTGCATTAGTTTTCCATCCTAAGGCATCTGAATCAATTGGTTCAACAGAACTATCGAATGAATGATTTAAAATCATATTTCTAACATTATAAATTGCACTTGATGCTTCTTGAAGTTTTTGTTGTGTACCATCTTCTGAAACATTTGCATAGCGCATGGCAATTG
The DNA here is from genome assembly GCA_963667565.1 of Acholeplasmataceae bacterium. GTDB lineage: Bacteria > Bacillota_I > Bacilli_A > Acholeplasmatales > Acholeplasmataceae > WOFB19. The sequence continues at coordinate 937,357 of OY763415.1, read as the reverse complement.
CGTTTCCATCTCCATCTACTTTTTGAATGCATTGTCCATAATTATTTTTATATAAATATGTCACATTATCTTGATAATCTGTTATTTTAGTGTGTGCTCTTGTTGTATCATAATAAATATCTATGTAAGCTCCATCCGTTAGTGGTGAATACACTTGATTAGTAATTTTAGTTACTTTTGAACTAGTAAAGGTAAACTTTATGGCAAGATTCATCTTCACATCAATCATTCTTATTAGTGTTGATCCACTATACTCATATCTTGCTTCATAGCGATCAACATAAGTTTTAGTTGAAGTCGTACCCCCACTTGATGTATCTTCTGTCACATAAGTAATATCTTGTAATTTAATGCTAGTTGGTCCATAAGTGCCATAAGTGATAAAAATCGATTTTTCTTCTTCAATAAATTCAACTCTTTGTACATTTCCACTTAGATATGTAAATGCTACAGTTTTTCCATCAGCATTGATTGAAACAATTCTAGATCCATCGTTCACATATGTAATCGTAGATCCATCTGCCTTTTTGACCTCTTTAATCAATCCAGTTTTTGATAATTTCATTTGATTCTTTTGTTGGTCATAGATGACTAAATCACCTTGATCTTCTAGGTAAGAAAAATCAAAAAAATTGATGTATACTTTGTCCAGTGTTGTTTCTATGTTATATTGCGCTGCTTGTTCAGGGGTTACTTCATCATAATGTTGAACACTACCATCAGGATGCACAATTGTAAATCGTTTTGTTGTTTGAGAAACACCATAGTCAAAATTAGAACGCCAATAATATGGCATCGTTTTTTTATAACTTAATGGTGAAATACCAACCGGTCTTTGTTGAGCATAAAATGCTCCAAATGAAATAGGTGCTTTTTGAGAGTCAGTACTGAAGCCAGAAAAAGCAGCTAGTAGTTTACCCGTAAAATTATTAATAAAACTCTTTCCAGCAAAACCAATTTCTTGTTCAGTAAAACTTAAATGACTTGCAAGACCTGTTTGACGAGCATTCTCAATCACTAATACTTGTTCAGTATTTAAAATACTAGAATATCTTGGTGTATAAATATAACCCCAAGTTCCAGTCGTATAGATAGCAATGCTTCTATTTGATGTTCCACTTTCTTTCCATTTTCTAGCTAAATTTGTTAAATCAAAAATAACTGCTTGTGCAGTAGGTGAAGTCAATCCTGAACCCAATATTTCTAAGAAATGTTCTGCTTCAGTTTGACTTGTATTGACCGATGGCTTCGTATTCCAATTTACTGAACTTGGTGTATAAGAAGTTGTCACTTCTCTTGCAAAAAATCTAGTTCCATCACTAAATCCCGAAATAGGAAGAATCAACTTCATTTTAGCTATTTCATCAATGTATGAATATGTGATACCACTTATTTTAATTAATAATAATCCATCATCCATGCTTAAATGATTGATTTCTCCAATATTATAATTTCCTACTGTTGGTTCAGTAGGATGTAAATAGTTTGTTTCAACGGTTAATCCGTTTAAATTTGTTAGTCTTTGTATCATAATTTTTTCTCCTTTTATATGATTGTTATAATATGTGTCATCTCATGTATTTCAAGAGATGAAAGTGCATGGCTAAATTCCATAACATCTAACCGATAAGCCATAATCTCAGAAAGATATTTCTTGATTTTTTTCATGATCTCATATTTTTCATAATTAATCATGTAGTCATTTAATACAACAAGAATATCAATGTCACTAATTGCTGTATCTGTTTCTTTTGCAAAAGATCCATAGAGATATAACTTTTTGACATGATATTTAGTTTTTAGTGTATTTGTTTCGCTTTTTAGAATGCTAATAACCTCATCTTTGGTTTTTTGTTCATTTATACTCATCATTTTATGTTGATGTGTTTTTCTAATGAAGTGTTCGTTTTGTAACAAAAACAAATAGAATTGATTCGGATTTTCTAATCTAATTTTGATTGCATCTTTGTATACTTTAGCATCATTTGGATAGACAATGATTGGAAATAGTTCATCCTTAATCAAAATATAGTTTGTTATCAGAAATGCTAGTTCTGATTTCATTTTCAACTTTTGTCCTATCATAAATAGATGAATCTTTGATGCTTTAAGTTGTGGATGATCATCATAAATTAGATAATATTTTTCAAGCAAATCTTTTTTAATCTTATTTGACATTTTTCTACCTAATAATAAGAAGTGCACAGTATCTAAAAATTCTAAAGTTAAGTCTGAATGACTATTGTCTACAACATATCTAAATGCGTTTGCAAATCTTTTAACCCGTAGTTCTTGCTTGGTTTGTGGTGTATATTGATTTAAACAAATCAACTTGAAACTTTCATGTGTCAAATCAATATGATTCAATTTACTAATGAACTCAATAAATCGATAAAACAGTTTATCATTTATTTCGAATTTTACTTTCATAGCCTTAAAACACTGTTAATGAATCATGAAATAACATTTCATCTAGTTCAGTTGTCCATACACTTAAATCAACGTATAACCCAAGAACTGTTTGAAGCAACACACTTAAAGCATATTTATCTTCATTTGAAAACTCTTGATTAACTTTAATCCAAACATCTATGTCACTATATTCGGTTTGATTATTTCTAGCAAACGAACCAAATATGCCTAATGAATCTACATGATATACTTGTTTAATCATTTCCTCATGTTGCAAAATCAGATCAAGTACAGTTTCTTGTTGTAATAGTATTCGTTTTGTATTTAAATGTTTCATCGTTCTAAAAATGATTTTTATGAAAATTTTCTCAATAATTTCTTCTGCCGAACCTGATTGAATATGATCTAAAAGATTTCTTGTGAGTTTTGGATAAAACACAACAGGACAATATCCATTGAGTTCAAGTAATTTATTAAAAATCAATTTTCCCATTTCCTCAGTTTTTTCATAGAAGACTTGTTTTTGCACAATATCAACAAAAACATTAATGCAATCTGATATTGAATAATCATCAAAATTACTTGTGAGTAATTCTTCAATGTAATTTGTATCCATTTGTGCTTCATTTCCATTTACTGCTTTGAGTACAGCTTTGATAGCTGCTTTGTCTAATGTGGCATCAAGAAAACATTCATATGCATCTAATATGTTTTCGAATCTATCATTATCTCGATTCTCAATGACATTGAAACTAAAAACTTCCTCTTTTAATAAAAAGCGTATGAAGTTAAGTTTAATCTTCTCGTTGTAACTTGTTACTTTTTCAATTTGATCAATTTTATTCATTATTTTATCCTCTTTTCTTTATGATTGATCTTTTTGTTCTTCTGACAATTCTTCAAACTCAACTGGGTCAACCTCTATACCGATTTTCTTATTGAATCCCCGTTGTTCTTCTCCAAGTAATCTCATTGTATACGTTGTAATTTCAACTATTCTATCCATGAGCGTTTTACTACTTGTAAGAATAAAGGTTGCTACCATGGAAATAATCGTGATTCTTACCGATGAATCCATGTCTGTAGCAATAATCGTAAACAACAACAAACCAACTGTAATGATAAAAAGTATAAAGGCAAATAATAATCCATGTGTAATACTCTTCATGAAAAATTGATTTAGACTTTTTATTTTATCTTTTTCAAAATCATTGAGTTGGTTTGTTTTGTTTAACTCTGTTTCTTCTGTCATTTGTACCACCTCCTTATCTTTGCTATTGCTTTGTTGACTCTTCGTCTGATTGTTTCTCTTGATACGTTAAAACTTTTACCAATTTCATCAAATGTCATATTCATAAAAAAATAAAGGTTAATGAGATTTTGCTCTTTATCATTTAGGTTTTGAGACATATATGCTATAATATTTTCAAATAACTCTATATTTTGATGACTTTCCTCATTGTAAAAAAGCAAATTTAAATATTCTGTTTCTGAGGTATCATTTTTTTGATTTAATGATGCATATTGCTGTCTTTTTTCACTTTTTAAAACATTAATTGCTTTTCTTCTCAAAGCAGTAAATACATAATTATCAATGTTATTGATTTTCGAATCGAAAATCCCTTTTTTATACAAAACAAACAAGTGCAATCTTAATTCTTGTTTAAGATCTTCTCTAAAATCATAATTTCCTACACCTAATTGATTTATGATAATAATCATCAAATTCTCATATTTTTTTAGTATCCTTTCCATTCCCATATTTATACATATGATGACCAGACGTGATGTTTTATCCAACCCTTGAAGATATTTTCTTCAATCAACACGATTTCCCCTTTGGATAGGTAATACACCTGGTGTTGCCCTTTCTAATTTTTTTATCTCTATACATAAAGACAAATCAAAAATAGAATTTGCACACATTTTATTCTTTATCCTTCTACTACACCATTAATAGGTGCTCCACCTAAACCATCTCCATCTAGTGTTATCAATTGACTTTCTGATGATATTTCTAAATTTTCCGGCTTATCGTTAGCACTCAATGAAAGTGTCATTGCTGCAGATAAAATCAGCAGAACAAGCATAATCTTTTTCATATGTATCCTCCTTTCTCGGTATAGTTCAAGGATAACTTTTGCTATACAAACAAAACAGGACAATTTTATCCTTGATATTTGGGAGGGACTATGTTAATAGATGAAGGTATTATCATATTAGAGAGATTACGCGTTGCAAGAGGTTATAAGAGTCAAGAAAAATTTGTGAATGATGTTTGTGATGTAAGACAATATAGAAGATACTTATCTGGATCATCTAGTATGCCATCAGGAATATTTTTTTCACTCATAGAGAGGTTAAACATGAATATTGAAGAAGTTCTTAAGTTTTATCTAGACACATCTAAAAAAGAAAAAAAGGTCGTTCAAAACTTATATAATAAGTTGTTGAGCGACCATTTGGATGGGTTAGATATAAAATTACAAGAATTAAATAAATCTATACTAATAGAAAAAACAGATAGAATGCTGTTAAGATTTTGTACGCTATTATTTGATTATAAACGTAAAAAAATAACAAAATATCATTATATTGAACAAGTCAAAAAACTCATTAATTTTAATGAATTAATGTCATATGAAATTCTATCTCTTTATGAAATGATTATTTTATCAAATATTAACACTGATTTAAACGATTCTGATAGTGTCATAGTCATCAACAAACTATCAGAAGCACTCAAGACTTATGAGATTAACGACTTAGATTCACTGGATTTTTATTTAATCGTTTTATATACTGTCATTAGGATACACGGATCAAATAATCAATACTATCAAGCTATTGATTTGTGTAATATCGGTGTCAAGTTATCTTCTCAATATCACCACTTTTATCTACTTTCACATTTATATTATCTTAAAGCTTACTATTTTAATAAACTAGAACTTAGTGAAGAGCGAGATAAAGAAATCCATTTATGCATTAACACTTTAGAAATTAGTTCTCAAGATTCTTTAGTCAATAAAATACGTGATTTAATAAGTCATCAGTTCAACCTAGATATCCACGACTTTGAAATAAAATACTGGAAAAACAAAAAAGAGGCATCTTCCTGAGGGGAAATGCCTTTTCAATATAACTAGAAAATATTACTGCTTGTTTTAGTATTCTGAACTAATCATATTTTCGACAGAATAATTATCTGTACTAATTCTCATATTTTTAATATCATATATCATAATTTTTGGAAGATCGTCATTGATTCCATCAGGAGTTTCAAAGCTGTTATGCGGCTTAAACCATATTAAATAATCAGCTTGACTCTTTGTGATTGTATTTACAAGTACACTATCTGCCCAATACATGTGAGTTCTTGCAAGTAGATTAGTACCTTTTACCAAGATACTTTTTTTCTGCCTTCCTCTTTCAAAATATACACCTGAGGTTTCATCGAAAACAAAGAAGATTAACTTGTAACCAGGATGATTTTTTCTGTATTGCTCTGCTTTCATTGCATGCTTTAAAACAACTCTAGCAAAATTATCTCTATATCTGGCAAAATTATGATCTTCATCTGTAGATAAATCACTATTGCCTAATAATAATATTTGTTTTAGCTTAGGAAAATCCTCTTTCACACCTAAATCTCTTAATTGTTCTAACATCTGATTCTCTTTAGCTTTAGTAGCATGAGTCTTACCACTATTAGTTGCTTGATCATCAAATCTCATAACTTCCATCATGAGTTCAAGATCATCATTATAGAAATCTGGTGGCAGATCTGATTTTGAAGAACTATTTTTCCAAGTCTTCCATAATTCTTCATCATTCGTTGATTGAAATATTTTCCATATATCATCAGATTGAGGAAATGCTAACGGACGATTATCCGGATCACGATAATAAGCTAGGATGTTATCTTCATTGTCAAATGTAAAGTTTCTCATTTACACTAACCAGCTACTATCATGAGTAAAATAGTTAAAGGTATAAGTGCTAATCCAAACTTCAAAGCATTATTAAAATGGATCAACTTTCTTTTTGCTATTTTTGAATTAATACTAATTTGAGAAAGAATCATCTCAGATAATGTATCTTCATTTACTTTGTTTGCAGAATTGATATAATCTGTACTCTCCATCTTGGCAATTGAAACAAACGATACTAGGTTTTCAGAAAAGTAATCCACTTTATTTGTTCTTGCTATGAAAACAGATATTAAATGAAATATTGTGAATCCTAAGACAATAGCATAAATAATCCCAAATACAATTATTAATGTAATTTGAATATTACTTCCATTAACTACTAAATTTGCTAAATTCCCGTATGTGCTTGCTGAAAACCCAATAATCAAACCCAAGAATGCAAGCAAGATAGAAGATTTATTATCTGCAGCTGTAATCCATGAGTTTACAACTTCTAGTGTTCTAAATGAAGTATCTTTATCAAATACTTTTTTTACTGAATCTCCCATGTTGCCTCCTTAATTATATATGTATTTTGCATACTTGATGGATAAGGTTCACAATATCCTTTATATTTTCTATCAAGATGCTCATGTGTTTTAGCATCAATAATAACTTGATTCTTTTGTGCTAATCCGCAAAACTTTGATGCATAGTTTGTAATGTCACTTGGATAGGCTACTTCACTTCCATTATCGGTAGTTAACCTAGTTACATAAACATGTCCAGTTCTAATACCTATACCGCAACTTATTTCCCAATCACTATCTAGTAATGGATTCATTGATTCAGCAATATATGTGTTGATTGTAATTGCGGCATCAACTGCACGTTGGCCAGAATTTCCTGTTGAATCATTTGTAAATGCACATAAAATCCCATCACCAACAATTTGAAGAATTATACCATTATTATCATTGATGGCTTTCTTACAAAGTTTGGTATACATCTGATAAATTTTTACCATATTTTTGCGGCCTATTGCATCAGTTAGTATTGTCGAACTTCTGATGTCAATAAACATTAAAGACGTTTCAATATTATAGACTTTCTTGCCACTGGGTATCTGATTTTGATCTAAAAATCCTGTCTGATTTTTTACCTCTATTCTTCTGTCATAGATTTGTTTTAACTCATTCTTTAAAGAATCCAACTCACTTCTATTCATTAGAAACTCCTTTCTCAATAACGCCTTCTCGTTCTTCTTGTAGGTCGTTTAAAAACTTTATTTGTAGTTTTTTTAAAATTATTAAGTGTATATATAAATAATGGAATAAACACAGAAGTTATAATCCATTTAACTACTTCAAGTGTCTGTAAATACATTGTTCTTTCCAACTCAGTCATAAAACTCAAGTCAATATCCGTGATATACAAAATTCCAAAGAAACATGAAGCGATAAATATAAATAGCAACTGGTGTAAACGAATGATTCTATGTTTGTTTACATCTTTTGTGAAAATATTTTTGAAACGAATAGCTAATGCAAATATATTCGTAATCAATAATGCATAGAATAACATCGGTATAACAATAGAAAGCAAGTTATTAAGCGTTATATTCCACTCAAAAGGTATCACAATCATACTTTCTACGTCAAGAGGGTAACCAAATGCTGCCAGAAAAATCAGTAAACTCAGCATTGTAAATTGTATTGCGTCCATAATCAATATTCTTTGTGTTCTTTTTTTATCTACTTTTGCTAGTTTTAACATCCCTAAACCCAAAAGAAAGTTTATAAGTCTCATCGCAAACAGGAAAAGTATTGCATAGAGTAATTCAAAATATATCGCAATCAGAATCGTTCCCCATATACTTGCTGTAGGGATAGCAATACTAAGTATAATTATGGCTATTGCTATACAAATTAAAATAATTGCTCCAGTTAATTTAAGAGTAAATAGTGATCCTTGTAAAAAGACATGCCATACCTTCTGTAATATATTCCGTTTCTTTTCATCAACTTCTATTGCATTATCAGTTATATCTTCTTCTTGTTCTTCGTTTTTGATTTTATCCGGAACTGCACTTTGAATCTTCTGAATAAAATCTTTAAAACTAAACACCTTAAAAGCATGCAAATAGAATATGATTTTGCCAATAAACAAAAGCAAAAAATCTATTGATATTAATACAATCAATCCAATGTTTAACATACTTTACACCTCTCGAAAACAATCTAGTTTTAAAGCCACCTCATTCGTAATGCATTCCGGTATTATACTCTTAACATTATATAGTTTCTTAATATGAAAATGAGCAAATGAAATTGCATCTATTTCAATTTTTTGTTTAAGATATTCTTCTTCTGGGATATCTTTTTTTGTAGGTGAATTATAACTATTCATTTCCTCTTTCCAAATCTGAATAGTTTTTGAATCAATATTGCTTTCACCTTGATACTCTCTTGTTATCAACTTCCATTGAAATGCATGTCTAGTTTCATGAAAGCATGTAACTTGAATCTCCATTGGTTTTGCTTGCTCTATCCACTCTTCGTTAAATGCTATGATATATCTTTCTTTTAAGAAGATAGAATTAATTCCTTTTTCTGTCATATCTTGATTATAAAAAAACTGCACGTCAGGAGTTTCTATACCTAGAATTCGTGCAGCTAAAGTCGTACCATTGATCGCAACTTCGTAATTATCCATGTTGTGTTCTCCCTAGATATCCTCTTAAGTAAAATTATAACATATTTTCTTAATTATAAAAATACAAAAAAAGCCACACCATTTTACCGGTGTGGCCATGTTTATGAGTTTGATTCCTTATTCATTTTTTGTATCGATAAATGTTACTTTATCTCCAACTATCCTTAAGATATTGTTATCGATATTGAGTGATGCTTTAACTCCTATTGTAGAACCTTCGGTAAGATAACCTAGAACACTTTCCATCAAACCATCTGTTAGAGTTACTGGGATTACATCAGAATCCTTTTCATTCGGTCTTTTGATATCAATTGAAACAATACCTGATAGCTTGTCGAGTTTATTTACTCTTCCTACTAATATTACTTGGTTTAACATACTTTTCCTCCTTGTTTTGGTTATGACACATATTACCTAAATAAAACTACTATAGCAAGCATTTTTCTTTTACTTGTTCAACTTATCTGCAATGATTTTCTCTGCTTCAGAAAGTGTTGATTTACCATGCATTTTGTTGCTAAAGGATATGTAATCATCAATGATGGATTCTATCTTGCTTTGGTTGTCTTCTACAAAACCAATTGCCTTTTCAGTTGATCCAGTTAAATTTGATACCCATTCACTAAGACGTTGAATAACCGCTTGTTTCTTCTCATCTCCAGCGAGGAATATTTCACCCTTCTGTTTTGCAATCTGATTCTTTTCCTCAACAATCATGATAAACTCTTTAATTGTCTTTTGAACTGTTTCATCAAAAACGATATCAGTTGCTTTTGTCACTAAATCAGCGACTATTTCAGAAGAGTTCTTAATATCCTCTTTAACTTCTTTAATAACCGTTGATAGATTACCACTTTCTTTAAACTTCGATGTGAAGTAAAGAATAAGCGTTAATACATTAGTTACGATTAATATTGTTTCAAGTGTTGTCATTTGGTTTTCCTCCTATATGGTTATAAATATTCACTTGTGAATCTTCTAATCTTGATACTCGATGTTCAAGAACATTGACATCCTTTTTTAGAGATTTAATATCCTGTCCATGCATTTCAAGTAGGTTTAACATCTTAACATTTTGTTTTTCGATTCTTTGAAGATTTACGATGATTTCATCATTTTTTGTTTTATTCTTTTTTTCTTGCTGACTGAATTGTTTAATAGTTGTCAAAATCACCACAACCATTGTCACAACCCAATATATTAAATTTTGCATACGAAACACCTCTGTAATACTATCCCAGTCCACTTTGTATCATCTCATTTCTGTAATTCTCTAGGTAGTCAAATAAGGATACTATCTCTTCTTCATAATTAACCTCGTGGTTTATCTTATAATTTGCTTTATAATCAATCATTTTACTTTTCCAAGGTTCATCTACAATAAGGTCAAATGTACCTGTCTGATTAAAGTGTTCAATCATACCTCTTAGTCTATATAGATGATAGAAAGCTTTAGATTTTTGATTAACTTCAAATACACTTTTTGAATAGATTAATAATGCATCTATCAAATTGCTAATAAATGTACGATCAACATTTGTAATGATATGATCTAACTCATCTGAAAACACAGGATTTAAATAATACTCATTTGATTTAATACCAAGAACATTATCTGCTGCTTGCCTATGATAAGCGATGATTGAATCATCAAATTGTTGTCTCTTAATAAAATCCTCTTTCGAGAAAACAAATAGGTCATATTTTCCAATAAATAAATGAAGGATCCCTCTAAAACCCTCTAATACGACAGTTACATCAATATCGCTTGTATTTTCATCTAATCCATATGCTTTAGATCCCCCATAGTAAATAAGTAAAATTTCAGTATTTGGAAATACTTCTTTTATGAGATTATAAATGTCATTCATTTACTTCCTCCTCAACAGGCTCAACTAGTGGTGATTCTAAAACATCATAATCATCTAGTGCATCTTCAAATCCTATGACATTTTGCTTTAACCAGTTGTATCCTTCAACAATTGGATTCACATCTAAAAACAATCCATAATCGGAAAACGGAATTGATATATCTACTTCTTCAATTGGATGGTTATTACTTGCTCTTGCTTCCTTGGATAAATAGGATGCCACACATACTGTAATCTTCTTGTTTAAATAACTTATGTTGAATGCTGTGATTCGGTGATAAGATGCACCTATACCAAATTTCGTATTTAACTCTTTAATAATTGCCATAATAATTCCTACTTTCTTCTCATTCTATAGATTGTCACTGAAATACTATCAGGTGAACCTACAGACATTCCTGGATTGATATATAGTGCTCCAAGATCGCCATATGCTGTGTGAACAAAATCAACCATCTTAATTGATCCATCTCCTTGCCCTGAAAGAGTTGTCATACTTTTGCCATATGCTACCCACACTTGAGTATCTACATAACTCGCTTTAAAAGTAGGTGATATCTCAAAGTCAATAACCTTTGTAATCCCACTTGTAATCGCTGGTCCTGATACATAACTATCCTCAATATACTTCGCTGTTGTATTTGTTGTAGATCGTTTATCATGAATCGTATCTTCTGTATTTAAATGATGATTAATATAAGATCCATAAAGACTTGATTGAGCAGATGTTCTGTAGTAGATGTACGTATCCGAAGTATCTATCGAAGTTCCTTGAGTAGATGCAATCACATGAACTTTGTAGATGTAATCTGGATCAAACGGATAAGTTAAACTATGATAATAAGAATATCCTTGATAGAAATATACTTGTTCTAATGCACCACCAATTTTCACTACAGAAGATATGCCTCTTGCATATAGAGTTTCACTACCATAATCAAAAGCTAACTCACCTAAATAAGATAGATTCGATGTCGTTGGAGTACTTGAACCACGTTTAACTCTAATAATAGACATTAGTAAGTACCACCATCAATAATCGATGACGGTGTTAATACTTTTGAAGTATCAATCCCAAGTTTGTAAGTAATTCTAGTTGGTGTATAGTTTGAGTCAACAACTGCAACATATAAAAGACCATCAATAATTACATTATTTGCATATTCCGTTTCAGAAGCTGCGACTGCAATCCCATCTGAATCGCCAATATAAATATCTTTCACATTACTCAAAATTGTTCTTTGAGTTTCTGTTAAATGTAGATTCGAAGCAACATGTGTGTTATAAGTTGTTGAAGCTACACCACCAAGACCAGCAAGTGATATTGTTACTGCTCCAGTAGATCCATTTACGCTGGTTACTGCATCAGTTGGTGTTAAGAGTTCTTGCCAGTTAGCGAGCGTTGAGTAAGGTGATGCCTTTAAGATAAAAGACTTGTTCAAATCCGTTCTAACGGCAACGTCACCTTCCTGTGCGTTGGATAAAGCTAGCATAGCAGTTTGACTTGCAACTACATAAGTATTTGTCATTGCAATCTTCGGAACAACGCTGTCTGCTAATTTCCCACTTGAATCTAGAATAGGTACATTCCCACTTCCGGTCCCAGTGTTTTTTGTTGATGCTGTTCCTAAATTAAGTGCGGTAATCTTTGTATCAATCTGATCATCAACTTTGTCTACTCCTGGTATCTTTAAGTAATCCGATTCAGCAAGTGGAACGGATACACTTGCCACTTTATCCGCTTTTGCTATATATAAATGTTCACCACTAAAATCAACTTGTGGTTCACCAGCTTTTACTGTTCCTGTTGTTCCAGTTAATGGTCCAGTTCCGGCTGTCGTTCTTCTTTTTATTTGAATTATAGCCATTATATTTCCTCCTATTTTTTCGTAAACACACTAGTTATATTATGTGTTGTATTCCCGGTTGTTAATGTGACAATCCCATCTTGATATACAACACTAAGTGAATAATCACTTGATGCATAACGATATGAAATTGATGTATTCGATCCTACAAATAAGAACATCTGTTCACCTGGAAAAGTCACTACAGTATGATTGTTAATTGTCACATAGATAATTGAATCTCTTAGTTCAACTGAGCTTGTACCATAAAATCGATATGTACCAGCTGTTACTAGAGTCAATGTTCTTCTCTTAGGTAAATAACGACTTAAAATTTCATCATCAAGATCATCTACTCGAGTCTTGTCATCACTGATAAGTTTTCTTGAATAGCTCGTTAAAGTAACTGATGTTGTTGTCTTTGTATATGCACATAAAGCCAACTCGTATAACCCATCAGTTGTTAATAGATTAGTTACTGTTAAGGACGGATAACTACCTGTTTGTTCTTTTAAATATAAACTGATTGAGTTGTCAGAAGTATTAACACCTAAAACAACATATCCATATTTACTAGAATCTGGTGTTACACCAATCGTTGTTTGATTCTCAACATAGATGATTCGTCCATACACTGAAACATAACCATCACTAAATGTGATAGTGTTATTTGCTAATGTATAACTACATTCATTCTTTAACCCTTTAAAAATGCCTACATCACTTGAAAATAGAAAATGATATAAATCTGAATCTATCTTAGATGTAACGTTTCCACCTTCAAATGTTATTTTTTGTAAACCCATCAGAACTCACCTCCATCAATATCTGTATTGGTTATTGTTATATTACTGGTTAAACCACTACTTGTATTTTTACTAAGTAATTGTATTTTTTCCGTTAATTTCACTCGATACTCTCCTAATGTTATCGTTGCATAATTCAATGAATCTTTGAATGTAATTCCTGTTATCACTGATTCGTATGTTTTCCCTTTATGAATGAAAGAGACGTAATCACCAAGATAGATATTCTCAAATGGAATAAACACCTTGTTTTTCATGTCAATTGTAAATGTAATGTTGTGATCTAGTTTGGATGTTACCATTTCACTTCTTGCTTTGGTTTCTAGTGATTCATAGTCATTATCCGTATAAATATAACTCTTGGCCATGACACTGTTGTATCTGTCATCCGAGGTACCGTCTTCTGTGATTTCACCAGTTGTAAGTAAATAGTAAATCTTAATTGTTTGATAAATTTGATTATCACTTCTTGGATAATAAACGACCTTATTGACAAGTTGGCTGGTGGAATCATTCGTCTCGACATTCAATATTGATGAAAAATCGCTCTTGATGACCATACCTTGATTCACACTAACAATTCTAAAAATGATACCAGTGATACGTCCCCTAAGATAAGTAACATCAGTATCAAAACTCAGCCCAAAACCTTTAGAAACAAGTTCAAATATCTTTGACATATTGATGATATTATCTGACTCAAAACTTAGACTACCTGTTACACTCGTTTCTTTACTTACCCTTAAATAAGCTAGGTTCTGTTTTTGATCTGAATTATTCTTGAAGTAAGCTGTAATAACTTGCTGTATGTAATCTGCAAGATCACCAGAAAAACTTGTAGCTGGGATATCCAAATTAAAAATCTCTCTAAAATCGAGAGACTTAATGTTAGTTGTATAATCATCGTTTAATTCTATACTTTCCAAAATACCTATATATGAATAGATATCATTCTTAAGAACAACAATATCTCCAATGGTGCAATTAATGTTTGTTTTGTTTGCTTTGAAAGTTGACCTTTTTATGAGGACCATGTCAAGAGCGAGTTCATATTGATTACTGACATAAGCATTATCTTTATACTGCAGAGTACTACGATCCAGAAATAATAGTTTCATGTGCTAAATTCCAAGATAGCCTTCAAGTACCGTAACCCTGCAAATCGACTCAGTAGCGACTCCTGGTTTGAACTCTACTTCATAATCACCATGCTCAAGAAAGATGAAATTGTCTTCTTCAAAATCTTGTAATCCATATATGTCAGTTATTACTCCTGATTCATCCATTGTCATTTCTTGTTTACTTGGAATAGAGTTAATGGTAATGGTTATATCTTCTGCAGTTAAATATAAACGTAAAGTCGATACCACTTCTCCATTCCTTTTAATCAGTATTTCTGGATCAATGACACTTCCTATCATTTCAATGACAATCGGTGCATCATTCAGTCCATCATTTCTAATATATACCTTACCTTCATAGGAACTAGAGTAATAATACGGATACGAGTATGGATAAACCTTACCGCTAGATGAACCATTAGCAATAATCTCATACGATTTTTCTTTCAACCAAAGAGATAGTTTTTTAAAGACGATGTTGCTTTGAATGGTGCTAGCTACTAATTCTGCTTTTGATAAACTAGTGATATCTACATAACAGTAAGCATTGAAAGCATCATTTTGATAGTGTAGTTTATACTCTTTATTACTTTTGCTGATAAAATCAACAAATGATTTATACCCTTGATATCCTTTTAGGAAGATTAATGTTTCAGAAATCTCGGATAATGGAATATTATATTCTGAGCGAGAGTAAAAACGACTATACTCTAAATACTTCATATCTAAAGAAAAACCAAGACCACTAACTTGAGAGATAATGGTCTGATTTTTATGATTAAAGTAATAGATATCACCGTATTCATTTTCTAAATAAAATTGTCTGATCATATCACGCTACCTCCTAATGCCTTATTGATGGAATCCACATCAAAGGTCGGTGATGTTGTATTAATCGTGATGTTGTTTGTATTACTGGTTGATGAGTTGGAATTCGAGTTATCTACTGTACTCGATCCTTTTAAATTAAACGTATCAGAAAAGAAATCTCCAATACCACCAAAGAATCCACTAACTTTATCAGCTGCATTCGATGCAAAATCACTAATACCATCTGTTACTTTATTTGCGATATTTGATATCCCTTCAGTAACACTCGAAAAAGTATCTTTTACTTTGCCACCAAAGTCACCAATTTTGGATGGTAAGTCGCCTATCCACTCGAATATTTTCTGGATAAATTCAACAATCTTCTGAACAACATTAAGTACTGGTTCAAGTACTGTCTTGAGTACATTAATTGCTGGAACCAATATTGCATTTAATACTTCTCCAACAACAGTTATCAGTGGTGCTAAAAGTCCTAGTATCTCAGCAAACATCTGTATTTGAATAATGAGTGGCATTAAAATTACATCAAGAATTGGAACAAGCAAATCGACTAACATAACAACTAAATCGATAATTACATCTAGGATTGGTTGTAAGGCAGTCATCAAACTATCTACAATCGCTAAGATAGGTGGAAGCAACTGCATGAATGTTTCCATGAGTCTACCTAGCAGTGCTTTGAATTCTTCACTTTGAAATAAAGCCATCGCTAGAATAGCAATTAAAGCACCGATTCCTAAAGTAGCGGCATTAATACCCACTCCTGCAAATATTCCAGATGTTCCTACAGCTTTTAGTGCCATTGATCCAGCATTGAGTAGTGGTCCAACTTTTCCAACCACTGATAGCACTGGTCCAATTGCAGCTACGAGTCCAGTTAAGGTTGCAATTATCTTTTTTGTTCCTGAATCCATGTTATTCCACTTATCAATCCAGTCTTTAAGAGTAGGAATTACATTATCTCTTACTTTGATGATAAGCTCCTGTATAACAGGCAACAACGTACTTGCTAAATCAACACCTAAACTAGATACTGCTTGTTTTGTACGATCTAGTGCATCAGTAAACTCTCCTGCTTGTGCTGCTTGTTCATTCGTTACAATTCCAAGTTCTCTTGCTTCTTCTCGAAGTCCATTTATAGCTTCTGCTTCACTTGATAGAATTGGTAATACTTCAGTACCTATTTTTTCACCGAAAAATTCATTGGCTACACCAACACGTACTGATTCATCCGCTACATTTCCTAAAGCATTTCTAATAAGTTCGAATGCTTCATCAGCATTTTTCCCTTTCAAGTCATCAACCGTCAGACCAATAAGTGCTAAACTATCAACAACCTTATCGCCATTACCAGTAGCAATATCTCCAAGGATTCCATTTACTTTCATAAACGCTTTAGACATGGATTCTGTTGAAGTTCCCATAATAGTTGCGACATGGTTCCATTCTTGAAACAATTCAGCTGATAATCCTAGCTTTTGAGCAGTATCTCCAATCTCATCTGCAGTATAAGCAGTCTTTATAGAAAATGCTGTTAAAGCAGAAACGGCACCCAATATAGGTACCGTTACACTTTTCGTTAATGTTGAACCAAGCTTACCAATCTTCTCAAAGTTAGCGTTGCTAAGTTGCTTGATTTTATCTGATGTTTTTTCCAACTGTCCATTCATCTTAGCTATTTCAGCTTCAGTGTATTGGACATTTCGTTTTAACTTATTAAATTCCTCTTGACTCATATCACCAACTTGAACAGCCTTTTTAGCATGTTCTAGTTCTTGATTCTGAGTTTCAAGTTTCTTTTTTGTTTGAACTAAGATATCATTTAATTTTGCTTGCTTTTGTTTCCACAAATCAAGATTTGTACTATCATAACGAAGGTTCGTATTAATCGCACGTAAGTCTTTATTTTGCTCTTTTAAATCTTTCTTGATTCCATTTAGTTCGTTTTCTAAATCCTTACCATCAAGGGTTAGTTTTATGTTTAATCCTTTGACTGTCTCTGCCATTAATATTCACCTCCAGGAAAAAGAAAAACACACCTTTCGATGTGTTTAAATTGATATTTTCTTAAAAAATACATCATTTCGTTTTACAGAATTATCTAAAATGACGTTATATGGTATCACTTCAAAAAACACTTGGTATCCTTCATTGTAACTAAAATAAGTATCATGGTTGGATGAAGGTTTTAGGTTTTGTCTTCTCATTTGATTCTTTAGAGTTTCAGTTAAGTCTGCTATAACATAGGCCACAAATTTCGTATTGTCATCGACATTTATTATATCTCCATTAACACCCTTAGCAGTTTTTCCTTTTATTGCATCTATATACTGATATATCTGTGAAAACGGATTATCTTTATCGCTATAATCATCCCTACCAGGACGTTTAAACTCTACGATTGTGACATTTGATGCAGTTCCATTTAGTGAATCAGAGAAAGATATTGTATCCAAAAATAAGCCATCTGGTCTTTGCGTATCTTTGCTATCTATAAAGATTTTCTTTATTGGTTCATCTGAGAAGAATCTATACGAGTAAGCTAATCGTTCATCAATCAACCATAGATTATGCTTTTCATAATCGATATTTAAATCATCTGATTTCATAGGGAAGAAAAGTTTATGTAATCTATTCTCTTTAAAATACTGATCAGCATTCTCATAAGATAACATCTTACGAAGTAAATCTATAATTAATTTTCTTCTAATCACATATGATACCAACTCGGATTTTGCAATGTCAGTAACATTCTCCATTATTTGATTGATTTGGTCATCGCTAACTTCATCAATTGACTCAATGCTATTGACGGCATCAAAATTTTCTAAATTCATTTTCTGATTTATTTTGAATAACTCAATCCTCATTTTATATTTATTTTTTGCATTTGTATATGTGATTTTTTCAAGCTCATTGAGCCTTTTTTTATAGAGATGTAAATACTCTGGAGCATCATTTTGAATATAATTTCTTATATAGTTCATTTTTTCTTCTTTATATGGTTCTATGAACTTATCTAGGTATATTGAAATAGCATTTACTATCTGATCATAGATGTTCAATTGATCATCTACTAAGGTATTTCCATTTGGTTTATCAAATATTAATGTATTAAATCCACTTCTTTCTTGATTTACATCTTTATCTAAAAAATCCCCTGAAATAAAACACTGATAAATGGCTTTATTATTTTCGATATCAAAACTAGTTGGCAGTTCTTCTATATTAGGTATACTGAAATGATTTACTACTCTTTTTTGTGCACATATAAATATTTGATGATTTTCATTTGGACTTGTCTTTAAGAACACATGCTTTAATTCATATGTTTGTTTGTTAATCTTTAGTTTTTCTTCTTTGCTTTGGATGTATTTATCTTCTACAAAATAATCATTTATGCATATTTCATCACCCATGTCAAATATATTAATCTTTGTTGTAATTCCCATTACTAATAATGAGGTGAAATGTTCAACTAGTTTATTTGCAATTTGTTTTGTGCTAATTGCACTTCTACTGTAAAACTCTTGTTTTAATCCCAGAAGTTTAACTTCAGTTTTCAAATTAAACCCATTATGTTCAGTATCAATAATCTCAATTTCATCATCAAGATTAAAATTAAAATGACGTAACATTGAATTTTCTTTACCCTCATTAAAAACTGATAGCACTTCGACATTATTAAAGGTTTTTAACCAATTAAGTCTACCTATACCTTTTCCACCAATTTTTGATTTATAATCAGAATCAAACGTTCTAAATGACATCATATTTTTATCATTAAATCCAATGCCATTGTCAGTTATAAAAATATTTCTAATTGGATAAATACCACCTTCAACAAGCGGTTCATTTTGGCGTTCAATTGCTATGTTTATCTCACCTTTGTCCAGATTAATTTCTTCGATTGCTTGTAAAGAGTTACTAATAGCCTCAAACAAAGAAGTAAAAGGATCTTTTGGTGTAGGAAAATTCTTGATTCTCCCTTTAAAATTGTGAAGCATACTTTCTTTCATAACAAAACCCCCATTTCATACTTATATTCATTATATCAAATGGAGGTATATTTAACAATAATCATAGTAGGAACTTATCAATATCATTTTGGGTTGCTTTTTTTGATGTTTGATTTCCATTTATCACATTCATTTCAAGTTCCACGATTTCAAAATATGTATCTAAATCAAAAGTTTTTGAATCCTCAATAGAAATACCCAAATGTGCAAGATTGAATATGATGTTTGCTGTTATGTTTATATCGTCATTTCTTTGTTGGGGGTTTGGGTGTGGATCCTTTTTGAAACGTTCCTAGCATTTCACCTATCGTATTCGTCAGATTTTCAAGTTCGTTTTGATTACTTAAAATAGAAAAATCCAACGACATCAAAAAGTCGTTGTATGATTGTTTACTGAAAGGGCGATGTAATACATAGATGATTCGGAAGATTGTATCAATAACTGTTGATAAATCATCCTCTTTTTTGATGTTTGACTTTTCTAGTTTCTTGATATCGCTAAATAGTTCTGTTGAGAAAACATTACGATAGTCAATAATTGTAAATAATGATGAATGAAGGCGATAATCCTTATCACCTAATTTAAGTGTTTTTTCCATGTTAGATTATCTCCTTAAATAAATGTTGGTAAAGCTGGAGCTGAAGTTAGGAATGCTGCATAATTCGTATCTCCCACACCTGCTATGACTCTTAAAATTAGATTATTTCCTGATTCAATCGGTCTAGCTGTAATGTTCAATGTGATTGAATTAGCTTCAATGGAATCTGCTTTTGATTTACTAGCGTCTCCAGAAGGTGTTGCTGTACATAAAAAATACCATATACGTCTTGCCTTGATATCTCCTTGAATTTCATACCCTAACGCAAATGTCTTAGTTTCACCATTTACTACTTCTACAAGATTTCCGTTAGTGTCTTCTAAAACACCAAAGATGTCTTTTTTAAACACATCATCAATCTCAGTAAATTTCAAGGTAACTGTTGTCCCTGAATTTGATACTAATGTTGCAATCACTTTATCATCAGCATACACTTGTGTGCTTCCACCGATAGCTTCAGTAGTAATCTCCTGTGCACCTTCTAAACGTTTAGGTGTAGCAAAGGTCCAACTACCATCTTCTGCTTGAGTTGCAAGTGCATAGTGTACGTTAGTTAAACCAAATGTGACTTTATTACTCATTTAAAATACCTCCTGTTTGATTTCATATACTCTGTTGACTGAACTGTCTTCATTGACAAATTCAGATAATAATTCAAATTCATATCCCATAAAATATAGGGATGCTTCTAATTGTTCTTCTAATCCTAAGTTCTTCTTTTCTGTAATTAAACTGACTTGAAAGGTCGCTACCTTTGCAACTGCTCTATCATCTGCATAAACAATTGTTCGATTACTGAGTTCTTGATAGACGATATAATTTGGATCACTTTCTAACCCTTCTCTTGTACCATATGACACTTTACCTGGTAAAACAGAATTGAGTGTATCGAACAAATCTTCTAGTTTCTCTTGCATTAATCATCACCTTTTTCAATAATTGATTTAATATCTTCTAGCATTTTAGGAGTTAGCAGATCATATGCTGGACGCATGAATGGTCTTGGACCAACATACTTACCACTACGGTGTGTAAAACCGAATTCTAGTAAATGAGTTAGTTTTCCTTTTTCATTTGAGAAGATAACAATCGTCTTGTTGACACCACTGCCTATTGGTTCAGCAACGAATGAATCAGCAAATGCTTTGGAACCACCACTTCTTGGTGCATGAGTGCTAATGTACTTCACAATTTCCTGTGCAGTTTGATCTAGCCTCTTTTCAAGTTTTTCAATAATCTCTTCGGCATACTCTTCTACCATTTCAGAAATAGCAATTCCAAGTTCATCAAGCGTAATCAATGATGTAACTCTTTCTGATCTTAGACTTACTCAAATATAATTCAATGAACTGTCCGATCTGATACGTTCGTTCAATCTTGTAAATGTCTCCTGCAATGTCAGCGAACTTGCTACCATCGTATAAAAAACTCTGAATCTTAAGTGCTATATCAATTCTTATGTCTGATCGTTTACTTTCATAGTATTCATTTGATGTAATGCTGAAGTTTATGCCTATAACTTCTTTTGAGTTTATAAGTTGGTATGTTGAAGAACCAATGGAATTTTGAATCAAATCCATGGTTAGCAATTTTATGGATATATTGGGTGAATTAGGATACATTTTCTGAAACTCCTTGTGTTAGTGCAATCTGCCCAACCAACATATCAAATGTTTTTGGTAGTTCTTTTGCACTCCCATCATTCTTAAAGCCAAAAAACGTCTTCACATAAATAATAATCACTGTACTAACCATTGGATTTGATTCATCATTTATATAAGAAGGATCAATCCCACAACTTGTCAAGTATGCTTTGCAACTACCAATGTGAGTGTTCAACTCGTCATCAGCAAATGATTCTGATAAAGGTATGAGTAGTGCTTTTTTTACAATGTCTAGTATAGCCATGAGATCAGTCCTTTCTTAAACATTTAATTTGCTTCAGCTATTAAGCTGCAGCTTTCTTTTTAATACGTAGGAATCCGTTATACCCCACTACGTTACCACCAGTGAATACTGATGCTTTGTAGCTGATGATTCCATCTTTGAATTTGTAATCAGTTGATTTTCCAATTTCAACCGGTGAGAATACTGGAACTTCATAATTTTTAAGTGCTCCATATGCGATACCGTATTCTCCAGCCGCAGTATTACTGTCAGCGATGGCTTTACAATGAGAGTTGATGATATAAGGAATACCATCGATAGTCTTGTTGACATAGTCAATAGTATGTACTTTTCTTCCTTCTTGAGTCTTAAGTCCTGCAAATGCACGTAAATCATTCTTATTCAAGATAAGAACTGCTCCACCTTCGACTTCTTCATCACCACCATAGGCAAAGACAATATCATCAAGTGTTGAATCAGTAATTGCTTCGATTTCAAGTGGTGCTTTATCTGCAAGTGCAACTGCTGCATCACTAAAGATACCTGTGAAGGTATTCGTTGTTCCAGCTCCGCGTAAGATTTGCTCACTGATTTTCTTTTTCAATGAGATATTGATATTGCGTAATACCTCAGCTTGATAAGGAATAGCAGGTAGTTTTTCAAGTTCTTCAGTGATTTCTGTATATGCAGTAATCTTTACTTTGGAAATTGTCAAATAACCAAATGCAGGTTCTGTTTCACTGTATGGTTGTCCTTCAAGAGTCGTTCCAGCAATACCATTGTTTTTAACAAATGATTTCTTGTACGTTTCTCCACCGTTTAGGTTAATAACATTTACACGATCAACAAGCGTTGATACTTGTGCGAATGGTACTGGTGCTAAACCTGAAGCAGTGTGATCCGGTAGCAAGATCTCTTCACTTGATACTTGAATCACACGACTTTCACGTAAGCTAGCAGCACGTTGTTCTAGTTTTTCTTTATCAATTTTTGTGCGGTTATCGATAACTATTGGTTTGATTTCTGTTTTACTTGCAATCGCCATTTTCTTATCAATGACACCACGTTCTTCTTGAAGTTCTGTGGTTTCAGTTTCCAATGCTTCAAGAGTGGTAATATCTGTTTCATTGTCGACAAGACCTCTGATCTCAGTCAGTCTTGACTCGATTTCTTTTCGTCTTAATTCTAAATTCATGATTGTTTTCTCCTTTTAGATTTGAGTTTTTATTTTAATGCGTTTTTTGATAATCTTTGATTGTTCCTCTTGCTCTGCTAACTCCATAGCCTTTAGTTCTAACTCCATAGATTCTAAAGAACGAGCGTATATACTAGTTGCATCATATGCTGGTGTATCCACAACCGACACATCATACAAGCGTTCTATCTTCGTAATGGTTCTTTTTGGAATTCTACCTTCACGATTCCATACTTGTTCATCTACAGTAAAAGCAAAACTCATCTTATCCAACAAGCCACTTCTAACCATTTTGTAAATGTCCTGGTTCGTATTGGTATCCAGTAATTCTGCACGAACTTTAAGCCCAACACTATCAACAGTAAGTGATAATGATTGGTTCTTGGTTCTTGCGATAATTAAAAAGGAGTCCATATGATTGTATTTCATTGGGACATCCTTCATTTTAGTTTGTGATAGTGCTCTTGAATCGATTTCTTCAATGAAACCATATTCTTCATCACCAATTAATGTTTCATTATTAAAGACTAGTGCATATCCCTCTAATATCATTTTGTTTTCTTCTTCATGAAGCGTAACATCAGCGAGTCTAGTTTCCTTGATCATTGTTTCTTACCTCTATTTTCTTTGGTTTAGATGTTATTTGTTTTTGATATTCGTATTCAAGCTCAGAGTCTTTATAGTAAAGAAACTCGAGTTTTTCTTTTTTGCAATAATCATCAATGATAATCGTTTTTGCTTTTTGTGTTTCTAAGATGACTTTTAATGCATCTTCTGATATCTTTCCATTAACTGTTATTTTCATCTATTGGTTCCTCCGTTCCAACTTGATATTGATTTGCTTTATCTGCATCGACAAAGTTTAATGATTGTAGTCGTTTGTTTCCACCTTCAATAGGTTCTAATCCTAGAAGAGCTCTCGATTCATTAAGCGACATAATTCCTAGACTCATCAGTTTCTCAATAGCAGCTACTTTAGTATTCCATGAAGCATATTGAAGTCTTTCACTATAGAAAATAATTTCTTCTCCGCGTTCCAGCTGATTATCGGTAAGTAAGCCTAAAGAAAAAGCCTCGCTAAGTTGAATAGCTAAAGGCTCTATCGTTGACTCATAGAATGAGTTATATTCATCTTCTGTATATTTGTTCGTAAAGATAGGAACTGATACTCCAAAGTAATCGAGGATCTTTGCTTGTAAGAATTCCAGTGTATCTTTATCAATTAACTTCGGATCAACTTCTAAAGGTATATATTCTGACTTCAAATCTATTGGTATAATTGAACTACCTTTTAAACTTACTGATTCAGATAATGCAGCATCGAATAATTCACGTTGCTTTTTCTTATCATTTTCTGATAACATCCCATTCATCTTCAAGATACCTTTAATCTGCATGGATGATTTCACTGCGTTATCTATTCCTTGAAGTAGACTATCATTGATGGATATAGTTTTAAGGATTGCTTCATGATCCCCAGTTGAACCAGTTCCACCAAAGATATCGTTTTGTCCAAAATGTCGTCTTAAATGAATGATATTATCATATGGCAAAATGTACGACTCACCATTGTCGAATAAGAACTTGATGAAGTAATTGTCTGAACTATCAACGATGATTTCAACTGTGATAGGCCTTAGTGGATAGATGCCTTTCAGTTCACCTGTATCTTTATCAAACTTCGGATAAACAAATGCATTATCATTCAGCAAGAGTAATGTGATTGTCTTGTATATGAAATCATATGGTGTCATGATCTCATTTGGTTTATACTTCAAAAGAAAAGACAGTCTACCTTTTTTCTCGGTTACTGTCTTATCGTTTTCGGTTTTTATAAATCTTGGTTTGAGTTTCGCACATTGGCTGGCGACTCGATCAATACATATCTTAACGACATCACTATTTGAAATGTTAGATCCAAATGGTGTATAAAATGTATTAAAATTGCTAATTAACTGGAGTGCATCAAATGATCCAGTTTTACTTTTTCTTTTAATTAAGCCCATTTGAACCTCCTATAGCATATTCTCATAATCTGTTTTATATCTATTTAAAATAACATAAGCAATGATTAAGGCTACTGTTCCATCAATACGCTTGTATTTTGAGTTTAGCTTTGATGGTTGAATATTTCCATTTAGATCAACCTTTGCTTGTGTGTTTGATAAACACCATTTCATGATTGGATTGTTGTTGTAATTCACTAAGTTGTTTTTTAAGTCTGCTTCTAGGATTTTCATCGGCTCAGATAATGAATAGATTCCTTGCCTAACTTTATCCATATTGAAGCCTAAGTCTTCCATTTCTTTAATCCAATACTGTGAGTTCCAGGGGTCATATCCAACCCATAATGGTCTGATACCATACGTTTGAATCATTTTCATGAACCATTGAGTAACCAAACTAAAGTCGTTTTGATTTCCTTCAGTTAACGTAACAAAACCTTTCTTGATCCAAATATCATAAGGTACATTGTCTTCCTTAATTCTTTTCTCTACAACTTCGCTTGGCATAAAGAAATGTGGAATGACATACTTCTTGTTGCTATCTCTTTTTTGGATAACCAAGACTGCAGCTGTTAAGTCGGTTGTTGAAGATAAGTCCACACCACCAACTGCATATGAATCTCGCAAGTCATCAATTGAGTAAGTATCTTCGTTGTTTAGATTATCAAATGATAACCATGATCCACTGTCTGCTTGCTTGATATTAAAATCCTTACAAAGCATCGTAACTCTGGTGGATAGGTCATGTTTTGATTTGTTCATGACATCTTCTAAATAATGGCTTAGTTTTACTACACCAAGACTCGGATTTGACTTTTGCCATGTTGACTGATCTTCATATATTTCTTTGGTTGAGTCTTGTGTGTATAACCAGGGCAGGACTCTTTCGTCTTGTATTTCACCTTTTAGCATCTTACGTGCATAGTCTAGTTTGTTATCTAAAAAACCACCAATGGTTGTCCCTTCAGTGGTTATGATAAATATGAGAGGTTCTTTCTTGGTTGATTGTGACTGCTTGATTGCATCATAAACTTTAGAATCTGTCATCTCATGTACTTCGTCAATACACCCTACTTCGATATTGTATCCGTCTTTGTTTCTGGATTGGGCTGATAATTTCTTAATCTTGTTCTTTGTTTTTGGAGAATAGATGCGAAAGATATTCTTTTTACTTCTTGTATCTTTTGAGAGTGCAGGAGACTGTTCTCTCATGTTATTGATTTCTTCAAACAGGATGTTGGCTTGTTCTGTTGTATTAGAAGCGCAAACAATATCGACACCACCACTTGATAGAAAGAATTCAGCTAAATCAATCCCAGCAACGAATGTAGTCTTCCCATTTTTACGAGCAATCAATAATATGACTTCATTGAATCTTCTAAGACCTGAGTCAGCCATCTTAAATCCATAAGCTGTTTGTAGTAATGCCTTCTCCCATAGTTCAAGAATGAATGGCATACCATTAAATGGTGACTTAGTATGTTTACAAAATGTTTCAATAAAATCAATTCTTAAGTTCCCAGGCTGTTCATCAAAACTATAGATAGGATTATCTAAATCTTTTATAAGTTGATTTAGTTGTGTTTTTAATTCTTCTCCAACAATGATGTTTCCTTTATTGATTTCATTGTAGTATTTAATTAAATAATTCATCCGCTTGCTCTCTTAAGAAATTCATCAAAAGCATCATCTCCATCATCTACTTGTGTTCCTAGAATACTATTAAGAGTTTTGATAACAGTTCCATATGAATTCACTAGTTTTGTATAATACTTTGCTGCTTCAGTTTGCCGTTGCATACCTTTATTTGATATTTGGATAGCACCATACTTCCTAATCTGCTCTTGTAATTTATCAAGTTCCACCTTCATAAATGCAGCTTGATAAATTAAATTATCTACTAATTCCGTCTTTGATTCATCAACCAAAGAAAAAAGCGACTTGAGTCGCTTATATTCTTTATCAATATATTTTATCATGATAAGTAATTATTCAAATATGAATTAATAATAACCTATAAATTTTTGACCGGTGAAGTCTTTTGTTGTTTTGAAAATCCACCATCCATTATCTGTTACAGTCATTTTATAGTTGTATTCAAGTGACAAATCGCCTTCAAATAAATCATGATTATAATTATTCATTTCAAACAAATAACCAGTATTTATATGATTTGTTTCATTTCGTTCATCCACATAATTATATGTCCATTGATATTCATTAAGATTTGTTGAACTAATCTGTGTTGATAGAGCAGGTTCTTGATTTGTATAAGCTTTCGTATATGCATAGGATATGTTAAGTCCCATTTCTCTATTTTGCTCCATCGTAATATTATCTAGACTAAATCCATTTGTAAATGAATATCCTAAAGTTGCACCTATTGAATATGTAGACGAGACTGTGATCATCCCAGGAGAATTTTCTGGATAAGCATCCTTTAGTTTTGGAATGCCTCCTTTTCTTATTGTAGCTTGGTCAATCTCATTCACAGCTTGCTTAGCTTCTACATGAATATAACCTGATTTATTATACCAGTCTCCATAATTGTTATCTCCATTATCTTTAGCCATTTTACCAGGAATGAAACTAGCTTTAGATTCGACTAAATATAAACTACTTGTTGTACTGCTGCGATATTTTTTAACAGTATATAAAACATCTATGTAACCATAAGGTGCTTTTGATTCTCTGAACGAACCTTGATATAGTGGTTGAAATACTGATTCATCAATACCACTCAATCTAACACTATTAAGAGATGTTGATAATTTTTCTAGATAAAAAGCTATCACTTCTGTTTTAAAATCAGCAAAATCAGCAGTTTGAAGATTTAAAACATCAACTTGTTTCATATTATGATTTGAATAAAGAACTGCACTATTTGTTGAAGCAATATTATCGTTTAAGTTGTCTCCTAGGTAATAATCGTATATGAATACATTTTTATCAATTGATATGTAATAATCAATTAATGATTTATCAATATCATTATAATTACCAAAAACGACAGTATTTTCATCCTCATAGTAATAACCTAAACTTGAAGTGACATCAAATTTAACTGGCTCAGTGCTAGCAGCATAAACATTTAAAGAATTAAGACTTGCAATAAAAATCAAAAACATTGATACTATTAATAGTTTTTTCATAAAAATTTCTCCTTTACCTTTATATTAGAATAATCAAAACATTGGCTATCAAACCAATAAGAAATAGCACTCCACCAATTATTGCTTTATTTGAATATCTTGTTTTGTATTTTTTAATAAGATATATATCTCTAAATTTTATAAAACTAGTAACAAATAATATTGATGAAATTCCTATCATCAGGATGCTCATTATGAAAAAAGCTAAGTATAAGCCATTGATAAATCTTTCGTCATGGCCAGGAACAAACTTAACTACTAGCAATAAAGCAAGTGAAAATATTAACATAAGTAAACTTACAACACAATTATTTTTAAACTTAGATATTGAAACATGATCAGTTTTTTCTTCCTCATCTATTTCTACAGACATATCATCAAACAACTGATTAAACTTTATATCTAATACAACAGATATCTTTTTCAATGAATAAATATCAGGAATTGCAACTCCTTTTTCCCAACGAGAAATAGTTTTATCACTTACATTAATTTTGTCAGCAAGCTCTCTTTGCGTCATATTCATTATTTTTCTTTTTTTTGAAATTTCATTTCCTAATTCCATAATGATCACTCCTCAATTTAATTATTGCATTAACAAGGTAATAAGTAAACGGAAATATACGAGAATCTCTCTCTAAATTTAAGAATAATAGTGCTTTTTAAACTCCTGTATATTAAATCAAGAATTCAAAAAATCTACCTCGTGTTTTTTAATTGCCCACCTACGCGGTACCCTGAAAATATATAATATTGGATACCCGGGGGATGGTTAAATCATTGAATCTAAAGCTTCTCTTAATCGTTTTAGAAAATTCAAGTTCGCTGTAACTGAATTAACAACATTTGACGATGAAGTTGGTGTCTGTGTTGCTTCATAAAAATATCTCCATTTGACAAAACCTTCATTCACTTCGGCTAGACAATCATCAAACCATTGTTGATATTTTGTTTGATCATTCGAAAATTGTCTTATATATTTTTCAATCAAATCCTTATTTGATTGATTCAATTGATTGTACAGGTCTCTTAATTTATGTCCTCTAGGACTAAATCCTTGTTGTTCGAGTAAATATTTGAACCCAACTTCTATACAAAAACACGTATTCACAATATATGCTGGAACAAAATCAATATTAGAAGGAACACCAACACCATTAATACCAGCTTGTAAATATAAAACTTCAGATGCTTTTTTAAAACTATCAAATCCCATATTCATTGCATAATTGCTCATGATAAACCACCCCTTTTTATAACTATTATAGCAAAAATGAATTATAAAAACGAGGTTTATCTTGAAATCAAATTACCATCTTCATCAAATTGCTGTGCCTTTGAGAAACGCCTATGTTCTTTATTGTGACATTTCTTACACAACAACTCAAGGTTCTCTTGATTCAAGCTGATATTTGGATCCATTACATTGAGGACTGTTAATCGTTTAATGTGATGAACTTCTTCTCCTAAAGTACCACAGCGCTCACACTTACCATTAGCATCTCGTATCTTAATTTCTCTTGCTACTTGCCATGCTACTGATTTGTAGAATCGATGTATTTCTTTAGGCTTTCTCATATAACTTTCTCAGCTCAGCAATCTTATCATCTACATGTTCCCAACGAACATCTAAATCTTCTCTACCGAAGTGTCCATACCTTGCTAACTCCTGGAACTTAACCTTATCAAGATTGAGTTCTTTTCTTATGCTTTCTGGTCTAAAATCAAATACATAATTCACGAGCGCTTGTATTTCCTCATCGGATGTTACTCCAGTATCAAAGGTATTAACTAAAACACTTACTGGTTTTGCTACGCCAATTGCATAGCTCAAGTGTATTTCGCAGTGTGTGGCCAAACCTGCCCCTACAACGGCCTTTGCTACGTATCTTGTATAATAAGCCGCACTTCGATCAACCTTGCTTACATCTTTGCCAGAAAAGGCTCCTCCACCATGTCTTGCATAGCCACCATATGTATCTACAATAATCTTTCTACCAGTTAATCCGGAATCAGCATAAGGACCACCAATCACAAATTCTCCAGTAGGATTGATTAAAACCTCTGCTTCAACTATCGTATCAAAATCAAAGACTTTAGTTAAAACTTCATTGATGATTAAATCCTCATATAACTCTTTTTTAATCCATGGTTTAGTTTGAGCTGAAACTACAATGGTTTGTATTTTCTTTGGCCTACCATTCTTATATGCTACTGATACTTGGCATTTTCCATCAGGTCCAAATATATGTGGATATTTCTCTTTGCGAACTTTATCCATCTCTTTTGAAATTTGATTTGCTAACATAATCGGTAATGGCATAAACTCTTGTGTTTCATTACAAGCATAACCAAACATGATCCCTTGATCGCCTGCACCTTGTTCATGTGATTCAGTTGAGTTCACACCAAGAGCAATATCAGCTGATTGCTTACTTATCTTCTCCATGACTATAAATTCATCTTCATAGCCGATTTCTTTTAGTTTTTGTTTCGCTATACTTGCATAGTCTACTTTCGCAGTTGTTGTGACTTCTCCAAAGACAAATATTAAATCATCCTTGATTGCTGTTTCTATTGCTACTCGTGCGTTTTTATCTTTTTCTAAAATAGCATCAAGTATTGCATCACTGATTTGATCACAAACCTTATCCGGATGTCCACTAAATACTGATTCACTTGTTATTACTTGCATTAAACTTCATCTCCTTTATAAACGAGTAAAAAAGGAGCCTATTCGCTCCCAAGTACTGATTTTGGTAAGTATGCTGTGTATCTTGCGTAATGATATCCTTCGCTTTCAATAAGGATTCCGAAATCATGTTCATTGCTTGTTAAAAAAATACAATGGAACACATCCTCTTTATCACAATACATCACATCAATGTTTTCTTTAATAAACTCATAATCATCAAGTGGATCATGTATGAATGTTTCAAACAAATCCGAATCAATGATAATCTCTTTTTCAATGATGAACTCATCTTGTGGAAGAAGTTCATCAGGTGTTGCTTTTCTTATAAAATTTACTTTCATTTTGCTATCTCCCATGCTGTATAAACTGAACGGTATGAACAATCCCAAGTGTCAAGTATCACTCCATCTACACAAGCTGTAATATGTCCAGCCATTTTTAGAATGTATGTACCTTTAGGATGCAACCCAGTAAAGTCACTGCCTTTGATTCTTGGTTCTCCTTTTACCGGTTTGAATATGAGCCTTGGATAATCTTTCAAATACTCATATAAAAACTTTGTGTCCTTATAACTTGAATATCCAAGTTCTCTTTTTGAACGGTTTAGTTCTCTTCTGCATTCAAGATAGTCTATGTTTTTTGTTGTTGAAATTGCTCTTACTACACAGTCTCCAGTTTTGATTCCTTTCGGATGTGCATTGAACTCTTTATACATTATAAGTCCCACCCTTCGTTGAACCATTTCACAAGTTCTCTTGAAGAGTCTGATTCAAATAATGGTTTATCAAAGTTATTCTTTTTTCCATAAACTGTGTAACGTTTCTCATTATGAACACTTGCAATTTGAATTGTAAACTGTACATCTCCAGTTTCAATATCCGCAAATCTGAAATCATCATAGAGTGGACCATTTAATGGACAGTTATTCTTGAACCAAACATACATTGTTTCAAGGTTGATTTTTCCGCCATGCTTAATTTGTCTTACGATGTTTCCCATGCGTTTGGTTTTACCAGCTAAGCTTGTATCTTTGCAAAACCAATCATACCATCCAGCTTGACATTGTGTTGCATAATCCTTTGATTCAAAATCTCCATTATTGAATCTTTCAATCCAGGTTTTAACATTCATTTCTTTTTCCATAATCTTAGTCTCCTTTGTTTTAGTTACTATATATATCACTCTAAAGGGACTAAATAGCAAGTACTATTTTCACTATAGTAACTAATTTTCAAAGATATCAAAATGGCTAATCGGAGACCTCTTTCCATTTCTGATCAAATAACAGTTCTCGTCTGATTCCTTATGTTTTATATAACGTTTTATAATAACATCAACGAATCTCTCATCCAGTTCCATTAAGAATGATCTACGGTCCAATTGATCTGCTGCAATCATAGTTGAACCTGAACCACCAAAGAGATCTAATACGGATTCATGACGTCTAGAGGAATTGCTGATTGCTTTTCCTACAAGTTCTAGTGGTTTCATGGTTGGATGTTCTTCATTTTTCTTTGGCTTGTTATATTCCCAGATGGTATCTTGTGTGCGATCATCAACAAAGTAATGAGCTGCACCTTCTTTCCATCCATAGAGGATAGGTTCGTGACGCCAGTGATAATCTTGTCTACCAAGGACTAAAGCATTCTTAACCCATATCAAACATTCAGCTAATTTGTATCCTGCGTTCTTGAATGCGTTTCTAAAGTTAAGTCCTTCGGTGTCTGCATGGCAAACATAAATCGCTCCACCTGGTTTTGTATGTTCAAACATATTTTGAAATGCGTTGCATAAAAAAAGATAGAAGTTATCGTCTTCCATCTTATCGTTTTTAATCTTTCCAGCTGTTCCTTCATAATCTACATTATATGGAGGATCCGTAAATATCATATCGACTTCATGGCCATCAAGTAAAGTTGCTACTTGTTTTGAATCAGTAGAATCACCACACATTAATCGATGTGGTCCTAGTTCATATATGTCACCTGGTTGTGAGAATGGTTCTTCAGGAATTTCATCAGTGATATCAAAATCATCATCAGATGCATTATCAGGAAGTAGTTCTTCCATCTCCTCAAAGCCAAACTGCAGCATGTCCATATCTATATGAGATAACTCTTCTTCAAGTTTTGATAAGTCCCAAGTCGCAAGTTCAGCTGTTTTATTATCAGCTAAGCGAAACGCTTTGATTTGTTCGTCGTTTAAGTCATCTGCGATAATACATGGCACTTCTTCTAAACCAAGCAACACAGAGGCTTTTAAGCGAGTATGTCCGGCAATTATGACGTTATCACTTGAGATTACAATTGGGACTTTGAATCCAAACTCACGAATGGAATTAGCAACTGCTTCTATAGCTTCTTCATTATGTCTTGGATTATTATCATATTCTAGAAGACTAGCTGTCTTCTTCATCACTACTTGCATTCGTCCACTTTTCCTCTCTATTTTTCAAACGCTCATACATGGCATCAATTTCTTCTTTTTTATCATTATATTCACGACCAAATTTGATGATCAAGAGATATCTCACTGCATTCATATCCGGTTGAGCTTTTTTCTTATATTTAACGATTTTCTTTTTGGTACCAGTTTTTGTTTCCTCTATTGTTGTTTGAGTTTCTTCATACTCATAACCAACTGCTTTTTTTATCAACGTATCAATTAATGTATATTTTAGATCATCATTTCCAAAAACAAATGCTTGATTCATTTTAGGATGCCGATTCTTAAGTTTATACATTGTCTTTTCTGACATACCAAGAATTTTGGCTATTTCAACTTGAGGTACTGCTTTTGATACGAGTTCTTTTATCTCACTTAACCTTTTGTCCAGTATACCGTCACGTTCCCACTTTTCGTAGTAATCAAGCGTATATCCTTTCATTTAAAATCACTCCAACTGTTAGGTTATTAATGTCAAAACTGTAATGACTTACCAGTTGAATACTACAAATCTTTCTGCAAAAGAAAAAGGAATCCGATCAACTCGAACTCCCATTACTTCTAGGCTTACTTTTAGCCAGTACTCCACGATAAATACACTCTATCATAATTGTCAAATTTTGTCCATGAGCATAAAGCACGATATAGCCCAATTAGGCTCTCAAAAGTGTATTGTGATTTAATCTAGTATAATCTTATATGATTTCTTTTCATGTGCTATACAAGAAATCACAAGGATTATAGGAAGCTAATTAATAGAAAGTAATTTTCTTATCGTTCCTATAATTAAAGATATAAAAACTGGAATTGAATAAATGGTTCCAACTAACCACCATGGCCAATTAACTCCACCAGATTGATTACTTGTAGTTGCAGTCCCAATCAAATAGATGATTACTAATCCAATAATGTGTACTATAAAAAATTTCTTATTTCCATTTGTTTTCATATATAAAACTTGACCCAATACCACTGCTATTACAATTAAAAGAATAATAAAAAATGCTGACATTCTAATCCTCCTCTATATGAGTAAATACTCCTGTTCCAAATCCACTTGCATATTTATCATAATCAAAATATTTTGAAGAAGGCGACCAATTATCATTGATTTCCATAAAATGTAAGTAGTCTTTTATTGTAATAAATAGAATTTTTGTTGTTTTTAAATACTCTTTATACCCAATAACAGTTACTGTATGCGAACCATAATTGTTCTCAACGGTAAAATCATTTGAAGACCATATAACTGGGTTATTATTATCAATATGTTTTACTACATTGTTATTAAAAGACCAGACCCAGTCATTATATATATCCATATTGGTATACCCATAATGTTCAAAAGAATCTTCAGCAATATTATCAATTTCTGTAGGATTGGTTCCACCATCAGGTGAGTAACCGTATCCGTAGGCAATTTCTTTCATTTCTAAGAATGATTCCGGTACGTATTTAGTAGTACTTCCCAAAATATAATACTTATCGATTGTAGAGTAATTATTCACATAAAACCCACCATAATAAGGGTTATATACATATGTTTTAGACGAAATGTAGGACAATTGGTCATCATGATGATCGACATAGAAACTTTCTGTCGTTGCATCATATGATATATTTGCCGTGGGAATATCGGTATAACCTTTCTCTTCTGCCCAGTACTTCATCACAGCATAAATTGATGTAAGTGAACAATTCCCCTCATTGGAGTAAGAGTATCCAATGTCAGGGCTTTTAGATTCTCGATACTTTATTGTCGAATATGTTGATTGTATAATATGTGTATATCCAACTAAAGTGTTTTCATCATTCAAATAAAAACCACTCCCGTATCGATCTGTAATGTAATCGTTTAAATTATATATTCTACCTACACCATCATCTCCATATTGCCCGTCATATCCTGTTCTAAAATCAACTTGCTCATCTGAGGCTAAGAGTGATACCTTTTCATTTCCTGAGTCAATATAATATATGCCATCTACTGTACTAAAATATAACTCGAAATTAGTAACCTTTTTAAGATTACCCTCGAATTCAAAATCTTCAATTATGTAATCATCCAAAAATAGGGCATACCCATGATTGCCATTAAAATCAACTAAAGTAGCTGTTCCTGTCAAATCTACTAAATTCACATTCACTATTTCATCACAGTTATTGATATTTATTTCTTCATTTTTATATGCAATTTCTAATTGCTGGTTGAACTCATCAATATTATTACAGAAATAACTTGCAGTTGATAAACTGTTAGGTTCAGGAAGTTCTTGTGCATAAACCTGAACTCCTTCAAAGCAGAATACGCCAACAAAGACCAAAACTAATACAATTATTTTTCTCATTTCTTGAAAACCTCCTTTTTTTATAAATATAACCTTTGTGCAAGTAATTGAACAGCGCACATATGTCGTATTTTACTTAATTATACAAAGAATTAAAGCTTTTTCCTAGGACCTGTAGGTTCCGTTTATAGTTAAATGAGATATCACATTATATATTATAGCATCTTTCATTCGTATCGGATAGTAGCGTTCACAGTGTTTGTAGAAGGCACTTCAAAATCAAAAAATTTACAGCCTTATAGTTGAATGCTGTAACCTAAATTAAAATCATTAAATCGAATGATATAGCAATATTCATGATAATCAAGTGCACTCTTGATCTTGATAAATGCATCATTGAAGCTATCTCAGATTTAGATAATGAAGTTTCAACAAGATACTCTAGTACCAATGCTTCTTGTGGTTTCAACTTATCTTTGAAAGTTACATACTCATCTATCAATTTTTGTGCTTTATCTAATCTTGCTTTTACTTTATCAATTTTACCTATGACATATAACAAGTTATCCTCAACATTATTTTTTGTCGAACTTGATCCTATCGAATCATAAGTAACTGCATTATAACCAATGAGCCTAGTTTCATAGAACTGAAGTTTTTCTTCTAATTCAGTCCTGTGTCTATAGGCTTTTTTTATGTCATCAATCCACTTGTAAAAAGATGTTTTTGAACCAGTCCTCAAATGTCTCACCTCTTCTGTTTTCTAAACTCCTAAATCGATCTAGATTTGTAATCAAAGATACTTTCATGAAATGAAACTTATCATCAATTGGTGGATTAGGATTTTTAGAATATGAAATAATATAATTCACTCCACTTAAGACATTCTCATAGCTATACTCATCAATTGCTGATTCAAACAAATCATTATATTTCATGATATCCGCATCTATCTCTTCAATGTATTTTCTTTGAATTAATAATTTTGTTAAAAAGTGCATTTTGGGGAACCCATAAATGCTTTTATCTTCTTTTATCTTTTTATCTCTTTTTCTTTTACTTTTACTTTGTGTATTAATGTCAACATTAACCGAGTTATTGTTAACATTAACTCCTTTTTCCTCGTTTTTTTCCATGCTTAAAAGGACTCCTAATTCTTCCATTGTTGCGGAATCGAGCAACCAATATTTGGAGATATCTACTTCCTTACGCCTTTTGGCGACTCGGATGAATTGTTTCTGAATACCATCAGATGTAATAACCCCTTGTCGAAATAGCGGCTCATCAAGGATGCCTAGCTCACAACACATGAGAATTACATTGCGTACCCGTTGATATGAGATCTTGCCTACTCCAATTTGATAAATCAGTTCAGTGATCAAATCTTCTTCAGTCATTTCCAGGTAATACCCGTGCTCATATACCATAGTTAATATTCTTAAAAAAATACTCGAACCGTATACTCCAAATTTACGTTCGATTTTAGTGATTCGTTTGTCCTTAAAAACACCGACGTCCAATGGAAAATAGGATAATCCTTTTTTGATTGGTCTCGCCATGCTTTTTACCTCTTAGTTTTCGTGTATGCTAAAATAACCTGTTATAACTACATTGATATGATTTCATTGTGTTACACAAGCAATCACAAGCATTATTTCTTGCATTAATCGTATGATTCTTGTGGTTTGTTTGAATGTTTCTCGATGTAGTTATTTATCGATGATTCAAATATTACCCATTTGTTTCCGGATTGAAATCCTAAGAGCTCTCCTCTGCGTAACATCTTCTGGATGGTTTGTGAAGAGAGCCTTAAGATTTTCTTTGTTTCAGCTATTGTGAAATGCTTTTCTTTTGTTTGGATCATGGTTTCTTACCTCATATTCTGTTAGAATTTTTTCGATAAAGGAAACCCCACTTTTGTATACATATGTTCTTTGTTGGGGGATAATTTCCCCACCAGATACTACCTTTGATTCTACTACTCTAAAATACTTACGATCACAAAACTCTTGGTATGGCACATTATTGTCATCAAGAACATGACTTGAACGTAGTATTTTATATAAATCCGTATTACTTAAATGATGAAATCTTATCACTTGTGTGACTCTATCTAAATCGACACATGATTTACTTCCTAGTAGTTTGTTAATTAAATTCAATCTTGGTGCATTAAGTTTCTTATCCGTTTCAAGAATTACATTTCTAATTTTCAGGTCTTGAAATTCATCTAAAAACTGAATAACGGTTTCTGGATCATTAAAAGATTCTAAATCGTAATCAAACTGTTTCATCAGTTGTGGAATCACTATCCGGTAAAGCCAATCATTTATCTGTTGTGCTTTAGCATTCTTTGATTTGAATAAACACGTACTGATATGTTTGGCATTAATAAAGATTCGTTTTGATGTTGTAATTCCAGTTTTCACTTCTAACGTTTCTACATCCGAACTAGGTATTCCAGTTCTACAATCTTTCGCATTCTTAATATCCAGGATGCGTGCTATGTCGACTAAGCAAAAGTAGGGTTGTTCATCTATCGTAGTGGCATTAACAACACCATAATCTGCATTCTTAAACTCTCGTATCATTTATCCTTATCCTCACTTTTTTTATACAATTTTTTATAAACTAGATTCTCTACAAAAGACTCTCTTCGTTGAATGGAATGTAGATATATTTGAGTTGTATCTGAACTCTTATGTCGCAACAGTTGTTGTGTTTGATAGAGCGTTGCTCCTTCATTCATGGCTACTGTCGCCACAGTATGTCTCAAACTGTGAGCTGTATATATCCTTTCATCAATTCCAACATCTCGAAGATATTCCTTTACCATCGTACTTATTGTTTTTGGACTAATTCGATCATTCTTACAATTTCTATTATGATTAATAAATAATGGTTTCTTGTTGTCTGATCTCGCTATCTGATATGCAACAATATTCTGATGGATTTCTTCTGGCAATTTCACATATTCATCTTTTGCATCTCGTCCTTTTCCTCGAACAAATAATGACTCAGCATCATTTACAAACATAATGTCTTGTGAATCTGCCCTACTTACTTCAATGGTTCTAAGTCCTGTGGTAATCATGAGACCTATAATTGCATAATTACGTAATTCTACAATTCCCCTATCGGAGATACTTCTAGCATGCTCAATAAGTCTACTTGCTTGATCCACTGATAATGCTTGTCTTTTAAAATTGCTACCAGTTTTTACTCCTTTAATACCAATAGCAATATTTTCTCCTTTACCTTCAGCATATAGCCATTCATAGAAACCTCTGATAACAACCATATGCTTTTGTACTGTTGTAGCTGCTAGATTTTCTGATAACTCTTCTCGATATGTTTTTACGTCTTCCCTAGTTGGTGGTTTAGGTAGTTTATTGACATACTCCATGTATTCACTAAAGATCCTTCTATAGCTTTCTTTGGTAATTTTTTTCACATCTTTATAAGTTATGTATTCATCCATCAGCTGAGCAAGATTGTACTTATCCACTAAAAACTCTTTCGGTGTTCTTAGTCATGCTCTCACTCTCTTTAATAAACGCTTTTTCTCCCTCAAGTGCCTCACATAAATTCATGTCCAAGGCATCGGCAATCTGTAGTAGCATTTTCACGGATAACTTCTTCCCTCTAAAACCATTCTCTATTTGACAATAGTAATCTGAGGATATACCGGATAAATCTCCTACATCTATAACCGTCCGACCTAATTCTTCACGTCTTTTCTTTAAATACAATCTGTGTAGATTCACGTGATACTCTTTCTTTTCATTTGAATTCAAGATGCTCCCTCCTTTCAGCAATTTCAAACGGTGTCTTTATTGTATATGGAATAGTTAATCTTGAAAATAATTTGATATGACTTTTTTTATTTTGCAACAAAATGAGTTGTTTTTGTGGTAATATCTATGATAATATAGAGTTAATGTTAACAACAATTATTTGCTTACAACATTTGTTGCTCTATGAAAAAATAAGAAAAAGGATGTGATTTTATGCAAGATACTTTATTTGATAATCGATTTGTTAGTGAAAATTTAAAGAAACTCAGAAAACACTACAAACTATCTACGACTAAGGTTGCAGAACTAATTGGAAAATCTAGACAAGGATATGTCAATTATGAGAATGGAACCAGAGAAATTAGCCTGAAAGATCTAGTGATTCTAAGTGGTTTTTACAACGTCTCATTGGATGTTATTATTGGGAACCCTTATACACTCGTAAATGATAAAATTCTTGCTTTTCGATCATTTGAAAACGGTGAAGATGGTCTTGTAGAAGTCATGCCCTTTACTATTTCTACTATCTATGATGATGTGATTTGTTATTTAGAGAATGATCTAAAAATGAGATTCTTCTGGAAAACCAATCTAAACCAAGAAGGTCATGTCATGATATTTGATTACTATGACAAAACGTATATTTCAAAAGTTTATTTCAAGCCAACTGGTGGTGGGCATTTTTATATTGATGACAAACCTAGATACTTTAATAAAGCTCATGCAGAGAATATCGTATTCAAAGGTGTGCTTATGGCTGACTTAAATAAATATATGGATATACCTCATTTTTTTAGTGCTTTACGCTAATTCACAAATATATTTGTTTGTGCTAAAATAACTACGGTGGTTTAGACATACTATATGCATTCTTAGTTATCCTTACTCGAAAAGAGTCGCTTTCTTTAGCGGCTCTTTTTTTGTTTTCTCAGAAAGGAATAGTATGGATACAAACGTAAAATTTCAACAACAAAAGGCAATCATTGACGAACTTAAAAAAGCTAGTTTAATCACCAATGAAGAATGGTATCTTTGCCTTACAAAACTACTGAAGATAAATAATGAAAAAAGCAACAAATAGCACGGTATTAACTTGCTATTTATTGCTTTTTGAGTGATGTATATAGTAACCAAATATAGGAGGTACAAGAATGCAGGAAAAAAGAGTTATAGTTATTGAACCAACTCAAATAATCCATGAAGACATAAATGGATTACCAACTCTAAAACCAAAACTAAAAGTATGTGCTTATGCGAGAGTTTCTACTGATTCAGAAGATCAACTACATAGCGTAGAAGCACAAAAGAGTGTTTACACTCAAAAGATTCAAGAAAATGAAGACTGGGATTTTATTGGCTTATATGCTGATGAAGGATTATCAGGAACTAGTATTCAAAAAAGACCACAGTTTCTTCAGATGATTGAAGATGCTAAAGCTGGGAAGATTGATTTAATACTAACGAAATCACTATCTCGATTCGCAAGAAACACAGTAGATACGTTAACAATCATTAGGGAGTTAAGAGAAATCAATGTAGATGTATTCTTTGAAAAAGAGAATATTTACTCATCAGATACCAAGGTCGATTTCATGCTTACCATCTTCTCTTCAATTGCCCAGGAGGAAGCTAGAAACATTAGCGAGAATGTCAAATGGGGATTTAGAAAGAGATTTAAAGAAGGTAAAGTTCACATCAATACAAAACGGTTCCTAGGTTATGACAAAGATGATGATGGAAACATTGTCATTAATGAAGAACAAGCCAAGACGGTAACAATCATATACGATATGTACATTTCAGGATCATCATTAAAAGAAATCGTTATATTCCTAACTGAGAACGAGTTAGAAAACGGTCGTGGAGAAATCTTCTGGACACCAGCTACAGTGAGTGCGATTTTAACAAATGAAAAATACTGTGGTGATGCAATCTTACAAAAGAGAGTCACGATTGATTACTTAACACACAAATCGGTAAAGAATGATGGACACGCACCAAAATACTATATCATGAATAACCATGAACCTATTGTATCAAGAACGAAGTTTGAACTAGTCCAGGAACTCAAGAAAAAGCGAGGGAGAAAGCGAAAACAATCAAACTACGGTAATATATACCCTTTAAGTGGAATCGTCTTCTGTGGGGAATGTGGTGCGGTTATGAACCGTAGTTATTACAATTACGGTAAAGCTACAGAACGTGTGGTTTTAACTTGTAGAAAGAATAACAAAGAACATGTATGTTCCAATAAACCGATAGATAATGATACTTTGGAAAAAGCGATTATAAAATCAATAAAAGAACTAGAATTATCCAAGGATACCATTATTGATGAAACTCTAGAAATTGTTAGATCATGTTTAAGCTCCAGTGAACTAGAAACTGAAATATCTGACTTGAAGAATCAAATCACGAAAACAGAAAAGAGCATAAAGGACATCATTGATTTGAATGTGAATTCCATTGCTGATAACACCGAATTTTATAAATCGATTTACAATGAAAAGAAGGCTCTGCTAATCGACTTAAAAGCTCAACTTAATAATAAAAAATCATCTTTGGTAAATGGCCACCTTCATGAAGAACGAATTCAAGAGATGAAAGAATTCTTAAATGGTAATATCGGATTAAGCAAAAACATTCTGATGGGAACTTACAAGTTTGTAATTGCAATTAGTCCTTCTGAAGCACTCCTCTTGATAAGTGATAATCCTATGACAAAAAAGAGTATTAAAAACGAATTAGAGGTATATAAAGCTATGCCTTCCATTCATACTGACAAAGTAAAAAGTACAAACGAGAAATATGAAATTACATATCATGTTGTAGATTTGAGGGAACAAGAATGAATGCAGTAGAGATAATTGATTTCAATAAACTGGAATCAAAAGATAAGTTGAAAAATGTATGTGCTTATGCTAGGATTTCAACAAAAAAAGAACTACAAGAAACTTCGCTAGATTTGCAGGTTGAGACGTACACAAAAATGATAATGGAAAATCCTGAATGGAATTTTGTAGGTGTGTATTCAGATGTTGGAAAGAGTGGAACAGATACAAAGTATAGAGAACAGTTCAACCAAATGATAGAACTTGCTATAGCTGGTGGCATTGATTTAATCATCACAAAATCAATATCTCGCTTTGCAAGAAACACAATTGATTGTCTAAATATCATTCAAGAGTTAAAAAGACACAATATTGAAGTTTGGTTTGAAAAAGAGAATATCTCTTCTTTCGATCCAAAGGTAGAACTAACCATTACAATTTACGCTAGTGTAGCCGAAGAGGAATCAAAGATAAATAGTGAAAACACTAAATGGGGTGTAAAGAAAAGATTTGAAGATGGTATTGTTCCAATGGTAACATCTAAAGTATTAGGCTACAAAAGAGATCAACATGGAAACATCGCTGTTGATGAAGATGAGGCTAAGATTGTACGAAAAGTGTTCAGCTTATACTCGAAAGGATATTCTCAAGGCTATATTGCTGAAGAGTTAAATAAAGAAGGACACATAACAAAGCATTATAATCTACCTTACAGTTCAGGTACGATTCGAGGAATACTAAATAACGAAAAGTATACTGGAAATGCATTATTGCAAAAATCAATACGTCGTAGGGTTGGCGATAAAACTGGAGAAAAGAATCAACAAACACATCCTAAATATTATGTTGAAAACTCTCATCCTAAAATTATTACTAAAGCATTATGGGATAAAGTACAATCCATAAAAGCGCAAAGGATGATGAAATACAACCACACAACAGACATACTCGAATTGAAAAGGAGAGCAAAGAATAGATCCATTTATAGTGGTTTTGTTGAATGTTCCGTTTGTGGAAAGAACTATCATTACAAGGTAAATAACAAAAGAGAAAAATGGG
This sequence comes from Acholeplasmataceae bacterium, assembly GCA_963667565.1. Taxonomy (GTDB): domain Bacteria; phylum Bacillota_I; class Bacilli_A; order Acholeplasmatales; family Acholeplasmataceae; genus WOFB19. The sequence continues at coordinate 893,867 of OY763415.1, read as the reverse complement.
CCACAGAGATATTGATTTGTTCATCAAATCGAGAAAAGAAAACATGTGGAAATGATTCCTTATTTGTTGAGACATTTGATGAGCAGCTACTTTCTCAAATTAACTATATCATCAAAAATAAATACGAGTTCCTAAATAAGTTAAATGAGGTTTTAACTTCACATCCAGAAATACGGAAACTCAACATTGAAATTAATACATTGGAAGATAAACTCGATGAAATACATCATCAAATTAAATCGTTAGCCTTATTGGAAGGGGACTTTGAAACTATAGTTTTGAATCGATTAAAAACACAAAAAACCGACATTGAAATGAAATTAACAGCAAACCGAAATAAACTATTAACTTCGCACAATATCGAATCTAAAATCAAGCATTATAAACTTCTACTAAAAGAGTACAAGAAACCAATAGAGGATTTATCTGAGTTCCCATTTCAAGATTTATTTGATAAGGCACTAGTTAACGAACGAAATGATATTGAATTTATCCTTAATCCGTTTAATACATTAAGTTCTAATTCAACTTATTCATTTCCAGAAATAATCACTCCTTATAAGATTAGAAAAACACTATTTGAAACAACAAGTAAAATTTCGTGCTATTAGCTAATTGTATCAATTAAAAAACTGTGTTATATTAAAAGTGCGACATAGTCGCAACTTATCCCTTACATAGCATGTGTGTATTTACACACACATCCCCTTCCTTAAGGCCACCGAGAGGTGGTCTTTTTATTGGTTTTATCTTAAGTTCAAATCCGATAGCGACCTCAAAAAATGGCCATTTTGGGCAAAAGTTCAAATCCGGTCACGAGAACTTGTAAATCAGCCCATATCAGAGTATAAAAAAAGAGTAAAATCAATGAAAAACCACTGATTTTACCCTAAAAAATACAAAAAGTTGCTTTGTTCAAAATCGCTTATAACGTCTTTATTTAGCCGTTAAACGATAAAAAGCAACTTGGTATAATTAACCTGGAGCGGGCGAGGGGAATCGGACCCCCATTTCATGCTTGGCAAGCACGTGTAATAACCATTATACGACGCCCACATCCTAGTGCTTTTTAATGATAGCAAATATTTTTAAAGTTGTCAAGAGATTGCAAGTTAAAATAACAAAGAAAAATCAAAAGTTAAAGTATTTCATTTTTTCCTTTGTGTTATAATGTCATTAGGGAGACGGTATATGAAAAGTTATCGATTGATTATGTATTTCCTATTTACATTTATGGCAGGATTTACATATACAGCATTAGTATATCTTAATATGTGGGAACCACTTAAAATAGGATTTCAAACACTTCCTTGGTGGGTTTATTTCCTAACTTTTTTTGTAGCATTCTATGTTGCTTTAACGATACATGAATTAGCGCATTTTATAAGCTTCAAAATTCAAGGTATACATTTAAGAGCTATTTACATTACAATTTTTGTTTTTTATAAAACAGATCGTGGATGGAGATTTACTATTAATCCTAAGTTATGGGTTTTATTTGGTGGATTGGTAATCCCTGATTTAGATGAGATTACATCAGATGCTAAGTTTGATCATCATATACATGCATTTGCCACATCACTTTTAACTGCACCGCTTGCCACGATTTTTTATGCACTTATATTATTTATTTCATTTTTTGTAACGCTAGTTTATGCTACTGGACCTATATTTTTAACGATTTTTTGTATCTTTACGATGTTTACAATGATCATAAGTCTTATCTATGTTAGATCATTTAGTATGTCTACACAAAACATTTTTGGTGATTTTGTCGCATTTGACAAAGTAAGAAAAGATCCGGTTTTTCAATTGGTTCAACTGATTCAATATCAAAAATTTTCATTAAAACATCATCATTTTAATCCATATTTATTTGAAGAAGCTTCTTGGATGATTTCTAGACAACAGGCGTTAAAACCTAATTTGTTTATGCTATCTATCATCAGTTATTATTTAGAAGGTGTCAATTATTATGATATGCCTATACATGAAGGTGCAGATAAGATGATTAAGTCACTTAATGTGAGAGCACTTAAAAAAGATGAATTAGGACTGATGTTTTCATATGAACTTGCAACATATTATTACCATACAGATCAACTTGATAAAAGCTTTCAAATATATAGTTTAATCAGTAAATTTAATTATAAAAATGTTGATGAAAAATTGATTATATATCTTAAAAATAAATATGAACATATTACATATCTTGAAGATCATGAATCATTTTTAGCTGACTTATCCAATGTCTATATAGATCATCTTTGGTTATTTGATAAAATCATTAATCCTTATGATCAAATAGAAGTACTTCACAAAAAACAACCATATAAAGTTTATGAATGCCTAGTAACTATACGAGAAGATGAACTAGATCGAGAAATGATATAAAAAGCACCTTTTTAAGGTGCTATATTTATTGATGGTGCCTCCAGTGAGAATCGAACTTACAATTCAGCCTTACCATGGCTGCGTTTTGCCATTAAACTATGGAGGCATTCAGCAATAACGATTATAAATGATTAAGAAATAATTGTCAATCATAAACATGTGCTATATGAATATATGTTATAATATATTCAATATACAATAGAGGGTGTATTCATGGCGAAATCAGTTGAAAAACGCATTAGAAAATTGAAGAAAACAAAAGAGTATAGAGTGTTATCATTCATTATTTTTGTATTGATTGCTGCGATTGCATATTTTTTTTACCAAGATCAAAACAGTGCTTACACATATAGTTCATCACAAAATGATGATGGTTATTACTATTATGTTGAAACCACTTCATTAACTGATTATTATTATGAAACGAATCAATTAATGGGTGTTCAACTAGAAAATAAATTAAGTGATATCATTCACAATAATTTTCAACCAGTAACATATAATGATGCGAGAATTTACTTAGCAGAATCAGATTTATCCATTGATGATCCAACTAAAATTTATAATATATATGATTCAAAATTAGTTGATGATGTTTGGGATGGTGGAACAACATGGAATCGAGAACATGTATGGCCTCAGTCAAGACTTGGAAATGAAGAAGAAGTGGATGGCACTGACAGAAATCAAGCCACTGACCTACATAATTTAAGAGCAGCTACACCAGTAGTTAACTCTACAAGAAACAATAGGTTTTTCTCTGCTGGATCTGGAGAGTATAGTATCACATCTAATGGTGGTTTTTATCCAGGAGATGAACATATTGGCGATGTTGCAAGAATACTCTTTTATATGGTCGTCATGTATGATTATCTTCATTTGACAAATGATTTAAATGATTTATTGGATGAATCTGATAATTACTCACTAGATGGTGCCGATATGGGATTATTAGATACATTGCTATTATGGCATAGATTAGATCCCGTAGATGAGTTTGAACGTCAACGTAATGAGGTTATTTATGGTGCTCAAGGCAATAGAAATCCATTTATTGATCATCCGGAATATGTGCATTTAATTTGGGAAAATAAAACAATCTCAGATTTGTTACCAGCAATTGATCAACAAAGTCAAACGCTTGATTTTATTGCAATTCTAATAGAAAGTAAAAGATATTTACCATGAGAACAACTTATGAATTAAAAAAAGGATCATACTATGTTGGTGATCCTGCATTGGTTACAATTAAAAGTGATGAAGGAGAAGCGTTTCTTCAATCATTATGGAAAGAGTTTTATAAAAACCCAAATCAATTTCAATTGCTTCAAATCAAAGGTATTAAGTTTCTAGTCAGTAGAACTGAAGGTGGAGATGGTATATTTAATGGCATTGGAACTGATACAGGAGTTATTATGATATTACCTACCAAATATTTAAATAAAAAAATATTTAAGAAAGAAATAACAAATGCTCATTATAAAATATTAAATTATGATCATCGAACAAAAGTGAGTGTCGAAAATTTTAATATTTATTTTGAAGACTTTGAGATTATAACAAACTAAAAAATTCAAATTAGAAATTAGGTAAGTCCATGAAGTACATTTTAAGAATCATTAAGCCTTATTGGAGAAAGCTTACAATCAGTTTATCTTTTAAATCGCTAGGTGCGTTAACTGATTTGTTTTTACCCTATTTGATTGCTTATATGATTGATACGCAAATACCCAATTTAACAAGTGAAGGTAATCAGTCTGTGATGCCACTTGTATATTTAGGTATCATTATGGTTTTAATTGCATTTGTTGGATGGTATTTAAATGTTGCAGCAAATAGAAGAGCTGAAGCAATTGCAGCAGACGCAGTTAAAAATTTAAGACATGATTTGTTTCAAAAAATAGAAACATTATCTGCAAATCAAGTCGATCAAATCACAAGACCTTCTTTAATCTCAAGAATGACTACAGATACTTACAACATGTATCAAGCATCTGCATCTATTCAAAGACTAGGGGTTAGAGCGCCAGTATTACTTATTGGCGGTATCGTCATGAGTTTATTTATCGACCCAGTGTTGACACTTGTAATGATTTCAATGCTTCCATTGATTATTATCATTGTCTATTTTACATCAAAAGTTGGGGTGCCACTTTATAAAAAGACTCAAGCATCTGTTGATCAACTCATTAGAACTTTAAGAGAGTATGTCACTGGTGTAAGAGTCGTTCGTGCATTATCCATGCGTGAACATGAAATGAATCGATTTGATGAGAAAAATAAAAATACGGTTGAAAAAGAATTAAAAGCAACCATAACCATGGCTAAAATAAACCCAATGATGCGTGCTGTTATGAACGTTGGATTGGTGATTGTTTTGGTGATTGGAGCTTATAGAATTGACAAAGGATTGACTGAAAAAGGTCAAATTTTAGCATTTGTCACTTATTTTACTATTATTTTAAATGCGATGATGAGTATCACAAGAGTTTTTGTCTTATCATCAAGAGCAACTGCATCAGGAGAACGTATTTTTGAAGTATTAGAAATGCCAATTCAAATGAAAGATGGTTATTTAGACATTGTTGAAAATAAAAACAAACCTCATATCTCATTTGAAAATGTTTCATTTTCTTATCTTCAAAAAGAGATGAATCTAGAGCATATTAATTTTAAACTTTACAAGGGTCAAACACTAGGTATTATTGGTGCAACCGGATCTGGAAAAACAACGATTATCAATTTGATCATGAGATTTTATGATGTTGATCGAGGATCTATTAAACTTTTTGGTAGAGATATTAAAGAACTTAAACAAAATGAACTTAGAAGTCGAATCGGAGTTGTTTTCCAAAATGATTTAATCTTTGCAGATACCATTTATGGAAACATTCAATTTAATAGAGATGAGATCACAGATCAAGATATTAAACTTGCTACTGAAGTTGCACAAGCAAATTTTATTTATGAAAAAGAACATGCACACCAATATGAAATGGCACAAAAAGGTATGAATTTATCTGGTGGTCAAAAACAAAGACTTCTCATTGCTAGAGCAATCGCGGGTAAACCTGATTTAATCATTTTAGATGATGCATCAAGTGCGCTTGATTATCATACGGATATGCAATTACGTAAAGCATTAAAAGAAGAGCACCAAGAAGCAACTAAAATCATTATCGCTCAAAGAATAAGTAGTATTAAAGATGCTGATTTAATCCTACTTATTGATGAAGGTAAAATTATTGCACAAGGCACTCATAATCAATTGTTAAATAATAGCCAAATATACAAAGAGATTGCTGCTTATCAGTTAGGTGGTGATTTATCATGATGTATGCTGGAAAACAAAGTACAGGTCGCGGCCGAGGAAACGATGGAAGTCAAAAAGCTAAAAATCTTAAATTTGTTTTAAAGAAATTATGGCATTATTTAACATTTTATAAATCAAAACTTATCCTTGCATTATTCTTAACAGTGATAGCCAATGTATTATCACTTGTAGGACCCTATTTAACTGGTGCTGCAGTTGATGCTATGGATGGAACTGTCAATTTTCAAAAAGTATTTTTATATGCTGGACTCATGGTTGGATTTTATCTTTTATCAGCATTTCTTAATTATTTATTAAGTATTGCCATGGTAAAAATCTCGCAAAGTGTAGTTTATAAAATGAGAAAAGATTTATTTGAAAAACTTAATAAGGTTGAAATATCATACTTTGACAAACAACAAACAGGTGATATTATCAGTCGTATGAGTTATGATATTGACAATATCAATACCTCTCTTGCAACAGATGTTATCAACATCCTTACAAGTTTTATTACGGTAGTCATATCATTTGTCATGATGATTATCATGTCACCAGTTTTGGTATTGGTCTTTATTGTTACTATCCCAATATCAATTATCATAACAAGAGTGCTTTCAAAAATAGTTAAGAAGAAATATCAAGTGAGAAATAGAAAACTTGGTGAACTAAATGGATTTGCTGAAGAAATGATTACTGGTCAAAGAACTATTCAATCCTATGTTCAAGAACAAAGTGTATTAAGAAAATTTGATGGGATTAATGATGAAGCTGCAGAAGCATCATATCAAGCAGGTTATTACGGAACAACCGTTGGACCTTCAATTAATTTCGTATCCAATTTATCGGTTGCATTAGTAGGTGTATTAGGTGGTATTTTATATTTTAAAAATTTAATTACGATCGGTAAATTGACATCATTTACACTCTATTCTAGAAGATTCTCTGGACCAATCAATCAAATGTCAAGTGTATTTGCAGACATTCAAAGTGCACTTGCAGCAGCTGAAAGAGTCTTTACTGTATTAGAAGCAAAAGAAGAAGACTTAGATGATTTAGATGTGATTAAAGATCTAGATATACATGGTGATTTAGAAGTCAAACATTTAAATTTTGGATATGTAGAAAACCAACTTATATTAAAAGATGTCAATTTTGAAGTTCCACAAGGGAAGGTGGTTGCTATTGTTGGTAAAACAGGTGCTGGAAAAACGACGCTTGTCAATCTTTTAATGCGTTTTTATGAACCAGGCAGAAATTCAGTTTTCATTGATCATCATGATATCTATACGATTCCAAGAAGTGATTTAAGAAAATCATTTTCAATGGTTTTACAAGATACTTGGGTTTTCCATGGAACAATTCATGACAATATAGCTTATGGTAATGGAAATCCTAGTCGATTGGAAGTTGAAGAGGCTGCTAAAAAAGCAAGAATTCATCAATTTATCATTCATCTTCCACAAGGATATGACACGATTTTGACAGACGAAGGTTTAAATATTTCTAAAGGTCAAAAGCAATTATTAGTGATTGCAAGAGCGATGTTATCAAAAACAAAAATGCTTATTTTAGATGAAGCAACTTCAAATGTTGATACACATACAGAAGTTGAAATTCAAAGTGCAATGCTTAAACTCATGGAAAATAAAACATCATTTGTTATTGCTCATCGCTTGTCAACCATTCAAAATGCAGATCTTATTTTAGTAGTAGAAGATGGCAATATTGTTGAAAAAGGCACACATGAGTCCTTATTGCTTCAAAAAGGGGTATATTATAACTTATATCATTCACAATTTGCGTAATAATTGAGAAATCGCCTCATTATGTTGTAATTTAACTTTGGTTTGTGTATAATAAATGTGAGCGATTTATCGCTTAAGATACAAAAAGGAGAAAGAATGAATGAAAGGCGTTGTAAAATGGTTTGACGCTGATAAGGGATATGGATTTATCTCATCAGAAGATAACAAAGACATTTTTGTACACTTCAGTGCAATACAATCTGAAGGTTACAAAACTTTAGCAGAAGGCGACCAAGTAGAATTTGAAGTTAAAGACGGTGCACGCGGACCACAAGCTGCAAACGTAACAAAACTATAATTTACATAGGTATAGGGAACTCAATTTGAGTTCCCTCTTCTTTTTTATGTAAAATTATGAAAACGATTGTCTATGATAGCGCTTTTATGTTATAATAAAGTCAAGATAGGAGCGGTGATAATGATGGATAAAGATCTCTTAGAGATGCAAGTAAAGCATCTAAGTAATGTCTTAAAAGAATGTGATCCAAAACAAGTTTTAAAAGCCAACGAAGATTTTAAATTGGCATATACTTGTGATGCTGTCGGTATGTGCGACAAAAAACTAACAGTTGAAGATGTTGAACGTATTAGTAAGACTAAGGTTTTGCCTGATTTTAGCGAGAGAGAACAAAAAGAAATTCTCAATCATTTAAAAGCTTTTGAATATGTAGTTAAAGAGGTTCATGAACATAGACCTTTTAGTGAAGAATTTATCAAAGACATTCATGAGATGCTTGTTGCTGGTATATTCCCTGGCGGTGTTTATAGAAATGTAAACATATCAATCTTTGGTGCTGCGCACCAACCACCAGATCATCTTAAAGTCTATGCACGCATGAACCGTTTTTTTAATGATATTGAACTGTTTAAGGGTAATGCATTAGAAAAAGCAACTTATGCACATGCAAGTATTGCAAAAATTCATCCATTTGTGGATGCGAATGGTCGTCTAGCAAAATTAGTTCTCAATTACTTTTTAATTAAGTCTAATTATTTGCCAATTTCAATACCACTAGATCAAATGGATTTATATATTAGAAACTTAGAAGTATTTAAAGTTGAAAAAGACTTAAAACCGCTAACAGAATTCTTTAAAAACTTGCTTCTTAAGCGCTATGAAGAGATGTTAGAAGCACTAGATGTGTGAAAGAGTGTGAAAACACTCTTTTTATTTTCACGTCATTTAACATTTATCATATAATATGATAAAATAATAGACGGTGATAATATGAATTTATTAAGTGGCTATGTCCATCAATTAAAGGTATTAAGAAAAACAGATATTGGGTATATGTTAACCAATGGAGAAGAGGAAGTCTTTCTTCATTTTAACGAAAGTATGAAAAAAGAATTAAGCGTCAATGATGTTGTTGATGCATTTTTATATTTTGATCAAAAAGGTAGAGTTGCAGCAACGCTCTTGACTCCAATCATAACAATGGATCGACCGGCGAGACTTGAAGTGGTCGCGATTAACCAAAGTTTAGGTGTGTTTATGAACATGGGAATCAATAAAGATTTGTTGTTATCAAAAGATGATCTACCATTAAATCATGATCAGTGGCCACATATTGGCGATCAAGTATTTGTAAAAATGATTCAAAAAAACAGATTAACTGCAAAACCAATCAATAAAGAAGATTTATCAATTTTAAAAGAGATTGAATTAAAAACACATGTCGAAGCAACGATCCAAAAAATTGGTCATTCAGGCATTAATGCATTAACAGATGATGGTATTTGGATATTTGTCCATCAATCAATGTATCAAGAAGATGTATGGATTGGAAAAAGAATTGACATTCTAGTAACGCATTTCTCTGACAAAGGTTATAGTGGAACTTGCTTAAAACTTAAAGAAGATAAAATGGTTGATGATGCAGATGAAATTTTAAATTATTTGATTAAGCATAAAACAATGCCTTTAGATGCACAAAGCGCTCCAGAAGAAATTATGTCATTATTTGATATGAGCAAAAAAGCATTTAAAAGAGCAATTGGTATTTTATATAAACAAAGACGTATTGACTTTGTAGATGGAAAAACAATATTAGTGGAGCAAAAACATGGAAAATGAAAAAGATCCTTTTGCTGAATACGATAAATATTGGGATGAATTAGATCAAATCGAGACAAAATCAAATAAGAAACAAGAACAAGAATATCACTTTGATGATTTTTCTGATAAAAAAGATGAAAATGATTATCGTTTTAAGATAAAACCGATGTCAATTTTATCACTTGTTATTGGTATTGCAGTCATATTTAACTTTATTCCTATGGCTTATATGTTTGTCCCACAGGCAATATTCTTTTTCATATTTGTTGGTGTTATTCTAAGAGCATTCAAAAAAAAGTAATAAAATTATACATTTAAAATAAAAGGTGAATTTATGTCGAAGAATCAAAAATTAGTGCAAGCTATTACTTCAAGATCTGAAGATTTCGCACAGTGGTATACAGATTTATGTTTAAAAGCAGAACTCATGGACTATAGTGATGCAAAAGGTTTTATCATCTATCGTCCATATGGATATGCCATCTGGGAAAATATTCAAAATTATTTAGATAAAAAATTTAAAGAAACTAAACATGAAAATGTTTATATGCCTTTAGTGATTCCAGAATCATTATTTCAAAAAGAAAAAGATCATGTGGAAGGATTCGCTCCAGAAACTGCTATGATTACAACCACAGGTGTAGAAGACTTAAATGAAAGACTTATTGTAAGACCAACGTCTGAAACGCTTTTTTGTACTCATTTTTCAAAGATTATTAATTCATATCGTGATTTGCCAAAATTATACAATCAGTGGTGCAGTGTCGTTCGTTGGGAAAAAACAACAAGACCCTTTTTAAGAGGTAAAGAATTTTTATGGCAAGAAGGTCATACAGCTCACGCAAGTGCTGATGAAGCAAAACAAGAGGCATTAGGCATGCTAGAAACCTATAGACAATTAGGGGAGAGTTTATTAGCAATCCCTTTTGTTACAGGTAGAAAAACAGAAAAAGAAAAATTTGCTGGTGCACTTGAAACCTATACGATTGAAGCACTTATGCCAGATGGACAAGCACTCCAATCTGGGACTACGCATTATTTTGGCCAAGAATTTTCGCATGCATTTGATATTAAATTTCAAAATGTTGATAATCAAAGCGAGTTTGTATATCAGACATCTTGGGGTGTATCAACACGCTTAATCGGAGCTATTATTATGGTTCATGGTGATGATGAAGGGTTAGTATTACCACCATTTGTTGCACCTAATCAAGTGGTTATCATTCCAATTCAAAGTCAAAAAGAAGAAGTCCAAAAGGCGACTGATAACATATATCAAGCTTTAAAAACACAAGGTGTTAGAGTGATTGTTGATGATTCAAACAAATCACCTGGATGGAAATTCTCTGAATATGAAATGAAAGGTGTCCCTATTCGTATTGAAGTAGGACCTAGAGATTTAGAGGCTGGTTTAGTCACACTTGCTACTAGATATAACAGAGAAAAAATACAAGTCAAAGTTGAAGATGTTCAATCAAAAACTATAGAATTATTTGAAGAAATTCATCAAGCCATGTTAAATAAAGCAAAAAATTATGTGAACACACATACATTTATTGCAAAATCGTATGATGAATTTAAATCATATTTAGCACAAGGTGGATATGTTCAAATGAGCATCTCTGGCGAAGATGCTGAAATTCAAATCAAACAAGAGACTGGAGCAACTGCAAGAATTGTTCCATTTGATCAAACAATGATTACACAAAATTGTCCAGTTACTGGAAAGAAAGCAACGCAAACTATTTGGTTTGCACGAGCATATTAATCGAAAGAAGGTATGTATATGCCAGAATCAATTATAAAGCACACGGTCATGCTTGATAAGAAAGCACGAGAAGCGATTGCTAAACTTGAAGATGAAAAATTCAAACTTGATCAACGCATCAAGGAAGAAGCAAAAACTTTAAAAGCTGAGCTTGATAAAGAAAACGAAGAAAAGCTTGCTAAAGCTAAACTCGAATATGAGACTGATATCGAAACGCGTAAGAAGAAAGAATTAGCGCATTTTGAAAAACAGTTAGCATATATTAAAGAACAGTTTGAAAAAAATGAGGATAAATGGATCGAAGAAATATTTGAAGAATGTGTCAAAGCATAAAGGAGTCTATTTATGGGTTCATTAGCAAATAATGCGATTATTGCAAAAGCTAAAGCTATGTATGGAAAGTTTTTACAAGCAGAAGATTATGATCGCATGGTAAAATTGAAAACTTTACCAGATTTAGTTAAATACTTGCAAGCACATCCTCATTATGAAAAAATACTTAAAGATGTCCAACCGATCACGATTCATCGGGGACATTTAGAGTCTTTAATTAGAAAAAATCGTGTTGAGCAAATCATTAAATTAATCAAATTAGTCTATTCCAAAGATAAAGAATTTTATATGCTCGATGTCGTCCATCAGCAAAATGAGATTATTTTATCCGTTTTAAGAAAAATCATTAGTGAGGAAGGTGCCGACATCAGCGGATCAATTCCATTCTTTTATAATGTGCCTACACAAATTGATTTTTCAAAATTATTAAATGTTCAAACTTTTGATGATTTATTAAAATCACTAGAAGAGTCTATATATTACGACATACTAAAACCATATTATACGACGGACAAAGATAAGATCAGATATATTGATATTGAGCATGCACTTGAAGAATATCTTTATCGTCTTGTATTCAAAACCATTGAAAAACATTATCATGGAAAACTTAAAACAGACTTGGAACATTTATTTAGAATAAGAATTGACTTAGTTAATATTACTAAAATATATAGACTAAAGAAATTTTATCATGCGGATCCGATCACCATAAGAAACGTTTTATTAGATGAGTTTGCAGAAATGAATTCAAAAATGCTCGATAAGCTTGTGATGATAGATGATCCTGATGAACTTCTTAAACAGTTTGATAAGAAAGGTCATTTTGATGTTGCTGATGAAGATGAATATGTATTTATTGAATACTATACGGGTAAAGTTCGGTTTGAACTTGCTAAAAAAGTGATGTATTACAAAGCAGAAGTACCTGAAATATATACAGCATTTACGATTTTATCTCAATTTGAGCTTGACAATCTAATTAATATTATTGAAAGCATCAGATATCAAATTAATGAACAAGAAATGAAGCAAATGTTAATTTACTAAAAGGAGAATCTATATGAGTATTGCTAAAATTAAATTAGTCAACATCACTGGTCAAGTTAAAGATCTAGATTCAACTTTAACTAAATTTGCAGATGTGACTGATTTTCACCCGGTTCTCGCGAGTGAAATTGTAGAAAAAATACAAGGATCAACAACATTTGTTGCTGAAAATCCTTGGAAGAAATTATTAGATGAATTAAATGATATTGAAAGTAGATATCAACTCCATCTTCCATCTGATGAAAATCGTGATGATCATTATTCATTTAATGAAATGTATGATTATATGAGTGATGTTAAATCAAGACTCAGCAATGAACTTTCAAGAATTACACAACTTGAAGAACATATTCAAAAATATAAAGATGCACTTATTCAAGTTCAAAATATTCAAAGTTTGGATATTCCACTTGAGGATTTATTTGCTTGTGAGTTTATTAAACTCAGATTTGGACGTTTACCCAATGATTCAGTAGAAAAATTACAATTTTTCAGATCTAAACCTTATGTATTCAAATCATTTAATCATGATCAAAATAACAGTTGGTGTATGTATTACACGTCTCCTGAATATAAAAAAGAAGTCGATAACATATTTTCATCACTATTCTTTGAACGAATTCACATTCCTGATTTTGTTCATGGTATTCCAAAAGATGCAATAAAAGCATTGGAATTTGAAATTGAACAAGATTATAAAATGATTACACATTATCGTGAAGATATGGGTGTCATTACTAATGAATGTAGAGATGAACTTGCATATATCAAAGGCGAACTGTTATTTTTAAACAGAGTGTTTGAATCTAAAAAATATGTGGTTGGTCTTGGTGATAAATTCACGATCACAGGTTTTATAGAAGATGAGAAATCAGATACATTAAAACATATTTTCAAAGATGATGACAAGATCGAAATTACATTAGACAATGCAGAAAGTGATCAAAGGATTAAACCACCAACTAAAATTAAGAATGGTTGGTTTAGTAAACCATTTGGTATGTTTGTAAATATGTATGGTGTACCATCATATAATGATATAGATCCAACACCATTTGTAGCGTTAACATATTCACTGCTTTTTGGTATTATGTTTGGTGATTTTGGCCAAGGTTTTGTTTTACTTATCTTAGGTGCATTCCTTTGGCGATTTAAAAAAATGAAACTTGGTGCTGTTGGTGTTCGTATTGGTATATCATCTATGATTTTTGGATTAGTCTATGGTTCCGTTTTTGGCAATGAAACATGGCTCGAATCGATTTATCATCATTTAGGTGTCCCGCTTTTACCAATAAAAGTTATGGATTCACAGTTTACTATGACATTACTCGTGATTGCAGTTGGTCTTGGTGCAGTTTTAATATTGATTTCAATGATATTTAACATGATTACCGCCATCAAGAAAAAGAATTATGCAGAACTATTATTTTCACATAATGGTATTGCTGGATTTATATTCTATGCGTTCTTGATTACAGGTATTGCACTAAATATGGGATTTAGTATTCAGATATTTAATCCATTGACGATTATTTTCATGGTAGTGATACCGCTCATTCTCATATTCTTAAAAGAACCGATGCATCGTATTTTTGAGAAAAAGAAGATGTTTGAATCTGGTTTTGGAGGATTTTTCCTGGAAGGATTCTTTGAATTATTTGAAATTGTCTTATCATATATTACCAATACTGTTTCATTCCTAAGAATTGGTGGATTCATTTTATCTCATGCTGGGATGATGCTAGTTGTTAATACTTTGATGCAAGGTACCAGCCAAGGAAGCAGTATCGTAATTATGATTCTTGGAAATATATTTGTTATGGGACTTGAAGGACTTATTGTTGGTATTCAAGTATTAAGATTAGAATTTTATGAGATGTTTTCTCGCTATTATGAAGGTAATGGAATACCTTTTAAAGCGATTAATGAATAAATTATTATACGGAGGATTAAACAATGTTTTTGACATTTTATGATTTTATTTTACCTTTAATTTTATTAGTAATTATTTCTTTACCACTTGTTAAAGTGTTTAAAGGAAAGACAACAAAAGAAAGTACAAAAAGACGCTTTTTGACACATATTTCTGGGTTTTTCTCAGTCTTAGCTGTTGTCTTATTATTACAGTTTGTATTTAAACCAGCTATTTTTGGATTTGAAACAGATAATGCAAATTCAACTATTTTAGGAACGATTGCTCAGGGGTTAGGCTTTGTTGCTGCTGCACTTTCAACTGGGTTATCAGCACTAGGTGCTGGTATTGCCGTTGCTGCTGCTGCGCCTGCAGCGATTGGTGCGTTTTCTGAAGATGAAAAGAATTTTGGTAAATCAATGATTTTCGTTGCTCTTGGTGAAGGGGTTGCGATTTACGGGATCTTAATTTCAATTTTAATTATTAATAAATTATAAGAAGCGTGATGTAGATGAAGTTTTTCTTAATTAGTGACAACGTGGATACACAAGTCGGTATGAGACTTGTAGGCATCGAAAGTGTCGTCGTTCATGAACGACAACCCTTTTTACATGTCTTAGAAGAAAAATTACATGATGATGAGATTGGTGTTATTTTACTCACAACAAAATGTGTTGAACTTGCACCTAAAATTGTTTCTGAGTTAAAACTTACGCATACCAATAAGTTAATTGTAGAAATTCCAGATCGTCATGGAGAAAACAATATCGGTGAAACCATTGATAAAATTGTCAGTGAAGCCATCGGTGTTAAACTGTGAGGTATAATTATGGCTTATTATAACGATGATGAACTTTATAGATATTTTGAAAAATCGATTAAAGAGCAATCAGAATTAAGATTAAGTGATTTAAGAAGAGAAATTGATTACCAATATCAAAGAGCAATGAAGCGATTAAAAGAAGATTTGTCTTTACAACAAACCGTTGATTATAATCGTGGACTAAGAGAAATACGTGTTGGTTATCAAAATCAAATTAATCAAATTGGTGTTAATTATGATGAAGAACTTATCAAGAAACGTCTTGAAATGAGTGATCATGTTTTTCAAGGTGTGATTTCAAAAATCAAAGCATTCATCAAAACAAAAGCATATGAAACATATATAAAAGAAAAGATTGAAGATACATTGAACAATGTTCAAAAAACGACATATATCTTTAAGATTGCACCAAAAGATCAAGTGATTAAAAAAATCATACAAACGCTAGATTCAACTTATCAAATTGAAGAAGATGAATCTATTATATATGGAGGTTTCATTCTATACTTACCTAAACAAAGAGTAGAAATAAATGAAACTTTAGATCAAAAAATTGATGAACAAAAAGATTGGTTCTATAAACATTCTAAATTGTTTATCAGAGAATAGGAGGATTTATGGAAAACACGATTTACAGCATCAATGGACCAGTTGTTACTGTTAAAGAAGCAACTGTATTTCAAATGCTTGAAATGGTTTATGTAGGTCATGAACGCCTTTTAGGTGAAGTCATCAACATTTCAAAATCAAGAACAACCATTCAAGTCTATGAATCCACAACAGGACTAAAAATTGGTGAACCTGTTTTTTCAACAGGAGAACAAATTTCAGCTATTTTAGGTCCTGGATTATTAACCAATATATTTGATGGGATTCAACGCCCTTTACAAAGTATAGCAAAAACAGAAGGTATTTTTATCCCTGCTGGTAGTGATGTTGAACCTCTAGATACAAAAAGAAAATGGGATGTCACATTGCTAGTTAAAAAAGGTGATGTCATTAAACCTGGACAAGTTTACGCGACAATTCCAGAAACTACAATGATTGAGCATAAACTTTTAGTTCCACCTGAAATAAGTGGTGAAGTTGTTGATGTCAAAGAAAATGATCTATATAGACTAACAGATACTATTGTTAAAGTTAAAGATCAAAAAGGCAATGTCCATGAATTAAAACTTTTCCAAAAATGGGCTATTAAAAACCCTCGACCAATTTCAAACCGATTACCAATCTCAATTCCATTAGTCAGTGGGCAAAGAATTATTGACACATTATTTCCAATAGCTAAAGGTGGTACTGCTGCCGTTCCTGGTGGATTTGGTACTGGTAAAACAATGATGCAACATCAATTTGCTAAATGGTGTGATGCAGATATTATCGTATATGTTGGTTGTGGTGAACGTGGAAATGAAATGACACAAGTTCTTGAAGAGTTTAGTGAATTGGTTGATCCAAGAACAGATAAGCCATTATTGGAAAGAACGGTACTTATTGCCAATACTTCTAATATGCCTGTTGCTGCTAGAGAAGCTAGCATTTATACAGGTGTGACTATTGCTGAATATTATAGAGACATGGGATACCATGTTGCTGTCATGGCTGATTCAACTTCACGTTGGGCAGAAGCATTAAGAGAAATCAGTGGGCGGTTAGAAGAAATGCCAGCTGAAGAAGGATTTCCAGCATATCTTCCAAGTAGAATATCACAATTTTATGAAAGAGCTGCTTATGTCACAACATTGTCTCAAGAAGAAGGTTCAGTATCTATCATTGGTGCTGTCTCTCCTCAAGGTGCAGATTTTTCAGAACCTGTGACTCAAAATACAAAACGATTTGTAAGAAGTTTTTGGGCACTAGATAAAGAACTGGCTTATGCTAGACATTATGCAGCAATCAACTGGAATCAATCGTATTCAGATTATGTTGGTGATTTAACAAGATGGTATGAAACAAATCTAGGGCCTAGATTTTTAGATAATCGTAAACAAATTATTGCATTGCTCGCAGAAGAAACAAAATTACTAGAAATTGTAAAATTGATTGGTAGTGATGTGCTTCCAGATGAACAAAAATTGATTATTCAAACAGGTAAAGTTATTAGAGAAGGATTTTTACAACAAAATGCATTCCATCCTGAAGATACTTTTGTACCTATGCTTAAACAATTAAAGATGATGGATGTGATTTTGTATCTATATCAAAAATCAAAAGAACTGATTGATGATGGTAGAGATATTGACACATTATTAAACACCAATATTTTCGAAAAAGTCATTAAAATGAAATATGATGTAAAAAATGATGATTTAGAAAAATTTAGTGAATATTTGACTGAGATTGATAAAATCACAGCACGTTTGAAGTAGGTGAAATAGATGAAACTACAATATATCGGACTCGATGAAATCAATGGACCACTTATATTCTTAGACGGCGTTAAAGATGTTGGATTTGAAGAAATGGTGGAGATTAAACTAAATAATGGTAGTTCACGCTTTGGACGTATTGTTCAAATGGATGGTGAAAGAGTTGCCATCCAAGTGTTTGAAGGTACTTCAAATATATCCCTTACGAATACAAAATCTATTTTTACAGGACATCCAGTTGAAATGGCATTGTCAAAAGAAATATTAGGAAGAACATTTAATGGATCAGGTAAACCAATTGATCATTTAGGTGAAGTATTTGTTGACGAGTTAAGAAACATTAATGGATTACCTTTAAATCCAGTGTCACGCGTTTATCCAAGAAATTATGTACTTACTGGTATTTCAAGTATTGATGCATTAACAACATTGATTAGAGGACAAAAACTACCCATCTTTTCTGGATCAGGTATGCCTCATAATGAACTTGCAGCACAAATTGTAAAACAAGCTGAAATTGCAGATAAACAAGGTGATAATTTTTGTGTTGTTTTTGCTGCTATGGGTGTCAAAAATGATGTTGCACAATATTTTAAACGCCAGTTTGAAGAAGCAGGTGTTATGCATAAAGTTGTGATGTTTATTAATCTTTCAAATGAACCTATTATTGAAAGAATATTAACACCAAGATTTGCACTTACAGCATCTGAATATTTAGCATTTAATCATGATATGCATGTATTAACAATCTTAACTGATATGACTTCATATTGTGAAGCATTAAGAGAATTTTCTAGTTCTAAAGGTGAAATTCCAGGACGTAAAGGATTTCCAGGCTATTTATACTCAGATCTTGCCTCACTTTACGAAAGAGCAGGTATTGTTAACAACGCTAAAGGTTCTGTGACTCAGATTCCTATTCTAACGATGCCAAATGACGACATTACTCACCCCGTACCAGATTTAACGGGATATATTACTGAAGGGCAAATTGTTCTGAGCCGTGATTTAAAACAAATGGGTGTATATCCACCTGTAGGAGTTCTACCTTCACTTTCTCGTTTGATGAAAGATGGTATTGGTGAAGGTTATACAAGAAAAGATCATAAAGATATATCAAATCAATTATTTGCATCTTATGCTCAAGTTCAAGATGCGAGAAGCCTTGCCTCTGTTATAGGTGAAGATGAATTGACACCTATTGATAAAAAATATATTGAATTTGGTAAATTATTTGAACAACATTTCTTAAATCAAGGTGATGTTAAACGTGACATCATTGAAACACTTGATTTAGGATGGGATTTATTATCAGTACTACCAAAAGATGAATTATCAAGACTTGATGATGACATCTTAAAAGAATATTACAATCCTGATCGTGCAATTAAACGATTTAACATTATTAAAAAGCCAATCATTCGTGAACTCAAAGGAGATGATTAATCTTGAGTCAACAAGTATTTCCGACTAAAGGTAATCTCATGGCTTTGCAAAAATCTAACGAACTTGCTAAAAAAGGGTTTGAACTCATGGATCGTAAAAGAAACATTTTAATTCGTGAAATGATGTCGCTTCTTGATGATGTTCATTATTTAAGAGATGAATTATCAAAAACATATCAAAAAGCATATCAAGCTTTGCAAGAAGCTAATATTACATTAGGTATTGTTTCAGATATTGCCATGTCTATTCCAATTGATGATGAACTAGAAATTACATACAGATCAGTGATGGGTGTTACTATCCCTAAAGTTTCTCATAATCCATTACCAGTTAAGATAAGATATGGTTTAAATTCAACCAACACTAAATTTGATTATGCATATAGACAATTCCAAAAAGTATTAGAGCTTACAGTCAAATTATCAGAAGTAGATAATGCAACTTATCGATTAGCAAATGCCATAAGAAAAGCTCAAAAAAGAGCAAATGCATTAGAGAATGTCGTTATCCCAAGGTTTAATTCCAATATTAAGTATATTATTGATGTCTTAGAAGAAAAAGAAAGAGAACAATTCACAAGACAAAAAGTTATTAAAAGAAAACAAGATAATCTATAAAAAAAGCGATCATGTTAATCATGATTCGCTTCTTTTTTTTCTCTATGTTTTCTTATTTTTTTCTCAGGAACTGGATCATACTTAGGCTTGAATAAAGGATTACAAGTAAGAATTCTTTTAGTCGTAAGAAAAGAGGCTTTAACAAAGTTAAAACGTTGATATGCAGTGATTGCATAGTTGCTACATGTTGGATGATGTCTGCATTTGTGATTACTATTTGGGGATATTTCAGCTTGATACCATTTAATTAATTTTATGGGTAATTTATTCATTGTCTCACCAAAGATATTATATCATAATATATGCTTTGAGATAAAAATGGTTAATTTTGGTTTTTTACCCACAAATAGAAATTTTAGTGCTATAATAAAGATATAGAAAATGAAAACGATTACAGGAGGTTACTATGAAGGCATACGAGACAAAAACAATAAGAAACATAGCAGTTTTGGGACATCAAGGATCAGGCAAAACGAGTTTAACAGAATCTCTACTCTTTTCTTCAAACGCCATTGATAAAAAAGGCGAAGTAGAAAAGAAAAATACCGTATCTGATTATATGGTAGAAGAACAAAACAAGCTCTCAAGCCTTTCACTAAGTTTAATTCCAGTGGAATGGCATGACTATAAACTTAACTTTCTAGATGTACCTGGAAGTGATGAGTTTGTAGGGGATCTTAACCAAGCTCTTGAAGTAGTCAAAGGCGCAGTTTTAATGATTGATGCATCAAAAGGTGTTGAAGTTGGAACTGAAAGAGTTTGGAATGAAATTAGAAAAAGACATATTCCAGCAATTTTATTTGTTAATAAAATGGATAAAGAAAATGTCAAATTCGAACAAGTCTTAGAAGAAATAAGAGAAAAACTTGGTAAAAAAGCCGTACCTTTCTGTTGGCCAATCGGTCACCAAGAAGATTTTGAAGGATTCGTCAATGTTGTTGATATGAAAGCTAGAATTTATGATGGCAAAGCATGTCGCGATGATGAAATTTGGGAAGAAAAAAGACCTAAGATTGATGAACTACACACTTTAATTATTGAAAGTGTTGCAGAAACTTCAGAAGAATTATTAGATTTATATTTAGCAGGTGAAGAAATACCTAATGATGTCATCCATCATGCACTAAAAGAAGGTATATTAGATGGTGAACTAACACCTGTTATTGTTGGTAGCACATTAAAAGATATTGGTGTGGAAACACTCCTTAATATGCTTATTGATTATTTACCCGCTCCAGATGAATTAAGACCATTAGAAGCAGTTAGCTTAATAGATCAATCAAAAGTTGTAAGATTGACACATGATGATGAGCCTTTCTCAGCTTATGTGTTTAAAACAATTGTCGATCCATTTTTAGGGCAAGTAAACCTATTAAAAATTAATTCAGGTACACTTTCAAGTGGTCAAGAAGTATTCGTTAATACGCTTGGAGATACTAAGAAGATTATGAATTTATTCACTTTACGTGGTAAGCAACAAATCGATGAAGATTTGTTCCATGCAGGTGATATTGCAGCAATTGCTAAAGCCGAAGGTATTGAAACAGGACAAACACTATCTGATCCTAAAAATCAAATAGAATATGAAGTTGTACAACAACCTACACCAGTTATATTTATTGCTGTTCATCCAAAAAATAAAAATGATGAAGATAAGATTTCAATGGCACTTCACAGAATTAATATTGAAGATCCAACATTCCTTATCGTAAGAAATAAAGAAACTGCTCAGCTTTTACTTGGAGGACAAGGATTAACACATTTACAATATGTGCTTGATCGTATGAAGAACATGTTTAAAGTTGATGTTGATATTGAAGATCAAAAAATTGTTTATAGAGAAACAATTAAGAAAAAAGTTGAAGCAGAAGGTAAACATAAAAAACAATCTGGTGGTGCAGGACAATTTGGTCATGTATGGATTCGTTTTCAACCTTCACAAGAATTATTTGAATTTGATGAAGAAGTCTTTGGTGGTTCCGTTCCTAGAAACTACTTCCCAGCAGTTGAAAAGGGCTTAGTAGAAACATTTGAACATGGACCATTGGCAGGTTTTCCTGTAATTAATGTTAAAGCGACTTTATATGATGGATCATACCATCCAGTCGATTCAAATGAAATTTCGTTTAAACTTGCTGCTTCACTTGCATTTAAAGAAGCAGTTAAACAAGCTCAACCCACAATCTTAGAACCTATTGTTAAAATTGAAGTTACTGTCAAAGATCAATTTGTCGGTGATGTCATGGGTGATATGAATAAGCGTAGAGGTAGAGTCATTGGTATGCATCAAGATGATGGTTTCCAAGTCATTGAAGCAGAAGCCCCAGAAGCCGAAATTATTAAATATGCCATTGACTTAAAAGCAATGACACAAGGTAGTGGATCATTTACAAGAGCATTCTTAAGATATGAAGAAGTTCCAGTATACCTAATTGATAAAATTGTAGAAGCTTATAAAAAGTAAAAATATAAAAGCCCTCTAATATCAATTAGGTGGGCTTTTATGATTTGTGAAATTTGTAGATTAAAAATAAATAAAAAGAGAACGATATTTAATTTATTTGAAACAGAAATTCATCATATTTGTGAATCTTGTTTAAGCAAACATCCAGTTGATGTGAGTTATCAAGTGATTCCTAAGGATCAAGGCATCATTATGTGGTATGCATTACTTCATGAAACTGTCGATTTGAATCCTATGGCATATATGTCATTTTTAAAACCATTCTACAAGGATTATGTGAAAAATAACAAAGATTCTATATATTTGTATTTTGATTCAATCAGTGATAAACTAATGATAATTTTACAATCACTAGAGTTCAAATATATATATTTGGTTACACTCTATGATGAAATAAATGAAAAGGAGCAAGCTTATGTTATTTGAAGTATTAGGGAAGAATGGGTTTAACCCAACTCAAGCAATCAAGGATTATGCAGAAAAAAGATTAAACAAAGTTGTCTCATTTTTTGGACCAGGTGTTGTGAGTGAAATTAGAGTTGTATGTAAAGTGTACAAAGATCACCACAAAGTCGAGGTCAATGTGTTTGCTAAAGGAACACATCTAAGAGCTGAGGTGGTTGATCCAGATATGTATACAGCCATCGATAAAGTAAATGAAAAACTTGTCTCACAAATTAGAAAACACAAAGATAAGTTGAAGTTTCATCTTGAAAAACAAGGTATTCCAGAAGTTTACAGTACAGACTTTGATGCTGAAGAACTAGAAAAAGATATATTAGCATCTCAACTTGTTAAGAATAAGAAAATTACTTTGTTACCATTAACACCTGAAGAAGCCATTGCAGAAATGGAATTGTCTGGACATGATTTCTATGTGTTTATTGATAAAGAAACAAGTAAAACTCATGTTGTTTATAGAAGATCTGATGGTGATTATGCAATTATTGAAACACAATCAGTATAAGGAAGCTTAGGCTTCCTTTTTTTATGATTTATCGTTACACTTAATGTGATATAATATGACTAAATAAGGATATAAGGTGCGTTTATGAGAATTAAGAAAGTATATATGTGGGCAATCATTATTTTCTCGCTACTGATGTTTTCTACAATTGGATACATGCTCATTTTGAATATTAGATTTCTTGATGCGCTCTATATGACAGTCATTACTATATCAACTGTTGGATATAAAGAAGTGGTTGATTTGACAGATGCAGGTAAAATATTCTCCATGATTGTTATCTTACTATCAGTTGGTGTGATTGGATATTTTTTATCAGAGGTATTTAAATTTTTTAGCGAAGGAACCATTAATCAAAATTGGAGGAAACGCAAGATGCAAAAAGATATTGAAAAATTAACAAATCATATCATTGTCTGTGGATCGGGAGAAACTGGTATTCATGTGATCAAACAATTAATGATTAAAGATATAGACTTTGTCGTTATTGAAAATAATGAAGAAGCGATTGAAGCACTGACTGACTTAGGTGTTAAATATATTTTTGATGATGCAACTAAAGAAGAAGCTTTAATTGAAGCTCGTGTAGAACATGCAAAAGGTTTAATAACCTGTTTAGCAAAAGATGCTGATAATGTTTTTGTAGTTTTAACAGCAAGAGAATTAAACAAGAAACTTCATATCATCGCACGTGCTCATGAGGATCGTTCAGATGTTAAATTAAAACGAGCTGGTGCTAATCAAACAGTATCACCAGATGAAATTGGTGGTAAAAAGATGGCTTCGCTCATGATTAATCCTCAAGCTCAGTATTTCGTTGATAATATTATTTATACAAAAAACCTTGCTATCAACATGGAAGAAGTCTCCATTAATGAAGATTCAGAACTCATTGGTAAAAAACTAAGTGAGGCTAAAATATCAGAGCGTGCAGGTTTAATGGTTTTAGCACTTAGAAAAGATGAAGATAATTTTATATTTAATCCAAGAGCAAAAGAAGTACTCAATATAGGAGATAAGATGCTAGTCGTCGGATCAAAAGAACAAATTGCAATTTTAAGAGAAATGGCAAAAGAAGAATTATTCTAATAAAAAAAGTAGACCTTGGTCTACTTTTGTTTTTTTTTGTTTAATAAATTAATTAGCAGAAGCGAAATTTGCTTCAACTTTTTCCCAATTGATCACATTAAAGAATGCAGATACATAATCAGGACGTCTATTTTGATAATTTAAATAATAAGCATGTTCCCAAACATCTAATCCTAAAATTGGAGTACCTTCAGCAAGTGGAGTATCTTGATTTGGAGTTGAAGTTACTTTTAATGTTTTTTCAGGTGTTACAATAAGCCAAGCCCATCCACTACCAAATCGAGTTTTAGCTGCATTTCCAAATGCTTCTTTGAAAGCATCAAATGAACCAAAGTCTTTTTCGATTTGTGCTGCAAGAGCACCTGTTGGTGTAGCACCATTATTTACTTTTAAGATTGACCAAAATAATGAGTGATTATAAAATCCACCACCATTGTTTCTAACAGCGCCTCTGATGTCTTCTGGTATTAATGTAAAATCTGCTAAGAAAGCTTCTAATGGTTGATTAAACTCTGGGTGCTTTTCAAGCGCAGCGTTTAAATTATTTGTATATCCTTGATGATGTTTTGTATAATGGATTTCCATTGTTCTTGCATCGATAAATGGTTCTAATGCATCATATGCATAACCTAATTGTGGTAATTCAAATTTCATTTGATAAATCCTCCTATATTTCTTAATTACAATTTCATCTTACATCAAATATGGAGGTATTTCAAATGTTATGCTTACTTTTGTTTAGAGATTTTATAATTATTTAAAACTATGTAAAATTGTGTTTATGAGGGTTTCATCAATGTCTATAAACATTGTTTTAAATTGCTTGTAAATGACTTGATAGCCTGGTTTATGGGGGATTTTTTTGATATTTCTTATTTGGGTATAATCAACTGGAATGCTAGAAGATAATCTCATATTTGAATGAAATGCAGCTAACATTGAGGCAGTTCTTATTATAGTTTCATCTAAAGTATCACTTTTAACCAATACATGACTACCAGAGCCTTCTTTAACGTGAAACCAATAGTCATTTGGTTGTGATAATTCATGGGTTACGTATGCATTTTGTAAACTATTTTTACCAATGTAATAAGTTGTGTCCTTATAATCGATTTTTAAAATATGAGGTTTCTTTTTATGCTTTTTATTAATTATGGTTTGTTTTTTGGATGCATACCCATAAGGAATTAAATCCTGTTCGAAGTCAATTAAATCGAGTTCTTGTGATAATGTCAGATAAGTTCTAAATTCATTAAATAGTGTGATCAATTCGTCATTATCACTGATTTGTCTTTTGATAGGATCTAATGAACGTTTCGCTTTTTGGTATTTTTTATAATGCTTTTGAGCATTTTCATTTAAAGTTAATTTTTCATCTAAGATTACTGATCTACCATCAACAATAAGTTCATGTGTTTTCGAATTTAAGTCTTGATTTGACATGTAGATCAGATCACCAATGTCTTTAGCATTCATTTGCATGACTGCTTTTTGATACTGTTCTTCTAAATTAACTTTTTTCTGTATATGTTTTTTAAGTTGTTTATCTATAAATTGTTCATAGGTTTGTTTCGAAAAAGATTTTTTATTTTGATATTGGTCCATTAATGCAGATAGAGAATCAAAATATTGTTTTTGGTGATCTTCTGGAAAGATATCAGAAACATAAAAAAGATTTTGATTGACATCATATGTGGGTTTGTATATTAAATCACTAAGTTGCATATGATGTTCAAATAAATACATTGCAACTCTTTGGGAAAGTCCCATATAAGTAGAAGTAAGATCTTTAGGTGTTTGAATTGATTCATAATCTATAAAATCAAAAGATTTTTTATTGCTCGGGAAAAACTCAAAATGTGCTTGTGGTAATAATTGTCTTCCTTCTTCAAAAAACATTTTCTTATATGTATCGATAATCATTTCATCTTTGACAAGCATTAAGTTAGCATGCTTACCCATAGCCTCAAATATTAAATAATATGTCTGAACGCCAAAAATATAATCAGAAACTTGGAATTCAAAAATCACAACACGATCATTTTGATATTGAGTAATTTGAGATAAAATACCACCTTCAAGATGTTTTTTTAACGTAGTTAAAAACTGTGATTGTTCACTTGTTGCAAAGTCATTTTTAGAAAGATATAATCGATAATCATGTGCATATAAATTTAAGATGAGCTTATGTTTCATACCTTGATAGTAATACTGAAACAAAAAAGATCCTTGATCAACTTGACCGATTTTTTCTAATCTAGAATTTTTTAATGATTGATTTAATTCCTTTACTAAGCATTTAATAAAATATCCATCGATAACCATATGACACCTCAATATCCATTGTATCATAAATTAATCATAGATTAATGTTGTTGAAAGCGCTATTTGATTACAAATTGTATCTTTTCTATTTACACATATTTAATTATCATATATAATAAGGGGTAAATTAAAGATTAGAGGAGGCACATATGAAACTTAATGAACGTGGTTTATTAGTTGTCATTTCAGGCCCTTCTGGTGTTGGAAAAGGAACTGTACGTCGCGCACTGTTCCAAATGAAGAATCATGATCTTGTATATTCTGTTTCAATGACCACTAGGCCCCCTAGACCTGGAGAAGTTGATGGTGAAGACTATTACTTCGTAAGTAAAGAAACATTTTTAAAACGTATTGAGGAAGATAAGTTTTTAGAATGGGCAGAATTTGTTGGAAACTATTATGGAACACCTAAAGACAAAGTTGATGAGCAATTAGATTTAGGAAAAGAAGTTGTCTTAGAAATTGAAGTTGAAGGTGCCTTAAAAGTTAGAGAACAAATGAAAGACGCGGTTTTTATTTTCATCGTTCCACCTGGAAAAGAAGCATTATATAACAGACTTAAAAATCGTGGTACAGACAGTATTGAAATGGTGAATCAACGTATGAAAAAAGCAGAATCAGAATTTTTGCTTGCACATAAATATGATTATATCGTTGTTAATGATGAAGTCAACAATGCAGCTGATCGTATTATGGCAATCATTCGTGCTGAACATGCTAAAACAGAAAGATCAATTCATAATTATATGAAGATGATAGGAGAAAAGTAAAATATGGAAAAAAACAATGATGGAATGAGATATCCTTCAATCGACAAACTACTTGGTAAAATTAATTCAAAATATAAATTAGTTTATGCAGCAAGTAAAGTCGCAAGAATTTTGGAAGATGAAAATCTTCAAGTAGAAGATGCAAAGTGTGTTAAAAGCATTGGTATTGCATTAGAAGAAATCATTGATGGAAAAGTTGAAGTAGAATTCGAATCATAAAAAAGCGAGCCATCGCTTTTTTTTTATGGTTGTGTTACAATAATTGTGGTGATAACATTGCTTATTAAAGATAAATTAGCGTTATTACCAACAGAACCAGGTTGTTATCTAATGAAAGATAAAAATGATTTGGTTATTTATGTTGGTAAAGCAAAAAACCTTAAAAATCGCGTTAAAAGTTATTTTACTGGCGCACATAATACTAAAACCACGAAACTAGTTTCTGAAATCGTGGATTTTTCATATGTTATGACTCGAACAGAACAAGAATCACTCGTTCTAGAAATGAATTTAATCAAACAATATTCACCAAAATATAATATAAGATTGATGGATGACAAAACATATCCTTATATAGAATTAACTAAAGAAGCATATCCTAAATTACAGATCGTAAGAAAGAAAAAACCAAAGGGGAGACTTTTTGGACCTTATCCCAATGTCTATGCTGCAAGGGAGACCGTAAGATTACTTAATCATATTTATCCATTTAGAAAATGTGATACACTCCCTAAAAAAGCTTGTTTATATTATCATATTGGCCAATGCTTAGCCCCTTGTATTAAACCTGAGGTTAGTTATGAGTCATACATTAATGATGTCATCAAGTTTTTAAAAGGTGATACTAAAGATGTTCTTAGATTACTTCAAGATGAAATGCAAAAAGCAAGTGACTTCATGCAGTTTGAAAAAGCTGCTGAATATCGCGATATGATTAAACACATTACAGACACAACTGAAAAACAAATCATTAATCTAAACGATCAAAAAGATCGAGATATTATTGGATTTGCATACTCAAATGAAGATGTAGCTATTCAAATTCTTATGATTAGACAAGGTAGAATGATTGATCAACATCAAATCGTATTCTCTTATGTAGGCGAATATATGGAAGCCATATATAATTATCTTGATCAATATTATGAACAAAAAGACATTGATGAAATCTTATTAAGTGACGATTTTGATTTAGAAGAAGCAACGTTTAATTTAGGACAGAAAATCGTGATTCCTAAAATTGGTGATAAAAAGAAGATGGTTGATTTAGCAGTTAAAAATGCTAAATTTGATTTAGAACATTATCACATGCTTTATAGACACAAAGATGAGAAAAAACATCAAGCGCTTGAAGATTTATCAAACGTAGTTGGTAAAGACGTTTCTCATATTGAAATATTTGATAATGCTCAACTTTTTGGAACGGCACCTATTTCTGCAATGATTGTTTTTAACCATTTTGAGTTTGAGAAGAAGAGCTATCGTAAATATCATTTAAAAACCACATCAAATGATGACTATCAAGCAATGAAAGAAGTTACTTATAGACGTTATCAAAAACTTTTGATTGAAAATCAATCATTTCCAGATTTGATTTTGATTGATGGTGGAAAAGGGCAAGTGAGTGCAGCATATGAAACGATAAGTTCACTTGGATTAGATATTAAAATTGCAGGACTTAAAAAAAATCAAAGACACCAATTAGAAGCACTGGTCTTTGAAAATGAAGTCATACCACTATTAAAAAATAGTGAATTATATAAATTTTTGTTAGAGTTATCTGAAGAAGTCCATAGGTTTGCTATTACATTCCATCGATCAGTGAGAGATAAAGTTGCTCATAAATCTTTTTTAGATGATATCAAAGGTATAGGGCCAAAACGGAAGAAACTATTATTACAAAATTTTAGTAATATTGAAGACATAAAACAAGCATCACGCGAAACCTTAAAATCACTAGGGTTACCAGATGAAGCAATTGATGCGATTAAAGAGGTAGATCATGAGAAAGATCATTGACAGTGTTGATTCTGAATTAAATATTTTTTATATCATTATTGAAGGTAGAAAAATTGGTTTTCATTTAACAAAAAGACTTGCAAAAACATTTTTTCATTATTTAGATAAAGGTATAGTTGTTGATTTTGAGATTTTAGGAAAACGAAAAAAAATAGAGCAGCAATGGCTCCATCAAGTTGCGTATTTTAATAAAATTGAATCTATACATCCACATCATGTTTTCTATAATTTAGCTGGTTTAAGAAATGATATGAAAACAGTTTTAGATCAATATGAATATTTTTTATTTATTGATTTTGAAATGACGATGCCAGGATACCAACAAAAGAAATTTACCTCAGAGATTATTCAGGTCGGTTATGTTCTT
Source organism: Acholeplasmataceae bacterium (assembly GCA_963667565.1). Taxonomy (GTDB): domain Bacteria; phylum Bacillota_I; class Bacilli_A; order Acholeplasmatales; family Acholeplasmataceae; genus WOFB19. Next base: position 863,977 of record OY763415.1, on the reverse strand, counting down.
TCAAAAGCACAATCTAAAGTACTTGTTAAAGATGCATATTATGTTAAACCGAAACTTACAAATGAGCTTAGTAAACGCACACTTAAATTTTTAAAAATTGATGAAGCATTTTTTAATAAAAAAGCTGTTGATTATCAAGTGTTTTATAAAAAGCTTAAAAAAATCATGTTAAAGTATCATCCTAAATGTGTTGTATGGGGAAAAAATGATATAACTGCATTAAATGATTCGTATCAAATTCATCAAAAATTGCCTTTAACTGATTCAAATGATTTTATTGATCTATTAAAACTACACAAAGATTATTATAATTTAAAAGATGATCTAGGTTTGTTTAATGCATATAAAACATATTATGAATCAAATGATTTACAAAAACATGATGCTTTTGATGATGCGAAAGTAACTAAATTTGTTTTTGATGCATTTTTAGAACAAATGAAATAAAAACAGGGAAAATTCCCTGTTTTTTTTATGTTTGTTTATTAGAATTTAAATCAACAACAATCGGTATGATTAATGGTTTTCTTTGAGTCAGCTCATAAATTTTATCACTTAAGAAATCAATAACTGCTTGTTTTAATAAAGATTCAGTATATCCTTTTTTCTTTAATTCATTTTCTGCAACTTGTTTAGCATCATTTGCTAATTGCTGAGTTAATGCTTCATTACTCTTCATATAAATGAATCCACGAGAAATAATTGTTGGTGAATTAACAAGTTTTTTCTTTTCTGAATTGATTGATAAAACAATCGAGAATAAACCTTCTTCAGATAATAATTTTCGCTCTTTGATGATTGAACTACCAATATCACCAATACCTGTACCATCAATATATACATCACCTGCAGTGACATTACCAGCATATCTAATCCCATCTTTAGAGATAGCAGCAACCATACCGTTATCCATAATGAGGATGTTATTCGGGTTAACACCACAATCAATAGCAAGCTGTTGGTGGTGTTTAAGCATACGATGCTCCCCATGCATTGGAACAAATAATTTTGGCTTAACTAAGCTTAATATCAGTTTTAAATCATTTTGAGCACCATGTCCGGATGTATGTGTATCTGCAAGAGGACCATGTGTAATAACATTAACATCTTGTCTAAATAATAAATTGATTGTTCGATTGACACCTTCTTGGTTTCCAGGAATTGGAGAAGAAGAGAAGATGACAGTATCACCAGGCATCGCTTGTACTTGTCTATGTGAACCATTAGCAATTCTACTGAGGGCTGCAAGTGGTTCACCTTGTGAACCAGTAACTAATAAAGTCACTTGTTCAGGTTTTAATCTTGCTATTTCATCGCCTTTAATGAGTGTATTTTTAGGCATTTTGATATATCCGGTTTGCATTCCAGCTTCAATAGCACGTTCCATAGAACGACCAAACACAGCGATTTTACGATGATTTAAGACTGCTGCTTCAATAATCTGTTGAATACGGTATAAGTTAGATGCGAAAGTAGCGATAATGATTCTACCATCAAGTCTTGAAAATAACTCATTGATAGATTTACCAATTTTACTATCTGATTGTATAAGCTCATCACGTTCTGCATTGGTTGAATCTGATAGCATACATAAGACACCTTCAGACCCAATTTGGGCAAGTTTATCAAACTCAGCTGGTGGACCAACTGGTGTTAAGTCAACTTTAAAATCACCTGTATGGAATAATGTTCCAAGCGGTGTTCTAAACACAATACCAAACATGTCTGGTATAGAGTGAGTCATACGTATAAAACTTACTTCAACATGATTGAAATTATACTTGTAATAACTTTTGTAAACTTCAATTTGAGGCACTTTAATGCCTGCGTGTTCCATAAATTTGTATTCAATTAAATCTACTGCAATACCCGCAGCATATATTTTAGGTATATTCACTTGTCTTAATAAGTATGGAATACTTCCTATGTGGTCTTCATGACCATGTGTAATAAATAATCCTACGATACGATCTTGATTTTCAATTAGGTAGCTAAAATCAGGAATAACATAATCAATTCCTAATAAATGGTCATCAGGAAATAAGATACCAGAATCAACAATAAAAATCTGATCTTCTATTTCATATATATACATGTTTTTCCCGACTTCACCAAGCCCACCTAATGCAAAAATCCCGATCTCCCCGGATTTTAGTAAAGGGTTTTTCATATATTCAAATCCTCCGAAAACGAAAAAGTTCATATCTATTGTATAACATAATCATTAAAAATGATAGTATCTTGCGTGATATGTTATAATTATTTAGAGGTAATTTATGAAAACTATCATTATTTTTGACGTAGACAACACTATTTTTTACAATGTATTAGGTAAAATACCTAATCAAACAAAAAAATTATTAGAAGAACTCGCATCTAGAGATGATGTTGAGCTAGGCCTAGCTACAGGTAGAGGGCTTAAAAAAATAGAAGTTATTGATGAAGTTGTTCATCTTTTTAAGTATAAAATATTAGTCAATGGTTCGGCAGTTTTCATAGATGATCAAATGGTATATGATGAACCAATTGCAAATAGTGACATTGAAGATATATTAAAGCTTACTGAGGGTAAGGATTTTAATATTGGCATGGTTGGAATCAACGATGAAGCGGTGAATTACTGGGATGACAGAGTTGGTTATGGTATGAGAGCATTAAGAGGAATATTTCCTAAGGTTGATGCTGATTTCTATAAGCATACATCTGTCTATCAGTTATGGATTTTTGCTGATTTTGAAACACAAATATTAGAAATATCAAAAGAAATAACAAAATTTAGAGTTTATCCATGGCATAAGGGTGGTGCTGATTTCACGTATAACCACATCAATAAAGCTTTTGGTATTAAACAAGCTTTAAAAAACGTAACCTATGATCGATTGATTTGTGTGGGTGATGGAGCAAATGATATTCAAATGTTAGAACTTGCTGATATTGGAATTGCCATGGGTAATTCACGATTCGATGAATTAAAAGAAAAAGCCACATACGTTGCACCTCATATTAAAGATGATCAGTTATATGACTTTTTTAAAAGTTTAAATTTATTTGATGAGTGATCTAATTCTTGATTGAACTTCTTTGATGATTTCTTTAGGCACATAAGGTGAAATATCTGCATGATGGACAATAAGTTCTTTAATTGCAGAAGAAGATACAAAGTGATTTCTTGATGATGGGAATAAGATAAGTGTTTCAATTTGTCGATCAAGATTTCTGTTAAATTGATATAACGCATATTCATTTTCGTAGTCTTGGATATTTCTAAGTCCTCTAATCATAAGCTTTATATCATTTTGTTGACAATATCTAATGATTAAATCAGAAGTTGATGTTATGACAACATTGTCTATATCAAGAGTTACTTTCTTAATCATTTCAATACGTTCATCAGAAGTAAATGTAGGTGTTTTCTTATAGTTGTCAGCAACAACTATATGAAGTTCATCAACAAATCTTGCAGCACGTTTAATAATATCTAAGTGACCAATGGTTAATGGATCAAAAGTTCCAGGATATACAGCTTTTTCCATAGTTATACCTCGTTTCACTTATAAGTATATCAAAAATTATAAAAAAATAAATAAAGGAGTCTTTAAAATGGGCATTTATCGTAAAAATTTATTAGTTGATTTAATCATTAGTATCGCAATGATTATTTTAGGGTTTAAAGTTAGTCTTTTATATTTTATACCACAAGTAGCAGATGTGATTAATTTAGTCTATTTAGGTATCTTCATATTACTGATTGCACTTGTTGTCATCATCTATAGACAAAACAATCAAGATGTGATTAGTATCACTGAAAAGGAATATAAAACCATTAGATTTTCAGTATATGGCTATTTCGGAATTTTTGTTGCACAGTTAATCATTTTAGGAAATGCAAGTTTATATACATTGTTTTGGAATTTATTTTTTACAGGATTGATGATCTTTATAGGACTCTTTACGCTTATACTACACATCATCATCTTAAAAAGAAGTCATCAATCTTAAGATGACTTTTTTATTATGCTATAATAAAGATATAGATAAATAAATAGAGGTGAAAGATATGTCTGTATTAAATGAGAATTTTATATTATCAAACGGTGTTAAGATTCCTAAAATTGGATTTGGAACATGGCAAATTCCTAATGGTGATGTTGCTTATGATTCAGTAATGTTTGCTTTAAAGCATGGTTATCGTCATATTGATACTGCTGCGGCATATAGAAATGAAGAAAGTGTAGGAAAAGCGATTAAAGATAGTGGTATTCCAAGAGATGAAATCTTTGTTACTACAAAGCTTGAATCTCACATTAAGTCATATCAAGAAGCATTAGACGCATTTGAGTTAACTATTAAAAACTTAGGTTTAGATTATGTTGATTTATATTTAATTCATGCCCCATGGCCATGGAGTAACATTGGTCAAGACTGTGATTTAGGAAATATTGAAGCTTGGAAAGCACTTGAAGTAATTTATAAATCTGGAAGAGCGAAATCTATAGGTGTATCAAATTTCAATGTTCATGATTTAGAAAATGTGATGAATCATACTGAAATTGTTCCTCATGTAAATCAAATCGCATATCATATTGGTAGAAATCAAAGTGAAACACAAGCGTTTTGTGATGAAAAAGGTATTTTAGTTGAAGCATATTCACCACTTGCAACAGGTAGAATTTTAAATGATCCAATCATTAATGAAATGGCAAGTAAATATAATGTGTCAGCAGCACAAATCTGTATTCGTTACTGTTTAGAAAAGAACACATTACCATTACCAAAATCAACACATGATTCAAGAATTATTGAAAATGCGCATATGGACTTTGAAATATCAAAAGATGATATGGTTATTCTTGATAGTTTTAATAAATAAACAAAAAAACGCCTAATAAGGCGTTTTTATTATGCTTGCATTTTCTTTTGACAACTTTCACAATAACCGTATAATGTCATGTCGTGATGTGTAATTTTAAAATGATGAGATGCTGCAACCTCTTCTTCAAAATGATGAAGATGGCAATCAATTTCTATCATTTTGTGACAATTTAAACAAATCATAAAATGATGATGTTGTTTATCGTTTAGATAGTAAAAGTTTGTATGATCGATAGCGCTTTTTGATATGATTCCATCATGGAAGAACGTTTCTAAAGTTCTATATATGGTTGATAAGTTAAGTGCATCATCTGGAAGTTCAACCATAATCATTTCTGCACTCATGGGTCTATTGTTTTTTTCAAATACATCTAATATTTGTTTTCTTTGTTTTGTCATTCTCATGTGTTTTTACCTCTAATCAAAGGTTTTAGTAGAAGTACTAATACAAGTAGTATACTATAAACAACAACAATTGTCGAACCTGCAGGTATACCATAAGGATGTGCAATAAAGATTCCCAAGATAGTTACAACTATAGAAGCGATTGTTCCAGTAATTAATGTCATCATGAAACTCTTGGTAAGTTGAGATGAAATCACTGATGGAAAAATGACAAAGGCTGAGATGAGTAGAACACCAATTGTTCTTACACCTACAGCAATAAAGAATGCAGTAAGTGCAGATAGCATATAACCTAATAATCTCACTTTGATTCTAGAAAACTTTGCATAATTATAATCATATGTCATCAAAAATAATTTTCGATAGAATATGAGAACAAATATAAATATAAATAAAGTTGTTAGTAAGCCTAAGATAACTAATGTAGGTGATGAAGTGAAAATATTACCAGAGATTAAAGATTCAATAGAATAGTTAAATCCAGTACCCTTTTTGATAATAATCAAACCTACCGCAAATGCAAATGCACTCACCAGACCTATCGCGGCATCACCATTCATCTTTTCAGATAAATATTTAATGATTAGTGATGCAATCATGACAAACGGTATAGATATATATAAAGGTTCATTTAAGAAAAGCATACCTAATGCTAAACCTGCAAAACTAACATGAGAAAGTCCATCTGCAATCATCGCTTGGTGGTTTAAAACTAAAAATGGACTTAATAAAGCTGCAGATATGGCTAAGGCAACACCGATTAAAATAGCTCTTATAAAAAAATCATATTGTAATAACTCAAAGATCATGATGATGCTCCTTATGTTCAAATTGATGAAAATCTCTATAGCATCCAAAGAATTTAACACTTTGGTCTATATACATAATATGACAGTTATCTTTAACTGCATCGGTTAAATCATGAGTCACATGGACAATAGTCATGTGTTTCTTTTCATTTAACTCCTTTAATAAATGGTGAAATTTTTCTCTAAATGAAGGATCAAGAGCAGAAGTAGGTTCATCTAAAATGAGCAACTCAGGATTTGAGATTAGCGCTCTGATTAAATAAACTCTTTGTTGCTGACCACCTGACAAATAAATCATGGATTTATCAAATAATTCAGGAATCTCCATACGCTCTAACCAAGACATAATGAGTTTATCATCTTCAGATTTCATCTTTAGTGATTGGCGTTTAAACCCACTATAGATGACTTCTTTAACAGTCATAGGTATCTCTTTTTTAGTATCTAGTTTTTGAGGTAGGTAACCCATAGTTTCCATATTGATTTTAATCTCACCGGATGAAGGTTTTAATAAACCAACTAATGTCTTTATGAGTGTTGATTTTCCACTGCCATTAGGCCCAACAATATGCAAAAAATCACCTTTATTAACTTTGAAACTGATGTCTTTTAGTGCCTCATAGCTACCAAAATTGACATTGATATGACTGTATTCAATCATGATTATGCTCCTAATGATGTTTTTATATTTTGAAAGTTTATTTCCATGAAATCAACATATGTCAACCCTTGATCAAATTGATCTTGAGTTACATTTTGATATGCATATAATTTTAAGATAGTAAGTTCATATTGATGACTTGTTTGTAATTCACTTTGGATAGCATTTGCTGAAAATGGTGGTTCCAATGCTTCCATGAAAATATAGTGTGTTTGTGCATCTAATACGTTTTGTACGAAAGTAATTAATTCACTACTTGTTAAATCAGAATCAGGTTCAAATTCATTAAAAATGGAAACGATGGTTAAGTCAAAATAATTGCCAAATAATGAGAATGCATTATGTCCTGCTACATAAATGGTTGGAAGTGATGTGATATTTGAAAAATATGATTTCATTTCATTGCTTTTTGCTGTTATATCACTAATCACTTGATCAGCATTTGCTTGATATGTTGCACTATGTGTAGGATCTATATCAATGATAGCATCTTTGATATCATTAATCATATCAATCGCATTTGATGGGTCAACCCAATAATGTGCATCAGTCAATGTTTCAATAGAGTCAGACATATTGAGTACAATGGTTTGATCTCCACCAATCGTGCTTGAATCTGTAATCCAAGTGTCAATTAAATCACTTGTATAAATAAATAGCTTGGCATTTTTAATGAGCACCATATCTTGACTAGATGCTTCGAATCCATGAATTTCTTCTCCAACTGGTACAAGCATCTTCACTGTCATTTCATCACCTGCGATTTGCTTAGCAAATGAGTAATGTGTGTACATTGTTGTTACAATGTCATAATTTTCTTCTTCACTACAGCCTATTAATGTGAATAGAAAACCTAAAGCTAAAATAGATAGTAATAATTTTTTCATTTCCCTCTCCTTATTGCGAATGATTTGCATTATCATTGTATCACAGATTATTCAATTTGCAAACCATTTGCAACTAAAACATAAAAAGTATTCAAAAAGAGTGCTTAAAAAATTGTAATTACTATAAAAAGATGCTATAATTATTAGGTAAACGTGAGTGGAGATGATGATTTCCACTCATTTTAATGAGGTAAATATGAATTTAGATAATTTAAAACAAAAATTAATACCATTCTTAGAACCATTTAATATTGCAGTTTACAGTATTAAACTTAAGAAAGAATATGGTGAAAAAATCGTTGAAATACTTTTAGATACAGACACGATCGATATTAATGACTTAGAAAAAATTCACATGGCATATATCGAAAGTTTGAATGATGAAGATTTAGATGATGAGTATTTTTTAGAAATCTCATCACTGGGTGCTGAAAGACCACTTGAAACGATTGAACAAGTAAAAAGATATATAGGAAGTTATATATATTTTGAAACAAACAAAATGAAGACCAATGCAACTTTATTAGAAGTTGCTGATGATAATGATTTACTTTTAGTTGAAGTAAATCAAAAAGGCAGAATAAGAAAAATAGAATTAAAATTTAGTGAAACTAGAAAAATGCGTACCGCAGTTAAGGTTTAGGAGGATATCATGATTAGTAAAGAGTTTTATAAAAATGTAGATGCAGTAGCAGAAGAAAAAGAATTAACACATGAGCAAGTACTTAACGCATTTGAGCAAGGTTTAATTGCGGGATGTAAAAAAGCCCACGATGTCCGCTCTTGTAGAGTAGAATACAAAGAGGATAAAAACGAAATTCTTGTCTATAAGCAACAATTAGTTGTCGAAGAATTCAGTTTAGAGGCAGATAAGAACTTTACTCAAATATTATTAGATGAAGCAAAAGAAATCAATGCAAGAGCTAAAATTGGCGATATTATCGAACAAAAAATTGATCCAAAAGATTTTTCGTTTTATGCAGTTAGAGATTTTAAAAGTAGATTAAATGAAGCACTTGTCTCAATGCAAAAAGAAAATTTATATCAACACTTCAAGTCATTTGAACATGAAATGATTAATGCAAGAGTTATTGATATTGATGATCAACACTATCGTTTGGATATTGGTAAAGATTTGACGACGTTATTACCTAAAAAAGAAGCACTTCCAAAAGATAACTTCCATGTTGGTGATCACGTAAGAGTTTATGTATCAGATGTTGAAATGAAAACTAAATGGCCAAAAGTTTATGTGAGCAGAAATCATCCAAGTCTTATCATTAGATTATTAGAATCTTATATTCCTGAGATCAAAGATGGAACCATTGAAATTATGGGGATCTCAAGAGACCCTGGAGATCGTGCTAAAATTGGTGTTAAAACCAATGATCCTAAAGTCGATCCAATTGGTGCATGCGTTGGTGAAGGTGGAACTAGAATTAGAGAGATTGTTAGAGCATTAAGCGATGAAAAAATCGACTTATTTAGATGGAGTGATAACGAAAAAGAACTTATTGCAAACGCATTACAGCCTGCAAAAGTCTTAGCAGTAACTCATGTAAATCCAAAAGAGAAGAATGCACTTGCGATTGTTCCTGATGATCAATTATCACTTGCAATTGGTAAATTAGGACAAAATGTTAAACTTGCAGTTCAAGCTTGTGGATGGAGTATTGATATTAAATCAGAAACCATGGCACAAGGTGAAGGTATTTTATATTAAGTAAAAAGGTGATTTTACATGAATAAAGTAAAGAAAGTTCCATTAAGAACTTGTGTAGTCACAAAAGAAGTATTACCAAAAAAAGAATTAATTAGAATTGTTGCGACAAAAGATGGTATTGTATCAGTTGATTTAACAGGCAAATCAAATGGTCGTGGCGCTTATGTTAAGCTTGATAGAGAAGTTATCTTGAAAGCACAAAAAAATAAAATAATAGACCGAAAACTAGAAGTAGAAGTTCCCGAAGAAATTTATGATACATTGTTAGGATTAGCACATGAATCTTAATGCTTTAGGTTTGGCATATCGAGCAAGAAAAATCGTTATTGGAACTGATATCACATTATCACATTTATCAAGATCTAAACTTGTGATGATCATATTAGCAAACGATGCATCGGATGCTACAAAGAAAAAGATATATGATAAAGCTAAAACATACAAAGTATCAGTTTTAGAAGAAGTATCTTCGGATTTACTTTCTCAAGCTCTAGGAAAATTCGGTATAAAAGTGATTGGAGTTATAGATCAAGGATTTAGCCAATTACTGCTTAAATAACGAAGGAAGTGATTTTATATGCCTAGTAAAAATAACAAAAAAATGAATCCAAACAAAAAACAAACATTTAACAAACCAAATCCACACAATCATCCAAATGTGAAAGCAAAGAAAGATGAAGGACCAAAAATATTAACATATAAACCAGATATGTTAGTCTCTGAGGTTGCTGATGGGTTGCATTTATCAAATGCAATTATCATTAAAAAATTAATGGGATTAGGATTAATGGCGAGTGTTAATCAAGTCATTGATAGAGATACCATTGAATTGATTGCTTTAGAAGAAGGATATGAAGTGCAAGATGAGGTGATTACAGATGTCACTCGTTTTGATGAAATGGAAATCGTTGACGATCCAAAAGATCTTGTAAAAAGACCTCCGATTGTCACAATCATGGGGCATGTTGATCATGGTAAAACGACTTTGCTAGATACGATTAAGAAAACAAGAGTTGTTGATGGTGAAGCAGGTGGTATTACACAACATATTGGTGCATACCAAGTCATTAAAAATGGCGAACCTATTACATTTATCGATACTCCAGGTCATGCTGCATTTACTGAAATGCGTGCTCGTGGAGCTAAAGTTACAGATATTGTTGTTTTAGTTGTTGCTGCTGATGATGGTGTTATGCCACAAACTATTGAAGCAATTGATCATGCGAAAGCGGCAGATGTACCTATCATTGTTGCTGTCAATAAAGTAGACAAACCATCTGCAAATCCTGATCGTGTCATGACTGAGTTATCAGAAAAAGGTTTGGTACCAGAAGCATGGGGTGGAGATATTCCATTCGTCAATGTATCTGCACTTAAAAACATGGGTATAGATCAACTTTTGGATATTATCCAATTAATCAGTGAAATTAACGAATTTAAAGCAAATCCAAAGCGTTTAGCTAAAGGAACTGTCATAGAAGCAAGCCTTGATAAAGGAAAAGGACCTGTTGCAACACTTATTGTTGAGACGGGTACACTTCATGTTGGTGATTATATCGTTATTGGTAATACTTATGGAAAAATTAGAACTATGGAAGATGATTTGAATCGTCGTTTCAAAGAGGCTAAACCATCACAACCAATCGAAGTCACTGGTTTAAATGAAGTTCCTCAAGCAGGTGATGTTTTCATGGCATTTGATGATGAAAGAGTCACTAAAAATATTGCGTCCGATCGTCAAGACAGACAAAAAGAACTTGACTTTGGTTCTAGCAAAAAGCGTTCGCTAGATTCATTATTTGGCGAAATGGCTGAATCAGAAAAAGAATTGAACATTATTATCAAAGGTGATGTTCAAGGCTCTATTGAAGCATTAAAAGGATTATTAGAAAAAATAGATATTGATGGTTTTCATGTCAATACTGTAAGAGCAAGTGTTGGGGCAATTAGTGAAAGTGATGTCACACTTGCATCAGCATCAAATGCGATTATTATTGGATTTAATGTAAGACCAACCGCGTCTGTTAAAAAAGTCGCTGAAAATGAAGGGGTCGAAATTAGATTATATTCAATTATCTATCGTGTACAAGAAGATATTGAAGCTGCTCTTAAAGGTATGTTAGAACCTGAATTTGAAGAAATTGTAACAGGTCAAGCAGAAGTTAGAGATATCTTTAAAATATCTAAGATTGGTACAATTGCAGGTTGTTATGTTACTGATGGTACTATCAAACGTGATGCACTTGTAAGAATTTTAAGAGAAGGTATTGTTGTTTACGAAGGTAAACTTGCATCACTTAAGAGATTTAAAGATGATACTAAAGAAGTTCGTCAAGGCTATGAATGTGGTCTTTCGATTGAAAATTATAATGATATCAAAGTTGGAGATGTCATTGAAGCTTCACAATTAAGAGAAATTGAGGTGTAAATCATGTCAGTTACTACAGAAAGATTAGCAAGTTTGATTCAAAGAGAACTTGCAAGTATTGTGAATAAAGAAGTTAAAGATAAAAGCTTTGGTTATATTAATTTAACTGATGTTAAAGTGACTAAAGACTTATCGTTTGCTACGATTTATTACACAATTTTAAAAGATGAAAAAGATATGCTAAAAAAAGCTCAAGATGCATTAGATGATTCTAAAGCAACAATCCGTATGGAACTTGCTAAAAAAATCAGAAATGTTAGAAAAATCCCTGATCTAGTCTTCAAATTTGATGAAGCATTAGCTTATGGGAATCATATCGATGAGATATTAAAATCATTAAAGTAACTTCGGTTACTTTTTTTTATCAAAGATAAAATATGCTTATGTTATACAATATTGTATAATATAAATAGGGTGAAAGTTATGTTTGCAAGTGTCATAGTTGATATTAAAAACAAAGAGATTAATAGACAATTTGATTACATCATTAAAGACGAAGATGTTTTAAGCATAAAACGTGGTATGCGCGTTGTCGTTCCTTTTGGTGAGCAACTTAGAATGGGATATGTGATCTCTATTTTTGATAAAAGTGAGAAGGCAAATAAAGAGATCGTAGACATTTTAGATGTTCAACCAACAGTTGATGAAGAAACTTTTAAAATCATTGATGATATTTATGAAAAAACACATCAAATTTACGCAGCGATATTTGAAACTGTCGTTCCATCTCAAATACAACTTAAATACAAAAAACAAATTACATTACTTAATCCTGATCTGGTAGATGCATCTTTTAAACAGTTATTTAATCATAAAAACATGTTAACGATATCTAAAAACAATCATGAGTATGATTATAAATTAAGAAAATATAATGCTATGAATGCAATCGAAATTAAGCAAATATATGAACAAAAAACAAAAGAAAAATATGAAACAAAATATCAATTCAATAAGAATCATCAATATCAAAGAGCATCTATATATGAGGATGTGCTCATCTTATTAAAAGATCAAATCCACTCGAAAGATGAACTCATTGACTTAGGTTTAAGTATCTCATCCATAAAGACACTTGTTAAACATGGCGTACTTTCAAAATTAGAAGTAAAAATCAAAAGAGATGTTTCTCATGTTTTTAAATTAAATGATAAAAAAATTTCACTCACCAAAGATCAATCCAAAATTTTTGAACATATTAAAATTGGATTAAATCACCATGAGAAACATTTGATTAAAGGTGTTACGGGTTCTGGTAAAACAGAAATTTATCTAAACCTGATTGAAGAAGTGTTAAAACAGCATAAACAAGTGATGATCTTAGTCCCTGAAATCACACTGATTGCACCTATGGCACAACGATTAAAATCTAAGTTTGATGATGTAGAAATTTATCACAGTGCCTTATCATCTGGAGAGAGATTAGATGCATATATCGCAATTAAAGAAGGAGAGTCTAGAATTTTATTAGGTACGAGAAGTGCTTCATTTTTACCTTTTAAAGCATTAGGTTTAATCATTATAGATGAATCACATGACGATTCTTATATCCAAAATGAATCTGTCATCTATGATGCGATTGATGTATTGGAATTAAGAGCTCTAATTAAAGATATTTCTATTGTATTAGGAAGTGCGACTCCAAAAGTAACTAGATATTATCAAGCCAAAAATCAGGTGTATCAATTACATGAATTAAATCAAAGACCCAATGGTATAAAACTTCCACATATTGAGCTTGTTGACATGAAAGATGAACTAAAAGCTTCAAACACATCCATGTTTTCTAGAAAACTTGAACAAGCAATTTTAGATCGATTATCTAAAAAAGAACAAGTAATGATTTTATTTAACAGAAAAGGATACGCTCCATTTGTGATGTGTAGAACTTGTGGTCATGTACCGACATGTCCAACATGTGGTATTGCGCTTACTTATTATAAAGATGATCAAAAATTAAAATGCCATTATTGTGGTCACGAAGAAATGTATAAAGATCATTGTTCAGTGTGTCAAAGTACTCAAATCAAAGAAGTTGGTGTTGGTATTGAACAAGTCGAAAAAGCACTCAAAAAGGCATTTAGTCAGGCTAGAATTTTAAGAATGGATGCTAACGTGGCCAAGACTAAAGGTAGTCATGAGATGATATGGCATCAATTCAATGAAGCTGACGCTGATATATTATTAGGAACTCAAATGATCGCAAAAGGACTAGATTTTCCTAAAGTCACACTTGTTGGTGTTTTAATGGCAGATCTCATGCTTAGAATTCCTTCATATTTAGCGAGTGAAAAAGCTTATACGCTTTTAACTCAAATTTCAGGAAGATCTGGACGGTTTACTCAAGGCGATGTGATTATTCAAGGTTACGATTTAAATCACTATGCTATAAAACATGCAAAAGATGCCTATGAAACTTTTTATCAATCGGCATTATATGATCGTAAAATAGCGAATTATGAACCTTTTATGCATATAGCTCAATTACTTGTAGAAGGAAAATCCTATTTAAAAACATATCAAAATGCATTTAGATTAAAAAAACATATTGAACAAATAAATACATATAGTGTCTTAGGTCCCACCCCGGCATATATTAAAAAAATAGGGGATGATTATCGTTTTGTTATGACACTTAAATATAAAATATTTGATTCTAAAATATTTGAATATATCGATCAAGTCGAATCCAAAGAAACAAGGATAAAATATTATCCAAATCAAGAATTAGTGTAGGTGATAACATGAAAATTGTATTTTTAGGAACTCCAAAATTTGCAGTTCCAACATTAGAAATGTTGATAGAAAAGCATGAAGTATTATTGGTTGTTACACAACCTGATAAAGAAGTTGGAAGAAAAAAAGTGCTTACAATGTCTCCTGTTAAAATGTGTGCACAAAAACATCAAATAGAAGTATTTCAACCAAGCAAACTTAGAAAAGATTATCAAAAAATTATTGATTTAAAACCAGACTTATTAATTACTGCTGCATATGGTCAAATGCTACCTAAAGGACTCATTGAACCCATTACATCATTAAATGTCCATGGTTCACTACTTCCTAAATATCGTGGAGGTGCACCTATTCAATATGCACTTTTTAATGGTGATGATGAAACAGGTATATCAATCATGTACATGGCATATCAGATGGATAGTGGGGATGTCATTAAGCAAAAGTCAATACCTATTTTGGAAGAGGATACGTATCTTACACTCGTCGATAAACTCAGTGTTCTAGGTGCCAATTTATTAGATGAAGTATTAACTGATTTATCAAATGGAATTAAGGAAAGATTTGTACAAGACGAATCACAAGTGACATTTGCGTATACGATTAAATATGAAGATGAAGAAATTAATTTTGAACAACCTATAAAAATGATCATCAATAAAATAAGAGGTTTATATGATGAACCAGGTGCTCATTTTGATTATTTAGGTCAACATATAAAGATTTATCAAGCTAAAAAAAGTGATATAATAGTAGAGAACGCGTTACCTGGTGAAATTCTACTTGCTAAAAAACAATTGTTAATAAAAACAATTGATGGCGTATTAGACATTATAGAATTACAAATTCCAGGAAAAAAACGTATGCTCGCTAAAGATTTTTTAAATGGTCAACAACTATTTAAAAAAGGAGAAATTATAAAAGGTGGTAATACGCATGGCTAAAAAGAAATTGCTATTTACAAGATCTGAAATGTTAGAGCTTAATAAACAGATATTGGCTCAAAGAGGCGTTGATATTCAATCAATCGCAGAGATTAGTTTTCAACAACAATCAAAATATTCTGATCAAGTTTCAATGAAAATTTGTGTGGAATCTGTTGAAAAAATTTTATCTTTAAGAGATATTTTTCATCATGTTCAACTTGCATGTGAAATTGATAGATTAGCAGAAGAACGTATGTTTAAAGGACCAATTCAAGATATTATCCATGACGATTTAGGCTTATTTGGTGTTGATGAAACAATGGGACTTGATGTGTCAGGATTATATGGAACTATTGGACAAACTAATTTTGGTGACATTGATGTCAATAAACATGGTATTGTACAAAAATTAAACGAAGATGGAAAAAAAGAAGGTGTATGTCACACATTCTTAGATGATATTGTTGGTGCGATTGCAGCAGCAGCATCTACAAGAGTTGCACAAATCATGAACGAAGATTTAGCACACGAAGATATTCATGTAGAAAGATTCTCATTATTTGATTTAAAATAGGAGATCATATATGGCATTAAAATCAAAACGCAAAAAATTTGGCATCAAACTATTTGGCAGAGAAATCTTTGCTAAATTTTTTGGTTTTGAGCAAGGCATTGATATTACAGATGATGTCGCAGTTCTTTTTAGAAAAAACGTCGTCATCAAGAACATCATCTTCATTACCAATATGATGTATTCACTTATCTTATTTGTCTTATCAATTACCAATACTAATCCAGATACAAAAGTGAGTAATTGGGTGATGACTGTGATCATTTTTCCAATCACTTATGCAATTAATAAACTGTTAAGAAAATTAATCTTTTTGGATCAACATGATAGAACTAAACAAATGGTCGCAATGTATGTTGCATCCTTATATATATTCTTTTCAGCAATATTAATCTATGCAAGACTTTATAATATAGATTATTTTGAAACTGCTGCATACATTCTTATGTATTATGCAGTTGTCGTTATATCCTTATATCAAGAGAAAAAAGTATTAAGTGGAAGTTTTCAAGGATTACTTGCACTTCTGACGTTTATCCATTTGGTTTGGACATATAATTTTCAAGAAATTGTTGGTAATCAATCGTTTGTAGAATTTTTAAGATTTACATTTGTGACTTTACCTGAATTTAGCGATATATTATTGAGAACATTATTATTTATCCTGTTTTACTTCGTTGTTTATGCCATTGTTTCAATGGGACAATATATGCAAGAAGAAAGACGTAATGAACTTATGAAAAGAAGACAGGTTCAACGTGACTTTTCACATATCGTCGGTGATTTATTCTCGGTTGTATTTTCAAGTTCATATGCACTTATGGATAAAAGACATGCTTATCTAGTCCAACAAATGAGTGAAAAACTAGGTGGGTATTTCGGTTTGAATATTGAAGATATTAATCAGATGAATCAATATGCAATGATTCATTTACAATTTAGCGAAATCAAAAACATGCTTGATGACATGAATCATTATGATGAGCAAACATTTGATTTACTTAAAGCAAAAACAGAATTAGGGTCACAAATCGCTAGACGCTTGCAGTTAGCTCAAAAATGTGAAGATATCGCAAGAGCATATATTGAAGAAACAATTAATGAGCATTTCATTAAAGATATGCTAGATATTCAACCAGAAATTGATTCTCAAATCATTTTGTTAAGTGATTTATATATGACAATGAGAGGACCTAAATCTTATAAGAGACCACTTGCTCATTCGATTGTTTTAAAAGCTTTTCAAAATGAATTAGGAACATTTTTTGATTACAATTTGAAAGAGAGATTTTTAAAATTTAATGATGAATTTATGGAAATGTATAATAATTTCTAATCTGAAAAGATAATGATTGACTTTAAGTGATCTTTCATGTAATATGATTACGCAAGTATAAAATTAATATTTTACTTTATTAAGAGCTATAGAGGAACGTGGCCGGTGATATAGCAGCAACCTACTTAAATTAGGTGCTTCCACAAGGGACTAATAAGTCTATCAATAAGGAAAACAGACGCTTTTCCTTCGAGAAGCGTTTTGTTTTTTAACAGGAGGTTTTTTTTATGTATCAATTATTTAGTAGTGAATCCGTCACAGAGGGACATCCAGATAAAGTAGCTGATTATATTTCAGATTCTATTTTAGATGCATGTTTAGAGCAAGATCCATTTTCTAGAGTGGCAATTGAAACTGCAGTAACGACCAACTACGCTTTATTATTTGGTGAAATTACAAGTAACGCAACCATAGATTATGAAAGAGTTGTCAAAGATGCAATCAAGTTTATCGGCTATAACAAAGAAGCATATGGTTATAATGCTGATGAAGTAAAAGTTGAAGTCAGAGTCAAAAAACAATCAGATGATATTGCTCTAGGTGTTAATAAAAAAGAAAAGAAATCATTAGGTGCTGGTGATCAAGGTTTTATGTTTGGTTATGCAAACAATGATACTGACACATTTTTACCATTGCCTATTTATTTAGCACATAGATTAGCAGAAAGATTAACATACGTTCGTAAACAAGATATTGTTAAAGGTCTTCGTCCTGATGGAAAAACACAAGTCACGATTGCTTATGATGAAAATCATAAGTTTGCATTTATTCACACGATTGTCTTATCAACACAACACGATCCTGAATGGCATCAAGAAGATTTACATCAAGCGATGATCAAACATGTCATTAAGCCAGTATTTAAAGATTATGATTTAACAAATACAGAGTTTAAGATTAATCCAACAGGAAGGTTTGTTATGGGTGGACCTCATGGTGATGCTGGGCTCACTGGTCGTAAGATTATTGTAGATACATATGGTGGATATGCTAGACATGGTGGAGGTGCATTTTCAGGTAAAGATGCAACAAAAGTTGACCGTTCAGCTGCATATATGGCAAGATATATTGCCAAAAATATCGTTGCATCAGGTATTGCTGATGCATGTGAAATTCAACTTGCGTATGCCATTGGTATTGCAGAACCCATTTCAGTTAATATTAATACTTTTGGAACAGAAAAAGTTGATCATGACCTTATATATAACACAGTGATTAATCAATTTGATTTAACACCAAGAGGTATCATAAAAACACTTGATTTAAATAAACCTATATATCGTAAAACCACACAATATGGCCATTTTGGAAAGTCAAATACGGATTTTACATGGGAAAAACTCGATAAGATTGAATTATTTAAAGAATTATTATAAAATAGTTTCAGGTGATGTCAATGAAACAACTTGAAGCGATTGAGCAAAAAAGACTCAATGCAGTCGAATCTTACGCAAAAGAAAGAAATAAAAGTTTATTATTTATCATTCCAGGGATATTAATCATTGTAGCTGGAGCACTATTAAGCATCTTTGCTTTAGTCGCTGTTGGATTTGTGATTTTAATTGTTGGATTTGTCATTATTGGAAAAGGATATGGTTATATCCAACAATATAACAAAGTTGTTAAGAATGAACTTGTTACAACCCTTTTAAAAGAAACATATGAAGATGTATTCTATGATCAAAAAGGTGGAATAGGACTTCAAAATGTCCTTAAGACTGATACTGTAAAAAGACCAGATCGTTATACGATGGAAGATTATTTTAGAGCAAGTTATAAAGGGATTCAATTTGAAACTTCTGATCTTGATTTAAAAGAAAGAGTTGAACACAGAGATTCTAAGGGCAATGTTTATTATACTTATGATACTTACTTTAAAGGACGTTGGATTACTTATCGTTTTGAACGTCATTTTAAAGATGGACTTAAAATTATTGAATCGCGTTTCGGATTTAATAAAAAAGGATTCGAAAAAATGGATACAGAAAGTATCGAATTCAATAAAAAATTCACGATTTATGCAACTTCAAAAGAATATGGATTTTATCAAATCACGTCTTCAATGATTGAAAAACTACTTAAATTAGAAAAAATGCATCGTGGACAAATTCTTTATTGTTTTATGGATAATGAGTTACATATTGGTATCAATGATCGTAAGGACTACTTAGAATTCTCTTATAAGAAACCAGTAACTGAAGAAGCATTAAAGCCAGTGCTTGATGATATTGAGATGATTGCTGCAATCATTAATGAGTTTAGATTGGATAGTCAAAAATTCAAGAAACAGGATTAATAGGGGAAATTGAAGTTATATGGGTATTGGAATTGTTGTATTAGGACTAATATTTATTGGAATTATGTTATTTGTGATCTTTGGATCTCATGATAAAGAAGAATAAAAAGGAGAAATTATATGCCATATGCTATAGGAGCTGCTGTCGTAGCAGTCATCATTATTTTTTGGGTTATTTCAACAACAAATCAATTTAGAGTCATGCAAGTTAAAATTGATGAATCTGAATCAAGTATTGATGTTGCATTAACTAAGAGATTTGATTTATTAACGAAAATGTTTGCTGCAACTAAAGGTTACATGAAACATGAAAAAGACACATTAACTGAAGTTGTTGCAATGCGTCAACCTGGTCATGGTGCAAGTATGAAAGAAAAACAAGAATTTGCAAATCAAATGACAAGAGGATTAGAAGCAATCAATGTAGTTGTAGAACAATATCCTGACTTAAAAGCATCTGCAAATGTTGCAAAACTTCAAGATTCTACTACTGAAGTTGAAGAAAACTTACAAGCAGCTAGAAGAGTATACAATTCAAATGTATCTGTATACAATCAAAAATTAGTAGTTTTCCCAAGTAGTGTAATCGCTAATTGGAAGAAATTTACTAAACGTGAATTCTTTGAAGCTGAAGAAGCTAAACGTCAAGACGTTAAATTTGATTTTTAATTTATAAAATAAAAATGATAGAATGCGATGCATTCTATTTTTTTTGTCAATTTTAAATTGATATATTGTTAAATTGTGTAAAATGTCTTTAAAGCACTTAAGATTGTTGTAAAAATCGCTCTATTATAGTAATATAATAGAGAATGCAAAGGAAGTGTACATATGTTTAAAAACTTATTTGACCCAGGTAAAAAAGAACTAAAGAAGGCAGAAGTCATTGCTCATCAAGTATTTAAATTAGAAGATGAGATGGCAAAACTGACTGACCAAGCATTAACAAATAAAACTGAAGAATTCAAAAAAAGATACATTGATGGAGAAACGTTAGAAGATCTCATGGTCGAAGCTTTTGCTGTTGTACGTGAAGCTTCTAGACGTGTGACTGGACTGTTTCCATATTTTGTCCAAGTCTGTGGTGCGGTTGCTATTTTCCATGGTAACATTGCTGAAATGAAGACTGGTGAAGGGAAAACTTTAACCGCTGTTATGCCTGCTTATTTAAGTGCACTAAACGGTGAAGGTGTTCATATCGTTACAGTCAATGAATATCTTGCTAAACGTGAAACTGAAGGCGAGATTGGTGATCTTTTTAGATTTTTAGGATTAACAGTAGGTCTTAACTTAAGAGATATCACAAGAGAAGAGAAAAAAGCTGCTTACGATTGTGATATTCTATATTCAACAAATAGTGAATTAGGATTTGATTATTTAAGAGATCACATGGTACTTTATGCTAAAGATATGGTTGCACAACGTGGATTAAATTATGCAATTATCGATGAAGTTGACTCTATTTTAATTGATGAAGCAAGAACACCACTGATTATTTCTGGTGGTTCTAAAAATAATATGAATTTATATCAGTCTGCAGATCGTTTTACAAAATCACTTAGAGACGATGAATTTGAAATTGATGTAGAAACAAAAACAATTGAACTCACACCTGCAGGTATTGAAAAAGCTGAAAAAATATTCCAAATTGATAATTTATATGATTTAAAATATGTATCACTTGTTCATCATATCAATAATGCACTTCGTGCAAATTATATTATGGCAAGAGATAAAGAATATGTTGTTCAAGATGGCGAAGTACTTATTGTCGATCAATTTACAGGTCGTATTTTAAAAGGTCGTCAATTTTCTGAAGGTCTTCATCAAGCTTTAGAGGCTAAAGAAGGCGTTAATATTAAACAAGAAACAGTGACAGTTGCTACCATAACATATCAAAATTTCTTTAGAATGTATAAGAAACTTTCAGGTATGACTGGGACTGCAAAAACTGAAGAAGAAGAATTTAGAGAAATTTATAACATGGATGTTGTTGAAGTACCAACAAATAGACCTGTGATTAGAAAAGATGAACCCGATTTTATATATGTTGGCTTAGAAGAAAAATTCGATGCTTTATGTAATGAAGTTAAAGAAAAATTCGAAAAAGGTCAACCAGTCTTAATTGGTACGATTGCAGTTGAAACTTCTGAATTAGTTTCAAGAAAATTAAAACTTATGAGAATACCTCATGAAGTTTTAAATGCTAAAAACCATGAAAGAGAAGCTGAAATTGTTGCTAAAGCTGGACTTAAAGGTTCTGTTACAATTGCAACTAATATGGCTGGTCGTGGGACAGATATTAAACTTGGTGAAGGTGTCGTTGAACTTGGTGGACTTGCCGTTATCGGTAGTGAACGCCATGAATCACGAAGAATTGATAACCAGTTAAGAGGACGTAGTGGTCGTCAAGGTGATCCAGGATATTCACGTTTCTACTTATCTGCTGATGATGAACTTATGGTTAGATTCGGTGGAGAATCATTTAAGCAAAGACTTGAAATGTTAGATAAAATGAACACCACTGGTGAACCTTTATCATTTAAAATGTTCTCTAGATTTGTTACGAGTGCACAAAAACGTATTGAAGGTAATAACTATGATTCTCGTAAGCAAGTTTTAAAATATGATGATGTCATTAGAAAGCAAAGAGAAATCATCTATAAAGAACGTCGTGACGTCCTTATTTTAGAATCTATTGAAGAACAAGTTAGACAAACAGTTTCAAATACACTTTTAGCACAAGCAGAACAATTTATTACACAAACAGGAAAAAATGTATATGAAGTGAACTTTGATGCTGCATACAAGCATTTTGAAGGTCCATTATTTGCACCAGGTACAATTAAGAAAGAATATCTAGAAACACTAACACACGAAGCTTTTACTGATTACATTCAATCTTTAGGAAAAGAAGAACTTGATCGCAAAAAAGCAGAAGTTCCTGCTCAAGTTTATAATGAGTTTTTAAAAGTTGTTATGCTTAGAGTGATTGACACATTCTGGATGCGTCATATTGATGTCATGGATGAATTACGTCAAGGTGTAAGATTACAATCATATGCTCAACAAAACCCACTTGTTGTATATCAAAGAGAAGGATTAAGACTATTTAATGAGATGATAGATAACATCAATCAAGATGTAACTAGATATGCTCTACGCGCACAAATCAGATATAACACTGAACGTGAAGAAGTCGTTAAAAATACAAGAACAAATGAAGGATCATCAGATGCTTCAAAACCAAAAAAACCAAAAGTAAGAAAAAATAAAGGCCAAAGAAACATGCCTTGGAGATAAGGAGGTCATTTCATGGAGCGCTACGACGTTAATAAAATGATTGGTTCATTTGAAACAAGAATTCAAGATTTAAATAACGCTTTGAAACCTGAATTGCTTAATCAAAAATATGAATCATTGAACGAAAAAATGCAAGCGCCAGATTTTTGGAATGATCCTAATCAAGCGCGAAAAGTGTCAAAAGATGCTACCAGTATTAAAGAAAAAATTGATGAATATTATCGATTAGAAAATAAGTTAAAACAATTAATAGAGTGGTTTGAAATTTCCGAAGAAGACACTGAGGAGTGGAGTATTTTAGAAGATGACATTAAATCACTTGAAAAGACACTTAAAGAATTTGAAATTAAAACACTGCTTAATGGTCCATATGATGATCATGATGCTATTTTAGAATTACATCCAGGTGCGGGTGGTACTGAATCTCAAGACTGGTGTGATATGCTTTATAGAATGTATACCAGATTTGCTCAAAGAAGACGTTATAAAGTTGAAGTCTTAGATTATCAAGCAGGTGAAGAAGCTGGTATTAAAAGTGTGACTATGCGTGTTAAAGGACCTTATGCATTTGGTTATTTAAAAGCAGAGCGTGGCGTACATCGACTTGTAAGAATTTCACCATTTGATTCTAATGCACGACGTCATACATCTTTTGCGTCACTTGATGTAATGCCAGAGTTTGATGATGATATTGAAATAGAAATTAAAGATGAAGATTTAAAGATTGACGTTTATAGAAGTAGTGGTGCAGGTGGTCAATCTGTTAATACAACTGACTCAGCTGTAAGAATTACTCACCTTCCTTCAGGAATTGTTGTGACATGTCAAAATGAGCGTAGTCAAATTAAAAATAAAGAAACTGCGTTTAAAATTTTAAAAACAAAATTAGTGCAAGAAGAAATAAAAAAACAAGAAGAAACCATGAAAAATATTAAAGGTGAACAAAAAGATATTGCATGGGGATCGCAAATTAGATCTTATGTTTTTCATCCATATCAAATGGTTAAAGATCATCGAACTAATTTTGAAGTTGGACAAATTGATCAAGTCATGGATGGCGACATTGATGGTTTTATTAATGCCTATTTAAAAGCTGGTGATGAACATGAATAAAGCAAAGATCAGAGAAGTTTTAGAAATCACATTAGGCGTCATAGTTATGTCATTTGGTTTCTATTTTTTCTTATTACCTCTTAATTTAGTGATTGGTGGAGTTATGGGTATTTCTGTACTTATACAAGACTATATACCTGTTTCAACCTTCATATTTATTGCTAATGTTGTTTTATTATTGATTGGACTTGTTGTCTTAGGTAAAGTGTTTTTTATGAAAACTATATATGCAACTTTACTGTCACCGCTGATTTTATGGATATTAGAACAAACCATTGATCCAAACTTTTTTATGCAACATATGACCGAATCTCCATTACTCATATCTGCTATATTTGGTGGACTTATGGTAGGTTTTGGACTCGCAGTTGTTATTAGAAATAATGCAACTACTGGTGGTATTGATGTGTTACAAAAAATACTCACTAAATATGCAAAAATTCCATTTCATCTAGCCGTATACTTTATTGATGGAACCATTATTCTTATTGCGTTGTTTTTAGATTTCCAACATGGATTATACGCTTTCGGAGCCATGCTATTAAGTGGGATCATTATTGATCAATTATCCATTGAAGGTTTATCGGGTTTCACAGTATTTATTGTTACAAATAAAACAGAAGAAATTAAAACTGAAATCTATCTAAAATTAGATCGTGGTATTACGATATCAAAAGTTGTCGGTGGATTTAGAAAACAAGAACGTGATATGATCATCTGTACTGTTGATCGATTACAGTTATATACATTTAAAATGATTATCAAAGAAACAGATCCAAATGCTTTTACATTTGTTACTAGAACAAAAGAAGCATTAGGCAATGGATTTAGTAGGGAGCAAGCGATATGGGAACGAAAAAATTAGCTATATTATTTCTGTTTTCTGTCATTTTAGCTTTTGCAGCTGGATATTTTTCATCCAATTTGGTTGAAAGCAAAATGGTCATAGAAAGTGATGAAATTTTTAATTATATCACCAAAGCATTTGATGAATATTATTATTATGATATAGATTCAGATGATGTTTATGATGCATTTATTGAATCTATGTACGCTGTTGTTGATACATATGCAGCAAATCATAATGACCCATATACAAAAATAACTGCAGTTATCCCTTCAGTAGCGAATAAAAATGTTGAGTCATATGTGGGTATGGGCATAGATTTTTATTTTGATCAAAACGATTTACGTGTGATCGATGTTGATCCTACAAGTGATTTATATCTAAAACTATATCCATATGATTTGATTACTGGCGTTATGATTGATGAACAACCTATATATTTTGATGATTTGGCTACGACTGATGAAGTTCTTACTTATTTAACAGGATCTCTTAGTGATGAAAAAGAAATCATAGTTCAAAATCCGAGTCATGAGACATATACAGTTGATTTTATGTATCAAGAAATATTAACTCCATCAGCCTATGCTATAGACTTAGGATCTAATGATATAGGATATATTAAAATTGACCATTTTAATGGATATGAGCAAGGTGTCTCAGTTGGTACAAATTATGTATTTAACGAAGTATTAAATACTTTAGAGTCATCTGTTCTAGAAGGCGAAAATAAAACTTTAATCATTGATTTAAGAGATAATCCTGGTGGTTCACTCACTGCACTTACTAATCAAGGGACCAATTTAAACCCTGGGATTACACAACTTTTACTTCCATATAATCTTTCTCAACCACTCTTTTCAATGGTTGATAAAAAAGATGTTGTTACTTCATATTACGGTGGTTTATCACAAATAAAACCATATGATATCAAAGTATTAGTTAATGGTAATAGCGCCTCAGCAAGCGAAGTTCTTGCTGCTTCACTCTCAAGTTATGGGTATACGCTTTATGGATCAGACACATATGGTAAAGGTGTATATCAAAATTCAATCTATTTAAACGATATCAGAAACATAAGTTATTATTTAACATATACGGAAGGTGTTTGGAACTATGGTGATAATCTCAATGTGTCTACTGATCCACTTTTAGTTGAATCACTTGATCAAAGTGGCATATTAACATTAGATCTACCTATATTTATGGGTGAATTAAGTTTTGATCAAGTCGATCCAAATTTAATTGATTATCAAAAATTTTTTAATACATATTTTAATTTAGATGAAGGTTCGATGATAAGAACAGATGGTTACTTTGATCAAAGAACAGAAGATTATATTAAGCAATATCAAAGCGAACATGGCATCACACAAACTGGTATGATAGACTTAGAGACAGCAAGATTTGTGTATTTAGACTTTAAAGTTATGTCTTCAATTTTATCAAATGATGTTCAATTGCAATCTTTGATCACACTTATTCAAAACCAAAATGCATAAAATAACTCAGATTAAAAAATTAAAGACAATTTATCAAGTTACTTTAAATAATCAAGAAGTCATTGAGGTTGAACCAGTGATTTATTTAAAGTTGCATTTAAAGTTATTTCAAGAACTTGATCAAAGTGCATACCAAAGATTTATTTTAGATAATCAATATGAGAAGTATAAACGTATTGGACTAAAACGTCTAAACAACATGCAGACAAAAAAAGAGATGTATGATTATTTAATTAAAAAAGAAGCTACGGTTGCGATTGCAAAACAAATCGTCTTTGAATTTGCAGAAAAGAAATATTTAGATGATTATCTTTATACTAAAATGTATGTATCCCTTAAACAATACCAAAAAGGCCCTAAATATATTCAAGATGAACTTTTAAAAAAAGGCGTTGACTTAAATATCATATTAGGATTTACAGAACGTATCAATGAAATTGAAATATTAAGTGATTTGATACCAAAAAAGATGCGATCATTAAATGGTAAAAAAGCTAAGAAACAAATCTTGTTAAAAATAAAGACTGATTTTTACAGATTAGGGTTTTCTCAAGATGCAATTGACACTGTGATTGGTAAACATAATCACCTCTTAAATGAAGTGGATATGCATGTGATTGAAAAAGAAGTTCATCAACAGAGATTAAAAATAAAATCAAAGATACTCTCATATGAAGATAAGCAAAAGATCATTTCTAAATTGTATCGAAAAGGATATCCTTTAGATATGATTACAAAAGCATTAAGTGATATTAAATAAAAATGTAAATAAGTTGAAAAATAGCACCCTTTATTGTTAGAATATTATTGTATTTTAAAGAGGGTGTTTTTATATGAAAATAGAATTTTATTTAGATTATTTGTGTCCAAAATGTTACTTGCAACATAAAGTCATTGAACAAATGATTGAAGCAAAGGAAATCGAAGAAAATATTATCATTTATCGTAGTTTCGAAATGGTTGATAGTCATTCATTTGATCCATCAATGAGCTTCGTTGATTTTATTGTCGAATATAAGCATATTCCAAGAGATGAAGTCATCGAATTTTTGAAAGAAACAAATCTTGAAATTGACTTATTTCCTATTCATCATGTTCATCAAATGGCACATTTAGCTAAAAAGACAAAAAAATCTTATGTCTATAACAAAGCAGTATTTAAAGCCATCTATGAAGATCGTAAAAATCTATCTCTCATTCACGAATTAAGAGAATTAGCATTATCTATTGGTCTTCCTGAGGATGAAGTGAATCTTGTGTTATGTAGCGAAAAATATAGTGAAGCAGTCATTTCAAACAAAGAAAATGGTCTGTTAAAAGGTGTTGAATCTCTACCGTTTTTAAGAATCAATCAAAGCATGAAACTCGAAGGAGTACAAACAGAAGAATCCATTTTGAAAGCACTCAATTTAGGTATTTTAAAACAAGAAAATGAACATTGTGTTGGTGAACATTGCCAAAGAAAAAAATCTCATTAAGAAATATGTGATAACGATAAATATATATTTATCGTTTTTTTTTATAATATTTGAGCAGAAATCGATTAAAAATCGGTGTGTAACATAGTAAATATGTGATAAACATGATACAATAGTTATGAAATTTTATATTTATTTTTTGTATAATTTAAAGGAGGTTAACGATGGCACAATTGTTTGAAAGATTACCTATTAATTTTTTTAGTGTGCTTGCCTCCCCAAATAAAGAAACTTATATTGACTGCATCATGGTAATTTATCATGCAGTAGATAGTATTGAGGATGCTTTTCAAGGGGATCGAGAATATATTGTACAAAAACTCGTTGATTATTTTGATGATAAAGCTGATGAATTATTTGAAGATGTTGAAGAAGGCGAGACACAACATACTTCTAGACAAAAAGCAGTCCATGTCATTAATATATTAAAGAAAACTGGATGGTTAGGGGAAGAGGAGTTAGGTGATTATAAGACATCACTTAACCTTTTTGACTATTCTATTCAATTAATTGATACGTTGATTAGAATTCAAAACAATACACAAAATGAATATACTGGTGAAATATATGCTGTTTATTCATTACTATCATCATTTTCAATTGAAGAAGGTATTGGTGTATTAGAGCAAGCTGCACTAAAAACGGATGACATTATTCGTAAATTAAAAGCTTTAAAAGCAAATATCTATAGATTTTATTATGATATTACTAAAAAGAGAACCAAAGATGACCTCCATGAACTTCTAGAAAAATTATTAATTGAATATAAACAAAACTTCTTTGACTCAGCATACTATAATTTAAAAACGACAGATAGTTTATCAAGATATAAACGAGGTATTTTAGAAAATGTATCGCAAATCATTCATAATGAGCATCTCATGGATGAGTTATGTAAAAATGTGATGTATCGTAAACGTATAGATGATTATAACGAAGCATTTAACTATGTTGAAGATAAGCTTCGATATATCTCAGATAGTTTTAATGCATTAGAATATTTAATTCTATCCATTGATAAAAAGAATGAACAATATGTCACAGCGGCAGCATCCAAGATTTTATTTTTAACCAATCAATCAGATGATATCGAAGGTATATTTAATCGATTATTCCAAATTGTGTTAAAAGAAAAAGATTTCGATTATGCATCATTATTTAATATCGTTCAAATGAGTAATTTAGATACGAACTCTTTGTACAATCAAAGAAGAATGCGCATCGACACTCAAATTGAAGAAATCACTTTTGAAGATGATTTTATCAGTGATGATTTTAGACAACAAAAAATTAAAGCATTATTAAAAAATAATATATTTGGTAAAAAAGAGATTGATCAATATGTCAAAATCTTATTAGAAAATCATCTCTCAATTGAGGCTAAGGATGTATTGATTGAGACACAAGAAGATTATGTAAAACTGATTTTAATCTTCCTATATTCAAAATCTGTTGGTATGCACTATGATGTTATATTAACGAATGAAAAATGTAAAAATAATTTCATTACATTCCAAAACTTTATTATAAAGGGGAAAGCTTATGAATAAAAAACAAGCGATGACACAATTAAATGATACATACCAACAATTAAAAGAAAGTGAAAAAACAAATGTTTCACGTATCGTTAATAAATTGTTACAAGTAAACTTCATCACAAAAAGAAAGCCTGGGGATACTTCTGATTATCGTTTTATTTTAGCTTTTAAAGAAGTCTTTGAAGCATTTTTTGCACTTGCTGATTTTAATTTAATCATTCATAGAGATACTGAAGTTGTCTACATTGAAAATGAACAACTCTTCAATCATATGCGATTAAGAAAAACTGAAAGTATTATGATTCTTGCTCTTAGAATTCTATTTCAACATAAAAAAGATTTTGTCACCCTTGATGAAGATGTAGAAATCTATTTACATGAGATCCATAGCGAACTTACACGTATTGGTTATTTAGACCATAAAAGAATTACTAAAGATCGTTTAAAACCTGCATTAACTTTCTTAAGAAGCTATAATATCATTGACTATATTGATCGCGGTTTACATGATGATGCAAGAATTAAGATTTATCCAACAATTTTATACGTAACTAACTACGATACAATTAAAGAAGTTGTAGACAAGTACGAAGGTTATATGGAAGGAGGTTCATCAGATGAAGAAGTTGACGAAGATTAAGTTAGTAAACTGGCACTTATTTGCAAATCAAACTATTGATATAAAAGATAGTGCATTAGTATCTGGTGAAAACGGATCAGGTAAATCTACTTTACTTGATGCCATCCAATATATGCTTGTTGGTGGAAGAAGTGGGGCTAAATTTAATATTGCAGCAACCGATGATGCAAGACGTACACTCGAAGGATATATCAGAGGTAGAATTGGTGCTGAAAACAAAGAATATTTAAGAAATGGCGATGTTGTTTCTCATTTAGCCATGGAATTTTTTGATGAACAAAGTAAGAAATTTTCAACCATTGGTGTTGTTTTAGATTTACCTAAATCAAGTAGTTTAAAAGAACGTTTCTATTTATTAGATAACATTTCAATTCACGATTCTTTATTTCTAGAAAAAAAATATCCAAGAGATTATAAATCAATGAAGGCATATTTAAAAACTTTAGATGTTGATTTTAATCCATTTGAATCACAAAGAAAATATAGAGAAGCACTTGCTAGATTTTTTGGTATGGATGCAACTAAATATGCAAAAATATTACCTAAAGCATTGGCTTTTAGATCGATAGATTTACAACAATTTGTTTTTGATTTCTTGTTAGATGATGATCCAATTGATATTCAATCCCTTAAAAATAATGTTGCACAACTTAAGAAAGTTGAAGCACAAATTCAACATGATAAAGAAAAACTTGAAAAGCTAGATCAAATCAATCAAGTTGGTGAAGAAATCATTTTGAACAAAGATCAAAAAGATATCAACTCTCTAGTTGATCAACTTAATTGGATTGAAAAAAGAGAAGCGTTTATTAAAGAAAATGAAACGAAACTTGTTGGTATTAGTAAACAACTAGATTATTTAAGAGAAGCAAAAGCTCAAATCGATGCACAAATCGATGAAAATGATCAAGCCATTTTAAATCTTGAACGTGCAAAAAATGATAGTGATTTATCAAGAACACTTCAATCATATCAAGAAGCATTACGCAAAAAAGGGTATGAGTATGATCAACAAAAAGAAATGATTGTCCAATTAAGACAATTACTTGATAAAGAATTCCAAACGATGAAAGAGTTACTTACGATTCTTCCAAATACTTCTATTAAGGCGTTTGTGACATATTATCAAACACATATGGATCAATTGGAAACTGCTGAGTTATCGAATCACCTAGATATCCTAAGTTCTGATGTTCAAGCATTATTACAAGCTTATCATACTGAAAGAGATAAAGTTGAAAGAGATAAACAAGAATTATCTAAATTGATTAATGATTCTAAGCAAAAGATGAACCAGTTAAGACGACATGTCAAGACGTATCCATTTTATGTTGAAAAACTCATTCAAACTTTAAATGATGAACTAACAAATTACTATCAAAAAGAAGTCAATGTACAACCTTTATGTGAACTCATTGAAGTCAAAGAAGAACTTTGGAGAAATGCACTTGAGGGGTATTTAGGTAATCAAAGATTTGACATTATTGTTGACCCTAGATATTTTAATGACGCTTTAGAGATATATGATCGTGTTAAATTTGAACAAAAAATTTATGGTGTAGGTCTAGTTAACACTCAAAAACTTGAAAGTTATGAAGATGCACTTGATGGTATGCTTGCATCTAAAATCACTTCAGAACACCGCTACGCAAGAAACTATGCCAATATGTTGCTAAATGGTGTTGCATGTGTTGAAGATGTAAAAGATTTAAAAAATTATCGTCGATCAATTACACCAACTGGTATGACATATGGTAATTTCACAGCAAGACAATTAAATCCAAGAAGTTATGAAACGCCATATATCGGTTCACAAGCAACACAAATTCAATTGGAAAAAGAAACACAAATATTAACTGATCTTGAAACACAAATGAGTAAACTATATGATTTAACTGATCAACAATCAAAGGTTGTTAGATTATTAAATTTATCTAAGAGTAATCAAATGATTCATCAAGGTCAAATTAGATATTTAGATTTAATTAAACAAACTAGAAGAGAATATACACAAATTGAAGAACAAATTAATGCCCTTGGCAAAGATCAAAGTTTAGCACAATTAGAAACACAAATTGAAAAGGCTAAAGACAGTAGAAAAGACTTACGTGTTCAATCTGATATTTTAGTTGGAAAGATTGCTACACAAAGAGATGATCGTCAACGTATTATGGATTTAATTGATGATATTCAAATTAAGCTTGATGATTTCATGCAAGCTCAAAAAGAATTAAGTCAAAAACATCCTGAAAAATTATCGATTGCCAACACACAATTTTATGCACTTAAACAACGTTATGATCAAGATCATGATAAGATAACTGCATATTTGTCTGAATCATCTGCTTCATTACAATCACAAATCACTAAAGGTGAATTTAATGTTCAAAACTTGATGAAAAATTATAACCTCAATTATCATTTTGGAGCAGAACCATCACTTGAAGGTCTTGATGTTTATGAACAAGAAGCGAATAAGATTAGAAATAATGATCTCATTAGATATGAACAAGAAGCAACTGATCTTAGAAAGAGTTCTGAAATTGGATTTAAAGAAGAATTTGTTGGAAAACTTCGTGCAAGTATTGAAAATGCACAACAGCAAATTGCTGAATTAAACTATGCGCTTACAGATAAAACATTTGGTAGTGATTCATATCAACTGATTTGTAATGCAAGTGATGATCCTGATTATAAATTATATTATGATATCATCATGAGTAATCAAGCGATTGAAAAACATACACTATTTACTGAAGGATTATCTAAGCGTAAAGAAACGATTTTAACTGAATTGTTTGAAAAAATTGCATCAAGCAATCCAGAATATGATCAATTGACTTATAAATTCTTAGATTATAGAAATTATATGTCTTATGATATTGAAGTTACCAATTTAAATGGTAATAAATCACTCTTCTCTAAAGTATCTAGAGAAAAGAGTGGTGGTGAAACACAAGTTCCATTCTATATTGTTATTGCAGCATCATTCCAACAACTATTATCTAAAAATAGAAGAGTTGATTCAGGATGTCTTGTCTTATTCGATGAAGCATTTAATAATATGGACGAATCAAGAATTGATGCGATGATGAAATTTTATAATAGTTTATCAATTCAGTTAATTATTGCTGTTCCACCTCAAAGAGTTTCAAATATTATTAACTATGTGAATACAAGTTTAGTCATTGTTAAAGACAATGATTATGCCATTGTAGAAACATTTAACGATGAAAGATTACTAGGTGTTTAAGGAGGCATAACATGAAAGCAATCACATTTAAAGATATTGATCACTTAAACCAAAGCTATGATCAAAAACCAGTACAAAAAGCATTACAACGTGTTTTATACAAAAATGACATGCAAACTGCATTTGAAGTACAAGATGTTTATCAACAAAATCAATTTAAATTTTCAAATGAAATTAAAACAATGCCAGTTGCAAACCAAAAGCAAAGTGGGCGTTGCTGGATTTTTGCAGGACTTAATGTCATTAGAGAACAGGCTGCAAAAAAATATGGGTTAAAGACATTTGAATTGTCACAAAACTATACTGCATTTTGGGATAAATTTGAAAAAATTAATTATTTTATAGAAGCTATAGATGATTTTCTTGATGCAGATCAAGATGATCGCACACTTCAGCACTTATTAAAAACCGGTATTCAAGACGGTGGTCAATGGGATATGTTTGTTGCACTTGTTTTAAAATATGGTGTTGTACCACAAGATGCCATGAGTGAAACAGTAGCTTCAAGTAAGACTGCATTTATGAACCGTTTAATCAATATTAAGCTTAGACAATATGCTGCAACTGCTAGAAAATTATTTAAAGAAGGAAAAAAAGATTTAATTCCATCTGTTAAAAAACAATTTCTTGATGAGTTTTATACTTTTTTAGTCACAAGTTTTGGACAACCACCAAAAACATTTGATTTTGAGTATGTCACAAATGATACGTATCAAGTCATTAAAAATTTAACGCCACAATCATTTTATGAAGATATCTATGGTGGTCAAATTGAAAACTATGTTTCAATCATTAATTCACCAACAGAAGACAAACCTTTTAATAAGACATATACAGTTTCATATTTAGGTAATGTTGTTGGTGGACATGATATAAAGTATTTAAATCTTGAAATGAGTGAACTAAAAGCCCTTGTTATTAAACAACTCCTTAATGGAGAAGTGGTATGGTTTGGATCTGATGTTGCTAGATTTGGTGATCGTCAAGCAGGAGTTTGGGATGATAAAGCTTATGATTTCGAACTTTTAGGTATGAGTTTTGAACTTGATAAAAAAGACCAACTCGACTATTCTCAAAGTGCAATGAATCATGCAATGGTGATTACTGCAGTTCATTTAGAGGAATCAAAACCAGTCAGATGGAAGATTGAAAACAGCTGGGGTGATACCAGTGGGCAAAAAGGTTATTACTTAGCATCTGATTCTTGGTTTGATCAATATGTCTATCAAGCAGTCATTCACAAAAAATATTTAAGTAAAGAAAATCTTAAAGATTGGGAAGCAGAACCAAAAGTATTAAAACCATGGGACCCAATGGGTGCACTTGCAAAATAAACAATTATAGATAAAACTCAATCAAAAGATTGAGTTTTTTTATTTTATTACATGTTATAATAATATTACTCGGGACGTGGCGCAGCTTGGTAGCGCGCTTGCATGGGGTGCAAGAGGTCGCAAGTTCAAATCTTGTCGTCCCGACCATGTTAAAAAAGGAGTGAGAATCATGAAGATATTTGTTTTAGGTGGTGCAAGTTATGATACTATCTATCATTTCTCATTTTTACCAGAACCAAAAGCACAAACACTTTTCCCTAAAAAAACGATTAGAGCGATTGGTTCGACGGGTATTGGTAAATCAATACCACTTTCAAAGTTAGGTTTTGATGTAACATTTCACGCGATGATTGGTGATGATCCTTATGGCAAAGAAATTATTGATCTGATGAAGAAAAACAACGTTCACTTTATATATGATATTGATCCACAAGGTACAAAAACACATACAAATCTTATTGACGATTTAGGACAAAGAATATCCATTTTTGAAAATGGTGGTACATTTGAACCTCAAGTCAATGAAACTCAAATTTTAGAAGCCATTAAAGATGCCGATTTAATTGTCTTAAATATTATTAATTACACAAGAAGATTTATTGATACTATTAAAAGATTAGGTAAACCTATTTGGGTCGATATTCATGATTATGACTTAAAAAATCCTTATTATAACGATTATATTGATGCAGCCGACTTCTTACTCATGAGTTTAGATCAAGTAGAAGAAATCAGCGATTTTGCAAGTTTAATGGTAAATCAAAACAAATTGTTTCTAACGACTAACGGACAACAAGCAGCAAAGTGTTACACGAAAGATCATATTTATACTAAGGAAGTTATAAAGACCAATCACATCAAAGATTTTAATGGTGCAGGCGATCATTTCTTTAGTGGATTTCTATATGGGTATTTAAAATTTAATTCGATAGATAAAGCATTAACAGCTGGAGCTTATTTAGCGACTTCCTGTATTGAAAGTGATGAGATTTCAAACGATGAGATTTCAGAGACTTGGCTTTTAGAAAAAATAAAATAGTCTATTTTTTATAGACTATTTTTTCATTAATAACGGTCATAATAGGTTTTATTTGTTTAAATGATTCGATATCAACTTCTAAAATATCAGAGTCGAATATCGTAAAATCAGCAATATAACCTATACCAATTTTTCCTCTGTTTTGTTTATAAGTAGGAATATTTGCATATGTCGTATAAAGTTTAAGTGCCTCAATTCTTGAAATACATTCATTTGGTGATAGTTGTTCTTGATTGTTAAGATTTCTTGTTACAGCGTTATACATACCTAGAAGTGGGTTAGGATCTTCAACGGGAGCATCACTTGAACCACATACCATTAAACCAGCTTTTAGCATGGAATTAAATGGATATATATACTCGGGTTTTTGCGAAAAAAGGGCAAAGTGTTGTGGAAAATCACTTGAAATAAATTGGGGTTGAACATCTATTGTGACAGGTAGATTTTTGAGCGCTAAAAGTGTGTTTTCAGTCAGTAAAGATGCATGAATAATTCTATCATATAACCCTTTTTTAGGAGGATGTTTTTTTAGAATACCTATAACGTTTTCTAAACCTTGGTCGCCAATGACATGAATGGCAACATTCATAGAAAGATCTCTTGCTTCTTTGACTTGATTAATAAATATATCATCAGAGACTACTTGTTTGCCACAATGATTTAAACGATTATAAGGATGTTTTAATAAAGCGGTTTTAGAGGATAATGTGCCATCGTAAAACATCTTAACTGCACCTAGTTCTAGATACATGTTTTGATCTAAAAATGAATCATTTGAATTTTTAAAATGCTTAAGTTCTTCATGATGTATTAGTAACTGTGCTCTAAAAGGATAGATGTTTAAAACATGTTTAAAAGCTTCTATGGTTTCAACATATCCATTGTGATAATGTAGATCATCAGAATGGCTTCCAGTTATCCCATATTGATAAAGCTTTTCGATGGCTTTTTTAATCATATTTTCCAAATCAGAGATGCTATATTTTAAATAATGAGTATTGAGCAATAAAATCTGTTCTTCATTAAGTAATCCATCATTACTCTCTATGCCTATCGTCTCTAAAACACACGTGTTAACAGTATAGGTGTGATAATCAGCATGTTTAATGATGATTGGAAGTGTCAATGAGATTTGATCTAAGTCGTTCTTGGTAAAATCAATGTGATTTAGACCATAAAAAATATAGGTTGTTTCTGTTAAGTTTTTTTTGATATAACTGATAAGCTCTTGTTTTTTAGTTACATGAGCTAAAGATATTTGAGAAAGCATTTCTCCATATCCCAAAATATGCATGTGAGCATCAACAAATCCTGGATAGACATGTGCACCTTTTAAATCAATAATCTGATCATATGCTAAATCTTTGGCATGATCAAATGAAATAATCACACCACTTGATGTGACCATATTATGATATATATCATTAGTATCATTTAATGTATGTATATGTCCATTTTTCCATAAAATCATAAGAATACCTCTTTACTATTTTATCATGACTTTTAGTCAAATGTCATAGATTTGATAATGATATCAAAGTGTGTAAAAAGCATGTGTGTAACTTGAATTATTGCAAACTAGGCATATAATAAAGGTATAAAGAGGTGATATCAATGATTAAAGTTTTGAATAAATTAAGAATTTTAGGAAACGATACTGAACTTGTAGAAGTAAAGGCTTTTTTGGAAACTCACAAAGAAGGACATTTAAATTTACTTGATTTAGAAATGATTAACCCACAAAAACAACACCACTTAAGTCATATTAAAGTTGATTTTGATACATATGACTTTGAGAGTGAAGAAGACATCATAGATGAAGTGAAAATGTTATCTAAAAGATTTCATGATATTAAATTTAGTTATCAATACTTAATAGAAAAAGAAGAAACTCAAGGGAAAATGCTTTGTAAACGTAGTGAGTTTCATCATCAAATCATATGTCATGGTGATATTATCAACCAATCATCAACACAAACGAATAGACAAGAATTAATTGAACACTTTCAACAAATTGCAGAAGAAAACAATGATGACACAAGAGATTTAGATATGAATCATTCAATGATTAAGATACAAGATAAATTTGTTCAATTTGAAGAAGAGATGGTTCAAACATTTAGAGATATGTTTTTCCATCGTTGGTTTTAGTATAAAAATAAAGGTTGAGAGAAATTCTCAACCTTTTTATTCGGCTATGGATTGATAATCAGTTGTCATTTGGACATTTAAATTTCCATTTCTAACTCTAATATCATCAATAAGTGCTTTTTGATTTAAATCAATTCTACATTTTACCAAATAAGTAAGTTCAAACATGGTACCAAAATCAGTTGTTTTTACTCTTTGTAATTGGAAATTTTCTAGATGTCTTTTAAAAATATCATCAAATAAATTCTCATAATTCAAATTTTCTGGAACAATAATCTTAAGTTTTGCAGTTTGACTTTTAGTCTTATCCTTTTGAAACATACTGATTGTTACAAGTAATAGGGAAATAAATATTGTAATGACAATGGCATAATCCATAAAACCCATTGCAATAGCAAGTCCAATACCAACAGCACTTAAGATATAAGTGATATCTCTTGAATCAGCAATTGCAGTTCTAAATCTAACTAAGGCAAATACACCAGCTAGGCTAAATGCAGTTGCTAAGTTACCTGATACTAAGACGATAATGATTGAAATAACGAGTGGAAGTAAAAGCAATGTCTGACTAAATGACTTATCATAAACATCATTTCTGTGTGTGTATATGAATACATATCTTAGGATGAGTCCTAAAAGCGTTGAAACAACCAAAATAGTAAGAATTTTAAAAACGGTGATAT
Source organism: Acholeplasmataceae bacterium (assembly GCA_963667565.1). Classification (GTDB taxonomy): domain Bacteria; phylum Bacillota_I; class Bacilli_A; order Acholeplasmatales; family Acholeplasmataceae; genus WOFB19. Next base: position 825,446 of record OY763415.1, on the reverse strand, counting down.
CTGTCATATCAAGTGTGAGGGATAGTAATGTGTTCATAGGTTTCTCCTGTTATAAATTTTTGATAAGCCTTACCATATTTTGAAAAGCTTTGTGCATAGATTTGGTTTTGTGATAATAATTTAGTTAACCACAAAGGAAAATTTTGATTACATTTAATTTCCATAAGCCATAAGGTTTGATCATCTAGAATGGGTGCAGCTTGATCTTGATCAAAAGTGATGTCATCTTTGCGATATCTGATATTTTGATCAAATGTTACTCTTAGACTATCATCTTCATTATGAAGTGCTAAACGCTCATATGCGATATATGCTTTAGGTTTTAATGTACTCTTTTTTAATAAATAATCAATTTCTTGAAATACTTGTTGATTTAAATAATCATCTTGTGCAGGTTCAACTTCATGCGTTAAGAATTTCTTGAATTCACTATAAGTTAACACTATTCTTCGTTTATTAACTCTACCTTCAAATTTTTTTTTGATTTCTAAAAAGACAAGATCTTGATCCTCCAAAGGATAATGATAAGATCTTAATCTTACTTTATCCTTATATTGAGGTTTAGATAAAGAGTATCTTATAAATTCATAATCTTCAGTATCATAGTAAAGATTATAAATTTGATATGGTTTTTTATCGACAATATTTTGATCATATAGAAGATTTGATTCAATAGTTTTTAGAATCACGTTTTTTTGCTCATCTGTAATTAAATATTTTTTTTCAAAACGATTAAACGTTCTTTGTTGCATGATAGCCTCCAAAGTAAGGTTCTGTTGTTGATCCTATATGAATTTTTAAAGTAGAACCAACATTAGAGAGAGTTTCAATATTTGCGAAAGATATTAATGGACTTTGATTTGAAAAAAATTCATTTTTTTATGTTACTTAAAATAAACCAGCATATGAATTCATGCTATTACTAACTTAATGCAAATGCATAAAGAAAAGACTTAGATGAGAGCATACCTATTTAAAATCAAATGCAAATATCTCTTAAATAATTGTTACATGTTTAAGAAAATTCTATATCGATTTTTCACAGGTTATTCATTGCAATATTAAATTAAATGTATCCATAATTTTTTCTATAATTTATTATACCATTTTGTATATTAATTTATGCATATATATAAATATCATTGCTGTTAGATGATTAATTAATGTCATCAAGAACTAAAATAAATAATTAATTCTTTAAGTAATAATACAAATATGAAAAGTGATATTTTTTGTTTATTAGCATATAGAAAGCAACTGTAATTCGAATTTATGTTAAAATAATGTCATGCACTCATAGCTCAGTTGGATAGAGCGCAGTCCTCCGGAGACTGAGGTCACATGTTCAATTCATGTTGAGTGCGCCAGTGGAGGAATACTCAAGTGGCTGAAGAGGCAGGCTTGGAAAGCTTGTAGATCAGAGATGGTGCAGGGGTTCGAATCCCCTTTCCTCCGCCAGGTTGATTATACCAAGTTGCTTTTTATCGTTTAACGTCTTAATAGAGACGTTAAATGCGATTTTATACAAAGAAACTTTTCGTATATTTTAGGGTAAAATCAGTGATTTTTCATTGGTTTCACCCTTTTTTTATGTTTAAATATAGTGGAAAATATACTTTCTCGAGAGGGGATTTGAACTTTTGGCAAAAATGGGGGTTTTTTGAGGACCCGAGGGGATTTGAACTTTGTCTAAAAAGTAAGAAAAAGACCATCATTTTGATGATCTCAATCTCCTATCCAATTAAATGTGTACATTTTAAGTTATTTACATGTTATTTTACTCGTTGTCTCAAATAGGGTTTTTCTAATCTTGAATGGTGTAATAATTTCTGGGAATGAGTATATGACTTTATTGTTTTCAGTTTTAAATGGGTTCAAAATCATCTCGATATCGTTTCTATCATTAACAACTACTTTTTCAAAGAAGAAAATGAGTAATACTCCGTAATGACAATTTATTATTAACATCTTATAAGTAATTTTCCAATGATAATTGATGCATCTGATAAACCATGGTTTTTGTCATATTAAATTCTTTAGTAATTAAAGATATAAAATACATGAATTCTTTTTTATCTTGCATTGAAAAAACTATGGAAATAACAATAGATAGATTTTCCATAGCATTTTCTTTTTTGTTATCTCGGAATTGATTGTATGCTAATAGATAATATAAGTGATGAATATTTTCAGTAATACTATATTTTTTACAATAATTTATACCAGTTTCACAAATTTTCATTGCATAAGATGATTCTTTTGATTTAGTTAATAAATTAGATACACTCGCAAAAATAGTAGCAATTGTAATATGATTATCACTTATAGTATATAGTTTTTTGGTATCAAGTAAAATTGCTTGTAGATCTTTTAAAGATTTTGATTCTTTAATGCCTATTTCAAGCCATGCCAGTTTATCTAAAATTAAGATATCGTTAAAAGTATAAAATCCATTATGAACAGGTAATAAGTCTGATAACATAGAATAATATTCAGTCTTAGTTATGATTTTAGTTTCATACTGATAAGAATATAAAATAAAATTAAATAATATATGATTTTTTTCCGAACTAATCTCTTTTACATTAATGTGTGGAAGAGATTTTTTAATATATACAAAATCTTTATCTTGAAGTGCATAATATAAATTTTGTATTCTCTCATATTCAAATGAGTTTTTAGTTACTAAATTATATAAAAATTCATCTAGACCAATACCTAAACGATTACAAAATAAATTAATTTTATCTATCGAAATATTTCGCTTACCTGTTTTATATTTTCTATAGGCACTTTCATCACAAATTTCGAAACATAGTTCAGAAACAGTTAAACCTTTATTGATACGTAATGTGTCAATATCAGTAGCGATATTTTGAATAATTTTCATAGTAGACTCCCTTCCATAAAAAAACGGGTCAAATCGGCACGCCAACCTCTAGATGTTTTATTATACCATAAAACTAAGGAGGGTTTCTATGAAAAAAATAATAACGTATCTAATCATTTTTATTGTATTATTTAATGCACTATTAATTTTTAATACAACAACAGTTTCAGCATCAGAGTTAAAAGCACCCAGTTACGTGTTACCTGGAAGCGGAAAAAAGCAATAGAATAATTAAAAGGAGTTATAAATGGAAAAAGAAAACATCAACTACTTATTGTTGTATAAAGAACCAATATCTGAATCTATATTGGAGTATGCAACAGACAACTTTACAAAAAATAATGCCCATAAGCTTTTAGAGTTGAGTGAAGACAAGAATAGAAATGAGTTACTTACAGTGATAAAAGAACTTATCGAGTGGTATAAGAGCAATATAGATGTGATAAAAAAGGATAGATTCGTGTTTAAAAAAGAAGATCATATGAGGAGTTATGATATGCTTCAATGCATAAAAACTCAATTAAGCGCACATGTATAAAGAAAGAGGGATTGTATGCATAAAAAGTATATTTGTATCAAACAGCATGATCAAAAGGATTGTGGGGTTGCTTGTCTAGCTACAATTAGTAAAACATATGGACAAAAACTACAATTATCTAAAATTAGAGACATTGCGGGAACAGACTCATATGGTAATAATGTCTATGGGCTTGTAAAAGCAGCTGAGGAATTAGGATTTTCAGCTAAAGCAGTCAAAGGCACAAGAGAAAATCTCTTAACTGAATTTCCATTACCAGCGATTGCAAATGTTTTAACAGAAGATAGTTTACAACATTATGTTGTGATTCATAAGATTGATAAAAAGAAAGTGATTATTGCAGATCCAGCTAAAGGATTGAGAAAATTATCATTTGATGAGTTTGCAGGCATGTGGACTGGATATTTAATTGTATTAAAACCTTCAGAAGTCTTTGAAAAGAGAAATGAGATGAAGGGCGTTTTCACAAGATTTTTTAAGATGCTTATTCCACAAAAACATTTAATGATTAATGTATTTTTGATGAGTATTGTCTTAACTATTTTTGGCATCATCAGCTCTTTTTATTTTAAATTTTTAATGGATGAAATTATTCCATACGGCTTAGAACGTACACTACATGTCGTTTCGATTGCGTTTGTCGGTTTATATTTACTTAGAATTATTTTAAATGCATTTAGAAGTCATCTTTTAATGTATTTATCGATTAGATTAGATATACCTTTGATGCTTGGATATTACGGGCACGTGGCTAAACTACCACTTAAGTTCTTTTCAACGAGGCAAATAGGAGAAATCACATCTAGATTTCAAGATGCTGGAGTGATTAAAGATACAGTTTCTGGTGCAGCGTTGACCATTATGTTAGATAGCCTTATGGTTATTTTTGGGGGAATCATATTATATTCGATAAATCCAACCATGTTTATGATTACGGTCATCATCGCAATTTTATATGGTATTTTGGTCTATGGTTTTATTAAACCAATTAAAAAGATACAAAGAGCATCAATGGAACAAGGAGCAAAGGTGAGTTCATACTTAATCGAAAGTATTCATGGTGTAGAAACGATTAAAGCATTTAATGCAGAGCGTGATGCAGAGTTAGAAACTGAGCATCGATATATTAAAAGTACTTTAATAGGTAAACGAGGCGCAATCTTAGGTAACGTACAAGGATCTTTAATCGGTGTTGTTGAAGCACTTGGTGGATTATTTATTTTATGGTATGGCGCATTAATGGTTATTCGTGGAGAGATTACTTTAGGACAACTTTTAACATTTAATGCATTACTTGCTTATTTCTTAAGTCCACTTAAAAACCTCATTGGACTGCAACAGCAGATACAAACCGCAGTCGTTGCAGCTGAACGTTTATCAGAAATTATTGATCTTGATTTAGAATACGAAGATGATGAACATAAGAAATATCAACCGGAAAAAATCAAAGGTGATATCAGTATTCAAAACATAGATTTCAGATATGGGACAAGACGTCTAGTCTTAAATGGATTATCGCTTGATATCAAACAGGGTGAAACCATCGCCATTGTTGGAGAATCAGGGAGTGGTAAAACGACACTTGCAAAACTATTACTTAATCTATATACATTAGAAAAAGGTGAAATTTTAGTAGATTCAATGCCTATTGAATCTATTGATAGATCATCTTTAAGAAAACATATTGGATATGTTTCTCAAGATGTTTTCTTATTTAGTGGAAGTGTTGAGGAAAACTTATTTTTAGGTGGAGAAGCAGTTGATTTTGAAGAAATGAGACGCGTATCAAAATTATTAAAGATTGATGATTTTATTGAAGCATTACCTAAAAAATATAAATCACCTTTAATTGAAGGTGGTGCAAATTTATCAGGTGGACAGAAACAAAGACTTGCAATTGCTAGAGCACTTCTTAAAAAACCTAGTGTATTAATCTTAGATGAAGCGACTTCTAATCTAGATGCACATACAGAAGAAGCGATTACAAATGTGTTATCAAATGATTATAAAGATTTAACATCAATCGTCATTGCACATAGATTATCCACAATCCGTAGAGCAGACAAAATTGCAGTGATGGAAAGTGGACAAATTGTTGAGTTTGGATCACATCTTGAACTCATTGATAAAAAAGAAAAATATTATCGATTATGGATGAGTCAAACAGGGGGTGATTTCAAATGAGAGGTAAAATTATAGATTTTAATGATTTGTCCGAATCAAGAGAAGTCATTGAACATAAAGTCCCAAGATTCATGTTGTGGTTTTTCTATTTTATGTTAACACTTATAACTCTATTACTCGTGTGGAGTTATTTTGGAGAAAAAGAAATTGTTGTACAAGCAAGTGGTCGTGTTGAATCAGAAAACATTCAAATCGTAACACCACTTGTTAATAGTAGAGTTGAAGCCATTTACTTTAAAGAAGGAGATTCGGTTCAAGAAGGTGATCTTATCTTAGAACTTGACGGATCTGAAATAGAGACAGATATACTCAATTACACAAATGCACTATCTAACTATCAAGATGATCTTATCTTAGAAGAACTATATTTAGAGTCTGTTGAAAATAATGAGAACTTATTTATTTTAGATGTAGTTGAACAGATTACTAAATATTATGAAATGGATGCATATTTAGATGCATATGCAAATTCAGAAGATCAAGAACGTACTAAAAATGAAAAGATTGCATCACTTACAAGTAGTATGGATCAAATGAACGCTACCATGACACAATATGAAAACGAGATATCAAAACTAGAAAATCAATTATCAAATTACAAAGTATATGCAAACTACTCTGGTGTTATTCATTTTACAAATCCTGTATCAGTTGGTTCTACGATTCAAGCAGGTTATGAACTCTTAAGAGTATATGAAGAAATAAATGATACTTTAGAAGTGCAGTTTTATGTATTAAATAGTGATATCGCAAAAATAGAAGTCGGACAACATGTAAGAGTTGAGATTCCAGCATTATCACCTAGAACTTATGGGTATGCAAGTGCTGAAATAATTTCAATAGAATCAGATAGTCGTGTTGATCAGCAAAGTGGACAATCATTTTATATCGTAACAGCAAGACTTAATGAAACATCACTCCAAGATGAGGATATACTTATTGGTATGCAAGTACAGGGCAGAATGATTGTAGATCAACAAAGATATTTATTCTGGGCGATTGAAAAACTTGAACTATGGATCTTTGAGTAGGTGAGATCATGTCATTTGTAGAGGTAGGTCAAACACTAGAACTTAAATATCTATTAAAACATAGTTGTGTGATATATAGTCATGAACTCGATGAAAAAATAGAATCCATGATTTCATTTGCAAGCTCAAAAGATAAAGTTAAGGTAGATAAAGTCTTAACCATTACAAAAGGACTTAACTTTGAAACAGGCAAACAAAAACTAGTCATGGATATCTATGTTGAGATGAATCAACCAACTAAAGGCAATCATCAATATCTATATATCGATAACTATAAGATAACACCATGTGTGTATTCAAAATATAAAGGGCATCCACAAAATGCTTCAATGGCTACAAGAGAAGTTAATGAATACATCAAAAAAAATGAACTAAATCCAATAGGACCAGTTCATCAAGTTATGCCTATTGATAAAAAAAGTAAGAAGAAGCATAAGAAAAATGAAGTAACACTTGAAGTTTACGTTCAAGTGAGTTAATTCTATGGGTAACTCATCACAAGTTTATGGCGTGGAGGGATCATCAATCAGAAGTATCATATAAGTTAGCTGATCACTAACAATATTGACTATATGTAACATCTATATGAGAAAATGATTGAAGATAAAAGAAAATACGTGATAGAATAAGAGGTGAAAGAATATGACATACGCAATGACATTAGATAACTCATGGGAACTCATGAGTGAAGAAGAAATGTATGATGTAAATGGTGGGTGGAGTGATTCCATTACCTATACAAATATTTTAGGAGCATTTATTGCATTAGTGGGAGTTGGTGTGCCTCTGGGTGGAGCTGCAGGTTTAACCGCTTCTGCACTGTCAGCACTTGGAGCAAAAGCATTTGTTGATATGGCAATCAAAGTTATTGGACCTCAAGTAGCCATTTATTATGCAGCGACAATGTTAATCATAGCGACTTCCTTTTTAGCTGGCGGAAGTGTCACTAATTATTTTGGTGGTGTTACAGTATTTGGAACTGATGTGACTTTATATTCAGTTTGGGGACCTTGATATCTAACATAGGAGGATAAAATGTATTTAGGAATTGTTCTATATATTTTTGCATTATTAATTTCATTTTTTACTACTATATGGTTATCTTACAAAGGTCATTTCCATATAGCATTTCAGAACATTTTTAAGAAAAACTTTATACACAAAAAGATTTTATGGATATACTTACTCTATTTGTTGGTTACACTATTTAATTTAATTTTTTTCTATTATCCTGCTAAGTTACTTGATGTTAACTATAGTATGGTGTGGACATACTTTTCAATCGGAGTTATTATGGCGATAGAATTTATCCATACATTAAATTCAATCATTAGAAAACAGCATGATATGGATGTAATCGATATTGAAAGAGATTTTAAGATTGTTAACAAACTTATGATACCGGCAATATTACTGACTGTAATTTCTGTGATATTAATTTTCATATTTTAATTGTATATCTGGAAACCTCAAGTTAGTGCATTTTCGACATACTTGAGGTTTTTTATATCACAAAAACGGCTACATTGGTAATAACTAACTTGATAACCGCATCTATTGAAACATAGTTGTGTGATATATAGTCATGAACTCGATGAAAAAATAGAATCCATGATTTCATTTGCAAGCTCAAAAGATAAGGTTAAGGTAGATAAAGTCTTAACCATTACTAAAAGACTTAACTTTGAGACAGGCAAACAAAAACTAGTCATGGATATCTATGTTGAGATGAATCAACCGACCAAGGGCAATCATCAATATCTATATATCGATAACTATAAGATAACACCATGTGTGTATTCAAAATATAGGGGATGTTAATGCATACATCAAGAAAAATGAACTAAATTCAATAGGACCGGTTCATCAAGTTATGCTCATTGATAAAAAGAGTAAGAAGAAGAATAAGAAAAATGAAGTAACACTTGAGGTTTATGTTCAAGTGAGTTAATACGATTTATGGGGGCTCATCACAGGTCTACGGTGTGGAGGGATCATCAATCAGAAGTATCATATAAGTTAGCTGATCACTAACAATAATGACTTTATGTAATATCTATATGAAAAAATGATTTATGATAAAGATAAAAGGTGATAGAATAAGAGGTGAAAGAGTATGACATACGCAATGACATTAGATAACTCATGGGAACTCATGAGTGAAGAAGAAATGTATGAAGTGAATGGAGGAGGACAAATTAACATAATCATATCACGTGATGTAATTATGGATGTTGCTGGTATCATGGCTGGAGGTGGTACGACAGCTGTCGTAGGAATGTTTTTAGCTCCTAAAATAACACTAGCTGTAGGAATGTGGCTTTTAGTCTCTACTTCTCTAGGGCCAGTTGGTATGGCAGCAATATCAGTTTTTGCAGCAGGTGCAGTAACAGCATTAATTGGATATATTGCCTCACAAGCAGCTAGATATTTAGCTGGACACGCATACGATGCTGTGTTTACTGTCGCATCAGGAATATTGATTCCAAATGTTAATTTAAGATTAGGTTAGGAGAGGTATCATGAGTAAAAGAGCATTTAAAGCTAATAAGAAAGCACTTGTTTTTGTTGCCATATTTTCAATTATTATTGGAATTTTATTTCCAGCTGATGTCAGCGATTCTGGTGGTTTTTTTTCAAGTGATCTTATATTTAAATCAATACTAATTGCCATAATTGGCGGATCTATAGTTGCAGTTGTTTCATATTTGCAATACAAAAAAAGTAATTCACATGATTCTGAAGAATAATTTTTTATAAAGTATTAATGTTTTGAAGTAGCACATTAAAAAAAATATGTGCTACTTTTTGCTTTATTCATCAATATCTTCAACATAAGTATCTTAAAAAAAGCAACTCCATCTGAAAAAAAGCAAAACTCCGTTGGAAATAGAGTAAAACTCCGTCGAACGCGAACGATTTTAGAATAAAACTCCGTAATGACAAGACACCTGGAAGAAACCGGATTTGAGATATTTATCTCAAGTCTTTTATTTGTAATACAACGTATTGCAAAAATCTTTAAGACGTGATACAATGTAATACGTGAGGTGATATTATGAGCATTTCAATAAGATTAAGCGACAAAGAATCAGAACTAATTAGAAAGTATGCTGAATTAAACGGAACAACTGTTTCAGAAGTGATGAGACAAGCAATTCTATCTAAAATCGAAGATGAATTTGATATCTTTTTATACGAAGAAGCATATAAAGAGTATGAAGCAAATCCCAAAACTTACACACTTGAAGAAGCTAAGAAAATTCTGGATTTTTAATAATGTATAAAGTAGAGATTAGTCAAAAAGCATTAAAAAATCTAAAACAATTAGATAAATCAATTGCCAGGATGCTTCTAGCATGGATTGAAAAACATCTAGAGGGTACTGACAATCCTAGAATTCATGGTAAAGGGTTGTCTCATGACAAAAAAGGGATTTGGAGATATCGTGTAGGAAACTATAGAATCTTAGCAAACATAGTAGATGATAGGTTGGTTATTTTGCTAATTGACTTTGGTCATAGAAAGGATATTTATAAATAATGAACTTAGCTAATTATCTTAAAAATCCTTGTGGTACATTATCTATTCCATATTGGAAATCAAAACAGCTACAAATGCCTTCAAACATTTAAATCTTTCATTGTGATTGTCTTGAAGATGGCAAAAATTATAATCATACTGATAAATATTTAGGATTGATAAATGATTTAGGCTTTTTAATTGAGTATAATGATTTAGTAAAAGCAAATTAAAAAACATGATAGGATGAATTAATGATGGTAAATCAATATAAATGTATGTTAGTTAATGAAGATGACAAGGGAAATTTTTCTAGAGAAATTGTCACTAGATCTCTAGATGAACTTCCAAAAAATGAAGTTTTAATCAGAGTAAAATATTCATCATTGAATTATAAAGACGCATTATCAGCTACAGGCAATAAAGGTGTAACTAGAGTTTATCCTCATACACCTGGAATAGATGCTGCAGGTATCATTATCGAAAGTAGTCTTGACAATTTTAAAACAGGTGATGAAGTTATTGTTACAGGATATGATTTAGGAATGAATACATCAGGTGGATTTAGTGAGTATATTAGTGTGCCAGCAGCGTGGATTGTAAAACTGCCTAAAAATTTATCACTTAGAGAAAGTATGATATATGGTACTGCAGGTTTTACAGCAGCACTCTCTATATATAAATTAATTGCATCAGATATTAAACCTAGTGATGGTGATATTCTTGTCACTGGTGCTACAGGTGGCGTTGGTAGTGTTGCAGTTTCTATACTTAGTAAACTTGGTTATGATGTTATTGCAGCAACAGGTAAACCTGAAGCTAAAGATATGTTAATGCATTTAGGTGCTAAAGATATCGTGCTAAGAGATGAATTAAATGATCAATCAAAAAAGATACTTTTAAAGGGAAGATGGGCTGGTGTTATTGACACAGTTGGAGGTCACATGTTAGAAACTGCAATCAAATCAACACAATATGGTGGGTGTGTTACTTGTTGTGGTAATGTAGCTTCACATGAATTGTCAACAACAGTATATCCATTTATTATTAGAGGAATATCATTGCTTGGCATTGATTCAGTACAATGTCCTATGAACTTAAGAAAAGAAGTTTGGGAAAAGTTATCTGGCATATGGAAATCAGAATATGTAATTAATCATGTAGAAGAAGTCAGTTTGATGTCATTAACTCACAAAATAGATCAAATGTTGGTTGGAAAATCAAAAGGAAGAATTATTGTAAAAATTGATAATTGATCATATTAAGTTGATTAAGGCATATAAGTAAGTGATAATCTATTTAACTGTAAAATGATAGACATTAAAAATCCTCATGATTAAATGAAGATTTTCCCATAGATTGAGAGGATATAATCATAATGAATAATAAGAAATTAAATCAATTTAAAAATATTGTTATGTTCATTTTATGTTTAGTAGTAATATTTGTATATATAATTTTTCAAATTAAATTTGTCTCATATGTCACTATTTTGTTGATATCGATCTTTACTTTCATAATTGATATCCTTTACTTTAGAGATTATAAAAAAAACAGCAAATTATTGTTATTGCTATCTTTAATTTCAACATTATTGTTTAGTAGTTATCTTTATTTAGGTATTCATGCAAATGAACCCTCAAATATTGGTGATTTCTCAATATTACCAATAATTCTTTTCATTATTTCATTTCCATTCATAGTGATTACTCATTTGATGATCATATATAAATTGTTTTTAAAAAAATATAGTGATGGAACATAGAGATAGAATTTAGATTTAAAAGTGGATTGTCATTAGACTAAGATATATATGTCTTACTCTTTTTTAACTTAGAGCACAACAACACAATGGCATGGCATTTATAAACGTTTGGTTTGATGTAATTACACGTAAAGCCTATTTGTTTTTTTATGTAGCATTTACTTATTTGAGAAATTTAACTTATAAGTGAAATAACAAAATTATCTAGAAATGTAGAGATTATATTTTTGAATATGAAACATTTGAAATAAGAACAAATAGATTCAAAATAAATTATATGATAAAATGATATGGAAAGATCAAAATCTAGATTAATAACAAAAAAGTTATCATCTAGATAAAAAACTTGAATAAAGGACAATTATATGAAAAAAAACTTAGGAACAATGATTATTGTCATTACAACGCTTACTTTATCTGTATTAGGCTTTATTTTAGGTGGTTTTAATCTTAGCGAACTTCAATTAGAAACATTAAAGATACTTATTCTTGTTACAAGTATAAGTGTTGCATATTGTTTTATTGCTGGAGAATTGACTAGAAACAATTCTCAAATGGACAAATTGTGGTCTATATTACCCATCGTATACGCATGGATAGTCGTTGCGAAGAGTGGCATGAATCCACGTTTAATCGTGATGGCTGTTTTAATTACTTTATGGGGTGTTAGATTGACACTTAATTTTGCAAAAAAAGGTGCATATTCAATAAAGTTTTGGTCTGGTGAAGAAGACTACAGATGGATTGTATTAAGAGAAGATCCTAAATTAAATAAGAGATGGAAATGGGCATTATTTGATCTATTTTTTATCTCGATTTATCAAAATGCATTAGTACTCGCAATAACATTACCTCTACTTGCAGCGATGGAATCGACAGTCGCATTTAATATATTTGATGTTATAGTTGCTACTCTTTTATTAGGTTTTATCATATTAGAAACCATTGCTGATCAACAACAAATGACATTTCAAACAAAGAAATATGAACTCATGAAACATGGTGCCAAATTAGAAGACTTACCACATCCTTATAATAAGGGATTTAATACCCAAGGATTATGGGGTGTATCAAGACATCCAAATTATTTTTCTGAACAATCAATTTGGGTTGTTTTATATCTTTTTGTGATCAGCGCAGGTGTTTCAACTTATGTTATATTTAACTGGACATTATTTGGTTCTATGTTTTTGATTTTATTATTCATAGGCAGTTCAAAGTTTTCTGAAGGTATTTCACTTAAAAAATATCCAAAGTATGAGGATTACATCAATAAAGTATCTAAATATGTACCTTTAAGAAAGTATAAAGATTAAAACATACAAAAACTAAGATGCAAGTATTTAAATAAACTTTTGATACGAGTAGCCATTGACTACTCTTTTTATTTGCAACCAACAGTTGCTTGAATAAACCTATAATTAGACTTATACTAAACATGTGAGGAGGTTAAATATGATAAATTTAGAAGCAGTTGGTAAGAAAATCATGGAACAGAGAGAAAAAATCCATTTGACACAAAATGAACTTGCAGAGAAGCTGTTCGTGACTCGTCAAGCTGTTAGCAAATGGGAAATGGGGAAAAGCTTACCCAGTATGGAAACAATGATTGACATGACAAGATTGTTTCATGTATCCATTGATTATATGCTTGAACAAACTGATTTGAATGAACATGACTATAAGACAATGTTTATGCAGTATCCTAGAGAATCAGTGATTTATCGTTTTTTAAACTCAAATGATAAAAACAATGACATCAAACATATCTTTTACCTCTTAGCACCTAAAGAAAGAAAAAGCATGATTGATCAATTGATAAGTGGCCAATTAGAGATTGATATCCATGCATTATGGCCATATTTAAATATGGCAGAAAGAAAAGAATTACTTGCAAACTTACTATCTAAGCAACAACAAGTTCATGTAGAGAAACTTTATCACTTATTAAGCGATGAAGAAAGGATGATGGTTTCGAAACAAATTGATGACTTAGGTATTACAACTTACAAAACCAAAATTAATAAAAAAGGAGAAAAATGATCGTATGAAATACACGCATTTATTACCATTTATGGACAGAGAAGAATTAAAAAAAATCGCTTATGAAATTATTAATGGCGAAATACAAGGTGTTAAACTTGAAACTTTGTTTCCATTTTTAGGAAAAGAATCACTTAATGAAATAGTAGATTTACTCATAGAAAAGAAAGAAACAAAAGCACTTGAAAGAGCAATTCCATTTATCAGTAAAGATAAAGTAGAAAAAATTTATTATGCAGCAGAACAAGGTGAGTTGGAGGACTTTGATGCTTCTAAATGCATACCATTCTTAGGTTCAGAACGTATTAAAGATATCTTTAGGGACCTTATTAAAAAACAAGCAAACACACAAACTGCAGAAAATGATGAAGATTAAAGACCTTTTAGGTCTTTTTCTTTTCTTTAAAAAAAAATAATTCTTTTTTCTTGACTTATGATTAAGGTGTGTATATACTGTGTATGTATGATAAACACAGTGGAGGTGTAAACATGAACGCAATTGAATTAAAAGGCGTCACGAAAACATATGATCATTTCTTACTTGATCAAATTAATTTAAATGTCCCGAAAGGATACATCATGGGATTTATTGGTGAAAATGGAGCTGGAAAAACAACAACCATTAAATCAATGCTTAATATTATCAAAAAAGATAAAGGGGATGTTGCTATTTTAGGTCTTAATGTAGATGAACATGAGATCGAAATCAAAAAACGTATAGGTTTTGTATCAGGAGATCCATTTTACCCAAAAAGAAAGTTAAAACAAATCACCAATGTTTATAAAAGATTTTATGATTCTTGGGATGATAACATCTATCAAAAACTCATTAAAGAATTTCATTTGATTGAAGATAAAAAAGTAGATGATTTGTCAAAAGGTATGAAAATTAAATATGCGATAGCACTTGCTTTAAGTCATCACGCAGAATTAATTATTTTAGATGAACCCACAAGTGGATTAGATCCAGTAGCAAGAGACAACTTATTAGAATTGTTCCAAAGTCTTGTAGAGGATGAAGAGGTGACCATTTTATTTTCTACACACATTACAAGCGATTTAGAGAAATGTGCAGATTATATTACATTTATTCAAAATGGTCATATAGTTGAAAGCAGTACAAAAGATGATTTAATTGATAAATATAAACTTGTCGCAGGATCAAAAAAAGATAAAGAAAAAATTTCAGACAAATTAGTTGCATCTAAAGAAAATTCACTAGGTTTTACAGGTTTAATAGAAACAAAGCATGTTAAAGAAGATCAAAATCTAAGATACGGACAACCTAGCTTAGATGATATCATGATCTATTATGCAGAAAAGGGGCAAAATAAATGAAACATTTACTCTATAAAGAATTATCTATATCCATTAATAAGTTTTTCTTCATGTTGCCTATATTATTAGCTGCATTGATGCTCATTCCAAATTGGTTTTTCATGCTTGTATTTATGTATTTCTTTTGGATTACCGTTCCAAATATGCACGCAACATATAACCAAGAAGAAGATCAAAATTTTGTATCGATACTTCCAGTATCAAAAAAAGCATTTGTCTCATCAAGAGTGATGGCCATTGTTATTTTAGAAGCAGTTCATGTGTTCTTTGCAATTTTATTTGGGTTACTACATAATTATTTATATGGTACGTATAATTTTGCATTAGATATTAATTTTTCACTCTTCGGGCTTGCAATTTTAATGTATGGTATTTTTAATATCACATTTCTTCCTTATTATTATAGAACTGCTTATTTCTTTGGTAAACCTGCTATTTTTGCAGCTGTAGTAACCCTTATTTATGCATTTTTTGTTGAATATCTTACATTAGTCAATACAACAGTAAGTCGTTTCCTTGAAGGAAGTGTTATTAACCAACTCATCGTACTTGCTTCTGGTATAATTATCTTTGTGATATTAACATATGTAGCAATTAAACGTTCACAAAAAAATTTTATCGAGGCTAAAAAATGAGAAATATTGTTGTTAGAAATAACTCACAAGTTCCTATCTATCAACAATTATATGATCAAATATCATCACAAATCATTAACGGAGATTTAGGTGCAGATGAAGTGTTACCTTCGATTAGAGTATTTGCTAAGGAATTAAGAGTTAGTATTATTACCGTTAAAAAAACATGGGAATTACTTGAATTTAATAACTTTATATATACCATAAAAGGTAAAGGTTCATATGTTAAAGAAAACTCATCTAATGATTTAAATATTAAAAAAAGTGAAATTATTAAAGATGCTCTTAAAGAAGCTTTACAATTATGTGATGCTTATGACATCAGTAAAGAAGAATTGATAAAAATGATTGATAAAATATACAATAAATAAAAAACCTCATGTCTAAGCATTAGCATTTGATGATGGTGTTGCTGAAGCAATTGTTAATTAAACAATCAAAGAAAGATTGGATGCTTATAAACTTTTTAATGATTAATAACCTTATGTCATTTAGTACGTGAGGTTATTATTTTATTTATTATTGACTAAATCTAACTTAAGACATAACATATATATATAGATTATATGAGTTTTAAAATCTAAGAAATGAGGAAAAACTATGATACTAGATGAGTTTTATATTTTAAATAATGGTGTTAAAATTCCTAAATTGGGTTTAGGTACATGGCTTATTAATAATAAAATTGTTGCAGGTGTCGTAAAAAATGCAATTGAACTCGGGTATCGTCATATTGATACTGCACAAGCATACATGAATGAAGAAGGTGTTGGGTTAGGTATTCGAGAAAGTGGAATTAAAAGAAATGAACTCTTTGTAACAAGTAAAGTCCATGCCGGTTATAAAACATATGAATCTGCCATGGATTCAATTAATAAAAGTCTTGATCGATTGAATATTGACTACATTGATCTTATGATCATTCATGCACCTCAACCATGGCTTAAATTTAGAAAAAAAGAGAGATTTTTTGATGAAAATATTGAAGTTTGGCGCGCTTTGGAAGATGCATATAAATTAGGTAAAATTAAAGCAATTGGCGTATCGAATTTTCTTGAAGATGATATTCAAAATATCATTGATCATTGCACTATCAAACCAATGATTAATCAAATACTGCTTCATATTGGACGTTATGACAAACATTTAGTTGATTATTGTCAAAAAAATGATATTTTGGTTGAAGCATATTCACCTATTGCTCACGGTAAAGCTTTAAAACACAAACAAATTATTGCAATAGCAGAAAAATACAAAGTCACACCAGCACAGTTATGTATTAGATATGTTCTAGAATTGAATACAATTGCACTTCCTAAATCATCCAATATTGAGCATATGAAAGACAATGCAAAAGTAGATTTTATCATTTCGAAGAGTGACATGGAAAAATTAAATAAAATTAATAGATTGAAATATGGATTACTTAAATTATTTCCAGTATATAATGGTAAATAATTCATTGAAAAATATCAAGTATTAACACTTGATATTTTTTTATGCTTTAATCAAAAAATGTATTGTGTTTTCTTTCTAATAAGCGTAAAATATCTTTGTTTGAACAATCAAGGGGTGTTATATTGGATAAGTTAAAACCAAAATTATTTTCAGTAATGAAAGGCTATACTAAGCAACAATTTTTAAAAGATTTAATGAGTGGTGTCATCGTTGCTATTGTTGCATTACCACTATCAATTGCACTTGCAATTGCATCAGGAGTAAGTCCTGAACAAGGTCTTTATACAGCCATCATTGCTGGATTTATTATTTCTTTTTTAGGTGGTAGTAGAGTTCAGATTGGTGGACCTACTGGTGCATTTATGGTTATCGTATTTGGTATCGTACTAGAATATGGATATCAAGGATTAGTGATATCAACAATCATGGCTGGTATCATCTTAATCATTTTAGGATTATTAAGATTGGGTAGTGTGATCAAATATATTCCATATCCAATAACAATGGGATTTACAACTGGGATTGCCGTTACGATCTTTACATCACAAATTAAAGATTTTCTAGGATTAGAACTTACATCTGTACCTGCTGATTTTATAGGTAAATGGGTTACTTATTTTACAAATCCAAATTTAATTAATTGGTATAGTGTCATCATTGGAATTTTTACGATTGCTGTTATCAAATTTATGCCAAAACTTACATCAAAAATTCCAGGAGCTTTAGTCGCGATTATTATGACAAGCCTAGCTACCCTACTATTAAATTTAGATGTTGCAACGATTGGTTCTACATTTGGTGAATTATCGAATCAATTACCAAAACTATCCATTCCAAATGTAACAATATCAGATATAAGCACTTATATGGCTCCTGCGATTGTAATTGCATTGCTAGGTGGTATTGAGTCGTTATTAAGTGCAGTCGTATCTGATGGGATGATTGGTTCTAAACATAGAAGCAATATGGAACTGATTGCACAAGGCACTGCAAATATTGCTAGTGTATGCTTTGGAGGTATTCCAGCAACAGGTGCTATTGCAAGAACTGTAACAAATGTAAAAAATGGTGGTAGAACACCACTTGCTGGTATCGTACATTCAATCGTATTGCTAATTATATTAGTATTATTTATGCCATATGCAGCACTCATACCGCTGTCATCACTTGCTGGTATTTTAATTGTGGTTGCATATAACATGAGTGATATCAAAGAGTTTAAATTATTTTTTAAATCACCCAAAAGCGATATTTTTGTTTTATTGGTGACATTTTTGATTACGGTTTTAGTTGATTTAGTTACTGCTATAGAAATAGGTATGGTCTTAGCATTATTCTTATTTATGAAACGTATGTCAAACTTTACAGAAGTTCAAATGAAAAGTTTGGATGCAAGTGAAGACGATGATGTATCTTTTGATTTTTCTAAAGCTAATCAAAAATTTCAAGCTGATCAACACGTTTTAATTTATGAAATTAATGGTCCATTTTTCTTTGGTGCAGCAGATAAATTCATCGATTCTATTAATCAAATTGGAGAAAAGAATGAACTGATTATTTTAGGTTTAAAACATGTACCATTTATGGATGGAACTGCACTTCATGGTTTTAGAAGACTTTTACACACATGTTATAAACATCATATAGAAGTCTATATTACAGGTATTAATAAGCAACCACTAGAAGTACTTCAAAAAGCAGGTCTGGTAGATGCGATTGGTAAAAATCATTTTTACAAAACCATTGAAGAAGCTAAAATACATTATAATCAATTGAAAAAGAATTAAAGAGCTGGTGAAAATCAGTTCTTTTTTAATCAAATGTTTAGGTTTTTATATTTAATTTTGTTATGATATTTAAGAGAAACTAAAAATAAAGTATTTCGGAGGATAAATATGAAAGATGAAAGACAGATTTCACTCTTTGGTGGCATATCAATCATCGCTGGTATTATGATTGGTTCTGGTATTTTCTTTTTAGGGGGTCAAGTATTAAATCGAGCAGCTAACTCAATTTGGTTATCATTATTAGCATGGGTCATTGGTGGTATCATTGTGTTATTTTCTGGATTATCTTATGCTGAATTAGGATCGTTATTTCCAGAAAATGGTGGTTACTATCTTTATTTAAAAGAAGGTTATGGAAAAAGAGTCGCTTTTGTTTCAGGATTCATGAACTTAGTATTATCATCATCAGGTAGTATCGCTTTATTGGCCATTTTATTTGGACAAGTGATGTCTTCAATATTTATATCACTTGAACCATGGGTACAAATGGTTGCAGTCATATCCATTTTACTCTTAAGTGTGATCAATTATTTTGGTATTAAACTTGGAGCAATTGTTCAAATCATATTCATGGTCGCAAAGCTTATTCCAATACTAATGATTATCGTTATGGGTATCATCATTGGAAGAGTACCACTTACAGCTACATCTTCTCTAAGTTCATTATCATTTTTTGATGGTTTAGTGGCATTTGGATTTGCTGTTGTTGGAACTTTATGGGCATATGAGGGATGGACAAATTTAAACGCAGTCGCAGGACAATTAAAAGATGTGAAGAAAAATTTATCTAAAGCATTAACTTTTTCAATTGTTGGTGTCATGATGATTTATGTATTATTTATCTTTTCGCTTTATAGACTTGTAGCATATCAAGATTTACTAACTGCATATAATGGATGGTTTATATTTAATGCTGCATATCAACTCTTTGGTGATGCAGGGCAACTCATCATTATGATCACTGTTGGAATTAGTGTATTTGGAGCACTCAATGGTAGTATTTTAGTCTTTCCAAGAGTTTATCAAAAAATGGCAGCTGATGGTTTGTTTTTTCAATTTTTTGCAAAAGAAGATAAAACATATAAAACACCAGTTTATGCATTAGCATTATCAGCACTGATTTCAATCATTTTAATTATTGCTGGTTTTGATATTAATGCACTACTTACATTTGTTGTATTTGCTGGATTGATCTTTAATACGATGATATTTATTTCATTATTTAGATTTAGAAAAACAAAACCAGTTGATGCATATCCAAGATACCAAGTATTTGGATATCCTACAGTTCCACTGATTGCGATATTCGGTATGATTTTATTGCTCATATCAACGCTCATAGAAAGTTTTATACCTTCTTTAATTGGTGTTCTAGTATTATTTATAGGTTATGGATTAACATATTTAATCAAAGAAAAATAAAATAAAAAAGAATTCTATTTATTAGAATTCTTTTTTGTATTTAGTCGAAATAAAATCCAATCATCAAGCGGTTTTGCACCAATTTTTTTGTAAAAATCAATTGATGGTTGATTCCAATTTAAACAAACCCAATCGACTCTTCCATAATTTCTCTCATCAGCAATTTTCTTAACCACTTCAAAAAGTTCAGTACCATATCCTTTATGTCTATAGGGTTGATCAATATAGATATCTTCAATATACATATTGGCTTGTCCCATGAATGTTGAATAGTTTTCATGAAATAACATGATACCAATAGGTGTGTCATGTTCATAACAAAGTAAAACTTCAGCTTGATGATGATCAAAAATAGAAATTGCAATTAAATCTTTATCTGCAATGACTTGATCTTCCATTTTTTCATATATTGCAAGCTTATAGATAAAACTAAATATGAGTTCACTATCTGATTTTTGAGTCTCTCTTAATGTCAATGCATCGATGTTTGTTTTATATATTTTCATGTTATTACCCTTTCATATTTAGACTTAATTTTATTATACTAAAAAACAATAAAGATATCGAATTTTTAAGTCACCATTATGTTATAATATGACATAGGAGATGAAGAAATGATTGTTCTAGTAGGCGCAAGCGCAAGCGGAAAAACTGAATTATCCAAAATTCTTTTTAAGTCATATGGATACACAAAATGCATCACAACAACAACGAGAGATCCAAGAATTAATGAAGTCAACGATATTGATTATCATTTTTTGACAAAAGAACAGTTTTTAGATCTCAAAAACAAGGATGCTTTTTTTGAAGTATCTATTTATCAAAATGAATATTATGGAATTCAAAAAAAAGATGTAAATCATAAAGGTTTAGTGATTGTAGATCCAAATGGTGCTAATGCATTATATCAACAGATAAAAGATGATATTTTCATTGTTTATGTAGAAGCAAACCAATTGTTACGTATGGATCGTATGTATCAAAGACATGATGCAGAAGAATTGATCAAAAAACGAATTGCTAATGATGAAAAAGTTTTTGATAAAGCACAATTGATGCATATTGATTTAGTCATAACAAATGAGAAACATCAACTTGAAGATTTAGCATATGATATACATCAATCATATATGAAGAAAAATGGTTAACGAGTCAATCTAGACTCGTTTTTATGTGTTAAAATAATAGTAGTAAATCGAAACAGGTGATGAAATGGTAAGAAAAGTCGCATTAATAACAGGTGGTTCTGGGCAAGGGATCGGAAGAAGTGTTGCTCTAGCGTTATCAAAAGTTGGGTATAGAGTCATTATCAATTATTCCACAAATGATGAGCAAGCAATTGAAATCGTAGATTATATCAACAATCATCAAGGTTTAGCAATGGCGATTAAAGCTGATATTTTTGATATAGATGAGTCAAAGCGTATTTTAAAACAACTAATTAGAATGTTTGGACGCATTGATTTATTATATATTGGACCAGGAGCATCATTTCATGTAGAAGCAATCAAAGATATAGATCCAATAAAAACATTAGATGATATGCATAAGGAACTTGCACCTATTTATGGATTAGTACCAATCGTTTTAAAAGATATGGAAAAAAGAAAATGGGGAAGAATTATTGCGATGGGTACAAATGATGATATACCTTCACCTTCATTTTCATACAATGCTGCTAAAAAAGCAAGAACCGATACACTGCTTAATATGTCTAAAGAAGCATTTAAGCATCGTATTACCATTAATGTCATATCACCAGGTCCAGTTGAACACTATCATTCACTGAGTCAAGCAACTGATGAAATGAATCAATTACCTAAAGATCACATCACACCTAATCATATTGCAAAACTTATTGAATTTTTAGCAAGTGAAGAAAGTGATTTCGTGACTGGCAATCAAATTAAATTACAATTTTAGAACGATTAAGATGCAAATGTTTTGTTGCATCTTTTTATTTGAAAATCAAAAGATTATAAAAATATGCTATAATATCGCTACACCAAGTAAATGAGGATTTTATATGAAAATCAGCGATATTGTTTATAAATCATATGACGAAGTCAAAGAAATGCCAAGATTTGACATGAAAGCCATGCCTAAAAAAGCAAAGTGGTATTTACAATTACTTGCGTGGGCACTCAGTTTTCCAGAAACTTTTGCAGTTAAAAGCAAGATAGTCAAACATAACATGAAAGATCTTAAGGAACCTTATATGATGCTTTGCAATCACAATAGTTTCTTAGATTTTAAAGTAGCAACAAGAGCCGTTTTTCCAAGAAAATCAACATATGTCGTTGCTGTTGACGGATTTATCAATAGAGAACAGCTGATGAGAGAAGTCGGATGTTTTCCTAAAAGAAAATTTGTTAGTGACAGTGTCATTATTAGACAAATTAGAGAAAGTGTATTAACACATAAAGTGGTTTGTCAAATCTATCCTGAAGCTAGATATTCACTTGTTGGGACAACAAGTCCACTTCCAGATAGTTTAGGTAAATTAATTAAACTCACTAAAATACCTGTTGCTACTCTTATCTCACATGGTCATTATTTAAGACAGCCTGTTTGGAATTTAAAAAAGCGCAAAGTAAAAACTAAAACAGATCTTACCTACTTATTTTCAAAAGAAGATATTGAGAGATTAAGCGTAGATGAAATCAATCAAAAGATAAAAGAAGCATTTTATTATGATGATTATCAATATCAAAAAGATACACAATTAAAAATTAAAGAATCATTTAGAGCTGAAGGGCTTCATAAACCTTTATATCAATGTCCACATTGTGGTAAGGAACATACGATGGATTCAAAAGATGACAAAATATTTTGCAGATCTTGTCAACAAACCTATCACATGGATTTCTATGGAAATCTAAGCAATATTTCTGGTACTTCTAAATTCACTCATATTCCTGATTGGTTTAATTGGGAGAGAAGTGAAGTTAGAAAACAAATAGAAGCAGGTCTTTATGATGTTTCAATAGATGTTATTGTTGATATGCTACCAAATAGCACAGGTTATTATAGAATTGGTGAAGGTAAATTAACACATAATAAAGATGGGTTCCACTTATATATTGATGGAAAAGATATACATAAACCCATACAAGCAAATTTTGGTGTTCACATTGAGTATAATTATTTTGGTAAAGGTGATTGTCTCTCATTTTCAACATTTGATGATACATTCTATATTTATCCAAAAGATCAATCTTATCCAGTGACTAAATTTCATTTTGCTGCTGAAGAATTATATAAATTAAATCAACAAAAAGGTCTTGATCAATGATCAAAACCTTTTTTTATAATGTTAATAAAGCACCCATGCTCATTGCGAGTATAATCATAAAGAATGGATGCAGTTTAAATTTAACGAGTAGCACCAAAGAGATGACAATAAATATGAGCGTTTGTAATAAACCTAACGATATAAGAGATTGGTCAAAAAAGGAATATGACAGATTTGCTAACAATATAATCACAATAGGTCCTAAATAAGAAGTTAATCTTTTAACAACTGCTGTTTGTTTATACTTGTTTAAGATATTAAGAAGTGAAACCATCAAGATCATAGATGGAATAACATAGACTAAAATAGATACGATACTTCCTAAGATACCACTGATTTGATAACCAATAGTACCTGCAAGTTTCGTCGCAGTCACACCAGGAAGTGCACCTTGAATAGCAACAGCAAGTGCAAACTGATCTGAGGATAATAAATGAAATTGATCAACTATTTCAAAAGAGATCAGTGAGAGTGAGCCAGGACCTCCACCATATCCAATCATACCAGGAATAAAGAAGGCAATGCTTAGTTTCAATAAATTAGGAATATCATTAAGTGAAGAAGATAAATCCAAGTTTTGACTAAAAATGATACCTATTACATTAAAATAACCTAATAGATAAACGATAGTTAATGCAATAAATGTATAAACAAATCTTTTGATTTCATTAATTTTAGGTACAAATACCATACCTAACGTAATTAATATGATGAGTGCGGGATTCATCTCTAATACAATCATAAATAAAAAATCTATTGTTAGTAAAATGACCAAATTTTTAATTTTTAATTGTTTAAATGACTTACTCATAAAATTGATAGTAAGCATTAACATCATAGAAGTTACGACTGGAAATACAGAAGAAATAGCCTGATTCACCCAAAGTTGATCTTTAAAATAATTAATGGTGTTATAGAAGAATAACATCAATAATAAACTTGGTAAAATGATACATAATAAACTTAAAAATAAACCCCAAAAGCCTTTCAATCGATAACCAATATAACCTGCTAACTTAGTTTGAATAGGGCCTGGTAAAGCGTTTGCTACTGAAAGGATGTCTTGAAACTCATCATCATCTAGATAGTGATATTTTTCAATGATTTCTTTATGAAATAATGGGATGACAGCAGCACCTCCACCAAAACCTAACACACTAATTGATAAGATAGATCCGAGTAGTTTATGTAATTTGATTTCTTTTTTATCTACCATGCTGCAATTGTACCATCCGTTCTAGATTCAGTCCCACCCACTAAGACACCAGTATCTTTATTTCTCCAAATGATTTGACCACGTCCAAAGGAAGCAGATTGTGTCTCAATTTTTATATCATGTCCTTTTTTGATTAATGACTCAATAATTTTAGACGATACTGATGTTTCAACTGTAACTGATTTATCTTTCATCCATTGCCATCTAGGTGCATCAAGAGCCGTTTGAGGATTCATTTTAAAATCGATTGTATTCATAATAACTTGTAAATGTCCTTGAGGTTGCATAAAACCACCCATGACACCAAATGGACCAACGGCATCCCCATCTTTAAGTAAGAAACCAGGAATAATCGTATGATACGGTTTTTTTAAAGGTGCTAGAGCATTGTCATGGTTCTTATCAAAAGAAAAATTATGACCTCTATTTTGTAAAGCAATGCCTGTATTTGGAATGACAATCCCTGATCCAAATCCCATATAATTACTTTGTATGTAGGAAACCATGTTACCTTCTTTATCAGCAGTAGCTAAATAAACAGTACCACCTTTTGGTGGTAGTCCAGGAGCTGGTTCTAAGGCTTGCTCATGGATTAATGAACGTCTTTTTAAACAATAAGTATCATCTAAAAGACTTTCTACAGAGACTTTCATAAATTTTGGATCTGTGATATATGTTTGTGCATCGGAAAAAGCGAGTTTGATCGCTTCAATTTGTTTATGATAAGTTTCAATATCTTCTTTTTCAATAAATTCATCATTTTTTAGAATGTTTAATGCCTCTAAAGTGACTATGCCTTGACCATTTGGCGGAATTTCACACACGTCAAATCCTTTATAATTAACAGAGATTGGTTTAACCCATTCCACATCATATGAAGCTAAGTCATCTTTTGAAAGAAATCCTTGATGGGCATTGGAAAATTCCACGATTTGATCTGCAAGTTCGCCATGATAAAAAGCATCTGCATATGTTTGACCAATTAATTCAAGTGTTTTTGCATGACCTTCTGATTTCCAAATCTCACCTATTTTTGGTGCTCTTTCTTCAATAGAAAAAGTATCAAACCATGGTTTAAACGCATCACCTGTTAAATGTTTTTTATATATATTAAAAGCATTTTCCCAATGGTATCCCAGTGTAGGAGATAATGGGTATCCTTTTCTTGCATATTTAATTGCTGGCGCTAAGACTTCAATCAAAGGTAATTTACCAAATCTTTTAGATAAAGCAGCCCATCCTTTAGGCGTTCCAGGGACAGTGACAGGAATCATACCAAATCTAGGGATTTCATTAAACCCTAACGCTTTTATGGCATCAATTGAAATATTTTTAGGTGCATATCCACTTGCATTTAAACCGAAAAGCTCACCTTTTGTCCATACAAGAGCAAATGCATCACTTCCTATACCATTAGAAGTGGGTTCAACAACAGTTAAGCATGCTGCAGTTGCAATAGCAGCATCTATAGCATTTCCACCTTTTTTTAATATGTCCAATCCTGCTTGTGCAGCAAGTGGTTGAGAAGTTGCGACCATTCCATTATGTGCATATACACATGTTCTTTTGGAAGGGTAAGGATAATGTAATGGGTTATTATGAAACATATAGTTACCTCCTAAGTCATAAACATATTATAAAACAATCGTATCTAAATGTAAAAGTTTAGTCAAATAAAGTATAATATGTATATAAAACTTGTGGAGGTAACAATGGACTATCAAAATTTATCAATCAAAGAATTGCAAAAATTAATGCAAAATCACATGCTAACTTCTGAAGAACTTGTGATTTATTTTTTAAATAGAATTAAAGATATCGACCAAGGTACTCCTTTTTATAACAGTGTAAGAATGATTAATCAAAATGCTATATTTGAAGCGAAATATGCTGATTATTTAAGATCCATCAATGAGGTTAAAGGGATGCTACATGGTATTCCAGTATTACTTAAAGATAATATACATACAAAAGGTCCTTTAAAAACCAGCGCAGGTACATTGGCTTTTAAAGATTATATACCAGATGAAGATGCAGAAGTAGTTAAAGCCTTAAAAAAACAAGGTGCTGTTATATTAGGGAAAACCAATTTAACAGAACTTGCTAATTTTATGGCTCAAAATATGAGAAATGGTTATAGTGCAGTTGGTGGTTCTGTGCTTTGTGCATATGATATTGATGCTGATCCTTCTGGAAGTTCAACAGGTAGTGCTGTTGCTGCATCTCTTGGACTTGCACCTCTTACAATCGGATCAGAGACCGGAGGAAGCATCATATCCCCAAGTAGTGTTAATGGTGTATGTGGTTTCAAACCAACCATAGGTTTGGTGTCAAGAACAGGTATTATCCCTATTTCAACAACATTAGATACTGCGGGTCCTATCGCGAGAAGAGTCAGTGATATTGCCATTGGTTTAGATGCAATGACTTCCATTGATGATGAAGATATTGCAACATGTTCGAAAAAAGAACATATTTCTTATTTTGAATCATTAAGAGAAGATTTTAAAGGTATGACTATTGGGATTGTTAGAAAAAACCTTCCTTTTGACACAATATTTAACGAAAAAATAAATGATATAAAAGAGGCATTAATAGATGGAGGATTTAGTGTTGTTGATGATTTATCACTTCATGAACCTAAAAAATTTGTCCATATTATGTTTGGTGAATTCAAATCATCATTTGAATCATATTTAAGTCAATATCATCAAAACTCTGAAGTCCATACACTCTTAGATCTCATTAAATTTAATCGTGAAAATCAGCGAAGAGCATTAAAATATGGGCAATTTATTCTTCAATATACTATGGATAAAGGAACGTTATTGGAAAAAGAATATATCGAAGCCATGACAGAAAGATATGAATTGCAACAATCAGTTAAAAAACTGATGAAGGAAAAAGACTTAGATGTCCTCATTTTTGATTCATATACAAGTCTTGGTCCATGTTGTGGGTTTCCTTCAATGACTATACCATTGGGATTAAATAAAGATAAAATGCCACTTGGTACATATATCTTATCAGATCATCATAGAGATAAAGAAGTCTTACAAATAGCATCATTCTTAGAAGCGAAGATTGGTCAATTTATAAATCCTTTGGTTAAATAATAAAAAAGTGCATAGCCATTATATGGCAATTGCACTTTTATTTTTATCTAAATACATATGTTGATCTGCCTCATGTAGCAATTCATTTATATCAGTTTTTGATTCAATGGTCGAATAACCTATACTTAAGTTAAGATGATCGTTAATATAAGGACACAATTGATGACTAAAATGTTGATGTATTTTCTCTTTGTAACGAGAACAAAGATCAATCGTGGATTCAGAAATGATGATTAAAAATTCATCACCACCCCATCTTCCAAATACATGATTTATTGGAAGTATGCTTGTGATTTCATCAGCAATATACTTAAGTACCTGATCACCTTTATTGTGACCATAATTATCATTGACAGCTTTAAAATTATTCACATCCAACATCATTATAGAGAAACATTTTTGATGATTTATATACTGATAAAAATGTTTTTCTAATTCAATTGTTAACTTATAGCGATTTGCATGTTTTGTGACTAAATCAGTCTCACTGATACTTTTAATTTTATCTAGAGTCAAATTCAATCGTAGCTCATTCTTTTTTAGTTCAATTTTTTGAAGTCTTTCTTTTTCTAACAAATAAGCGAGAAAAGTTGAAATTAAAATGACGAATGGAATCAAAGTAAATAAAATGGTTATATCTGTAAATGAATTAAAATCTGATTGATCTATACCTGTAATAAGTAAAATACTTTTGAATGTATAAAGAAGAACCAT
Organism: Acholeplasmataceae bacterium; assembly: GCA_963667565.1. Taxonomy (GTDB): domain Bacteria; phylum Bacillota_I; class Bacilli_A; order Acholeplasmatales; family Acholeplasmataceae; genus WOFB19. The sequence goes on along the minus strand of OY763415.1, from coordinate 796,492 downwards.
GATCCCTATTAAGTAGAAGAAAACAGATTTATAAAACAGGACTTTTTTATATGCAAAAATAAAGACTAAATATGCAAAAGGAGCCGAAATCAATAAATTAATTGAGATGGAACGTATAATATAATTTTCATAAACTATAGGGGCAATAAACCATGTGCCACTTATTAAAGTGGTTACTATCAATAAAGTTTTTTTGATTGATTTATCTTGATCGTATAAAATTCTTATTAAACCAACCAAAATTGAAATTGAAGCATAAAAAGAAGCACCAAATAAAAAAGCTGACCACCAATGATGTGTATTGGTTTGCATAGAACGCAAATCAAAAACTAAAGACATCAATGAGATGAACAGCAAAAAAGACGATAAAACGATATATTTATTTTCTTTAAAAGTTTCTAGATTGTTTAATGATGATAATAAAATCGCAAAGAATGAAAACAAAGCAAAAATAGAAACTGCTATAGCAGCAGTAATTGCATCCATAAATGCCTCCCAAGTTTTAATCAGTGGCCCCTCTATATTTATTTTATCATATAGTTATGAAGTTTGTAATAAAAAACTTGAAATGTTTTATCATGCATGAGTCATATGCTTTTCATATAGATCGTCTATATGGAATAAATCCCATAGAGGTATTTCAATTATCGTAAAATATGTTTTATGTCCAATAAATTGTGTGACTTAGTGGTATTACATGCAAATAGACTATATATATCTAAAGTATTTAGTAAGATAGTCATATAAAATGAATGAAGGGTCATAGGTAAGTAAGCATGAAAAACAAATTTGTCATAGCTTTATTCATCATATTATTATTGATTGCGTTTATCGCTGAGGCATCCCCCTCACTATCAACAAGCTCAAGCAATACAACAAGTTCTACATCTTCATCACTTATAGATAGTACATCTGGTGCCTCAAGATAGTTAAATTAAGGAGATAAGTTTATGATGACAGCAATTATTTTTACAACCATTGTTTTTGGATTTTTATCATATTTTTATAGTAAGCAAATAAGAAAATATGCATTTGTTCTTTATGGCATTGCAGCATTCATCAGTTTAATTATAGATTCAAAAACAGCAAATATTTTTAGTTATGGATATGTTCCTTATGGTATCTTTATTTTAGTGATGTATATGGGTATACTCGATAAAGGTAAATTTAAAAACCAATTACTTAACGTTAGAGGAGAACTTGCAATTATAGGCACAATCTTACTTTTTCCTCACGTCTATGGTTATTTAGAATATTATTTAATTGAATTAGGTTTTATTATTAATCCAGTTCCATATTTTATTGGTATTGCTTCAGTGGTCTTATTATTACCACTAGCACTTACATCATTTAGAAAAATTAGAAGCAAGTTAGGTTATAAGACGTGGAAAAGAATTCATTATCTATCATATATATTCTATATATTGATAGCTCTTCATGTCATCTTGCTAGCAAACACAAGACTTTGGTATTATATCATTATCTTTTCGGTATACATCATATTAAAAGGGTATATGCTTATTATTAAACCACAAGCAAAAAAAATAGAAACACCTGTAAAATATCATAAAGCAACAAGATAAAATGTATATTTAATGTAAATTATGAAAATACAATCTATGAGCATCAACACAGATTGTATTTTTGTTAAAAAAAATTGATTTTTATGATAAAATTAAAAAAACTATAAGGAAGGATGTACTTAAATGAAAAATACATTGATTTTTGGGATGTTAATGCTTGTATTAGGTTATTCACTAGTTAATGAACCTATTACTCAGACATTAGATGCACTTGCTGGTGCAACATCTGATATTTATGGTACGACAATCGATAGTTCTACTGGAGCATCAAGTACTTCAGATTCAACATATAGTGATGATGATGATCATGAAGATGATGATTCACAAACAACAAATGGAATTGCTGTGATTGATGAAGCAACTGGAGCAACCATTTATATTACAGATCCAAATGCAACTACAACAGATCAAACGACCACAACTCAACCTGCAACAACAGTCGATCAAACAACAGGTGCATCAACAGCAACAACGACACCTTCAACTTCAACATCAACAACGACAACAACAAATACAACAGTGGATCAAACAACAGGTGCATCAACTTCAACAACTTCAACATCACATGATGATCATGATGATCATGACGATCATGATGAACATGAGTATGAACATGAAGATGGTGATGATGACTAATGACAATTATCATCTTTACGACCTTAATTACTGGAATTATTACCTATTTTTTTTCAAAACAAATTAGAGCATATGCAGTTATTTTATATATCATCACAGGTTTTATTGCAGCGTTTGTAGGATCACATGATGCAAACATCATTAGCTTAGGTTATGTACCTTTTGGTATGTATTTGCTTGTGATGTATATGGGCGCACTTGATAAAGGTAAATTTAAAAATCAATTATTATCAGTTCGTGGTGAATTGGCAATTATTGCTACTATTTTACTTGCACCACACGCACTTGGTTATCTTGAATTTCATTTAGAAGATATTGGTATTTTTAATGGAACAATATCATTTTATATTGGAATACTTGCTGCTGTGGTCGTGGCACCTTTAACGCTCACATCATTTAGATTTGTAAGAAGCAAATTAGGATATAAAAAATGGAAGAAGATTCATTATTTTTCTTATGTGTTTTATTTACTTGTTGCTGCACATCTCATACTTATACAAAATGATAGATTTTGGTTATATATCGGTATATTTGCTAGCTACACCGTTTTAAAACTTTGGACCATCTATTCTGATAGACGAGATAAAAAATTAAAAAAACAGCAAATACAATTGAAAAAAGCATCTACATGATGTTTTTTTTATATTTGAAGTTCAAATATAATAAGTGAGATAATGCTTATGCTATAATTAAATTATGATTAAAATGTTATAAAGAATTTATAACATGTGGCTAATAGGAGGAAATCATGAAGATTAGATTAATTGGTTTAGGAAAAATGGGGGCTAATATTGCTTTAAATTTAAAAGATCATGGCCATGAAGTTTGGGGCTTTGATTTAAATGAAGATGCAAGAAATATTCTTGACAAAGAAGGTATTAAAGTGTTTTCATCAATTCAAGCATGTTTGGCAGATGATCACGAAAGAAAAGTGATTTGGATGTTAGTTCCAAATCAATTTGTTGACCAAGTCATTGAGGAAATGTTACCTTCATTAAATCCTAACGACATTATTATTGATGCAGGAAACTCTAATTTTAATCTTTCTATGAAACGTTATGAATTATTAAAATCGAAACATATTGATTTCATTGATTTAGGAACTTCTGGTGGTACTTATGGTGCTAGAAATGGTGCTTGTCTAATGGCAGGGGGAGAAAAAGAAGTTGTTTCATATGTTGAACAAGTTTTTCTAGATGTATCAACAAAAGATGGATATGCTTATACTGGTAAACCTGGTAGTGGTCATTATGTTAAGATGGTACATAATGGGATTGAATATGGAATGATGCAAGCAATTGCAGAAGGTTTTGACTTGTTAGAAGCATCACCTTTTGAACTTGATTATCAAGATATTACAAAAATGTGGAATCATGGATCAATCATTGAATCTGCATTGATTGGTTACATTCATGAAGCTTTTAGTAAAGATGCACATTTAGATCAAATTACTGGTCGTGTTGATGATTCTGGTGAAGGTATGTGGACGATTGAAGAAGCGCTTAAACTGAAAGTATCAATTCCAGTGATTACACAATCATTGTTTGCTAGATTTAAATCAAGAGATGAAGATAGATTTGCAGAAAAAGTAGTTGCTGCAATGAGAAAGGAATTCGGCGGTCACGCTGTCTATAAAAAATAATGAAAGATATCATTTTTGTCATTTTTGGATCCACAGGAGATTTAACTTCTAGAAAATTACTTCCAGCATTGTCAAAATTATATACAAAAAAACAAATCAATCAAAATATGATGGTCATTGCTTTAGGTCGTAGAGATTTTACAACTGATGATTATTTAGACTATGTCATTAAAACAGATAATAACAAGCTTGATAAAGAGGTTTTGAAGACGTTTGTTACTTATTATGAAATGCAAATTACAGAACCAAATGATTATAAAGGGTTAAAAACTTATATTGAAACATTTTCTGGTCCTCAAACTAAACAATTATTTTATATGGCTGTTGCACCTCAATTTTTTGATGATGTAGCAAAACACTTAAGTGATGCAGACCTAGTTCAAAAAGGCGAAGAAAACCATAGTTTGATTTTCGAAAAACCTTTTGGTGTAGACTTAGAAAGTGCCAAATCAATTAATCAAATGCTTTGGAAGTATTTTGATGAGCGACAAATTTATAGAATTGATCATTATCTTGGAAAAGAAATGATTCAAAATATATTAATGGTTCGTTTTGCAAATCGTATTTTTGAAGAAGTATGGCATAATCGTACAATTAAAAATGTTAAATTAATCGTCAAAGAAACTGATGGTATTTTAGGTCGTGCAGGATACTATGATGAATCTGGGGCTTTAAAAGATATGGTACAATCACATTTGTTACAAATGTTAAGTATGGTCGCAATGGATACTCCAGTTTCATTTTATAGCGAAGATGTTAAAAACGAAAAAGTTGAGGTGTTAAAGCATTTGACTTTTGATAAACATTCAATGATTTTAGGACAATATGATGGTTATAAACAAGAAAAAGATATCGATGAGACCTCGAATACAGATACATTCGTTTTTCTAAAAACATATGTCAATACGCCTCGTTTTAAAGGTGTTCCATTTTATCTGTTAACTGGTAAGAAACTTGATACAAAAGAATCAATGATTATTGTTGAGTTTGAAGAAACATTGGAACAAAAGAAATGGGATTTACCACTTGCAACCAATAAACTTTATATTAAAATAGCACCACTTGATGGCTTTGGGTTATCACTTAACAGCAAAGTTCCTGGATTATCAGGAGATTTGGAATCAGTTGAATTAGAATATTGCGTTGCTTGCAAAGCTTATGGAAATATGTCTGAAGCTTATGAAAAATTATTGCTTGATGCAAGTGAACATCATAAAACACTTTTTACAAGATGGGATGAAATTGAACTATCTTGGAAGTTTATAGACGAGGTGAAAAAAGTTCAAAAAACGCCAGTCATCTACAAGGATTTTGAACAATTAAAAGCGCTGATTTTAGAACAAGAAAACGAGGAATTCTAATGAAAATCTATGATGTAACAATGAAAATTGATGAACAAATTCAAGTATATAAAAATATTGAAAGTAAAAAACCTATCTTCAAGACAGTCGCAGACTTTAAAGAAAATGGACATCATGAAACGGATGTTACTTTTAATGTGCATACAGGAACACATGTTGATTTTCCACTTCATATGATTGAAGGTGGAAAAAATTCAACATCATTAGATATCCATAGGTTTATAAGAGAAGTTAAAGTTTTTGATTTATCACATGTAAATGAATGTATTACAAAAAGTGATGTTGAAGATTTAAATATTCAAGAAGGTGATTTTGTTTTATTTAAGACTAAAAACAGTTTTGAAGAATCATTCAATTTTCACTTTATTTTTGTTAGAGAAGATGCAGCCACTTATTTAGCAAGCAAAAAAATAAGAGGTGTGGGTGTTGATGGATTAGGGATTGAACGCGATCAAAAAGGACATCCAACACATTTAGTACTCATGCATCAAGATATAGATATTATCGAAGGATTAAGATTAAAAGAAGTTAAAGAAGGGACTTACTTCATGTATGCATTAGCAGTTCCATTTTTGGGATTGGATGCACTTCCAATGAGTATTATATTAGTAACACATGATTAGAAAAGCAACTATTGACGATTTGAATCAAATTTGGGCTCTTAGACTAAAAACGACAGATCTTTTAAAATCTAGAGGTATTGATCAATGGCAATATGTTGAACCATCAATTGATCAATTCAGAAGCGATATTGAAAAACAAACTTTTTATGTATGTGATCAAGGTGGAAAAATTGTAGGTATGATGTTTATCATGGAAGAAATAGAAGAAACCTATAATCACATTGACGGTGCTTGGCATATAGATAAACCTTATATAACCATTCATAGATTAGCGGTTGACAAAGACTATCTTGGCATTGGATTAGCAGATAAATTAATGGAATTTAGTGCGATGTATGCATCAACTAAGCATGTTGGAAGTATCAGAATTGATACACATAAAGATAACCATCAGGCACAAAGACTTTTTCTAAAACATGGATATCAATATTGTGGTATCATTACTTTAGAAGAAAAAGTACAGGGTGATCGTTTAAGACTCGCCTATGATTTAAAGATTGGAGTGTAGTCATGAAAATTTTTCTTGAAACAACTTATATGAATAAAAACAGTTATCAAGACATCATTGATACGTTTATAGAACACACGTTCACATTTACTGAAGAAAGCGATTGTGATGCGATTATCGGCGTGTTTCAGGGAAAAGATTTATCATACTTTGATCAATTTAAACAACTTAAATGGTTTTTATTAATTACTGCAGGATTTGATCATATTGATTTGGATTATTTTAAAAAAAGAAATATTACAGTAACCAATGGTCAAGGTGTATATGATATTCAGATTGCAGAAGATGTTATTGCTAAAATGTTATTTTTTAACAGGCGTATGGATCAATATCATGGCCAAATGAAATCTCATGTGTGGAAACATCAAGCGCCTCATTACGAGCTTTATAAAAATCAGGTATTAATTTTAGGTGCCGGTTCTATTGGACAATTGATTGCTAAAAGACTTAAGTCTTTTGAAATGGAAATCATTGGATACAAGCGAACACTTGAAGAATTACCTTATTTTGATCATATCATTACATCTCTTGATGATTTAGAAACATATCTTAAAACATCTGATTATCTCATAATTTCATTACCTCTAAATCAATATACAAAACATTTTGTATCTGATGAGAGACTTTCTTTATTAAAGCCTACGTGTTTAATAGTAAATATTGCTCGAGGTGAAATTATTGATCAAGATGCTTTAATTAAACATTTAAAAGCAAACAAGATTAGAGGAGCTGCTCTGGATGTAGTTACACCAGAACCACTTCCAAAAGATCATGAATTATGGGATCTTGATCAAGTGTTTATCAGTCCTCATAACGCAAGCGCATCACCAAAGATGCATCAAAGACGACTTGATTTGGTGTTTGACTTACTTCAAATGTATAGAGAAGAAAAACCTTTAAAACATGTAGTCATTCAGGGTCAACTGTAGATGTATAAAGATTTATATAATTTAGTTATATGATTGACATTTAGATGAATTTACATATAATAAGACATAGGGAATGAACGTCTCCCTTAGCGAAAGCTAGAACCGCGTAAAGCTAATGACTTCTACAACAATTTTTTTGTTGTAGAATTTTTTTTTGGAGGTATTTATGTTATTAAGCATTTCAATCATTATTTTAGTAAGTTTATTATTTCAATCATTATTTAAAAAATTGAATCTACCTGGTATTTTAGGGATGTTACTTGCTGGTATTCTATTAGGACCGCATCTTTTAGATTTAATTGATGGAAAGATTTTAGACATTTCTGCAGAATTAAGAGAAATCGCATTAATTGTTATTTTAATTAGAGCAGGATTGTCACTTGATTTAGAAGATTTAAAAAAAGTTGGAAGACCAGCTATTCTTCTATCTTTTTTACCTGCGACATTTGAAATCATCGCAATTACCATATTTGCACCTATATTTTTTGATATTCCATATATTACTGCAATGACGATGGGGGCTATTGTAGCTGCAGTTTCACCAGCAGTAGTTGTTCCAAGAATGATTAAACTGATGGAACAAGGTTATGGCAAGGTTAAAAAAGTTCCACAAATGATTTTAGCAGCATCATCCATTGATGATGTGTATGCCATTATTATTTTTTATGCATTTATTAAATATCAACAAGGTGGCCAATTAAGTGCAATGACATTTATTAACATTCCAATCTCTATTTTATTAGGGGTTATTATTGGGTTGCTCACTGGATTTTTACTTGTTGTATTTTTTAAGAAAATACATATGCGAGATACACTTAAAGTACTTATTATATTTAGCTTTGGATTTTTGTTGTTATCACTTGAAGATGTATTAAGTAGTGTAGTTGCGATTAGTGGGCTTTTAAGTGTCATGGCTATGGCAATGAGCATCAATAGAAATTACTTACAACTTGCAAAAAGACTTGTCAATAAATTTGAAAAAATATGGGTCATCGCAGAAATCATGCTCTTTGTATTAGTTGGTGCACTTGTTGATATCACAGTATTAATCCATGTTGGATTGTTATCAATTGCACTAATCATCGTTTCAATTGCATTTAGAATGGTGGCAGTTTACATTGCAACTTCAAAAACAAATCTTACTTTAAAAGAACGATTATTTACAGCAGTCTCCTACACACCAAAAGCAACTGTTCAAGCAGCAATAGGTGCTATTCCTCTTACATTAGGACTCCCATATGGTGAATTTATATTGATGGTTTCTGTGTTATCTATTATCATTACGGCGCCTTTTGGTGCAATTATGATGGATCATACGTATCATGATCTATTAAGCTTACCAGAACCTAACTAAAATATTTAGTTAACAAAGTTTAAATAATGCATAAATATTTGGTATTTTTAACAATTAGTGTTAAAATTATTAAGGTATAAATATTGTTTTTTTAAAGGAGCAATTATGAAAAGAAATAAGTTTGTTGTTATTGGATCAGGTAGACTAGGATCTAATATTGCGACAAAAATGTCTGAAAAAGGTGAAGATGTGATCATCATTGATGCCACAGATGATTCATTTAGAAAACTACAAGAATCATTTTCAGGTTATCAAGTCGTTGGTGACGCTACTGATTTATCCGTTTTGGATAATGCTTTTATAAAACAAGCAAAAACTGTTGTTATTACAACAGATCAAGATAACGTCAATATCTTCTTAGCACATGTATGCTACTATGTCTATAACGTACCTAAAATCTTTGTGCGTATCTCAGATAACGATAAAGGTAAACTTTTAGAAGGTACCAATATTAAACCTATATATCCTTTCACATTATCATTAAGTGAATTTAATGATTTAAATGAAAGTGAGGAAGAAGAATGAAAATAGTTATTACTGGCGGAAAGCATGAGTCAGATTATATCATTAGCATGCTTAAAAGAGAACGCCATGAACTTATTGTTATCAATGATGATAAAGGATTTGCAGAGTACATAAGCAGTAATAATGATATTGCAGTCTTTCCTGGAGATCCAACAAAAGCATATGTATTACAAGATGCAGAAGCACAAAATGCAGATGTATTATTAGCATTATCAGACAATGATACTGATAATTATGTTACATGTATGAATGCTAAAAAATTATTTAATATTAAAAAAACAGTTTCTAAGGTGAAAAATCCTAAAAACGTTGAACTATTTAAAAAATTAGGTATTGATTCTGTAATCAGTTCAACATACCTAATCGCACAGTCAATTTTAAATGAATCATCCGTAGAAGATATTATTAAGACACTTTCTATTGAAGATGAAAAAATTGTGATGTTAGAAGTACCAATCAAAAAAGATTTCGCTATTGTTGAAAAACAGATTATGGATATTGAGTTTCCAAAAAACATGAATATTAGTTGTATTTTTAGAGATCCTCATGTCATTATCCCTAATGGTAAAACAGTCATTATGCCTGATGATAATTTAATTATTGTAACAACACCTGACGAACAAGAAAAACTGATTGAATTTATTCAAAAGAAACGATAATTCATATGGAAAAGAAAATAACTTCAGGTTATCCACTTATTATTAACTATTTAGGCATATTTGCAGTATTGATTGGTCTTATTATATTAATACCACTACTTATTATTCCTTTCTATCCAGAAGAAATCACTTATATGGATGAATTTTTAATTCCTTCATTATCAAGTATTGCAGTTGGATTATTTATTATGTTCTTATTTAGGGGACGTGAAAAAGGAAGATTAGAGCGTTCACAAGATGCGATATTGGTTGTCGGTATATGGATTTTAGCGATTATGGTGTCTGCGATGCCTTTTGTGCTTACCGGACACTATAATTTAACTCAAGCTATATTTGAAACAACAAGTGGTTATTCAACAACTGGATTAACTGTTATTGATGTGACACAAACACCTCACATCTATTTACTTTTTAGAAGCTTACTTCAATTTGTAGGTGGTGTAGGATTAGTCTTAGTGTTAACATCAGCTATTTCTGATAAATTTGGTATGCGTTTATATAGTGCTGAAGGGCATAGTGATAAATTGGTACCTAACTTAATTAAATCAGGACGTATTATTTTATCTATATATGTAGGTTATATTCTCATAGGTATGTTTGCATATATGATCTTTGATATGTCAGCATTTGATGCACTTAATCATTCTATATGTGCGGTTGCTACTGGTGGATTTTCTACTCAGGCAGGAAGCATCGGTGCATTTAACAGTTTAGGTATTGAAATTATAACGATTGTTTTAATGATTTTAGGTGGTACAAACTTCTTTGTTCACTTATTCTTAATTAGAGGGAAACTTAAAAATGTTTTCGGACATGTTGAGATCAAATTATTAGGATTGCTTGTACTTATCTTTTTACCTTTATTAACCATTAATTATTATACAAATTATAGTGATGGATTTTGGATGTCACTTCGTATATCAACATTCCAATTTTTCTCAGCGATTACAGGTACTGGTTATCAAACAGTAGAGACATTTACGACATTACCTTCACTCTTTATTAGTATTTTAATTATTGCAATGGTTTTAGGTGCTGGTATGGGTTCAACTGCCGGTGGTATGAAGCAATATAGAGTAGCATTGGCATTTAAGAGTATTTGGTGGAATATTAGAGAACAATTATCTCATCATAAAACAATTAGAACACGTTTTATTTCTAAAATAGGAACAAGAACGATTGTTTCAAAAGAAGAAATCATTCAAAACCATTCATTTTTAATGGTTTATATGATTGCATTAGTATTAGGGACACTTATATTTACGGCATATGGTTATAATATTACAAATGCATTGTTTGAATTCTCATCTGCATTAGGTACTGTTGGTCTATCTGTTGGAATTACAGGATATGATGCACCAAATGGTATTTTATGGACTTCAACACTAGGTATGTTCTTAGGAAGACTTGAATTTTATGTTATTTTTGTTGCTATAGCAAGAATAACCAATGACTTAAGACCTAAAAATAGTAAACCAAAGAAATCGGCTATGGCTTCATAGTCGTTTTTTTTATGTTAAAATAGATGTAAGTTATCACCATATGTTGCATCTTATCTTTTAATGATAGATTCATGATATGTTATTTCATAAAATGAAACCAGGAGGAACGTTTATGTTCAAAGTGATTTGGGATCAAGAAAAACATAAACAACTAACAAAATCAATTTTAGAAAAATCTTCTTTTAAACTTATTTCAGCTAAAGATGGATTAGAAGAAGGCTTTATTGGTATCATGTGTGAAGATAACGATATTGATCACATTAAACCAATTTTAAAAGAAATTGAATTTGAAAAAGCTCAAATGGTTTTTCAAACGACTGATGGTTGGATTCAAATTCATATTCATAAAATCGCATACCTTGAATCATTTAAGGATGAAGTTGATATGCATATGATTCATGGTCAAAAAGAATTGATCAAACAACCACTTTATCAAATCGAGCAATTATTGGAACCTTATCAATTTGTAAGAATTGGGAAATCATTTATCGTTAACTTAAGAAAAATCAAATACATTAGATTAGCATATAATGCAAAACTAGAAATTGAGTTAACCAATGGCAAGTTAGTTTATGTTTCGCGTTCCTATGTTTCGAAATTTAAACATGCCTTAGGCATTTAATAGGAGGAAACTTTTTATGACAACGATTAAATGGATTATTGTAGGGATATTTGCATTTTTATCATTATTCTATGGATTTAAATTAGTAATTGAAATGGTATGGCAAAAAAGACTTAACAAGTTTAAAAAAACTGTAGGTGAACCTATCGTAAACATCTCATATCAAATGATATTTAAAAATGTATATCAAGCTGTTTTAGGTTTATTTGTAGTTGCTGCTGTTTTTATGACTTTAGGACAAAATACTGGGCTTATTGCAAATAAAACATATATTGATGCGAAAAATATTGGTTCACATGATGAATTAAGTGCTTTATTAACATCATATAACGGTTATCAAAATTATCTATATGAAGATTCAGTAGGTGCTCCAGAAACCGATGCAGCACTTGATGGATCTAACGATACAAGATCCTATACTGAAACAAACGTACAAGTCGAAGGTGTAGATGAATCTGATGTGATTAAGACTGATGGATATCATATTTATTATGCACCTAGATATCAAAATGAACTTTTAGTCTTTAGTGTTGATGATCAAGGTGAAATCATTTTAGAACAAACCATCAATTTAAATGATTTTTATATTGAAGGCATGTTTATTACTGATACTCAAGTCATTCTTATTGGTTACATATATCAAAGTCAGGCAATTACAACTGATGAGTTTTATTGTAGTTGGTTTTATGTCAATGACACAGCATCAGTGAAAGTGTTTGATAAAGAAAATATGGGTTTGACATATGAACTAACAACAGATTCTCATTTTTATGACTATCGTCTTATTGGAGATGTATTATATCTATTCTCACAAAAATATATTTACCAAAATACTGAAGAATATCGACCAGAATATATTATTAATAAAGATAGTATAGAAACAACTTCATATTTATCATACGATCAAATGTTTTATTTTGAACAAGAAATGACAAATTCAATGATGGTAATTACCTCACTTCGTCTAGATGATTTAACTTTTGATGCACAAGCATTTATGGTTCAATTTTATACGCTGTATGCAACACAAGAAAGTTTTTATATGATTTCATATTTTTATGGATATGATGAAGCAGAAGGCAATTGGTTTACTTATGCTCACGTACTTAAATTTAGTATTCAAGAAGACTTATCACTTAAATATGTGGCAACAGGAAGTTTTGAAGGATATATTGAAAGTCAGTACTGGATGGATGAATATGATGGTTATTTTAGATTAGTAACAACTGATTGGCTAGGAAAAAACAGACTATATGTATTTGTTGAAGATCCAAATATTGATAAATTAAATGTATTATCGCTTGTTGATGAAGGTATTGGATTAGCAAATGAAACAGTCAAATCAGTAAGATTTAATGGTGAGATTGCACAAATAGTGACATTTGAAACGCATGATCCATTATATACAATTGACTTATCAAACCCAAGTCAACCGGAAATTGAATCAAGTCCCATCATTGAAAATGGGTATTCTACTTATTTACATGTATGGGATCAAGATAATCATTTAGTTGGATTTGGTTTTGATGCTGATGAGCAAGGATTTGTGACAACTCTTAAATTGAGTGCTTATGATACAAACTTGACAGAACCACTAAGTAGTTTTGTTTTTGATGAATCAGATCAGTACTATCAATTTAATTACAGTGAAGCTATATATAACCCTAAAGCATTACTCATTAATGTAGATAAAAATATTTTTGCATTCCCAATGTCTGCATATATTTATGACTATGAAACAAATTATTATACTTATGAAGCCTATTACTTTATTTTCAATATTGATTTTTCTAATACAAATGTTTTAGGAAATCCTATTATTATTACACATGACCAAACAATCAATTACAATAAAATTGATCGAGGTGTGGAAATAGAAAATAAAATTTACACATTTTCTAGAACTGAAATTGTCGTCTTTGATTTAAACACCATGGCTGTATCACAGCGATTATATTATTAGAGAATAAGAGCAGAATAATCTGCTCTTTTTTATTGATATATATCATATATAATATGATAAAATGATTTATATATGATAAAGCAGGTAATACAACGTGAAAGAATTAATCATCATAGGATCTGGTCCAGTTGGACTTTATGCAGGATTTTTAGCAGGTTTGCGTAAAATTGATTCAATCATTTTAGAATCAGCTCAAACCGTTGGTGGACAACTTAATCTATACTTAGAAAAAGCAATTTATGATATTCCTGGATTTCTAGAAATTAAAGCAAGTGAATTATTAGATGCTCTTTTTGAACAATATAAAACATATGAAAATGATATTCCTCTTCATTTAAATGAAACTGTCGAAAAAATTGAAAAAGAACAAAATTTCTTTGTTGTTACAACGAATATAGCTTCATATCACACAAAAAAGATACTAATGACACATGGTGGCGGTAAGTTTACACCACGCCTTGTGGAAGGTGTAAAAGCAAATAATTTAAAATATAATGTTGAATCGCTTGATCAATATATTGATAAAAAGGTTCTTGTTTTTGGTGGTGGAGATTCAGCTATTGACTGGGCAAATCACATCTTAGAAGTTGCAAGCGAAGTTTATGTTGTTCATCGCAGAAATGAATTTAGAGCCCATCTTGGATCTATTGATTTATTTGAATCAAAAGGTGGTAAAATATTAACACCATATATACTATGCGAAGAAGTAAGTGAAGATAATTTGATTAAAAATATAACGTTAGAACATGTTGAAACTAAGGAAAAAATTAAATTAGATATTGATGAAATATTGGCGTTTTTCGGACTCATTCAATCAAAATCGGTATACGAAGATTGGTTAATTGAAACAGAACATGGTGCGATCATTGTTAACTCAAAAATGCAAACATCTGTTGATGGAATATTTGCTTGTGGAAATGGTGTCATATATCCAGGTAAACAAAAAATGATTACATCAGGTTTTGGTGAAGTGGTCACTGCAATGGGTGAGATTAACTTTGAATTGCATCCAGAACAAAAGGTACCACAATATTCATCACTCATGAAAAAATAAAGGGGAATTAGTTATGGTTTTAAGTGTCATATCAGATTTTTTTACTGCAGTACCTTTTTGGGAACTAGCATTTATATTTTTTGCTAAAATCATTGAAGTAACAATTGGGACAATGCGAGTCATTTTAATAACTAAAGGTTATCGTAAACCAGGTACAATTTTAGCGTTTTTTGAAATCATGTTATGGGTTTTTGTTGCATCCACAGTGATTAGTGGTGTGACTGAAACACCAATAAAAGGTGTTATTTACAGTATAGGATTTGTTGCAGGAATTTATATTGGTTCAATGCTTGAATCACATCTTGCAGTCGGTAAAGTTGAGATTCATGCCATTGCTTCAGAAACATCAGGAAACGCTATTGTTAAGGGATTAAGAGAACACGGATATGGTGCCACAACACTTGATGCTCATGGAAAAGATGACAATAGACAATTGCTTATTATATATGCGAATAGAAAAAATAAAGACATCATTATAGATTTAATTACAACAATAGAGCCAACGGCTTTAGTTGTTGCACATGAAGTATCTCTCATACAAAATGGATTTGTTACACCATGGCGAAGAATTGGTAAATAAAAAGAGCAATCCATTTGGATTGCTTTTATATTTTTATGTTATAATATTTATACATGGAGTTATAGCTCAGCGGGAGAGCACTTGCTTGACGTGCAAGGGGTCCTGGGTTCAATCCCCAGTAACTCCACCATGAGAATATAAATAAAGCGAATAATAACATTCGCTTTTTTTTATTAATCATCCAAATATTCTTTACCAGGTGCAGCAATAGCAATAATAATAACTAAAATAACAATGATGATAATCCCAATAGTAGCGTTCATGAATTTACCTCGATTAGTTTATAAGTGATTGATAAATCATATCAACTTGAGCATGAATTTGCATAAATACTTCAACAATAGCTGGATCAAAAGATGTACCAGATTCAGAGATAATAATATCACATGCTTTTTTATGAGAGAATGCCGGTTTATAAGGTCTTTCTGATCTTAGAGCATCATAAACATCGACAATTGTCATAATTCTTGCTGAAAGTGGAATTTCTAAACCAGATAAACCCTCAAGATATCCTGTACCGTTCCATTTTTCATGATGGTATTTTGCGATGTTAACTGCCATAGAAATGATAGGGTTACTTGGGAATTGTCTAACAAGTTCTAATAAGGTATCAGAACCATATTTAACATGTTGCATCATAATTTTACGTTCTTCATCAGTAAGCGCTCCAGGTTTTAGCAAGATAGCATCTGGAACTTTGATTTTACCAATATCATGTAGTGCAGAAGCATTAAAGATATGGTTAATAAAGCTTGGATTGATTTCATCAGAAAAATGAGGTTTTGTTTGAAGTTCAGTTGCTAACAACTTACATAAGTGTTGAACTCTAAGTGTATGTGAACCTGTATTATAATCTCTAGATTCAGTTAACTTAGCAAGTGAATAAACTGAAGCCCTATAAACTTCATCTAATTCTTGATGTTTTAGTCTGAGTTCATCTTCAAGTTTTTCTTTATAGATTTTATTTTCATTTTCACGATTAATATCTTTTGAGACATCGTGTGTAATGGTAATGTAGTTTATGATTTCGTTATCTTCATTTGTGATTGGCTTGATTTCCATGCTTTGCCAGTATACTTCACCATTTGCACGCATAGATTTAATGACATCACTAAATGTTTCACCATTTTGTATATGATTTCTAATGTTTACATAGTAATCATCATCTTTAAATGGAGATTTAAGTATTTTATCAGGTGATTTACCAATAATGTCTTTACCAATTAAACCAGTCATTGTTTCAAAACCTTTATTGACAAATTCTGTCTTCATGTGTTTATCTGCAATCAATATTGAGATTGGTGCAAAATCAATCGTATGTTTAATGACTCGATTAAACTCTTCTCTGCGTTTAATTTCACTTATATCAATATATGTACCAATCATCACTAAGGGTTTATCTCCATCCCAAGTAATAACTTTACCTGTGTCTCTTACCCAAAGTTCATGTCCATCCTTATGGATGAGTCTAATTTCGCAATTATATTCAGGAATTTCTTTATTAAGTACTTTGTCTAATAAAGATTTTGCAACTTCTAAATCTAATGGATTAGTCTTTGAAGTCCAAGTATCTAATGAGAAAGGTTCTAATTCTTCCTTAGTATATCCTAATAATTCTGCCCAAACATCATTGACAATGAGTTCATTTGTATCAATGTGCCATTCCCAAGCAGCAATATTAGATGATCTTAAAATATATTGAGTTTTTAAATTTTCATTCTCAAAATCTTTTTCTAATGCGATACGCATAATCGCGCTGATTAAAATATATGAAAATTCAAAAAGAGCACTACGTTCAAAATCATTATAATGTCTAAATTCTTTAACAGAGTCAAAACCAAGGAAGCCAGTTAATTTATTTTCACTAAACATCGGTATGGTTAACAAACTCTTGATGCCTTGTGGTTCTAAAATATCTCTAAGAGGATCATCTTTTTTAAGTTCTAATACATTAGAGATATATAATGTTTCACCCTTTGAATGTGTATTCACCCAGTCTGGAACTGCATCTAGTGGTACATCTTGAAGATCATCAATGACTGGAAGAATACCAGAAGAACACCACTCATATGTATTATAAGTAATACCCTTATCAAAATCATATGCGAAAATATAGACACGATCTGCCTTAACAAATTCACCTAAAGTTTTAAGTGCATGATTGATTGTTTCATCATAATTATTGACAGTCATACTAGCAAAACTGCTTGAAATAGAAGAAATAATTGAATATAATGCACCTTGTTTTCTAGTAAGTTCATCAAATTGACGGTTACAATTAGGATCATCATCACCTTTGACATTATAGTTTGTATATCCTAATAAATCTAAAACATCGATTTCTAAATGTTTGGCTAAATTATCAATAATGGAAAGGTCTGGATAACTTCCACCATGTTCCCATTTGCTTACAAGTTTATCTGAAACGTTTAATTTATCAGCTAACTCTTTTTGTGTCATATTGAGCATTTTTCGTCTGCTTGATATGATTGTTTTAATAAATTCCATAAAATCACCTATAATTCTCTACTGAATTAACTATATTATATCTTAAATTCTACAAAAATTACTCTATAAAAGATACTAATGCTCTACAAAAAGTCGTATTTATGTTATTTTTAGTATAAATATTTGAAATTTCGTAGCAATTTGTAGAATTTACCCTTTTTGTGGAGTAATTTTTATAGAGCGTAAAAGAACCGGGCATAATGTATAAAATGTGTTATAATAAATCAACGAATAGGAGTAATTTTTTATGAACAATGACAGAGAAAAAATGTTAGGCACTATGAATGTAAAAAAATTGCTAATCAAATTATCAATTCCTGCAATGATGGGGATGCTTATTAACGCTCTTTATAATATTGTAGATACTTTTTTTGTTGCACGTGGTGCAGGAGAAGATGCTATCGGTGGATTAGCCTTTGCATTTCCAGTTCAAATGATTTTAATGGCTGTAGGACTTATGATTGGTGTTGGTAGTGCATCAGTCTATTCTAGAGCATTTGGTAAAAAAGACTATAAAACTATGGATTTAATGGTGAATTCAGCTATTAAGACTGATATCATCATTGCGATCATATTTGCAGTTTTAGGATATATTTTCTTAACACCGCTTTTATCATTTTTTGGTGCAACTTCGAGTAATTTCCAATATGGTATAGATTATCTTTCTATTATATTGATTGGCTTAGTACCGATGACACTTTCTATGGTATTAAACAATCTCACAAGAGCTGAAGGTCGAGCTGTTGTATCTATGTATGCACTTATGATTGGTGCTGGTTTAAATATTATATTAGACCCTATATTTATTTTTGCTTTTGGAATGGGTGTTAAAGGTGCTGCAATAGCAACTGTCATTGCACAGTTTTCATCCTTTATTTTCATTTTCTTTCAAGCATATGGGAAAAAATCAAACTTAAATGTACACTTTAATCATTTTTTCACATTAGATTTTAAGCTAGTGTGGGAATCACTAAGTGTTGGATTTCCTACATTTTTAAGAAATGCAACAGGTGCGATTATCACTATCATCATATTCAGATTAATCGCACAATATGCGGGAAGTGATGAATTGATTACGACTTATCAATCAATTTATGGTGTCATCAATAGGGTTATTAATTTTGTATTCTTACCATCGTTTGGTATTGTTCAAGGACTCGTACCTATTGTAAGTTTCAATTTTGGTGCTAAAAATTATCAAAGACTTAAAGATGTTATTAAATTTGCCACTACGATTGTCATCATTTACTTTATTTTAGGTTTTGTCTTCGTCTATTTCGTATCACCTTATATATTTGTTGCTTTTAGTGAATCAAATGATACAAATTTTATAAATTTAGGTGCGCAAGCGTTTAGGTTGCTTTCCTTTGGCTTTACACTCGTTGGTTTCCAAATTGTTGCCTCATCAATTTTCCAATCTTTTGGATATCCATTAAGGGCAATGGTAGTAACTATTTCTAGACAAGTGTTATTCTTTATACCACTTGTGTATATTTTCTCTTCACTTTGGGGGATGGTTGGTATTTGGATAGCGTTTGGTGCGGCTGATTTTCTTACTGGATTCTTAAGTATATTCTTATTAAATAGTGAGATGAGAACAATCCATAGATATACATTAGAAGTATAAAAATAAAAGGATCATCCAACTTCGGATATCCTTTTTTATTTATAGTATTTTTGAGACCAATCGGTAATAGCATCCATCACTGGTTTTAAATCTTTACCCATTTGCGTAAGTTCATATTCAATTCTCACTGGAGTCTCAGGATGCACTTGACGAACAATGATTTGGTGAGTTTCTAGCTCTTTTAGTTTATCTGCTAAAACTTTACTTGAAATGTTAATCTCATATTCTAAATCTTTAAAGCGTTTAGGTCCATCTAATAATTGATTAACGATAAGACCAATCCAACGTCTACTTAATAATTTACTTGCTGATTCAAATTTTACACATACTTTTTGATCCATCTTATCAACTCCTATACACATATTATATAGAAAAAAAATTAAAAAGCAAAAGACTTTACAAAATATACTTACAAAAAGTATAATACTAACATAAAGTAAGTAATATAAAGGAGAAAGCAATGGACGCAAACAATTTAAAAATAGGGATTATATTAGGAAGTACCAGAGAAGGAAGAGTAAGCCCTCAAGTTGGTCAATGGGTCCTAGATAAGAGTAAGGGAGTCAAAAACGTAGAGTTTGAAATTATCGATATTAAGACATTTAATTTACCCTTGCTTGGAACAACAGAAGACCAAAGTGCAGTAGTAAAATGGAATGAAAAGTTACAAACACTAGATGGTTTCATCTTTGTTGTTTCAGAATATAACCATTCTATGAGTGGTGCATTAAAAAACGCATTAGATTCTGCAAGAGATGCATGGCATCATAAAGCAGCAGGTATTGTTTCATATGGATCAGCAGGTGGAGCAAGAGCAGCAGAACATTTAAGAGGTGTATTAGGCGAACTCATGGTTGCTGATGTGAGAACTCAAGTGCTTATGTCTTTATTTAATGATTTTGATAATTATGTAACATTTAAGCCTCAACCACTCCATGAAGAAAACCTAAAACTTGTATTTGAACAAGTGATTCAATGGAGTCAAGCTTTAAAACCATTAAGATCATAAAAATCATGTGAGACTAAGTCTCACTTTTTTATTATCATGTTATAATAATAGTGCTAATTAGAAAGAGAAGATTACACATTATGACAAAAGATCAGCAAAAGAAAGATTTAATTCTAAATCATCCTAATATCTACAAAGGGTTGATTGTTTTAGCACTTCCTGTCATGCTTAATAATTTTATAAAAACTATCCATGATATCATTGATATGTTTTTTGTTAGTAAAATACCAGAGTTTAGTACAGAAGCTATCAGTTCAATCTCTCTAACATTTCCTGTTAATTTCACTTATATTTCTTTAGGCATAGGATTAAGTGCAGCAGGAACGGCTTTAATGAGTCAATTTATTGGGGCTAACAAACTTACAGATGCAAAAAAATATGCAGGAAATTTACTTATCATTTCAGTTTTACTAGGGATATTTTTGAATATATTTTCATATTTTTTATCACCAAGTATCATGCAACTCATGGGTACGAAAGATTACGTTTTAGAGCAAAGTTCTCTTTATTTAAAGATTAGAAGTTTCGAACTTCCATTTGTTTTTTTATTCTTTGCATTCACATCGATTAGGCAGTCATCTGGAGACACGACAACTGCGGTTTATTTTGGAATAGCGACGGTTTTATTAAATATTATATTAACACCTGTTTTTGTTTCAGTATTAAATATGGGTGTATCAGGAGCAGCTTACGCGACTTTGATTTCTAATGTTATCATTACACCATTTATGCTATATGTATTATTTTTCTCAAAAAGTGGAATTACAGTTTCAAAAAGTGATTTTCAAATTGATGGAGAAATTGTCCATGAGATTACGGAGAGAGCGATTCCTGCTTCATTAGGTCAAGCATTTACAGCAATAGGATTTATTATTATGAATGCAATGATTGTAGGATATGGTGATCAAACGGTTGCTGCATTTAGCGTTGGAAACAGAATAAATAGTCTTATTTTGCAACCGGTAATGGCAATTGGTGCAGTGCTTGCAACATATATAGGACAAAATATTGGAAATAATCAACCTGAAAGAGCCCGTGAAGCTTTCAAAAAAGCCATGTCATTATCAGTCATCATTATGATTGTTGGTGCAACCATCTTTATGTTTTTAAGAAGACCAATGATTTTAGTATTTTTAGATGATGATCCAATTGCTTATAAACAAGCATATGAATATATGTTTTATCTACTTTTAGGTATTCCATTAATGGCTGTATTTCAAACTTTCCTAGGATTATTTAATGGTACAGGTCATACAAGATTCACCTTCATTATCACAGTAACAAGATTGTGGATTCTAAGAATACCAATGATTTTATTATTTGGATATTTTACAAGTTTAGCGCATCTTGGTATTTGGATTGCAATGTTTATTAGTAATTTCTTAATTATGATTCCAGGTTTTATTTTATATAAACAAATAGATTTCAAACCTATTATTAAGCAAAGAAAAAATCATGATAAAGATGATCAACCAATCATGATATAGGAGTATATAATGGAAAAAACAATCAAGGAAAATCTGATTCATAAAGGCAATTTTATCGATGTTTATGAAGATGATGTACTCGTCGTTGAAAATCAAAAAAAGACTAAAAGAATTTACATTAAACATCCAGGTGCTGCATGTGTTATCGCATTAACTCAAGATCATAAAATATGTTTAATCAAACAATATAGATATCCTATCAAAGGATATACACTAGAAATACCAGCAGGTAAAAAAGATGATATCAATGAAAGTGGTTTATCTTGCGCTAAAAGAGAACTAGAAGAAGAAACAGGTTATGCATCAGATGACATAAAACTCATATATCAACTTTATCATTGTGTGGGTTATAGCGATGAAGTCATTGACTTATATTTAGCAAAAAATATAGTCAAAATAGTAAACCCAAAAGCCATGGATGAAGATGAGTTTATCGATGTTGAATTCTACACTCAAGATGAAGTAAAAAAACTCATCGAAGACATCAAAATTCATGATGTCAAAACACTGATTGCAATGCAGTATTTTATAAAGATGAATTTTGAGGAAAAACAATGAAAAAAACAGGGTATTTTCTAAGTGGATTTGGGCCTATTAAATACGTTTATGACAATGAAATTATCTATCAATTATCATTTATTTTTGATGAAGAATTTAATGGGGAATTTGACCCTAAAATTAATCAATTATTAAGTGATTATTTCGAGGGAAAAACGCGTCAATTTCCACTGTCATTTTCATATGAAAATAAGACAGTATTTCAAAAAAAAGTGCTTGATGAACTACTAAAAATTCCATATGGTGAGACCAGAAGTTATCAGGAAATTGCAGTCAAAATTGGCCATCCAAAAGCTGTAAGAGCTGTCGGTCAAGCATGTAAATCAAACCCTATCGGCATTATGATTCCATGTCATAGAGTAATTGGTAAAAATAAGCAATTGACTGGATATTCTGGAAAAAACTACATCTTCTTAAAAGAAAAACTTTTAAAATTAGAACAAAATTTCAAATCACCAAAACAAGCTATATAATATATAATTATATAGTTTTTTTTACGCCTTTTTTACGTGTTTTTGGTATGGTTTTATGCTATGTTTTTTTAAAATATTTGTTATATAATATACTTGAATTAACGTAGGAGCACACGAAAAAGGATATTTATATGAGAAAACACACATGGCAGTATGCACTCACACTCATATTAGCTTACATGCTATTAATGGCTGTTATATTTTTTGCATATGTCGAAATTTCAAATAACTACATCTTAAAACAAGCAGAAAAAGAACTTGTCGTATCAACTGAAGATGTTGCGTCTCTTTTCAGTTTGCAAGTCAATTATGACTATCAAAGATTTGCAGATATCATCACTGAAACAGCAGACCCAATTTTAGATATTAATCCTTCTGATTTTGATGTTCTTGATCAATCACTTTTAGGTCTTGGGACTATTGATGGAAGAGATGTCACAATTAATGGTGAAACTTATACATATCAACCACAAGTTTTTAATGTCGATTTTAATCAACAATTTGCGATTTATGATTTCAATGATGCATTTAATACTTCCGATTTTGGAGGTACATATTTTGTGTTTAAAGTTAACGAATATATTGGCTTTTTTGATGCTAACATTTTTGTGTCAAGATTTTTTGAATCTAATGAACTCATCGATAACTACTTTATCATTTCAACTGACAATAGAATTTTTTATTCAAGTCAATCAAATGAAACATATCCATATTTTAATGACTACTTTAGAGAAGCGGGTTATCAACAATCATATATCAACGATTTCACTTCTGCGATTTACTCACTTCAATCAGGTATTTTAGAAACTAGAGCGTTCACAGGTGATGACTATTTGACTTATGCACCTATCCATATTCAACAAACTACAGAGAGTGGTATGTATTTCACATTTAGTTATGCATCTACATCTGTACGTTTATCACTTTCATATTTGACTGGCGTTCTATGGGCAATGTTTTTTATCATATTCATCATCTATTCTATCGCAACCCTTTTCATATACAAAATTCTTTCAAAACGAATTGAAGATATTCATGATGCAAGACTTAAATTGTTTTATACGAAACCTTTCATTGTCAAAATTAAGAAAGATGGTTACATTAAATCATACAATCGATCATTTTCACAATTTTTAGGTGATCAAGATATTTATGACAATATCAGTGACTTTAGAATTAAAGAAGAAGAAATCTCTACATCATTATCTGAAAATATTGATCGTCAAAAACCATTTACAGCATTATTTCAAAAAGATGAAGAGCTAAAATACATAAGGTTTATTCCAACAAGAGCACAAGGTGGATTTATTTTGGTTGGAGATGATGTTTCTCAATCAGAAGGTAAGTTTGATGAGTATAAAACACTCGCACTTATGAATAATATCACTCAATTACCTAATAAGAATTCACTTATGCAGGTCTTAGATGATTTATTTAAAAATGAAGAACGCATCCATAAAAAGAATGCACTGATTGCTTTTGAAATAGATAATTTTAGCAAAATCAGTTTGCTTTTAGGAAAAAAAAGCACAGATCACTTCTTGAGACTTGTTTCTGATTATGCTCTTGAAACATTAGAAGGTTATCCATCAATGTTATTTAACCTAGAAGGTGACTTATTTGTAGTGTTATTAGAAAATATCGAAAATTACCAATGGGTACATTTATGGATGCAAAAATTAAATGAGATTTTTAGTCAACCATTAACCATAGATAGAAACTTGCTTAATATTCACTTGAAATTTGGTATTTTCTTAAAGGAAAATGAAAAATATGAAATACTGAATCCTCAAGTATGTATTGAAAACATGACCCTTGCATTAGAGCATGCTAAAAGTAATACAACTAAAAACTATTTTATATATGATGTTTCATTAAGTATTGTGGCATCAAGAAGTAATAGAATGGAAATGGATTTAGCAAAAGCCATTACAAACCAAGAGTTTAAAATGGTTTTTCAGCCCCAATATAACAATGAAGAAGAACGTATTGTTGGATTTGAGGCACTGATTCGTTGGAATAATCCAAGATATGCAAGTGAGTCACCACTTAAGTTTATTCGTATGGCAGAACAAAATTCAATGATTATCGACATTGGTAGAATCGCACTTCATGAAACGTTTTTAGCAGCTAAGGAATTAGAGCACTATAATGTAGAAATTTCTTTAAATATTTCACCCGTACAAATGCTCCAAGCGGGATTTGTTAATGAAATTATTAGTGTTTTTGAACAATATGAACTTAAAAAAGGCGCTATTAGTTTAGAAATTACTGAAACATTCTTAATTGATTCATTTGAATTAGTCATTGCAAAACTAAACATTTTAAGAAAGTATGGATTTAATATACACCTTGATGACTTTGGTACAGGATATTCATCACTTCAATATTTAAAAGATTTACCAATCAATGCAATCAAAATTGATAAAACATTTATTGATGGTGTTGAAGAAGATGCCCATTCAAGAGCCATAGTTCATATGATCTCAAATTTAGCAAAAGATATCGGATTAGATGTCATTGCTGAAGGTGTGGAAACACAAAAGCAAAATCAGCTTATTTATAAAGGTGGATGTGACATCATTCAAGGGTATATGATTTCAGCACCGGTACCAAAAGAACAAGCAATACAACTCATCAAAGCTTATAACTTAGAAAAAACAAAATCAGTCAGTTTGATAAAAAATAAAAAGGAGGTTAGAAGAAAATGATGTTTCCAATATACTTAAATGATGCATCAGCAATCATTTTAACGTTTCTTTTAATCGCTTTAATTATTGTTGTTGTATATTTCTTAGCATTTTCATTTTTTAAAGAAAGAAAAAAAATTAAAGATGAGAAGGCACTCTCTATTGAAGGTGTACTTTCTAAAAATGAGATGAACAACTTAATTACTTCATACTTAACTAAAACAGGAAAAGATATCCAATTTAGCGTAGTTTATATCGATTTAGATAAATTTACTGACTTCATAAATGCATTCGGTAAAGAAGAAAGTGAAAGTATTATTCATAAAATTGCTAAAAATATGGAACGAGCATTACCTAGAGGTGTTAAGATTGCGAGATATCAAAATGATGAATTCTTAATTTTCTTCAATCATGATTATGATCGCAGTGAAGTTGTTACATTTGCACATAAGATTAAACAAGCGATTCAAAAACCGATTAGATTATTTGGTGATACAGATATTAAATCAACTGCATCTATTGCTGTCGCGTTCTATCCCGCACACGGGCATAGTATTAAGGATTTAATTAATTCATTGTTACTTGCAACATATATTATTAAGAGAAATGGTGGAAATAATATCCGTATTTACTCAGAAGAAATGAGTGAACAAGGTGGAGAGCACGTTGAGTATTACTATCAAATTAAACATGCGATTACGCATAAAGAATTTCAATTGTTCTATCATCCAATGATTAATGTAGTTACAAAACAAATCTATGGTGTCGAATCACTTATTAGATGGAATCATCCAGAACATGGTCTTTTATCTCCATTTAAGTTTTTAGGTATTATGGAACAATCAGGTGATATTCATTGGATTACATTATGGGGATTAGAAACCATTATTAAAACGCAACAAGAAATTGCTCAATATTTTCCAAATGATAAAATCAAATTCTCAATGAATATTGGGCCTAAACAACTTATGAGTGATTCTATTGCTATGGATATGCAAAAAGTACTTAAGAAATATAGAGCACAAGCAAACAATATTATTCTAGAAATTATTGAATTTGCAATCTTTGAAAAACAAGAAACTATACTTAAGAATCTTAAGACACTTAAGCAAATGGGTTTCGAAATTGCCATTGATGGTTTTGGACTAGATTATCAAACATTATCAAAAGTTACAGATCTTCAAGTTGACATTATCAAATTAGACAATGAGTTTTTAAAAGAAGATGAAGATTATATGAAATCTAAATTTGCTAAATTACTTGTTGATTTTGCTGAACAACATGATACTTTAATCATTTGTGAAATGATAGAAAATAAAGAAATGATGGATAAAGCAATACATTATGGTATAGATATCCAACAAGGTTATTATTTTTCTAAACCTATTTCTGCAGAATCACTACGTGGTTACTTAGGAACTGAAGCATGGCACAATGTTTTATCCTAAATTTAAAAAAAGTTTTCATTTGTTGTTGACAATTAGATAAACTTGTCATAAAATATAGATACAAATGTAAAAAGGCAAACTATGGGGAACCATAGGACGCAAAGCTATAGGGCCTAGTTAAAGGTAGCCAGTTGTCATTAATTATGATGATGCTGGCTTTTTTTGTACCTTCATCAACTAAATATATACATATGTTAAAGGCAAACTATGGGGAACCATAGGACGCAAAGCTATAGGGCCTAGTTAAAGGTAGCCAGTTATCATTTATATGATGATGCTGGCTTTTTATTTTTCATAATTTAATCAGTGTATGTCAAAGGCAAACTATGAGGAATCATAGGACGCAAAGCTATAGGGCCTAGTTAAAGGTAGCCAGTTATCATTTTATTCGATGATAGCTGGTTTTTATTTTTTAAGGGGTGATTTGATGAGACTATCTACCGTCATGCAAGCCAACTTAATCAAAAAGAAAAGAAGAATATACACACTAGGCTTAGCAGTCACACTCTTCTTAAGCGTTGTTTTCTTAGTTGTAACATTCTATGGACAAGATACAGGAAACTTCGTGATGAGCGTTGATTATGATGCATTTAACCGAGGTATTGTCTTATCTGAAACTAAATCATTTGATGTGACTAGTTCTAGACTTATGACAAATCCAGTTGAAGGTGCACAAGATATCACATATAATTGGATTCAAATTGATCAAGTTGAAGAAACAGATGGAAACTATATTGATCCAGATATTGACTATATGGCATATACGTTTTACTTAGAAAATAATGGATTAGAAACAGTAGACATCACATATAGTATTAGAATTACTCAAGTGATTAATGACTTAGATCAAGCGATTAGAGTCTTAATTATAGATGATGGCAATCAAACAATCTATCAAAAAAGAGATGAAGCAGATGAATTAGGTAACTTACCAGAATATCAAGTAGATTTACCAGAGACATCATTATTCCTTGATGATTATACAGTCACAAGACAAACCATCACAAGATTTATTCCACAGCAAATCAGAAAGTTTTCAATCATTATGTGGATTGAAGGTGAAGATCCTGATACAACAGATAGCATCGCAGGTGGAAGCATTAAAATGCAAATGAGTTTTTCCATTAATGAGTAGGTGTACTTATGAAGATGGCAAATAAGATTCATTTATCAGTGTTAACAATGATTATTTTAATTATTACATTTGGTACTGTCACATTCGCGTGGATTTCATTATCAACTGTTAATAATATAGAAGGGTTATCATTATCAGCAACTTCAGGTGAAGAGTTAGAAATTTCACTTGATGGTATTAATTTTTCTAACAACTTAACTTCAGATGAACTTGAATCCTTATTTGAAAATATCACATTAAATGAGATAACAAGTATTGATGGAAAACATTTTGAAGCAGGTGGATTAAGAGATACTACAGATATTAATCCTGACAAAGATTATTTACAATTTGATGTTTGGTTTAGAACAACTGAGACTTTACATCAAGTTTATGTGATTAATAATCAAAGTCAAAATGTCGCATTTGATACATCAGCAGTAGGAACATATGTTGTATCAAGAGGTGTGAATTGGCGTTCTAATGAAACATTCGTTTATAACGCAGCAGGTGATTTGGTACATGATGGTGATGAGGGCATCTATTATGCAAGTGATGCAGTAAGATTATCGTTTGTAGAATTAAATGATGACACAAACACCTTAGATCAACGAAGTGAAGATGAATTACTCTCATGGATATTTGATCCGTCAGGTGATCCATCAAGAGGATATGGATTAAGTTATGGTGCTTACAGTTATTTCACTCAAAGAACACAAAGATTCATACCGCTTACGACACTTAATCAAGAAGTTACATATGATTTAACATTACCAAATCCAAGAAATCCATATGAAGCATTAGATGACACATCAATGGTTGCAATACTTCAGGACACAGGTTTACAAACACAAGAGGGTTTATCAATCTATCAAGGTAAATTAAGAATTACTTTATGGGTTGAAGGATGGGATGCAGATGCATTCGATGCGATTAATAATGATCGCTTAAAGATTCAGCTTCAATTTAAATTACTTAGATCAGCTGAATAGCAATGGGTTAACTTAACGAGAGTTAATTAAAATATAAAAAAAGAAATTTTTAAGGAGACTAGAAAAATGAGTAAAATTTCGAGAAAGTTAGTTTTATCAATTATTGCGGTTGTATTAACAGTGTTCGCACTTGGAACTACAACATTTGCGTGGTTCACATTGACTAATACGTCAACAGTTCAAGCTTTTGAAGCACAAATCGTCGCTGATAGCGGGATTGAAGTTGCTTTAGGTAACCATAGTTCAGTATATGCAGATCCACAAAATGCAAACTGGGTTACAACATTAACAACAGATACAGTAGAAGCATATTTAATTGCTACATATGGTAATACACAAATCTTTAACCATGTAACTACAGTTGACGGTGTTAACTTTAAAACATTAGGTGCGTTAGCAATGACAGACACAACTTCTGGTTACATTGAATTACCACTTAACTTTAGATCAGATACAGCACAATCAATTAACTGGACAACTATTAGTTTAAGTTCTTCAGCATATACTTGGACAGTAGATGTTCCATTTACTGATGCTAGTGGTACTGCAAGATTAGCTGGTGCACAAATTTCAGTTGATGCATCTGATGGTATGAGAATTGCAATGGTAAGTGATATTACTTATGGTGATTATACAGTTGCTTATGAAAAACCAGTTGGTGGTTCTAATGTTGTACTAGGTGTTGGTGGCGACTTATCTAATGGTGGTGTTGGTGACAATGGTTCAATGAATTACTACTATGCAAAAAATAATGCACTTCCATTTGGCGCAGACACAGTTACTACTTTATCAACAATGACTACACTTGGTGCAGGTCAACCAGTTGTTGATATGGTTGATGTTTCTGGTGAAGTTCAAGATTTTGGTGCAACTTATTATGGTCAAGTAACAGTACGTATTTGGTTAGAAGGTTGGGATGCTAATACTTATAACTCAATTCTTTCACAAATCGTATCATCAGCATTTACATTCCAAGGTGTTTAATTTCTAAATTGACATAATTCATTCTAGTCGGTAAGTGTGTGCAACCCACACACTTACCAATCCTTCATTGGATTAAACTAGAGACACACCAAAGGAGAACGAAATGAAGACTAAAGAACAATCAAAATTAAAAAAAGCAATGAGCATCGTTTTAAATGTTATTTTCTACGTTGTCATTGTTTTCTTATTAGTTTTCTCATTTGCCAACATGAAGGTCAAAAGAGAAGATAATATTGCAAATATATTTAATCAAGGTATGCTCGCTGTACAATCTAATTCGATGTATGGTGATTTAGAAGATTCTTTTCAAAAAGGTGACTTATTATTTGTGACGATGCTTAATGATCAAAGTAGAGCTTTGTTACAAGTAGGTGATGTTGTTACATATTTTGATACAACGATTCATGAGTTTAATACCCATAGAATTGTAGAAATCAATGCAGCAGAAGGTTATCTGATTACACAAGCTGATTATAATTACATATCTAACAACAATAACACATCTCCTGATCAACCAGTTAATATTGAAGATGTACTTGCGATTTATCATGGCGATAAACTTGTAGGTTTTGGAAATGCATTAGATTATTTACAAACACCAACAGGATTTGCAGTATTCATCATTTTGCCAGTTGTATTACTCTTAGCTTTTGAAGGTGTCATGTTAGCACGTAATCTTATTGGTATCAACAAAGACAAATTAGAAGAAAAATTTGCTTTAGAAAAAGAAAATGCAAAATTAAGTTTAGAAGCAGAAAAAGAAAAAATGCGTGCCGAAATACTTAAAGAATTAGAAAACGAAAAAAACAAGTCATAAAAAAAGTTAGAAGGGGATTCATATGGTAGAATTTGCAAGATTCTATATTGAATTTATCAGACAATTTTTTGCTAATATCGGAGAATTTTTCAAACAAATTTTCGAAGCGATTGCAAATTTCTTTGTTGCTGATTTTATTCAATATTTCCAACGATTTTCAATTGCATCTGAAGAATTTACTGTGATAGATTGGATCATTGGATTTGTCATATTGATCGTCAACCTAGCTTTAATCACTTTTTTAGTATTAAAACTTTATCAATGGATTAGCAAATATGTACGATTTATTGGAAGAGAAATTGAAAAAGATGAATTATTAGAAGAAATCGCATTTCTTAATCAAAAGACTGTTGAACTTGTCGATGAACGAAATAAAATATTGGCACTTAAAGTGTCAAACTTAGGTATCAACCCATCTGGTGAATCCTATGAGGATGAAGATAGAGAAGAAGATAAAGCTAAGCAAGCAATTGAAGAACCTTCTAGATTTGTTAAGCTTAAACGTGTAGATAGAGAGTATGAAAATCAAGTGACTCAAATATTTATGCGCGAAGAGGATATGCTTAATTTAAATGAAATCGTTACACGTTTTATTAACTTTTCAGCATCTCAACTTGGTCTATTCTATAATCGTAAAATTATCTCTGCATTTTTTGCAGGTATGGCATCTTCAAAGACAATGATTCTTGAAGGGATTTCAGGGACAGGGAAAACTTCTCTACCTTATGCAATGGGTAAGTTTTTTGGACATGATTCTCATATTATTGCCGTTCAACCTTCATGGCGTGATCGCGCTGAAATGATGGGATACTTAAATGAGTTTACTAAAAAATTCAATGAAACTGAATTTTTAGAATCGATTTATGAGACGACATATCGTAGTGATCCTAATTTCATCGTTTTAGATGAAATGAACTTAGCGAGAGTTGAATACTACTTTGCAGAGTTTCTATCGTTACTTGAAATGCCAGATCCAGAACAATGGTTTATTGATGTTGTTCCTGATACGCAAGAAAATGATCCAATTCATATTCAAAAAGGTAAGATTTTATTACCTCAAAATGTATGGTTTATTGGAACAGCTAATAAAGATGATTCAACATTTACCATTACAGATAAAGTTTATGACCGTGCAACACCTATTGAAATTAATACAAAATCAGAGTTTATTGATGCACCTTTAACAGAACCTGTTAATATTTCAAATGATTATTTAAATGAATTATTTAGATTAGCTTTAAAAGAACATCCTCTTACATTAAAATCACTTCAAAACTTAGAAAAATTAGATAAGTTCATAACTGAAAATTTTAAAGTCACATTCGGTAATCGTATCATGAAACAAATCAGAGCATTTGTTCCTGTTTACGTTGCTTGTGGTGGTAGTGAAACTGAAGCGTTGGATTATATGGTAGCAAGAAAAATATTAAGAAAATTCGAAAGTTTAAATCTACCTTTTTTACAAAATGAAATTAATGAATTATCAGTTTTACTAGATCGCTTATTTGGTAAAAATGGATTTGTAGAATGCCAAAGCTATTTAACAACAATTAAAAAACAATTTTAGAGGTTTTGTATGAAAAAATTAACTGATTTAAGAAAATTTCATAAAGCCATCAATGATGCATATTATGACATTGAGTTAAATCAGGATTTTCCAAACTATTTTTATTCTGCACTTCTTGATGGAGATAATGAAATTTATCAAAAGAGCATTACAGAAATTAAGAAATTTCATGAGGAATGGATTCAGACGATTGAATCATTTTTCCCGAGTTTATTTAAAATAGCAAATTCACCTAAATCAGGATTGCGTTATGAACAAGAAGTTACAGCGATTGAAAAAGCAAAGCGTGTGAATAGTGATTCTGTTAGACATTTAGCAGCAAACACACATTTAATTAAAGAATATCGTAATCAAAATGTTGTCCCTAAAAGAATATTAGTTACAAATGCAGAAATTGAATATGCGATTTATGAGAATAGATTTTTTAAAACTTTAGTTGATCGATTATATGACTTTATTGATCGTAGATACCAAATTGTTAAAAAAAATGTTGAATCATTTGATAAAAAACATTTTGACTTAAAGTCAGCATTCCAAATTCAAGATTCTAGAGTTAAACTTAATCTCAATGTCGTGATTGAAGAAGATGTAGAAGATGAAAGTATTAATAAAGAAAATCATGCATTGCTAAAACGCATAGAATATTTATTGAAACAGATCAATAGCTTAAAACAAACACAATTTATGGATGAACTTAAAAATGCTAAACCTGTTTATCCTCCAATTATGCAAACATCTATTATTACAAAAAACATTGATTATAAGAATTGCTACACATTATGGTTATTTTTAGATAAGTACAATACACTAGATTTTGATACTGAAGTCAACGAAAAAAATCTTTCATTTGATAGTTATTATATGAAAAATATTTATCAACTCGCACTTCAAACTTTTACTACCATTTATGGTAATCAAAAAGCACTTGAAGATCATTATCAATATTTAGATGAACGTGAGTATCATAAAAAAAGTCCTAAAATTGTTAAAAAGCATTTAGATACAATAGTTGATAATGCACAGCAAATTGAACTTGAAGATACAAAGATTAATCAATACTACTTAGAACAAAATAAGAAAACATTTAAAGATTCAATCGAAGCTTATGTAGATGAGTCTTCTTCGTATGAAGTTGGATTAAAAAAAGCGTTAAGAGATACCATCAATATTACAAATGCACTCTATGAATCTTATTTTGATTTAAATGATCATGTTCTAAATGATGATTATTTATTTAAATCACTTATAAAAGAAACGACTGAAGATCAAATTCTTAAAACAAAAGATAAACTTCATATCGCAAGAATCATTAGAGAAACTAAAGAAGTTGATTATAACCAATCAATTAGACTTGAACGAAGATTAATGAAAGAGATTGAAAATTTAGATAAAGCTTTTGCTAAAGAATCTAAAAAACGTATTAGAGAAGAGGCAGAACTTGCTAAGGTAGAAGAAAAAATTAAGATTGAAAGACAACATTTGACTGAAAATCAGGAAGCATTAAAAACATATCTTGATTATGTATCAGCTCAAAAGAAACTCATGAGTGAAGAACATAAAAAAGTCACTGAGAAAATAGCAGCGACACGTAAAAAAGTTAAAGCAGAAGAGATTAAGATTATTGCTGCTGAAAAGAAAAAGGCTAAAATGCTTTATGATCAAGAAATCAAAAAGATTAAAGCAAAACAAAAAAGAGATCAAATACGACTTAATCAAAAAGTTAAAACACAATTGAAACTTGAAAAACAAAGACTTGAAAATCAAGAAGCAAAAATTAAAAAACAATCTGATCAGCGCATTATAAAACAACAACAAAAGTTAAAGGAAAGTCATGAAAAAAAATTAAGTCAAAAAGGATAAAATTAAAGGGGTGATGACATGGAAAAAGTAAATCGAAGAAACAAGTTATTCATGCTCACAACTATTTATGTCCTCATTATTGTTTTATTACTTACAACAGTAACTTATGCATGGTTTTCA
Source organism: Acholeplasmataceae bacterium (assembly GCA_963667565.1). Lineage (GTDB taxonomy): Bacteria > Bacillota_I > Bacilli_A > Acholeplasmatales > Acholeplasmataceae > WOFB19. The sequence continues at coordinate 761,697 of OY763415.1, read as the reverse complement.
GTAACAAACCTCAATAAAGGAAATCTCATATCACAAATTTCAGGTATTGAAGCAGCATATGAGTTTTATGTTTATAATGATCCTACGCATGAAGGAAGCACTTCACTAACACTGGTTGATAATACAACGACAGATGCTTTAGAGTATGATAAATATTTATATATACCAAATCCAACTGAGACGACTTTAATTGATGGGTATGTGGCACCTGGTGAACGTTTTAGTTTTGCGATTAAGATTCATAACACAGGAACTACTCAAGGATATGTGTCACTTTCATTTTCAAATGTGAATTCTTTTGGTTATGCAACAAGTGTTAATAAGATACAAAATGCGTTTAGTTATGAAGTTACTCAAGTATCATTTATGAATATATCTGGTGTTGAGACATCTGACATAAAAGATACGTATGCACTTGATTATAAAAATGATTTTTTTGATGGTGAAGTTCATGCATATTATGAATTGATTAATGATGCTCCACTCAATATTGATGACTTTTCATCAACAGTGATATACTTTGACATCTATTTTGATCCATTTGTTTATGGTGTTGATCCATTTGGTGATCCTTACACAAATTCAAATATTTTTATGGGTCAATCTCTAAAAATTCAAACAGTGAACATGGTATTATCTGCTTAGGAGCATATATGAAAAAAATAATTAAAATGGTTGCAAGTATCTTAGGTTTCATCACTGTCATCTTAGTGATTGGCATTATGATATCTGCAACACTCTCAATAAAGAATAATCAACCTGTGTTTATCTTTGGATATGCATTAGGTGTAGTACCTACTGATTCTATGATTGGTGAAGAAGAAGACTCACTAAATGTTAATGATATGTATATCATGCATAAAGCTAACATTCAAGATGTAACGATTGGTGATGTCATCGTTTATCAGGGTAAAACTGCAGATGGATTAGATATATTAATCGTCCATAGAATTGTAGATCAAAATGATTTAGGATTTATTACTCAAGGTGATAATGAATCACAAACTGACCAAAGTGGAATTCAAGCATATATCACATCAGATAATTTAGTTGGTCAATATGTTGAAAAAATCACATTTCTAAAACCAATATCACTATTGGTTCAATCTAATAGAAGTTATATATTTTTTGCTCTCGTTATCGTTATAACAATTCTATTGGTTTCAGAAATTATTGATTTAATGAAAACATATCAAAAAGAAAAACAGACAGATATATTAAAAGCACATGAAAAAGAATTAGAAGATTTAAAATTAGAGATGAGAAAACAAATCATCGAAGAAGAGAAATTAAAACAATAACATACTTACTCATTTGGCAAACCTAGAGTAATCTAGGGACGCAAAGCTATAGGGTCCTTAATCGGATAGCCAGTTGCATCTATTATATAGATCAACGGCTATTTTGTTTTAATTGGAGGGAAATATGAGAAGATATGCCATTACGATATTATCCATCTTATTATTAGTCACTTCAATTGTATCAGTCACTTACGCATGGTTCACATACGTAGAACAAAAATCACTTGCTCAGTTTGATGCAGGTGTTTTGTCTATTTCTCTATATAAAGATGAGCAAACAGCAACATCTCAAATTACATTTGATGATTTAGCATTTGTTGATTATCAAAATGATTTTATCAATCAACAAAATCATATGTTAAACATCATGGCATCATCTCATCGTTTTGATATTGTATTAGATGATCAATCACCAATGACTAAACTTCAAATCACACTTGATGAACCCTCAGAAAATGGACTTATTTATATCATCATTCTTGAAGGATTAAATATAGGAAGTACACCTATAACATCAGATTATGAAACATATATTAACCAAGTCATTTCTGGTATGCCGACAAAAGAAGATCAATTAAATGCAATATCAGTACAAAATCAAGCTGTTTTAGATCAAATAAGCAGTTATACTTTATCTCAAGCAGATCAACTGACTTTTCAAATAGTTGCTTGGGGTGATTATGATGGACTTGATGATCCTAGTGCTTATTTAGATGTCGTATTTAACATGCAATTAAATATATTAATGATTAATGACAAAGGAGATTTTAACTGATGAAACATAAATCACTTTTGATTAAATCTATCATTATCTTTATTTCGATGTTTGTTGTTTTAATGGTAACAACTTATGCATATTTTCAAGTCTCTGAAGATCATGGCATCATCATATCTACTGGTGATTTTGAGGTTGAAATGCTAGTCTATTTTAATGGACAAATTGTGACATATAACAGTCCATATTATGATCAGGATAAGGGTGTTGTCATCGTAAATGCTTATGATGATCAAGCAACAAACTTTATTGAAAATTTAGATATTTATTTCAAAATAAAACCCATTGTTGCATCAAGATTCAGATTTAAAATTGAGCAGGAATGGGAACTTGGAACATATTATGTCAATCAAAATGAAGAAAATCCAATTCCACCAGTCATTCAATCGCTTTATCATCATCAAACAGAATTACCATACTATCCTTTTTCAGATTTAAAGTTTGATTCAAGTTTTGGCAATCCACTATTTGATCAAGAGGGTTATGTATATTATCCAGATATCGTTAATCAAAGTATTAATGATGTCACGATTCATGTCATTGATGGTGGCAATCAATATCCAGTAAGATCTAATGCAGTACTATATGAAGAATGTTATTTATATTTTGATATGATATTTGACATTGTTCAGGCAAATAGAGTTTATGAAAAATGGGGTATAGAAAACAGTTTCTTTACCGTGTAGGTGCTCAATGAAAAAATCAAAAATAGCAACAATATTTAAAAAGTCAATCTTATTATTGTTTCTAGCAACTGCAGTATTTTATGCAAGCAGTTTTTTTGATTTTAGTCAAGCAACAGCGATTAATTATCAAGAGTCAAGTGCATGGGTAGGTCAAGACATAGGTGTTTCTCCTTTAGAAAATGTTAACTATGTTAGTGTCTATGAACCTTATGAAACCATTAGTAATAATCCTGGTGCTATTGATACAAATAAAATCTATGTCATTGAAACTGCACTTGATTTATATCAACTATCTGTTGATGCGAAAGGTTCATATCAATCAGACTATTTATCACTTGATTATGTTTTAGGTAATGATATTGATTATTTTGATGCTCTAAAAATTTCTATGAATAATCTTTTTATTCCTATCGGTTTTCAACAACCTTTCACGGGAACATTTGATGGGCAAGGTTATGAAATTACCAATCTTATTTTTAGAAGTGTCAATACAGAAAATGCATATAATCAATATATGTCAGGTCTTATCTATTATTCAATGTTTTCAATGACATCACCAACGGCTGTTATTAAAAACTTTGGACTTATAAATCCTCTCATTGTCCAAGCATTAGACTTAGGTCTTATGACCCATGTATCAACATTTGTTGGTCTAAATGAAGGATTACTTGAAAATGTTTACTATATTGATACAAGAGAAGCATCTGCAGGCATTAATGCTGAGGGTGATTTTATCATTTCTGGATTGGTATCTGTCAATCAAGGTACTGTATCAAATAGTTATATAGCATCGCCATATATAAAATCGCAATCAGTCACTCAAAATTTGACTTCAGCTTTAATGATGTATCAAAATACAGGGAATGTGGATCATCTTTATTATGATCAAGATATATTACTCGATACTGATTCAAGCAGTCTATATGCTACGCCACTTCATACACAAGATTTCCAAAACCCATCAATTTTTACAACAACTTGGTATTTCCAAGATTCATATGTTGATTTAAGTAATGACCCTTATCAGGCAGCACAATTAACCATTGATAAAACATATCCAATCTTACAAGGATTAGAAGTCATTAATCAAAGTTTATATATTACTGATGCAACAGATCTTATTTATATGAATCATCTGTTGACATTATCTGGATTTTTTAGATCATCAACATATATTTTAAATGCAGACATCGATATGAGACAAGTCTCAAGAGATGCATTTGTTGCTGCAGAAGTAAGTTTTGATGGTATTTTTACAAGTAATGTCATCAGTGGGAATACATTATATAACCATCAAGGATTAGGTGGAAGTGAAGATCATTACAGCATAATCAATTTAACCATCAGTCAAGCAAGTTTCGTGTGTGATTATGCATCTTACGCATTATTTTCAGCGCTTTTTGGTCAAATATCATCAATTAATTTTATTCAAATGACCATTATAACAGCAGATATCAATCTTATACAAAATGTTGATCGTATTTTTGTATCTAGTATTGCAGGTGCATCAAATGAAAGTTATATTTATGATGTTCATGTTGATGTTGATGTGATCTTAACAGCAGATCAAGAAAGTTTGGGTAATCTTTTTGTATCAGGACTTATTTCTTATGGTTCATCAAGCATTTATCAATCAACAGCTACAGGTGATATTGAAAATATTTATGTTAATGATAATGAGAGAATGACAACAAATTATGTTGCTGGTATCATTTCCTATGCTACACATTTAACATTAGATCATGTCATTAGTGATATCGATATCCATGGACTTTCATATCAAAACACACCAACAAATACAACCTACTATGGAGGTGTTGTTGGATTTGCAAACATAGAGTCAATGGATAAAGTCATCAATACTGGAAATATCTTAACACAAGTCTCTGGCTTAGTTGATCAAATTTATGTTGGTGGTATCATAGCATATCAAAACGATTTAGCACAAAGTATTTCCTATATTTATCAAAATGGTGATATTGATGTGAAGATGTTTGGTCCATCAAATGTTTATGTTGCTGGATATGGATATGTTACAGATCAAGAAAATGATATTGATTTCTTAAGTATTTCAAATCATGGAGAAATTACGCTCACACCACAAGCAACACTATCAGAAACTATTCTTAATCAAATCGATGTTTATTTGTCTTTTGGATTAATTACATATCAAGCAAACGGAACAATTAAAGGTGTTTTTAATTTATCATATCAAAATCTTGATTTAAGTTTTATTGATTATTTTGCTGCTAACGTCTTAGCACTTAGTCAAACGAATTTAACAATTGAGCAAAGCTATCAATCAGGGGATCTTGATTTTTATACATCACAAACACTCGTAAACCAAAACATTTATCTATCTTTTAATGTCTATGGTACACATTTGAGTTTGAACCATCTTAGACAAGAAAACGATATTTCAATTTATATGAATCATAATACATCAAGTACACTTTCAAATGCGAAATTCTACATTAACGGTTTATTCTTAGAAGCATCAGAAGGATTTTATGTCACAAATGGATATCAAGGTGGAGATATCTCAATCGAAAAAGATGCCGGTAACCATATCGCATATGACTTATATGTAAGTGGTATGGGATATGCAAATAGAAATCAAGATATCTATACCGATTTAGAAATTGATCCATTATCAATAGATATTAATTCTGTTGATGGTACGGTTGATACCATGCTAAATTCTGGTAACATTTTAGTGAATGGTAATTTTGATGGTCATGTTAAAGTTGCTGGTATCATACTTTATAATGAAAGTATTTTAACAAATGCTATTAACTTAGGTAATATTGAAGTTTACAATGATGCACAAACAGCAAATGACCAAATGGAAGCAGCGGGTATTGTTTATGCCCTTATTTCTGAATATGCACAAATAAGAGATGCTGCAAACAATGGTGATATTAAGGTTGCATCCAATTCGACACTTGGATATGCACATGCAGCAGGTATTGCAGTAAGAAATGATAAATTAGAAAATGGTAATGATATATCAACTGGATCAAATCATCAGTTTTCTAAAATTATGTTTAGTATTAACTACGGTGATGTATATGCATATAATCTTACTTCTGAATCAAGTTATTCGATCACAAATGAAACAAGAAGTAAAGCAGCAGGCATCTTAGGTTTAGGTATATTATCTGTTGTAAATAATATTAACTATGGTAATATTTACAGTCGTTATTTGGCAGCAGGTATTTTTGGATTCATGTATTATTCTAAATTTGACAAAATCAATCCAGATGAAGTTTATGTCTCAAATCTTATTAACTATGGAAAAATTAGACAAGTCACAAGTTATGATCCATTAACACATGCGTATACATATAGCATGTCTACAACTCCACCGCAAACTTTGCCATATGCATTCGGTGCAGTTGTAGGTAAAATTCACACAGGGACGAGTACTTGGGCTTTTGCAGGTAATACACAATACCCAATTGATTCTATATACTTTGGATATCTCTTGAATTTTGATGCAAAAATTAATATGTTTGCTAGTGCACCACCCCTATCATCAAATTGGCAATCCATATTTAATGGAAGTATTGATGATGCAAATACTGTACTCGTTAACATGGTGCAATACATGGCAACCACAAATCCTAGCGATGACTCAGTAGAGCCATTTACCTATTTTTATACAGGTTCTGGGTGGGTAGGATCATATATTGGACAAGTCATTAAATATTATGATGTCTCAGAAACAGATGATGGGATGTTTTATGAACTCTTTCCTTTTAGATCACCTAGACCTGCAAATGCAGGTACTGATCAATACATCAAAGATTATATTGAATATATTCCAGCATCTAAAGTTAACGATTCAATCTTAAATAAACTTGAAGCAGATACAACATATGATTTCCCTGGTATCTATGCATTATCTTCTAGTTTAGGTATTAATAATGGTATTTTTATTCCTGACAATTTTGATTTATCAGGATTAGATCCATACGATTTAGACAGTGCGGTTGCAGATACCTCATGGATTGGTGATGCATCAACACAATCAACTGTTGCATATCAACTCTATAGTGAGATGCGCCAAATAAAAGTCAGCTTTGCAACGACGATATATAATTTAGATATTGTACAAACAGATGTTAATGGTAACGTATTAGCATCTGGTTTAACACTTTCAAATCCAGTTATCGATCAAGAACGCAAGATGCTAACTTATTATCTACCATCAAATGCTGCAGTCCTTGGGTCACAGTCATATCAACAATTGACAGTTTCAAGGTATATTGAAGTTGAAGACTCATATGTTACTGGAGCAAGAAGAGTAGCTAATCTTTTAACAGGTGATAATGCACTTGATGGATACACATGGGTTGGTACACATAAAAAAGTTGGAGATCAAATGGTTGAAATTGGTCCATATGCTACTACGGGTAGATATAACCTTACAACCTATGATTCACAACCTTATGATTCTTCTTCAAGAAATACACCTGTCTACGATTTGACATGGGCTACGGATGCTGTAGATGCGACAAATCAAGTCTTTACACATGAACCACACGTTAAAACAACTTTCTTATGGTGGACGTTTTGGGATGCTACAGGTTATAGAGTCAATAGAACTACAGCAAATTACGGATATGGTGCATATGAAGCATTCTCACTTTCAGGTTATCCAACACTCTATCAATATGTAGGGCCTAGTACAGAACCAGTTACTTATGTATTATCAGCCAATCAAAGTGGTGTATTTGTCTATCCAGAATCAGGTGTTTATTTCAAAGCAGATACCCAAGATGGATCTTATACGATTTCTGATACTGCATCACTTCAATACAATGGAACAGATGACACATCTTTAATCACTATTCCAAGAAGTTATGGTGTTTATGATTCGATGTATGATAGTCAAGGTACATATGTTGATTCTGTTGAAGATCATTATGGTTCTGTAAGAGTTTATTCACAAGAATATAATCAAGCAGACACTTCAACTTATCAGGATTATGAAATAAGAATTATTAGAACAGCAAATGAAGATATCACTGATATCAATAGTTTACTTGTTAATGGTGTTGCAAGTCTTCCACAATATTACAATGTCAATAATTTAACAGCACTTAATGATTTATCTTATGACACAACTGGACAAAATGGCATCATCAGAATTTCATATGAAACTTATAATGTTTCAAATCAATTTCAATTACTTCCATATATTGAAGTCTTTGATAATAACACTGGCGTTAAAGTCTATACATCTTTATATAAACTTTCACAAGGAGAAGTCATTACACTTAATGATTTTAACAATGATACAGGTCAGTGGGGATATGGAGAAGCAACAGTTGTTTTTGAAGCTAATGAAGATTTTGCTAGTGGTGATTATTATATTGAACTAACATTGCTTTCGGGTGAAATCTTTAGAATTCATTTCTCAAAACAAGAAAGTGCAAATGCTGATGTTTTGCAGATGACATATCAAGATGAAGTCATAGATATTTCATCAAATTCATATACATCTTATATTGATTACGGTATGTATTATTTGAGTGAACAAGCAGCAACTCATGTTGTTAATTTCACAAATTTATCATCGATTTCTCATGTTTATTATGATGAAGTTGCAAATGAACTTCCAAGTTATTTAGATGGTCTTGTGATCTCTAATTTTGCAGAAATTAGTTATGTCACTTTTGCTGTTTCACTTGTTGACGGGTATCGTCATCAATATACAATTGCTTATCATTTAACGGCAGAAAATGGCTCTACAAATGTATTTAATCACTATATTATTGAAAGTGCATTAAGTCAAAATCCAAGTGCAGTTTATAAAAACGGTGGATCGTTAAGCTTGCCTGTTACAAATGTCAATGTTTTATATCAAGAAAGTCCAACAATCAGAGTTGAATATGATTTTTTAAATACATATTTTGCGACTGAAGATATTTTAACAATTGACTCATCATTTACACCACTTGTTGCAGGTGAAGATGCGCTAGAAGGTATTGATTATTTTACAAATCCAATCAGTGATATTGGTTATGAAATTGATTTAAATCAAAGCACTGCTAAAGGTAGTTATTTCTATCAATTAAGTTATGATCAAGTTGCAAGTGTTAATGGTCAAACACTTACATGGCACTATACATTTAATGAGCTTCAAGTGACTAAACTAAGAAATGATAATTCACATTTAAAGAATGTTTTATTTGCGAGTGATTCAGTCTTTGATGAAGTATTAGATGCATTTGTTACCATCATTGATATCGATGAAGTAACTCCAACAGAATATTTAGCATATTTTGATGAAGAAAATCCAACATCTCGAATTATCTCAGTACTACCAACATCAGGTATTGACTATGGAACTTATGAATCTTATCAATCTTACTGGATTATTGGACAAGTTCAAGAAACTGATTTGACCGCATATATGCCTACATTCTATATTCCTGATGGATCATCTATATATAGAGTTACAGATGAAGCAAACATTGATTATACATATCAATCAACAAATCTATCTGCAGATTTTACTGATTTTGGTACAGGTGAGTCACTTAACTATATTCACTATCGTATCTATGCAGAAGATTACAATGACTATCCAACACATTACACGGACTATTATATTGCCGTACAAGATGCGACAAATAACATCAAATTTGACATTACAGTTGAAAATGATACGCAAGATTTAATTGAACAAGTATTTGTTAAAGTCAATATATATCAATATGCGAGCGACTTCCAAGGTGAAATGCAATATGATGATATTTTAGTCTCTATGGGTCTATTCTCTTACTACAACCAATCAAGTGATTCATATGATAACAATCAATTTGAAACATCGATGTATGGTTTTTACGTCGTATATGTTGATTTACCTGAGGGATATAGTTTCGAAGTTGAATTTGAACAGTCTTATATTCAAGATTTAGTCTATCTTGAGAGTTCAAGAATTCCAAGAAGATATTATGTAACTATTCATATTATTGAGGAAACACCAAATTCTCCTTCTTGGGGATATCAAGCATTGTTTTATTATGAAGCACCTGCAGAACCACTAGACATCAATCACACTTATACTGATGGTGACAGATTCACATATGATGGTACAACTTGGATTGTCATCAGTAGTAGTTATACATATGATTCTAATAATCCTCCAGGCACTGGTGCATGGCAAGGATTACAAGATGCAAGCGGTATATACTCATCAGTATCTACTTATGAGATTGGAGATATTGTTTATTATATAGATAGATATTATGTTGCGCTTGCATCCTATGCAAGTTACAATAATCCAATTTCAGGATTAGGTGACTCATGGAATGAAGTAAGTGAAAACTGGTTAAGCTACAATTTATATACAACAGGTGACATTGTTTTATACAATGGGACATATTATATATCAACAGCAAGTTGGAATAAAGGTTATCAACCTGATATCACGACTTGGGCATGGCAAATTTATAGTTAAAAAAAGGCTCAAACTTTGATGTTTGAGCTTTTTAATTTAAATATGCTGTTTTTTACAATAGAGTTTAAAGACAATCCAAATGACAATGAAGTGAACTATCATCCCAATAGCAAAATATAGCCAAGGTTCATTCAGATAAGTCTGTGTATTTGGAAGTTGACTATATATAAGTTTTGTCGACCAAAAACCAGGGAGCACGCCAACAAGTAATTCAGTCCAATTCGTTAGAAAGACTGAAGCGATTGGACCAATCAAAATAAGTCCACTTGATTTCATTGCAACAAATCCTTCAACTTTATTTGAGGCAAACAAATTAACAATCAATGCAAGCATTGGTGCTTGAAGTGGGCCTATTAAAGCAATCATGATAAATATTGATGCTGATATTTCTTTATAAAAACCACTTGCAAAGATGAGGACTACAGTTCCTAAAATACCGATGAGATAACTAAAAATAAGTTTTAATAAAATATAGTATCTTACAGAAATTGGAGTGATTCTTAAACTTAGAAGCACATGATCATCTTGATCATCAAGTAATGTAAATCCTGTTACTGCTCCATAGATCAACCCGTTCATAAGAAGGAATACAATAAATACCATTTGGTATGCTACCAAGGGTGCATTATTTTTTAAATAAGGCATTAAATAAACAGAAATAAGTGCAAATATAAATGGAAATAATGCAAAGAAGATATACATAGGATCTCTTGTTAGATTGTTTAATTCGTGTTTAAAAATACGTTTAATCATATTAAATACCTCCTTGTTTTAATACATAGTTTTTAAAGTGAGGTAATACGACAAATTGATATAGTAAATAAGATCCAATGAATAAATAAATCATTGAAATATAAAACTCAGACGTTATACTACCACCAAATGAAGCGGCAGCTAATACGATAGATACCTTTGTTGGTGTTAATAACAAGAAGTAGTTCCAAAACTCACCTGTTAAAGCTACATTTAATTCATTTAAAATAGTAGGTATCATCATCGCTAGCGAATAAATCATTGTAACGACTAATAATGAAGTAAAGTCTTTTGTCATATAAGTCGCTATAAAACCTAAAAGTATATGAAATAAAGTAGAGAATATTAATGTATAAATTAAAATTAATAAATTGATTTCAATCCCTTTAACAACATAGAAAGCAATGATGATGAGTCCAGTTGAAAAAAGAGTCTGAATGATCCCTGCTAATGTTTTAGATAATATCAGTGATTGATAGCTTACAGGTGTCACTAAAAGTGTAGAAGCAGTAGATTCTGACTTTTCAAAGAAGAGTGTAGCACCTGTATATAAAATACTCATTAATGTTGTGTCTAGTATAATGATCATTGGTAATAATGAACTGAAAATTGCATCATTTTCAATAAATACAAGAAATAAAAACCAAATGACTGCTACAAATAAACTTACTGGAAGTACTTTGTACTTAATCAGTCTTTGAAGTTCACCTTTAAGAAGTTGATTAAATTTACGCATGATTTAAACCTACACCTGTGACTTTAATAAATATTTCTTCTAGTGTAGTTTCACCACTATGAATGGTTTCAACGTTTTTTTCTTGTATGAGTTTTAAAAATTTTTCATTTCTACCAATGTGATCTAATTCAAATTCAATATGTTCAAGTTTACCATTTTCTTGGTATTCAACACTTAATTTACGTGTGCCATATTTAAGTTTTAAATTTCTAGGACTATCTAATTCTTTAATTTGTCCATCAACGATAAATGCAACTCTATCACAAATTTGATCAATATCACTCATGATATGGCTTGTGATAAATACTGTACCACCTTGATCTCTAAATGCTCTGATCATATCTTTTAAAATCATCGCATTTGCAGGATCTAATCCATTTGTTGGTTCATCTAAAAATAACATTTCAGGATTGTTTAACATTGCGCGAACAAAATTAAGTCTGATCTTCATGCCTTTAGAATATTCGCTGACGAGTTTATCCTTATCTTCCCAAAGTCCTACTTGTTTCATGAGTGTTTCAACATCCGCATTTTTTTTATAAAGTCCTAAGAAAAATTTGATGTTCTCATAAGCAGTCATTTTTGAAAAATGAATAGGCATTTCAAAACTCACACCAATGGATTCATAAAAATCGAAACCTAGTGATTGGATGTCTTTTTCATCATATTCAATCTGGCCTTGATATTGATCTAGTAATTTGATCAGAATTTTTTGAGTCGTTGATTTTCCTGCACCAGATGGCCCTAAGAAGCCAAAAATTTCACCTTTTTTAATTTCAAATGAAATACCTTGAATCGTTTCTTTCTCGTTCTTTGGATACTTAAAATGTAAATCTGTCACTTTAAACATAGTTTTCGATTCCTTTCTTTAAAATCATCATGATTTTATCTATTCTTATATTAAAATCTTCGATTGACATACCTGCTTCATAATATGTATCTAGTTTATTCATATCCATAAAATCAATTGTAAGACTAGATAGTAATTTTGGATCAATGGATGGATCAATGAGTCCATTTTCTTGGTCGCGTTTAATGAGTGCTTCGTAATATTGATTGGCTTGATCTTTAGAGTTTTTAAGCATTTCAAATTGTTCAAAATACTTAAAACTCATCATGTTTTTTCCAGCTTTATAATACATAGGGTTTTCTATCATGAACTGATATGAAAGAGCATATAGATCTTTTAAATATGATAGAAATGGTTGGTCAGTATTTAATATATGGTTTAGGAAAAAGTTTTGTTTTTGCTCACCTATATATAAGAGTATAAATAGATACAAATCTTCTTTATTATCAAAATATTGATAGAAACTGCCTCTTGGAATCTGTGCATCTCTAATAATGTTTTGAATATTTATGTGATCAGGAATTGTCCTTGAAAATTCTAAAATAGCAGCTTCAATAATTTTCTGCTTTTTTGTCTGTTCTAAATTAAGAAACGTATCTTTTGCCATTTGATCACCTCATGTGACAACCTTGTCATATTTATATTTTATGCTTATTCTATAAAAAAGTCAATAAAAAAAAGGCCGAAGCCTTAATCTAATTTAACTCTACATTTCCCATGTTCTAATTGATATCTAATAACAAATAAACCAATAATAATTAAAATAAGTGAAATAAATTTATATGGAAGACCTGCTAATGGAAGTGCAATCACAGAAAATGCAATGCCTATACTAGCAAAAAATGCTATTACACAAGATGTACAACCATAAGTTAGTATACCAAATAGAATTGATAAAAATCCTAATGATGAACCTTTGCCTTCTTTGCCTTTTAGTTCGACCATTGATGTACTCATATGCATTAAAAATGCACTTAAGACGGACATAACTAAATTTAGAATGATATTGATGATGACAAGATAAACCCCATAAGAAGTAGCCATCTCTTGATATGTCATGTTAAGATGATCAATAATAAAATAAATGAGAATAAAAAAGGATAAAAACAATATAAATTGAATCATATATTTTTTTGTTTTTAGCATTTGAAGAGATAAGTTAAGCATAAAATCAGTCCTCTATGATGTGGTTAAAAAATTAATATATTTTAATTATATCATATCGTCTTTAAAAACTGTTTTTCATGCATATTTATTTTTTAAAGTTTTAATGTTGACATATCTTTATTATGTAATATAATAAGTGTGGTTCGGTTTACGATAGTTTAACTAATGGTTTATTATTACTAAACTTATAAAACCGTATGAAACATATCCGTTTAATCGGAGTAAACACTAAGGAGGAACGTATGGCAGCGCTCATAGAACTAAAAGATGTAACTAAAGAATTTAATGGACAAGTCGTTTTAAGAGGTATCGACTTAGAAATTCATCAAAATGAGTTTGTAACATTACTTGGACCTTCAGGGTGTGGTAAAACGACTACACTTAGAATTATAGGTGGTTTTGTTGAACCAAGTGCAGGTGAAGTCTTATTTGATGGGAATTCTATTTTAGAAACACCAGCACATCGCAGACCAACAAATACAGTTTTTCAACGTTATGCGCTTTTTCCTCATTTAGATGTATTTGAGAATGTTGCTTTTGGATTAAGAGTTAAAAATGAATCACTTAAGACAATGGAAGAAATTAGAAAAGTTCAAAGAACATATCAAGAAAAAATAAAAGCAACAAGAGATTCTGTTGAAATCAAAAGTTTAAAAAAAGAACAACAAGAACTGATTAAAGAATTAAAAGACCCAAATAGTGCTTTAAAGAAAGAAATTGAATCTTTAAAATTGAGCTTAAATGAAACAAATAATACTGAAGTTCAAGAAAAAATACAAGTATTAGAATCAAAATTTATAACAAAACGTTCTAGAGAAAAAGAAATCACTGAAAAAGTAAAAAAATATTTAAAAATGGTAGGTTTAGAGGGTTATGAAAACAGACCTGTTCATAAATTATCAGGTGGACAACAACAAAGGGTTGCCATTGCTCGTGCGTTAATTAATGAACCAAAAGTATTACTTTTAGATGAACCACTTGCTGCTCTTGATTTAAAATTAAGACAAGAGATGCAATATGAATTAAAAGAGATTCAAAGATCTTCAGGTATCACATTTATATTTGTTACTCATGATCAAGAAGAAGCACTCACAATGAGTGATAAAATTGTTGTCATGAATCAAGGTGAGATTTATCAAATTGGAACACCTGAAGATATATATAATGAACCTATTAACCGTTTTGTAGCAAATTTTATTGGTGAATCAAATATCATTGAAGGAACAATGATTGATGATTTACTCGTAAGCTTTGATGGGCAAACATATGATTGTGTTGATAAAGGTTTTTCAAGAAATGAAACTGTTGATATCGTCATAAGACCTGAGGATATTGATATTGTAAAAAAAGGTGAAGGCAAACTTACAGGTATCGTTGATAGTGTCGCTTTTAAAGGCGTGCATTATGAAATTGATGTGAAGACTAAAGATAGAATATATACCATTCATACGACGGATTACCAAGCATTAAATACGGAAGTCGATTTAATGTTTGGCCCAGAAGATTTACATGTTATGGAGCAATGGTAATGCAACATTTAATGCCATCAAAGAAGAATAAATCTAAGTTTAGATTTGATCATTACTTAGGCATTCCATACTATATCATTCTATTTATACTTGTCGTTATACCTATCTTTTTACTCATCTTAGCATCATTTCAATCTGATACAACGTCGACATCCATATTTCCATTTAATTTTTCACTAGAAAATTATCAATCATTCCTATCTGAATCAGCATTTGTACGATCAATGACGAATAGTTTATGGATTGCATTTGCAACAACCATTGGTTCATTGTTTATAGGATATCCACTTGCCTATTTATTAACTAAAATGCGTCCAAGAACTGCTGCAACCATGCTCATCTTAATTAATGCACCGATGTGGATTAATACACTATTACGTGTTCGAGCATTAGAACAAATATTTAGAATGTTATTTCCATTTTTAATTAATAGTGCAGCTGGTGTAGTGATTGGATTAATTTATGTTTATTTACCATTTATGGTTTTACCTATTTATGCAATACTTGCTAAAATAGATAAAAATTTATTAGAATCATCTGCTGATTTAGGTGCATCTAAAACACAAACATTTGCTCGTGTAATATTACCTTTATCGCTTTCGGGTGTTGTTTCAGGTATTTTGATGGTGTTTTTACCAGCAGCAACCACAATTATTGTGCCTCAATATTTAGCACCAAGTCAAAACATTTATATGATAGGTACACTCATCGAACAAAAAGTCAAGATTAGTGGAAAAATCAGTTATGGATCAGCAGTTGCTATTGTTTTATCACTGATTATACTAGGCATCGTATTCTACATTAAAAAACTAGATAAATATAAGGGGGTTAATCGAAATGAACTCGAAGAAAAATAACCTTACCCCAACAATATTTTTAGTCTTAGTTATGATTTTTATCTATGCACCCATTATCAGTATTGCGGTATTTTCTTTTAATCAAGATGATTCTCTAACGAGATGGTCAGGATTTACATTAAATAGATATGTAGAACTATTTACAGATCCACAACTTTTTAATTACACAAATCCAAGAGAAAGTATTGTCTTTATGACCATTTGGATTGCAGTTGTATCAACATTTATTTCGACTATTTTTGGAACACTTGCAGCAATTGCACTTGCAAAAACTAAAAAAGGATTTAGAGAGTTGACAATGTCAGTCAATAATATTCCGATTGTCAGCCCAGATATTATTATTGCAGTATCGTTACTTGTCTTATTTGGAGCAATGCAAATTGCGCCATCATATAATACGATGTTGCTAGCTCATATCGCATTTTCAACTCCTTATGTACTAATTACAGTTTATCCAAAAGTTAAAAGTTTAGATCCAAATATCGCTGATGCAGCATATGATTTAGGTGCATCACCCATTCAAACGCTTATTAAAGTGATATTGCCGCAAATTAAAGTTGCAATCATTGCAGGTGCGGCACTTGCATTTACAATGTCATTTGATGACTTTATCATTTCATATTTCGTTGCTGGATCAAGCGGTGATATGAACATTTCTATTTATTTATACACAAATAAATTAAGTCCGAAACCGATTATTAATGCGTTATCAACGATTATACTCGTGATTGTAGGCTCTAAGATTTTATATGATTATTTTAAAACAGGGAAGAAAGTAGAGGAATTAGAATGAAAAAATATTTACTTAGTTTAGTTTTTGTCCTTACATTATTATTTTTAGCAAGTTGTTCAAGTGGACCCACATTAAGACTTTATAATTGGGGCGAATATATCGATGATGATTTAGTCCTTCAATTTGAAGAAGAATACGGCATTAAAGTAAAACAAATCGCATTTGATTCAAATGAAGTTGCGATTACGCAAATCAAAGCTGGTAACCAATATGATCTAGTCATTCCAAGTGATTATGCTATTGAACAATTAGCACAAGAGGATTTAATTGACCCAATTGATTGGTCTAAAGTGACTACATTTGATAAGAATACAGATATAGCAACTGGATTACAATCCGTTTTATCAAAATTATCTGATGGAACGAATGGTTTTAATTTACTTGATTATGCAGTGCCTTATTTTTGGGGTAATGTTGGTATTTTATATGATACAACAGTCGTTGATCAAAATGATTTAACAGGATGGGATGTACTTCTTGATTCTACAGAATATGAAGTTGCATTTTATAACAGTTCTAGAGACGCATTCATGATTTCAATGTTTGCAACCGGTACACAAGATATTAACAATCCAACCTCAACAGAATTAGCTGCTGCAACCACTTGGTTAAATGATGCATTAACATCTGACACATATGTGATTACTGATGATATTTTTGATGCGATGATAGATCCTGCAAGATATAATTTAGCAGTCAGTTATTCAGGTGATGCAAACTTCCTTATGAGTGAAAATGCAAATTTATCATTTTATGTACCAAATGAAGGAACAAATGTTTGGGTAGATGGATTTGTGACACCAAAAGGTGCTCAAACAGAATATGCTTATGATTTTATCAGTTTTATGTTAAGCTATGATGCAAATAAACAAAACACAGAATGGGTTCAATATACTTCACCTAGACAAGATGTTATAACAGATTTATTAACTGGTGATTTTGCAGATTATGCAGCGTCATTTGATGTAAGAATTAACACAAATGATCAAGTGTATCGTTATAATGAAGCGTTGAAAATTGAAATTGACAACTCATGGCAAGAAATTTTAGCAAATAAAGGTTTCGATGATGAAGGTGTTGGAACATCTACAATTGTTGCAATCGTACTTGCAGTTGTTGTTGTTCTTGGATCAACTGCTGTTTCAGTCATAAGAAAAAGAAAGAAATTAATGCAAGATTAACTTTAGAAAAGATCTTATTATATAAGGTCTTTTTTTTATCTTTATGTTATGATAATTGTGAAAGTGATGGATGATCATATGAAAGAAACAGAATTATATTTGCCAGTAAAAACATTATTTGAGTCTTTTGGTTATGAAGTGAAAGCTGAAATCAACCATATTGATATATTAGCATCTAAAGAAGATTATTATATTGCGGTTGAACTTAAAACAAGTATTAGTTTAAAACTAATTTATCAAGCTATTGAAAGACAAAAAATTGTTGATGAGGTTTATATTGCAACCTTTAAAAAACATATCAATCACTCTAAGCAGTCATATAGACAGCTCATATCTCTTCTAAAACGTTTAGAAATAGGTTTGATTGCAGTTTCCAATGACTTTGCTGAAATCATTTTAGAATCAAAACCATTTGACTATGCAAAAAGCAGACTGATGTATCAAAAAAAGAAAGAAAAAATGAAAAAAGAGTTTAAACTCAGTAAATCATCACTCAACTTAGGTGGAACTAAAGGTAAAATCATGACAAGATATAAGGAAATGGTTACACAAATCGGTATATACATTTTAGATCATGGTCCTTCCTCAACAAAGGAAATTAAAAAAGCACTTAACATCGAAAAAGTTTCATCGATTTTACAAAAAAATTATCAAAAATATTTTATAAGAATTGATAGAGGCATCTATGATTTGACTAAAGAGGGACGAGAAGAGATATTAAATATGTATCATGTATTAAAAGATCACATGATGATATAAAAAAGAGCAATTTTAGGATTGCTCTTTTTGTTTGTAATATAATTTCTTTTCTTTATACATTTGATCATCAGCAAGTGATAAAAATTTATTGACATCTATATTTTTACTACTTTCGACAATACCATGACTTGCAGATAATTTATAAGGATTAAGTTGCTCAGTATTTGCTTTTTTAAATGCATCAAGGATAAGGCTCCATATATGTTCAAGCTCGACTGCATTTTTATTAGAAACGATGACAAATTCATCTCCACCAAGTCTAAATACAAAATCTGGCATAGTAATAAACTGCTTTAAGATATTCATCGTTGTTTTTAACATGTCATCACCAAAATGATGACCAAACGCATCATTGACTTCTTTTAAACCATCAATATCAATAAAGCAAATAGAGGCTACTTGATTATTTTTAATAAGTTTTTCAAGCAGATCTAATCCAAAACGGCGATTATATACTTGTGTGAGTGAATCAAAAGATGCATAGTATTTTTCTTCATAATCAATTTTAGTACGTACATAAACTAACATGGTTATAAATATTGAAATCAACAAAATAATGGATAAGGTTAATAGGTTTGTTGAAATAGTTAAACTTACAATGTTTAAAAATATGTTTTGATCAAATAAATATTGATTGTCAACTTTGGATACATATGTTCCCAAATAGATAATAGGATGATCTGCATAAAAAGTATAACCTTCTCTTGAAACAGCATTCAGTAAATTAAAACTATTAAATGTAAATAAGCCTTCACTCGTATAAA
This sequence comes from Acholeplasmataceae bacterium, assembly GCA_963667565.1. Lineage (GTDB taxonomy): Bacteria > Bacillota_I > Bacilli_A > Acholeplasmatales > Acholeplasmataceae > WOFB19. Next base: position 742,072 of record OY763415.1, on the reverse strand, counting down.
ACTGTGTTTTATGTTCAATGATATCAAACCATGCATCTGGATAAAAATTACCAAAATTATATTGGGCTCTACTTGAAATATCAAAGCCCCACTCATAATTATCATTAGGATGATAAATGAAATAACTCTCATCATCTAAAATATAAAAATCTCCATTAGAGTTTAAACTGTAATAACTCATTTGTTTAAGAATGGTCAAAAAATCAAAGTTAATAATAACAATTCCATATAAAGTATCGTCAACATAAACTGGTGTGGAAACTCTAAACTCAAGTTCATAAGGCAAGATGATTTGATTGTTATCAAAATTAAGATCAATATCAGAAAGATAAATGGATTGATCACTAAGCCCAATCGTATTTTGAAAGTAGTATCGATCTGACTTGTCTTCTAAATCCAAATGATTGACAATACTAGCACTCGTACCATCAAAATTAATACGGATTTCTTCCATGCCTAATGTGTTAATAAATCTAATTTGAGAATATGTTCTTTTAGCATTTGAATATATGAACCAATCGTTTTCAATTTCTTGATAATTTCCACCTGATGCAATATTTTGCTCAAACTCAGTTTCTAAATAGAGTAGGTCTGTTATGATAAAATATAAGTAGTCAGTCATGCGTTCTTGAGCACCTTGAACAATCACTTCTTCATGAGACATCACATCATCAATATTCTCTTTATATTGGTTATAAACTCTATAAGAATTAAACGCTATAAAAGAAATAGACAACGCTAAAAAAACAATGATAAAAATCTTTGTAATAAAACCTTTTTTCTTTTTGTCAAAAGATTCTAAATGCATCATGCCTACCTCCTTTTATACGTAAATTATAGCACAAATTTAATTTAGTATCATTACGAAGTATAAATAGTTGTTTAATTATTTCTTATAAAGAAATATTATGTTAAAATATTTACGAGGTATTTTATGAAAACACAATTAAGAACACAAAGAGAACATATTATTTTCAATTTATATCAAAAAGACATTTTTGAATCCGTTGGACAGCCCTTTGAATCATCACTTGATGAAGTTGAATTTAAAATTTATAGTGATGTAATAAAACATATAGATATGATTAATGACATGATTGAAAGTCAACTTTTTAACTATACTTTAAATCGAATTTCATTTGTTGATCGAGCAATTATTAGATATGCAACTTATGAGTTCATGTTTACTGAAACTCCTGTACAAGTTGTTATTGATGAAGCGATTGAAATTACAAAAGAATATACCAATTTAGACGATGAAAAACAACATAAATTTACAAATAAACTTTTAGATAATATCGCTAAATCAGTAAGGGAATGAGATTTCTTTGGAAAACTATCTAAGTGTCACAGCGTTAACTAAATATATCAAAGCGAAATTAGAAGGTGATAAACACCTTGTTTCTATTTATATCAAAGGTGAAATTTCTAATTTTAAACATCATAGTCGTGGACATTTTTATTTCACTTTAAAAGATGAACAGGCACAAATTAGTTGCATTATGTTTTCTAATTACGTAAAACAAGTCACATTTTCACCAAAAGATGGTGATCATGTTTTATTACAAGGTAGAATGAGCATTTATGAAGCAGGTGGTTCTTATAGCATTCAAGTTGCAGAAATGAAGCTTGATGGTATTGGTGAACTTTATTTAAAATATGAAGCATTAAAAAAGGATTTATCAGACAAGGGATATTTTGAGCAATCTCATAAAAAAGCAATTCCCAAATTTCCTAAAAGAATTGGTGTTGTTACCTCACCTACCGGGGCAGTCATTGAAGATATCAAAAATACAGTAACAAGACGCTACTTATTATCAGAGATTCACCTATATCCTGCACTCGTGCAAGGTCCAGATTCATCAAAATCGATTCATGATCAAATCGTATTAGCAAATAAACTTAATGAAGTTGATGTGCTTATCGTTGGACGTGGTGGTGGATCAATTGAGGATCTATGGGGATTTAATGAATTACCAGCAATTATGGCTATCTTTGAATCAAAGATTCCAGTCATTACAGCGATTGGACATGAAACAGATTTTACTTTATGTGATTTTGTTTCTGATTTAAGAGCACCAACACCAACAGCAGCTGCAGAACTTGCAACACCTAATAAATCAGATTTACTAGAAGATATTTTATATGATCAAGAACTTATTAAAAAATTATTTCATAGATTTATTGAACAAAATCAAACAAAGCTCGTTCACATTGATCAAAGACTTGATGTCTTATCTCCGATTTATCAAGTTGCGCAATCAAAAAAAGATCTTCATAGATTTCAAATATCGTTGGAAAGAAATTATGTTCTAAAAGTAGAAGATCTTAAAAATAAGGTCACACAACTAAAACAAATGATGCGATCACCGCTTGACCATATTAAGCATTTAAAGGATAAGCATCAACAGTCTACTTTGTTGTTAAAACAAAATATTCAATCAATCATGGAATTAAAAGCTTATCAATATCGAGTGAATCAAACAGCATTAAAAGGACTTAATCCTTTAACATATATGGATAAAGGATTTGCATATATCGAAAAAGAAAATCATGTTATTTCAAGCGTTAAAGACATTTTAGTCAATGATGAAATCAGAATCACACTTAAAGATGGTAAAGTCGATACTAAAGTGATTCATAAGGAGGAAAACTAATGGAAAATCAATCTTTTGAAAGTTTATTGAAAGAATTAGAACAAGTGGTTAAAGACTTAGAAAATAAGGAAATCACACTTGATGAAGCAGTTAAAAAATATCAAAGAGGTCTTGAACTATCAAAGACTTGTTATCAAATGCTTGAAGAAGCAGAAAAATTAGTCGTAAAGGAAATTAAAGGATAATGAATTTGAAGGATATAAAAGATCCATCATTTATCAAAAATCTATCATATAAGGAATTAGAACAATTAGCCGTAGAAATACGTGCTTTTTTGCTTGATACAATTCCAAAAACTGGGGGACATTTAAGTTCGAATTTGGGGACAGTAGAATTGATTATTGCACTTCATTATGTATTTAATAGTCCTAAAGATGCATTTATTTTTGATGTGGGTCATCAAGCATATACACATAAGATTCTTACAGGTAGAGCAGGTGATTTTGAACAATTAAGACAAACAAATGGTATGTCTGGTTATATTGATTATAGTGAATCAGCACATGATCAATGGGAAAGTGGACATGCGGGTACTGCGATTTCTGCACTCATGGGTTTTTTATATGCAAATGATTTAAAAGAAGAAGATGGAAAAGGAATTGCTATTGTTGGAGATGCATCCATTGTCAATGGCATGTCATTTGAAGCGTTAAATATTTTAGGGGCAGATAAGAAACATCAAGGTATGATTGTTTTAAATGATAATGAAATGAGTATTTCTAAAAGTGTTGGTGCATTTTCAAGAGCATTAACTAAAATTAGAAGTATGAAACTCATTATTTCACTTAAACGTTTTTGGGGAAGAATAACACCACATATCATTCTTAGAGCTTTTGGGAGAATAAAAAGAGCACTTAGAGCATTGCTTCAAAGACAAAACATATTTGAAGATTTAGGATATATGTATGTAGGGCCTATTGATGGACATGACATTAAATTACTGATTAAGACATTAAATCGTATTAAACATATTAAAAAGTCTGTGATACTTCATATCATTACTGATAAAGGTAAAGGACACCCAGAAGCAGAAAGTGATAAAATTGGATCTTTTCATGGTATTTCACAACCTTCTGATTCTAAAAATCAAGGTATTTCATGGAGTGAACTTATTGCCATAAGTATTGAAAAATTACAAGATTTAGAAAAAACATTTGTTATTATGCCTGCGATGACGGTAGGTACAAAAATGAGTGCATTTCAAAAGAAATTTCCGGACCGTTACTTAGACATTGGTATTGCTGAAGAACATGGTGCAACGATGGCAGCAAGTTTAGCGCATCATGGCATTAAAGTATATTATCCTGTTTATTCAACATTTAGCCAAAGAGCATTCGATCAAATTTTAAATGATGTTGCAAGAAGCGATCATCATGTTGTTTTTGGTATTGATCGAGCAGGTATTGTTGGTGAGGATGGATCCACACACCAAGGTTTATTTGATGTATCGATGTTTAGTTTAATGCCAAATGTTGTTATTACAATGCCATATGATAAAAATGATGTTGAAGAACTTATGTATTATGCATTTATAGAACAATCACATCCTTGTGTGATCAGATATCCTAGAGGACAAGTGAATTTTGACAAGATAAATGACACTTTAGAATTAAAGCCATTAAAATCTTATTGGACATATTTAAAAAAAGGGAATGGCCCATTATTAATTAGCTATGGTCCAAGCCTTGACTTACTCATTGAAGCAGATCGCAAAATGAATTTAGATGCTACAATCATTAATGCAAGATTTATTAAACCCATTGATGAAAAAGTGCTCAGTGAAGCATTAGCAGTTACACATAAAGTTTTTGTTTACGAAGAGAGCGCAAATCAAGGTGGATTATACCCAAGTATACTATCATACATGATGAAACATCATTTAAATCATGAGGTGAAGATGCTATCATTAAGTGATCAAGTTGTTACATATGGTAAATATGAAGACATGTTAAAAGCTTATCATATGGATCTTGATGCAATCTGTGAAGTCTTAGGAAGTTTCTTATGAGACTTGATCAATATTTAGTTGATAAAGGTTTAGTCGAAACAAGAAGTAAAGCGACTGACCTAATCAAACGCGGATATGTTTTAGTTAATGAAATGACTGCTTCAAAAGCGGGTCTTATCATTATTGATCAAGAAGTTAAAGTTTTAGAACATCTTCGTTTTGTTGGTCGTGCTGGTGAAAAATTATATCATGCAATCAAAAATTATAATCTTGATTTCAACGGTAAAACAATCATTGATATTGGTGCCTCTACTGGTGGATTTACAGAGTGCTCATTAGATCATGGGGCAAAACTTGTATATACATATGATGTTGGAAAAGATCAACTTGCAGCAAAACTTAAGATTGATCAAAGAGTGATATGTCATGAAGAAACAAATATTCTTGATGTCAAACTACCAGATGCTGATGTGATATTAATTGATGTATCTTTTATATCAATTACAAAAGTGTTTAAGCACATACAAGGGTTTCAAGGAGAAATCATTGGACTTATTAAACCGCAGTTTGAGATTGGAAAAAAAGCTATCAAACAAGGTGTTGTAAAGGATTTAAAGCTTCATAAAGTCGTATTAAATGATGTCTTATCTGTCATCAATTCATTAGGATTTAACATAGTGAATTTAGATAAATCAGAAATTAAAGGGAAAAAAGGCAATCAAGAATATATTATATATATAGACAGCCATAAAAAGTCTAAAGATATCCTAACATTGATAGGGGCGATTCTATGATAAAAAAACTCAAAGTGTTAAACTTTGCGTTAATTGATGATTTAGAAATTGAATTTAATGATGGGTTAACTGCGTTAACTGGTGAAACAGGTGCGGGTAAATCTATTATTTTAGAATCATTACAATTGCTTTTTGGTAAAAGAAGTGATGCACAAATGATTCGTTATGGTGAAGATAAAGCCATTGTACGTGGTGTTTTTAAGCTTTCAAAGGAAGTTCAAGATTTCTATGGATATGGTGATGAAATTGAAATCGAAAGAGAAATTGATGCATCAGGGAAACATCAAATGCGCATTAATTCTGAAATTGTGACTTTAACTAAATTAAGAGATGTTACAAAGATGTTTGCAAGCATTCATGCACAAGATGAAACCATGCAACTTCAAGATAAAAATACCTATTTACAATATATTGATCAAGTCGATCAAGAAAAAATAGATACACTTATGAATCAATATATGCTTTCAAGAAGTGAATATATTTTAAAGAAACAAGCCTTTGATCAATTAAAAAATAAAAAACAAGAAAGTTTAGAACGTGCTGATTTTTTAGCCTATCAAGTAAAAGAACTTGAAGGGTTTAAATTAAAGTTACATGAAAAAGAAGAGTTGCAATATGAAATACATAAACTTGAAAATTATGATAAGACGATGGCTCAACTCCAACAAGCTTATCAATTGCTTGAAGGACAAACATTTAACTTAGATGAATTATATGAAGCAAGTAAACATATTTCTAGATTAACTGATATTGATCAAATCTATGTAGATATGAAAGAACGATTAGAAAGTAGTTATTATGAAATTGATGATGTCAAATCAAAAATATATGATGTCATTGAATCACTAGATTTTGATCAAGAAGAATTTAATATTATGCAAGAACGTTCTTATGAACTTCAAAAAATAGAACAAAAGTATCAAAAAACGATTGATGAATTGATCGTATATCTTGAACATATTAAAGATGAATTGTTAAGAATTACAAACTATGATCAATATGTGATTGAATCTAAAAAGAAATTAGATCAAGCTTTTGATGATACATATCAAAAAGGTTTAAAGCTTGTTGAATTAAGAAAAAAACTTGCAAAACAACTGGCAAAGGATTTATTAAATGAGCTTAAGGATTTAGATTTAGATAAAGCAACATTTGATATTCTATTTGATGTACCAAATAAAGAAAATGCACATTTTTTAGAAACTGGTATTGAACAAGTTGAGTTCATGATATCACTTAATGAAGGTGAACCCGTAAAACCATTAGCTAAAGTTGCAAGTGGAGGAGAGCGTGCAAGATTTATGTTTGCCTTAAAGTCAATTTATGCAAAAGCTAACCATCTTTCTCTACTTATATTAGATGAAATTGACATTGGTATCTCAGGTAAAACTGCTGCAAAAGTTGCTACAAAAATGGCTTCATTAAGCGAATTGATGCAACTTATTGTGATCACGCATCTTCCACAAGTTGCTGCAAAAGCAGATCAACATTTTGGCATTACAAAACATAAAGAAAAAGAAAGAATGGTCACGAGAATTAACCTTCTTTCTATTGATGATAGAATAACAAATATTGCGATGATGCTCTCTGATGAGAAACTATCGCATTATGCAATCGGACAAGCGAAGATATTACTTGGATTAGAGTAAAGAAAAAAGGTGCCTAGGCACCTATATTTCTTCAAATGGATTATGCTGTTCCTGACATGACTGCAAGTACAAATGATAGGATGATGAGTCCAACCATTCCAAATAGTAAAATCCAAACTACGATTTTACCCCACCATGTTTCAGTAGGATTTTGGTAGTGTTTTTGATTTGGATGGTTTGATACTTGAGTATTATTTTTTGAAACTTTTTTGTCCAATGTAATCACCTCGTCCTTAATTTCAATAGTATTATACACTAAAATGACATTGAAAGGAAGAGATATCAATTAAAAACAACGTAAAAATCATATTTCATATTGATTTAAATGCTTTCTTTTGTAGCTGTGCTTTAATCAAAGAACCTTATTTAAAAGATAAGGTGTTTGTTGTTGGTGGTAGTGGTGTAACAAGAAGAGGCGTGATTTCGACTGCGAGTTATAAAGCTAGAAAATATGGTATTGGTAGTGGTATGAATTTAAACGATGCTTTTGAAAGATATCCCAAATTAGTTGTCGTTCCAACTGATTTTAAATTATATAGAAAATACTCGAAACTATTTTTTACTTATCTAAGTAAATATTCTGATTTAGTTTTACCTGGCTCGATTGATGAGGGATATGTTGATATGACTCAATTGTCAAAAACTAAACATCCATTAGAGATTGCAAAAGAAATTCAAGAGGGATTGATGAAAGAGCATCAATTGCCATGTTCAATTGGTATTGGTCCAACACTATTTTTAGCAAAGATGGCTTCTGATATGCAAAAACCTCTTGGTATAACAGTCATTAGAAAAAAAGATATTGTCTCAAAATTATTTCCACTACCCATTAAAGAAATGCATGGTATAGGTAAAAAAACTTATCCAAGATTAGAAGATGTAGGTATTAAAACGATTGGAGATTTCACAAAAGAAGGAAATAAAGATAATATACTTGAAATGATGTCAATTCAATCATATGAATCTTATTTAGACCATATTTTAGGAAGAAGCAATGATATCGTCGATCCAGATAAATATAGCATTCATCAATCAATGAGTAATGAAACAACGCTTAATTATGTGATGGATGAATCGGATGCTTTATTATCAATTATTGATGATCTTATTTTAGTTACTTATCAAAGATTAATTAAAGAAGAATATGTAGTAAAAACAGTGGGTATTAAACTTAAATACCAAGATTTTAAATTAATGACAAGAAGTTTTTCATTTAACGATTATCATGATGATTTTGATAGAATTAAAAATCAAATACATGAAGTCTTTGAAACCTATTATGATGGCGAACCAGTGCGGTTAATTGGTGTGACATTTCAACAAGTCATGCTAAAAAAAGATTTAAAAGTGGATATCAATTTATTCAATTATCAAGAATTCACAAAACGAGAAGTTCACTTATTTAATAAAAAATAAAAAGACATTAGATAATGTCTTTTACATCAAGTTTTGAATGATGATCCCAAGTGCTTGGATCATCTTTTTTATATTGTTTTAAGAAGTCGATGACTTCATTTGTAACAGAAGTCGGTGTTGATGCGCCACTGGTGACACTCACTGTGTCTGCATTTAATAGCCATTCCATCTCAATATCATCAACATTTTGAATCAAAAAGCTAACTTTTGCTTTTGTTTTCTTACCTACTTGAACAAGTTTGTTTGAATTAGATGATTTTTTGTCACCTACAACAAGCATTAAATCCACTTCATCTTGATTCATGACTGCATCTTGTCTGATGGTTGTCGCGTTACAGATTTCATTATCAAACTCATAATCTGGAAACTTCGTTTCAATGACTTTTAATACACTTTCTATATCATACATACTTAATGTGGTTTGATTTGTAACAAATAGCTTCTCATCAGTTAAATTTTGAGGTAGCATGAGAACATCCTTTTCATTTTCTACAAAATAGATATCATCACTTATATCTAAGACACCCTCTGGTTCTGGATGATTTCTGTGACCAATATAAATAACTTTATATCCATCATCAATTTTAGATTGAACAGCTTTATGGACTTTTAACACATCACGACATGTAGCGTTCATGTAAGTTAACCCTTTTTCTTTAGCACGTTCAATGACTTTTTGACTAATACCATGTGCAGTAAAGATGACTGTGCCGCTATCAATCGATTCTAGCATTTCAAGTCTAGTTTTATTTGGTTGATCTAGACTTATGACGCCATAAGTAGAAAAAAAGTTCGTAATTTGTTGGTTATGAACAATTTGTCCTAAGACGTAAATGGGTCTAGGATAAGATTCTGTTTTAATCACCTTTTTAACGATTGCCAGGGCGTTTAATACACCGTGACAATAACCTCGAGGTGTGATTTCGATTACTTTCATTTAATCACCACTTTTATTATACTAAAAAATGATGTAAATGCCGTTATTTTTACTTTAATCTTAAAAAAATGGTATACTTATTTTGGTGATTTTATGTATATTAAAGAAAAATTAGAAAAACTCGGGTTTGAAAAAATAACACCTATACAACAAAGTGTATTTGATTTGTTTGATTCCCATAAAAATATCGTTGGATTAGCACCTACTGGTACAGGTAAAACACATGCTTATCTTTTACCGATATTATCAAAAATAAATAAAGAACTCAATCAAATTCAGGCGATTATTTGTGTTCCAACCAATGAACTTGTCCTTCAAGTTTTTGATATGCTTAAGGGTGTTGATGATAAAATCATCACAAAAGCTTATATTGGTGGAAAAGATAAGCAATCAGATCTTGATTGGTTAGAAAAGAGACAACCTCAAATTGTCATTACAACACCTTATCGTTTAGTCAATTACACCATGGACTTAAAAGCATTAAAACCTTTTACTGCAAAATATATGGTTTTTGATGAAGCAGATATGATGTTTGATGAGGATTTTTTATCGTTAATTGATCCTGTTATTTCAAGATTAAACCAAACAAAGTTCATGTTATTTTCCGCAAGTATTACCAAAGAGATGGAACCATTTATTAAAGCATATTTTGGTATTTATGATTTTATAGATACAACTAAAATGCATGAATTAAATATTGATTATCAGCTCATTCAAATTAAAGAGATGGACAGATTGGTTGCACTTAATTATTTGATTAAAGATTTACAACCCTATTTATGTTTTATCTTTGTAAGTAGAAAAGAAGATCAATTGAATGTTTATCAAAGTCTTCATGAACAAGGATTGAAAGTTGCAAACTATAGTTCTGATTTACCAATGAAACGTAGAAAACAAATCATTGATAACATTAGAGCACTCGAATATCAATATGTTGTTACAAGCGATGTAGCAGCTAGAGGCCTTGACTTTGATGTTTCTCATGTGATTCATTTTGATCTCCCACATCATTTAGAATTTTTCATCCATAGAAGTGGACGTACAGGCAGAATGGAAAATGATGGTACAGTTATAACCATCGTACAACTTAAAGATCATCGAAAGATTGAGAAACTCATTAAACAAGTAAAGTTTACAAACTATGTACTACAACCTAATGGAAAACTTGTCAAAAAAGAAGTTAAACAAAAAGTGTTGACAGATGAAGAAAAAGAAGCAATTAAATCAATTAAAAAACCTAAAAAAGTAAAACCTAATTATAAGAAGAATTATCAAAAAGCTGTCGATAAAGCTAAAAAAGAAGCTAGGAGAAAAAAATATTATGCTAAAAATAGGTAGTCACGTATCCATGAGCGGTCCTGATATGTTTTTAGGATCAATCAAAGAGGCACTTTCATATAAAGAAACTGCATTAATGATCTATACTGGTGCACCACAAAACACGAGAAGAACAGATATCGAAAAGATGAAAATTAATGAAGCACTTGCATATATGGAAGAACACAATATTAATCCATATACTGATGTCGTCGTTCATGCACCATATATTATGAACCTTGCAAACCCTGATCCTGAAAAAAGAAGTTTTGCTATTGATTTTTTAACTGAAGAAATTAAAAGATCAGCAAAAATGCACGCTACACAAATTGTGCTACATCCTGGTAGTGCAGTTGGCTTAGATAGAGAACAAGCCATCAAATGGATCGGAGAAGGTGTCAATCAAGTCATTGAGAACACCAAAGACTTAAATGTTAAAATAGCACTTGAAACCATGGCTGGTAAGGGTAACGAAGTTGGTAAAACTTTTGAAGAAATTAGAGCTATAATCGATCTAATTTACGACAAATCAAGAGTAAGTGTCTGTTTTGATACATGTCATACACATGATGCAGGATATGATATTAAACATGACTTTGAAGGTGTCATAAAGCATTTTGATGAAGTTGTTGGTAAGTCTTATATATCAGTATTTCATGTCAATGATTCTAAGAATGAACAAGGTGCTTCAAAAGATAGACATGAAAACTTTGGATTTGGATATATTGGATTTGATGCACTTCTAAAAGTGATTTATTATCCAGGATTTGAAGATATTCCAAAAATACTTGAAACACCTTATGTAGAAGGTGTACCACCATATTTAGAAGAAATCGAAATGATTAGAGCAAAAGTGTTTGATCCTGATCTAAAAACTAAATTAGAACAAAAAAATAAATAATAAACAAACGATGAAGGGATACAATGAACAATGTATCCTTTTTATTTTGAAATGCAAATCACTAGGTATAAATTTAATTATTTTATATAATTATTACGAAGTTTAAAATATATTAGGAGAGTTGAAAATGAAAGGTTTAAAACTAGCATATTATGCAGGTGGTGGTGGTTTATTATTAATCATCGCGCTATTCGGTTTTTTATTCACAAATCGAGCTGAAACACCGACGACATCGATCGATATTACACAAGAATCATTAACGCTAAGTATTTCAGATACTGAGCAATTAACTTATTTAGAAGATGTTTTAGAGGGAACAACTTCAACTTGGGCAACTAGCGATGAGCAAGTTGCATCAATTTCAGATACAGGTTTAGTTACAGCTATAGGAGAAGGTGTAGCAGTCATTACATTAACTAATGATACTGCATCTGACTATGTCATTGTTTTTGTTAATGGGGAACAAACAACATATACAGTTGATATTACAGATGTTTCTGTATCACTTGCTGTAGATGGAACATATCAACTAGCATTTACACAAACTGTCGAAGATGAAAGTTTAACAACATTTACTTCAAACAATGAAGATGTTGCAACTGTAACTGATGGTGGGTTTGTAACTGCAGTTAGCGAAGGTTTAGCTGTTGTCACTATGCAAAATGGTGATGCAAAAGACTATGTAGTCGTAGAAGTAGCAAATGAACCATTAACTTATGCAGTAGACATCACTGAAACATCACAAGTATTAGACATTGATACTACTTATCAATTGAATGCAACTGTAGATGTTCCAGAAGGATCAAGTTCAGTATGGGCATCAAGTAATAATCAAGTTGCAACTGTATCAGATACAGGCCTTGTTACTGCTATTGCTGCAGGTAGTGCAGTGATTACATTAACCAATGGTAGTGCAACTGACTATATGTTAATTCAAGTCACTGAAGAAGTATTAACTTATTCAGTTGATATTACAGAAGCGTCTCAAAATTTGGGTATTGGTGATACTTATCAGTTAAATACAACACTAGATATTCCAGAAGGTTCTCAAACTGTATGGGCATCAAGCAATGAATCAGTTGCTACGATTTCTAATGATGGTGTTGTAACAGCACATACATCAGGTACTGCAGTCATCACATTAACAGTTGATCAAGTCACTGATTATGTATTAATCACAGTTGATGGTGTTGAAATGGTTGAAGTCATTTATATTGATATGTTAAATGACACAAGTGTTGTAACATTTATTGAGGTAGGTTCACAATTAACTTATCCAACAGATCCAACATTCGCTGAACATACTTTTGAGGGTTGGGTTACTTCAATTAATGATTTAGATAGCCTAGTAGCTGATGGTTCAGTTGTTAATGATACACTATTCCTTTATGCATATTACACGAGTGATTTCACATATACAGCTGTATTTAATACAAATGGTGGAGATGCTATATTAGCTCCATTTGTTGGCCATATCGGCGATACATTCACTTTAGAAAGTGCTGGTGAAAAGATTGGTTTTGAATTTGGTTATTGGAAATATAATTTCTCAGTTGATCAAAATCTTAATTTAACTTTTGAAACTGCAGAAGTCGGTGATGAAATCACATTAACTGGTGATATGGTTTTCTTAGCTTCGTTCACTTATGTTATTATGGCAGATGCATATGAATATAACCTTGAATATTCAAGTTTTGACAATGAATATGGTTTAGTGATTACTGGTATGAATGACACTGGTGCATTTGATGTATACACAAATTCAAGTGATCGTCAAAGCATAACTTTACCTACAACATTTGATGGATATCAAATTGTTGGTGTTGAGTCTTTATTTAGTGATGACGTTTATTACTTTGATGATGTTGTTATTCCTGAAGGATATTTATTTGTAGGTGATGAAGCATTTTTAGAATCACAAATGAATAATCTTTATCTACCAGCTTCACTTCAAACCATTGGTGATGCAGCATTTGAAGATGGAACAGTTAATCAAATTCATTTTGCAGCAAATAGTCAATTAACAACGATTGAAAGTGATGCATTTAATAACACCAGCGGATTCACATCTATTGAATTTCCAAAATCACTGATGATTATTAATAGTGATGCATTTTATAGCACAGATTTAGAAACTGTTACATTTGAAGAAGGAGCATCTTTATTTTATATAAGTTATGCTGCGTTTTCTGAGAGTCCAATTAGTTCATTTGAATTTGTAGATAGTCTTAAAATCATTGAAGAAGAAGCTTTTGCTTATACTTATTTACAATCAGTTGATTTACCTGATTCAGTACAATTTTTAGGTGATCAAGCATTTTATAATTCTTATTTAGAATCAATAACTGTTTCTGAAAATTCAAAATTAGAATTAATAGGAAGAGATGTTGTCAATGGATCAACATTTGGATATACAAATGATATGATTATTCTCGGCAATCAATTCCTAGTCGATTATGATCAAAACGCTACTGATCAAGATGTTGTCATTCCAGAAGGAGTTACACTAATTGCAAATTATACTTTTGAAAATATACAACTTAACTCGATTGCTTTTCCATCAACATTAGTATCTATTGGTGATAGCGCGTTTTACTTTGCTGCTATTCAACAAAGTCAAAACATCACTTTACCTAATAGTTTAACGTATATTTATTCTAGAGCATTTTATGCTACGGTATTTGGTGATGACTCATCAATCACACTAGGAAGTAATTTAGAGAATATGGGAAGTTATGTATTCTACGGAAGCCAAGGATTATTTGAAGTTACTTTCGCAGATAGTGTACACTCAGATTTACTTAGAAATGCATATCGTATGGCATATCAATCTGAAATCAAAACTGTCACTGTAGGTGAAGGATATACAGATATTGCAAATGATTTCATTAATGGTAGTGCAGTAGAAGTGCTTAATTTACCATCGACGATTACACTTATTTGGTCTGGAGCATTCAATACTGATACACTTACAGAAGTCAATGTGAATGGTTCATTAAATCTAGAAGTGTTCTCAAGCAGTTATAATGAATATTCTAGAGTCTTTAATTTGAATTCACCATATGTCACAAATCAAGATCACACAGATGGTACTTATATTTTTGAAAATGTATTGTATTACTATTCATTGAGTGATCAAGCATTTAGTGTACCTACAGGTGTCAATTATATTGCAGGTGGTGCTGTACCAAACACACAAGCATCTTATGACATTTCAGGTGCGCTCATTGTTGACCCAGAAGCTTTCTTAAATGTTCCTTTAAATCAGTTAGTTACAACAAGTATAAATACACAAATTAGTTATGCATCATTTGCAAAACCTTATTATTCGTATTATACATCTCAAACAGTTGTCTATGATTTTGTTGGTCAACCATTTACAACTTCACCATATTATGCAGATGCAGAAGGTAACTACATTTATGATGATAGTGCTTATTATTACATCGAAAACTATAAAAATAACAATACGATTACACCAGATAGTAATGGATTTATGATTGTTGGAAATTATTTAATAGGTTTTGAAGCACCTGTTGGATTTGATGGTGTTGTGACGATTCCAGAAGGTATCGTCTATATTGATGGTTTTGCATTCTATGATAAAGGTATTACAGAGGTTCATTTCCCTTCAACTTTAGTTTATATTGCATCTAATGCTTTTAGACAAAATTCACTGACATCAGTCACATTTAATGAAGGGTTAACAGTTATAGGAAATGCTGCATTCCAAGATAATCAAATTACAACCATTAATTTTTCATCTACATTAACACGTTTAGATCAAAATGTGTTTGTTGGAAATGCGATAGATACATTGGTCATTCCAAGTACAATCAAGTATTTAGACTATGCAAGTTTTGGAAATAATCCATTGTCTAACGTTACATTTGAAGATGCATCAGAAATGAATTATATATGGGATCCATTTGATGAACTTAATGGCCAAGATGGTTTCTACATCGTTGACGGTGTGCTTTTAGATGTTGACGTATTTGATTATTATGATGATTTAGGTGAGTTAGTGATACCTGAAGGTGTAACAGTCATCGCATCAAATGCAATTCGTGGTGATGTGTATTCAAAAATAACACTTCCTCAAACATTAGAACGTATTATGGATTTTGCATTTGAAGACGCAGTGATTGGTACGTTAGTATTTAATTCAAGTCCAACGATTGATAATGAAGCATTTGATTATGCATATGTTGGAGAAGTGGTCAATCCACCGCTTGGTTTTGAAACAACTATTTTTGATTTTTATTATTATTATTAATCTTAAAAAAAACACTTCAATTTATTTTGAAGTGTTTTTTAATGCTAATGCTTGATGAATTAATTTTTGATACACAGTTTTCATACGTTCTTCTTTGACAACATCGAGATAAGTATCGATATCAAACCATTGTACTGCTTGATTTTCATCAGGTTTATGTTTGATTTGTTGTTGATCGTTTGCAATGAGCAAATATGTTACATTTAAATGCAGGTGATCACCAACATATTTACCTTTTTTGATGTGGTTTTGAACTTGTATAATATCAATACCTAAAATCTCTTCACTTAGTGGATAAACATCTTTAAGGCCAGTTTCTTCCTTTGCTTCTTTAATGGCGACTTCTAAGAAATTAGGATTTCCATCATTATGGCCACCTACCCATCCAAATGAATCATAAATGGTATGATAGGCAAATAACACTTTAGTCATATTTTGATTAAGCACAATGGCAGAAGCAGTAAAATGAGCAATAAGATTATCGCGATAAAGTGTGTTATCATAATGGTCGATAAAATCTAACATGGCTTTTAAATCAGTTGTTTCTTGTTCATTTTGGGGTTGATAAGCTCTTAATTGTTCAAACATGAGTTTCTCCTTTTTCTAAATGGTTGAATCTTCCAGATAAAGCAAATAATACTTGAGCTGGTACATAAAATAGCCAAATCATATTTATGGGTAAATGTAGTAGTATATAAAATACTTGAAATTGATTTAAATCAATATAAACTAAACCAGCATGCATGGCTACAAATAAATCAGCACCGATTTGTAAAAGTAATGCTAGAGCAAATAATAAGATGAGTTTTGATTTTTTAAATGCAAATATCATATTGCATACTAAGATGGTGAAATACAAAACAGATAATAGTAGTAAATAATCGAATGTTTGAGTGATAGAAAAAATAATAATTGATAATAATATAAATGAAAATATATAGACAAGAAAAAATCTGTTTTTATAAAGATTAATGAGTCTCATAAAATAAAATACCTGTACTAGGAAAAAGAAGAATGTTCCAAGTAATTGACTAGTTTGAAGCAAAGTTAAAAAATAATCAGCAATCAAAGTTGCAGAAAAAGCAAGTATGAGAAATGTTTGATCTTTTGTCTTTTGATAAGTTAAAAGGACATAAATAGCACAAATGATGATGGATAAATAATGAAGACTTCCACTTGGCAAATTGTAGTCAAAAAAAAGGATAGATACCCATAAAAATAATTCGATGATGATAAAACTTGTAGTGAACCATTTTAAGTGTTTCATAATAAACTCCTTTTTATAAAAAAATTATAACATAAAAAAAGAACCACTAGGGTTCTTATATTTCATTTTGAATGAGTTTTAAGTAAAGAGATTCATATTGAGATGCCATCTTATCCATGGAATGATGAACATGCATGGCGAGATGAATCATTTCATTGAATGCATCTCTGTGATGATGATACAAGTCAAAAGCGGTTGATAGTGTCTCAGATAATTCACTTGCATCATTGTTTTTAAAAGTAAATCCTACACCAATACCTGTGAATTTGTTATAAGGTGTTACAGTATCTTTTAAACCACCTGTTTCTCTAACAATTGGCAGTGTGCCAAATTTCATCGCAATCATGTGATTGAGGCCACAAGGCTCAAAAAGTGATGGAAGTAGAAATAAATCACTGGCTGCATAAACTTTTTGTGATAGATCTAAATCAAATGAATTTTGATCATAGACAAGATTTGGATATTTATGTGCTAATTCTTCAAAATAAGATTCATATAGTGTATCACCTTGTCCTAAAATGATTAAGTAACATTCTTCATTCTTTAAATGCTTTTCGATGATTTGCATTAAGATATCAATACCTTTTTGTCTTGCAAAACGATTGATAAAAGCAATCATGGGTTTGTTTAAATCAGGTTTGAATCCAAGTTTTTCCAATAATTTTTCTTTATTGACTTTTTTTGCATTTAGAAATGAATTTTCATCATAATTCTTATATAGATGAGAGCTTGTTAAAGGGTTATATAATGACTCATCAAAGCCATTTAATATGCCATAAAGCTGATATTGTCTCGATTTTAAAGGCCCTTGTAAATTGAAACCATAAAATCGAGTTAATATTTCATTTTTGTAAGATTCACTTACTGTATTAATCGCGTTTGCTCTCATAATACCTGTTTTTAAAAAATTGACTTGATCTTGATGCATGTAAGTAAAATTTTTATGACCTAAATATTTTTCTGTTTCTAATGAAAATGATCCTTGCTTTTCTAAATTATGAATCGTTAATAAGGTTTTAATTGTATCAAATTTAGGATCTAGTTTTTTATAAGTTGTATCAATTAAAAAAGGGATGAGTGAAGTTTGCCAATCGTTGATATGAATTATATCAATCATTTGATCATTTGTTCTAATGAATTCTAAGATTGCATAATTAAAAAATGCGAATCTTAAATCATCATCTTCATACCCATATAGTTTTTGACGATCAAAGAATTGATCGTTTCTAATTAGAATATAGGTAGTATCATCAAAAGTAGTTTGATAATACTCTACATCATAAGATGCATTATTTATCATAAAAGTATGTTGTTTAATAAATGTGAAATCATAGAGTTGATTTAGATTTTGTTTATATAAAGGAATCAAAATATGAACTTGGTGTCCACGCGCATTGAGTGTTTTTGGAAGAGCAGCTGCAACATCTGCTAACCCACCAGTTTTACTAAATGGATAAGCTTCAGAACTACAATAATATATTTTCAAATTTCATCACCCAACTTCATTATACATAACTTGTAAGCGTTTCACAAGAGTGTAACAATAAAAAGGTGAATAATAATTCATGTTAGATATTTTATATTAAATTGACTAAAATAAATAACTATGCTAAAATCAACTTGGCTAAAGCCATTTTTGTTTTTATAGATAAAAACATAGCAAAGAGGTACATATGAAAAGAATTGTGATTGTAGGAAGTCAATGGGGCGATGAAGGTAAAGGAAAAATTACCGATTATTTAGCTCAGAAAGCCGATGTGGTCGTTAGATATCAAGGTGGAAACAACGCAGGACACACTGTCATATTTGATGGAAGAAAGCACAGTCTTCATTTATTACCATCTGGGATTCTAAATCCTAATATTATCAATGTTATGGCAAATGGTATGGTCATTGATCCAAAGGGATTTGTTGAAGAATTATCAAAGATAACAAATAAATATCAATTATTTGTCTCTAATCGTGCACATGTTGTATTACCATTTCATAAAATCATTGATCAAATCAATGAGAATAAAAAATTAGATCAAAAAATAGGAACAACCCATAAAGGTATAGGTCCAGCCTATACAGATAAATATGCTAGAGTTGGTTTGCGTATGTCAGAGTTTGTCAATAAAGAACTATTTCAGGCATACTTAAAAAGAGAACTCGCTGAAAAAAATGAAATTCTCAAATCAGCAGGATTTTCTACAGTTGATGTTGAACAACTCATTTGTGAATTTATGATGTATGCTGATGTGTTAAGACCTTTAGTGACTGACACAAGTGTATTATTGAATCAACTCATTGAAGATGATAAAAAGGTTTTATTTGAAGGGGCACAAGGTGTTATGTTATGTATAGAACATGGTACATATCCTTATGTAACTTCAAGTAGTCCAACAGCAGCTTCTGTACCTGTAAATACAGGTATAGCACCATGGTTATTAGAAGGTTCTATTGGTGTAACTAAAGCTTATACAACACGTGTCGGTGAAGGTGTATTTCCAAGTGAAATATTTGATGAACTCGCATCTGAAATCAGAGAAAGAGGGCATGAATATGGGACAACAACAAAACGTCCAAGACGCATTGGTTGGCTTGATACAGTCGTTTTGAGACACGCAAAACGCGTGAGTGGGCTAAGTTATTTAGCGATTACATTACTTGATGTACTTTCAACTGTTAAGACATTAAAGATTGTGACTCACTATGAACTTGATGGTGACATCATTGATTATGTGCCTGCTGATATTGAAACCAATAAGCGTTGCAAGCCAGTATACATAGAACTTGATGGATGGGATGAAGATATCACACAAGTGACATCTTTTGAAGATCTTCCGGTTAATGCACAAATTTATTTGAACACATTAAGCGAACTTGTCGGTGTGAAGATTGCAATGTTCTCTGTTGGACCAGATCGAAATCAAACAGTTGAAATCTTAAATGTATTTTAAAAATGAAAGGATGATATCATGATTGAACGTTACCAACGTGATGTGATGAAAAAACTTTGGAGTGATGAGCATAAATTTAAACAATATCTTTTGATTGAAAAAGCTGCTTCATATGCATGGTATCAGCTTGGTTTATTTGATTTAGAGACTTATCAGAAAATAGAAAAAGCGACTTTTGATTTAAAATCAATTGAAACTTATGAGATTGAAACAAAACATGATGTTATTGCATTTACGAAATCAGTGATGGATTCACTAGAACATGAAAAAAAATATATCCATTATGGGCTTACATCAACAGATGTTGTTGACAGTGCGTATGGTTTATTATTAAGAGATGCTAATTTAATTATTAGAGATGATCTATTAGAATTCATGGAAGTTTTAAAAGAAAAAGCATTTCTTTATAAAGATACACCGATTATGGGTAGAACTCATGGCATGCATGCTGAAGTGACGAGTTTTGGTCTTAAGTTTGCATTGTGGTATGAAGATATGAAAAGATTACTTCATCGTTTTGATGAAGCAGCCAGAGATGTCGAAGTATGTAAGATAAGTGGTGCTGTTGGTAATTATAGTGCAAATACGCCAAAATTAGAGCGTTTAGTCTCATCAAAACTTGAGCTTAAAAGTGCTGTGATTTCAACACAAACATTGCAACGTGATAGACACGCTAATTACTTATCTGTACTGGCACAAATTGGAGCAGAACTTGAAAAAATCGCAATTGAGATTAGACATCTATCAAGAACTGAAGTTCAAGAGGTCAGTGAACCCTTTGCTAAAAAACAAAGAGGATCATCAGCGATGCCACACAAGAAAAATCCGATCAGTAGTGAAAACATTTCTGGACTATCTAGATTGTTAAGAGGTTATATGATTGCTGAATTTGAATCGATAGCTTTATGGCATGAAAGAGACATTTCTCATTCATCTGTTGAAAGAATTACATTAGTTGATTCAACTTCGCTTGTTGACTATATGCTTACAAGATATAAAAATACTTTAAAAGACTTGGTGGTATATGAAGATAAGATGATTGAAAACATTAATTTATCATCAGGTATCTTTTATGCTCAAAATGTTTTGCATATGCTCATTGATCAAGGATTTGACAGAGATGAAACATATCCAATCATTCAAAGTATCTCTTTAAAAGCAGTAAGTGAGAAAAAGCAATTTTTAGAAATCTTAGAAAATGATGAAAGATATAACAAAGCATTAGATAAAAGCAAATTAAACTTAAAATATTATTTAAGATACGTCGATGATATATATATACGTATTTTTGAATGAAAAGTAAAAAAGTGATATATTTATATCAATTCTTAATTGATAATCATTTATATTTATGCTATAATCTATAAGAGTCTATTCAGGAGGTTTATCATGGCAGATAAATATAATAAATTAGAACCTAGAGTACCAAAAGAAGTTTTATATACATTAATCGGAATTGTTGTTATTGCGATTGTGTTGTTTTTACTCACAATTCCATCAAGACAAGAAAAACTATATAATGAATTTAGCGCGAATGCAAACAGTGATTTCACAGAGGATCATCCTTATTATGAAATTAGTTATAAACAATTAGTTGATAAGATTGAAAATGACGAATATTTATTTGTGTTTATTGGAAGTCCAGATAATTCAACATCACAAACTTATATTGGTGCTTTTCAAAAGTATTATGAAGAATTAAATGTTTCACAATATGTTGATCATATTTATTATTATAATCCAACAGGTGATGATGATAATTTCTATCAATTACAAGAAGATGTTTATGAAGTTTCAACACTTTCAACACAAATGTTATTCTTTATTAATGGTGAAGTGCAAGCAACATTTGTTTCACAAGGTACAAGTGATACGCAATTAGTTAATAGAGCTGCTAAGTATTTCTTTGATGATGCTATTGCTGCAATTAACACTTATACTGCTGAATAAAACACGATAAAAAGCACTTTGTGCTTTTTTTTAACATAAAGGAGCAATCTATGATTGATTTATTAAAACAAACCATAAAACAGGATTTAGAAACTAAATATCAAGGTGAATCCTTTGTTGTTGAATCACCTAAAAATGGTTTAGCAGATCTTGCCATTCCTTTATTTGGTCTTGCTAAGTCATGGAAAAAATCTCCACTTGTTATTTTTGAACAAGTCAAAGAGGATTTAATGTATGATGAAATTGATCACATTGAATTTATCAATGGATTCTTAAATATATTTTTAAAAAGAGCAACATATGCAAAAAAAGTGCTTGAAGAGCTTAATTTAGATAAACATTTTGAAGATGTGCATGAAACGATTTGTATTGATTATTCATCACCAAACATAGCAAAAAGCTTTTCAGTAGGACATTTAAGATCGACGATGATTGGAAATGCACTTAAAAATATTTATCAAACTGCAGGTTATCATGTGGTCGGTATTAATCACTTAGGTGATTGGGGTACTCAATTTGGCAAAATGATTGTTGCTTATGAAAGACTAACAGAACCACTTGATTTGAGTGTTGATCCAATTAAAAAATTGCAGGATTTATATGTTGGATTTCATGATGAAGTCAAACTTCATCCTGAATTAGAAGAAGAAGCAAGAAAAGTATTTAAAGCACTTGAAAATGGTGATCAAGATTACCTTAAGTTATGGCAAATTTTTAGAGATTTATCATTAGAAGAATTTATGCAAATGTATGAAATGCTTAATGTGTCATTTGATTCATATAATGGTGAAGCTTTTTATAATGATAAAATGGATGAAATCGTTGATGAGTTAGATCAAAAAGGATTACTTAAAATTGATGAAGGTGCTACCATTGTCGAATTAGGTGATGATATGCCACCAGCACTCATTAAACGTTCTGATGGAGCAACACTTTATATTACAAGAGATTTAGCAGCGATTAAATATCGATATTTAACATATGGTGCTAAGAAGATCTTATATGTTGTAGGAAATGAACAACAACTTCATTTCAAACAATTAAATGCGGTTAAAGAATTACTTGGATATCCAGTAGAAATCGAACATGTCAATTTTGGACTTGTCATGCTTGATGGTAAAAAAATGAGTACACGCGGTGGTAATGCAAAACGTTTAGAAGATGTGATTAAGCAAGCCATTAGTGATGCTAAAGATGCAATCATTGAAAAAAATCCTAAATTAGATCATAAAGATGAAGTCGCAAAAGCAGTGGGTATAGGTGCAATCATCTTTAATGATTTAAAAAACGAGAGACACTTAAATGTTGATTTCAATTTAGCAAATATGCTTAAATTTGAAGGTCAAACAGGACCATATCTGCAATATAGTAGTGTTAGAATTGAGTCAATTATCAAAGACAAACATATTGATTTGAGTCAAATAAATCCTAAAGTTTATGAAGAAAATCATTATTTTGATGTGATTAAACTCCTAGATCAATATCCATCTCAAATCTTAAGAGCTAAAGAAACAAATGCACCTTCTGTGATTGCAAAATATGCAATTTCACTCGCACAAGCTTTTAACAGTTTTTATGGACAGCAAAGAGTTATCGTTGATGAAATTGATATTCTAAATTCTAATTTATATTTCATTAAAACGATACAACATGTGATTAATGAATGCATCGCTTTATTAGGTATTCAATCACTAAAAGAAATGTAGAAAAAAAAGTGCTTTGCTATTGCGAAGCACTTTTTAATTTAACTAGATGTAGTTTTAATGCATTGATGAAAACTTTATAATATGTGAGTAATACCATCACGACTACTAAAATTGCATATTTAAGCATATACATGATATATCCTTGATTTAAATTCAAATAAGGAAGTCCGCTCATTGGAGGTCTGACCACATACATAAAATTAACATTTGTATCTGATCCTAAAATAGCATTTACATAAATAGCAATAAAACCTATAAGTGCTAAAAACTTTAATACATTAAAGACATCTTTAACACCAAATACAATTTCTTTTTGTCTCATAATATGAATTGAAAAAGCCATAAGTGTTGCATGATAAAAGAAATATTGAATGGATAAGATTAAATAACCATTAATTGATGAAGAAGTAGGGATGAGAAGTGCTGCTAGGCCGCCATATAAACCTGTGGGAATCATAAACGCTAACAACAATTTATTCAATTTCTCGTTTTCACTCATTTTTAAAATGAGTAAAAATATGATTTGAATTGAGCATAAATGAAAAGGTAAGTCTGTGGCAGGTAAATAGTTACCATTATCATTTGTGACGATGTAGTAAAAAACTTTAATGGTTTCAGAAATAATTCCAATCACTAAAAACCATTTGATAGCAAACTTAACATTTTTTTTCTTTGTTAGCATCAATAATAAAACTAAATAGACAAGTGATAAAATGAGAAAAACAATATGTTTTGCGGTAAACATAAATCCTCCTAAAATGCTTTTTACAAATATTATAGCATATGATATAAAGAATCTCCTCATGATTAATCGACAGTTAACTACTAACTTGAACAATACAAATCATTTGAGTAGATATATATTGAAAAATACATATGAACTGTGATACAATATGGAAGCAATTAACAATTTAATCCCCGCATGATGAAATTGGTAGACGTGCCAGACTCAAAATCTGGTGGATGAATAATCCGTGCTGGTTCGAGCCCGGCTGCGGGGACCAATAAAAAAAACAATCCATCGTTTTGATGGATTTTTTTATTTCATATTTGGATGACCCATACCTTTATTTCCAGTCATAAGTTCCACAACTTTCTGATTTCCATCAACTTCGTAAGCACCAGCAGGTCCAACGATGAAGTGACCACTTCTTAGATGACATTTACCAATTAAAAAATCCATTTGCAATAACTGTTTAACTAATGCACCGAATTTCTCAATAAATAAGTTTTTAATTACATCATCATCAATTTCTAATTCAACATCAACCATATAAGATAATCTTTTTCTAAAAAACATTGAGTTGGTTGCTGATTCATCAGCAATAAACATAATACTTGCTTTTGGATGATTGAGCATATTTGTATAATGAAGTGCTAATTTGCTAATGATAAAGTAATAATCATTATTGTATTTTACATAAGGTGCATAAGATGCAAATGGTGTTTGATCTTCAGTTAATGTGCTTAATATGACTGTTTTAAACTGTTCGTCGAATGTATCAAGCATGGCTTGTGTTTTTTGTATTTTATCTTGCATGATAATCTCCTTTATTTTTTAATGTAACGATAAATGATTTTGCTATTGATAAATCTTGTATATCTTTTTTTCTTATCTCTTTGATCATACATATCAAAAAAGAAAAGTGAAAATGATTCCCATAATAAAACCCAACCTCCAACGAAGATGCCTTGAGCTAATATTTCAAGTAGAAGACTGGTTGAAGAGACATTTGAAAGAAGTGTTGATGTCACAATTAATGAAAACCCTAAAAAGATATAAATAAAGATTTTTCTGTAATTGATATTCATTTCACGATTCAAAAAATGGATGAGTGCACGATAATAATTTTTAAATGCATCAATATGTTGAATTTCAATTTGCTGATCTTTAATATGCTCTGGAACAGCAAAGACAATCTTAACTTTTTGTTTTAAAGGTAAATCATAAGATGAATCTTCCAAAAAAGTTTCTAATTCAGGATTCATCGCTTTTTTCTTAATAGGTGCTGCATCCCAATCATTAAAAATTTCTTTATAATTGTCTAAAGAAACATCAATTAAATATGTTTTATCCATCTCATCATATTGATAGATTTGTCGTAAATAGCTTTTGGTATTTTTTCTCATTTGAACACCTCGTATATATCTATTATATATAAAAACAATCAAAAATAGTGAACAGTTGCTAAAAAACATGATAAAATCATAATGGTCGTGATTTAAGTCGCGAAAATAGAAAGGAAGATGCTTCATGTTTAACATGGGATTCAAAAAATTTGTAATGACAACAATGAATGGTATGGTTTATGGTTTGTTTGCAACCCTCATCATTGGTGTGATTATTGGTCAGCTCGGTTCACTCGTGCAAATCTCACTTATTTCTGTAACACTTTCTAATGCTCTTAAAGGGTTAATGGGTGTCGGTATTGGTATCGGTATCGCTTTAAGTCTTAAGATGGATGGATTAAAAATGGTCGTTGCTTCAGTCATGGGTGGCATTGCAACATCATTTAAATTTCAATTTGGTGCAGGACTTGTTTTATTACCAAATAATGATCCAGTAACAACATATTTAGTTGTCGTTTTAGGGATCATGTTCTTAAAATATGTCCTAGTGAAGAAAACACCAGTTGATATTGTCTTAGTTCCTATCGTTGGTTCGCTTGTCGCTTTAGTCTTAACTTTAATGATTAGTGGCCCAGTAGGTTATTTATTAAAAGAAATCTCTATAGGTATTGATAGTGCAACAGCATTTGCACCGCTACCAATGTCTATCGTAATAGCAGTTGCTATGGGGATGTTACTCACATCACCACTATCATCTGCTGCTATCGCTATTGCCATTCAACTTGATGGTTTAGCAGGTGCTGCAGCAGCAGTAGGTACAACCGTTCAAATGATCGGTTTTGCAATTCAATCAAGAAAAGATAATAACATTGGTATGGTTTTATCGATTGCATTTGGTACATCTATGTTACAATTTAAAAATATTCTTAAAAAACCAGTCATATGGTTACCTACAATCATCGCATCTGCGATATTAGCACCTATCATTGTATTACCACTTGATGCACAAACAACATTTATTGGTGCAGGTATGGGAAGTTCTGCACTTGTTGGTCAATTAGGTACCCTATCAGCTATGAATTACTCGCTTAATGCATGGCTTGCAGTCATCTTTATGATTGTCGGTGGTGCAATCCTCGTTTATTTCATTGATTTACTCTTTAGACAGCAACATTTAATCGTTGATGGTGATTTAGCTGTAAATAATGATATTTAATTAAAAAATCAATTGATAATGTCACACTTTATATGATAGAATAAATATAAAGAAAATAGAGTATTTTGGAAAGTGGTGGATCTATGAAAAATCGCGTTAGTAATGGGGTTTTTGGTAAAATTGTTAGAACACTTGGATTCATTTTGTTACTAGCATCATCGTTAATCATCGTCAGTGAATTAGTGTTAGCCAATACATCTTATAGTATCATTGCATTTGCTGAGCCTTATGCACAAATGGTTTCAGATATCATCAGTCAATTAGGATTTCCTGTATATGAATATGCATTCCTAGGACTTATTGTTGGATTATTGTTCTTAGTTTGGGCCCTTAGAAAGGGATTAATCTTGAGATTATTAATCTCAGTATTATTAGTCTTTGTCTATGCACAAGCCATTGCAAATTCAACATCATTATTTGCAGGGGCAGTCCTAACAGCACCAGCATTTATCAATGACAGTTTAGGTTATGTTGCTTCATATATTGATCAAGCACTCAATGCTTCAGTATATGTACAACCTGGGGCAGTCTTAGCACTAGTGTTCTTATTATGGGCATTATTTGCAAATAAGAAACCTAAGAGATTCTCTGTGACATTACTTAGAGTAGGTTCAATATTCTTATTACTTGCAGTTATTGCAGCTGGTGTACCAGCATTTGCATCAATTAGTTTCTTTGCAAGTGCGACCTACTTAATGATTACACTCATCTTATATTTAATCGCGTATATATTCTTTATTGCAGGTTCTGTATTTGGTGTGTTAGGCTTTGGAAGAAGTTAATTCAATCAAACAAACAAAAAAGCATTTCAGTCGAAATGCTTTTTTTTCTACATCAATGATGCAAATCCTCTTAAAAATACTTTTAATGCTCTAACAAGTACATTAGATTTTTTTAAATCACTTGCAAGTACACAATCACTTAAAGTTTTTATAAACCACGCATGCATATCGTTAATGGTTTGTTTATTTTCTAGATATACACTATTTTCAAAATGTAAATACAAACTTCTAAAATCTAAGTTTGCAGTTCCAATCATCGCAATTTCATCATCGACAATAATCATTTTAGAATGAATGAAACCTGGTTTATATCGATAAATTTCAACGCCTGATGAGACAAGTTCATCAGCATAGGTTTCTGTCACTAAGAAGACAAGTTTCTTATCAGGGATATATGGAATAATAATTTTGACTTTAACTCCAGATCTAGCAGCTAGTTTAAGCGATGTTGTTAACTCATTATCAATAATTAAATAAGGGGTTGTAATTAAAATCTCTTTTTTTGCTTGACTGATCATCGATAAATAAATATTTTTATGCGTGAGTTCATTATCAATAGGAGCATCTGAAAATGGAATTAATATGTCATGATTTTCGCTTTCATCAAATGTTTTAACAACATAATCATCGATGTTTAATGTATCTTGATGCATAAACTTTAGTGTGTTTACATAGTTAATCACAAGTGATGTAACAGCAGAACCACTAATTTTAATACCTGCATCTAACCAATGGCCAAATGGATGTTCAAGATTAATGTATTCATCACCAATATTAATGCCACCTGTGAAAGCCTCAATACCATCAATAATCACTATTTTTCTATGATCGCGATAGTTCATCGCGAAATTTAAATGTATCCGCATGGGGTTAAATGCATAGGCGTGAATCCCATATGACTTTAGCATTTTAGCATATTTATATGGAAGTGTTGAACTGCCAAAATCATCATAAATTAAAAATACTTCAACACCAGCTTCAACTTTAGATTTAAGTATTGTTAAAATGTCATCCCACATTTTGCCTTCTTTAATGATAAAGAACTCTAAAAATATATATTTTTTAGCATTTCTTAAAGCTTCAAGCATACTTTCAAACATGAGTTCACCACTACCTAAAAATGAAGAAGAAGTGTGTTTGAAAGTCATCCAACCAATGGAGTGAAGATATGTTCCAATTTTATGTTCTTTCACTTTTTGTTTTTGATATTGATTTAAAAAATCATAACGTTCTTTTTCTGAAATGTAATAATGATTAATGACTTTTTTACTAACATTTCTATTTTTATAAAATAAATAGAAGAGGCCACCAAAGAGTGGGAAGATTAAGATTGGAATGATCCAAGATAATTTATAAACTGGATTTTCTTCTTTATAAATGAGATAAACGACAATAATATCACTAATTACATATAAAATGGTGTGAACATATGTGAGTTTTGAGATATAGTGTAAGATGACAAAAAATAAAGCAATTTGTAACAACAATAATAAAAGAATGACAGATGTCCTTGATAAAATCATTCTTAATAATTTTTTCATCCTATACCTCCTTTATAAATACATATGTTTGAATATTTGATTTTAATGGATCAAAAAGATATCCATCAATTTCTATAGTTTTAACATCTTGATCGGGGTTTATGATCATATGTCTAGCAAATAAACCTCGCATTTTTTTTACTTCCATACTGTGTATGGATAACTTTTCATTTTTTAACTGATAAAATTCTATAGTGATCGTTTGATCTAAATCTTTAATTAAACTACCATATTCATCTGAACATAAATTATAAATGACCTCATGATTAAATTTATCATGGATATAAGCAGTAAGTCTAGGTTTCCAAAAATCATAAAGGTTACCAATGGTTTTATCTTGCATTTCCAATCGATAAGGACTGATGTCATCAAAAGCGTTTAATAGTCCATAAAGTCCAGATAAGATATAAAGATTTGATAATGATGATTCATAATGAGGTATTAGTGATAAAGCATCAATATGTCTATATTGATGTCCAAAATAAGAAAAAACAGCAGCATTTTCTTTTTTTCCAAAATGTTGATATTGATCATAAATGCTATCTGCTAAACGATCAGATACTTTCATCTTTTTAGTAATCATCTTTTTAGATAATTTGGAAAGTTTTGCATGAAGCAGTTTTGCATCACTTAAAAAATAAGGTTCTTGATTTCTAGATAATGGATGAACTTTAAATGTTTTTGCTGGAGAAATCATAATCATCATAAAATAAAACCGTCCTTTTATACTTATAATTATAACAAAAAATAGAAAAAAATGTTAGAATGGTAAGTGTCAAAAGGAGGAAGTCTTATGGATAACAGAAAATTGACTTTACTGATGGATTTCTATGAATTAACGATGGCAAATGGCTATTTCAAAGATAACAAACATCATCAAATTGCAGTATTTGATGTCTTTTTTAGAGATGTACCCGATAAAGGTGGATTTGCAATTTTTGCAGGTCTTGATCAAGTCATTGATTACTTATCTCATTTAACATTTACTAAATCAGAGCTTAGTTATTTAAGCTCAAAGAAAATATTTGATGCTGACTTTTTAAAATATTTAGAATCATTTAAATTCTCATCAGATGTATATGCAATGAAAGAGGGAACGCCGATATTTCCTCATGAACCTATTTTAACTATTAAAGGTCCTATCATTGAATGTCAACTTGTTGAAACGATGCTTCTTTTAACAATTAATCATCAATCTTTGATTGCGACTAAAGCAGCACGTATCGTTAGAGCGGCACAAGGTCGTTCAGTCTTAGAATTTGGGGCGCGTCGTGCACATGGATATGATGCATCTATCTATGGTGCAAGAGCTGCATATATTGCAGGTGTTTTAGGAACTTCAAATACTTATGCTGATTATCAATATCAAATTCCAGCACTTGGTACAATGGCTCATAGTTATGTGCAATCATACGATTCTGAATATGAAGCATTTAAAGCTTATGCAAATACTTATCCAAATGCAACAATTTTATTAGTTGACACATATAATACATTAAAACAAGGTATTCCTAATGCGATTAGAATACATAAAGAGATATTAGAACCACAAGGTTTCTATTTAAAAGGTATTAGACTCGATAGTGGAGACTTAACCTATTTAACTAAAAAAGCGCGTCAAATGCTCGATGATGCTGGTTTAAAAGATACTAAAATTACAGTATCTAATTCATTAGATGAATATTTAATTAAAGAACTCATTTCTCAAGGTGCTCAAATTGATAGCTTTGGTGTTGGTGAACGATTAGTTACAGCAAGATCAGAAGCAGTTTTTGGTGGTGTCTTTAAACTTGCAGCCATTGAGAAAAATTCTATATTAGAACCTAAAATAAAGATTAGCGAAAATGTACAAAAAACAACGACACCTGGATTCAAGCAAGTCTATCGTTTCTATGATGAAAATCATATGGCTGAAGCAGATGTCATCACGCTTTTTGATGAAACCATTGATCAAAGTAAACCATATGAATTATTTAATCCACATTTTCCATGGAAAAAGAAACTCGTTCAAAAATTTAGTGCAAAACCTATGCTCGTTCCAATTTTTAAAGATGGTATTTTAGTGTATAAAAAACCAACTTTAGAAGAAATAAGAGCTTATTGTCAAACAGAAATCTCAAGATTATGGCCAGAAGTGCTTCGTCTTGAAAATCCACATGAATATTATGTTGATTTATCACTAGAATTATGGAACTTAAAACAAAATCTTATTAAAGCACATAGGAGTTAAAGATGTTACATATTGTATTATTTGAACCAGAAATACCTCAAAATACAGGTAATATCATGAGAACTTGTGTTGCTATCGGTGCAAAACTTCATCTGATTGAACCACTCGGGTTTAAACTTGATGAAGCAAGGCTAAAAAGAAGTGCACTTGATTATTTTGAATTTATTGATTATACCGTGTACAAAGATTATGCTAGTTTTGAAAAAGAAAATAAAGGTAAATATTTCTTTTTAACACGTTATGGTAAAAAAACATATTCAGAAATCAACTATAAAGATGTTGATGAAGATATTTATTTAATTTTTGGTAAAGAATCAACAGGTATTGATAAACATATCCTAGCATCTCATTTGGATGCTTGTTATAGAATACCAACAACGGATAAAGTTAGATCAATTAATTTAAGTAATTGTGTCGCACTTGTATCTTATGAAGTGTTAAGACAATTAGATTTTCCAGATTTATTTAAATATGAACCAGAAACACATAAAGGTATGGATTTTTTAGATCAATTTTTGGATGATGAGGTTGGCAAATGAAAAAAGACAAAAGACAAACAGTAGGGGAAGAAATTGCAAACGCAGTTAGCCATGGTGTCATGGCTATTTTTGGTGTGGTTGCAATGATATTATTAATTATTAGAGCTGATTCAGCAGTAGGTGTGTTAGCTGCGATTTTATTTGGATTTGGGATGATTAATTTATACACTATGAGTACACTTTATCATGCACTCTTCAATCCAGTAGCAAAATCTGTGTTTAGAAGATTTGATCATTTATCCATCTATATTTTAATTGGTGGTAGTTTTGCACCTGCACTTTTATTATTGCCTGAACTACAAGAGCCAGTGATTGGTAACATATCACTAGGACTTTCAATATTTATCATTCAGTGGACATTAATCATCGTTGGTGTTGTGTTTAAGTCCATATGGATTAAAAAATATGTTGTTCTACATACCATTGTATTTTTAATACTGGGATGGAGTGCACTCGCATTTATTAAGCAGTTATTTGCATTTGATCAAGCTGCATTTTGGCTCATCTTAGCAGGTGGAGTATCATATAGTTTAGGTGTCATTTTCTTTTCACTTTCTAAGGTTAAGTATTTCCATTTTATTTGGCATATTTTTTGTGGTTTAGGGACCATTTTACAGTTTATCGCTTATTATGCTTTCCTTTATTAACATGAATATTTATTCACATCTTGAAAATTAAACATTTATCTAGTATCATATATATGGTAAGGAGCGTACGAATATGAAAATTATTGCTGTAAATGCTGGAAGTTCATCATTAAAATTCCAGTTATTAGAAATGCCAGAAGAAAAAGTTATTACATCTGGATTAGTTGAAAGAATTGGTCACCATAATGCTGTATTTCAAATCAAAGTTAATGGTGAAAAAGTCACAGTTGAACAACCTATTTTAAATCATAAGGTTGCTGTTGAATTATTAGTTGAAGGATTAGTTAAATATAACATTATTCAATCACTTGATGAAATTGATGGTGTTGGTCACCGTGTTGTTCAAGGTGGAGAGTTATTTAAAGCATCTACAGTGATTACAAATCAAGTCATTGATGATATTGAATCATTAAATGATTTAGCACCACTTCACAATCCTGCGAATATCACAGGTATTATCTCATTTAGAGAAGCACTTCCAAATGTCGTTCAAGTTGCAGTTTTTGATACAACATTCCATCAAACAATGGATGAACTTGCTTATCTTTATGAAACACCATATGAATGGTATACAAACTATGGCGTTAGAAAGTATGGATTCCATGGCACATCTCATCAATATGTAAGTGAAAAAGCTTATGAAATTCTTGGAAATAAAGATGCTAAAGTCATTGTTTGTCATTTAGGTAATGGAGCATCACTTTGTGCAGTAGATGGCGGTAAGTCAGTTGATACTTCAATGGGACTTACACCACTTGAAGGTATTCCTATGGGAACAAGAAGTGGTAATGTCGATCCTGCAGTGTTAAAACTTATTGCTGATAAAGAAAACAGAAGTTATGATTCAGTTTTAAATGATTTAAACAAGAAGTCTGGATATCTTGGTGTATCAGGTAAATCAAATGATTCTAGAGATATTGATGAATTAATGGATCAAGGTGATCACAGAGCTTATTTAGCACATAAAATCCAAGTGAAGAGAATCGCTGATTACATTGGTTCATATTATGTCTACATGGGTGGTTTAGATGCGATTTGCTTTACTGCTGGTATCGGCGAAAACTCACCTAGAATTAGAAAAAATATTTTAGAAGCTGTTAAAGTCTTAGGCATTGACTTAAATGAAGAAGAAAATAACAAACGTGGTGAAAGAGAAATCACGAATAAGGGTTCTAAAGTTAGAGCATTTATCATTCCAACGAATGAAGAAGTGATGATAGCTAGAGAAGTCGTTAGATTAAAATAAACATAAAAGATGGGAAACCATCTTTTTTTTGCATTTAATTTTACAATAGTCATAAAAAGTGTTAAACATGATATGAGCGTTTATTGATGTATCATTACATGATAAAAGAGTTTTAATTCTTTTTTTGTAAAAATCATGTAATTTCACATTCAGTTCACAAACAAACAGTAAAATGGTGCATGTAAAAGGAGAATGATGACATGTTAGAACTAAAAAATATTAAAAAAGATTATTATGTAGCGGGTAAACCAGTCCCTGCATTAAAAGGTATTGATTTAACGTTTAAAGATCAAGAATTTGTTTCTATACTAGGTCCATCCGGCTGTGGGAAAACGACGATGTTAAACATTATTGGGGGATTAGATAGATATACAAGTGGTGATTTATTAATCGATTTTAAATCAACCAAAGATTATAAGGATCAAGATTGGGATGCCTATCGAAATGCAACCATTGGGTTTGTTTTTCAAACCTATAATTTGATTTCACATTTATCAGTTTTAGATAATGTTGAAATGGCTTTAAGACTTTCAGGTGTTGGTGCTAAAGAAAGAAAAGATCGTGCCATAAAAGTATTAACAGAAGTTGGCTTAAAAGATCATTTATACAAACGACCAAATCAGTTATCTGGTGGCCAAATGCAAAGAGTTGCAATTGCAAGAGCTTTAGTCAATAATCCTAAAATTTTGTTAGCAGATGAACCAACAGGTGCACTTGACTCAAAGACAAGTGATCAAATCATGAAATTGATTAAAGAGATTTCAAGAGATCGTTTAGTCATTATGGTGACTCACAATGCTGAAATTGCAGAAGCATATAGTGATAGAGTCGTACAACTTTTAGATGGATTGGTTGTTGATGATTCAAATCCAAGTGAAAATATCAAAGATGATCATAAAATTGAAAAACTGGTAAATAAAAAGACTTCAATGTCTTATAAAACAGCGTTATTAACAAGCTTTAAGAACTTACTAACTAAAAAAGGTAGAACTTTAATTACTGCACTTGCAGGAAGTATCGGAATTATTGGGATTGCACTTGTGTTGTCTGTTTCATCAGGGATGACAAGTTATGTCAATGAAATGCAATCAGATACACTTGCAGGATTTCCTATTGAGATAAATCCTACAGTCGTTGATTTTTTTAATGCTGGTGCAACACAAATGGACACAGCTGGAGAATTTCCTGATGGAGAAGATATTTATGTCTATAATCCATCTGCAGTTTTAAGTAGCCACAATAATATATTAACAAATGATTTTATTGATTATATTAACAATTTAGATCCTACATTATATAATTCGTTATCTTATACATATGATTATAATTTAAATATTGTTGCCTATGAAAATGCCACAAGTTTATTAAGTCAAAATTACTATAGTGAATTACCTGATAACGAATCATTTATACAATCACAATATGATGTGATAGGTGGTACTTATCCAACGTCACTTAATGAAGTTGTTCTCGTCGTTGATGAAGAAAATAGAGTAACAACTAATTTCTTAAATGCAATGGGTTTTAATTATCAAGATGGATATAAATTTGATGATTTTATTGGTTTGCAATTAAAGGTTATAACTAATAATTCATATTATGTTGAAAATGAAGGCATTTTTAATAAAAAAACTGTCGATTCAACCATGTATAATGATTCAAATGCTGTTACTTTAACCATCTCTGGTATTTTAAGAATAAAACAAGATGCATCATCAGACTTACTTGATTCTGGTATTGCATATACTTCAGATTTAACTGCATATATGTTAAATGATGCACTCAATTCTGATATCGTCGCAGCACAAATTGCAAGCCCAAATGCACTCATTGGCTATGTTGATATTAGTATTGCCAATCCATTTACGGGTTCAACGCAAATCATGCAGTATTCCCCTATGCCTTTCGGTGAAACTATCACTTATGACGATGTCATGAAAGCAATAGGTGGTGAACAAACCCCTTCAGGCATTCAAATTTATCCTAAGTCATTTGACTCTAAAGATGAAATTAAAGCTTACATTGACAATTATAATTTAGGATTAGATGATATTGATACCATCGTTTATACTGATTTAGCAGAAATTGTGTCAAATGCAGTTGGATCACTGATCACAACGATTACAATCATCCTATCAGCATTTGCAGGTATTTCGCTTGTTGTATCTTCAATCATGATTGGTATTATTACCTATGTTTCAGTTGTAGAAAGAACTAAAGAAATCGGTATTATGAGATCACTTGGAGCAAGAAAGAAAGATATTTCTAGAATCTTTAATGCAGAAACTGTATTAATTGGTTTAACAGCAGGTATCCTTGGTGTACTTATTGCTTCACTATTAAATATTCCAATTAATCTCATTTTAGAAAACTATATTGACGTTAGTGGATTTGCTAGTCTCTTATTACCTAGCGCAATCATCCTTGTTGTATTATCAACTGCACTGACTTTAATTGCTGGATTATTACCAAGTAGAATTGCAGCTAAAAAAGATCCAGTGATTGCATTACGTACTGAATAATTGATAAAATGAAGATAGGAGTGATCATATGTTAAAAATATTAATCGCAGAAGATGAATTACATATTCGAACACTATTATCTAAATTTTTAGAAAAAGAACATTTTGAAGTGTTGCAAGCTAGAAACGGTAAGGAAGCTCTTACCGTTTTTAACCATCAACATATTGATTTAGTCATCACTGATATCTTAATGCCAGAAGTGAGTGGTCATACACTTACAAATAGACTAAGACAAATCAGAAAAGATATTCCTATCATGATGCTTACAGCATTAGATAGTTTTGATGAAAAAGAAAAAGGCTTTTTATCAGGTGTTGATGACTACATGGTCAAACCTGTTGATTTAAATGAAATGTTACTTAGAATTCATGCACTCTTGAGAAGATATGATATTAGTAAACATAAAGAAATCAAATTAAAACATACGATATTAAATGAAGCAGAACAATCATGTTTAGTCGATGATAAACTTATTAACTTAACATCCAAAGAGTTTCAATTGCTTTTTAAATTATTATCATATCCAAATAAAATATTTACAAGAGAGCAGCTGATGAATGAAATATGGGGATATGATTCTGAGTCATATGATCGAACCATTGACACACATATTAAAAGATTAAGAGAATCTGTACCTATGATGGATTTTGAGATTGAAACTGTTAGAGGACTTGGTTATAAGGTGAAACTTAAATGAAAAAACTGTATGCAAAAATGCTCTTATCAATGTTTGTTATTGGATTTATTTCAGTTGCTATACCAAGGCTTATACTCCATGTTTTAGGCATTGATTTAATGGCGTATTATACCAATGATAAGATTTTGTTATTAGGGATGATTATTTCATCATCACTCATGCTTATCATTTCTAATATGTGGTTTAACCATATGATTGTAAAAAGAATATCAAAACTCTCAAATGCAACGGAAAAAATATCACTTGGTGAGTTTAATATGCATTTAAGTGAGAATGGAAGAGATGAGATATCAAATCTTACACATCATTTTAATGTGATGACTGATGCATTACAAAAAAACCAATATGTTAATCAAAGTTTTATGAAGGATTATGCTCATGAGTTTAAAACGCCAATTAGCATCATTAAAGGTTATGCAGAACTTATGCAAAAATCCGATTCACTTGAAGATACTAAACAATATGCAAAAATTATTGAAAATGAAAGTGAGTCACTATCTGAATTAGCACAAAACATATTAAATTTATCGATGATTGAAAATGATAGTATTATCAATCGTGAAGATAAATTTAACTTAACTGAAGTTCTTAGACAAACCATTTCATCGATGCAATATAGATGGGAAAATAAAAATATTGAATTTGATTTAAGTCTTGAAGAAGTTATTATTAAAAGCAATCGAGAACTTCTTAAAATCATGTTTAAAAATATAATTGATAATGCACTTAAATATGCTGTTTTAGGTTCAAAGATTAAAATTGATGTTAGATTAAGCGATCATATCGATATCATCTTTGAAAATGAAACACTTGAGATGAATGAAGAAGATTTATCCAAACTCTTTGAATTATTTTATAGAAGTGAATCAACGAAACATATCAGTGGTCATGGTGTTGGATTATCGATTGTAAAAAAGATATGTGATGTATTAGAATTTAAAATATTGCTGGAAAGATCAGAAGATCGCAAATTTAAATTAATATTAAGTAAAGCATTGTAAACGAGTTGATAATTACTCGTTTTTTATTTAGTTACATTTTGTAAGTCATTTGTTTTGATTATATATATAGATTAAAGTAAAATGATTTCAGGTGATAACTATGAAATTTGGAATGATGACATTCTTAGAAACAGGTGCAAATCAAAATGGACCTAAAATATCTGATCAAAAACGTATCAAACACGCATTAGAAGAAATCGTCTTAGCTGATCAAGTTGGGATTGATTTTTATGGTATTGGTGAGCATCACAGAAACGATTATGCAGCATCTAGTCCGCAAATCATATTAGCTGCAGCAGCACCGCTTACTAAACGCATCATCTTAGGTACTGCAGTTACAGTATTATCTTCTGATGATCCCATAAGATTGTATGAGCAATTTTCTACACTTGATTTAATTTCTGATGGAAGAGCAGAAATGATTGCTGGACGTGGATCTTTTACGGAAAGTTTTCCATTATTTGGATATCATTTAGAAGATTATAATGGCTTATTTACTGAAAAACTTGAATTATTACTTAAAGCTAAACATGAAGAAGTCATCAATTGGAGTGGTAAATATAGAGAACCCCTTGTTAATCAAAGCGCATATCCTAGAGATATTTACGATTTAAAGATTGGTATTGGTGTTGGTGGCACATATCAATCTGTCGTAAGAGCTGCAAAATTAGGTTTACCCATTACGTTTGCTATTATTGGTGGGAATCCTTTAAACTTTAAACCACTCATTGATTTATATAAGCATACGTATAAAGAAGCAGGTCACGATTTAGATAAAATGGAGATTAGTATTGCTATTCATGGAATGATTAGTGAAAACGTCGAAGATTTATTAGAAAGATACTATCCAGTTTATCGCGATCAGTTTGAAAAAATAGGCAGTGAACGTGGGTGGAATAATCATATAAGTTATCAAAATTTTTTAGCTTATGTCAATCATGGACCACTCATCATTGGTAATCAAGAGACTGTAGTTAAGCGCATGTATCATATGATTAAAGGATTAGGTATTGATCGTTTTATATACCAAATGCCTGGTTCAATTATGCCGCATGAAATGACGATGGAAAGTATTAAAACTTATGGAGAGATTGTTATTCCTGCACTTAAAGAATTACTTGATGAAAAAGAATAGAGATAAATAGACAAAGAACGTTCTTTGTCTATTTTATTATGTTAAAATAGATATGAGCAGGTGATAATATGGAAAATCAATTTGAAGTAGGACAAAAGTTAAATTTAGATATAAGAAAAATAGGTATTAATGGGGAAGGTATCGGTTATTTTAATAAAATGACCGTTTTTGTTGATTATGCGCTTCCTTCTGAAAATGTGGATGTTGAGATTAAAGAAGTCTTTGATAATAGATTGGTAGCAAAACTGATTAAAACAAATATTGTATCAGAAGATCGCGTGACACCTTTTTGTCCGATTTATGATAAATGTGGTGGGTGCCAATTACAGCATTTAAGTCAAGAAAAGATTAAAGATGCTAAAAGACAAACATTGCTTGATGCATTAAAAAGATACACATTTAGAGATTTGCCAGATTCAATCGTAGGAGAAACAATCACTTCTGATAAAGAAACGCATTACAGAAATAAAGCGAGTCTACCTGTTAGATTTAATGGTAAAAATCATGTAGGTATGTATCAGGAAAGAAGTAGAAAATTTATTCAAATGGACGCATGTCCAATTCAAGATGAACGTGTTAATCAAAGTATTTCAGAAGCACTTAGATTGTTAGATATCTATAAAATTAAAGGATATGATGATAAATATAATGATGGATTTGTTCAATCTATTGTTTGTAGAGCATCATCACTTGGTGAAGTACAAATCACATTTGTATTATTAAAAGATGTAGCAAAACTTACGGATCTTGCTTTAGAACTTGTAGAAAAAAATGAGCATATCGTCTCCGTGTTTAAAGTCATCGATAAGAAAAAAGATCAATTAGGATTCTTTAATTCAAGTTTAAAGAAACTTGCAGGTAAAGATACCATAAGTGAAACGTTAAGCACATTTGAATTTGAATTAAAACCAGAAGCATTTTTTCAACTTAATCATGGACAAGCGCAAAAATTTTATCAAGAAATGGTGAGACTTGCAAAGCTTAAAAAGCATGATGTTGTTATTGATGCATTTGCTGGAACTGCGCCAGTGAGCCATTATGTAGCAAATTCTTGTCGCCAAGTCTATGCTATTGAAATTGATAAAAAAGCATGTGAAAGTGCTAAACTCTCATTAGAAAAAAACCACATTAAAAATGTGACTGTATTACAAAGTGATTTCAAGCGTGCACTTAGTGGACTTAAAATGAAGAAGATTGATGTCATGTTTTTTGACCCACCACGTGTTGGATTAGGTAAGGAAACGATTGATCTTATTTTAGGTTTTAAACCAAGAAAGCTCATCTATGGTTCATGTAATCCATCAACGCTTGCTAAAGACTTAAACTTATTATTGAAATCATATAAGTTAATTGAAGTTGTTCCGCTAGATATGTTCCCACAAACATCACTTGTTGAAAGTATATCACTTTTAGAATTAAAATAATGGAGGTCAACTTGAAACTATTATTAACATCTGCAGGGATAAAAAATGAAAGTATCAAAAATGAACTTTTAACATTGCTTAATAAAAAAATTGAAGATGCACACGCCATTTGTATTACAACATCTAGTTATCATCTAAAAGAAGGATTTTTACGTGCATTTGAATTTGTCAGTGGACTAAGTGAAACACCTATGTGCGAGCTAGGTTTTAAATCAGTTGGTCTTTTAGAATTGTCTATATTACATGCAATAGATGATTCAATTTGGAATAATACAAGTCGATAAAGCAGATGTTATCTTAGTCAACGGTGGTGATCCGATGCTATTAAATTATTTTATGAAAACATCTGGATTTTATGATTACATCAAACATAAAGACA
The DNA here is from genome assembly GCA_963667565.1 of Acholeplasmataceae bacterium. Lineage (GTDB taxonomy): Bacteria > Bacillota_I > Bacilli_A > Acholeplasmatales > Acholeplasmataceae > WOFB19. Next base: position 700,883 of record OY763415.1, on the reverse strand, counting down.
TTGTCTATGTAGGATTAAGTGCAGGATCCATGATTATGGCACCTCACATTGGAGATGATTTTGTAGACTGGCAAAAACTCGAGCAAGGTGATGAAGCCTTAGGTACTGTGGATTTCGCAATTTTTCCACACTTAAATCATCCAATGCTTCCAGAAAATACATTAGAAAATGCGATAAAATGGAAGAAAACATTAAACCAAAAAGCATATGCGATTGATGATCAAAGTGCGATCTCAGTTGTAAAAGATCAAATTAAAGTTATCTCTGAAGGCATATGGTATGAACTATAAAAAAACACCTTTTAAAAGGTGTTTTATATTTATAAGTAGAATAAGCCTAGAATGTAACCTAAGAATGTACCAACTGCATAACCGATAGAACCAATAATGAGTCCAGGAACAGTTAAGGATTCATTTTTTATTTGTTTTGTTACAGCTGGGATGAACGCAGGACCATAAATGCCTGCTGTTAATGTGATAATCGCACAATCAACATCAGTTTTTAATAAAGATGAAATGAATAGATGGAGTATCGCAGTACCAAGTGTGATCGTAGCTAAAATGATCAAAGTAGGTACTAAAGTAGAGCCTATTTTTGTAAGATCAATACTTGAAGCAAGTGCAAATGAGAAAACTAATATCATATATTGACCTAATACATTGGTATATTTAACTTCATGCATCTTAGATTTAAGTGAAATGATAATGCCATAGAGAGTGACGCCAATGAGCATTATTGGCACTAAAAAGTCATTCATGCGTCCATCCTCCATCCCTAAAATGATCCAAACAGCAAGTCCTAAGACTGCAGATATTAAAACCCCAATAAAACTAATACCTATGGCTTTAAATAAATCTTTAGAGAATTTGAAACCTTTAGTATCATAAGAATCAGTGTTTTCAACTTTGAGTTCAGCATTTTGATAATGATGATCTTTGGTTTCTTTTAAGAATAGTTTAAAGAATGGTTTTGCAAGTGTTAATAAGAATAAATAAAATATAGAACCAATCATCATGTCTGATAAATTAGCAAGAGCAATGATTTGATTATCTAAGAAGAACATTTTACCAATGGCATTAAAGTTTGGTGTACCACCTGTGTACATCCCAATGGCCATGGCGGATATCACTGATCCATTTTCATATTGGTTTGCAAATAAGTAATTAACCAGGGTTGCTACAATAAGTGCAGATAAAATTAATGATCCAAATGAGATTAAAACAGTTTTTGATAATTTAGAGGCAGCTTTAATGTTTGCACCAAATAAGAGTAGTGGAATCGCTAAAGTGATAGCTACATGTGATGTGATTTCACCAACATCTTGATTAAGTGAAATGGCAATGCCTGAAATATTAAATAAATATAAAATCAGTGAAACTAGCATACCAAGAACATAGGCAGTACCAATGGTTCCTAACCATTTAGTTAGTACAAATCTTTGATATTTTAAAATGAAAAGTGGGACTAAAATAATTGATATAATTTGAAGTAAGATAACGATCATGATTTAAATATCCTTTCCATAAAGTCTATATACTTTTTTGATGCTACCACCAAATCTTAAGAAGTGATGAAATGATTTATAATTCTCTTCCATAATGGTACCCATCTCGATAGAAGATATTTTAAATTTTCTTAGTTGTACAATCTCTTTATAATACATAGCTGCTAAGACACCTTTGTCCTGATATTTTGGAACAATGTATTGAAGTTTACCAATCGCTTGAGTGATTTTTCGCTTGTTTACAAACGGAAATAAAAAAATGTTCCCCTTCGTTTTTTTAATCACTTGATTAAAATCAGGTAATATCATCGCAAACCCAATCGGTTTTTGAGTTTTGATTTCTCTTGCGATGGTGACAAATTTTGGATTAATAAATGATTTCATTTGCTTAAATGCTGTATATAACATCTCTTTTGTAGGCGGTTCTTGATAAATGATCTCATTGTGTGCCTCATTTAAGACAATCATAATATCATCAATTTCTTTATCTATCTTTTTCATATTGAGGTAATCAATTTTTATCTGTTGGGATGCAACTGTAAAATCATATAATCGTTTTAAGAGTTGTTCATTCTTTAAATTGATATCTCCACCATCTAAAAGGAGTGTATCAAAAGCTTTATAAAAACCTAAAGATTCTAAATGTTGTTGATAATAGGGTTCATGATAACTTGTAAACAGTGCGGGATCACTATCATATCCTTTTATTAAAATACCGCGTCTTGTATCAGGATCATATGGACTAAACGTACCTTCAAGATAGGTGATGTGTTTTTGTTTCATATCTTGATATACAAAATCAAAAAGCGATGCAGTCACTTCTATATCATCGATCATATCTAGCATAGAAAAATAACAAACTTCGCTTTGTTTATGTTTACTGATATCATATGTGAATAAAAGTCTTCCTACAACTTCATTATTTTTATAAGCCAATATGGCTTGATAAGTTTTCTTTTCAAAAATAAGTGTTTTAAGTTCTTTTTGCAATATCCTAAAAAGTGGGAAAACATAATGTTTATGTCCACGATATAATGATTTGGGTAGTAAAACGAATTGTTTTAGGTCATCCATGGTTTCAACAAGCTTAATCATAATCTCATCCTTTTTACCCCTCTTGTTTAAGATTGTAACATAAACTTGATGTTTAATAAATGTATTTATATGATATTTACGCGTTTTTTAATGCTGTTTTTTAGACAAATCTTTAATATATATTGACATTTAACGATATTTAAATTATTATGAAATTAATACAGTTAATACAGTTAGGGTGATTAACACATGATACTAAAACACGACAAACCAATCTATTTAGAGATATGTTCCTATTTTATTCAACAAATTGAATTAGGTCTATTTAATGAAGGTGACGCGATGCCATCCATTAGAGAACTTGCATATGAACTTGGAATTAATCCTAATACAGTAAGTCGCTCATATCAAATGCTTGAAGCGCAAGGATATATTGAGATTATTGCACAAAAAGGTGCATTTGTTAAAAAAAAGAGTGTCACTATTAATATAAAAGCAATCAAAGAAGTAATTAAACCCATCACACATCAACTGACTAAAGAAGAACTTATTGCAATCATCAATGAGATATATCAGGGGGAAGAACATGATTAAAATAGAAAATGTGAGAAAGTCATTTCATGAAAATTTAGTCATAGATGACATTAATTTAACAATTGAAGATGGTAGCATCTTTGGTTTGATTGGCATCAATGGTGCAGGTAAATCTACTTTACTTAGACTAATTGCTGGTGTGTATCAAAGTGACGAAGGAAGTATTTTAATTGATAATCAAGTTGTTTATGATCAAATAGAGGTCAAAAAAGATATTTTCTTTTTACCTGATGATCCCTACTATTTTAAAAAAATGAATGGAGACGATGTTAAAGAAATATATCAAAATGTATATGATTTTGATATAGAGACTTTCCATAAATATATCAATACCTTTAATTTATCACTTTCCATGCCACTTTATAAATTTTCAAAAGGCATGAGAAGAAGATTCTTTATTAGTATCGCTTGTGCAATTAAACCAAAATATCTCATTTTAGATGAAGCATTCGATGGATTAGATCCACAAGCAAGACTCATCTTTAAGCGAGCATTAATTGATTTAAAGACAAACAATCAAAGCACCATAGTGATTGCATCACATTCACTTAGAGAATTAGAAGATATCTGTGATACATATGGATTACTTGATGGACATCATATGAAATTAAGTGGTCATTTAATTGAAGACATGGAACAATACAGACAATATCAGGTTGCTTTTAAACACCCATTTGATCAATCTTTATTTAAAGATCTCAATATCTTAAAATATGAACAAAACAAGAGTGTTGCACATCTGATCATTAAAGGACAAAAAGATGACATATTGGCACATCTAAATGCATTAAATCCAATGTTTATTGAAGAATTAGATATTGATTTTGAATCCTTATTTTTAATCGAAGTGGAAGAAGGTGTTGATCATGTTTAAAAAACAACTTAAATATGAGATTAAGCAAATACTTCCAATCGCGGGAATCATTTCAGCAATAGAGCTTTTACTACTCATCATTAATGGACAAACGATTGTATCTTTACTCTATGCTTCTGGATTTGTATTTATACCTTTTATCATTGTGATTTTAACTGTGACTCAGTTTAAATTTATGATGGACAGAAGATCTACAGATTTATTTTATAGCTTACCACTAACTAGATTTGAACTTTATTTATCAAAACTTTTAAGTGGTATGATTGCATTAACCATCATCAATTTAGTGCACATATTTGGTTTATTCATCGCATCAATTGATGGCTATAGTCCAAATTCAACACTTATATTAGCAAATGTACTTATGTCATTTTTATCACTTGGTATTTATGCATATACAACATTCATATTCAGTCGTGCACATTCAATCGTAGATGGCTTAATCTTTATTGCTGGACATGTCTTACTCATTCCAGCTATATTAGTGATTGTATTAAGTATTTATGAATTTAGTTTTTTAAACTCTCTCTTATCTTCTCTTAATTTTGTTTATTTAGGACTGTTTGGTTCACTACAGTATTTAACACAAGCAGGGGAGGATATCTATCATATCAATCATGTATATAATGCTTTAGGTGACATGATATTAACAAATATTATTTTATTCTTAAATCCATTACTTGGATTTCTATCAATCTTTTTTGTATATAAAACTGAAAGAAACAGAAAATTAGAAGATGTTGAAGATTTGTCACATAGTCTTCTTGGTTATAAAGTGCTCATTCCAATTTATGCAATTACCTTATCATCTTTTATAGCGATGGTTGGGATTGAACGCATGTTTTACATTTTTGTTGGAATACTCATTTATATCGGGTATGCTATTTATTATCGAACCATGCGATTACCTTCTAAAGCATGGGTCATGGCCATGATCGTATTCATCGTGAGTGTCATTTGGATGTATGTGATGTAGAAAACCTCTTTTGAGGTTTTTTTATTTTTCATGAATTATCATAGAACTACAAATCGTCATGGCGAACAATTTGATAAAGGGGAGACTTTCTCTGGTGTTGACTATGACTTAGGACTAGAAGCAGTTAAAGCTTTAAAAGACATTTTTAAAACAGAAGAACTCACGAAGATTGCGATTAGATGGATCTTAATGTTTGATGCAGTCTCTACAGTTATTCCTGGAGCAAGTCAAGCGAAGTATGTCTATGAAAATGCAGCTAGTGCACATTTAAAACCACTCACAAATGAAGAATTGGATGCAGTAAAGAAAGTATACGACACCCTTATTAAGCCATCTGTTCATGAAAATTGGTAAAAAACAGCCAAATAATTCTACAAAAAGTCCGATTTATCTACGTTTGTTCCAAATGATAGTAAAGGGCTTTTTTTATAGAATTATATTTGTTACAATGTTCGTATCAAAGAGAAATTCTTTGGTAACCCCCAATTGTTTATATCATATACCCCCCTCTATGTGTTGTGATATAAAACCTATAAAAAAAGGATGTTTCCCCCATTGCTGACATCCTTTTTTTATGCTTTTTTTTATGCTTGCAAAATAATGCATCATTGATTATAATTTAATTGAGATCCGGTTTTTACTGGTGGAAGGTGTTTTCGTTTAGAAGGCACTTTCTTTTTTTATAGTCTAATATGTTGATCAAATAATGTTTCTGGTAAAGTGTGATGTGTAATCAAGATGACAGTTTTCTTTTTTAGTGATTTTAAATGACTGATTAGTCTCATTTCAGTTTCTACATCTAGTGCTGATGTCACTTCATCAAGTAGGAGTATAGGTGCATCTTTTAATAATGCTCTTGCAATAGCAAGTCTTTGGACTTGTCCAATGGATAATCCTCGACCTTTTTCTTTAAGCATCATATCAAGTTTTAATGGATGCTTCATGACTTCATCATAGAGCATAACATCTTTTAAGACTTGGATAAGTTTATCATCTTCATAGGTATGATAAAGATTTAAGTTTTCTTTTAACGTTCCAGATAGTATCATATGATCTTGCGGTACATAACTAAAAAGTGAACGTGTTGAAGCATCAATTGATATCATATAATCTTCATCTTTAACTTTGATCATACCTTTTTGTGGTTTTTCAAATCCTAAAAGTAATTTAAATAGTGTGGTTTTACCAATACCTGAAGGACCAGAGATTAAGATGAGTTCATGTTTATTGATGGTTAATGAAAAGTCATTAAAAATAGGTTTTTGTTGATATGAAAATTCAATATTATCTATATGAAGCGACATAAAATTTTTGATGTTCTTTGTTTCTAGTGATTCTAAGGATAATTTTTTTAATGCATCAATACGTTCGATTGAAGCAAGCGTTTGTTGATATTTAGGATATAAGAGTGCAAATCCAGAAAATGGTGATTGTAGATGCTGGATGAGCTCAATCATTGCAATCAAATAACCAATCGTTAATCCATATTGTAATTGATAGCCTCCATAGATTAAAGCGAATCCAAACCCAAATGCGAAAAATAGATTCATACCACTTGACGATAATATGGTAAGTTTTGTTTTTTGCATATACGCATCATTAACATGTGTTTGTTTTAATTGTTGAGTAAATGACATTTTTTGCTCTGCTTGAAAACTTTTAATCACTTCAATGTTTTCTAATGATTCTTGAGTAAAACTACGCTCTAAATCTTTTTTTTGTTGAAATGCAATATGACGTTTTCTAATGTGAGGTGCTATCCATCTACTCAAAAGAACTAAGATGATTCCTAAACTTAAAAAGATTAACGCAAACCTATATTCAATGATGACTAGAAGTATAAATGCACCTAAAAATCTTGTTATAAGAAATACAAATCTTGGAATGATTGTGATAAGACCATCTGATGCGATTTGACAATCATCTTCTAAGTGATTCATCAATGTCCCACTATGATATCCGTGAATATCTGGAATCGTGGTTTTTAATAAATGTGAGTAAAGCTCAGATTTATAGACGATGAGTGCGTCATTACTGTATGTTGCTTGAAACCAGCTAAGAAGTGCTTGAAAGATCATATTTGAAACAAGTAATATGGATAATAAAATTGCAAAAAAGACAAATTGTCTTATGTTACCATTCATCACTTCATCAATTAAATCTTTTGAGTAAAATGCGAAAATAAGTGCAATCGCACTCACAAACACACTTATGATTGATAAACATATCACCTTTTGTCTATAAGGTTTAACTTCATTTAAATATTTTTTGATTAACTTCAATTGAAACATATGATCACCAAGATTATTTTAGCATGTTTATAAAAATAGTGAAAAAAATACTAGAAATACGTATATCAATGCTATAATGAAGTCATATTTGAGCAATGGGTGATTCAAATGGTTAAGCATTTAAAGTTTGGGAATGTCGTCATTAAATACACATTTTTTGATGAATCATATTTCGGGGATACGCTTAAGCAGTATGAAACAAATGAAAAAGCGATGTTCGATATACAAATTAAATATGAGCACATCTTAAAAGATGAAACAACACCATTTAAGTATAGAGGACTTGAATCTTTTTACTTATGCGATGAATTCATGATGATTAATCACTATCATGATCAAACGTATCAAATCATCTGTGAAGCACTTATATTTGATTTTCAAAACAAACAAGCATTTATTAAAATAGACCCAACATATGTTAAAGATATAGATATGCAATCTTATATATTATCAGGTATTGCATTTATGGAAGTAACTTTAGCATTTCATCATATACCCATCCATGGATCAGCCATATCTTATCAAAATCAAGGTATGATTTTTTCTGCACCTAGCGGTACAGGTAAATCCACCCAACGTGCATTATGGCAAAAGTATTTAAATGATCAAATCATCGTCATTAACGATGATAAACCAATGATTTATAAAGATCATCAGTTTATGGTAACTTCGATGCCATTTAGTGGAAAGAGTAAAATGAGTACTCACATAGAAATACCGCTTAAAGCGATTATCTTTTTAAAACAAGCAACAAATCCAAACATACAAAAATTAGATGATATAAGCGCAATCAAATATATGCTAGAAAACATCTATAGACCAGCACATAAAACACATTATGAATGGTTATTAACGATGATTCATATGTTACTTGAAGAAGTAGATATCTATTTATTAAGTGCAACAAAAGAAAAAGAAACATTTGACTTACTTTATCAAACATTATATGGAGGGAATACGGATGAGAATTAAAGAAGGATATAGGATTAAACAATTAAAAGATCATGACATAGTTGTTCCAATAGGAGAAGCTATGATTAATTTTAATGGTATTATGACATTAAATGAAACAGGCAAGATCTTATTTGAAGCGATGCAAAAAGATGTGACTAAAGATGAACTCATATCTCTACTTTATGGGCTTTATTGTGCACCACTTGATGTGATTAATGCTGATGTGACATCTTTTATATCTAAACTTAGAGAGAAAAAGTTGATCATCGAATGAAAAAAGTCATCCACTCAAAGGATTTAATGCCAACCGTAAAAGAGCTCATTGATGAAGGTTTAGAAGTTCAATTAACTGTATCAGGCAATAGCATGTACCCCTTTTATAAAGATAGAGAAACCATGGTTACTTTATCTAAACCAATCGATTTAAAAATATATGACGTCGTTTTATTTATCTTTGATGGAAAGTATTATCTTCATCGAATCATAAAGATTAAAGACTATGTTTGGATTAAAGGTGACCATAATACGAATTATGAGTATGTCAAAATAGATGAGATCATCGCTAAAGTCATCAATCATAGTCATAAACAAAAAACCATTCAAGAAAGATCTTGGTGGTATTTACTAAAAGTTCGCATGTTTTTATTATTATCAACATATAAGAAAAAAGTGAATCAATTACATTCACTTTTATAAATTGGAGGGAAACAAATGAAAAAAAAGGTAATATTTTTTAGTGTTTTAATTTTATTAACTGGATTACTTGTCTCATGTAAAGAAGAAGAAACTGTCATAGATCAAATCGAAGTACCTGTGATAAGTATAGATACGAATAGACTTATCATTGATAATTATGATGAAGAAAGACAGTATTATTTATACATTGACCAAGTCTATGAACAAAATATTATTGATAATTCTGTTGATTTAAGTCTTCTAGATTTAGTCCATCTTGGTGTTTATGATATCTCAGTTCAATTCATTGTTAAAGGTGAATCATATCCTTCAAATGTGATTTCATATACGATGGAAAAGCACCTTGATTTAGATGCAACTTACACGTATACATTTAATAATGAAGATGCAGTAGTTACTGTCATTAATCTAAATATTATAGAGATTTCAATGGATTTACATCAAATCATCTTATCTGATGATGAGTATCATTATGAAAATAATCAACTCTCAATTGCTCAAAAGGTATTTATTCATACTTTTGAGGATCAAGTTGAATTTAGAGTTGATACAACAACAGGTTATTTTGATTTAAGATTTAACCTCATTGAAGGTGAAACACCATTTGTTGTAAATAGCGACCTTATCTTATATCAAAATGATGATGTTTTTGCAGATGTCTATGAATCTGCTTATCATACTGTATCATTTTCAGCAACTGATCTTACATCAAATGATTACAGATATCAACAAAACACACTATCTGTAAATCAAGCATTTATTGAAACATTTAAAACAAATCATCCATCAACAGATTACTTAATCATACTAGCAACATTTACAGATGATGAGTCAAACAACTATTTTATTTCAATATTCATTAAAATTAGATAAAAAGTAAAATAGATTGATTATAATTTACAAAAAATTTATAAAACTTAAAAAAAAGGGTGTTATAATTAAAATTGTATTACAAAATAGAGGAGGATTTTGCAATGGGTGAAGAAAAAAAGGAGTACATGTGTCCTGAGATTGAATTCGTTGAATTCGAAATTGAGGACAGCATTTCAGGGGAATCGTCAAGCGGTTCAGTGTTTTTTGAAGATATTTGGGGGTAATTAATAGTGAAGAAAATTATGGGGATTTTCATTTTATTTGCTTTAATTACACCACTGTTTTTACAACATATTAAGGCAGCTGAGTTTTCTGCAGTCGATGTTAATATTACTTATCAATATGATAGTGAAAATTCATCAAGCTCAGTATTAGCTGACAAAGTTTATGGTAGTTATGTTGATTTTCAACCTGCTGTCAATCCAAGTTATAATTTTGCTGTTTGGGTTGTTAATGGTGTTGTTAGACCTGATCTACCAGAAAATGCATCGATTAAAGTCACTTCTAATATGAATATTATTGGTTTATATGCTCCAGTTGGAGAATATGGTGTGCTTTTTATTGATACAAACGGACAAATCATTGATCGACAATATGTCGTATCAGGTGGTACAGCAGTACCACCAACAAATGCGTTACCTAATAAGCCAGGTTTAGAAATTAAAGCGGATGCTTGGGTTTCTGATCAAGGTTTGATAACGTTTGATAACGTATTAGAAAATAGAATTTATACATTACAATATCAAAGTAGTTCATCAGATACATATGACCTTTATATTGATAATGTGTTATACAGTGCATATCCATATAACGAATTAGTTACAGTCACTGCAGACGCTTCAGTTGAAGGCGTTCCTTTTGCATTCTGGTCACTTAATGGATACGCTGTATCAAGTGATTTATCATATACATTTACAATGCTAGAAGATATGAATTTAACAAAAGTATATGAAAATGGATATGAAAGTGGACCAATGCTCGTCATGAGTAATGATTTAGGTATTAGAGCTGGATATCAATCATTTATGGCTCAATTTTATTTACCTGAAGGTTATGAATTAGTTGAATGGGGATTTATATATTCAAATGATAACACTGCTGATTTAGCGATTGGTAATGATGGTGTTGTTCAAGCACAAAGCAATCAATTCAATCCTGCATCTAATGAATATTTGATGAGTTTTAGTTTAGGATTCTTAAATGCGATTAGTGCTTATATGTTTTATGATGACGGTAGTAGTGTTCATGTGATGTATAGTGAAATAACTAATCGTTATCAAGCATCAGCTGCTGGTTATATGACAAGTTTTGAAAATAGTACAAAAGGAAGTTATGCTGCTGCAGTTATTGATATTGATGGAGTCTCTTGGAATCTTAATGAAGCTGTTATTGGTAATCTTGCTGGAGAAGCACTCACTGGATCTCAAGCTTTAAGAATAGATGATGATCCGGGTTTTATTCAATCACAAACTTATTTTGATACCATTAATTTTATAAGTTTTTCTGCAAAAATGTATGGTGCTGATGGAGACAATCAATTATTTGTTTATGTCTCTGAAGATGCAGTTAATTGGATTGATGTATCAGATTCAATACCTGGTGGTATTTTAGCAACAAGTGAGTATCTAGAATACGTAATAGATTTATCAATTTCCACCAACTTTATTAATAGTGGATTATCTAATAGTAATCTTTATGTTCAAATATTGAATCCAAATGATTCAGGAAGAAGAGTAAATTTAGATGATTTAGTGGTAGGTGCTGATTATACTTATTCAAATGTATTAAGACTCGCATATGTCGATGATGCTACTACTGATTATGATTTAATTATTCCTGGTGAATTAGTAAGTCAAATTGATGATCCTACAAGAGAAGGCTATACTTTTAATGGTTGGTATACAGACCAATCCTATACAACTTTATTCGATTTTGAGAATACATATATAGATGTTGACTCTTATGTATTTGCAAGTTGGTCAATTGGACAATTCACAGTTTCTTTTGATTCTAATGGTGGTAGCGCAGTAGCAAGTATCACAGATGATTATGGTACTGATATCTCTGGTTTCTTTGAAGAACCTACAAAAACTGGTTATAATTTTACTGGATGGTATAGTGACTCTGAATTAACAACATTATATACATTTGATACTATTCCTGGTTCAGATATAACTATATATGCTGGATGGTCACCAATTGAATATTCCATCACTTATAATTTAGATGGTGGTTTAAATCATGAATTAAATCCTGCAACATATACAATTGAAGATGAAGTTAATTTATTAGCTGCATCTAAAGATGGATATGTTTTTGCCGGATGGTATGATGCAGCAGTTAGTGGAGAAGAAGTCACATTAATTACTAATCAAACTGGTGATGTTACCTTATATGCTTATTGGACAGTTTCATCAGGTACTGAATATACTGTAAGTTTTGTAACTAATGGTGATGCAATCAGTAATCAAACAGTTGCTGAAGGCAATTATGCTCTTGAACCTACTTCACCTACGTATAGTGGACATTGGTTAGATGGTTATTACGTTGATGCAGCTTTTACAACACCTTTTGATTTTGCTACTGAAGCAATCAATTCAAATGTTTCAATATACTTAAAATGGCAACAAAATGCTTCTGATTTATTCATTTCTGAATATATTGAAGGTGGTGGCACTAATAAAGCAATTGAAATTTATAATGGTACTGGTGCTACTATTGATTTAGCTAACTACTCTTTAGATTTATATTCTAACGGGTCATCAACAGTTAGTGCTACTGTACCTTTGAGTGGTTTATTAGCTAATAATGAAGTATATGTAATCTATAATTCAACAACACCAGCAATTGTATCAGTAGGTGATTTAAAAAACTCAACAGTGATAAACTTTAATGGTGATGATGTTATAGTACTAAATAAGAATAGTGTTCTTATTGATATCATTGGATTGATTCCACAAACCACTTCATTTGCTGCTGACGTAACGTGGGTAAGAAATAATAATATTACGAGTGGTAATTCAGTTTTCACTTTAGCTGAATGGACTGCATTTGCAAAAGATACATATACTTATTTAGGTATTCACACATACAACCCGGGGGAGTAGGGACCTCTACAGGAGATCCAGGCACTGGTAATGGTGAAGATCCTGCATATAATGCAGCTCTTCCTGTTTATTCAGTTTCTGTAGGGGCTACGATAGACGATTCTGGTTATTATATTTACTCATCTTTTGATACAGTAGCATTCTACGAAACAACAGGAAGTGTAGACACATCTACACCAGGTACTTACCATCAATCATATTATGCACAATCAGATACTGGAGATAGTGAAACAATTGATATTACTATCTTAGTCTTAGAACCTTATTATGACGATGCTGTAGGTCTTTATGGAAATGATTTATTATTATCTCTTAGAACTATAGTTAATACTGGGTTTTCAGGTGTTTCATATGATGATGCAAGATACGATTTAGATGATACAGATAGAGATCCAAATAATTCAAGTAATGTTATCTTACTTTATACAGGTGATTCAGTTTCTGGTGTATGGGATGGAGGAACTACTTGGAATAGAGAACACATCTGGCCACAATCTCTACTTGGAGAAGATGCTGGTGGTATCAATATCGCATCAGATCTACATAATTTAAAACCTGCAAATCCTAGTGTCAATTCATCTAGAGGTAATAAGTGGTTTGCTAATACAACAACAACTGTTTCATATGCACCTAGAGATGCTGTTAAAGGCGATATTGCACGTATCTTATTTTACATGGTTGTCATGTATGATTATTTAACATTAATAGAAACAGATAGTGTAGAACCAGTTGTTCATGAAATGGGTGATTTATCAACCATTACATCATGGTTAACACTAGATACAATAGATGACTTTGAAAGAAATAGAAATGAAACCATCTTTGGTATTCAATATAATAGAAATCCTTTCATTGATTATCCTGATTTCTATCAAATGATTTATGAAGTTTAACATTAAAGGGATTCGTTTGAATCCCTTTATCATATGTTGAGGTTTTATATGAAAGAGTTAATCACTAACATTTATGATGCAGTTTATGCATCACTTCATGACTTAAAATTTTCAAAAGAAATTAAAGATCAAAGATCATTTACTAAAGCTATGATTGAAAATGGTTTATGTGGTCTTGTTTTTGAGTCTCTCGAATTATCATCAATTGATGCTTATTATCAAAAACTCTTAAGACAAACCTATTATCATTATATTTCAAGAGATTTGAGTCAACAAATCACTTTAATAGAATTAAAAGCTTTATTAAATAAAGAAGCTATCAATTATATCTTACTAAAAGGATCACACATCAAAAATATATATCCAAAAACATATATGCGTGGCATGACAGATATTGATTTATTAGTTGAAGAACGTGTTTATAAGAAAGTTAATAAAATACTAAAAATCAATGGATATCAACTTATATCTAGATATTATTACCATAATACCTATTTAAGTAAAGAAAAAGAACACATTGAACTACATCCATTTATTCAACATGATTTTGATCAAGACTATGATTCAATGTTTTTAGATCCTTTTTTCCACATAAAGATTGAAAGCAAATATGAGAAAACATTTAATCCAGAATATGAATTAAATTATTTACTCTATCATTTAGTCAAACATATTGAAAATGGTGGGATAGGACTTAGAAGTATTCTTGATATCTATTTGTTTACAAAACATCATGATCTCAATCCAGCTTATTTAAACACTTTATTAAATAAAACAAAACTAAAATCCTTTTTTGAATTGATTATAAGTCTTCATAATTATTATTTACATGATGATATTAAGATTGAACATTTTGATTTTAATCAATTTAATAGTGATGATTATGAAAAAATTATTAAAGTTATGTTAAAAACTGGTGTTCATGGTAAAGGTACATCAAATGATGCATATCAAATCATTTTGAAGAATCAAAAGATAGAAACAATAAGTGATAAATTAACATATTTAATCAAAACCATGTTTCCATCATATAAGATGATTGCTGCTCGATTTAAGGTCATTAAATATGTCCCTGTTTTGTTGCCATTTTATTGGATATATCGCTGGTTTAAGCTCATATTTCTTAAAACTTCAATGACCATGCATAAACTAAGACAACTGATGTCACATCACAAAAGAGAAGAAAATCAGCTAACCGATTTTCATATAAAAGAAAAATAGCAAAACCTTTTCATATCTAAAATAACATCAAATTGTTCTTTACAATTTATATCATATGATATAATCTAGTAAAGTGGGGTGAGACAATGGCAGTTGTTGAAATGTTTAACATGTATTATTTTTTATATTTACTAATCGCACTCAGTTTGACATTAATTAGTGTTAGACTCTTAAAATATAAGTCAAATAAATTTAGATTTTGGTTTATTTTTGGTCTCATTATGGCCAATTTTGCCATTCATTTTTTAAAGGTGCTTATTTATCCATACACAGATCCTTATTTTGTAGAAAACAGATGGGTTAAAGTCTCTTTTGAAAATATATGTGCAGTTAGTGTATTAACATTTCCAATTCTATATTTTGTCAAAAATAAAATATTTAAAGACTATATGGTTTTAGTTGGATTAGTTTCTGGTATGTTAACATTGTTTTATCCAGTGGATACATTCTCATCAACATTTAATGCCGTTTCTATTGAAGGTGTTTATGTGAAAACGGCGTTTTCACTTGAAACCATCAGATTTTATACAACACATTTTCTTTTATTCTTAATACCTTTCCTTATGCTGCATTACAAGATGCATGAGATTTCAATTAAAAGAGCAGGATATATGCCATTTATTTTAATGGGTACACTATCACTGATCTTTGTTAATGAATGGGTATTATCACTATTTGGACTTGTTCCACAAGGTATGGATATGTTTAATCCAGACGGTAGAAATCCATCACTGATCTTTGGTGTTAAAAATCTTGATACATTAGTAGGTATTGGCAATTTTATTAAAGTATTAGTTCCAAGATTTTTAACAGTGAATCCTTTTACTGGAGAGTCATTCTTTTGGCCAGTATTATGGATGTTTATTCCAGTGCTTGTCTATGTGAATTTGATGGCAATCTTTGTAAACTTTATCTATGATAAAGAAACAACCATCGATTATTTATTAATTAAATTAAGAGTTAAGAAAAATACAGAAAAAAGTAAAGCTTAAATAAAAGGGGGAATATCATGAAAAAATGGTATACAGATGAAGATGATTCAAAATGGTTAGAGGTATTTAAACAATACACAATGATTCTTTTTTGGGTAATGATATTTGCTACATTTATCGTTTCTCTACAAGGGACAAGATTCGGTGGAGGATATTTCTTGTTATCGCTTTTAGGTGGTCTTGTGACAACATTCATCACGTATATGTTTAACATCTTGTTACTTGGGTTCTTAAAAAACACTAAAAGAACTAAAGAAGTACTTGAAGAATTAAACGAAAAAACAAAACAATAAAACAAAATGGAACTTCATATTGAAGTTCCATTTTTATTTCATATTCATCATTAACTCTTTATCAATGATAAGTGTAACATCTTTATGAAGTAAAAGATAAGAAGCAGGTATTTTAGGTGTAGGTAACTTTAGTTTTAGTAATGTTTTTATGATTTGACTTTTCGTTGATCCAAAAGCCATCAAAATTATTTTATCTGCATCTAAAATTTGTGAAATACTCATTGTAATAGCTTGTTTTGGAACATGAGCTTTTGATTTAAAAAATCGAGCATTAACATTGATGGTATCATCTAATAATGTAACAATATGCGTGTTTTGATTGATATCATCATAAGGTTCATTAAATCCAATATGTCCATTTTGACCTATACCTAGTATTTGAATATCAATAGGACCATATTGCTTTAAGAGTCGATCATATAAGACAAGATCTTCACTATGCGCAGGTATGTGGATATGTTTAGGATTAATATCTATATGTCTAAAGAAATGATGATACATATAATATGTATATGATTGTTTATATGAAGGCTCTAAATTTAAATATTCATCTAGATTAAAGGTTCTTATATCTTCAAATGATATAAGCTTTTTTTTATATTCCTGGATTAAGTATTGATAAAGAAGAAGTGGTGTATCACCAGTAGCTAATCCTAAAACTGATGTTGGTTTAGTCATGATTTGATGTTTAATTAGATTTGAGGCATGTTTTGATGCGATTTCTTTATTTTCATAGATCTCAATTTTCATAAGATAAATCACTTACCTCTCCATATCATTTTAAAAATCGTAATAAAAAACTTAATCCAACAAGATTAAGCTTAGTTTAAGTCGATCATCATAGCTTTTTTCGAACTTCGTTTAAAAGTGAAATCGTCTTTTTGATCTGATCTTCAATTTCCTTCTCATTTTTGAGATTTACATTACTAACATTTAATAGATAATCTACAGTCACTTCATAGAATTCAGCCAGTTTAATAATTTGTTCAATCGATGGTTGACTATTTCCTAATTCATAGTGCGCATAACCAGTTCTTGAAATCTTTAAGTAATCAGCTAAATCTTGCTGTGTTAGCCCCCGCTCTTCTCTCAATTTCTTAAAAATTAAGTTCCACATTTTAGGCCTCCGAGAATAAAGTAGCATATTTTATAAAAATAATATTGACATAGTTCAAAATATTAGATATAATACCGATATAGTTCTAAAACTGAACACTATTAAATTAGCAATGGGGATATAGTGTCTGGTTTTAGGACTCCATAGAGGGTGGGTCTCAATTTGATATATTAATTAATTGAAGTCGGGAGGGACTCTATGATTGATATTCATGCTCATGTACTTCCAGAAGTGGATGATGGAGCAAAATCTATCGAAGAAGCGATAGAAATGATACAAGAAGCAATTGATAATCAGGTTACTGGAATTTGTCTTACACCACATTATAAACTACATAATAATTATATTACTAGTAATATAATTTTACAAGATAAATACAAAAAAGTCATTGAACAAGGGTTTAAAATAGACCTATTTTTAGGTCGCGAAATTGACCACTATGATGAAATTCTTAGTAAAGAAGAACTTAGTAAACATCTTACACTTAATAGTTCTAAATACATTCTAATTGAGTTTACAAATCAAGATACAAATATAGAAGATTCTGTTTATGAAATTAGTCTTAATGGGTATGTACCAGTGATTGCTCATGTTGAGCGATATGATCAAATAACTGACTATAGTTGTTATAGAAAATTAAAAGAAACTGGGGCATTATTACAAGTTAATGCATCTAGTATTGTAATGCCCAAAAACAAAAAAATAAAAAAACGTATGAATTATTTACTTAAGCATAAATTGGTAGATATCATTGCATCAGATGCACACAAACCAGGCGATTATGAAAGCATGTCAAGATGCTATCAATATATCGAAAAAACATATGGTTATAATTATGCGGAAATGATATTTGTTACAAATCCAAAAATAGTATTGAATCTAGAAGATAAACTTTAAAGGGGAATTATATGGAAGAAAACACATTTGAAATAAGCATAATGGAATTAATCGGAATTTTACTCCATCGTTGGTATATAATTCTTGGATTGACATTACTTGGTATAGGCGTTTCTTTTATATATGCTTATTATGTAACAGATGAGACATATATTGCAACTTCTTCGATGATAGTTCAAGCTTATGATGCTAATGAAACAGATGCAGTTAACTTACTTACAGGACAAAGATTAGTAGATACCTACAAAGAAGTGTCTACATCTAACAAAGTGTTACTTGAAGTCATTGATCGTCTTGAACTAAATTTAACAATTGATCAATTAAGACAGATGATTAGTGTAGAAGGATTAACCAATACGATTATTGTTGAAATTAACGTAGAGACTACATCGCCAGAACTTTCTGCAGCAATAGCGAATGAAATTGTTTATGTTGTTCAAGAATTAAGCATTGACTTCGTTATTTTAGAAGATATAGAGATTTTAGATGTTGCATTGATTCCTGATGCACCAAGTGGCCCTAATAAATTACTCATTTTAGGTATGGGTTTAATGCTAGGTGGCATTCTAGGTGTAGGTTCTGTACTTGCAATCGAGTTTTTAAATACAAATATAAAAAGTATTTCTGATGTCGAAAATTACTTACAATTACGTATGATGGGTATGATTCCAGAATACGAAATCAATGAGGTATGATATGAAAGATTATGAAATTATATCTTTAAAAGAGCCAAGATCGGTGATTACTGAGCAATATCGTAAAATAAAATCAAATATTGAATACTCAAAAATTGATAGTAAGTATCAGATTATAAACATTACAAGTACTTTTCCTGCTGAAGGAAAGACGTTGACTTGCTTGAATTTAGCATCTGTTTTTGCTCAAAATGATGCAAAAGTACTGCTTGTGGACCTTGATTTAAGAAATCCTAAAATCCATCGTGGTTTTCATCTTTCAAATACAAAAGGCATTGGCAATTATATGATTGATGAACTAAGCAAAGAAGAGATTATTAATCCTATTAACAAAAATCTAGATGTGATCACTGCTGGAAAAAGACTTCCATATCCAAATGAAGCTGTTGATAGTAAAAAAATGAAGACACTTATGAGTGAATTAAGAGAACAATATGACTATATTATTCTAGATTGTCCACCACTTACTGCAGTATCTGATGGCTATATTATAAGTAATTTTAGTGATGCCACACTGTTTGTTACTGCATCAAGATCAACTAATAAAAAAATAGCAAAACAAGTCATTGAAGAATTAAAGAAAACAAAAGCAAATGTGATAGGTGCTGTTCTAACAAAAGTAGCAAAACGGAATTCATCTTATAACTATGGTTATTATTATTATGGACATTAAAAAGCAACACCTCATCAAAGGTATTGCTTTTTATTTCGAATTATTATTTTAATATATACTTTCTACCATCTTTTTTAAATATCGTATCGATATCAGATGTTTCAATGATGACAAAGATGAAGACAATTAAGAATGAATATGGAACTGAAAACTGAACATTATCAATTAATCCATGGATTTGAGTCGCAATATATCCAAACATGATGAGTTTCTTCTCAAGTGATATTTTATTAAATAGGACTGAAAACACTTGATAGTAATGGAATAGTAAAGCAAATAATCCAAATAGACCCATGGTTGCTAACACATGAATGATAGTTGAATGATACATGAATAAGCGCCAACTTGCATCTAATTGGTCAATAGATAACCATCCGCTTCCAAAAATGAAATTCTCTTTAAATATTTTAATACCTTCAACATAGATGAATATTCTATTGGAGGAGATTGCATCAATTGAACCACGGTTTAACATATCTAACATTGTAGTAAAAGACTCTTTTAATATATCAAAACTTATTAACACTAATAAAAATGAACCAACAATTGCAATACCAATACCTAAATAATGATGTTTTGTTCCTCTTAGCAATATAAATATAAATGATAGCAATGCAACTATGAAAAACCCGATTAATCCCCCCCTAGATCCAGATACTGCAACTGCCAAAATAGGAAGTAATATCAATAACCAGTAGATAATATTTTTAGGTTTCTTGAAGATAAAATAGACATAAGCAGGAAAGGTAAGTGTTAAGTAGAATGCAACATCATTAATATTAGCCCATCCAAAGTTAGCACCCCAATTATTTGTCATACCTAAGCCAAATACTTCAATAAAACTAAGTTCCGGATGATCTAAAAATAATCTAATTATCTTTGTTCCAAGTTGCATCATCAATATGAAACTAATCACTATCATAAGTTTAAATAAATAATCTTTATTACCCTTTGTAGTAGAAAACAAGAAAAGATAAAATAAAAAATATACAAGTCCTGCACTAGATACCATCACCGCTTTCATAGATACTTCAGTGTATATAAGTGGTATCAAATATGCTATAGCAATAAGTAATAAACCAGTAAATAAACCGCCAATTTTTAATCTTGGTCTAAATCTCATGATGTGTACTATAAAACTTGAGAAAATTAGAATTAAAGCAATATGTGGAAATCCAAATTGATCAAGTGTATCAAATGTAATGCTGCTATTACTTATTATAAATAAAAATCCAGCAAGAATAGGTATTGCATATAAAGTGTTACTAAATAAAACAAGTACAATTGACAATAATAAAATCAAAACATAAACACCATACAAGTTATATGGACTAAAGTCAGTTAATCCAAAAAAGCCACTTCCCAAAAACCAAGAAATGAAAACTATTAAAAATATAGAAATTATAAAGTATATACTATTTAAGAACTGCTCGATTTTCTTCATTTGATAACCCCATTTTGTAAGAAATGACTATAATCATTATAAATATATTTATTATATTTGTCAAAGTTTAGAATATCTTTGCATATATTATATAATATATGTTAAAATAATTGCATCCAAGATATGTAATGGAGAGTTGCTTTTTTATGAAAAAACATCAACAATATGCTATATATATGGTAATAGGTATCTTGCTCACGTTTGGTGCATTCCTTATTTTTGTATCGGTGAGTAATGGTTTAGATCAAATAGAAAGTACAGTTATTGATGAAATTAATTTAAATGACATCGATGATGGTTATTATGAAGGTGAGTCTAACACGTCACCTGTATATGTAGATTTAACTGTTTATGTTTTAAATCATAGAATAGAGGAAATCACAATCAATTATAAGAATGCTTTTATAAGAGATAATGATTTAGATTTACTCATACAGCAAATCTATATTGAACAATCTGTGAAATTTGATTATGCATCTTTTGATGCATATACAAGTATCGCTTTTTTCTCAGCAGTAAGTAATGCATTATAAATTCTATGAATAAGAATGGGGATTAGACACATGGGTAAATATAAAGATATGAAGCAAGATTTTTGGAATGGGAACATTATTAGATTTTTAGAACATCTTTTTGATGTGTTCATCCTAGGTCTTACTTTTTTATTAATTGCAGAACTCAATTATCTAGAAAATAACCATTCCTTTTTAGGTATCTATGATTTATTTGTTCTACATTCAGATGATATATTAGTTACAGCTCTTTATTTAATGATAGCAGCATTCTTTTTTATGGTATATCAAGTAACCATTAGTAGAAGTAAATTTTATAAAGTGTTTATATCAATGTTTATGGCATTGTTTTTTACCAATATCATTTTAATTATCATCACATTTATTAATATCGATAATTTTATTTTAGGGACACCACTTGATGTCTTATATATTCTTATCGCTCAAGTTATTGTATTGCCATCTGTAAAATATTTAGAATTTATCCTATTTAATAAATTTAGTAGAAAGCCTTTAGTTGCAGTGATTGGTCCAAAAGAGGATGCAATCAATTTGGCTAAAGAGTTTTTTATGGATAAAACACATTATAAGGTCTTAAAATATGTTTTATTTGAAGATGATAGAGTCAAAATTAACGATGATGTATTTAAATATATTGATGAAGTCAATCATGTCTATTTACTTGATGATTTGAGTGTTAAAAACAAAAATATGCTTGTTAACTACATATTGCTTAGTACCGATAAAGAGTTGTATATGGTGCCAAGAACATATGAGTTAGGATTATTATATGCTCAAAAAGACCAAATTGATGATACTTTAGTGCTTAAAGCTAAGAGCATGCGATTAACATTTGAACAAAGATTCTTTAAGAGAACATTTGACATCGTAGCATCTTCTATAGCGCTTTTAATTGCTGGTATCCCAATGCTTATCGTTGCTTTGATTATTAAATTGCAAGATGGTGGGCCAGTTTTATATCGCCAAACTCGCGTAAAAAGAGATGGTGAGTATTTTGACATTGTAAAATTCAGATCAATGAAAGTTCATAAAGAAGGAGAAGAAGGTCCAATAGCAACAACCAATGATTCTCGTATAACTAAATTCGGAAAATTTATAAGAGCAACACGACTTGATGAACTCCCTCAATTATTAAATATTTTTAAAGGTGAGATGAGTGTCGTTGGACCAAGACCGTTAATGCTTAGTGTTATTTCAGAAACTTTAGAAAAACATCCAGAATTTGTATATAGATCAAATGTAAAACCAGGCTTAACTGGCTTTGCTCAAGTATATAGTAGATATGATACTGTGCCTCTTGAAAGATTAAGATATGATCTTTATTACATAAGAAAGTACAATTTTTGGTTAGATATTAAGATTATTCTTTTGACTGTAAGAGTAATGTTCGATAAAGAAGCTGGATTAGGAAAAGAAAAACAATTATTTAGTGAGATAATCAAAGATAATAATATTGAAATTATTGAACTTCAATATGGAATTACTTTAGTTAAGAAATGAGTTAATTATGGACAATATTCTACTTATAACCCCTGATTTTTTTGGATATTATAAAGATATAACTAATGAGTTGATTAATCAAAATTATATTGTTGACTGGTATAGCGATAGACCGAATAGTAATTTGATAGGAAAAATGATAATCAGATTAAATAAGAAATTAATGCGATCTAAAGTCATTAAGTACATAGATAAAATAATTAACGAAAATGATAAAGATTACAAATATGTTGTAATAATTTTGGGTCAGTCATTTATTATTGATGATATTAAAAGATTAAAAGCTAAGTATAAAAATGCTAAATTCGTTTATTATAATTGGGATTCAGTAGATGTATTTGAGGAAATCCTAACTCTTTCGACAGAATTTGATTCAGTTATGACATTTGATCCATTTGATGCAAAAAAATATAAGTTTACATTTTTACCTCTGTTTTATTCAGATGAGTTTAAAAATTTAATTAACAAAAATGAACTGTTTGATTATCTTTATATAGGAACTGCAAAACCAGGAAAAATTGAAAACATAAATAAGATTTTAAAGATGATCAATCAAAAAAAAATTTTTTTTCATATGTATATACAATCTAGGTTAGTATTTATTTATTATTATTTTACCAATAAAGAGTTTCGAATGACAAAGACAAACTTTTATAAATATAATAAGATATCCAGAAAATCTTTGTTAGAATATATGAGAAACTCAAAAATAATTATAGATATTCCTCAAAAAAACCAAAAAGGTCTTACTATGAGAACCTTTGAAGTATTAGCTTCAAATAAAAAATTGATTACCACAAATAGTGATATTGCTAATTATGATTTCTATTCGCGTGATAGAATTTTAATTTTTACTTCAAGAACAAATATTTATGATATTGATGAGTTTTATAAAACAAATTTAGAATCTGATTTTAATATGGATAAGTATCACATTAAAAATTGGGTCAAAAGATTATTGGAGGATTAGTAATGAAAGGAATTATTTTGGCAGGAGGATCTGGTACAAGATTATATCCATTAACACAAGTAGTGAGCAAGCAACTATTACCTATATATGACAAACCTATGATATATTATCCTCTCTCTGTTCTGTTATTGGCAGAAATAAGAGAGGTTCTCATCATTTCCACTCCTCAAGACATTCAAAGATTTGAGCAATTGTTGGGAAATGGAAAAGATTACGGAATCAATATAGAATATGCCATTCAAGAGCATCCAAATGGACTTGCAGAAGCTTTTATCATAGGTGAAAAATTCATTAGTGATGAAAGTGTTTGCTTAGTATTAGGAGATAATTTTTTTTATGGTAGTGGTTTAAAAAAATCTTTACTGAATGCTGTAGAAAGTGCAACTAAGAATAAGGCGACTGTTTTTGGATATCATGTTGAAAACCCATCAAATTTTGGGGTCGTTGAATTCAATGAGAAATATGAAGTTATAAGTATCGAAGAGAAACCAGAAACACCTAAATCTAATTATGCAGTAGTTGGATTATATTTTTATGATAATAGGGTTGTAGAGTTTTCAAAAAAAATAAAACCTTCAAAAAGAGGAGAATTAGAAATTACAGATTTAAATGCTATATATCTAAAAGAAAAGGCATTAGATGTTGAATTGCTTGGTAGAGGTTTCACTTGGTTGGATTCAGGAACTCATGAATCGTTGGCTGAAGCAACACAATTTGTAAAAATGATTGAAGAGCATCAAGGTTTGAAAATAAGTTGTTTAGAAGAAATTGCATTCATGAATAGTTGGATTTCAATAGAGCAACTTAGACTTGCAGCTAAAAAATATTCAAAAAGCAACTATGGTAAATATATAGAGTCTATAATTGATGGAAAGGTTCAGCAATTGAAATGAAAATATATAACACATTTATTAAAGATTTATTAATAATTCAACCTACAAAATTTAATGATGAAAGAGGCTGGTTTTCTGTCGTTTTTAACAATGAATTTAATAGCGAAAATAAAATTAACTATATATATATTCAAGAAAATAAGTCATTTAGTCGATTCAAAGGCACTTTAAGAGGCATTCATTTACAATCCAAGCAATTTGGACAAACCAAACTAGTGAGTTGCATTCAAGGGAAAATTTTCGATGTTGCTGTTGATTTAAGACCAGAATCTGAGACATATTTAAAGTGGTTTGGTATAGAACTTTCAAGTGAAAATAATACTCAATTGCTAATTCCGAGTGGTTTTGGTCATGGATTTATAACCTTAGTCGACGATACAACTGTTAGTTATAAGGTCGATAACTATTACAATAAGGATGCTGAAATATCAATAATTTATAATGATTCTAGAATAGGTATAGAATGGCCGATATTACCTACTGTTTTATCTGATAAAGACTTAAAAGGTATTGAAATTGCTGTTTATGAGGAATTAGTTAAATGAGAGTGTTAGTTACTGGAGCAAATGGTTATCTAGGCAGAAAAGTAGTAAATATCCTTAAAAGAAAAGAAATTGAATTAATTACTACGGATTTAAATGATAATATTTATAATGATAGAAATTTTATTTCTTCTGACATTTTTAAGATTGAGAATCCATTTGATTTTTTTGGTAGACCAAATGTTTTAATACACATGGCATGGAGAGATGGATTCGATCATAAAAATGATTCACATATGCTAGATTTATCTACGCATTATTATTTCCTTGATGATTTCATAAATAATAATATTGATAGCATCTCAATAATGGGATCTATGCATGAATTAGGATCTTTTGAAGGGAAAGTTAATAACGAAAGTCCAACAAATCCATTAAATTTATATGCGATTTCAAAAGATACATTAAGAAAAGCAATTGAGATTAAATGTACGAATAGGAAAACCAAGTTAAAATGGTTGCGAGCCTACTATATTTACGGTGATGATGCTCATAGTAAATCAATATTTGGAAAGATATTTAGTAATGAAAAAAATAATATTGATTATATAGACGTTAATGATGGTCTTGGGCAGTATGATTTCATACATGTAGATAAATTAGCTTATCAAATTACGGAAGCATCATTACAATCAGATTATGAAGGAATTATTGAATGTTGTTCTGGGAGTCCTTTTCAATTAAAAAAAATGATTGATAACTACATTTATTTTAATAATTTTAATATAAAACCTAATTATGGTAAATTGCAATATCGGCCTTATGATTCAAAATTTATTTATGGAGATAGCACGATAATTAACGATATAGTAAACAAATCAAGATTACTAAAAATAGTTGTTACTGGTGCAAAAGGTCAACTCGGTAAAGAATTAATTAAACTATTAAATGAGTATAATTTTACAAATGTTATTGGTGTAGACTATAGTGATCTTGATATTACTAATGAATTGGAAGTTGATAAATTTTTTAATATCAATATTCCTGATATTATTTTCCATTGTGCAGCGTATACTGAGGTTGACAAAGCTGAAATTGATAGCAATTCCTGCTATAATACAAATCATATTGGGACTAAATATATTGTAAAAAATGCAATGAAATATGGGGCAAAAATAGTATACATCTCAACTGATTATGTTTTTGATGGAACCAAGGAATTTGAATATATGACTTTCGATGAGACGAATCCAGTATCTATATATGGAAAATCGAAACTTTTAGGCGAACAGGAAGTACAAATGCATAATATGTTTTACATAATTAGAACTTCTTGGGTTTTTGGAGGAAGTAATACAAATTTTGTTGAAAAAATAATTAAACTTGCTGAAGGTAATAAGGTGATTTCTGTAGTGAATGATCAAATTGGATCACCTACATATGCATTAGATCTTGCGAAAATGGTGATTAAAATTGGATTAAGTAATAAATACGGTATTTATCATGTAACCAATTCAGAGTACTGCAGTTGGTTTGAATTTGCTCAAACAACATTAGAATTTCTAAAATTAAATTGTTTGATTAAACCAGTAGCAAGTGATTATTTTCTTACTAAAGCAAAACGACCAAAGAATTCAAGGTTAAATAATGATTCCATAAAAACATTTGGAAAAATGCCAACATGGAAAGATGCACTAAAGAGATATTTATCTCAATATCACCCAAATAAGGAGAGATGAAATGAAAATATTAATAACTGGCTGTGCTGGATTTATAGGGTCAAATTTTACACAATATATTCTAAAAAAATACCCAAATTATGAAGTAATTGGAATAGATAATCTAACTTATGCTGGTAATATGGTTACAATGGATGATTTTATTAATAATAAGAGATTTAATTTTTATGTTGTTGATATCGCTGATAAGATTTCTCTTGAAGAAATTTTTATTAAAGAAAGACCGGACTATATAGTTAATTTTGCAGCAGAATCTCACGTTGATAGGTCAATAAAAGATCCTGAAATATTTATAAAAACTAATGTTTTAGGTACACAAGTATTACTTGATTTATCTTTGAAATATGGAATAAAAAGATTTCATCAAGTTTCTACAGATGAAGTATATGGAGATTTACCTATTGATCAACCAGAATTAAAATTTGATGAGAATTACGATTTAAAACCATCAAGTCCATATTCTGCGTCTAAAGCTTCTGCAGATTTGTTGGTTTTTGCATATTATAGAACATTTCAGCTTAATACAACTATTTCAAGATGCTCAAACAATTATGGCCCGTTTCAATTCCCAGAAAAATTAATTCCAGTTATGATTGAAAATGCTTTAAATAACAAAGCACTTCCTGTATATGGAACAGGTATTAACATTAGAGATTGGTTGCATGTAAATGATCATTGTTCAGCGATTGATAAGATAATTCATCTTGCAAATCCAGGTACAGTATATAATATTGGTGGTAAC
The DNA here is from genome assembly GCA_963667565.1 of Acholeplasmataceae bacterium. Lineage (GTDB taxonomy): Bacteria > Bacillota_I > Bacilli_A > Acholeplasmatales > Acholeplasmataceae > WOFB19. The sequence goes on along the minus strand of OY763415.1, from coordinate 672,895 downwards.
AATGAGTTTAAGAATATTGATATAGTCAAACTGATTTTATCTTTTTTAAATAAGGATGAAACTTTAATCAGTTTTGTTAAAGATAGAAAAGGACATGATTTAAGATATGCTATCAATTCTTCAAAAATAATGAATGATTTAGGTTGGAGTCCGTCATATACATTTCAAAAAGGTATTTCTGAAACCATTGATTGGTTTAAATCAAATCAAGATTGGGTGAATGAAGTTAAAAAAGGAAAATAGTATAATGATAAGTTATGTAACATTTTTGGAAATTTCGAATACTGATGGTATATTCAAAAAAATTGATTCACAAGCTAAAGCATTAAGCTTAATATTTGGTAAGTGTTTATTGTTTTCATATTATAAAGAAAATTTTGCGGTTTCTACTTATGTAAAAGGTAAATTTAATCACAAAGAGATTTTAAATAATATAAATAATATTAAAAGCAAAAAACACATATTTAAATCAATTAAAGAATATCTACTAATCAATGGTGGAATGAAAAATTTATATTATAGACATCATATTCCTACAATATCTTTGATAAAATTCATCAAGTCATTCAATAAAATATACTATGAAATACCAACTTATCCTTATATGTTTGAACAATTATATAATTCAAGACACAAATTTAAAACTAGTATAAGATTATTAAATGATATTTTCTTTTATCCATTTATTTATAAATATTCAACAAAATTTCTTATAGTAAAGAGTAGAAAAAATGTTAAACTATGCTCTAAAATGACTCCTATCAGAAATTCAATAAGTAACCCTGATCAATATTCTATAAATAATAGACCAATTGGAAGTTCAATTAAAATAATTGGTGTTGGTACAGTTTATCCTTACCATGGCTATGATATTTTGATTAATGCTCTGTCAAAATACAACCTTACAAATACAAGTAAAGTATATTTTGATATAGTAGGAGAAAGCTATGAGATAGAAAAACTAAAGAAACTAGTAAATTCACTAAATATTTCAAATTTTGTTCACTTTTTAGGATCGAAAACAAGTGTAGAACTTTTGTCAATATATCCAAAGTATAATTTAGGTGCTGGTACTATTGCATTATTTAGAAGAAATGCAGATATTGATACTGCACTTAAGAACTATGAATATATGTTAAATGGGTTGCCTATATTAACAAGCGGAATTGTAGATGGTCTGAGCGAAAACTTGCATTATTATAAAATTAATAAAAATATAGATTTTAATTTGATATCTAAATTTATTGATAATTTTTATAATAAGTTTTCACAAAATGATTTAATTAATCTAATAAAGCAATTTACTTGGAAAAAGGAATATGAAAAAGCAGAGGTAAAAAAATGAAATATATTTTGTATTTTGATTTTTCTTCTTACAATGATAAAAAAATTACTCAAGTTTCTTTGGGAAATCCAGGTATTGGTGGTACTCAATATTTGTTTTTAGAATTATTTTATTTCTACAATAAATTGTTTGAAAATAAATCATTACAATTATATTATATCGGTGAAATTCAATTTCAATTAGATTGCAAAGTTAATCCTATAAAAATAAATTGCTTCCAAGATTTGTCATTAATCACTGATATAAATGATGTCATTATTCTAAGAGAAAATGACTTCAAAATTAATTTAGATACAATTAATAAAAATAACTTTAATGTATTTATTTGGGCTCATAACACAATTGATTATATTACATACAGAAAAATATTAAAAACAGATAAAGTATTGAAAATTATATGTGTTAGTGAACAGCAGTATTTGAATATGAAAGATTCTAAACTAAAAAATAGAGTTGTTTATATCAATAACTTTTTACCTAAACAGTTTCTAAAGATTGAAGTAAAACATAATAATACAAATAATGATATTATATATATTGGTGCAGCAGTTCCTCAAAAAGGTATGCATGACTTAATTAAAATTTGGAAGTATATTGAAAGGAAAAAACCTAATTTAAAACTTCACATTGTAGGTGGATCAAGATTGCGTTCATTAAATGAAACAACTGGTACTATGCAAATAGCTTCTACATCTTATGAAAAAAAATTAATAAGACTTGTAAAGAAATTATCACATCCTAGAAATGTAATTTTTCACAATGTATTAGATTGGAATGAAATAATGACTCTCCTTGAAAACTGTACACTAGGAATTGTAAATCCATCACATTTTTATAGAGATGAAACTTTTTGTCTTAGTGCGGTTGAACTTTCAAGTAAAGGAATCCCTGTAATTAGTAGAAAAAGGAATGATGGGTTAAATACAACAATTATTAACTCAAAAACTGGTTTATTATTAAAAAGTAATAAGAAAATAGCAAATCAAATAATTACATTGAGTGAAGATGTCTATAGATTGAATTTAATGTCTAAAAATGCTATAAAACATAGTTTAAATTTTAATGAAGATATTGCAATAAATCAGTGGAATCAATTATTTACTCAAAATCACAATGTAATGCATTTTAACAGACCAAAAGGTAACTATATTAAAGAAGGTTTTCTCACATTAATTGACTATGTTAGGAAAAAAATATCTTAGAAATATTAGAGGAATTAAATAATGAAAATTAATATAGGATTGCTAAATCGAATATCAATCATACTTATAATAACTTATATATTGTTATATCCTTTTTTAGCTTCTGTTATAGTAGAATCATTATTGTTTATTGGGCTTTTATTATTATTTATTACTGTTATTTTGAGGAATAACATCCGATTGTATTTACATGACTATGCACTATTTTCTTTTTTCTTTTTTTATACAATTGGTTTATTATATACTTCTGATTTCACTAAAGGTTTTAAGTATTTCTTAAGTTTTGCAGTTGCAATTATCATTAAAATTCTTATTCAAAACAGTAAAATTGATGTAAAATTTTTACTTAGTTTAATACAAAAATTTGTTATCTTATTTTCATTAACAATCATCTTGCACCCAATATTTCCAAATTTAATAAGTAGTATAAGGGATTATTTTACCAAAGATCCTTCACTGATTGTAGAGAATTATTTAAATCAAAACAATTATGTGTTTGGTGGAATATTTGCCGATAGGGCTGTAGCAGCATTTTATGGATCAATTACTGTTTTTTTGGGTATATATTATATATCTATAAAAAAATACTATAGAACAATTATTTATTTAACAATTGGTTTACTAGCAATAGCACTTACAGGAAAGAGAGGACCTTTTGTTGCAGCAATTTTCGCTTCATTATTCACATATATAATGTATAACAGGATTGCAGCAAAAAAAATACTATATACTTTGCTTATTGCTACTGTTTTAATAGTCGTTACTTTTTATATATTTAAAAATACAGAATTTGGATATCCTTTTTATGAAAGATTTTTTAATAATGATAATTTTCTAACTAATAGAGATGATATATATATTAGGTTAATCCAAGATATAAAAATTAAACCGCTTATAGGTTTTGGTACTGGTTCCACTGATAAGGATTTAGGAATTGCAGGTCATAATATTTACTTGAACATATTTAGAGAGAATGGACTAATTGGGTTATTTCTATTTTTGTTTTTCATTTTCCTATTATTTATAGATATATTTTACAAAAAACAAATCAAAATAGATTATCTTGTATTTTATATGGTATTCGTGTATTTTATAATATATGGGATTACTGGTAATCCCATGTATGATAACTATATACTACTTTTCACATTTTTATCTATAGGATTAGTACAACAGAAAGGATACATTTATGAAAAAAATCGGCATTATAACATTTCATAGAGCAGATAATTATGGAGCATTACTTCAAGTCTATGCATTACAAACATATATTGAAAATAATTTTGAAGTCTCCCCAGAAATAATAGATTATAGATCTAAAAATATTGAAAATAAATATAAAATTATTGATTTATCTTCAATTAGAAACTTAAAACAATTTATATATCGATTCATTAACAATTTTTATTTTGCTCAAAAACATAGTCTAATGAATGTATTTAGAAAGAATAAACTAATTCTAAGCAAGTCAATCACTCAAAAAAATTTATATAAAATTGAGAAAGATTATGAAAAAATCATAGTTGGAAGTGATCAAGTATGGAATCCTAAAATCTCTAGAGACAAGTCATATTTTTTGGATTTTGTTAAACCTTATAAAAAAGCTAGTTTTTCAGCTAGTTTTGGTGTAACAGATTTTATCTTTAATGAAGAAACACAAAAATTAATTCAAGAATTTAATGAAATTTCAGTTAGAGAGTTCAAAGGCAAAGAAATACTTTTAGAGAACAATTATAAAAATAATATCGAAGTGAATTTAGACCCTGTTTTTTTACTAGATAAATCTGAATGGATGTCAATTTCAAATAGTGCTAATCACAGCAAATATATCTTAGTTTATCAGATAAAAAAAGAAACTAATCTTAAATCAATTTTATCTAAACTGACAAAGGAAAGTGATTTAAAAGTTATATATATATCACATTCATTTATTAATGCAATTAAATATAAGCAATCACGTAATGTTAAAGTTGAAGAATTAATAAATTTAATAACTAATGCATCATACGTAGTGACAAATTCTTTTCATGGTTTTGCTTTTTCGATTATCTTTAAGAAAAAAGTATATATTGAAATTTCAAAATCTAGTGTAGCAAATAGCAGAATTGAGCAATTAATTGAAACTTTTGAACTATACAAATATGAGAATAATATTAATTATGATACAATAAAATATTTTGATTTAGTTGATAAGACAGAGATTGATAGAATAATCATAAATGAAAGAAGAAAAAGTCACAATTATTTAAATAGAATTATAAATGGGAGCTAGAGATGAGTGAGTTAAATAGAATACCTAATGTAGTGATTTTGTATAATAATGAAGAAGAAGTTGTTGAGTATGCATATAGATTAAGTCAATTGAATAAAAGTGAAAATATTATTTTTGTTGTTGTAGTAAATTTATTTCAAGGTGATTTAAATTTATTTAGAAAAAAGATAAAAGCAGTTATTTCAGATAGTTATATCTATGTTCCAGATAAGAATCTTGGTTATATAAATGGATTAATTTTTGGATATAATTCTCTAGTTAAAGAAACCAAAATTAGTTATACCTGGAGCATTTTCAGTAACACAGATATTTCATTTAAAAATAAGGATTTTTTGGTAAAATTTATTGAAAAAAAATATGATGAATCTATTTGGTGTATTGCACCATCTGTATTTTCATTTAAGAAAAAAACATATGATAATCCACAATATTATTATAGAAATTCACTAAGAAAAATAAATAGACAATTATTTGTTTTTAGGAGACCGTTATTATCCTATTATTATACTCGACTTTCTAATATCAAAGCAAAATTAAAAAGAAAAACTAGAGATGTAAGTCAGAATATTTACTCAGCACATGGAAGTTTTTTCATACTAAAAGATAAATTGATTTCAGAATTAAGTATATTCCCTTACAAAACACTTCTTTTTGCTGAGGAGTCTTATATTGCAGAAATTATTCTTAAAAATAATAAGATAAATTACTATGATTCCAATTTGGAAGTTATACATGATGACAATAGTGTTACAGGAAAATTAAAGCAGATGAATAGATCTAAATTATACTATGAGTCTATAAAATGGTTGAAAGAAACATTTTATGAATAGAAAATATACTAGAAGTCAAAAATTTCTGTTCAATACTATTACTACAGCTATTTTACAGTTTTTCACATTTATAACAGGAATGATTATTCCAAAAATAATTCTTAATAACTATGGGTCTGAAATTAATGGAGTAGTAACCTCAATTTCTCAATTAGTTGCATATATATCTTTAGTTGAAGCTGGAATAAGTGCATCAGCGATTTATAAATTATATAAACCATTAGCGGAGAACGATAAAGATTTTATAAATAAAATATTAGTATCAGCAAAAAATTTCTATTTTAAATCAGGTTTTCTATTTGTTGGTTTAATTACATTATTGGCTGTATTATATCCATTATTTATACATGTAAACACATTGAACTATTTTGAAATGTTTTTTTTGTTTTTCATTATTGGTTCAAATGGTGTCATGGAATTTTTTACATTAGCAAAATATAGAGCTTTATTAACTGCTGATCAAAAAACATACATTATTTCAATTGCTACCATAATTCAAATAATAATTAATACTATCATTATCTATATTTTAGCTAATTTAGGTGTTAGCATTGTTATAGTTAGATTAATTGCTATATCTTCAATATTTATACGAACATTAATTTTATGGATTTACGCAAAATATAGATACAAATTTTTAGATTTTAGTAAAAATGATGAAAAAATTTCACTTGAGAAGCGTTGGGATGCATTATATATGCAAATATTAGGAATTATCCAAAGAGGCTCTCCAATAATCATAGCCACCATTATATTGACTATATATGATGTGAGTATATATTCCATTTACTACTTGGTTATTCAAGGCATTAATTCACTGATGAGCATCTTTACATCTGGCCTATCTGCAGGTTTTGGAGAATTAATTGTCAAAAACGAGAAGAATAAATTTAAAAAGTCTTTTCTTGAGTTTGAATATATATATTTAATTTTTTTAACAATTATATACAGTATTACATTTGTATTATATTTACCATTTGTTAAACTATACACAATTGGTGCGGATATAAATTATATATACCCATCGTTAGTATATTTCATTGTTATAAATGGGTATTTCTTTAACATTAAGACACCAAACGGAATGCTTATAATTGCTCGAGGATTGTATAGAGAAACAAAAATTCAAACAACAATCCAAGGATTAATTGCTATAGGATTAGGATTTTTTTTAGGTTATTTTTATGGGCTGGATGGGATTATATTAGGTTCATTAATATCAAATGTTTATAGAACAGTAGATTTAATAATATTTGCACCTAAAAATTTAACTGGATTTAAAGTTACTAAGTCAATATTCAGAATTTTCAGAAGCATTATTATTTTCAGCATTATTATTATTGTTTATACTTTTTATCCGATTAGAGCTGATTCTTTAAAAGAATGGATTCTTCAAGCAATATTTAATGGTTCGATAATTTTATTAGCAGTTGTCATCGTTAATTTTACGACAGATAAAAAAATTTTTATTGATTCTATGTATAGAGTTAAAAGAATATTTGGAGGTATATAATGAATATTATTAAAAATCAAGATCTTTCTTTATATTCAGCTTTCAAAATTGGTGGGATTGCAAAGAATTTTTATTTACCCAATAATGAAAATGAACTTATTAATTTGATGAAGAACTTAAATACGTATTATATGATATCTAGCGGTTCTAATATATTAATTAATGATAAAAAGATTTTTGAAAACGTAATATTTCTTGGAGATTTTAATAATAAAATCACTAGACTAGGTGATGGAAAATATGAAGTTGGTGCATCAGTAAAACTTCATAAATTGATAAAATTTATAAATATGGATGGTTATGGTGGAATAGAAGATTTAATCACCGTACCTGGACTAGTTGGTGGCTCCATAGCGATGAATGCCGGAACTGGCATTAAGGATGGAAGATTCATAGGAAACTATGTAGATAAAGTTAAGTGTCTGTACAAAAATGAGATTATATATCTTGATAAAGCAAAATGTAATTTTGAGTACAGAAATTCAATTTTTAAAAATAATCAAGAATATATTATTTTAAGTGTTGAATTTAATTTTTTAAAATTAACAAAAGAAAAGATTGAAAATGTAGTAAAAGAAAAGATTGAACATGTCAAATATAAACAGGATCAAAAATTGCCAAGTTTGGGAAGTGTTTTTTGCGAATATAGCTATAAAATTATGGGTGTTATTAAGTTTATATACAAGCCTTTTCATAAAAAAGGTGTTAATTTTACTAAAAAAGAAAATAGAATTTGGCTAGTTAATAATGGTCGAGGAACATATAAACAGGTAATTAGAATAATAAATACAACTGTTTTCTTTCATAAATTACTAAGAAAAAAAATCAGGGTTGAAGTAGTCATCTGGTCTTAATTAGGAGAAAGTATATCAATGAGCAATAAATTTAGTTACATAAAAACAAATAATACATTTATATCATTTCATGCTAATGGTAAATGGCAAGAAGGTTTTATGCAAGCATCAGATAAAACGAACATCTCATTATCTGCAACCTCCCTTCATTATGGGCAAACAGCATTTGAAGGTATGAAAGCATACCGTACAAAATCTGGTCACATTCAGTTATTTAGACCTTTTGATAATGCTAGACGTTTCCAAGATTCATGTGAACGACTTGTGATGCCTGCTTACCCTGTACATGATTTTGTTGATGCAGTGACTAAAACTGTTTTAGCAAATGAATCTTTTATTCCACCTTATGGTGACCTATCTTCTTTATATATTCGTCCATTTATGATTGGATGGGGAGATAATATAGGTGTTAAACCAGCTTCTGAATATTTATTTTCAATATTTGTAACTCCAGTAGGATCATATTTTGAAGGTAAAGCATTAGATATGGTGACATCTGATTATGATAGAGCAGCACCTATGGGTACAGGTCAAGCAAAAGTAGGTGGAAATTATGGGTCATCTCTTCTTGCTAAAAAGATTGCTAAAGATCAAGGGTTCGCTGATTGCATCTTCTTAGATCCACTTACACATACGAAAATTGAGGAAGCTGGTACAGCTAACTTTTTTGCGATTACAAAAGATAATAAATTCATTACACCTAAGTCAAATTCAATATTAGATGGCATTACAAAACGTTCTTTAGTCTACATTGCAAAAAATATGTTAAACTTAAAAGTAGAAGAGACTGATGTGTATATTGATGATTTATCTAACATTTCAGAAGCTGCAGCATGTGGAACAGCAGCAGTAATCTCTCCAATTGCTTCAATTACCCATCAAGGTAAAAAGCATATATTCCCATATCATGAAACAATGGGTCCTATTACTAAACAACTATATGATATCTTAATCGGCATTCAATTTGGAGATATTCCAGATCCAGATCATTGGATTAAAGTGATTAAATAATTTAGGAGGCATCCTTGTGAAGAAATCCTTTAAGGATAACAAACTTGTAAAACTTATGTTCAAGTACTACAAACCAGAACTTCTCGTTCTGAATTTTGGCTTGATGATAGGTTTTTATTTCTACATTAAAAATATTGATTATCAACTAAATCATTTATCCTATACACATATATTCTATTTATCAATTGTATTAGTAGGTAGTCTCGTTGGTCCATATGCAGGGCTTGCAGCAGGCTTATTTGCAGGTATCTTAGCAGGACCACTATTACCAGTTGATCTTATCTCAGGTGATCCTCAAGAATTTCCAGATTGGTTCTTTAGATTATTTATTTTCTCGATGGTAGGACTACTATCTGGTATGTTATCATCTGATTATCAAAAACTTAATCAAAAAATGGAAAACTATCTTATTCAACACCCAGATAGTAATCTATATAATATTAATGTTTTACAACACTTAAAATTACAAGAAGATAAAGTCTATATGTTTTGTACCATCTTAATTGAAAATTATGAAATGATTACAGAAGTATTAGGTTATAAAGCATATTATGATTTTCTAAATCTTATCAAAACAAGAATACAAGGTGTCTACAAAGACACATATGTCATCTTTCCAGAGGAAAGAAGACTATGGATATTAAAAGAATCTAATGATTATAGAGAAGAAATACAAAATATTGTAAATATCATGACCCATATCAAAGATAATATTGAACAACGATTATTTGTTAACTTTGGTCTAGGTTTTGACACAAGAATTCATCGAGCAAATGATGATCTATCTCAATATTTTATTTCAACTGATATGACAGCTAGAGAAGCAGTTAAAAGACATGTCTTATATTTAAGATATTCTAATCTTAAATCAGATTCTAGACATGAGTATGAAATTTCTTATGACTTCATTGAAGGTTTAGAAAATAATAAAGTGTTCTTATATTACCAACCTAAAGTTAATTTAGAAAATGGTAAAACAGAATCTTTAGAAGCTTTAATTAGGTGGGAAAGAAACGGTGAGTTAATTCCACCAAATGATTTTATTCCAACCATTGAAAAAACTTCACTGATTCAACAGTTAACACAAAGTGTATTTACCTGGGCAATTGAATATCATATTGAATTAAGAAATCAAGGTATTTATATGCCAATTGCGATTAATATATCCGCTAAAAACTTATATGACACAAGTTTTTACACTAATATGATGAATATATTTAGACAATATGATATTAAACCAAAAGCGATTGAACTTGAAGTAACTGAAACTGTTTTAGTTTCAGATTATGATCAAATTAGAGCAAATCTTCAAAGATTTTATGATTTAGGATTTAAAATCTCTATCGATGACTTTGGTCAAGGATATTCATCATTATCATATTTATCAAGTTTTCCATTTACTGGTATTAAAATTGATCAAGCATTTGCTAAAGATATTTTAACAAATCAGGCAAATCAAAAAATTGTTAAATCAACAATCAAGCTTGCAACAGATCTTAATTTAGATGTGACTGTTGAAGGTATTGAAGATAAAGAAGTTTGTGAGCTAATGAAACAATATCAATGTAAATATGCACAAGGTTATTATTTCAAGAGACCATTACCAAAAGAGGAAATGACTAGATTTTTGTTTCAAACACTAAAATAAATCAGCAACGGGGCAAATTTATTTTTTGACATATCAAAATATAGGTTTTATATGGAGGTTATTTTATGGATCAAAATCCAAACATGCAAGAGGGGTTTAGTTTATCAGATTTGTTTTACATTATTAAAAATGGTCTTAGACCCATCATCATCTCAGTGGTTTTCTTTGGTATCTTAGCAGGTATCTATGCTTATTCCATCGCACAAGAAGAATATCGCTCAAATGTTGATGTTTATATTACACCCATTACTGAAAGTCAAACATCATCTTCTGATTATACAGTAGCAAGATATTTAATCATGACTGTAGCAGAATATTTTGAATCCAATTCAGTGATTGATAAAGTCATTCTAGATTTAAATTTAGATGAATCAAAAGAATCATTTAAATCAAAACTTACAGTGACTGCATCGACTGATTCTTATAGAATCAACGTTGCTTATCAAGATATGAATCCAGTTAATACAAAATTAATTGTTAATTATTTGGTAGAAGTAGGTATCAACAACCAAATGACTGACAATCCAGAAAGATTCTTACCAGACACGATTGAACTTGTTGGCATACTTGCAACAGATAATGGTACATATGCATCACCAAATAAACCGCTCCTTGTGATCATTGGTCTTATGGTTGGTGGTATTATAGGACTTGGTATTGCATTTGGTAAAGAATTACTTAATAATTCATTTAAAACAAAAGAACAGCTTGAAGCTGCTTTTGACATTCAAGTTTTAGGCATCATTCCTGAGTTTGAGATTAAGGAGGATTTCTAAAATGGCTAAAGATAGAAAATTAAACATTGATACATTAATTAATGGTAAACCAAGAATTGAAAAATATGATTATTTAGTAACTAAAAATGATCCGTTGTCATTTACTTCAGAATCTTTTCAAAAGATTGTGATTGACTTAGATTATATTAATGTCGATAGTAATCATAAAGTATTGCAATTCACATCGACACTTCCTTCAGAAGGTAAATCAACATTTGTATCAAATATTGCTTTCTTACTTCAACAAAAAGAAAAGAAAGTCATTTTACTTGATCTTGACTTAAGAAGACCAAAAATTAATCGTGCATTCACTGTGCCTAATGAAAATGGTATAACTGATTATATTTCAGGTAAAATTACGTTAGAAGAAGCAATTAAGCACTCTGATGAAGTCGGTATTGACTTTATGGTTGCTGGTGAATCAACAAATCTAGTGACTAATGTTTTAGAATCACAAAGGATGAAAGAACTTATTGATAAACTAAAAGAAAGATATGATTATGTCTTACTTGATACACCACCTATTATTGCTGTATCAGATGCTATTATAATCTCTAAATTATCAGAAGCTGTTATCTTTATTGTTGCTCAAGGAAAAGCGAAAAAATCGCTTGTTAAAGACGCTATTCAGACACTTAAGAAATATGATGTGAACATTATTGGTATCGTATTTAATCAAGTGAAGATGGATCAAGCAGGTTACGGATATAAAGGTAATTATGCTTATTATAGTGATAAAAAATGATTGATGTTCATTCCCATATTCTTCCACTTGTTGATGATGGGAGTCAATCTTTTGAACTCTCACTAGATCTGATTAAAGAAGAGATTAAGCAAGGTGTAACACATATTGTATTAACACCTCATATCTTTGGAAAAGAACAAAAAGGTAATCGTGCATTTCAAATTGAGCAATTTAATAAGTTGAAAGAAATGACAAAAGATTTACCAATCACTTTAATTTTAGGTGCTGAGATTTATTATCGTCCACATTTTGATTTAGAACTTCACAGATATGCATTTGAAGACACAAATATCATTTTGATGGAGTTTTCTACACAGCATAAAACAGCGATTGAAGACATTGTATTTAACATCCAAGCTAAAGGATATCAAGTGATTGTTGCTCATGTTGAAAGATATTTATACTTAACCAAAGAAGATATCATCAATATTAAAAAAACTGGTGCTCTGCTTCAAGTGAATTCATCAGCCATTGTTGGTCCTGATAAATATACAAAAAAGAGCATGGTAAACATGCTCATCAGAAATAAATTTATTGACATCATAGCAACAGATACACATAATCTTGATGTGAGAAAGCCTTTGATGCAACAAGCATTCATAAAATTAAAAAAGTATTATTCACAAGAGGAATTATATTTATTATTTAATCGAATCAATTTTATAAAAAAAGAAGACTAACTTTAATTGTTAGTCTTTTTGTTTGCATCTGATTCTTTAATAAATACTACTACAAATGATGTTAATACACCAACCATAAGAGATATCACACCAATCATTGGAAGGTTATATCCTCCAGATACAGTATAAATAGAACCTGCATCATAAACAACTTTAGTATTATCATTAAGTGTTTCCAGATAGAATGTATTATAAGTATTCGTGTAATCATTTAACATGGTTTCATAATTATTAATGATATTTAAGAAATCTGCATCTGTATGAGATGTTGTAGCAAGCGTTGCTGCTGTATCGATAATATCTTGATATTCATCAATTTCAAACTGTGAATTAACATTTGCTATTCTATAATCTGCAATACTTTGTAATAATGCATCAGCTTGTTGGAGATTAGAAGTAGCAACCAAATTATTATACATGGTTTCTAGTTCATTAATTCTTAATACATTTAAATCAATACTTTTTTGAAGTGTCGCAATTCTAATGTTTAATTTATCAATATATGAAACTTGATCTTTATAATAATGTTCATTTTTGATGAGTGTTTCGATTTCTGCAAATGAATAACCATTATCGTAAATAGCAGTAAGTTCATTTTTGATATCTGTCATGCTGAGTCCATCAATCGTGACATCTTGATAAGATGAAATAAATGTTTCCATGCTGTTTAATAAAAGCGTATATTGATCCTTATAGTATGTCATAGAATCTAAATACTCTACATTATCATCTACCAAATCTACAAAATTATAAATTTGTCTTAATTCATTTTTAGTGATGGCTTCATTAATATCAACATTAAGCAAATCAGTAATAAAATCTCTTGCGAGTGTTTCATCATAATTGAAATAACTATAAGGGATATTTAATGTATACTGATTTGTTGTATAAACAATATTATCTGAAGTTGATACATCTGCTAATTGTCTTAGAATGGTTGTATTACTATTTAGATATAAATGTTCAATATCAATGTTTGCATATAAATCATTTGATTCTTGGACTAAGAGTAATTGATCATAACTGATAATATCTCTAAACTCAAATGTTGTTCCATCTGGGAATTCATTTGATGATACTCCAATAAATTGATATTCAAATCCAGTGGTTGTCATTTGGCTTCCTTTTAGTCCAAAATAGAGACCAAATGTTAATATTAATGTTACGACAATTGAAATAATTAAAATTAATATCTTGTTTTTCCAAAGCTTTTGCCAAATTTCAGCTAAGCTGATGGTTTGTTCTTCATAATTGTGATCCATATAGTCCTCCCAAAACACATTTCTTACGTATAATAATTATAGCATATATTTAATATAAATGTGTAGGTTATTTATTTTGTAATAAATCTAATAATTTTGTTGATGCGATTTTTGGTCCTTCACTTGTGATATGGTCTACAGCGAGCTGTGTATATATCACTCCAATGGGTACTTTATTTTGATATAGAGTATCAAAATAAAGATTTAATAATATATCTGTCTCTTTTTCTTGTTGAACTGGACCGAATGGATTTGCAAAATAGCTTTTTACAAGACCAACTTCTTGAGTAGTTCCTTTAGCTTTTCTTACACCTTCCCTAAATGTGTCTTTAGCTGTATTTATATCTTCAAAGAATGCTAATCCTTCATGTGTTTCTTTGTAGTTATTTGCATAAAATAACATATCAACCTTATGATCATTCATAATAAACTTATATGATGATACTGGAAGAATAAGTCTAGCGTTACTTTGATCTGGATTTAAAAAGATTGCTCTATCAAACTCTCTATATGCATAACCTGCATCTAGATCATCTAAACGGACGAATGCACCAATTTCAGTACCTTGTGCATAAACTTGGTCATCTTTTAAGTAAAAAGTTCCCATATCGTCAAAGATGACTTTCATATCTTTGATATATGCATCACCGATTTGTCTTAAAGCTTCTAATGTCTCAGATTTACCTGCACCACTATCGCCGATGATTGCTACATTTTTTTCATCACCATTTTTAAGAAGAATTTTAACCATAGATCCATGAATTGGAAGAAGACCATGATCAATCATATAAACATTATGAAGTGTTAATAACATTTTCTTCATATACCCAAAATAATCATTTTTATCTTCTTTTGATACATAACCTACATAATAATCATTTTTGATATCTTTAAAATAAGTTCTATCAAAAGTAGTTTCTTCCATACCATAAATATAGATAAGATCTGGTTTTCTATTTGTATAAATTTCTTCACTTGCAGTTTCAAATAAATTTGATAACGCAATACCATGATGAAGAAAATCAATATGCATATAAACAAATGCTAATAACTTACCTACTAATATTGGATACGCAACAAACTCATGTTTATTTATAGAAATATAATCAATTGGATTTTCTTTTGTTTCTGTAAAGATGCCTTCTCTTTTATTTGATTTTGAGTAAATCATAAATGGAGGTCTTGTCAAAATCTCTTGAATAAATCCAATACCTTGTAACTTATCATAAGTAGAAGAAGTATTAAATTTATAAGGCGTCACAATTAAATTTGCAT
The DNA here is from genome assembly GCA_963667565.1 of Acholeplasmataceae bacterium. Taxonomy (GTDB): domain Bacteria; phylum Bacillota_I; class Bacilli_A; order Acholeplasmatales; family Acholeplasmataceae; genus WOFB19. The sequence continues at coordinate 657,482 of OY763415.1, read as the reverse complement.
TAATGCCAGCTGGAAGTTGTCTATAGACATTAAATACATCACCTAACAAGTTTTGTGCGATTGTTCTATATAATTGTAAGACTTTATGGTTAAAACTATCAGCTGTAGAGATTAAATTACTTGATTGATAACTTTTAGATAATCTTCGATCGCCAGTTAAAATACCAATACGTTCAAGTTTTCTCCAATAATCATAAAACTCTTCAGTGAGTCTATATAAACCTTCTCTATCATTTAAGATATGTCTTAGATGGTCATAATGTTTATAAACATATTCATAATCCCATAATAAAAGGAGTTTATATATTTCAACAAACTCGCTTGTTTTAGCATCTTTAAAAGATGTGATTGAAATTGAGTTATTTGATTTTAAATGTTTGATAAATTGACTGAGCACATAAATGAAACCTTTAGATGATAAGATTTTAATCTCTGTATCACAAGAAGTGGCACCAAAATGAATGAGGCAATATTTATCTGTTAAGTGGAATTTTTTCATAGTGTCTTTCCTTTTTCAATATATATTGATATTTTAGCATAAATATATAAAAAAAGAGGAATTATCCTCTTTAAATATCTTTTTTATAACAACGTCTTCTTTTATGTCCTTCGTACTCAAAATCTTTCCATTGATTTTGGATTGCCATGTTGAGTTCTAACTCTGGACCTGTCTCAGCAACTTTGACACCATATTTTTGTCCAGTTAAGATTGCATCTTCCATAAATAGAGCCATCATACCGCGATTTTGATGTCTTGGATCGACTGCGACAAAGTAGAAATCCATGACCTCTTGATTCTTTAAAGCCTTTAACACTCTAAAGATACCAAAAGGCAACATTTTACCATTATTTCTCTTATTTACAGCAGCTAAGCTAGGCATTAATACTGCAAATCCGGCGATTTTCCCATCTTTGTCAGCAACAAACCATAACCATTGAAGTTGCACTAATGCGATGACTTGTTTAATGTAGTAATCCATGACTTTATTAGTGATTGGAAAGAATCCATAAAGTTCCATGAATGCTTCATTATAAACATTAAATGCTTCATAAATATATTTAAATACATCTTTTTTCTTATTTATTTTAATGAGTTGATATCCATAACGTTCTCTTGCGATTTTAGCACCACGAGCTACTTTATCAGGCACAACTGTTGGCCAGGTGATTTTCTTTTCAACCCAATCAACATCTTTTATAAATCCTAGTTGTTCTAGATGCTCATGATAGTATGGATGATTATAGATGGTAATAAACATGTTGAGCTGATCAAAACCATCGACGAGCATCCCTTGTCTATCTAAGTCCGTAAATCCAATAGGTCCAATCAGTTCATTCATGCCACGTTCTTTAACCCAGCTTGTGACTGCATCGATTAAAGCTTTAGTGACTTCGATGTCATCAATCATATCAATTCTTGTGAAACGACCAGTTTTTTTGTTAAAGGCTTCATTCCATGAGTGATTGATAATCCCAGCAATACGACCAACTATTTCGCCATCTTGATATGCTAAGAAGCGAATACTTTCACAATAGTCATGAACTGGATTTTTCTTTTTGTCAAAGACAACTCTTTCATCCATCGATAAAGCTGGAACAAAAGGTTCAACATCTTTATACATTTTATTTGGAAATTCTGTAAAACGCCATCCGTCAAGTTTCGTCTTGACTTCTTTGATTGTAATCATATAAAAACCTCCACTGTTAGGCTTATTGTATCTCAAAATCATAAAAACTGCAACGAGCAAATTAAAAACCTTTTTTTTCAAAAAAGATATGTTATAATATTTAAGGTTAGATAAAACGAAGCAAGGAGTAAAAAAATATGAAATTTGAAAAAATTGAAAACAATCGTGGTAAGTTTACTTTTGAAGTGACTCCACATGAATTTGAACATGCATTAGACCATGCATTTGCACATGTTCAACAAGACCTAGAAATTAAAGGTTTTAGAAAAGGACATGTTCCTAGAAATGTATTTGAATCAAAATATGGGGTGGAATCATTATATGAAGACGCAATTAATCATGCATTAAACCATAAATATCAAGAAGTTCAAATGCACCCAGAATTCGGTACAATTGGTGAACCACAAGTTGATGTGGATTTTGCTAAAGTTTCAAGAGAAGAAGCATTTGAAGTTCATTTAATTTTTGATTTAAAACCAGAAGTTACACTTGGACAATATAAAGAAGTTGAAGTTGCTAAAGTTGTAGTGACATCTCATGAACAAGACTTAAAAGAAGAACTAGATCGCTTAATTGCAACTAAATCAACACTTGATGTTGTCGATAAAGCACTTGAACCAGGCGATACCGCAATCTTTGATTTTGAAGGATTTGTTGAAGGTGTTCCATTTGAAGGTGGAAAAGCAGAAAACTATCAATTAGAAATCGGTTCAAACCAATTCATTCCTGGATTTGAAATCCAAATGGAAGGTTTAAAAGCAGGAGATGCTAAAGATATCGTTGTCACATTCCCTCAAGACTATCAAGCTGAAAATTTAGCTGGTAAAGAAGCAACATTTAAAATTTTAGTTCATGAAGTTAAATCGACTGTAAGACCTGAACTTAATGATGAATTTGTTGCATCTTTAGAAAGAGAAGACGCTAAAACACTTGATGAATTAAAAGCAGTATTAAAAGAACAAATTGCTACTGAAAGAGCACAAAAAGCGACTGCAGAAGAAAATGAAGCGATTTTATCTAAAGTTGTTGAAGCAGCAACTGTGACAGTTCCTGAATCAATGATTAATCAAGAATTTGCTCAATATAGAGAACAATTAAAAGAACAAGCTAAACAATATGGTTTAGAATTTGAAATGTATTTAAGTTTCTCTGGATTAACTGAAGAACAATTCGAAGAACAAGCTAAAAAAGATGCTGAAGCTAGACTTAAAGTAAATTTAGTCATTGAAGCAATCGCTAAGGCTGAAAATTTTGAAGTTACTGATGAAGATATCGCAGCTAGAAAAGAAAAATTAGCTGGTATGTATAACTTGAAGTTAGAAGATATTGATAAATATTTAACTAGAGACATGATTTCATTAGATATTCAAAACGAAAAAGCATACAATTTTATATTAGAATCTGCAAAAAGAGTATAATACAACAAATGAATAAATATGACAAGGGAAAACACATAATTTCCCTTGTTTTAATATATTGAATTGGCACTCGTGCTTAATGATTGCAAATCTTAAGTTTCGTGCTATAATATAAAATGAAAACCAATATAGAGGATGTGAGTCTATGGAACTATCTAAAAGTCTACCTGCACTAGTTGTGCGTGGCGTTGTCCCAATTCCAAATAATGATATTAGAATTGAAGTTGGAAGAAGTGTATCTTTAAAAGCAATGGAAGAAGCTGAGAGAAATTTCGGATCTTTTGCGATTGTTTTAATTCAAAAGAACCCACTCATTGAAAATCCAACTCTAGAAGATATGGAAACATTTGGTCTTTTAGTGAAAGTTCAAATGAAAATTAAATTACCTAATGGTTCTTATAAGACAAAATTACAAATATTAAATCGTGTTGAAATCACTGATTATTTTGTAACAGAACCATATTTTGTTGTTGAATATAAGGAATTAGAAACCATTAATGGTGATATTGCTGAAGAGCAAACACTTGTTAAAATGGTGATGGATGAAGTCACTAAGAGTGAATCAATCATTCTTCATTCAAATAAACAAGTCCTTGATCGCATTGGACAAGGTGCTTCATCTGATAAGGTTTGTGATATTGTTGCAAACGGATTAAAAATTAATGAAGCAGATAAGATCAAATACGTTAAAGAATTAAACCTTAATCAAAGATTAAAATTCTTACTTGAAGATATGAATCGTTTAAAGATGATTGTTGATCTTGAACAAAAGATTAATGATGACATTAAACAATCCATTGATGAAAATCAAAAAGAATATTATCTTCGTGAAAAGATGAGAGCAATTCAAAACGAATTAGGCGATAAAGCGAAAAAAGAAGATGAAATCGATGAACTCAGAGAAAAAATCTTAAAAGCTAAAATGCCTAAAGCGATTGAAGAAAAAGCATTACAAGAATTATCAAGATATCAGTCAACACCTCAAGCGATGGCTGAATCTTCAATTATTAAAACGTACCTTGATCTACTTGTAGAACTTCCTTGGTATAAAGCATCTAAGGATAACTACAAATTAGATAAAGTTAAGGAAAAGTTAGATGAAAACCACTATGCACTTGATAAAGTCAAAGAAAGAATTATTGAGTATTTAGCTGTTAAGATTATGACAAAACGTAATCCACAAACAATTTTGTGTCTTGCAGGCCCTCCAGGGGTTGGTAAAACTTCATTAGCCATTTCTATTGCTGAAGCACTCAACCGTAAGTTTGTTAAACAATCTTTAGGTGGTGTCAGAGATGAATCTGAAATTAGAGGTCATAGAAGAACCTACATCGGCGCTATGCCTGGTAGAATCATTAAAGGTATGAAAGATGCAGGTACAGTAAACCCAGTATTCTTACTTGATGAAATCGATAAGATGTCATCTGATTATAAAGGTGATCCAGCCTCTGCGATGCTGGAAGTCCTAGATCCAGAACAAAATGCGAAATTTAGTGATCATTACTTAGAAGAACCATATGATTTATCTCAAGTGTTATTTATTACAACTGCAAACTATCTTGAAAATGTGCCAGCACCTTTAAGAGATAGAATGGAAATTGTTGAATTATCAAGTTATACAGAACAAGAAAAATTCCAAATTGCTAAAAAACATTTAATTAAAAAACAATTAAAAGCACATGGATTAAAAGATAGTCAATTTTCAATCTCTGATGAAGCGATCTTTAAGATTATTCGTCATTATACAAGAGAAGCTGGTGTCCGTGAATTAAATAGATACATTGGTGCACTTGTGAGAAAAGCAATTAAAGAAATCTTACTTGAAAAAGTATCTCATGTTGCAGTAGATGATATCAATTTAGAAAAATATGTCGGTAAACCTAAGTTTACACATAACATCACAGATGAAAAAGAACAAGTTGGTGTTGTTACAGGTCTTGCATATACTGCATTTGGTGGAGACACTCTATCAGTTGAAGTTACATACTATAAAGGTAGAGGTAATTTAGTCTTAACAGGTAAGCTTGGAGATGTGATGAAAGAATCTGCACAAACAGCCCTTTCATTTGTTAAATCTAATGCTGAAGAGTTAGGCATTGATCCAGAAATCTTTAAAGACAATGATTTCCATGTCCATGTTCCTGAAGGTGCTATTCCAAAAGATGGACCATCAGCAGGGATAACCATGGCAACTGCCATCGCATCAGCAGCATCTAAACGCTTGGTGAAGAAAAACCTTGGTATGACAGGTGAAATCACATTAAGAGGATATGTGTTACCTATTGGTGGATTAAAAGAAAAATCCATTGCAGCACATCGCTCAGGGTTAAAAACGATTTTAATTCCTAAAGAAAATGAAAAGGATATCGATGATATACCAAAAGAAGTTAGAGAAGCACTTGAAATCATTCCAGTTGAAAGTGTTAATCAAGTCTTTTCATTAGCGCTCAAATAAGTTATAATAGAAGTAGTCTTTGGACTACTTTTTTTATTAAGGGAGAACCTATGTTTTATCAATCAGAGTATATAAAAAGTTTAGAATTTGCTAAAGACCAACCTGATGATCGTCCTCAGGTGTTATTGCTCGGTCGAAGCAACGTTGGTAAAAGCTCTTTTATCAATGCTTTAACTAATCGTAAACAGTTAGCAAGAATATCAAATACACCTGGAAAAACATTACTGATGAACTTTTATTTAATCAATGAATCATTTTATTTAGTTGATGCCCCAGGTTATGGTTATGCAAGACGTTCTAAAAGTATGCAAGATCATTTCATTTATATGATTGATGGCTTTTTGAAAGAAAGCTTATCAATTAAATTGGTGTGTTTACTCATTGATTTTAAAGTAGGACCTACGGTTGATGATCTTGATATGTATCAATATTTACAAGATCTTGGACTTGACGTTTTAGTGATTGCGACTAAGCTTGATAAAATACCATCAACTAAACGCTTTAAACAAGAAAAAGTCATTAAAGAAAAGTTAGGACAACCTAAACATTTTATAAAAGTAAGTAATACTGATAAGATTAATTTAGATATGGTTAGAAATTATTTTCTTGAAAAAGTAAAATAAGAATTTTTTAAATATATAATGGGGTGAATTTATGAAAATAGCAATTGCAGGTTTGGGATACGTTGGTTTAGCCAATGCAGTTTTACTTAGTCAACATCATAACGTCGTTGCACTTGATTTAGTAAAGGAAAAAGTAGATTTAGTCAATCAAAAATTATCTCCTATCGTTGATCAAGAAATCGAATTTTATTTAAAAACAAAAGATTTAGATTTACTAGCAACAACTGATAAAGAACTAGCATATAAAGATGCAAGTTATGTGATTATAGCAACACCGACTAATTATGATCCTGATTTAAATTATTTTAATACTAAATCAGTGGAAGCAGTCATCAAAGATGTTAAAGCAATTAATCCAAGTGCAGTCATGATCATTAAATCAACAGTACCTGTAGGATTTACAAAAGAAGTTAAAGAAAGACTTGATACTAATAATGTTATTTTTTCTCCTGAATTCTTAAGAGAAGGAAAAGCACTTTATGATAACTTATATCCTTCACGTATTGTCATTGGAGAACAATCATATAGAGCTGAAGTTTTTGCAGGATTATTAGTTGAAGGTGCAATTAAAAAAGATATTCCTATTTTATATACTGATCCAACCGAAGCAGAAGCTATTAAGTTGTTTGCAAATACCTATTTAGCATTACGTGTTGCATTTTTTAATGAACTAGATTCTTATGCTGAAATAAGAGGATTAAATACAAAACAAATCATTGATGGTGTTGGTCTAGATCCTAGAATTGGAACGCATTACAATAATCCATCATTTGGATATGGGGGATATTGTTTACCTAAGGATACAAAGCAATTACTTGCTAATTATCAAGATGTTCCACAAAACATTATGTCTGCAATTGTAGATGCGAACCGCACAAGAAAAGACCATATTGCAGATCAAATAATTAAACAAAAGCCAAAGACTGTAGGTGTATATCGATTAACGATGAAGTCTGGCTCAGACAATTTTAGACAATCAGCAATTCAAGGTGTTATGAAGCGTATTAAAGCTAAAGGCATTGAGGTTATTGTCTATGAACCTGAATTAAATGAAGATATGTTTTTTAGTTCAAGAGTAGTTAATAATTTGGATGAATTTAAAACTCTTTGTGATGTTATCATCGTAAATAGAATTACAAAAGAAATTGAAGATGTTATTGAAAAAGTATATACAAGAGATTTATTTCACGAAAATTAATTGAAATAATCCGTAAAATACGATTTAAGTTGATTGTTTTAAAGACTTTATTGTGTTAATATATTACTAAAGCGAAGAACTAGAGGAGTATAGTCAAATCCTTTGTTAGAGACAGATTGGTTGGTGCAAAATCTGATGGGACTGATTAGAAGGTAGCTAGGAAGCTTAAATGGTGAACATTAAAGTAACTATTTACGTATCTCTGCGTTAAAGAGTTAAAGTGCTAGAGTTTTCTCTAGAACTAAGGTGGTACCGCGATCAATCGTCCTTAGACATAATGTCTAGGGACTTTTTTTATTAGAGGTGTATATGAAAACAATCGTAACCAAAAGATTAATACTTAGACCACTAAAGAAAGAAGATGCATTTGATATCTTCACATATGCTGTAAAACCAAACATTGGTCCAATGGCAGGGTGGTTACCACACAAAAGTATCGATGATACTCATAAGATTGTTAGAATGATGATTCATGATAATGATACTTGGGCAATTACATTAAAACAAAGTGATCAAGTTATTGGAACTATCGGTCTTCACATCAAAGATTTTTTTCAAGCTTTAGAAAACGTTCGAGAGCTTGGTTATGCGCTTGATGACACTTATTGGGGACAAGGTATCGTTAAAGAAGCATCCGATGAAATATTATTTTATGGATTTCATTCACTAGGTTGTGACAAAATTGTATGTGGACACTACGCCCATAACATTCAATCAAAACGCGTGATTGAAAAACTTAAATTTACATACACGCATACAGAAAAAAGAAAAGATTATAAACATGATGATGTTGATGTCCTCATGTATAAAATAGATAAAAAAGAATTTTTAGAAAGAGAGCAAAACAATGACAACACTTGATAAAAAATATGACTTTAAGTCAGTTGAAGAACATAGATATCAAACATGGGTAGATAACGGATACTTTAAAGCAGGTGATAAGAAAAAAACACCTTATACCATTGTTATTCCGCCACCTAATGTTACAGGTAAACTCCATTTAGGACATGCTTGGGATAATACATTACAAGATATTATTATTAGAAGAAAGAGAATGCAAGGCTATGATGCACTCTTTTTGCCTGGGATGGATCATGCTGGAATTGCTACACAAGCAAAAGTAGACCAAAGATTAAAAGAACAAGGTATTTCTCGTTATGATTTAGGAAGAGATAAGTTTTTAGAACAAGCTTGGGCATGGAAAGATGAGTATGCATCATTTATTAAAACTCAATGGGCAGCACTTGGAAATTCTGTTGATTATTCAAGAGAAAGATTTACGCTTGATCAAAAGTTAAATGATGCTGTTAATAAAGTATTTATAACCTTATATGAAAAAGGATTAATCTATCGTGGACATAGAATCATCAATTGGGATGTTGAAGCCAAAACAGCATTATCAAATATTGAAGTAGAACATAGAGAATCACAAGGTAAACTATACTACTTTAGATATCCATTTACAGATGGAAATGGATATTTAGTGATTGCTACAACACGTCCAGAGACGATGTTTGCTGACCAAGCACTTATGGTTCATCCTGATGATTTAAAATATAAGGATGTAATTGGTAGAACTGTCTATATACCTGGAACTAAAGTATCTATTCCTGTCATTAGTGATAGTTATGTTGATATGAGTTTTGGTACAGGTGTTGTTAAAGTAACACCAGCACATGATCAAAACGACTTTGAAGTCGGTGTTAGACATCATTTAGAGATGCCACTTTGTATGCATGAAGATGGTACGATGAATGAGATGGCATTTGAATATGAAGGTTTAGAACGTTTTGAATGTCGTGCTAAATTAATTGAAAACTTAGATAAACTTGGTCTTGTAGATAAACTAGAAGATTATACAAATAATGTCGGTTATAGTGAAAGAACAGGTGTTGTTGTTGAACCAAGATTATCTGAACAATGGTTTGTTAAGATGGATGTCTTATCTGAACAATCACTTTCAAAATCACAAACTAAATTTGTACCTGAACGTTTTAAAAAGATCTTTGTTAATTGGATGACTGATACACAAGATTGGTGTATTTCAAGACAGTTATGGTGGGGACATCGTATTCCTGCTTGGTACAAAGATGGTGAAGTCAAAGTACAAATAGAATCTCCAGGTGATGATTGGAAACAAGACGAAGATGTACTTGATACATGGTTTTCATCAGCATTATGGCCATTTTCAACACTTGGATGGCCAGAGATCACAGATGATTTCAAACGTTATTATCCAACAGATGTGTTAGTCACTGGATATGATATTATTTTCTTCTGGGTTGCTAGAATGATTTTCCAAGCGATAGAATTTACAGATCAAGATCCATTTAAAGATGTTTTAATCCATGGACTTATTCGTGCATCTGATGGACGAAAGATGAGTAAGTCATATGGTAATGGTGTTGACCCAATGGATGTTATTAAACATTATGGTGTTGATGCACTTAGATATTTCTTGACAACAAACTCTGCACCAGGTTCTGATTTAAGATATGAAGAAGAAAAAGTAGAATCATCTTGGAACTTTATTAATAAGTTATGGAATATTACACGTTTTATTACGATGAATATTGATGATTATCATGTAGAAATCAATGATCAATTAGAACTACATGACACATGGATTTTATCAAGACTATCTGAAGTGATTACTGAAGCAGATATGAATTATGAAAAATATGAGTTTGGTGAAGTTTCAAGAACACTATATAATTTCATCTGGGATGAGTTTGCAAATTGGTATTTAGAATTTGCAAAGGTGAGTTTAAATCATGAGTCTCATAAGCAAACAACTCAAGCGATTTTAGTCAAAGTGCTTCGTACCATTTTAAAATTGATGCATCCATTTATTCCATTTGTTACTGAAAAGTTATATTTAGAGATTACTGATGAACCATCAATTATGATTAGCGATTGGCCAAAAGCTGAAAACGTTGATTTAAATGCGATAGAATATTTTAAAGAGATACAAGATGCAATCGTCAAAGTTAGAAATTTAAGAGCTGAAAACCAAGTTGCACCATCTAAACCTATTAAAGCTCATATCATTGTTTCAAATGAAAGTGATCTTGAGATATTTATGAATCAAAAAGCATACTTTGAAAAATTCTTAAATACAAGTGAACTTACTATGGATACAAAACTTAATACTACAGAAGAAACCATTTTATTATTAGGATCTAAACTTATCATCCATATCATTAAATCTGATTTAATTGATCCTAAGAAAGAACTTGAAACTTTACTTAAACAAAAAGAAACACTAGAAGCTGAAATTAAGCGTAGTGAATCACTTTTGAAAAACGAAAAATTCATGAGCAAAGCACCAGAAGATAAGATAAAGATAGAAAATGATAAATATCAAGACTATTTAAATCAATATGAAGTTTTAAAGGAGAAACTAAAGAGTTATGTTTAATCAATTAGAGGTGGGGATCACGTGGATTGAAAGTCAAGTTAGGTTCAAACCTAAAGGTGACTTAAACCGCATGAAAAAAGCATTTGAAATGCTAGACTTAGATTATTCTAAGATCATTAAAATACATGTTGCTGGAACAAATGGTAAGGGATCTGTTGCAAACTATACTGCTGCAATGTTAAAAAATAAGCAGTATAAAACAGGATTGTTTCAATCACCTTATATTTTAGAATTTAATGAACGCATGTCCATCGATATGAAAAACATTAGTGATGAGAAGTTATTAAATTATATCAATTTCATCTATGAATTTAATCTTATGTTTAGCAAGTCATATGGTGAAACTTTAAGTTTTTTTGAACTGCTCACATTAATGGCACTCAAATATTTTCATGATGAAGAAGTTGAAGTCATAGTAATGGAAGTTGGTATTGGTGGCTTATTAGATGCAACAAATATATTAGATTATGATGTATCTGCAATCACAAATATCGGATATGATCATATGAAGCAATTGGGAAATACATTAGAAAGTATTGCACTTAATAAATTAGGCATTTTAAAAAAAGGAAGTCACTTAATCACTACAGTTGATAAAGAGATGCATCCACTATTTATCGATTATTGTCATAAAGTCGGTGCAACCTATGAGTTTATTACTGATATTCCTGAGCCAGACAATCTTGATCCCTTAAAATATACTTATGAAGGTGAAGCCTACAGAGTGAGAATGAAAGGGTTATTCCAAATTAAGAATACGATATTAGCTCAAAAGCTTGCGAAATATGTTGAACCACATTTGGGTAATTTCATTGTAAGAAACACATTAAAAGAATTAAGATTACCTGCAAGATTTCAAAGTATGCCGGGACACATCTATTTAGATGGTGCACACAATCTATCAGGTATGCAAGAACTTGTAAGACATCTTAAAACACTTGATAAAGAAATCTTTGTATTATTTAGTGCACTAGGTGATAAAGATATTACCGGGATGTTAAATACCTTAAAAGAAGTGACAAACGATATTACTTTAACAGAATTTGATGATGCTAGATTTACATCACTTAGACCTTTTTTACAAGAAGGCATGCGATATAATGAAGATCCAATTTCTGCATTTAAGTATTTAAAATCAAGAATTGATATTGATGAAGTGATGGTTATTACAGGCTCCCTTCATTTTGTGAGTTACATGATTAAAGCCATAAAAAAATATCAGCAGGAAATTTTTGACTATCAAAATATGCTTGATGAAGTCAAAGGTTATCATATGAATTTTGAGGAGGAATTAGATGATGAATAAATATGACTATTTAATTGTAGGTGCTGGCCTATTTGGATCAATCTTTGCCCATGAAGCAACCAAAAGAGGAAAAACCTGTTTGGTGATTGAGAAGAAAGATCATATTGCAGGCAATATTTATACAAGAAATGAACATGGCATTCATGTTCATGTTTATGGTGCTCATATTTTCCATACTGACTTTAAAGAAGCATGGGATTATATGAATCAATTCGCAGAATTTAACAGATTTACAAATGCACCACTTGCAAAATATAAAAATGAACTGTATCACTTGCCATTTAATATGAATACATTTTATAAGATGTGGGGTACAAAAACACCAGAAGAAGCAAAAGCTTTGATTGAAAAACAGAAAGCTGCTTATCAAGTTGATCAACCTAAAAACCTTGAAGAACAAGCTATCAATTTAGTCGGTCCAGATATTTATGAAAAACTGATTAAAGGATATACTGAAAAACAATGGGGTAGAAGTTGTGAAGACTTACCTGCATTTATTATAAAAAGATTACCAGTAAGATTTACATATGATAATAATTATTTTAATGATCAGTACCAAGGCATTCCTAAAGGTGGATATACACAGATTGTTGAAAAACTTTTAGAAGGTATAGAAGTTAAGTTAAATGCAGATTTTTATGAGAATAAAGTCTATTATTTAAATATTGCTAAACATATCATCTTTACAGGTCCTATTGATCAATTCTTTGGTTATCAATATGGTGCACTCAATTATCGATCACTTAAATTTGAGATTAAAGAAGTAGATACTGATAACTTTCAAGGTAACGCAGTCGTTAACTATACTGAAAGAGAAGTTCCATATACAAGAATCATTGAACATCAACATTTTGAGTTTAAGAAGATTAAGCCATCTGTGATCACTTATGAATATCCAAAATCTTGGGAAAAAGGTGATGAACCTTATTATCCAATTAATGATGATCACAATAATATGCTTTATAAGAAATATTTAGAACTTGCACAAAGTCATGAGCACATCACATTTGCTGGTCGCTTAGGATGGTATCGATATCTTGATATGGATGATGTTGTGATGCAAGCATTAGAATTTGTCAAAAAAACATTTAAAGAGTAATCGTAAAACATCTTTTCTACTATGTGTAGAGGAGGTGTTTTTTATGCATATATATAAGTTAAAAGAAATGCCAGAAGAAGAAAGACCAAGAGAAAGACTGATCAGCCAAGGTGTTGAAGCATTATCTAATTATGAACTCATAGCGATACTACTTAGAACTGGCGATAAACATTTAAGTGTTAATGAATTATCTAAACATGTGATTTATCATTTGGATAAAATTACAGATTTAAAGAAAATCACTTATGAATCCTTAATATTAATTCCAGGGATCAAACAGGCTAAAGCAACCACTTTAATTGCAGCAATTGAACTAGGAAAAAGACTCTCACATATCTCATATGATAAAAAACCAAGAATCACATCACCATTTGATGTTTATCATCTTTTATGTGATGAATTAAGTATATTAGAACAAGAACATTTCATTGTTTTATATCTTAATATTAAAAGTGAAGTCATAAAAAAAGAGGTGCTATATATTGGCACGATTAATCAAATGGTTATATCGCCTAGAGATATATACAAAAAAGCGCTAGTTTATGCTTCGTCTGCAATGATTTTAGTACACAATCATCCAACAGGTGATGCAACACCATCAAAGGCAGATATCTATACGACAAAGCGTTTGTTTGAAACACAAGAAGTGATGGGTATCGATATTATTGACCATCTGATTATAGGTAAAGGCGAGCTATATTCCATCAAAGAGAATAAAAAGATTTATATCCCTTAAATAGACAACTTAATGTTATAATAAATTTGAGGTGGAATTATGAAGAAAAAAGACAATGCGAAAATATTTTGGTATTTAACAGCGATAGGATTTATCGTTTTATTTATATTAATCTTATTATCAAGCGTATTAGATGTGGGAGATCGCTTAAGAACCATTCAAATTGCTGGTGTTCCTTATTTGGAATATGCATTTTATGTACTTGTAGCTCTACTTATTTATATCCTTATTATAAGACCTTTAAACATCATTATCTTTTCTCCATCTTTTTCAATTGAAACGACACTTGAAGAGAAAAGAGATAAAAACTATGCACTCTATAAAAGAGTTGCTAAAAGACTGATCAAATCTGATTATTTATCTGATGGTTCTAAAACAAGATTAAGCGAAGCATATCAAGATAAAGAAAAACTTGTAACTCAATTAGAACAAATCTATAATAATGAAATTAAAAAACTCATCAATAAAACCATTCAAAAACACGCAAAGACTGTGATGGTATCAACCGCTATTTCACAAAATGGCAGACTTGATTTCTTTACAGTCGTAGTCGTCAATTTAAAAATGATTAAAGAAATCGTTCAATTATGTGGATTTAGACCAAATTTTAATAAGCTAGCAAAATTAACCATTAACGTGATGACCACTGCACTCATTGCAGAAGGATTAGAAGATATGGATATCTCTCAAGTTCTTCCACAATCGACATTACAAACGATTAGTGAGTTCCCTCTGATTAAACCTTTAATGTCAAGTGTGACTCAAGGTATATCAAATGCATGGCTTACACTCCGTATTGGTATTGTCACAAGAAAATACTTATTTAGTGATGCAGAAGAAATCACTAAAGAGAAATTAAGAAGAGATGCACTTTTAGAAGCAAGTGGTATGTTACCTGCTGTCATTGGTGATGCAGCTATATCCATACCTAAAAAATTTGCAAATATGTTTAAGAAAAATGAAAAAGCTAATGAAAATAAATGAAAACTGAATGATAATTCGAATGTAAATTATAATTAATTTAAAGAAATGTAAAATATTCTAATTTTAGTTGTGAGATACGTAAAAAATATGTATAATGTAAGTAATTGGGCAAAGCCCATAATTATAGGAGGAGAAGAATTAAAATGAAGAAATATTTATTATTGTTTTTAGTTGTTCTTGGTGCGGTTGTTACTTTAGCTTCATGTGGCACTGACACTTATGAAATCGCTCTTATTACTGATAAAGGTAATATTGACGATAAATCATTTAACCAAGGTGCTTGGGAAGGTGTTGTTGCATTCGCTGAGGAAAATAATATTACTCACCAATATTACAAACCAGAAGAAGCAACTTCAGATGCTTATTTAGCTGCTATTGATTTAGCTGTACAAGGTGGTGCAAAAGTTGTTGTTACTCCAGGTTTCTTATTTGAAGTACCTATCTACACTGCACAAACTACTTATCCAGATGTGAAATTCATCTTATTAGATGGTTCACCTCATACTGCTGATTATGCTACATTCAATACTGCATCAAATGTTGCAAGTGTTATGTATGCTGAACAAGAATCAGGATGGTTAGCTGGTTATGCTGCTGTTATGGATGGCATGAGAGAATTAGGTTTTATGGGTGGTATGGCAGTTCCTGCTGTTCAAGCATTCGGTTATGGTTACTTACAAGGTGCTGAATATGCTGCTGCTCAATTAAGCGTTAATGTTAATGTTAAATATCATTACACTGGCGACTTTGAAGAAAATGATACTAATAAAGCTACTGCAGCTACAATGTTCCAAGGTGGAACAGAAGTTATCTTCGCTGCTGGTGGATCTGTTGGTAAATCAGTTATGTCTGCTGCATCTGAAGCTTCTAAAAAAGTTATCGGTGTTGACGTTGACCAAAGATATGATAGTGAAACAGTTATCACTTCAGCAATGAAAGGTTTAGCTGCTTCAGTTCAACAAGTATTAGATGCAATCTATAACACAGATTCATTTGCTACATTTGGTGGAACTACAACTTACTTCAATGCTACTAATGATGGTATTGGTCTTCCAACTACAGTCATTGGTGATGCAAATGGTGATGCATTTGACAGATTTGATACTTTTGATTTAGCTGCTTACAATACTGCTTATCAATTATTAGTTGCTGGTACAGTAAGTCCATTACGTACGATTACAGTTGCTGCTGATTCAGGTGAAGCTACTGCTGCTGAATTAGTTGCTGGTTTATCATTAGTTAGAGTTTCTGTTACAGTTATCTAATTAATTATTAATTATTTGCCATCAATACTTTCTAAGTTATAGAAGGCTATTAGAGGAGATTGGCTAATACCCTTTCTCCTCTTATTTTTTACAAATAAAGCGTAGGTGAAAATATTGGAAAATTATGTCATTGAGATGTTGAATATCACTAAAGAATTCCCAGGCATTATTGCTAACGACAATATAACTTTGCAGCTTAAAAAGGGAGAAATACATGCACTACTAGGCGAAAATGGTGCAGGTAAATCAACGCTTATGTCTGTTCTTTTTGGCCTTTATCAAGCAGAAAAAGGTGAAATTAGAAAGAATGGTGAAGTTGTTCACATCAATAATCCAAACGATGCTAATGCTCTTGGTATCGGTATGGTTCATCAACATTTTAAACTTGTTGAAGTCTTTAGTGTTTTAGAAAACATTATTTTAGGTGTAGAACCTAATCAATATGGTTTCTTAAAAAAAGACGAAGCAAGAAAAAAAGTTGTTGAATTATCACAACAATATGGATTGCAAGTTGATCCTGATGCACTAATAGAAAAAATTAGTGTTGGTCAACAACAAAGAGTAGAAATTTTGAAAATGCTTTATAGAGATAATGAAATCCTTATCTTTGATGAACCGACTGCTGTCTTAACACCACAAGAGATTGATGAGTTAATGGCAATTATGAAAGGTTTTGCAAAGGAAGGAAAATCAATTTTATTCATTTCTCATAAATTAAATGAAATATTAAGTGTTGCCGATCGTTGTACTGTTCTTAGAAAAGGTAAATATATTGGAACGGTTTATGTTAAAAACACAAATAAAGAAGAATTATCAAAAATGATGGTTGGCCGTGATGTCAGTTTTGATGTTGATAAAAAGAAGGCAAAACCAAAAGAAGTCATTTTAAAAGTTGAAAATTTGAGTGTCTTAGCACACACTGGACATAAAAATGTAGTCGATAATGTTTCTTTTGAAGTAAGAAAAGGCGAGATCTTATGTTTAGCTGGTATTGAAGGCAATGGTCAATCACAAGTGGTTGCAGCCATTACTGGATTAGAAAAGATTCACCAAGGTAGTATTTCTATTGATGGAAAAGATATCACTAATGAAAAGATTAGAAATCGTTCAATTGCTGGCATATCTCATATTCCTGAAGATCGACATAAATATGGATTAGTCTTAGATTATCCACTTGAATATAATATGGTTTTACAAAGATACTGGCAAGAACCTTTCCAAAAACATGGATTCTTAAATCATAAAGAGATTAGAGATTATGCGAATAAACTGATTGAAAAATATGATGTTAGAAGTGGTCAAGGTGCGATTTCTATTACAAGATCGATGTCTGGTGGTAATCAACAAAAAGCGATTATTGCTAGAGAATTGGAAAAAGATTGTAAATTACTTATTTCTGCTCAGCCAACACGTGGATTAGATGTTGGTGCGATTGAATATATTCATAAACAAATCGTAGAAGCAAGAGATAGTGGTAAAGCAGTTCTTTTAATGTCACTAGAACTTGATGAAGTCATGAGTTTAAGTGATCGTATTATTGTCATGTATGAAGGTGAAATCGTTGGAGAATTTGATCCTAAGAAGATTTCAGTAGAAGAGTTAGGTTTATATATGGCTGGTGCTAAAAGACAAAGTGTGAAGGAGGCAAAACATGAATAATTTATTTGATAACCTTCTTCAAAAAATAAAAGCAAGTTTTAAAAATTTATCGAATTCATCATTTACAGCAACACTTATGGCGATTTTCATTGGTATGATCTTTGGACTTATCGTTATGTTAGTTGCAAATCCAGCCAATGCAATGGCAGGATTTAGTAAATTATTATTTGGTGGATTTACGAAGTTTGGTGATGTACTTTATTTTGCAACACCAATTATTATGACAGGTCTTTCTGTTGGATTTGCATTTAAGATGGGTTTATTTAACATTGGGGCATCTGGACAATACACAATGGGAATGTTCTTCGCTTTATATGTTGGATTTATGTGGCAGTTACCCGCTGGTATTCACTGGTTAGTTGCAGTACTTGCTGCACTTGTTGGTGGTGTTATCTGGGGTGTCATTCCAGGGATTTTAAAAGCACACTTAAATGTAAATGAAGTCATTACATCCATTATGCTTAACTATATTGGTGTCTATATCGTAGACTTCCTAATTAAAAATAATGGTACGATGTTCTCATCAACTGAAAGTAGAACAAGATATTTACCAGAATCAGTTCAAGCGTTAACACTTGGGATTCCTGGATCAAATGCAAATATCGCATTTATCTTAGCTGTGTTGATTGCGATTGGTCTATATATTGTTTTAAAGAAAACAACATTTGGATATGAACTTATCGCAACTGGTTTAAATAAACATGCGAGTGAATATGCAGGTATAAACTACAAGCGTAACACAGTCATTACCATGGCGATTTCAGGCGGCCTAGCAGGACTCGGTGGTGCATTTGCAATTCTTGCACCTTCAATGATTCAAGGCGCTTCAATGACTTATGAACCAGTAAGTGTTATTGCAGCCAATGGATTTAATGGGATTGCGGTTGCATTACTTGGTAACTCAAGTCCAATTGGTATTATTCTTGCAGCTCTATTTATTTCTCATATCCAAAGAGGTGGTACTCAAACTGCTTTATTAGGATTTAAACCTGAAATTGTTGATGTGGTTGTTTCAATCATCATCTATTTCTCAGCGTTTGCATTACTCATGAATCATTCAATCGCTAAATACTTAAAACAACGAAAAGAACAAAAAGTTCTTAAAGAACAAGCGAAGGAGGAAAATGCATAATGGAAACCGTATATTATTTAATTCAAAAAATGCTCCCAGTTGCTATTCCTTTATTACTTGTCGCTTTAGGTGGTATGTTTAGTGAAAGAAGTGGTGTCATTAACATTGCTTTAGAAGGTATCATGTTATTTGGTGCATACTTTGGTGTGTTATTTATCTACTTCACTCAAGGCACTGCAGTCAATCCTCAAGTGTTATTCTTAATTGGGATGATTGTTGCAATGGTTGCTGGTTTAATCTATTCTCTATTACTTGCATTTGCCGCCATCAATATGAAGGCCAACCAGGTCATCGTCGGTACGGCACTCAATATGTTTATTCCAGCGATTATCTTACTATTTTCTAAAATGTTCTTTAACAGTGATGGTGTAACAACAAATATTAATTTATATATCACAGAAGTTCCAGGATTAAGTCAAATTCCAATTATAGGTGATATCTTATTTAAAAACACATATTTAACTGTTTATATTGGTTTAATCTTATTAGCAGTATTAACTATACTTTTATTTAAGACAAGATTTGGATTAAGACTTAGAGCTTGTGGAGAGCATCCACATGCTGCTGACTCAGTCGGTATTAATGTTTATAAGATGAGATACTTCGGTGTCATGATCTCTGGTTTACTTGCAGGTATGGGTGGATTTTTCTACTCAGTCGGTATTACTGATACCAATGTCAATGGACACAGTGGTGTTGCTGGTTTTGGGTTCTTAGCACTAGCAGTTATGATTTTTGGTCAATGGAAACCCATTAGAATATTCTTTGCAGCAATTTTGTTTGCATTCTTAAGAGCACTAGCTTATTCAATTCCATTAATTCCATTCTTATATAACTTAAATATTGATCAAGTATTCTATCGTATACTTCCATACTTTGCTACTTTAGTTGTTCTTATTTTCACATCTAAGAAATCAAGAGCTCCAAAAGCAGAAGGTATTCCATACGATAAAGCATTACGTTAAACAATTAAAAGATGTGATCTTCACATCTTTTTTTTATGTTATAATAACGTTGTATTAATCATACAACGGAGGGTCACATGGAAGATATTATTAAATTACTTACATCCATACATTTTAGTGAGCAAGAGGCTAAAATTTATGTTCAATGTTTAAAAACACCAGGGGTTACTGTATTTCAAGTTGCAAAAAATCTACATCTATCTAGATCATCAATTTATCCAGTAATGAATCATATGACTGAAAAAGGTTATTTACTATTAGAGCAAGGAGAGAAGGAACTCTATTATGCAGAAGCTCCAGAAACCCTTTTTTCTAATCTCAATATAACCTATAACAATCATATTAAAGATATTAAAGATGCTATTCATAAAATACCTATTGAAGTAGACCAAGAACCCTACTTAAACATCCATGGATTTGATGAAATCATTGGTAAAGCAAGAACCCTTATTTATAGTGCACAAAGTGAAATTTATCTCAATACAGATCTAGATATGTCTTTATTTGATGACGCGTTTAAATTTCAAGAAAATAAAGGGATTGATGTGTTTGCATTCTCATTTCAAATGCAATCTGTAAACTATCTAAATATGCATTTATATACGCGTAATTTTGACCCGTTTGATGCGACAAGACTCATGATTGTCATTGATCATAAGGAAGTGTTAGTCGCTAATAAAAACCCTTTATCAGGCCATTGGTCAGCAACACTTACTAAAAATCAATTAATGGTATCTATCATCAGTGAACATATCCATCATGATATTTATCTATTAAAATTAGATCAAAAATATAAAAAAGATTTATTCAGTTTATATCCTGATTTAGAAATAGGATCGAAACAAGAGAAAAAAGTTGAAAACATCACGAATTTAGTAGAACCTAAAAATAACGATTAAATATATATTTTTGTTGACTTTTCCGCTTAACTACGTTAAAATATCTATGTTGTACCACATAGAAGAGGTCGAAATGTCTAAAGACTACCTCAATAGTGAGTCTTCAAAACTAATAAGGAGGTAACACACACATGTATGCAATTATTAAAACTGGTGGTAAACAATTTAAAGTTGTTGAAGGACAAGAAATCTTCGTTGAAAAATTAGACGTAGAAGCTGGAGACACTTTTGAATTTACAGAAGTATTAGCGATTGGTGGCGATAAACCACAAATCGGAACACCTGTAGTTGCTGGTGCTAAAGTCTTCGCTAAAGTCCTTAAACAAGGTAAAGATAAGAAAATTATCGTTTATAAGTTTAAGAGAAGAAAAGACTATCACAAAAAGCAAGGTCACCGTCAACCATATACAAAGCTTGTTATTGAATCAATCGTATTTTAATTATGATTAAAGTAGCGATGAAATATGATCAAAATGAAATTATCCAAATGGAAGTTTCAGGACATGCATCATATGATCAATCAGGCAAAGACATTGTTTGTGCATCCGTATCAACTCAGATCATTATGACAATCAATGCTCTTGAAAAACTAGAAGTGCTTGATCATATCAAGTACGAAATTGAAGAAGGCTATTTTTTCATGGTAGTTAACAAACATCAATATCTATTAGATAAGATGCTTGATAATCTAGCATATGGCCTTACTGATTTAAGTAATCAATATCCTAAATATATAAAAATCAAGAAGGAGGGATAACATGTTAAAGTTACAATTACAGTTATTCGCATCTAAAAAAGGTGTAGGTTCCACTCGTAACGGTCGTGATTCTGAATCTAAACGCCTTGGCTTAAAACTTTCAGATGGTCAATTCGCTAAAGCAGGCGCGATTATTTACCGTCAAAGAGGTACTAAAGTTCATCCAGGTAACAATGTTGGTCGCGGTGGTGACGATACATTATTTGCTAAAGTGGCTGGTACTGTGAAATATGAAAGACTCGGTAGAAACAGAAAACAAGTTTCAGTTTACGAAGGATAACCTATGTTATCCTTTTTTTATGAAAGTAAGGTGGTAAGATGTTCATAGATGAAGTAAGTGTTGAAGTCTACGGTGGTAAAGGTGGCAATGGTATGGCATCTTATCGTAGAGAAAAATATGTAGAGTTTGGTGGTCCTTGGGGAGGTAATGGTGGTAAAGGTGGTAACGTCGTATTCGTAGGTGAAGAAGGCGAATCAACACTCATTAATCTCCAATATCGAAGACACATCAAAGCTAAAAGTGGTGATAATGGTCGTAGTAAAGGTCAACATGGTGCAAATGCAGAACATGTCTATGTTAAAGTACCTTTAGGAACCATCGTTTATAATATAGATAAAACCATTAAATTTGGTGAAGTAACAAAACAAGGTGAAGAACTCATCGTTGCCCGTGGTGGTAAAGGTGGTAGAGGAAATATGGCATTTGCTACAAATAAAAACCCTGCACCTGCTTTTGCTGAAAATGGAGATCCAGGTGAATATTTTAGAATTCATGTTGAATTAAAAGTGCTTGCTGATGTCGGGATGATTGGTTATCCATCTGTAGGAAAATCAACACTCTTATCAGTTGTCTCAAATTCAAGACCTAAAATAGCTGCATATCCATTTACAACACTACAGCCTAATTTAGGTATGGTCTATGTAGGTGATGAATCTTTTGTTTTGGCAGACCTTCCAGGTTTGATTGAAGATGCGCATCAAGGTCATGGATTAGGTATCCGTTTCTTAAAACATATCGAAAGATGTAGAGTATTTTTACATGTAGTCGATTTATCAAGTGATGATCCATATGATAGTTACCTAAAAATTAATCATGAATTAGAAATGTATGATGAAAAATTACTAGAGCGTCCACAAATTGTTGTCTGCAATAAATCAGATATGCCTGATGCAGAGGAAAAATTTGAGGCTCTAAAATCAAAAATTGATGCTAAAATCATCAGTATTTCAGCAATCACTAATAAAAATATAGAACCACTATTATATCTAACTTTAGATGCATTAAAACAAGCCCCAAAAATCATCGAAGAAGATATTAATGATGAAGTTCTATATCAATTTAGAGAAGAAAAAGAAGAAATACCATTTGAAATTAATATAGTTGATGGTATCTATGAGATTACTGGCAATAAAATTGAACTTTTATTTGCGAGAACAGATTTCACCAAAGATGATGGTATCAAGCGTTTCTCAAGACAGTTAAGAACTTTAGGTGTTGATGATGCCTTAAGAGAAAAAGGTTGTAAAAATCACGATACTGTACGTATATTAAAATACGAATTTGAATTTATTGAGTAAAAAAAAGACAATCTTCGGATTGTCTTTTTAATTAATCTAGTTTTAGCTTCTTTAATTTGAATCGATAACTCAATCGTTCTTCAGTTAAGTCTTTCTTCAGTGAAACTTGTTCTTTAGAAGATGTGATTTTGTTTTGTTTTCTTAATGCATCATTTAATTCTCTAAAATGATAATCACGTTCTCTAAGATAAGTTCTTTGATCCTTTTGATATGTTTGTTCCATATGTTTCATTTTCTTGTGTGAAGCTGAAATTTTTTCACTAATATGTGTGAGTTTTTGATGGTGTAAGATGAGTGTTTGTTTTTCTTTTTCCTTGAATTTAGATAAAAGAAGTTGATTTTTCTTATCAAGTTGTTCATTAGAATGAATGAAATCATCAATTTTCTTTTGATACATGAGTGAAAGATTTTTTAATTTCTTTTGATGTAGTTCATTTAAGTGATGACGTTTTTCTTCAGTATCATTTAAATATTGTAATGCAATCTCATGTTGATTTTGATTAATTGTATTGAGTTGTTGATCAACTTGTTTTGTGAGTTTATGAATTTGTTCTTCTTGATCGTGAATCATTGATTTAAAGTTAAGCGATTCTTTACTTATTTGATTTAAAGTTTGTTTAGTTGATTGAATAAAATTATGTTTTGCAAGTTTTAGAGAAGAAGTCGTTAACTTTTCTTGTTCTTTAAGCATCATCTTAACAGATTGACTAAAGAGTTCTGCACTTTGTCTAAGTAATTTAGAAGCGCGGTTTTCATGCGTTTTAATATCTTGGATGATGATGGCCTCTTTATCTCTATGCATTAAGTAATAATCTTTAATTAAAGCTATCTGTTTTTCTTGAATAAATAAGATGTTGGCTGAAAATGCTCTAATTTTCTTATTAAACACATACATTTGATCCTTCATTTGTTGTTCAGTAATGTAAGCTTTTTGATTAATGAAGTGTTCTAATAAATGTGCACCTTGGACAAAGACAGATAAATCGTTTTTCATCTTTTGATACATCTTATGATAAGATTTTTCATAACGATCGTAGACTTTAGCCCCGTGTTTAAGACGTTTTTTATATTGATAATCCTCTAAACGCATACGTCTAGTCATATGTTGTCGTTTATAGGATAAGAAATTAATTGAATGATGGTTCTTACTGATTTCTTTTTCATAAATTCGCATCTTATATTTAATTGTTTTAATCGCTTTTTCATGACGTTTAATCAGTTTGATATTTTCTTTAATCTCATAAGGATCATGATTTAAAACGCCGGATTTTGATTGTGTGACAATCTTATTTAATTGATTGATAAAGTTTTGATGTTTTTCAATACTTGCTTGTTCAGCTAAAATGAAATTACCTAAATCAAGAATTTCATCTTCAAAACGATTAATATCAATGTCAAATTGATCAATATTATTTTGATAGAAATATTGGTATGTTTCATGTTTTAGTGCATGCTTGTAATGAAAAATATCATTTTTTTGTTTATCTAGATAAGACATGATCTTTAATTCTTTTTGATCAATGGCTTCATTAAGCATTTGATTGATTTCTAATATATATTCCTTGCCGAGTATTAGAAGTTTCTTAAATACTTCAGGATGTGCTGGTAAATGATAAATATCATTGATAAGTTTTTTAAATGCAAGTAAGCGCTCATGAGCAAATACAAACATATTGGTAAGTGACTCAATCGTGTGTGATTCATTTAATGTATCATTCTCATAGACTCTTATCTCTTTAATCGCTTCATTTTGTTGAATACGAGATTTTGTCTTTAGATCAGCATCTCTCATGAAATATGAGCGTTTTTGATACATAAGTGTTTCTTTGCGTTTGGCATAAAAGTGTTTATCTTGTGTTTCAATATCTAAGACGTCTTCAGCATATAACCACTCTGCATTTTTAAGTTCATATTCAGTATCAAGCATATATTTTTGCTTATTAAATGAAGTTTCAGATAATGTCTTTCTAAGTTGATAATCTTTTTGATTTTCTTCACGTTTAATTTTCGATTTTTCAAGTTCTAACTGAACATTTGAATTGAGAACTAAAAGCTCTGAATCTAAGTCAAGTTGATTCTTTTGTTCTAAATAATTGAGTTCTTGAGCTGCAATATCATAGGTATGCTCAATATTGAATAATTCAATCTTTAGCTCATTAAGTGCAATCTCTTGATCATTATTAAGTAAATTGAGTTCACGTTCTTGAATGAGATTTTGAATCATCATTTGTGTCTCAAGTGGAGTTGCATCTTGATTTAAAGTATGACCCATAATCTCTTTTTTCACGACATTATGATCATTATTTAATTGATGTTTTTGTCTTGCAAACTCTAAGTTGTATTGGAAATTTAAGTCCAATTTTTTCATATTATGATGATATTGGTTGGAAAGAATAAGTTTGTTAAGTCTCCATTCATATCTGTCATAGATGAATTTATTTTCTTCCTCAGTTAAACGTGTTTGGTGATCACGTTTCATTTTATTAATATCTTTTCTTGTTTGCAAAATGTTATTGTTTAATTCATGTTCAAGTGCTCGAATCTTTCTTTTCATTTCTGAAAAAACCTTTTTAGATTCAACTTCATCCATATCTTTCATCATATCACGATAGGTACGTGTAATAGAAAGCTTATCGGCTTCAATGGTTTCTCTACTATTGGTTAATTTAGAATTAAAAATACTGATGGCTTCACCAGATTCATGAATAAACTTTTCTCTTTTAGCTTTATAATCAATCATCACTTGCTCGAAAGCTTGATCAAAAGATTCAAGTTTTAGTGCGAACTCATTTTTGAGTTCGTCAACACGCTTTTCATAAGTTTCTTTTAACTCTTTAATATTATCTAGAATAGGTTGATTGATTTTATCAAGTTCTTTATCTAACTTAGATATAGAACTTTGATAAGACTTATTTAAAGCGCTAATCTTTTGATTGATGGCGACATTGGTATCATTAAATGTTTGCTTAATACTGATATAGTAATCATTATTAAGTTTAGTCAGTTGTTCTTGCTCATCAAGTTTTAACTTAGTAGAATCTGTTTTAACAACATCGATTTCTTGTTTTTGAGTACTTAAGTGCGCTTTTTGTTTAGCAAAATTAACTTTTAATTTTTCTTCTGTCTCTTTATACTCTTTTTCAATATCATCGACCATATTCAAATTTTCATCGCGATATGTCTTATAACGTTTTTCAAAATCAAATATTTCTCTTTGCATGCGTAACTTCGCATCATTAATTTGTGCTTCAACATTCTTTTTAAGTGATAAACGATCATTAATAATCTGTTCTTGTTCAGCATCAAACTTAATTTTAATTTCATTTTGTTTATGTATTAATAATTGATGTTGTGCTTCAATTTCTTCCGTATTTTTACTGACTATCACGTTATTTGCTTTTAGATATTTATCATATAATATTTGATGGTCTTCATGAATGCGATCAAGACGTTCTAAAAAAAGCGATTGATGGTTTTTCTCCAAATCACTTTGTTTTACAAAGAAAGGTTCAAATAGTTTTAATTCTTGAGAAAAAACTTTGTAAACACCTTGATAAAGTTTTTCGTCATTTACTCTCAATTTAAATTCGTTTTGAAAGTATTTCAACTTGTCTTTATTCATCTATAACCTCGTCCTAAATTCATTATATCATAATCAAATGTTATGATAGAAAAAAGACTAAAAAAATGATATAATAATTTTAGATTTCTGAAAGTGGTGAAAAATCAATGTATTCTTATGTAAAAGGCAAGATTAAAGCGATTAAACCAACACACATCGTTGTTGAAAATAATGATGTTGGCTACCAAATTTTATCGCCTTACCCATATCATTATCATCTTGATGAAGACGTCTTAGTATATACACATCATTATGTCAGAGATGATGCTATTTTATTATATGGATTTAATTCAGAAGAAGGACTAGATTTATTTATTAAATTAATTGGTGTGTCAGGGATTGGACCTAAGAGTGCATTATCTATTCTTGCAGCAAATCAAGTCGATGAAACAATCGTTGCTATTGAAAATGCTGATGTTAAATTTTTAACTAAATTTCCAGGGATTGGAACAAAAAGTGCACAACAAATCATTCTTGACTTAAAAGGGAAGTTAGTTGCTACAGAAGACGACTCATTATTTCCTACTGCAGAAAATGATGTGACTCAAGCACTAAATGCTCTTGGATATAATAAAACAGAAATTAGAAAAGTGATGAAAAAAGTAAATGCTGAACAATCTGTTGAAGACATGATTAAACAGGCATTGCAATTACTGATTAAATAGGGGGCATTATGGATAAAGAACGTATCGTAACAGCTATGTCTACAAAAGAAGATGAAGATCAAACATTACGTCCTCAAACCTTAGATCAATATGTAGGACAACCCGAAATTAAAGAAATGCTTGATGTCTATATTAAAGCTGCACTTAAACGTGAAGAAGCACTTGATCATATTTTGCTATATGGTCCTCCTGGACTTGGTAAAACCACACTTGCACAAATTGTTGCAAACGAATTAGGTGTACAAATTAAAGTGACCAGTGGACCAGCAATTGAAAGAAGCGGTGATTTAGCCGCAGTTTTAAGTTCACTTAGCCCAGGTGATGTATTATTTATTGATGAAATACATCGATTACCAAGATTTGTTGAAGAAGTCTTATATGGTGCAATGGAAGATTATGTCTTAGACATCGTGATTGGAAAAGATCAAACCTCACGCTCAATTAGAATTGATTTGCCACCATTTACTTTAATTGGTGCAACTACCAGATATGGTGATTTATCAGCACCACTAAGAGATCGTTTTGGTGTTGTCTTTAGATTGTCATACTATAAGTTACCCGAATTAAAACAAATTGTTGCACGAACTGCAAATGTCTATCAAAATCCGATTGATGAGGATGCTGTCGTATCTCTTGCAAAAAGAAGTCGAGGCACACCAAGAATCGCAAATAGACTTTTTAGACGCGTTAGAGATTTTGCAGAAATTATTGGTGATGGTACCATCACAGATAACATTACAAACCATGCCCTAGCAAAACTAGGCATTGATCAAAATGGATTAGATCATACGGATTACAGATACTTAAGTGCGATCGTAGAAAAATTTAATGGTGGTCCAGTAGGTATCGAAACTATTTCAGCATCAATTGGAGAAGAAATCACAACTGTTGAGGATGTTTATGAACCTTATTTGCTTATGGAAGGTTATATTAAACGTACACCAAGAGGAAGAGTTGCTACTCAAAAAACATTTGAAGCATTAGGCATTAAATATTATAAAGGATTATTTGATAATGAAAGTTAAAGATTTTGATTTTGATTTACCAGAACACTTGATTGCTCAACATCCTGAAGATCAAAGAGATCACTCAAGATTAATGATCATCAATAGAGAAACAAATAGCATCACAGACCATCATTTTTATGATATTTTAGATGAATTATCAGACAAGGATGTCTTAGTATTAAATAACACAAAAGTCATTCCTGCAAGACTTATGGGCATTAAAGAAGAAACGGATGCTGTGATTGAAGTTTTATTGTTAGAAACTGTAGGTAAAGATACTTGGGATGCACTGACAAAGCCTGCGAAAAGAGTCAAAATAGGTACTAAAGTTAAGTTTGGTGACTTATTAACTGCAACTTGTGTAGATGTTAAAGAAGAAGGTATTAGAACTTACAAATTTGATTATAAAGGTATTTTCATCGAAGTTCTTGAACAATTAGGCACCATGCCACTTCCACCATATATTCACGAGAAGCTAGATGATCAACAACGTTATCAAACAGTTTATGCAAAAGATCCAGGAAGTGCAGCAGCACCAACTGCAGGACTCCATTTTACAATTGATCTTCTTGAAAAAATCAAAGCTAAAGGTGTAGAGATTATCCCGATTACATTAAATGTTGGGTTAGGTACATTTAGACCCGTACAAGTAGAAAACATATTAGACCATCATATGCATAAAGAAACATATACTATCACAAATGAAAGTGCGATAAGACTAAATGATGCGAAAGCATCTCATAAGCGTATCATTTGTGTTGGAACAACTTCAGTAAGAACTTTGGAATCAAATTATCAAAATGGCTTTACACCTGGTACATTTGATACACAAATATTCATTTATCCTGGTTATAAATTTAAGGCATGCGATGCACTTATTACTAACTTTCATTTGCCTAAATCAACATTACTGATGCTTGTGAGTGCTTTTTCATCACAAGAACTTATGCAAAAAGCATATCAAGAAGCAGTTTTAAAATCATATCGATTTTTCTCTTTTGGTGACTCGATGTTCATCAAGTAATTGAAATCGTATGTAAAAATATGTATAATTTAATTAAGGTGAGAAAATGTTATTAATAAATATTAATATATCAAACGATTTATGGCTTTATTTAACACTATTTCTATTATTATCAGCATTAATCGTTATTAGCATAAAATTATTGAGTCAAAAGAAAGTTAAACCTAGTGTATCAGAGGCGTTTCTAAATGAGTTACTAGAAGCACTTGGAACGTTTAGTAATATAGAATTTGTTCGATTAGAACAACAAAGAATTCAATTGAACTTAGTTGATACAAAATTAGTTCATGTATCTTTTTTTACAAGTCAAAACATACCAGCATTTCTTTCTGGCAAAAAAATGACCATTCTATTTAAAGAACACGCAAAAGAAATTTATCAATTTCTAACGAGCAAAGGAGCTTAAATATGAAAAAAACGTTTTTAATTACTTCAGAATATGGTATTCATGCTAGACCAGCGACTAGATTAGTTAATTTAGCAATGAGCTTTGATTCTGAAATTGAATTACAAGCAATGGGTAAAAAAGTTAATTTAAAATCAATCATGGGTTTAATGTCTTTAGGCATTTATAAAGGCGAAGAAATCGTGATTACTGCTGAAGGTGATGATGCAGAAAAAGCCATCTCTTCATTAAGTGACTTTATTATTGCAGAAGGTTTAGGAAGACTTGCTTAAGGTGGTAGATTTTTTCTATCACTTTATTGTCATTTTAAGCTGCTTATGAGACAGAAAAAACTAAAATTCGTAACAGAAGAACTTTTGCAATCTAAAGGCGTCATTATTGATATTCAAAAAGTTGATTTACCCATCAATCAAAAGATTCATCTTGAAGTTGGTAGTGGAAAAGGCCAGTTTATTACTTCGCTGGCTAGAGACCATCAGGATGAATTTTTCATTGCCTTTGAACTTAATATGTCAGTAATCTATAGAATTGTTGAAAAAAAAGAAGCGCTAAAATTAAATAATCTACTCATCATTTTAGGTGATGCAAATCATCTACTTGATTATTTTGAACCTAATGCTATTGACCACATCTATTTAAGTTTTTCCGATCCATGGCCAAAAGCTAAACATCATAAAAGACGTTTAACAGCACCATCATTTCTAGAAAAATATATGGTTATATTAAAAGAGGATGGCTTATTTCAATTTAGAACAGATGTACTTCCATTTTTCTTAGATAGCATTGAGACAGTCGAACAGGCATTTGATATTTTTGAAATTACTTATGACCTACCTATAAGCAACTATATGACTGAATATGAAGAGAAAAAAAGAGACATCAGTAAAATTAACCAATTAAAAGGACGAAAAAAACATGCTTAATCAAGTTTACATAGATTTATTTAATATACAAGCTACCTCAAGTTTTGAAAAAGAAGTCGCTACATATATCGAATCTTGGATGAAACAATATCCATCATTTGAGATTAAAAGAGATAAACTTGGTTCTATTTTTGCATACAAAAAATCAAAACTTAAAGATGCACCTGTTGTCATGGTTGCTGGGCATATGGATGAAGTTGGACTTATAGTTACAGGTATCACTTCATATGGCATGCTTAAGCTTCAAAACATTGGTGGTCTTAATGGTGAAGTTTTTATTTCACAAGTGTTAAATGTTCATACTAAAGATGGCATCATTAAAGGTGTGATTGGTGCACTTCCACCGCATCTTAAAAAAACTCAATCAGTCGGTATTTCTGATCTTATATTAGACATTGGTGCAAGATCAAAAAAAGAGGCTATCGATTTTGGTGTGTCACTCGGAGACATGGTCTTATTTGATAATCCGCTTGCATATACAAAAAATCCAGATCGCATCATTTCAAAAGCAATTGATAACAGATATGGTTGTGGCTTAAGTTTAGAGGCAATTGCATATTTTGATCAAAAAGATTTACCTTTTGACTTAGTCATTGGTGCAACTGTTCAAGAAGAAGTTGGATTAAGAGGTGCAGAAACTGCAACAAATTTATTTAAACCAGATGTCTTTCTTGCACTAGATGCATCACCTGTTTCAGATATGACAGATGGCGAAGCAATGGGTCAACTAGGCGATGGCTTTTTAGTAAGAATTTATGATCCAAGAAATACGATGCATCAAGGCTTGCTAAATTATATTGTAAAACTTTCAATCGATCAAAACATTAAATATCAATATTTTGTTTCAAAAGGCGGAACTGATGCAGCTAAAGCACTTGATTCACTTGATGGTGTCTTAGCAACAACGATTGGACTTCCTGCCAGATATATTCACTCTACAGCAGCAATGATGGACACAAATGATTTAGATGCTGCCAGAGCAATCCTTTTTGCATTATTAGACGATTTAGATAAAGATAAAATAAATGAACTAAAAGGAGCGTAAAAACATGAAATTGATCACATTGAACAATGGCGTTAAAATGCCACAGTTGGGGATTGGCACTTTCTTAGTAGAAGATGGCCAAGTTGCATATGATACAGTTAAATATGCCTTAGAAATAGGTTATAGACACATTGATACTGCTCAGATGTATAGAAACGAAGGTAGTATTGGACGAGCAATCAAAGATTCAAAAATTGATAGAAAAGATTTGTTCATTACAACTAAACAAATGCGTATGGGTCAAATTGAATATATGCAAAAACAATTTGAAGCATCGCTTGAAGCACTACAAACAGACTATGTAGACTTATATCTTATCCATTGGCCAAATCCTTCAACTTTGGTTAATCAATCAACTTGGAAGTACTTTGAAAAACTATATCAAGAAGGCAAAATTAGAGCTATTGGGATTTCAAATTTTCAAAAACACATGGTTGAAGACTTGCTAAAGATTGCTAAAATTGTTCCTGCAGTCAATCAAGTAGAACTTCATCCTGGTTTAACTCAAGTACCACTTCAAGAATACTTAGATACTAAGGGTATTCAAATTGAATCATATGGTCCATTCATGAAAGGTGGCATCTTCAAAGATCCTTATAAAGATGTTTTACAAGAAATCGCTGATGCACACCAAAAGACGATTGCACAAATTGTGATTGCTTGGGGACTACAAAGAAATATCATTATGATACCAAAATCACAAACAAAGGAACGCATCAAAGAAAACTTTGAAGCACAATTTATAACATTAACTGATGAAGAAATGGAAAAGATTACAAAACTTAACCGTGGAAATCGTGTTTATACAGATCCAGACAATAGTCCTTGGGGCTTTTGTGTAAAATAAGACCTTAGGGTCTTTTTTTATTTTTTTTACTATTTATGCAAACGGTTACATATTTTTGTTGACAACATGAATATTTATGCATATAATGAACTTATAAGCATCACAAAAATAGGTTGCTTTAATTTTTTTCAAATAATTGTGAAACGTTTCACAATAAACAATGGGAGGATTTATGAAAAAAATTTTCGTTTTTATTTTTTTACTGGTGGCAGGGTTATCACTTGTTGCATGCGAGACTAAGAATCAAGATGCTAATCAATTCACAGTGAATTTTGAAGTTGCAAATGGCGATACCATTGCAAGTCAAGTCATTGATGAAAATGGGTTTGTAAGTGAGCCAACTGAACCAACAAAAGCGGGTTTTACATTTGAGGGATGGTTTAAAGATGTTGGATGTACACAAGAATGGATATTTGATACTGATAAAGTCACATCTGACATGACACTTTATGCAGGATGGCTTGCTTTATCCTATACTGTCACATTCGAATCTAATGGTGGTTCAGCAGTTGATAATTTTGTCATCAATTATGATCAATTGATCACAATGCCAGATGTACCCGTCAAACAAGGTTTTACCTTTGATGGATGGTACAAAGATGCTGAATTTACTCAAAGCTGGGCATTTGGCACTGATAAAGTCGTATCTGATATGACTTTATATGCAAAATGGATTGAAGAAGTTACGCCACAATTTAGCGTATCATTTGATACAGATGGAGGATCATCAATGAGTAATGTGTTAGTTGATGAGTCACAAGTACTTTCAAGACCAAACGATCCAATGAAAGACAATAAAGTGTTTGCAGGATGGTATAAAGATCAAGCATTTACCGAATTATGGGATTTTGAAAATGATGAAATCTTAGAAAATACAACACTTTATGCAAAATGGAAAGACCAAATCGATTTTACTCAAACTTTTAAAGTTCTATCGATTGGAAACTCTTTTTCAGAAGATGCACATCGCTATTTATGGAGTATTGCTCAAGCATATGGTATTCCTGAAGAAAACATCATTGTTGCTAATATGTATATTGGAGGTTCTGAACTAGCTCAACATACAGCAAATATTTTAACAAATGCTAAAGTTTATGAATATCAACTATACGAGAATCAAACGATTCAAAGAACTTCAGGTGTTTCATTACTTGAAGCGATTGGTTATGAAGATTGGGATGTCATTACATTCCAACAAGCATCACATTATAGTGGTGTATCTAACACATATGCTGATCATATCATCAAACTGACAGAATTCGTAGAAGATCATGCAATAAATTCAAATGTAGAAATTATGTGGCATATGACATGGGCATATCAACAAACATCGACACATTCAGGTTTTGCTAATTATAATAACGATCAAGCAACAATGTATCAAGCAATCATTGATACATTAGGAGCTAAAATCGATACCATTTCACAAATTAATAAAGTTATTTATTCAGGTACATCGATTCAAAATGCTAGAACTTCATATATTGGTGATTATTTTACTAGAGATGGATACCATTTATCAGATCCAATGGGTCGTTATATTGCCGGCTTGAGTTTCTTTAAGGCAATTACAGGATTTGATTTAGGTGATACATCAAGTTTTATACCTACAGGTGTCTCTGTTAACCAACAAGGGCTTGCAATCGAAGCGGTTAATTTTGCATCAGAGGTACAAAGAAGTGTAACTCAATCAACATTTACTGTTGAACCAGATCCAATACCAATTGATGTCAATGGTGTTGCCTATACTTTTGATTACGTTCAAGGTTTTTGGAATGAAAATGCAACAGATATTTCACCAACGACAGATGCACTTCATAACAGCTTTGCTGCAGTCATGCCAATTCCAAAATATTTATTACCTGCAGGTTCTGAAATTGTCATCGCAGAAGGATATCAATATCGTGTGATTTTCTTAGAAAAAACAGGTGAAGATTCTTATCATGTTTTATATAGAACAGCTCTCTATCAAATTTCATATTTAGAAATTGATGAAAATTGGTGGGGAAATTATGATTATGTCGCATTCAATTTAGCTTCTAATCCAATCGCACCTATCAATACACGATTAGATGAAGTTGCTGGAAAATTCCAATTATTCCATCCTGAAGGAACTGGTATAGGTCACATAGATTCAGATCTTTCGTGGACTTCTGGAAAATGGGAAGCAGGACAAACGCAATTAACGCCATCAGTAAATCATGTATCAACGAATCCTTTAACTGGTGCTTATTATGATTATGATACTGTTATCGAAGTTGCAAGTGGTTATATGATAGCCTATGCTGTATTATCATTTGATTTAGGTGTTTATACAGTTGATTTAGTCAGTGAATATCAAACAACACCTCTATATATTGACACTTTATTTGCTTCTGATAAACCATTAATTGCACTTATATTAACAACAACAAATCAAGATGTTGATATATCTACACTCGATCTAACAGCAGTTATATCTATGCATCCACAGGCTATTCCACATGAAGATAAAGAGGCATCGTTTATCTCTGGTTATTGGGAATTAAACAAATCAAGCATTACAACAACAAATGCTAATATGGCTTTTCTAAATGGTTTTGCTGCATCACAACCACAATCAAAACATTATTATAGCAGTGTTGAAAGCATGTCTGTAGAAGATGGTTATCAAGTTAGAGTCATTTTCTTAAGTTATGATGGTTATGGAAATTATCAGGTCGTTTATCGAACTGCAAATTTAGTAGGTACGATTGTGATGGATGAAACATTCTGGGGTGATTATGAATATATTGCATTTAATTTTTCAAAAGTATCTGCAATTGATTTGTCATCAATCCTTGACAGGATTCCTTCATATTTAACTTATTCAGTAACACCACTAAGTTTTGAACTAGGTTATTGGAATACAAATGGTACTTCGTTGACTGCTAGCACAAGCTATGCAGGTTCACAAGTTATTCCACGTCAATTTCTTACTGAAGGTAGTATTCTACATATTGAATCAGGATTCCAAGTTAGAATCATTTTCTTAACTTACAGTCAAGAAGATGGATATAAAGTGGTTTCTAGAACTGAAAATAATATAGGTAATGTTGTATTAACTAATGGATTATATCAAAACTATCAATACATAGCATTTAATATATCTACTGCGCCATCAACATCCAACTTAACAGGATTACTAGACACATTACCACAAAAAATAACATCTACAGTTTTCCAAGATCCTATCATCGATCATTTGGATCAAGCACTTTCATTCTCATCTGGTTATTGGAATAACTTTGCACAATCAATTACAACAGGTGATACAACATTTATTAAAGGGTTTGGTGCTTCAAATGTAATATCTAAAGATAGTCTTTCTGGGTATACATCATTAACAATTACAGCAGGCTATCAAGTAAGAGTCATTTATATGGATTATTCATATAATACATATACAGTGATGCTTAGATCTGATAATTTGACAGATACAATTACACTTGATGCTGATTTTTGGAAGGATTATCAATATATAGCATTTAACATTTCATCAAATCCATCATCTGATTTATCTACTGTTTTGGAAACACTTCCTGGCTATTTAACATTTAATGCATAAAAATTTAAAGCTATGTCTTATGGCATAGCTTTTTTTTGCTTTCAAATATTTGATTTATTTTTAATGCGTAGTATAATATAGGTGACTTATGAGACCCGCAAGGGCTTAAAAAGGAGAAGAAAAATGAAAAAAAATAATCTAAAAGATTTAATCTTAACATCAGTGCTTGCAGCGATTGTGATTGTGATGACTTTTGTTCCTCAACTTGGCTATATTACCGTTGGAACAACTGCAGTTACCTTAATTCCAATCCCGGTTTTTATTGGTGTTTTTTTGTTGCCATTGCAATATAGCCTTATCTTAGGTTTATTCTTTGGTGTTGGGTCTTTAATTCAAGCACTACCTTATGAAGGTACACTTAGCTTGAATAAAGCATTTATTAATCCATTAGTCTCTGTATTACCAAGACTTCTTACTGTTGTCTTAGCTTACTTAGTTTATCAAGGATTAAAGAAAATTAAATCGACCGTTAAGCAAAACGATATTTTAATTTTTAGCATTATCATTGTATTTACAATCATTTTATTTTATTACAGTTCACAACAAATCATCGCATATACAGGTTGGAATGAAAAGGTTGTTACCTTAATTGCACTTTTAGTGATATCAGGATTTATTACACTTTATTATGCGTTTATTAATAAACGTAAAGATGATGTCATGATTCCATCTGCACTTATATTAAGTAGTTTTCTACATACCATTGTCGTTTTACTTGCAGTCCTACTTTTTGAATCGGATGTGTTACATGAATTATTTGTTGCATTTCCTACATTTGCAAATAGTGAAATAGGTATCCTAATTACTATTGCTGCAACTAATGGCGTTGTTGAAACACTTTTTGCAGCAGTCATTGGTACACCTATTATCATTGCACTTAAAAACGTACAAAAAAGAATTTAAAGGGAAGTGATCTTATGATCTTATTATTTGATGTCGGTAACACAAATGTTTCTATTGGTGTTTCAGATGGTTTTAAAATTATTGATACTTATAGATTAAATACGATAGTCACAAAAACAGCTGATGAATATTATATTCAAATGAAAAGTTTAATTGACTTTAAAACCATTAAGCAAGTTGCTATATCATCTGTTGTACCAAGACTTACAGAAACTTTAATTGAAATTTGTGAGCATCATTTATCGATAACACCTTTAGTTGTTGGCCCAGGTGTCAAAACAGGTATCAATATTAAAACCGATCATCCACGAGAAGTAGGTGCTGATTTAATTTGTGATGCTGCTGGTGTTTTAGATCATGAAAAACCAACGCTAGTGGTTGACTTAGGAACAGCAATTAAATACATTTATGTTAAAGATAAAACCATTAAAGGTGTCATTATCACCCCAGGTGTAAACATTTCAATCAAAGCACTTGTTGGAAATACGGCATTACTTCCTGATATCGATATTGAAGTACCTAAAAAAGTACTAGGTACAAATACAGTTCAATGTATGCAATCAGGTGTTACTTATGGAGTTGCCTCTCAAGTTGATGGTTTAATTGAACGCATTCATGATGAAACAAAAGAAGACTTTAATGTCATCTTAACAGGTGGTTTGTCTCAGACAATTGCACCTTTATGTAAACATCCATTAGTGCGAGATCCTGATCTTGTTTTAAAAGGTTTATATCAAATTTATATTAAGAATAAATCATAAAAACGATAACCTATGTTAAATACATAGGTTTTTTTGTAACATTATGTAATTTTCATGACATTTTCAGAAATAAAAAC
The DNA here is from genome assembly GCA_963667565.1 of Acholeplasmataceae bacterium. Classification (GTDB taxonomy): domain Bacteria; phylum Bacillota_I; class Bacilli_A; order Acholeplasmatales; family Acholeplasmataceae; genus WOFB19. Next base: position 619,433 of record OY763415.1, on the reverse strand, counting down.
CATTTTTTGATATAATGGTTACAGGTGATAAAAATGAAATATAAAGATAATTATAACTTCTGGAAAACACAAAATCTTATTCCAGAATTAAAAGAAGAATTAAATACACTAACTGAAGCACAAATTGAAGATGCTTTTTATCAAGATCTTACTTTTGGTACAGGTGGACTAAGAGGTGTGATGGGTGTCGGTACCAATCGCGTCAATATCTACACCATTTCAAAAGCAACATTAGGACTAGCTAACTACTTAAATAAAAACAGCCTTACAAGAGGGGTTGCTATTTCTTATGATAATAGAAAAGATTCTAAAAACTTTGCAAAACATGCTGCTATGGTCTTAGCAAAACAAGGGATTAAATCATTTGTTTTTGAATCCCTTAGACCAACACCGATGTTAAGCTTTGCTGTTAGACATTTTTCATGTGATGCAGGTATTATGATTACTGCTTCACATAATCCAAAAGAATATAATGGATATAAAGTCTATGATAAAACTGGTGCTCAACTTAATCTAGAAACTGCAAATCAAGTGATTGATGAAATCAATCAAATTGAAAATCCATTTATGATTGAAACGCTTGATCAAGATATTACTTATATTGATGATACTTTTGATGCTATATATTTAAAAGAAGTTGAAAACATCAAAATTTATGATGAAGAAAAACAAGTCAAAATTGTTTATTCGCCATTACATGGCACAGGTGGAACAGTGATTCCTAAATTCTTAAAAGAAAAAGGATTTGATATCTATCCATATGAACCACAAATGATCGTAGATCCAAAATTCTCAAATACAAAATCTTCGAATCCAGAAGAAGCTGCTGCTTATGAAGGTGCAATTGAATATGCTAAAAAAATTGATGCTGATATCGTGATGCTCACTGATCCTGATGCTGACAGATTAGGTATTGCAGTCAAACATAAGGGTGAGTATGAGTTGATGACAGGTAATCAAACTGCATCAGCTGAACTTTTCTATTTGTTATCAGAAAAACAAAAATTAGGCATTTTACCAGAACACGGGCATGTCTATACCACTAATGTAACAACAGATCTCATTAAAGTGATTGCTGAATCTTTTGACATCAAAGTCATCACTACACTAACAGGATTTAAGTTTATTGGTGAACAAGCAGATATTTATGAAGGCAAAAATCCATATATATTTGGTTGTGAAGAATCTTATGGATCATTAATTTCTGATTTTGTAAGAGATAAAGATGCTGTTCAAGCAGTATATCTACTTGCAGAGATTGCAAATCACGTCAAACTCCAAGGATTAACCATGATTGATTATCTAGATATCATTCATTCTAAATATGGTGTTTATTATGAATATACGAACCCAATGAAGTTTGCAGGCATTGAAGGCGCAGATAAAATTAAACGTATTATGTCATTTTATCGCAACAATCCGCCACAATTACCACATAAGTCACTTTTATCATATGATGATGTATTATTAGGTATCCATGTTGAAAATGATGTTCAAACACCATTATCACTTCCTAAATCAAATGTGTTAAAATACCATTACAGCGATAATACTTGGATTGTATTTAGACCGAGTGGTACTGAACCTAAAATAAAAATTTACTTTGGTGTTAAATCACAATCACTAGAAGATGCTAAAGCTTATGTTTTACTTGTAGAACAAACGCTTTTAGCACAAATTGAAAATATATAAGGAGTTTATATATGTATGACATTCGTAGAGAAAATTATTTAAAATATGTGGATCAAGGATCTATCTCACTTTTCTTTTCTGGCGTTGCACCACAACGCTCTCAAGATGATCATTATCCATTTTCAGTGAATAGAAATTTCTTTTATTTAACAGGTATCGATCAAGAAAATGTATGCTTAGTCATGGTTAAAGGTGTAGAGCGTACAGAATCATTTATATTCATGGAGCCAATTGATCCAATTAAAGCATTATGGGATGGTGCTGGTTATTCTTTTTCAGAAGCATCTGATAAAGCGTTGGTACCACTTGCAAATGTAAAAGATATTCAAAGTCTAGATACTTTTATAGCACAGTTATTATCAACTTCTAGAAGAGCTATTTTTGGCGAAGTAAAAACAGCTTATCTAGATTTAGACAGATTAAATGAATTACTTCCTGATTCTAAAGCTCAAGCTTATGCAAAACATTTAATCAATTTATTCCCATACATTCAAATTAAGCCAAATCAAGCATTTGTTGCTAAATTAAGAACTGTTAAAGATGATAAAGAAATTGAAGCAATCAAAAAATCAATTGCGATTACTAAAGATGGTATTACATGTTTAATGCAAACGATGAAACCTGGTGAATCTGAATTTGAAATGGAAGCTGAGTTTAATTATGTGTTAAACAAAAATCGTGCAATACCAGCTTTTGGGACAATTGCAGCAAGTGGAAAGAATGCAACAGTTCTTCACTATCGCGATAACGATTCCAAAATTAATGATGGAGAACTCGTCTTATTTGATTTAGGTGCTGATCTTGATCATTATAGTGCGGATATTACAAGAACTATACCATCAAATGGCGTATTTACTAAACGTCAAAAAGATATTTATGAGGTTGTCTTAAAAGCAAATAAAGAAACCATTAAATGGTTAAAAGCTGGCGTGACACTTCAAGAGTTCAATGAGTTTGGTAAAAACATTTTAATTGAAGGTGCAAAATCATTAGGACTTATCAAAGAAGATCATGAAATCACTAAGTACTATTATCATAGTTTGGGACATTATCTAGGACTTGATATTCACGATGTTGGTAAATATAGTGAACCCATTCCAGTTGGTGCAGTGATCACTGTTGAACCAGGTTTATATATTGCTGAAGAAGGCATCGGTATTAGAATTGAAGATGATGTTGTAGTGACCAAAGATGGATGTATCAATTTAAGTGCTGACATTATTAAAGAAGTATCTGAAATTGAAGCATTTATGAAAAAATAAAAGATAAACACTTAAAATCGTTATGGATTTTAGGTGTTTTTTTAAAAGTAAATTTTAGGATATACCTCTATGATTTATTGGAGGTTAAGAACATGAAAAAAATTGTAACTTTTATTTTATTATCTATGATGATTTATTTATGGACACCAAATGTCAAAGCAGATTCGAATTATAAAGCTTTTGAAGATATAACCATTAACACGGGTAAACTTCTAGAAGACTTTTCTGATGCTGATTATAATACTTACTATAAAGAGGTAAATAAACGTAAGTTTTCTGGATGGAGAACATATACGGTCAATCAGAACATTGAAGCTACATATATTACTGATACAAAATTCTCTTATTATAATGATGGTTATACTGCAATTAAATACCATTATAAATTAGAACAAGAGACAACATCTAAACTCTCTTTATCTGCAACAGGTACGATTTCTATTAAAACCACATCAACAAAAGCTGTATTTAAGAATAATTTAGAAGGTAGTTTAAAACTATCAGCAGATTATCAAGTATCCTCAACAGAAAAGGAAACATGTGAAATTGATTTTGAAGTTGATCCTGGCACTCAAGTTGATTTATATATTTATGGTGAAGGAAAAATTACGAATGGGGTTGCTGCTAGATATTTCTTTTGGGGTCGTATGCAAAAAGGTGGTTATGAGTTATTTGTTGTAACAACTCAGTATCAAAGACTAGAGAAGACTAAAATATGAAGCATATTATTTTTTATATGTCATTAGTACTAGTTGCAATCTTATTAGTTGTCATGATTAAAGTTAATCAAGAAATCATTCCTTTAAAACTTTATACAGTCAACACTTATTATTCATACATGATAAAAGAAGATGAAACGATTGATGTGATCTTTTATTTAAATGGCAAACATCCACTTAATGATCAAAACAATTATATGGAAGTAAATCTATCAAGCAAAGATCTTAATGAGATGCTAAGTTTATCCATTGATGAATTAAAATCAGTTGGACATGAGTCATATTTAGGTGAAACATATACAAAGTATATGCTTAAATTAAACATGCCTTCAATCAGTCAATCATTTGTTATTGATGATCTATATTTAAATGTAAGATTAGTAAATGATGATACCTATCAATTTTATTTGGGATCTTTATCATTATATTTAAGTAATGATACATGTGATGCACTTGATTGGCTTGCACTTGAAGGTATCAAAAAAGAACAATCTAAGTTAAGTAGACTCTATCAAATCTATATCTCATATCAGAGTCTTTCAAAAAGTATTGATGACATCTATATCGGTTTTGAAGATCCTGTCACATTTGACATTCGTGATGACAAAATAACATTAACGATAGATGATGAATCTCAACTCTTGTATGGCTGTCCGATTGTGATTACATTTAGTGATTATACATCTTTGGTCATTGATTATTTTTTATACATCAATGACTATGAAATTTTAAAAGAATCAGGTATGTTACTTCATGGATACTTGCTTAGTTAAACTCAAAGAAGTCTATAAATATGATATTAAAAAACCTTTTGATTTTGAAATTGAATCAAAAGATTTTATATTGATCAGTGGTGATAATGGTAAAGGTAAGACAACACTTACTAAACTGATTTTAGGTTATATCATGCCAGATAGGGGACATATAGAGTCTAAACCAATAAATATTGGATATTTGCCAGAGCATATTGAATTTCCTTTATTTATGAAAGTGAGTCGTTACTTAGATATTTTAATAAAAATTAAAGGTAATGATGGTTTTGAATCTTTAATGTATATGTTTAAAATACCTTTGTTCAAAAGTATTTATCAGTTATCTCATGGAAATAGACAAAAACTAGGCATCATCTCTGCATGTATTGGAAAACCTGATCTCATCATATTAGATGAACCGATGGTTGCACTTGACATGGAAGGTAGAGCACAGTTTGTAGACATGCTTAAAACACTTAAGGCATCAGGTAAAACAGTCATGATTATTTCTCATTATCCTTCATATATATTACCTTTATGCAATAAACATATAAAGCTATGATCATACTGATCTTTCATTATTGGATGAATAAACAAAATATGCTAATTTATGGATTATCAATGATATTACTCATGATTATCATGTTTAGTTTTATGCAATTGGATGCAACTTATGATGAACAAGTCATGTTTAAAGATGATTTTCAACTAAGTTATGAACATTTAACACTAGAATATTTATCAATGATGATGCCGTTTATGATTGTCATGATTAGTATGCATCATGAGTCGAAATCACTCTACCCAATTTATGCATATGTGGGAAGAAATAAAACGACATTCTATAAATTGCTTAGTTATATATTATTTATAACTTGGTATAATCTTACAATTTTACTACTTGCGTATCTATTACCTTATCTTTTTACTAAGTATTATACATTTGACTCTTCATTTTTAATCAAATTGATGATGGTGATTAACCAAAATTATTTAGTGCTTATTACTGTATTTATATGCATCAAAGATAGACATCAAAATCTTGCAATATTGTTAAGTGTTATCGCCATCATCTTTCATATGATATTAGAAGATCATTTTAGTATGTTTTTGTTTTATTTGTGGCCATTTTATGATTGTCATGTGTTACAATATAAGTATCAAATAAGTTATCAAATGTTATTCATTTTGCTGGGTTTCATGCTTTCTTATTTGAAAATGACTAAAAGCAAAATTAATTGATGTTTTTCCTTGACTTTAGTCATCTATATATGTATAATCAATACGTAGTGAAAAGAAGAGATACCCTCTCGCCTGATGATCGATTCATGGGCAAACCAGTCACAGCATTGCTTTTTGACTTTTAAGTGGGTACTTCATGTACGCACTTTTTCTTTTCCTAAAAAATAATAAAGAGGTGAATGATATTAAACAAACAAAGAATCAAAGCGCTGAGTTAGTTAACGAGAATATCCCAAATGTCAAATTGTTATTCATTGATGATGAAGGTAACAAGATTGGTATTATTTCACGTGCAGAAGCAATGAAATATGCAGACGAAAAAGAATTGGATTTAGTAGTTGTATCTCCTAATTCTAATCCGATGGTTGCAAAACTTATGGACTATTCAAAATATCGTTATGAACAGCAACGTAAACTTCGTGAGATGAAAAAGAATCAAAAAATTGTAGAACTTAAAGAGATTCGTTTAAGTCCAACAATTGATAAACATGATTTTGATACTAAATTTCGTCAAGCACTCAAGTTTTTAGAAAAAGGCAACAAAGTCAAAGTTTCAATCTATTTTAGAGGCCGTATGATTACACATCAAAGTGTTGGTGTCGAAGTCATCAATAAATTTATTGAAGCCTTAGGTAGTGAAGTTACAGTAGAAGCTAAACCTAAAATGGAAGGTCGCTCACTGATTGCTATCGTTGCACCAATTGAAAAGAAATCATAGAAAGAAGGAATATTCATATGCCAAAACAAAAAACACATAGTGGCTTAAAGAAAAGAATTAAAGTTACTGGTACAGGTAAATTAAAGCGTGGGCATGCCTACAAAGGACATCTAGCTGCTCATAAAACAACAAAACAAAATAGACAATTAAGAGGCGAAACAAGTGTTCATCCATCAGATGAAAAGAGAATTAAATCACTTATTTCGAACTTGAAGTAGGAGGAGCAGGAAATGCCAAGAGTTAAAGGTGGAACGACTACTAGAAAACGTCGTAAAAAAATATTAAAGTTAGCCAAAGGTTATTTTGGTTCAAAACATGCATTATATAGAACTGCAAATGAACAAGTTATGCGTTCACTTGCTTATGCTTACCGTGATCGTAAGAAAAGAAAGAGTGAATTTAGAAAATTATGGATTTCAAGAATTAATGCCGCTGCAAAATTAAACGGTATGAAATATTCTTTATTAATTCATGGTCTTGCACTTGCACATGTTGAAGTTAATAGAAAAGTCTTAGCTGACTTAGCAGTAAACCAACCAGAAGATTTCAAAGCTTACTGTGTTCTTGCTCAAAATGCTTTAAATGGAAACATTCCAGCAGAAACTAAGAATGCACCTAAAGCTGAAGTGAAAAAAGCACCTAAAGCAGAAGTTAAAGCTGCTCCAAAAGCTGAAGTGAAGGCTGAAGTTAAAGCTGAACCTAAAGTAGAAGTTAAAGCACCAGAAGCTGATTTAGCATCATTATCAGTTGCTGATTTAAAAGCTTTAGCTAAAGAAAAAGGGTTAACTGGTTACAGTGCACTTAAAAAAGCTGAACTTATTGAATTATTAAGTAAATAATAAAAAAATAGATGTTTCATTTAAGAAACATCTTTTTTTATGCAATAATTTTTAATATTTGTTCTGTAAAATGCTTTTTAAACACAGGATCTCTAAACATTTCCATCTTTTCTTCTTCATCATCTGTTGGATTAATAATTTGAATGAATAGCGGCATAAAGAATGAAGAGAAGATAATCATATATTTAACTTGTAAAAGCTTGATATCGTTGGTATCGAGTTGTTCACCTAAATTCTTATATACCATCTGTACAAATTCTGGATCTAAGAAAAAGGATCTAACAAATTCTGCAAGTTGACCATCTTTCATACCATTTGCCATAAATAAATAACTCAATATACCCACATGGTCTATGGAGAAATTATAAATTAAACCAATCGTTTCTTCTAAAAAATCTGCAGGTGTTTTATTACTTTTATCATCAACCATCGTAAAAACCATTTGCTTAATCTCAGATAGTACTTCGGAGATGACAATAAATATCAAATTTTCTTTACTTCCAAAATAATAATTAACAGATGCGATGTTCACATAACATCTTTCTGCAATCTCCTTAATAGTCACATTTCCATGTTCTTCTAATAAATTTCTTGTTTCATCAATCATCAATCTTTTGATTTGTGGGTCTTTAGCCATCATTCACCTCTTTAAATCTCATTTGAAATGGTAATTAAAATGCGATTTCATATCTTATTTATACCATAAAAAAGATAGAATTAAAATAGAGATTTAAAATGTTTATTTAAATGAGTATTTAAAATATATATTTAAGAGGAGTCTATATGATAAAACGAAGTCTTATTTTAATAGTGTTTACAATCATTACAATGATTAGTGTCTTTCTCATTTTTGATGTCAAAACCAACTATGATATGACAATTTATTTGCCAAAAGATTCAAATACTAGCCAAGGGTTAGAAATTTTAAATGAAGAGTTTGGTACACACACGATGATTGAAGTGATGGTTGATGATGTAACTCTAGCACAAGGTGTTGAGATTAAACACATGTTATATTCAATTGATCATGTTGAGCAAATCGTCTATATTGATGACTATGTTGATATTGCAACAACGCCAATAAATTATATTCCATCGGAACTTTTAGATCAGTTTTATGTTGATCAACACATCAAACTTACAGTAGTTCTTGATCTAGATACCTACAGTATTGATGTTGATCAAGTTGTTAGCCAGATCGATGCTAAACTATCAAACTATCAGATTGCACTTCGCGGTCAGAGTTTACTTGAAATGGCTAATAGAAATTTGGCAAGCAATGAAATATTAAAAGTCATGCTTGTGATTATACCGATTGTGATTGCTTTGTTACTCATCACATCAAAATCTTGGTTTGATCCTATCATCGCGATTATATCATTAGGGATAGCAGTCATTTTGAATCTTGGAACAAATGCATTTTTACCTAATATTTCATTTATAACTAAAACCATGGCACTTGCATTACAACTTGCATTATCCATTGATTATACACTTTTTTATCTACATAGATACCATGAATTGCGAGAGACGATGTCAAAAGAAGATGCTGTTAAACAAGCACTCAAGAAGACTTTCCCTGCAATCACAGCATCAGCACTTACAACATTTGCGGGTTTTTTAGCATTACTATTTATGCAATATAAGATTGGTTATGATATAGGTATTGTGTTATCTAAAGGTATTATTTTGAGTTATTTAACGGTTTTAGCATTGATCCCTACAATTACATATCTTTTTGATAAACTGCTTTTAAAAGGGCAACATAAGTCGATAATTAAAGCACCAAAAGGGTTACTTAGAATCATTGTTAAACTAAGAATACCTCTTGTAATCCTAATGATCATATTCATAGGTGGTGGTTTTTACTTAGAATCACAAACATCTTATACATATGGTACAAATCAATCGCTTGATGAAACCTCAAGAGTCGCTCAAGATTTATCTCATATATCTACATATTTTGATCAGTATCAACAGTTAGTCATATTAGTTCCTAATAATCAAATTGCACAAGAAGTATCACTTACCGATGCACTATTATTAAATGAACATGTGAAATCAGTTCAAACACTTGTTACAATCGTAGATCCACAAATACCTAGAGCTTATCTAGATTCAGCACTTGTCTCACAATATGTAGGTCGTTCTTATACGAGAATCATTATTGAAACTGATATTTTATCAGAAAATGAACAAATGTATCAATTTTCTGATGATATCAATCAATTAGTGCATACATATTATAGTGATTATTATTTAGTTGGATTTGCGACAACAGCAAGTGAAATTAGAGATATTGTGACTTCTGATCAATTAAAAATCATGCTCATCTCCATTGTTTCTATCTTTATCATCTTGGCACTCACATTTAAAAATCCAATCATTCCAATATTTCTAATCATTATTATTGAATCAGCAATTGCTGTAAATATGGGACTTCTTTACTTATTTGACATAAAGACAATATATATTGGATATTTAGTTGTTATGTCTATTCAATTGGGTGCAACCATAGATTATGCTGTATTACTTACCACAAGGTATTTAGAGGATAGAAAAGCATTAAAAGCATTTGATGCACTTAATGAGTCCTACCATAAGACACTGATGACGATGATGGTATCCGCAATCATCTTATCTGCTGCAGGATTTGTTGAAACACTATTTTCTAATATATCTTCGATTCAAGAAATTGGACTATTATTAGGTAAAGGGACACTGATTTCACTATTGTTTACCATGTTCTTTGTTCCAATTATTTTACTCATTTTTGATAAATTCATACAAAAGACTATGTTTAAGAAAGCATCCAAGTGATGCTTTTTTTATTTATTTCACACAGTTTTTCAAATAGTTTTATTTATTCTAAAATTTATGTATAATAGGATTAGGTAGGGGGCTTATTATGAAACAAAGAATTATCATCTCATTGATTGTATTTATTTTAATCATTGTAACATTACCATTTGCACTAACCTTGTTTAATCTTGAACTAAGAGGTATCTTTACCATTGCTTCAATGATTTTGTTAGTTTATGTTGGTATTTTTATTTTTGGAGGTTTGCCAGAACTCATTGTATATGGTATTTATGGGTTACTGACTGCTTTAGCACTATATATTTTTGGTTATAGATATCAAGTACCCGTCATTACGATTGCGACACTCATGGTATTGCTTAATCCATTAGCATCATTTGAAACATATTTAAGAAATGAAATGAAAGATGAGAATACGCAACCTATTCAAATTAGTGTACGAGGTAAACTATGGCCATTCTTTGCATATCGTAGAGAAATGAAAAATTATTATCATTTACCTCAATCTAGAAAACTGTTTACCAATAAAAACTATAAATCATTAAGACAAATCGTGATGTTAGGATTAATTGCAATAGGCATCTATTCATTCATTCATGAAATCAATCATATTGCAAATACCTTAGAAAATTTTAGCTGGACAAATTTCATAACTTTTTATATGATTATGATCATATTCTTATTAGCATATTTTACGCACATTAAAGGCTTTACTTCAACATTTAGAACATTTGCAATCAGTTTATTTCCATTAATCATCTATATGATTCACGCATCAACCTTTGACACGATTATCAAATTTTTCATGTTAATCTCATTTGTCATATTTGGTCTAGTCATTGGTGGTATCGAATTATATCGTTTATACCAAAGAGTCATCTATGATGGTCTTTATTATTATGATGTAGATATGCAAAAAGAAGTTTATGCAAACGCATTATTTGAACCACTCGTTTATAATGAAACATATACTTTATGCAGCGAATATACGATAAAATCAGATAAAAAAACATTTGATGAATATTTCCATTCGATTTTAGTTTATGCAAATTATTATCATTTCATCATAGTTGCTTACACAGTATCTGAAAATGAAGTCACACTCTATGCACATTTTTATGAAAAAGATCATAAACGTGTCGATAAATTTAAAGTATTTTTGGAAACAAAGTTTCAAAGATCTATACCTTTAAACACATATAGTGATCCAAATAAAGCGGTTTATGAAGAAAAGTTCTTTCATAAGGATGCCTATATTATTGCAAGAGCACAACATTTAGCACAACTTCTAAAAATGCTACATGTTAAATCGAAAATAGTCGTATCTATGGTTGTCTATTTTGAAACAGAACAATCATTTGAATCTTTTAACCAATTATATCCTTCACATAAATTAAGTGAAATTGCAATTGACTCATATATCTCAGCTCGTGTGGATTGTATCTGTGTTAATAACGTTCATGTCATTGATACGAAGCTTAGAGATATCTTATTAAATCTAATGATTTACCATGGTAAATTTGTAAGACTAAATGTCTATTACTAAGATAACTTAACTTGACAAATTATGATGTTAGTGATAAATTGAAAGTAACCTAGGAAGCAGCCGTGGAACCCAAATTGATCGGATAGGGAATTAAAACAATATGGGCGTGAAAGCCATTTTATGGAATCCCGAAATATTGACAAGGTAATTCCCACTTAAATATAATCCGTTCTCACAGCTTTCTAGGGTTTTTTATATAAAAAAATAGATGAGGATTAAGTATGAATGACAGATTAAAAAAACAACTTAAGGAAATAAGTTTATTACCTGGTACACCAGCAAGAGAGAAAATCGTTAGAAATTACATCGAAAACATCATCAAAGATGATGCAGATGAACTTTTATATGACAAACTAGGTTCAGTGATTGCACATAAAAAAGGTCAAGGACCTAAAGTGATGATTGCTGGACATATGGATGAAGTAGGATTATTAGTGACTCAAATCACTAAAGAAGGATTCGTTAAATTTCAAACACTTGGAGGATGGTATTCTCAAGTGATGCTTGCTCAAGTTTGGGATATACACACAGATTTAGGTGTCATTAAAGCAGTATCTGGATCTAAACCTCCACATTTAATTCCTGCAAGTCAAAGAAGTGAAGCAGTTAAAATTGAAGACATCTATTTAGATGTTGGTGCAAGTTCTAAAGAAGAAGCATTATCTTTTGGCATTTTACCAGGACAAATGATTACACCATCTGCTCAATTTATTGAAATGAAAAATCCTAAGTATTTAGTCAGTAAAGCATGGGATAATCGTATTGGAAGTGCAGTCTTACTAGAAGTACTCAAACGATTAAAAGATGAAGATCTTCAAGTTGATTTCTATGCAGCCTTTAATGTTCAAGAAGAAGTTGGCGTGAGAGGTGCCAAGACATCGAGCTATGTTGTCAATCCAGATGTTGCAATCGCAATTGACTCAGGAATTGGTAATGATGTACCTCAAGGACAAAAAGAAGAACAAACCTTAGGTGCAGGTCCTCAAATTGTTGTCTATGACACAGGTTTATTACCTCACAGAGGCTTAAGAACATATATGATGGAAATTGCTAATAAAAATAACATTCCATTTCAACAAGCAACCATCACTGGTGGTAGAACCGATGCAGCAATGATGCATTTATCTCAAGATGGTGCATTAGGATTATCTGTTTGTATACCAACAAGATATCTTCATTCACATACTTCAATGATTCATACAGATGATTTTGAAAACACTGTTGAACTCATCATAAATTTCCTAAAATCATTTAATAAAGAAGTTTTTGATCAAATCATTTACGCTTAAAGCATTCATTTTGAATGCTTTTTTTGTTATAATATGAATGGTGATTTTAATGAGAATAATATCTGGTTTATATAAGGGTAGAAAATTAAATAGAGTCAATAAATCCACTACTAGAGAAACTGCAGATATGGTTAGGGAAGCTGTATTTCAAATGGTTGAGATAGATCCATCTGATATCATCTTAGATTTATTTGGAGGTTCTGGTGCTTATGCATTAGAAGCAATCAGTCGTGGTGCAAAGTTTGCATATATTTCAGATCATGATAAAGATGCAGTTAAAACGATTTATAAAAATGCTGAAGCTCTTGAGTGTATGAGTCAAGTAGAGATATCATTACGTGAAGATTTTAAGATGTTAAAAAAATTAGAACACATCAAATTTGATAAATCATTTATAGATCCACCTTATTTATATCCATCCTATGATAAGTTATTAAGTGTATTATCAAATCAAACTTCTAAAAATGGTTTAGTGATTGTAGAAACCGAAAAAAAGACAGTTTTAAAAGATATATATCATGATTTAATAAAAATCAAAGAAAAAACATATGGCATTAAGAAAATAAGCATATACAAAAAAGAACAATAACTGTTCTTTTTTTATTATTAATGTAAAATTTTATATATAATTTACAGAAACATTGACTTATGTGCTATCAATTATGTAAAATATCTATTAAAAAAGGGGATTTATATGAAAAATTACACAAGAATGGATGTTATTGCTTCAGCAAAAGAAAACCATGTTAAATATATCAGATTACAATTTACTGATATGCTAGGCATCGTTAAAAATGTTGAAATACCAGTAACTAATTTAGAAAAAGCATTAGCTAATGAAGTAATGTTTGATGGATCATCCATTGAAGGTTTCGTCAGAATTGATGAAGCCGACATGTATTTGTATCCTGATTTATCAACTTGGCTTATATTAGAATGGGAAGAAATTCCAAATGGTAAAGTCGCTAGACTCATATGTGATATATATACAAGTGATCATATACCTTTTGAAGGAGATCCTAGATATATTTTGAAAAGAAACTTAAATGAAATGAAAGCATTAGGTTTAGGATTTGACAAATTTAATGTTGGCGTTGAGCCTGAATTCTTTTTATTTAAACTCGATCAATCAGGAAAACCAACCATGGAGTTTTCAGATAAAGGTGGCTACTTTGATTTATCACCCATGGATGGATCTGAAGATGTCAGAAGAGATATTGTACTTGAACTTGAGAAAATGGGATTTGAAATGGAAGTTTCTCATCATGAAGTTGCATATGGACAACATGAAATCAATTTTAAATTTGATAATGCATTAGAAGCTTGTGATAATATTCAAACATTTAAAATTTTGGTTAAAAATGTCGCAAAACGACATGGATATCATGCAACATTTATGCCAAAACCTGTAGAAGGCATTAATGGTTCTGGTATGCACACCAATTGTTCAATCTCGGATAAAGAAGGCAAAAACTTATTTTATGATGAAAGATCAGAAAACTTATTATCTAAAATTGCACACGAGTTTATTGCTGGTGTGATGAAGCACGCAAGAGAATTTTGTTTAGCAACTAATCCTACAGTAAATTCATTTAAACGATTAATACCAGGATATGAAGCACCTTCATACATTTCTTGGAGTGATTCAAATCGATCTGCAATGATTAGAATCCCTGCAGCAAGAGGAAACGCTACAAGAATAGAAATTAGATCAGTTGATCCATCAGCAAACCCTTATTTAGCCATTAGCGCAATTCTAGCTTCTGGTCTAGATGGTATTAAGGATGAACTTGTAGCTGTTCCATCTATCAAGAAAAACTTATTCAAAATGACCGACAGTGAAAGAAAAAAACATGGAATTGTAAGTCTTCCAGGATCATTAAAAGAAGCACTTGATTATTTTAGTTCATCAAAATTGATGAAAGAAGCGATTGGTTATGAACTTTATCGTAAACTCATTGAAGCCAAAGAAAGAGAATGGGGCGAATATAGATCTAAAGTCACACAATTTGAATTAGATAAATACTTACCAATTATATAAAAAATGGTGCCTAATTGGCACCATTATTTTTTGGATCTATGATATATTGTCCATGTTCAAGTTGTAGCTTGATTTTTACCTTTTGATATTTGGATATATCCTCAACAAAGGGTTTAAATACATTTGAAGTTATATGAAACCCTTCGATCTTGATTTCAACGTCTTGTGAAGTGGCAATCCAATATAAATAATTTTTTTCAATCAGTTTATAACCTTGATATACTTTAATCACTCCAACTTCATCACATAAATAATCTTGATTTGTAAATACATCAGACATCTGAAGTGGATGTGTCATTTCTTTTAAATCATAAGCATAACACTTTTCTTTATGTTTACCAATATAGACTATAAAACGATCATAGTCAATTTGTTTAACACTATATAACTGATAAATAGAAAATAACATAATAAGTCCTGATAAAATGAGAGAACCAGTAAATACAAGTGTGCTCATATATGTATAATCAAGATAATAATTAACTAAGATTAAGATGATGACAAGCCCTGATAAAATACTACCAAATAACGATAATCTAAAAATATATTTGGTAGGAAAAACCGTCGTATAGATATTTTTTAATTTTAATCCTTTTGGCTTTTTCTCACGTATTCTAACACGATAAGATCTAGTTAGGTACAAATAGACAAATAACGCTAAGATAATAGGAAGTGGATCAACAATAAATGTATATAAAATCGCTAGAATACCATAACCTGTATAAATTACACTCACCAAATTGACAAGTGATGAAATAATTAAGATGGCAAATACGATTAAGGATATATATCTTTTTCTACCAAAAATTTGAAAAATAAAATATGATAACATGATATACGATAAAAAATCGAGTAGAAAATTAAAAAATTCCATTTATTTAAGACCTCTATTTCATCAAATTTATATCTTATCATATTATTCTTGTAATTTTAATTTTAATCAAGTAGAATAGATATGATAGGAGTGTGAGCATATGCCAGGGTTTTCATTATTAGGAGATATATTATTATTGGTTGGTGTCTTACTAGTTGGTGGGGTTGCTGGTTTCTTTGGCGCTAGAGCATGGTTCCAACGTTACTTGAAAAAGAATCCACCAGTCAATGAACAAATGATTCGTGAAATGATGCGTCAAATGGGACGTACACCATCTGAAAAACAAGTCAGACAAATACTTAGTTCAATGAACCAATATAAATAAGACATTTCAAGAATGTCTTTTTTTTTTACATTTTATGTTCGGTGCCTGTTTTTAATCTTTGATAATTTGCTTTATGCTTTATAAAAATAAGCGAAGCTAATAAAATAAAAACAACAATCTCAAATATTTTTGATTCTATATTCATATCTTTAATAGGTATGAACAAACGGATTATAAATCCGACTATAGTCGTTATAGCAGCAAAAGTTGAACCTAATGATACATATCTAGTGATTAAGAATACTGTTAAGAAAACAATACCGATGATGATAGCGATTATTGGCTCAATAGCAAGAATAGCACCAAGAGAAGTTGCAACTGCTTTACCGCCTTTAAAATGATTAAACACTGAAAATACATGACCTAGAACAGCGACAAATCCATAGATAGAAATAAAATTTAACTGGTTGATCATATAAAAATCTGTTGCATGTGTATATTTTAGAACTGAGATCATTAAAGCACCTTTAATCGTATCAAATAAAAATGCCCATATGCCATATTTAAATCCTAAAACTCTAATTGCGTTTGTTGCTCCAGTGTTTTTAGAACCGTGTTCCCTGATATCTACTTTTTTAAAAACTTTTCCTATAATTAAACCACTTTGTATAGATCCAATAAGATATGATACAATAAGTAGCAACCCAATGTATAAATAAGTCATACTTTCACCTCATTACGATTTATTATAACATTGTTTGTTTAAAAATTCATCTATATATAAAACATATTCAAAGATTGTTTATGACTATGTTTTTTGATATAATTAATACATAATATTAAGTTGGTGATCATGTGAATAAGACAGTCAAAAATTATGATGAACAATCCATACAAATCCTTGAAGGATTAGAGGCAGTACGAAAACGTCCTGGTATGTATATCGGTTCTACCGATCAAAGAGGACTACACCATTTAGTTTGGGAAATTGTAGATAATGCAATTGATGAAGCACTTGGTGGATACGCGAATGAAATTATAGTGACAATTAAACCTGATAACAGTATTGAAGTCATTGATAATGGTCGTGGAATGCCTTATAAAATGCACGCTTCTGGTAAACCTACCACAGAAGTGATTTTTACTGTTCTACATGCAGGTGGTAAGTTCTCTGATCAAAGCGGATACAAAGTATCCGGTGGTCTTCATGGTGTAGGTTCAAGTGTTGTTAATGCACTTTCTCAATTCTTAGAAGTCACTATCTATAGAGACCAAGGCATTTGGCAACAACGTTTCTCTAATGGTGGTAGAAAAATCGAACCCTTAAAGAAAATCGGTGAAACTAAGAAAACAGGAACAACCGTCTTATTTAAACCAGATCCTAAAATGTTTTCTACGACTTTATTTTCATATGATCTTATTAAAGAAAGATTAAGAGAATCCGCATTTTTAATCAAAGGATTAAAGATGGTTTTAAGTGACCAAAGACATAAGCAAAAAGAAGTCTTTCAATATGAAGAAGGTATAAAAGCATATATTGATTTACTCAATGAAAATAAAAAGACTTTAAATGATGTTGTTTTAATCGAACAAGAGTTTCCTTTAGAGCATAACAAGAAGAAATCTATTGAGGTTGATATTTCATTTCAATTTAGCGCAACATACACGGAAAATATCATCTCATTTGTAAATAATGTAAGAACTAGAGATGGCGGAACACATGAGACTGGTTTTAGATCAGCAATGACTAGATCAGTTAATGATTATGCTAGAAAATATTCAATGATTAAAGATAAAGACCCAAATCTTGATGGTTCAGATATCAGAGAAGGTTTAACAGCAATCATATCGCTAAGAATCCCTGAAGAAGTCCTTGAATTTGAAGGTCAAACTAAAGGAAAACTTGGTACACCTGAAGCAAGAAATGCTACAGATAATGTGCTCTATGAAAATATGACGACTTATCTTGAAGAAAACAAGAAAGTTGCACAAGAAATTATCCAAAGATCTCAAAATGCTCAAAAAGCGAGAGAAGCTGCAAGAAAAGCACGTGAAGAAGCAAGAAATGGAAAAACTAAAAATAAAAAAGAAATCTCCTTAAGTGGGAAATTATCGCCTGCACAAGGTAAAGATAAGTCTGTTAATGAACTTTTCTTAGTGGAAGGGGATTCTGCAGGAGGTTCAGCAAAACAAGGTAGAAACCGAAGATTTCAAGCCATACTGCCACTTCGTGGTAAGGTTATTAATACTGAAAAAGCAAGTTTAGATCAAATTCTTAAAAATGAAGAAATTTCGACAATGATCTATACGATTGGCGCTGATTTTGGCCCTGACTTTAATTTAAAGAAATGCAATTATAATAAAGTTATTATTATGACGGATGCTGACACTGATGGTGCTCATATCCAAGTATTATTATTAACTTTCTTCTTTAGATTTATGAGACCACTCATTGAAGATGGACGTTTATATATTGCACAACCACCACTTTATAAAATAACAAGAAAAAATGGTCGTAAAGACGAATCATTTTATGCATGGAGCGATGAAGAACTTCGCTCATACATTAATGGTAATCCTTATACCATTCAAAGATACAAAGGATTAGGTGAAATGAACGCAAATCAATTATGGGAAACAACGATGGATCCTCAGTCACGTTCATTAATTCAAGTAAGAATTGATGATGTGAGTTCATCTGATCGTAGAATTTCAACACTCATGGGTGATAAGGTTGAACCTAGACGTGAATGGATCGAAGAAAATGTCGATTTTGAAATGTCTGATGACTTTGATCTTGAAAGGGGTGGAGAATAATGTCTGTTTCTAAGAAGATAGATACATTTATTGAAAATATTATTGCAACACCACTTGAAGAAATTGTCTCTGATCGATTTGGTAAATATTCTAAATATATTATCCAAGACCGTGCATTGCCCGATGCTAGAGATGGCCTAAAGCCAGTACAACGCCGAATTTTATATGCGATGCAACAATTAGGTATGTTTCATAATAAACCTTATAAAAAATCAGCAAGAATTGCTGGTGAAGTTATGGGTAAATATCATCCACATGGTGATTCATCAATTTATGAAGCAATGGTTAGACTTTCACAAGACTTTAAAATGAGACAAATTCTCATTGATATGCATGGAAATAATGGTTCAATTGATGGTGATTCAGCAGCTGCAATGCGTTATACAGAAGCTAGATTATCACTTGCCTCAGAGCTATTACTTCAAGATATTGAAAAAAGAACAGTTCCTTTTATCCCTAATTTCGATGATGAAGAATTAGAACCTACTGTTTTACCAGCTAAATTCCCTAATTTACTTGTTAATGGAGCAACTGGAATTTCTGCTGGGTATGCAACTAAGATTCCGCCACACAACTTAACTGAAGTCATTCATGCATCCATAGCATATATAGATAACGAAAACATTTCAATCGACGAGATTTTAAATATTATTCATGGTCCTGATTTTCCTACAGGTGGTATTGTCCAAGGAAAAGATGGTATTAAAGATGCACTAACCACGGGTTCAGGAAAGATGATGATTAGAGCAAAAGCTGAATTTGAGGAAATCTCGAAATCACAAGAACGTATCGTTATCACTGAAATTCCTTATGAAGTCAATAAAGCTGATTTAGTCAGAGCAATGGATACTTTAAGAATTGATAAAAATATTGATGATATCTTAGAAATTCGTGATGAGAGTGACCAAGAAGGTTTAAGAATCGCGATTGACCTAAAAAAAGGTGCAGATGCATCATTAATGCTTAACTTATTATATAAATCAACTGACTTGCAAGTTTCATACAACTATAACATGGTCGCAATTATGAATCATAGACCAGTCTTAGTTGGTGCACTACCTATTATTAAAGCGTATGTTGATCATCAAAAAGATGTGATTACAAATCGTTCAAATTATGAATTAGAAAAAGCAATGAAACGTCAGCATATCGTTGAAGGTTTAATTAAGATGGTATCTGTTGTTGAAGAAATTGTTAAAATCATTCGTTCTTCAAACAATAAGAAAGACGCCAAAGAAAACATCATGAGCGCTTTTGGGTTTACAGATTTACAAGCTGAAGCGATTGTGACTTTACAACTTTACAGACTTTCAAATACAGACATTTTAGCTTTACAGAATGAAAGTCAAGATTTAAGTGATAAAATAGAAGAACTCAACAAAATTTTATCAAGTGAATCGGTCTTAAAGAAAGTCATAAAGAAAGAGTTACTTGATGTTGTTAAACTGATTGGTGATGATCGTAAAACAATTATCGAAGATGAAATTGAAACCATTAAAATTGATGAAAAAGATTTAGTGTCAGAAGAAATGGTGATGATTGGTATTTCTAAAGAAGGCTACGTCAAACGTTCTAGTTTAAGAAGTTATCAAGCGACACCTGAACCTGGATTAAAACAAGATGATGTCTTAGTCTATGAAAAGGAAACAAGTACATTAGACACACTTTTATTATTTACCAGTAAAGGTAATTATATATACTTACCCGTGTATAAAATCGATGAACAAAAATGGAAAGATCTTGGTATATATATGGGAAACATCACACCTATTGAATCAGATGAAAGATTAGTTGATGTTTATAGTATCCCTAAATTTAATGAAGACACTTATTTCTTACTTGCTTCAAAGAGCGGCATGATGAAACAAGCAAAACTACAAGATTTTGAAGTGAGTCGTTTTACAAAACCAGTAAGAGCTATGAAACTTCAAGATGATGATGAATTAATATCTGTTGACTTAGGCGAGAAGGACAATATTATTTCTTTATCTAAAAAAGGATATCTACTTAGAATGAAAACAGATGACCTACCTACATACGGCTTGCAAGCTGGTGGTGTTAAAGGTATGTCAATCAGTGATTCAGATGGCTTAGTAGCATCACGTTATGCATATGAAAGCGATGAATTAGCATGTCTAACATCAAGAGGACATATCATTACTGATGTCGTCAATGAAATACCTTTATACAATCGAAATAGACGAGGTATTTTAATCATTGACCACTTAAAATCTAATCCACATGAGGGTGTAGATTTAGCACGTTTATCACGTGCACAAATCAAAGAAGATGTTAAAGTTAGAATTATTAGTAAGACAAGTTGTTTACTGACGACTGCATCTGATTTGAAAGGAAATTATAATAAATTTGGAAAGAAAATGATTGATCCATCAAAAGTTGGCGATGCGATAAAAATATACATTGACAATGCAACACATGATGAAGCGGTAAAAGTTAAACCTAAAAAACCAACTGAACAATCAAAAGAAGTACAAGATATCTTAAAAGCTGTTAAAGAAGAAGCAGTTGAAACAAAAGATCATAAGAAAATAACGATATCGCGTTTTGATTTGTTTGATGATGAGGATTAATCATTGTTAAGGAGAAAAATATGAATATAGTAGTAAATGGAAAAAAGGAAGTTTTTGAAAAAGAACAAACATTAGAAAGTATCAGTCAAAAACTTCAGTTAGAACATGTGTTAGCAGCGAAAGTCGATGGCAGACTTAGAGAGTTGACATATTGTATTAAAAAAGATTGTGATATCGAATATTTAACCATGGATGATCCTGATGCCATTAAGATTTATGAATCCACACTAAGATATGTGGTTGCTATGGCAGTTCAGCATTTATATCCAAATGTTAAATTGAAATTTAGTTATTCAATTTCTAGAGCAATTTTAGCAACATTTGAAAATTTTAAACATTTATTATCACCTAAAATTGTCAGTCAAATCAATGATGAAGTTCAAAAGATTGTTGATGCAGACTATAAAATAGAAAGACACACGATGGCGCTAGATAAAGCCATCAAATTATATGATTCATTTGGTATGGAAGATAAAGTAGACATCTTAAAATATCGTGAAGATAAGGATGTAAACTACTATGCTTGCGATGAATATATTAACTATATGTTTGGCTATATGCTACCAAGTACTGGTTATTTAAAGTCATTTAATATGTTTTTATATTATCCAGGATTTATCATCCAATATCCAAGAGCTGAATTAAATGGAGAAATCCCTACATTTATTGATGAGCCTAATTTTGGACGCGCTTTAAAAGATGTTGCCAAATGGGGTAAAATCATTGATGGTAATACCATTGCTAAAATGAATCAGTATGCATTAAACAAAAAATCAGCAACTGATTTTGTCAATATGTGTGAATCAAAACATTCACATATGCTTCATGAACTTGGTGATCAAATTGAATTTAATATTGATAGTATCAAATTAATCGGTATTGCAGGTCCATCATCAAGTGGTAAAACTACTTTCTCAAATAGATTAAGAATTGAACTCATGTCAAGAGGTATTAAACCAGTGATGATTTCAATTGATGATTACTATTTAGGAAAAGAGTTTGCACCTAAAGATGATTTTGGACAACCTGATTTAGAACATGTTGAAGCACTTGATTTAGAATTATTTAATCATGATATGTTAAAACTCATTCAAGGTGAAACTGTTACACTTCCTAAATTTAATTTTAAAACAGGTTTAAGAGAAGCAGGACATGTCGTTAAATTACAACATGATACACCTATTATCATTGAAGGTATTCATGCATTAAATGAACGATTAACCTATAGTATTCCTAAACATCAAAAATATAAAATCTATATTGCACCTCAAACACAATTACATATTGATGACCTAAATCCAATAAGCATTACAGAACTTAGATTATTAAGAAGAATTGTTAGAGATCAAAAATATCGTAACTCTTCAGCAGCGATGACCATGGATATGTGGTCAAATGTTAGAAAAGGTGAATTTAAATGGATTTATCCATTCCAAAATGAAGCAGATTATGTCTTTAACTCAGAACTTACTTATGAACTTGCTGTCTTAAAGAAACATGCCGTTAAACAATTAGAAGATATCGATAGAGATAATGAACATTTCATTACTGCAAATAGATTATTAAAATTCTTAAAGTACATTAAAGATATTGATGATGAATTGGTTCCAAATAACTCATTATTAAGAGAATTTATTGGAGATAGCTGCTTTAGAGAATAGGAGATAAGATGAACGCACTTAAAAATATTGATCGCATTCAAATGACTAATGAAGTGATTATGCTATTATTATCACTTTATGAAAACAAAGGTAAATCATTTTATTATGATGATCTTTTTAGTCGCGATCAAAGTGTGTACTTCCGTCAAACACAAGCTGTTGATCTTTATTATTTAGGTAAATGTCTTAATTTACAAATGACAGATGCTCGTTTAAAGTTATTTAGTAAGAAAAAAATGAGTGCGCGTACAAAAGATGAGTATTTGTTTAATAATCTAAAAACTGCTTATATTCAACTAAAGAAAAATCCAGATGATTTTGAACTTTTAGTTAATGAAGTTGGTAATTTAATCAAACTCTTATCTCATCAATATGAATCCATCACATTTAATACTTATGAAGCATTAGATGATGGCTTATTAAAGATGAAGAAGCACTCTAAAAAAGAAGATCTTGAAAAACTCTTTGAACTCTATCAAAAAACACTTAAATCTCAAAAAGTTGAACTCACTCAACTTATGATTAATTTATATGTCGACATGGAAAATAGTGATTTGGTAAACAGTCATGGTGATCTCGTATCACTCATCTTGTTATATGCATTAATTATTAGAGACTTTTCGGTGTTTAAATATGTAAGTTTCTTTAAATATTTTTATAAAATTTATGATGCTTGGAAACAAGCCACCGTCACAGCAAGCTATTACTGGAGTCAAGGATTTGCACAAACTGATATGCTTCATCGCTTACTCATACATTTACTTATTGATGCTTATGATGAACTTGATCAATTCGCACATGAATATGATTTTGAGAAAGGTTTGAATAAATCTGACAATTTAGAAAATAGTATATTAAAAATGCCTGATATTTTTACTAAAAATGATTTAAGGAAACGACATCCAAATGTAAGTGATGCCACTATTGATCGTACGCTTAAACGCCTAAAAGATGAGGATAAAATTAGACCTCTCGGTAAGGGTAGAAGTACAAATTGGCAAAGAATTATTACTGGTCATCAAAAACTATCAACATCACAATTATCACTTTTTGATGATGACGAATCATAAGGTACATTATTGTACCTTTTTTGTTTATTTTATGCTTTATTTTAACTATCTTTGCTTATTTTGTGTTAATATATATGTTGATGAGGTGAACGTATGAATCCAAAACTATTAAAACAATTAAGAGATGAAACAGGTGCAAGTTTTCTTTTGTGTAAACAAGCATTAGAACATACCAATGATGACTATCAAAAATCATTAGCTTATATCGATGAACATCAAGTAAAAGAAAAAGGAAACGACAGAGTTGCTTCCAAAGGTATTGTTGTTGTCTATGAAAAAGATAATGATGCCATCTTATTTGAAGTCAATGGTGAAACAGACTTTTTGGTCAAAAATCCACATTTTATTGATTTTATTGAGCGCATTAAAGAACCACTGATCTTAAGTGATATTGCAAATCCAAAACAAGCATTAGCTCTATTGGTTGGCGATAAGACGATTTCTGAACTTGTCACACAGTTGTCAGGCTTAACCAAAGAAAATCTTAATTTTAGAAGATTCTATCGTGTTAGAAAATCTGATAAACAATCTTTTGGAACCTATACTCACAATCAAGGAAGAATCGCTTCACTGGTTGTTTTAAATGAAGATAAGAAAGATATTGCAAACACACTTGCGCTTCAAGTGGTCGCGAATCAAGCACAATATTTATCATATGATTTAATTGATCCAGATACGATTAATTATGAGAAGTTCATGTATGAAAAAGAACATCAAAACTTTGATGAAACCCTATTTATTCAACATGTGAAAAGCATATCATTACTGGATCAACCATACTTTCAAAAATCCCAATTTAAGTGTCGATGCATTCCTAAAAGAAAATAACGCAAATGTTGTTGATTTTTATAAATTTGAACTTGGTCAAGGTATCGATAATAAACTGAACTGTCGCTTAGATATTCCTTGTGATGGTTCAAAAATTACAGTGATGCCAATCTATTAAAAAAAAGAAGCCTATCTTTAAAAAGATAAGCTTTTTTATTTAGTTACAAACATACCATCTTTTAAAACAAGCATGACTTGATCAACGATAAAATCAAGTTTTTGTTCTGTTAATGTATCCCTAAACATAACTTGAATACCAACAAAGTTGGAAATACCCATCAATACATAACTTAGTGTTTCTAAATCCACATCATCTCTAACTTCACCTTCTTCGACAGAGTGAGATAGTTGTCTAATATAGTTATCACTAAATGTCTGATAATACTCTTTAAACAAATCATGATCAACAAACATAGATTCCCAAATGATACGATAAGCAAGTGGATCATCCCAAGCAAACTTTAAGAAGGCTTTTAAACCCAATCTTTCTTTTTCATATCTTGTGTGTACATCTTTGATTGCATCACTGATATTTTTTCTTATACTTTTTCTATATTTTCCTAAAATGTATGAGTATAATGCGAATTTATCATCAAAATATAAATAAAATGTTCCAGTAGCTATTCCTGATTTTTCAATAATTTCATTAATTGAAGTCGCCAAATATCCTTTTTTAGAAAATAACTTTTTAGCTGCTTCAATGATTTGGTCAAATGTCTTTTGACCATCTTTTCGTTTTGGTAAACGATAATTTACTTCATTCATACAATCACCTAATATAAGTGTAACCTAAAAGATGATAAAAGACAATAAAAAAATTTTTAGCTATTGACAAACAAATTAAAAAGGCATAAGATTGAGTTAAAGTGAACGTTTATTCATGTTACAAAAATTTAATACGAAAGAAGGAAGCAAAGTGAAAGGCAAAACGATGACTGATCTTCATGTTGGTGACACTGCATATTTTCAAAAAACGATGACAGATGCTGATGTGATCTTATTTGCTGGTGTATCAGGTGATCAAAATCCTGTGCACATTAATGATGGTTACGCATGTAATACGATGTTTGGTAAAAGAATCGTACATGGCGGACTCGTGAGCGCATTATTTTCTACAGTTTTAGGTACTCAATTACCAGGATGTGGAACTATTTACTTGCGTCAAGATTCAAAATTTGTCAAACCGGTATTTATAGGCGATACCATTAAGGCAGTTTGTACAGTCAGTGAAATTATAGAGGAGAAAAATCGAGTGATCCTTGAAACAATCGCATACAATCAACATGATGAAGTTGTGATTACAGGTGTTGCTACGGTTATGCCCCCAAAATGAGACACGAATTATTACAAGAAATGGTTGAACAATTTAGCCTAGAAGTTGTTAAGCCACTCGCAAGAGAAATTGATGAAGAAGAAAGATTTCCAGTAGAAACCGTTGAAAAGATGGGAAGGTATGGATTACTTGGTATTCCATTTCCTACACAATATGGTGGTGTTGGTGCTGATAACAAAGCATACATTGATACAGTAAGAACATTATCTAAATATTGTGCAACAACTGGCGTTATTTTATCAGCACATACATCTTTATGTGCATGGCCAATTTACCAATTTGGGTCAGAAGAACAAAAAGCTAAATACTTAACTAAGTTAAATAAAGGTGAGTATTTAGGCGCGTTTGGTCTAACTGAACCATCTGCTGGTACAGATGCCGCTAGTCAACAAACAAAAGCAATCGATTTTGGTGACTATTATGAAATCACTGGAAATAAAATATTTATAACCAACGCAGGCTATGCCGATATTTATGTGATTTTTGCGATGACCAATCCCGAATTAGGATTAAAGGGTATTTCCGCTTTCATTATAGAAAAAGATATGGAAGGTTTTACTGTTGGGCCTAAAGAAAAGAAAATGGGTATTCATGCATCATCAACATGTGAGCTTATCATGCAAAAGATTAAAGTACCTAAAGCAAATCTTTTAGGTAAAGTCAATGAAGGTTTTAAAATTGCTATGATGACACTTGATGGTGGAAGAATTGGTATTGCTGCACAAGCATTAGGGATTGCTGAAGGTGCATTTGAACGTGTCGTTGATTATATCAAAACACGTAAACAATTTGGTAAATCAATTGCAAGTTTCCAAAATACACAATTTAAAATTGCAGATATGAAAACAAAGGTTACAGCTGCTAAGTTATTACTTGATCAAGCAGTTAGTGACAAAGATAATAACAAAAACTATAGTGAATCAGCAGCAATGGCTAAATTATATTGCTCTAGAATTGCTGTTGAAGTTACTGATGATGCAATTCAACTTATGGGTGGATATGGTTTTATTAGAGACTATGAAATGGAAAGATTTTATAGAGATGCTAAAATCACTGAAATCTATGAAGGTACATCAGAAGTTCAGCGTATGGTTATTGCAGGGAAGGTGCTTAGATAATGAAAATTCTCGTCTTAGTCAAACAAGTGCCAGATACAACTGAAATCAAAATTGATAAAGAAACAAACACTTTAATTCGAGCAGGTGTCAAATCCATTATCAACCCAGATGATTTAGCAGGTGTAGAAGAAGCATTAAAATTAAAAGAAATTTATGGTGGTACTGTTAGCACAGTAACGATGGGTCCACTTCAAGCTGAAAAAATGATTAGAGAATTATATGCTCGTGGTGTTGATCATGCTTATCTCTTATCAGATCGTAAATTTGCAGGTTCAGATACATGGGCAACTTCAAGAATATTATCAACATTCATTAAAACACTTGAATATGACTTAATTATTGCTGGTTATCAGGCTATTGATGGCGATACTGCTCAAGTTGGTCCTCAAGTTGCTGAATTTTTAGATATACCACAAATTACACATGTCTCTAAAATTATTGAACAAAAAGAAAATGATCTCATTGTTGAAAAATCATTTGAAAATGAAATATATACTTTAAGTGTTGAACTTCCTGCGCTCATTACTACAACAAGAACTATGAATCAACCAAGATACATGAGTGCATTTGATATTTGGACATGTTTTGATAAACCATTTGATATGGTAACTTTTGATGATTTGGGTATTGATCAACAAACTATTGGTCTTAACGGATCTCCAACAAGAGTTAAAAAAACATATACAAAACCAGTATTACAAAAAGCACCTAAAGAAGTGATGGAACCAGAAGCTGCAGCTAAAAAAATTGCACAACTGATCTATCCCTATATGGAGGTATCAAATTCATGAGAACTTGTGCCGTATTTATCGAACAAAGAAATGAAAAAGTTTGCTCTGTCGGTTTAGAATTACTTAGCGAAGCTAAAAGATTATTAGATAACAGAGTTCATATTGTTGCAATTTATGCAACTGGAAATAAAAAAGAAGAAGACTTGAAAGCCATCTCTAGTTGTGGTGCTCATGAAATTATTGTCATTGAAGATGAACAACTAACAGTATATGATACTACCTACTATTCAGATGCACTTACACAAGTCATTAAAGCAAATGATTTTGATGTATTTTTAATTGGATCTACTCTTCTTGGTAGAGACTTAGGTCCAAGATTATCAGCAAGACTAAATACAGGATTAACAGCTGACGCAACAATTCTAGAATTTGAAGAAAATGAACAAAGCCTAGATTTATTTGCAACAAGACCTGCGCTTGGTGGTAACTTATTTGCAACAATCATTTGTCCAAACACAAAACCTCAAATGGCAACAGTCCGTCCTGGAGTGTTTAGTATCGCAATTGATTCCAAAAATGTAGCTAAAATATCCCCTTTCGAAGTTAAATTTGAAAAAAAATCAAAAGTTAAAGTTTTAGATGTTAAAATTGCTGAAAGCAAACATGTAGATTTAACAAAAGCGAAACTTATCATTTCAGGTGGACGTGGTGTCGCTACCATGTTTAAAACACTTAAAAAAATAGCAGAATTAACAGGTGGTGAAGTTGCTGCTTCAAGAGCAGTAGTTGATTCACAAATACAGCCAAAAGACAGACTTGTAGGACAAACAGGGTCAACTGTTAGACCTTCTGTTTACGTCGCATCTGGAATTAGTGGCGCTATTCAACATATCGCTGGTATGGATAAATCAGAGCTTATTATTGCAATTAACACAGATCCTAATGCACTCATCTTTAATATCGCAGATGTATCCATTATTGCTGATGCAAACAAAGTACTTCCACTTCTTGAAGAAGAAGTAGAAGCAATTAGAGCCCTCCATCAATAGTTTAAATACATGCAGTTCTTTTTCCCTTAAAAAGGCATTCCAAATGCCTTTTTTTGTAACCGCTTTACATTTTTATAAAATCGCACATACACTTGTTGACAACCGTTTTACTATATGATAATATAAAAGTGTAATTATGAATAGTTATTCACGTTAATTTTATAAGTAATATTGAGTGTTATCAGCCTAACAAAAGCGTTAATGGCTGTTTATACTTGTGTTACTTCGTTTTTTCCAAATTATTGTAAACGCTTTTAAAGAAGGAGATTAAAATGAAAAAAGTTTATGTAGTCGGTGCTAAACGTAGTGCAATCGGTTCATTCATGGGTACACTTAGTGGTGTCCATCCAAGTGATTTTGGATCACAGGTCTTAAAACAATTACTAGAGGAATCTAAGGTTGATCCTCAATCAATTAATGAAGTTTTAGTTGGTAATATTTTACCAGCAGGACTTGGTCAAGGTTTAGCAAGACAAATTTCAATAAAATCAGGTATACCTACAAGCGTACCTGCATATGGTATTAATATGGTATGTGGTAGTGGTATGAAAACACTTATGAATGGATATGCAAATATTGCACTTGGTATTCATGAAGTTGTTGTTGCTGGTGGTGCAGAATCAATGAGTGGTGCACCATACTTAGTTACTGGTAATGTTAGAACTGGTATTAAGATGGGTGAACAAAAACTTCAAGATCATATGATTTATGATGCATTAACTGATGCATTCAATGGTTATCATATGGGTGTCACTGCTGAAAACATTGCAGAAAAATATCAAATCACAAGAGAAGAACAAGATGCATTTTCTTTTGAATCACAACAAAGAGCAGCTAAAGCACAAGATGAAGGTAAATTTGATGCTGAAATCGCACCAATTACCATTAAAACTAGAAAAGGTGATCTCATTTTTGATAAAGATGAATATATCAATCGTTCTACATCATTAGAAAAATTAGCTACGCTTAAAACAGTATTTAAAAAAGATGGTTCAGTAACTGCTGGTAGCTCATCTGGCATTAACGATGGTGCAAGTTTCATCATCTTAGCAAGTGAAGATGCAGTTAAGAAGTATCAATTAACCCCTTTATTCGAATTAATTGGTATTGGTCAAGGTGGCGTGGATCCATCAGTGATGGGTTTAGGACCTACACCTGCAATTAAACAAGCATTAGCACATGCGAACATGAGCATCAAAGATATTGAACTCTTTGAATTAAATGAAGCATTTGCTGCACAGTCATTAGGTGTCATTAAAGAATTAACTGATGCATTTGATATTACAAAAGAAGAAATTCTAGAAAAATGTAACGTTAATGGCGGTGCTATCGCACTTGGACATCCAGTTGGAGCAAGTGGAAATAGAATCATTGTTACACTCATTTATGAAATGATGAAACGTGATCTAAATTTAGGATTAGCAAGTTTATGTATCGGTGGCGGTATGGGAACTGCTGTCATCTTAAAGAAAGTTAAATAAATCATT
Organism: Acholeplasmataceae bacterium; assembly: GCA_963667565.1. GTDB lineage: Bacteria > Bacillota_I > Bacilli_A > Acholeplasmatales > Acholeplasmataceae > WOFB19. The sequence continues at coordinate 588,689 of OY763415.1, read as the reverse complement.
AAGGAGAAGAAATCATGAAACGATTACAAGATAAAGTCGCTGTCGTTACAGGCGGTGCAAGAGGTTTAGGACAATCAATGGCTGAAACATTTTCTAAAGAAGGTGCGAAGGTTATCGCTGTTGATATGATGGCATTATCATATGAAGCAGAAAATGTCGAAGGTTATGAATTAAACATCACTGATGTTGAAGCAGTTCAAAAATTCTTTGACTTCGTAGTTGAAAAATATGGTAAAGTTGATATTTTAGTAAACAACGCAGGGATCACAAGAGATTCAATGACTCGCAAAATGACTGATGATCAATGGAATTTAGTCATAGATGTCAATTTAAAAGGCGTATTTAACTTAACACGTTTATTTGGACCACTTATGGAAGCTAACAATTATGGTTCAATCATAAACATCAGTTCAGTGGTTGGAGTTTTTGGTAATATTGGACAAGCAAATTATGCAGCAACTAAAGCTGGTGTGATTGGTTTGACTAAAACATGGGCTAAAGAATTTGCTAGAAAAGGTGCAAATGTTAGAGTAAACGCGATTGCTCCAGGTTACACAATGACAGATATGTTAAAGACTGTACCTCAAGATTTACTTGATCAATTTGCAGCTTTAACGATGTTAAAACGTTTAGGTCAACCACATGAAATTGCAAATGCTGCCCTATTCTTAGCATCAGAAGAATCATCATATATTACAGGTCAAACTCTAAGTGTTGATGGTGGCATGAGACTATGAAACATTATCCAGTTCAATTTATTAATCTTGAAAATGGTGAAACAATTGCGTATCGTAAATCAGGGACTAAAGGAGATATCATCTTATTAGTTCATGGAAATATGAGTTCATCTGTTCATTGGCAAGTTGCGATTGAAGAGTTAGAACAAGAATATCAAGTATATGCCTTAGATTTAAGAGGATTTGGAGATTCAAGTTATACTAAACCACTTAATTCACTACATGATTTTGCAGTTGATGTCGAATTATTCATTAACGCTTTGAACTTGGATAACCTTACACTTGTTGGTTGGTCAACAGGTGGTGGTATTGTATTAGAAGTCGCAGCAGACTTCCAAAAACGCATTAAAAAAGTAATTTTACTTGATTCAGTAGGCATTAAAGGTTATCCAATGTTTAAAAAAGATGAAAATGGTCAACCTATCCTAACTGAACAATTATCTTCAAGAGAAGACATCGCAAATGATAAAGTTCAAGTTGCTCCAATATTATATGCATATCAAACAAACAATAGAGATATACTTAGAGCGATTTGGAATGCTGTTATATACAATCAAAAACAACCTTCACCTGAGGATTATGAACTTTATTTAGATGCCATTTTTAAACAAAGAAATTTAGTAGATGTTGATTATAGTTTAGTACATTTTAATATGACAAAAGATTCTAATGGTGTTGAACCAGGAACTGGTCGTATGGATTTAATCACTGCACCGATTGTTATTTTCCATGGTGTTAGAGATTTAGTTGTACCTATGAGTTTTGCTGAAGAAATGAAAGCATACTTTAAAGATCGCGCTATTTTAGTGAAATTTGAAGAAGCTGGACATTCAGTTTTAACTGATAATCTAGATTTATTTATTAAAACACTTAAAAAATATTTATAACATTACATAAAAATAGAAAGAAGGTCCAACATGGAAAAAACAAATGTTGGTATAGTTGGAACTGGTATTTACTTACCTAAAGGTAGAATGACTGCAAAAGAAATCAGCGAACAAACAAAAGGTGTTTGGGCTGAAGAAGCAGTAATTGAAAAATTAGGGATTGTTCAAAAAGTTATTCCAACGCAATTACCAGAAGATGGATCACAAGAAATGGGTGCTTTAGCGGCATTAGATGCTCTAAAGAACACAGGTATAGATCCAAAAGAAATTGATGTGATCTTAAGTGTCACTGAAGAGTGGAAAGAATATCCACTAACGACTTCAGCACTATACATTCAAGATCGTATTGGTGCAATTAATGCTTGGGGTATTGATGTACAAAACCGTTGCTGTACAACTGTTTCAGCCTTAAAAATGGCAAAAGACATGCTCATCGCTGATGATGAAGTCAATGTTGTCATGGTTGTTGGTGGTTACCGTAATGGCGATTTTGTGGATTATGCTGATAAGAGTATGTCAATGATGTATGACCTAGGTGCAGGTGGTGGAGCCATCATTTTAAAGAAAAATTATGGTAAAAACTTACTTTTAGGCTCACACATGATTGGTGATGGATCACTTGCAAGAACTGCAGGTGTTGAAATTGGTGGACAATGCAATCCACTTACATTAGAAAATTTAGAAGAATCAAAAAAATCATTACGTCTATTAGATGGTCAAAAAATGAAAGATAGACTCAATGAAGTATCGATGATTAATTGGTACAAATGTATTGATGAATCTTTAAGAAAATCAAATTTAGAACGTAAAGATATTGGATTTTTAGATATTCTTCATATGAAACGTTCAGGACATTTATCTATGTTAGAAGAACTTGGACTTTCTGAAGATCAATCTATTTATCTAGAAAATTATGGCCATATAGGTCAAATCGATCAAATATTATCACTTCATTTAGCATTACAATCAGGACAAGTTAAAGATGGTACGGTTGTATGTATGTTAGCTGCAGGCATAGGTTATGTATGGGCAGCAAACATCATCAAATGGGGATAAAAACTATTAAATACATGATTGTATTTATGAAGAGAGGTAAATTATGTTAGGTTCAGATATTATTAGTGTCATTATGAACTCACTGATCGCTTTTAGTTTCTTGTCGCTTGCTACATTTGGGATTGTATTAATCTTTAAAACAAGCTCGACAACAAACTTTGCTCAAGGATCACTAGGGATTATTGGTGCTTACGCAACGAGTTATTTTATTGACAAGCAAGGTGTAAATGACTTATTAGGAATGCCAAGCGTTGTCATTTCTTCTGTCACTCAAATTATCTTACCTATGCTTGCAGGTATACTCATTTCATTTATTGCTGGATATTTAATTCATGCAGTTATCTTCAAAAATGCTAAGTATACAAATGTTGCAACAAAACAAATTATCACAATGGGTCTCGTTATCATCATTACTGGTATTATTCCAATCGTTTTTGGATCTACTGTAACTAGAGTTAGTTTCCCATTTTCAAAAGAAACAGTAAGTATTTTAGGTATGGTCCTTCCCATTCACAATCTTGTGACTTTAGGACTTGCAACAATCATTATTACAGCTATCTTCATTTTGCTTAAATATACAAAATGGGGTTTAGGTGTTAGATCTGTTGCATCTAATGAAAAAGTTGCTGGTCTTATGGGTGTAAATACAGATTTTGTTAATGCATTAAGCTGGGCAATCGCTGGTGCACTTGGTGCATTATCAGCAATTACTTATACTGCAGCTATTGGTACACTTGGATCATCTTCAATGATTGACATGCAAGTTAATGCATTTTATGCATCAATCCTAGGTGGTTTTTCTACATTCTATGGTCCACTTGCAGGTGCATTCATATTAACGACCGGTCAAACATTATTCCCAAAAATCTTAGTCAATTGGGATTTAACACAATGGAGTAATACAATTTTGTATTTATCAATTATGATTGCCATTTTGATTAAACCTGTAGGATTATTTGGAAAGAAAGTTGTTAAGAAGGTGTAATCATGAGAAGATTTTACAGAGAAAAATTTAAACCATTCTTAAAGAATCCAAAATTTGCTTTCGTTATTGTTGGATTAGTATTAGTCATTTTAAGATTTTTATCAGGTGTTATTCCTCCAGATTTATTTGGTGCTGTAGTGACTACCTCATATTATTATTTAGCAGGTTTAGGCTTTGCATTATTACTTGGTTATGGTGGACTTGCATCACTTGGTACTGGCGCATTTGTAGGTATTGGTGCATTTACACTGCATTATCTATATAGATATATGACACTACCTTTAACGGTTTCTATAGTTGGTGCAATTATTGTTGCTATCGCCGTTTCAATGCTATTTGGATTTGTATCTCTTAGAATTGCTGGTATGTATTTAGCGATTGTAACTATGGGTTTATCACAAATCGTTATTGAAATTATAAAAAATATTCCTGAATATGCATCAGGAACCACTGGTGGATTCTTATCAGGTGGTCCAAGAAGACCACTTGCTTTCCTGGGTATCGAATTTGCATCGAATTCAACACTATACTTTATAGCATTCTTTGTTGTCTTAGGGATGATTGTCACATATAACTTGATCAATTCACCTACAGGTCGTGCACTCTTATCAATGAAAAATAGTGAAACAGCAGCGCAAACCATGGGTATCAGTTTAATTAAGTATCGCTTGTTCGCATTTACAATATCAGGTATTTTTGGAACACTTGCAGGGATTTTAAGTTTAATGTTTGTTAGAAATGGTGATGTCTCATCCGTTGGTTTAGCATTTGCATTAAACATATTAGCTGCCGTTGTTATAGGTGGAACAAAATCAATTTGGGGTATTTTACTTGGAACATTTGTTATTTTTGGATTAAATCTTGCAGTCTTACAACCTCTTAACTTAGGTAGTTACTCTATCATTATTAATGGATTACTCATTATCATTGTCGTCATGTTTTATCCAGGTGGTCTTATTCAGCTATTTGGAGATATTAAGAAACTTGTTAAGAAAATTTCTGCAAACGTAAAGGAGAAAGTTTATGGCACTGAAGAATAAACCAGGAACTTTCTTGGAAAGATATATAAATCAAAACAATGTTAAAAAACATCGTAAGTTATTACTTAAGATTAATTATTTAAAAGGCTTATCCATTGAGTTTAGTAAGAAATATGATGCTTTCATGAAAAAGGAAGCAACACTTATTGAAAACTATTACCAAGAAGATATCACACCCCTTATTGCACTAAGAGATGGTTTAACAAAAAATGACCAAAAGCGTGCATTAAAACTTAAAAAGTTTGATGAAAAAGCATATTGGGCAAGAAGAAAATATAAAACATCAATTTTGAAATCTGATCAAAAAAATGATATTGATGCACTTTTAAAATCATGGGATATCAAAGAAAAGGCTAAAAGAGATCAATTTGAAAAACAATTAGAACAAAGCTTACCTCATCAATCCATTGATCCTAATCAATTAATAAAGATCAATAAGCAAATCGAAGCTTTAGATCTTAAAAAACAAAAACAACTTGATGCAATGGAAATCAAAGGTCAAAGATTAAAATCAAGAACTGAACAATTCTTGAAACGTAATTTAGCATCTATTGAATCCAAAACAAGTAAAAACAAATCAATTATGGCATCAATCATGAAATATAACGAAAAACGTCATGAAGAAGATGGTAAGTTATTAAAGCAATATGAGCCACAGCTCATCAATTTAAAGTCACTTCAAGCTTCTGGAAACATCGTTAATGAAAAACAAATCGATAGACTAGAAGCAGAAGTTGGCAAAATTAAAACTGTCATGAATATGTTAGAAGATGATCAAATTCATCTTTCCATTCAAAATTTAAAAATGTATTTTGGTGGTGTAAAAGCAGTTAACGATTTAACTTTTGATGTAAAAAAAGGCGAAGTCTTTGGACTTATTGGACCTAATGGTGCTGGTAAAACGACGGTATTTAATTGTATCACTCAATTTTACAAAGCAACTTCAGGTAATATGATCTTAAGAAATAAAGAAAATCATATCGTTGATTTATATGACTATAAAACACATGACATGATTTCAGAAGGGATTGCTAGAAGTTTCCAAAATGTTGAACTTATTTGGGAATTAACAGTGTTAGATAACTTAATGGTTGCTGCACACTCACTCTTAATCACTTCATTCCTTGATCATATGGCACATACACAAAAACTTTTAAGAGAAGATAAAGTGATAAGAACTAAAGGTTATCAAATCTTACAAAACCTCGGTATTGAAGAATATGCTTTTAGATCACCTTATGGACTTCCTTATGGTGTCTTAAAGAAAGTAGAACTAGCAAGAACATTAATGACAGATCCATCCTTAATTATTCTTGATGAACCAGCAGCAGGACTTAATGATGCAGAAACTCAAGACTTAGCAAAAGTGATTAAGAAAATCAATAAAGAATATGGCGTGACTATTTTCTTAGTAGAACATGATATGGGACTTGTTATGTCAATTTGTGATCGAATTTGTGCGATTTCATTTGGTAAACGTATTGGACTAGGAACACCTAAAGAAATTCAACAAAATCCAGATGTAAGAAAAGCATACCTAGGAGATGATGATGATGAGTAATATTTTAGAACTTAAAAATGTCGAAATCGACTATGGTATCGTTAAAGCCGTTAAAGGTGTAAGTATGAATGTTCCAAAGGGTTCAATTGTTGCAATCCTTGGAGCAAATGGTGCTGGTAAAACTTCAACCATTCGTTCTATCTCTGGTTTGACTAAAATCAAAGAAGGCCAAATTCTTTATAACGGTGAAGAAATCCAAAATCAACACTCATTTAAAATTGTATCTAAAGGCATTATGCAATCACCAGAAGGACGTATGATTTTAAATGATTTAACTGTTGAAGAAAATTTATTAGTTGGCGCTTATTCAATTAACTCAAAAGTTAATGAAGATGGTATAAAAGTTTCACGAAAAGAAAGAGTTAAAGCTTTGCTGAATGAAGTATACGGTTATTTTCCTATTCTATCCGAAAGACGCAAACAGCAAGCTTCAACCCTCTCTGGTGGTGAACAACAAATGTTAGCGATCGGTCGTGCTTTAATGGGTGCACCTGAATTATTATTACTAGATGAACCTTCATTAGGACTTGCACCACTCATCATCAAAGATATTTTTAACATCATTAAAAAAATTAAAGAAGATGGTAGAACAATCTTAATTGTTGAACAAAATGCAAGACAAACCTTAAAGATTGCTGACTATGGGTATGTTTTAGAAATTGGGAAAATCAAAGCTGAAGGACTAGCAAAAGATCTTCTCAATGATAAAGATTTAATCAGTGCCTATTTAGGATCCACTGATGAATAAAAGATTGGTAAAAATAGTGCAAACGCACAACAAAATAAAAGGAGAAAAAGAATGAAAAAGTTTTATTTATTATTACTTGTATTAGTTGCTGGCTTTGGTTTAATGGCTTGCCAAACTGAATCAGGAACTCCAGGTATTACTGATACTGAAATCGTTATTGGTAATACAGCAGCTACATCAGGTTTATTTGCTGGTGTTGGTGTACCTTTTAACTTAGCAATGCAAGTTGTATTTGATGAATACAATGCTACACATGAAGGTAGAGATATTAAATTTGTACATTATGATGATGGTTTTGATGGAGCTCAAGGTTTAGCTTATACTAAAAAATTAGTTGAAGAAGACAACGTATTTGCTTTAGTTGGTCATTTTGGAACTAATACAGTTAACGCGACTATGGACTACTTATTAGAATCAGGCGTACCTATGGTATATGGTGTAACTGGTGTTAACTCATTATATTACACTAACGAACCTGGTAATAACATCTTATCAGTTCAACCTATCTATCGTACTGAAGGTCAAATGTTAGTCGCAAGAGCACTTCATGAAAGTATCTTTGGCGCTAACAAAGATGCTAAATTACCAGAAGGTGCTAAAATTGTTGTTCTTTATTCAGATGATGATGCTGGACAATCAATTAAATTAGGTATCACTGATCAAGTTGCTACTGAAGGCGTTGGTGACAATGTTACTTATTTACCATTTAGTGCTGCAACTGCAAGTGCTGTTGCATCAGTTGCTTTAGGTTTAAATCCTGATGTATTCTTATTATCAGCTAACCAAGCTCCTGCAACTGCAATGACTACTGCATTAAGAGTTGCTGAAAGTACAGTTCCTGTATTATCAAGTTATGTAAATGGTGCTTCAGTATTCACACCTGCTATGGTTGATGCTACTACACCACTTCCATTCGAAGTTTATGCAAATGCATGGGTAGACATTTCTGATGCTAACGGTGCTGCTCCAACTGCTGCACAAATCGGTGGTGATGGCACACTTTCTGGTTGGACATTAGACTTCTCATATCTTGCTGGTTTTACAGCTGAATATTGGGATACATTTGTTCATGACATGAATTCATCTGACCGTGTTGATGGCGACACAACAGCTAAATCATTATGGGCAAACGCTTATGCAATCGCTGGTTACATTGCTGCTCAAACATTTGTTACTTTATTAGAAAGAGTTGACTTAGACTCAGTAACTTGGGAATCATTTATTGCTGCTGCAGAGTCTGCACCTGTAGATCTTCCAATGGCTGGATCAATTGACTGGGCAAATGGTAATAGAACTGGTTTATCTACATTAGCATTAAACCAATTACAATATTCACCAACAGTATCTTTCAAGAAGATTATTGGTCTTGAATCAATTTCTACAGTTGTTGCTAAATAATCATTTATTTACAACACTAAAAAAGATCGCCTAACTAAAGTTGACTACAAGATTTAAATGCAGTATGCTTATAGTTAGAGCACCTTTAAAATTAATATAAGTAAATTTTAACTATTATTGTTGACTAAGGGGAGTAAGAGATTGCTCCCCTTCAGTCAAGATAATATCTTTAAAAAGGAAGGGTATTATGAAAGAACATAAAATTATCTCAGTTGAAGAAGCCTTAAAACTCGTTAAAGATAACGATGTCATCGTATCTGGGATGGCTGGCGCAGAACCAAAATTATTTTTATCAAAATTACACGAAGTCGCTGGTCAAGTCAGCGGTGTACGTGTGACAAATTGTTTACCATTTGAAAATGCTGAATTTTTTGTTAATCCAGCTTATAAATCATCATTTTCAGTTGACAGCTGGTTTTATTCGGGCTCTCTAAGAAAAGCTCATCAAAACGGTAATATTACATTTATTCCTAATCATTTACACCTTGCTGGTCGTAAACGTTTCGAACATGTCAAACCAAATATGTTTGTAGGTACTGCAACACCTCCTGATCAACACGGATTTGTTTCACTTTCTTTATCTAATGTTTATGAAATTGAAGCATGTCGAGCAGCTGATATTGTCATCCTTGAGATTAATCCTAATTTTCCTAGAACATTTGGAGATGTCGAACTTCATGTATCAAATATTGATTATATGATTGAAGTAGATTATAAAGCACCCATATTACCAGATGCTGAACCAAATGAAAAAGATTTAAAGATTGGTGGATTTATCGCAGATAAGATTGAAGATGGAGCTACACTACAACTTGGTATAGGTGGTATTCCAAATGCAGTCGCACATGCACTTATGGGTAAAAAAGATTTAGGTATTCACACTGAAATGTTAACCACTGGATTCATGCACTTAATTAAAGCAGGTGCAGTCACTGGTCTTAAGAAACAAACACATGTTGGAAAACATGTATGCTGCTTTGCATTAGGTACACAAGAGTTATATGACTTTATTGATAACAATCCAAGTGTACAAATCCTAAATGGAAACTATGTCAATGATCCTGCAGTGATTGGTTTAAATGATAATCAAATATCAATTAATACAACCATTGAAATTGATTTAACAGGACAATGTGCATCTGAGTCTCTTGGTCATAAACAATTCTCAGGAACTGGTGGCCAATCTGATACAGCAATTGGTGCACAAAATTCTAAAGGTGGTATGAGTTTCATTACACTTTATTCAACTGCAAATGTTAAAAACCCAGAAACTGGAGAACGAGAAGAAATATCTAAAATTGTTCCTATCTTAAAACCAGGTGCTGGTGTCTCATTATCTAGAAATGATGTTGATTATGTTGTTACTGAATATGGGTGCGTTTCACTTCGAGGTACATCAATTAGTGAACGTGTACAATTATTAATTAGTATTGCACATCCTAAGTTTAGAGATGAACTTATGGAAGAAGCAAAGAAATTGGAGTTGATTTTCTAACATGGCATATTTAGATTTTAAAGGACGTTCCATCTATTACGACGTTAAAGGTGAGGGCAAACCTATATTGATTTTAAACGGCATTATGATGTCTACAAAATCATGGGAACCTTTTGTTAAAACTCTATCAGAAAACAATATGTTCATTAGAGTTGATTTTATTGATCAAGGACAAAGTGATAAGTTATTAAACAGTGCTTATACACAATCGATTCAAGTCGATGTCTTAGATTATTTGTTAAAAGAATTAAGCTTGACTAAAGTCAATGTGGTTGGTATTTCATATGGTGGTGAAGTCGCATTACAATTCGCCATTAAACATCCAAATAAAGTAGAGCGATTAGTGTTATTTAATACAACACCAAACACCTCTCCTTGGCTTGCAGAAATTGGATACTCTTGGAATGCAATTGGAAAAACTAGAAATGGTCAAAACTATTATCAAGCAGCTATTCCAATTATTTATTCACCAAGCTATTATGAACAAAGATTAGATTGGATGAAGAAAAGAGAACAAGTCTTAATTCCTGTATTCTCAAATCCTGAGTTTTTGGATGCAATGGAACGCTTGACCAACAGTGCTGAAGGATATGATGTAAGAGATGAATTAAATAAGATTACAGCACCAACATTAATTATTGCTGCTGATGAAGATTATTTAACTCCAATTCAAAATCAAAAATATTTACATGAACACATTAAAGATTCAAATATGGTTATCATCCCTGGTGCTGGACATGCATCAATGTATGAAAAACCATTATTATTTGTTACAATGATATTAGGATTCATCAACGCATTAGAAACAAAATATAATATTTAATTGAGGGGTTATCACATGGAAAAAAGACAAGTAGTTTTAAAAAATGGAGAAGTCTATCATTATTTAGAACAAGGACAAGGTCAAAGAACACTTATCTTAATACATGGTAATTTTTCATCAAGTTTATTTTATACACCATTACTTTCAAGATTACCAAGAGATGTTAAAGTGCTTGCACCAGACTTAAGAGGGTATGGAGATTCTACATACTATAGACGTATTAAAAGTCTTGCAGATTTAGCTGAAGACATTTACTTATTCATGCAAGCTAAAGGGATAGAAAAAGCCGATTTAATCGGTTGGTCACTAGGAGGAAGTGTTGCACTCGAGTTTGCAGCAAGTCATCCAGAATCACTTGGAAAATGCGTATTAATAAATGCATCTACACATCGTGGATATCCTATCTTTAAGAAAGATGAAAAGGGATTGCCACAAGTCGGTTTTGCATACCTTTCTCCAGAAGAAATGGGAGAAGATGCAGTCCAGGTCAAACCTTTACTAGAAGCTCAAAAAAACGGTAATTTTGACCTCATTAGTTTTATATTTGAAAAGACGATTTATACAGTTAATCATCCTTCAAAAGAAGAAAACAAGTTATGGATCAATGAATCCCTTAAACAAAGAAATTTAATTGATGCAGATTGGGCACTTGCTAATCAGAACATGTCAAATGTACACAACTTCTACAATGCAGGTACGAATCAAATTTCAAAAGTAAAAGCAGAAATTCTCCACACATGGGGTAGACAAGATATCACTGTTCCTGAGTATATGGTATTAGAAAATTACAATGCATTACAAAAACAATCTAAACTGATAGTCTATGAAAATTGTGGGCATTCTCCTTTAGTGGATGTACCAGATCAATTGGCAGAAGATATCAAGGAATTCTTAAATATCAAATAAATATGTATTAAACCTGTTAAAGGACTTCGTTAATTCCTCCTTGAATTTGAAGTCCTTTTTTAATTGAAATTTTGTAAGAAAAAAATATGATAAAAATGTAAGTTTACTATATCTAAACTTTATGCCCAAAAATCTTTATTTATAAAATTGTTAAATAAAATAAAAATTTAGTTTATGAATCTATAATTAATTTTAAAATAAGACAACATCCTAAAAATCAAGCGTGATCACATGTCATATAAAGAGCATTAAAGAAACTAAATGAATGGATGAAAAAATATACAAAGAACATTAAAAGTGAATGAGTGTTTAGCATAAGCATGAATCATAAAAAATAGATCATAGTAAACATCTAGAATTTAAGAAATAAGAAATTAGCTAAAATGATATATTAAGACTAAGACAGATCAAGAACGAAAGATCGATACGAATCTATAATTGTGTATACTACTTAAAACACCATATATTATTTTTTAACTCATATAGATGAAAACTTATGATTTAAAAATTGGTTAGAAAAGTATGTGTAAATACTAGACGCGTTTTAAGCAATCGAGAAATTGAAAGTCATAGAAATACCTTCCTCGTTTTAAAGAGTAAGCAAAGATCCTAAAAAACCATTAATAATAAGATCATACAAAATCTTAAAAAATGATGACATGTATATGTATAAAAGTAGAAGAAGTAAAACTTAAAACTGACCCTATAATTGAATCTATCAATAATACCCTAAAAATACCTAAAACGCACTCTAATGCTATATGAGAACCCAAGACATACATTTATACAGCTAAGAAGATAAAAACCGCTCAAAAACTACTCTCGAACATTTTTATTATACTCATATACATATTATGAATGTATTTAGTAGAAGTATTTGATGAATATTTGCTTTTTATTATATGATTAATATAATTATAACTGTATTAAAACTTGAATACCTTATTATTTTTATTCTATATTTGTTCGTATAATATATATTATGTAAACCATATATTGACCGCTTTACTGTGCTATCAATCGATTTCGTGTGGAAATGTTGTTATTGTTGATAACTATAAATTTCGGTGTTATGTTTCTACTTTTCATATAAACCATCGATTTTTGTCATTTTATACGTATATATTTCTCATTCTTTCGTGATACAATAAAAATGGTGATAAAAATGAAAAAAACTATACAAATTATATTTACTGGTGGGACAATTTCGATGCAAAGAAACCCACAACAAAAACAATCAAATATTGTAGACAATCGAAATAATCTCATTGATGATATACAAGGCGAACTCTCGCAAATCGAGATTCGCACACATGAATTCTCATTAAAGCCATCGCCTTCAATGACGCCTGATGATATGCTTCAATTAGCTAAACTTGCACAAAGTTTTCTTGATGATCCTATCATTGATGGCGTAGTCATTACGCATGGTACTGATACGCTTGAGGAGACTTCTTATTTTTTAGATTTATTTTTACTACACAAAAAACCTGTTGTATTTACAGGTTCAATGCGCAGTTATTCAGATATTGGTTTTGATGGACTTAGCAACTTACTATCATCAATACTAGTTGCAGCACATCCAGACTCAATTGGTAAAGGAGTGCTTGTCTGTCTTAACGATGAAATTAATACAGCACGTGAAGTGACTAAATCACACACTTTAGCATTGGATACTTTTAAGTCTTTAGAGTTTGGTCCTATTGGTATTGTTGAGCAAGACAATGTGATTTACACAAGAAATCCTTCTTTACGAGTTGCAGCTCTTCGCCCTGAATCTATTGAAAGTCAAGTACATCTAATAAAAGTTGCAGCGGGGATGGGTTCAGAATTACTAAACTTACTCATTGACAATGGTGCCAAAGGTTTTGTCATTGAAGCACTTGGTCGTGGCAATGTTCCACCTCAAATGGTATCAGGTATCACACGTGCAATTGAGTTAAACATTCCTGTGCTACTGACTTCTAGATGTCCAATAGGTCGCGTATTAGATAACTATGGATATGAAGGTGGAGGTCATCATCTTCAATCACTTGGTGTAATTTTTACTCAAAGTCTCAATGGACAAAAAGCAAGAATTCAATTGATGCTAGCACTTGGTCTTACTCAAAAAGTTGATGTCATAAAAACATTATTTTAAGGGGAGGGTTTCAAATGAAATTAAAACAAGCAATTAAATATCTACTCATTGTTTTAATTATTCTATTTGAGTTGGTTGCTTTTATACTACAAATACAAAGAGTACTCTCTTCTGGTTTCTTCTTTGTTTCTTCTTTAGTTATAGCAACTTATTTTACGAATCAATCAAATTTTTTAGTGACGGTTTCAACTCTGCTATCACTAAAAAAATTGCATAAGAAATGGCATGAGATTTTATATCTTATCTCATTAATCAATATCGTAATTACAGCGTCTTTATTTCACATCTTTTTGCGATCATATTTTAGCCCTTTCGAACTGCTTCAAATGATACTTCACACGATCGTTCCAATCCTATTTATGATATACTTTATGTTCTATCTTAAAGAATCCTTACCACTAAAAAAAGTATATCTAGCGATGATATATCCACTGATTTATTTTGCTTCAGTTTATCTTATCTTTAACCCTATTTTTGGAGAGTTAATAAGTACCTATTATCCAGATAGTCCAAACATGCCATACATCTATCCGTTCTTTAATCCTTCAAATTTTGATCATGGATTTATCGGTATTTTCACATTAATGATTTTAGTGATTATGCCTATCGCTTTATTATTATCAATCATTTTGATGAAACTTAAACTCTACATTAATCAAAAAATTTAAGCATAAAAAAACGCATCTATTATAAGATGCGTTTTATTTATTTTATTTAAGAAGTCCTAAAAATGATGATCCAAATTCTGGAAGTTCAGTTTTGAAATTATCATTGATTGTATAACCTAAATCTGCAAAAGTTTTTAACAATGGCAATTGTTTACCTTCATTAAATCGTTTTGAAAATGCGAGTAACGGAACATATTCTCTAGTGTGATCTGTGCCGTGATGTATTGGATCATTCCCATGATCTGCAGTAATCAACACAAGATCATCCTCACTTAATTGTTCTATAAATAATGGTAATTGCCCATCAAAATCTTCTATGGCTTTACCATATCCAATTGGGTTTCTACGATGCCCATATAACGCATCAAAATCAACTAAATTTAAGAAACATAATCCAGTAAAATCTTTTTTAGCTACTTCAGTAATTTGTCTCATACCATCATCATTCGATTTTGTTTTACTAAATTCTGTTATACCATAGCCATCAAAAATATCATTTATTTTACCAAGTGCGATCACATCAAATCCAGCTTCGCTCAAATAGTTTAATGAAGTTTTTGTGTGTGGTTTTAATGCATAATCATGACGATTTGGTGTGCGTGTAAAGTTATCTTTATTATCACCAACAAATGGTCTTGCGATAACACGGCCAACTTTCCATTCGGGTTTCATAGTAATTTCTCTTGCGATTTCACAAATACGATATTGTTCTTCAATTGGAATAATACCTTCATGCATCGCTATTTGTAATACTGAATCAGCTGAAGTATACACAATTAAATCACCTGTTCTTAAGTGTTCTTCACCTAAATCTCTCAATATATCTGTACCTGATGCAGAGATGTTACCAATCACTTTTCTCCCTGTTCTTTCTTCTAATAAATCAATTAATTCTTTAGGGAATCCTGTGTCTGTAAATGTTTGAAATGGTTTTGTAATATACATTCCCATCATTTCCCAATGTCCAGTCATCGTATCTTTTCCAAGTGAAGCTTCTTGCATTTTAGTATAAAAAGCTTTTGGATGATCAACTGGTTCAATGTTTCTAATTGGAGCAATATTACCATAACCCATTGCTTTTAAATTTGGACATTTTAAATCCATTCTTTCCGCAATGTGCCCAATTGTATTTGCACCGAGATCATTATATTTCTCTGCATCTGGTGCTTCTCCAATACCTAAACTATCCATGACAATTAAAAATACTCTTTTAAATATCATCCTTTATTCCTCCTTTTTTGCACGTGGATGTGCATTTAAATATACTTCTTTAATATGTTTTTGACTGATATGAGTATAAATCTGAGTTGTTGAAATATCTTCATGACCTAAGAGTGTTTGGAGTGTTCTTAAGTCCATACCATTTTCTAATAAATGTGTCGCAAACGAATGTCTTAATGTATGTGGTGAACATTCAGTTTCAACACCTGCATCTAACGCAAGTTTCTTCAATAGTTTGAAAAATCCTTGTCGTGATAATACATGCCCTTGATTATTAATAAACACATACGCATGATGTTGATCTTTAAGTAACTGCTCTCTACCATCTATTAGATACTTCCTAATAGCAAGCACAGCCATATCTGAGATAGGTACAATTCTTTCTTTTTGTCCTTTTCCATGGACTAAAATATATGATTGATTGAGATGAACATCCTCAATTTTGACACTGAGTAATTCAGAAACTCTAAGTCCAGAACCATATATAAGTTCTAATAAAGCTTTATTTCTAAGTCCTAATGGATCTGATTTATCAACCATCTCAAGAATAGCTACAACTTCATCAACTGATAAAACCTTGGGAAGTGTTTTAACACTTTTAGGTGTTTGAAATGTTTTTGACACATCGCTTTCTACTTCCTTTTCAATCATCAAAAAATGATGAAATGATTTGATTGCAGTAAGTTTTCTTGCAACACTTCTGCTAGACAAATTTCTAGATAAGCTTTTTAAGTATCCTTCAATATGCTTTTTCTCGATGTATTTTGGTTTTGAAATATCATAGTATTTCTTTAAAAAAAGTTGATATTGAAGTAAGTCCTTCATATATGCTTGGACAGTATTTTGGCTTCTTCCTTTTTCTTGTTTTAAATAATATTCATAGTCCTTTAACAAATATTTCATATAAATACCATAAAGACTTGATTGCCTAATAATGTCCCTTTCTTCGTGAGTTTCAAATAATCATTTTCTATTGTTATAAGTCCAATCTTGAGTTGTTCATTAAGTTTAGGATAAGTCTCAAACAAATTAATTTGATACCGTTCTTCAATCGATTTGATATGAACACCTTCTGTTTTTCTTAACCCAAAAATCAAATCATCTTGTAATAACATTTCTTTTGTTTGTAGTGTTTTTTCTTTTTGGAAGTGATCATAGTATAGATCAAGGATACGTTCATTATAGGTTCGATATCCATCAATAAAACCATGCGCACCTAAACCAACACCGATATATGGATCTAGTGTCCAATAGATTTGATTATGGTGTGAGATATGACCATTTTTACTAAAATTAGAAATCTCATATTGTTTAAAACCATGATGTGATAAATATTTAATGACTTCTTCATACATGAGTGCTTCTTGATCCTCATCCATTTGCTCAAAATTACCTTTAAGATATTGATGATAAAAATAAGTTTTTTCTTCCAAAATTAAAGAATAACATGAGACATGCGTGATCCCTAAGTCAATGATTTGTTTTAAATCATTTCTTAAATCAGCCATGGTTTGTCCAGGAATCGCGAAAATTAAATCAACACTTAAATAAGGGATACCAATTTGTTCTAAGTCTTTGACTGTATAGATGACTTGTTCATTTGAGTGTTTTCTATTTAAATAATGAAGCAGTGATTCATTAAATGTTTGAACGCCAATGCTGACTCTATTAATACCATATAACTTAAATAACAATCCTTTTTCATGCGAATAACTATCAGGATTTAGTTCAATCGTATATTCAATAGGTTTTATTTCTTTTAAAGCGATAAATAATTTCTCAAGTAAATCTATAGATAACATACTTGGTGTTCCACCACCAATATATATCGTATCAATCGTTTCAAAATGATCTTTGTACAGATTGATTTCTTGAATTAATTTATCAACATAAGTTTTCATCATTTCTTGATCTTTTGGTATACGTTTAACAAAATCACAATAATGACAGATATATTCACAAAACGGAATATGGACATAGAGTCCTTTCATGAAATCACATCCTTATCTATATTATACCTTTTATCTTTAGATAAAAAAAGTGATGACCTTTTTTAATCATCACTATTAGAAAGAATTGCCATGAAAGCTTCTTGAGGTACATCAACTCTACCAATAGATTTCATCTTTTTCTTTCCTTCTTTTTGTTTTTCTAATAATTTTTTCTTTCTTGAAATATCGCCACCATAACATTTAGCTAAAACGTCTTTACGCATTGCTCTAATGTTCGTTCTTGCGATAATTTTAGTGCCCAATGCAGCTTGAATAGGAATTTCAAACATTTGACGAGGAATTAATTCAACCATTTTGTCACAGATTACTTTTCCTCTATTATAAGCAAAATCTCTATGAACAATTAAGGATAGTGCATCAATGATTTCACCATTTAATAAAATATCCATCTTTTGAAGTTTAGATGTTTTATATCCAGCCATTTCATAATCAAATGAAGCATAACCTTTAGTGGATGATTTTAATTTATCAAAGAAATCATAAACAATTTCAGATAAAGGTAAGTCATAAGTGATTGTCACACGATTACTATCGATATATTTCATATCGCCAAAGATACCGCGTTTCTTCTGAGAAATATCCATGACTGCACCAATATAATCTTTTGGTGCCATGATGGTTGCTTTAACAAAAGGTTCTTGAATATAATCAATGACTTGTGGTTGAGGTAATTTTGATGGATTATCAATTTCAATCATTGATCCATCTGTTAAAAAGACATGATAAACAACTGAAGGTGCAGTCGCTATCAATTCAATACCAAACTCTCTTCTAATACGCTCTTGAATAATTTCCATATGAAGTAATCCAAGAAAACCAGTTCTAAATCCAAAACCTAAAGCTTGTGATGTTTCAGGTTCATAAAGTAGTGATGCATCATTTAATTTAAGCTTTTCTAAAGCATCTTTCAAATCATTATATTGATCAGAATCAATAGGGTATATACCACAGAAAACAACTGAATTCATTTTACGATATCCAGGTAATGGTTTTACTGCTTTCTGATTTGCATGTGTGATGGTATCTCCAACACTTACTGTATTAATATCTTTAATCGCAGCATTGATATACCCAACATCACCAGGTCCTAAAATATCTCTTTTTTCAATTTTAGGTGTATGAACACCAACTTCAACAACTTCGTATTTTGCTTTAGTCGCCATAAATTCAATTATATCGCCCTTTTGGATCGTACCATTAACGACTCTAATTGAAGGAATAACACCTTTATATGCATCAAAAACTGAATCAAAAACTAATGCTTGTAATGGCTCATTTGCATCTCCAGTAGGTGCTGGTACACTTGTTATAATTCTTTCAAGAATATCCTCAATACCAATACCTGATTTTGCAGATGCCAAGATAGCGTCTTGTGCTGGAATACCAATCACATCTTCTATCTCATTAATGACTTTTTGAGGTTCTGCACTAGGTAAATCAATTTTATTGATGACTGGAATAATTTCTAAATCATTATCTATAGCCAAATAAACATTTGCGAGCGTTTGTGCTTCAATCCCCTGAGCCGCATCCACGACTAAAATAGCACCTTCACAAGCTGCAAGTGATCTAGAGACTTCATAAGTGAAATCGACATGACCAGGTGTATCTATAAGGTGCATGATATATGTTTGTCCATCTTTAGCTAAATATTCTAATTCAACTGCATTTAGTTTAATTGTAATACCACGTTCTCTTTCTAAATCCATTGAATCTAGAAGTTGTTCTTTCATTTCACGTTGTGATACCGTATTTGTTTTTTCTAATATACGATCAGCAAGCGTTGATTTACCGTGGTCAATATGTGCTATGATAGAAAAGTTTCTTATTTTCTTTTGTCTGTCATTTAATGTGTTATGTTTCATTAATATCAATCAAACCTTTCCTAAAGTATTTTAACATTTATTAGCATTTAAATAAAGCGAATTAAGCGTTTATTGCTAAAAAAAGTGTTTTTTTTTATTGAATAAAATAATTATCTAAACCATTTATAATATTGCTTGTTCGATCGTTTTTTTATGTATAATCACGGTATAAGATATAATTCTTGGAGGTAACTAAATAATGAGAAAGTGAAGTTTACTACGAGTCGTGGTATTACTTGCTTTTGCGCTAGTAGCATGTAGTGATGATGCTTTAGAATCAGCTACCATTGATACTATAGATTTCTACTTTGTATTTGAACAAGCATCAAATGCATTTTCAAACTAAAAAATATTCATTCTTTTTTTTAATAAAAAATAGGTACTTCTACCTATTTATTCATCAACTTCTTCAGTTAATTCTTCTTCAATATTTTGAATTTTAATCGTAACTTCAAGTACTTTTTTCGTATCTGCAGATGTCACTGTAATCAACAAGTTATTGAATTGAAATGATTCTCCAATAAAGGGAATATGACCAAACTCATCAACAACCCATCCATTGACAGTCGCATATTCATGATCAATCTCAACACCCAATTGCTCGAATAACACATCAATTTCCGCATGTCCTTTGACCCTATATTCGAAATCATTGACTTTAATGACTTGTTCTACAATCTCATCATGCTCATCCCAAATGTCACCAACAAGTTCTTCTAAAATATCTTCCATCGTAACAATACCAATAGTTCCACCAAACTCATCTTTAACAATCGCCATATGGGATTTATTAGCTCTAAATAAATCAAGTAAGTTAACAACTTTCATATATTCGGTGACAAAGACAGCTGGGAAAATTATATCATCTAGTTGTTGTTTATCAAGTAATACTCGATTATAGAAGTCTTTATGATTAATCACGCCGATGATATGATCAATATTTGTATCATAAACAGGTAATCTTGAATAGCCAGAACGTTTAAATGCAATGATTATTTTATCATTTTCATCATGTTCATTAATCGCAATCACTTGCATTCTAGGTGTTAAAATATCTTTAACGAGTAAATCATCAAAATCAATCACTCTTGAAATGAGTTCTTCCTCGTTTTCATTAATGCCACCTTCATTTTGAACTTCACTTACATAAGTTAATAATTCATCTTCAGAAATCGTAGATTCTTCTGTTTTGATTGATTTCTTCATGATCTTTTGAATGGTTCCAAATATAATAGCTAAAGGTTTTAAAATAAACATGAAGCCAACAAGTATTGGTGTGATCGCAATAGAATACTTTTCAGGAATACGTTTAGCAAATGTTTTTGGTGTAATCTCACCAAAAATAAGTACTAAAACTGTCATGACAGCAGTTGCTATAGCTGGACCTGCTTGCTCATTAATATGTTTTACAAAAAATATAGTAGCAATTGATGCAGCTAAGATATTAACAATATTATTTCCAATTAAAAGCGTCGTTAAAACTGATTCAAAATTTTCAGAAAGTTCTAATGTTTTTTCTGCTTTTTTATGTCCATTTTGAATCATATGCTTCAATTTTATATTATTGATAGATGAAAATGCAGTTTCAGCTGATGAAAAAAATGCTGATAGAATAATTAATATGGCTAAAACTGAAATTTGTATATAATCCTGCGGCCCCATTAGTCCTCATCTTCCTCATTGATATCATTTTTAATAATTTTTACTTTTTTAATAACATTTTGCTCAATTTCTAATACTTGATATTCATGACCTTCATAAGTGAATTCGATATGTTCATCCTCCTCTGGAAGACGTCCAAGTTGCCCTAAAATAAAACCACTAACAGTATCATAATCATCAACTGGTAAATCTAAATCCAAATCATCTTCAACATCATCAATGTTAGATAATCCATTAACAATATATGTGTGTTCATCAAGTTGATGAATATCTTCTTCAACTTCATCATATTCATCAAAGATATTTCCAACAATTTCTTCAATTAAATCTTCAATTGTCACTAAACCAGCTGTACCACCATATTCATCTAAAACGATAGCAATATGGTTTTTTTCTTTTTGCATTTCTTTAAACAATTCACTCGTTTTTTTAGAGTCTGGAATAAATATAGGTTGTCTTAAAATATCTTTAAGTGAGAAGCGCTCCTCAGTATCTGTGTATTTTAATAAATCTTTAACATGAACAGTACCTATAATGTGATCTAAATCTTTTTCATATACTGGATATCTTGTGTAATGTTCATCCTGCATATATGCTAAAACTTGCTTTTTAGTTGATTTAATATTTAGTGCTGCTATTTCAGTTCTATGTGTCATAATTTCTTCAACAAGCGTATCACTGAAATCAAAAATATTTTGAATCATTTCGCTTTCTGAAGCCTCAATCTCACCGCTCTTAGAACTTTCTTCAACGATATTTCTAATTTCTTCTTCAGTCATTAAACGCTCTCCATCTTTTGCAGATAGACCAAACAAATGACCAAATATAATAGAAATTTTAGTAAATAGATATTCAAGTGGTTTTGTCAAATAAGATAAGAAAATAACAAATCCTGCAACATTGTATGCAATTCTTTTTGGGAACTTATTTGCCATTCTTTTAGGAATCATTCTTCCAAAAACAACTTGTATGAGTAATAACAAAAATCCAATAATGATGAGTGTCAATAATTTAACATACGTATTAGGATTGTTAAACCAAGATAGTGCGCCTTGATAAATATAAGTAAATGTTAACGCACTTGAAATAATGGTAAGTAGTGAAATATGTGTTTGAATAGTAACTAAATAGTTACCTGGTTCATCAATAATCTTAAGCACTTTTTTAGCTTGTTTTTGTTTTTGATCAACATCTTCTTCAACTTGTAAATTACTTACAGCAACAAGTGCCACTTGAGCACTACTTAAAATGGCAGTGATCAATACAAAAACTAAAACAATTATACTAGAAAGTATCATGATATGCCCCCTTTATACAACAAAAAAAGACACCAAAAAAAGATGTTTGTTCAATGTCTTTGAGTATCTGATATATGGGATCTTCGATCCTACTACTGCAATCTTCCATTAAAGTAATTGATTCCTCCATGAATCTATGATGATATTATATTACTATTTTTTATGTAAAAAGTCAATGATTGTATATTTTTATGCATGATTTTAACAATCGTTTTACCTTGTTATAAGTCGTCATTTATGCTAAAATGATAACTAGTTAGTTATTAACAAACATCAAGAATAGAGGATCGTCAATCATGCAGATTTTTTTAAATATTTTAGGATTAATTCTAGGTTTTATTTTACTTATTAAAGGTGCTGACTTTTTCGTAGACTCCTCTAGCTCAATTGCTAAAAAACTAAAAGTTCCAACGATTGTGATTGGTTTAACACTTGTTGCGTTTGGGACATCACTACCAGAACTTGCCGTAAGTTTTACTGCATCCTTAGCTGCTAAAACAGCTGGAACGACCGCAGATATTGCAATGGGAAATGTTATTGGTTCAAATATTGCTAATTTAACACTGATTTTAGGTGCCAGTGCAGTCATGATGCCAATAGCTGTTAAAAAAACTTTATTAAGAAGAGAATTTCCATTCCTTATCATCATTACATTAGTCATTGCATTATTTGGTGTATTATTTCAAGCAGATCATCAAATTTCACAATTAGAAGCACTAATTTTACTTCTATTATTTGCTATATATATGTACATGATGCTAAAAACTGATAAAGATGAAGTTCCAGTTGAAGAAATCCATGTCATTGATACAAAAAAAGCAATCATTTTATTAGTTATCGGTATCATTGGTGTCACTGCAGGTGGCATGCTTGTTACAAACACAGCTGAATACTTAGCAGTTACGTTATTAACTGATGGATTTAATGTTGCACGTTCTAATGCGCAAGCATTTATAGGCTTAAGTGTAGTTGCACTTGGAACATCACTTCCAGAACTTGTTACTTCAATCGTTGCAGCTAAAAAAGGTGAAAGTGATATTGCACTTGGAAATGTGATTGGCTCAAATGTCTTTAATACACTTCTTATTGTCGGTCTATCAGGTATTGTAACACCACTTGGTATTTCATCTGGCGTTGCCATTGATTTATTTATTGCACTTGGTATTACAGTTATTGTATTCTTAATGAGTGTCTTTACTAAAACACTTAAAAAACCATTTGGTTACACATTATTATTTATTTATGTCACTTATATTGCATACATCATTTTAAGAACTTTTGGTATTTTATAAAATAAAATCCTTTAATTTTGTTTGATGCATGACGTAACTTTCATGATTTTCATCATTTAATACATAAAGCGAGCTATCATAGATATATTGATGTAATTTATAGGTATGGTCAATGTCAATTAAATCATGCTCACCAACTATAATTGTTGTATCAACAGTGATTTGTTTTAAATCTTTAATCTTAAATTTAGGTTCTTTCATCATTAATTTGATGAGAGGACTTTTATTTTTTTTATACCATCCTTTAAGTTGTTTATAGAATTCTTTTTTAACACCTTTAGGATGAAAATTAACACCACATAAAATCAGTTTGTTCAAAAGATATTCACGCATAGTAGCAATCTTTAAGCCAACGATTCCACCATCTGAAAAACCTAATAATGTGACATCTTTTATGTTTAAATACTCTAATAATGCAATCACATCCATTGCCATCAAATCAAATGTGATCTCTATGTTTTTTTCACTAAGTCCATGACATCTAGAATCAATTAAAATAACTTGATAATTTTCTTTCATAACATCAGCTAATTGATCAAATGTATGATGGTCTTCACCATTACCATGAAGTAATACAAGTGGCTTACCTGAGCCAATGATTTCATAATATATATCAATACCATTTACATGTGCAATCATACTTTTCACCTCATATTATTTATATTTATTATATCATATAAAAAGAAAAGGTCCTCAAATGAGGACCTTTAATTTGTTAGTGTGCATAAGCCATGTTCTGTATCCTATCAAAGATAGGTTGTGACCATTTATCTCTACAAGTAGCATGTATTTCTTTCATTTCATCCATACATGTGCCCCTACCATATTTTGGGTTGCTAGCTTGAGGGGTTTACCGCGTTTCATTTATTTATTTCTAAATAACTCGTTTCTGTGGCACGTTTTATCTTAAGACCATAGTTTCCCTTAGGTCATCAGATGCCGTTATGAATACTCATACCCTAAGTTATGTTTTCCTTAGGCACAAACACTACATTCATCTCAGAATGTGCTAGCATGGACTTTCCTAACCTTTATAAGGCTCGGTCACCTTCCACCAACAACTATATTTTATCACTAATTTTTTAAATCAAATTACTTTAATGCATCTTTTCTTGATAAATCAATTCTACCTTTATCATCAATACCAATACATTTAACTAAAATTTGATCTCCAACTGAAACAACATCTTCAGTTTTTTCAACTCTTTCTTTAGCAAGTCTTGAAATATGCACTAAACCTTCAGCACCTGGCCATAATTCAACAAAGCATCCGAATTTTTCAACTCTAGTTACTTTACCTTCATAGATTTTTCCAACTTCAGCAACTTTAACTAAATCTTGAATATATTGCGCAACTTTATCGATAACTTTAGAATTACTGTGCATTAAGAATACACGTCCATCTTGTTCGATATCAATCTTGACATTGTCATTATCTTCGATAATTTGAGTAATAATTTTACCACCTGCACCAATAACGTCTCTAATCTTATCAGGATTGATTTTTATCATCTTAACTTTTGGAGCATAATCTGATAATTCTTCTCTTGGTTGACTAATCGTTTGGTTCATATGATCTAAAATATGTAATCTTGATTTTCTTGCTTGTTCTAATGCTTCTTCTAAGATTTCTTTAGTAATACCTGAAATCTTAATATCCATTTGTAATGCAGTAATACCATCTTTAGTACCAGCAACTTTAAAGTCCATATCACCTTCATGATCTTCCATACCTTGGATATCACTTAAGATTGTATAGTTGTCGCCTTCCATAATAAGACCCATAGCAATACCTGCAACAGGTGATAAAATGGGTACCCCTGCAGCCATTAAAGCCATTGAACCTGCACAAATTGTAGCTTGTGAACTAGAACCATTGGATTCTAAAATCTCAGATACAACACGAATTGAATATGGGAAAGCTTCTTCGTCTGGTAACACTTGTAGTAATGCTCTTTCTCCTAAAGCACCATGTCCAATTTCTCTTCTTCCTGGTGAACCATAACGTCCAGTTTCACCAACTGAAAATGGTGGGAAATTGTAATGTAACATAAAGCGTTTTGTGTCTTCTTCAGAAAGACCATCAATAATTTGGTTTTCACCTAACGCGCCTAATGTTACTGTACCTAATGCTTGTGTTTGACCTCTTGTAAATAGTGATGATCCATGCGCACGAGGTAATAAATCTACACGTGAAGATAATGGTCTGATTTCATCGACTTTACGTCCATCAGGTCTTACTTTATCTTCAGTGATTAATCTTCTAACTTCATGCGTTACAATACCATTAAGAATAGCATCTAATTGATTCAAATAATGTGTATAGGCTTTTTGATCAAAGACATCTTTACCTTCAATGACTTTGAAGAACGCTTTATCACCAAATTGATCTTTAGTCTTTTCAATGATTTCATCAATTTTTCTATATCTTTCTAATTTATCAAAGATAGATACAGCAGCGACTAACTCATCATAGCAAACATCATAAACGGCTTTTTTAAGATCTTCCGGAATTTCAAGTACTTCATAATCCATTTTTTGTGGATTTAATTCAGCAATAATCTTTTCTTGGAATGCAACTAACGCTTTGATTGCATTATGACCAAATAAAATAGCACCTAACATGTCAGCTTCCGACACTTGTTTAGCACCAGCTTCAACCATGTTGATTGCAACTTTAGTTCCAGCTAATGTTAAGTCAATATCGCTTAGTAATTGTTGTTCAGGTGTCGGATTGATGATGTATTCACCATTAACTCTACCCACTTGAACACCAGCAACTGGTCCATTAAATGGAATGTTTGAAATACCTAATACAAGTGATGAACCAAACATAGATGCCATTTCAGGTGTGCATTTTGGATCACTGCTTAATACTGTATTTACAACTTGTACTTCGTTTTTAAATCCTTCAGGAAACATTGGACGAAGTGGTCTGTCAATTAATCTTGATGTTAATGTTTCATGTTCAGAAGGTCTACCTTCTCTTCTTAAGAATCCTCCAGGTATTTTACCAGCAGCATAAAGCTTTTCTTGATAAATAACCATTAATGGGAAGAAATCTCCATTTGATGGTTCTGTTTTTGCAGTAACAACACTTAAAACAACAGAATCACCATATCTAACTAAAGCTGCACCATTTGCTTGTTTTGCAACTTCTCCAATTTCGACAACTAAAGGTCTATCACCTAAGGTCGTCTCAAAAACTTTTTTTTCATTCATATAAAATCTCCTTCATTTTATATACGCTTTTCGCTTCTATTTTCTTTTTTTATAACCTTATATATCTTACCACAAAACACGTGATTTGTGGGGAATAATCAAAAAAAAAGATTGCTAGGCAATCTTTTATCGACGTAATCCTAATTTTGCAATTAATTCTTGGTAACGATTTACATCATTGTTACGTAAGTAATTAAGTAAACGACGTCTTTGTCCAATCATCTTATAAAGTCCACGTCTTGAATGAAAATCATGAATGTGTACTTGTAAATGTCCATTTAAAGTGTTAATTTCTTCTGTTAACACTGCAACTTGTACTTCTGGAGAACCTGTATCTCCTTCTTTAGTTGCGTATGCTTTGATGATTTCTTGTTTTCTTGCCTTTGAAATTGCCATGTCTATTTCCTTTCTCGAATAACTAAAGTATCAGTTGGCTTTCTAAATACCTTGTTACCGCCTTTTTTATTTTAACATTTTTTTATAAAAATGCAATCATTTAATTTATATTTTGATGAATTGATCAACGTTAATGACAAATACAGTTGCTCCACCAACTTCAACTTCA
This sequence comes from Acholeplasmataceae bacterium, assembly GCA_963667565.1. Classification (GTDB taxonomy): domain Bacteria; phylum Bacillota_I; class Bacilli_A; order Acholeplasmatales; family Acholeplasmataceae; genus WOFB19. Next base: position 561,108 of record OY763415.1, on the reverse strand, counting down.
ATTGGTAGTGCTGTAAAAGACCCAAACTCATTGACAATTGTGTTAGGCACAAGCTTTGAGCGTTTCTTACTGTGAGTTTCTATGATTTCTAAAACTCTTGGAATTTTCTCATCATTGGTACCAATCATAAATGTCACATTTCCAGCTCTTAAAAAACCACCGGTTGTTGATAGGCGTGTTGAGAAAAACTTTTCTTTTACTAATGCTTTTTGAACTTTGTTTGCATCATCATTTGATACAATTGCTACAATTAGTTTCATGAGATCACCTCTTATATATATAATTATAACATATTTTTAATGTTTTAATAGCCTTCTAACCTGTTCTTCATCTTCTTTTATTTGATGAATAAGTGCATCACGATCTTTGAATTTTTGTTCCTCTCTTAAGTAATATAAAAATTCAACTGTAACTGCTTTTTTATAAATACTTCCATCAAAATCAAGGATAAAAACCTCTAATTTTTTGGTTTGAGAATAATTAAGCGTTGGGTTATATCCAATATTAGCAATACCTGGATATGTCTTTTGGTCTATCGTTATATGCACGTAATAAACACCATTTTTAGGTAAGAAATAATTACCATAATCAATATTGGCAGTTGGAAATCCGAGTTGTTTACCAATTTGGTTTCCATAAACGACATTACCATGAATTTCATAGTGCTTATTAAGTAATTTTCTTGCTAAATCTAATTGTCCTTGTCTCAAAAAATCTTTAATATAGGTTGTAGAGACACGCATTTGATTATAAAGTAAGTCATCAAGTACATCTACAAAAAAGTACTTCTTTAAATCCTCACTTGATCCTTGTCCACGAAATGCGAATCTTGCATCTCTTCCAAGTATGACACGCTTCACATTAAGATTTTTTAAAAACGCGATAAAATCCGAAACTGAAAGTTTTGAAAAATCTTCAGTAAACTTAACAATAAATATATAATCAAGAGGATACTTTCTTAAGAAAGTAACTTTATCATTTTTTTGTGTTAAAGTAGAAAAGTTTTGTCTTCTTAATACAGATGCTGGATGTGGATCAAATGTCAAAACTGCATGTTTTGTATCTGAATAACTTAAAACGCGATCAATTAATCGTTGATGACCAATATGTACACCATCAAAATTACCTAATGTGATGGTTAATTGATCTTTATTATTCATATTTTGATATTCATCAAAAATGATTTTCATAGCATTCTCCTAAAATATATAAACTGGTTTATACTTATTTTTATCAATGACTTCATAATATGCAATCATTTGATTTTGTTGATCAACAACAATAAATGGTTGTTCAGTTTCAATTTGTCGTTCGTCTAAATAAACACCATTTTTAACTAAATGGATTAAATAATCACTTAATGTTAATTTCTGATGATTTCTAAAGTATGATTCTACACTTATAATATCATCTTTTTCTACTTCTTGAATTGAGATTGCATCTTTGACATCATAAGAACCTACAGATTCTCTTCTAAGCGTTTCTAATACTGCAATTGTTCCTAATTTTTGGGCAAAATCAACGGCTAAACTTCTAATATAAGTGCCTTTTGATACATGAGCAAAAAATGTTGATTTATCATCTTTAAAATCATGAATTATAAAATCAAAAATAGATACTTTTCTTTTAGGTCTTTCTAGTTCAATACCTTGTCTTGCTAAATCATAGAGTTTTTTACCATCAATTTTTATTGCAGAATACATGGGTGGCAATTGATTATAAGTACCAATCATCTCTTTGGATTTTGATTTGATCAGGTCACTTGATAATTCAACTTGCTTTTCATCAATCAATTTTCCTGTCACATCATAAGTATCATAGAGTTTATTAAATAAGATAGTACCCGAATATGATTTATCTAAATCTGAGAATAGTTGTGCTAGTTTCGTCGCTTTACCAATGCATAAAATCAAAAGACCACTTGCAAATGGATCAAGCGTACCTGTATGTCCTACTTTATTTACTTTTAATTTCTTTTTGACTTGATAAACAACATCATGGCTTGAAATACCAACCGGTTTATCAATTAATACAAATCCATCCATTTAATCACCACATTTATTATACATAAAATTGGCGCATAAAAAAAGCACTTGCGTGCTCATTTTACTAGCGATATTGATTTAACCAAGCAGCTACTCTTTCTTTTGGTTGGTAACCACTTTGACGATCAACTTCTTCTCCATCTTTGTAAACTACAACAGTTGGAACACTTCTAATACCAGCTTCAATTGCTTGATTTCTGTATAAGTCGATATCTGATCTGAAGAATGCTACATCAGTCATTTCTGTACTTAAAGCTTCTAATACTGGTTTTAACATTTTACATGGTCCACACCATGTAGCAAAGTATTGTACAACTACAACACCTTGACGTCCAATGACTTGTTCATATGGTTGTCCTTGATAATCAATCATTTAAAAAATCCTCATTTCTTAATCAAATTTTATATCATAATTATATATTTTTATTATAAATAATTCAAGTATCTTGCTTATTTTAAAGTCAAAATTGTTACACCATTTAATCCTTCACCTTCACCACCAAATCGATGTGACTTAATGAGTTTAGATTGTTTGATATAATCATAGACTGCTTTCTTAACTGCACCTGTACCAAATCCATGAATGATTGTTAGTTCATGAAGACCAGTATATAATGCTTGATCAACTGCTTGATCGATGGCTTCATAAACGTCTTCAAATCGAAAACCTCTAAGATCCAGTGTCATTAAACCTTTTCTCATAGGTGCATCATTTGATGCGATTTTAGCTTTTCTTTCAGTCTTTTTAGGCGTTTTCTTATCATCTTTATCTTTGATTAAATCAATGAGATCAAATTCTAATTCGAACTTTCCAAATTTAACTAAATAGCGTTCATTTTTTATCTTTGTAACGATACCATATTGTTGATAAGGTTTAATAAAGACAGAATCACCTTTTTTTATGTCATCTTCTAACTGATAAATACGTTTATTTTCACCATTATTTTTTAACTGAAATTTATACTCTGCAGATTCAGGTTTACTTAAACTATTTTTACCTTCTAATTCTTTGATGATCGTAAGTGCATCAGATTTTAATTGTTCCCATTTATCTGATTCTTGTTTCTTAACTTGTTCTATAGCAATGTCTTGTTTTTTAATAAGTTCATGTTTTAAATCTTCATAGGACTTTATTTTTTTAGATAAATCATTATTTTGATCGATGAGTTTCTTCTCTTCTTGTTCATAATTAGCCATCATCGTGTTGAGTTTATCCATCATTTTTGCAACATCAGTTTGTTTGTTTTGATATAAATCTTGAGCTTCTTCAATGACTTCTTTAGGTAACCCTAAACGTTGCGCAATCAAAAATGCTTGTGATGATCCAGTCATTCCCATTTGAATATAATATAATGGTTTTAATGAACTTTGGTCAAATGCAACACTAGCGGTTTGAATATCAGGTTGCTCAAACGCATAATGTTTCAATTCAGAATAATGGGTAGTGACTAGCATTCTAACGTCATGTATCTTAAAGGCATTTAAAATCGCAATCGCTAAAGAAACACCTTCATTTGGATCAGTACCACTACCAATTTCATCTAAAATGATTAAAGTTTGATCATCGACATCTTTTAACATACCAATTATTTTGGTCAAATGTGATGAAAATGTAGATAACGATTGTTCAATGGATTGCTCATCACCGATATCTGCAAAAATTTGATTAAAAATTGCGATTTCAGTTTGTTCCGAAGCAGGAATCAGTAGTCCTGATTGAGTCATTAGTGTTAATAATCCCAATGTTTTTAATGCTACAGTCTTTCCACCTGTATTTGGTCCTGTGATCAATAATATTTTATATTGTTCATCAATTTTTAAACTGATGGGTACAGCTATTTTTTGGTCAAGTAATGGATGCTTAGCATTCACGAGATATGTTTTGCCTAATTGATTAATATGTGGTTTAATTGCATCTATTTCCTTAGCATATAAAGCTTTAGATTGCATAAAATCCATGAGTACAAAAAGATTTAAATTTGAAAGTAAACTTTCTTCTTCTAACTGGATTTGAGAACTTAATGATCGCAAAATGTGATCAATCTCATTTTTTTCTTCTGCTTTTAAGGTTTCAATTTGAGCAGTGATTTGTCTTGATTGTTCAGGCTCGATATAAATGGTTTGTCCACTTGCTGATATGTCATGTGTAATCCCTTTAATCTTATGCTTGAATGCTTCTTTGACACATAGGCAAAAACGATCATTTCGAATCACAATCACTTGCTCTGACAAATATGATTGATAATCGACGACTAATTTATTTAATCTATCTTGTAATTGATGCTCAAATCTTCTTAAATCATTTCTAATTTGAGATAGTCTAATTGATGCATCATCTAGGAAAAAACCTTCAGGATCAATCATATTTATCAACTTATCATATAAATGATAATGTGATTCAACTTGTTCAAAATAAGGTTTTATCGATCCTTGCTCAATGTTCAATTTTTTTAGATTTTTTATATAAGTAAAAACATCTTTTTCCATCGCTAAAAACAATTTGATCTGCAAAAGTTCATAAATGGAATAACTTAACTGTTTTTCTCCATATGAAAATAATTGTACGATGTCAAAATCATCAACAAAAGGTATACGACTAACACGATAAACAATACTTAAAAAATCGCTTGTTTCACGAAGTGATTGTTCGATATCAAATAGTTCAACTTGTGGTGTCAATAGATTAATTTTTTCTCTAGTAGAATCCGTATGTGCATATTTCTCTACACGCTTTAAAATCTCTGGAAACTCAAGAGTTTTAGTCATAAATCGCATAAAAATCCACCTTTTCTTAATAAAATATGGTATAATCAAGTAAATAAGGAGCAAATTATGAAACATTTTACCCTGTCAGTCAGCAATGAAGAATTACTAAAATTACATAAAATATACCATAACCATTGTATCACAAGTGATAATCCTTACTTAGAATTTCATGCAATTCATCACTCAATCAATATTTTCGGTTATAAAACTGGTAAAATCGTGCTTCAAGGTAAAGAAATCACACATGAGATCATTTTAATCAAAAAACTGCTTGGTCGAGAAGACTATGAAGCCATTGGTTCAGATGAAGTCGGTACAGGTGATGTCTTTGGTCCTATTGTTGTATGCTCTGCATACGCATCAAAAACTGATATTCCATATCTTGAGCAACTAGGTGTCAGAGATTCTAAAAACATCAGTGATAAAAAAATCATTGAAATTGGTCCTAAAATTGCCAAAATAATAAAGCACTCACTTATTATATTATCGCCTCAAAAGTATAACAATTTAGTAGCAAAAGGCTATAATCTAAATAAAATGAAGGCTTTATTACATAATCAAGCTATTGTAAAGACTTTTGAAAAAGTCGGACATCAAGTGCCAGTTATTGTTGATCAATTTTGTACACCTCAGCTTTATTTTAATTATTTAAAAGATGAAACTGAGATTTATAGAGATATAGAATTTCATACAAAAGCTGAACAAGTTCACTTAAGTGTTGCTGCTGCTTCTATTATTGCACGTTATGCATTTTTAGTTAAATTGGATCAGTATAGTAAAAAATTAGGCATTTCATTATTAAAAGGTGCTAGCAAAGAAGTTGATCATCAAATTAAAGATGTTTACCAAAAAATTGGATTAACACAGCTGCCTTTAATTGCAAAAATGAATTATAAAAATATCACTAAACAAAATCTATTTTAAATTTTTATTTAAAAAATCATTAAATTTAGAAGGCATCTCCACTTTAAATGTGAGATGTTCTTTTTTTATTGGATGATCAAACTCTAATTGATATGCATGTAAATATTGACCTGTATCGCCATAGACTTTTTTAGGTCCATATATTGGATCTCCAAGAATTGGATGATTAATATATGCTAGATGAACTCTAATTTGATGCGTTCTTCCAGTCTCAAGTTGACATTTAATGAGTGCATATTGATCAAATTGTTCAATCACTTCAAAATGTGTGATTGCATGCTTACCATCTTTGATGACTGCCATCTTTAATCGATTTTTAGGGCTTCTGCCAATGGGTGCATCAATAGTTGCTTTTTGCTCATTAAAGTGCCCATAAACAATGGCCATATATGTACGTTTGATTTCATGATTTTTTAGCATATCACTTAATATTTGATGCGCTCTATCATGCTTTGCAACCACAAGCAAACCTGATGTATCTTTATCAATTCTATGGACTATACCTGGTCTTATTACACCATTAATCTCACTTAGATTATCCATTTGGTGTAATAACCCATGAACTAAAGTTGCATCTTTGTAGCTACTTGCTGGATGTACGACTAACCCCTGTGGTTTGTTTATGACTGCGATATCATCATCCTCAAATACAATATCTAACTTTAAGTCAACTGGTTTTAAATCTAAGACTTCAGGTTCATATGATTCTATTGTAATTTGGTCATGAATTTTTAATATATAGCCCGTTTTAACTTCTAAGTGATTAACAAGAACGAGACCTTTTTTAATTAAATTTTGAACATAACTTCTAGATTTATCAGAAAAAACTTGATCATTGAGATAATTATCAAGTCTTGTTTTTTCTTCAATTGTATCAATATTAATGATCTGCTTCATTTTGTTCTATTGCCTTTTCTTTCTTATGAGCAATCGGTTCTAATATGAACAGTTCAACTGCAAATAATATAATTGCAAATGTCAATAAAATATCTGCAATGTTGTTATCAAAATTGCTTAATCCCACATAATACAAAAAGTTGAAGAATGGAAAATGTAGAAAATCAATAACAAAACCTCTAAATAATCTATCAATTGCATTCCCTAATGTACCAGCGATGAAAAACACCATAGCAATACTATACACTTTCTTCTTCTTAAAATCGATATCTTTATAAAAATATCCAAATAGACCTAATGCGAAAATAGTTACGATAACAAATGCTAATTCCTTGTGTTCAAAATTGCCTAATAAACCTAAGGATGCATCAGGGTTTTCTGTATATGAAAATTCAAGTATATACTTAATAAAAACAACATTACTCATCGATAGGCTTGTTTGATATGCAAATGCAATTGCTTTAGTTATTTGATCTAGTAAAATAAATAAAACTATGAGTATGCCACCAAAGATATATTTGTTGCTTAAAAATGTTTTCAATTTGTTCATAATAACTCCTTTAAATAAGAATTGAGATAACGATGATAGAAATCCATATTAAGATAAAATTAATAAAACTTGTTTCTACCCAAAATATATAGACTGTGTTTACATCATTGACCTTATCATTATAATTTCTAAGTAAGATAAAATAAAACTTATAGTATAAGAGAACCCATAATAATATTAAAACTACAATTAAAATTGATAAAAAAATTGCAAGTTTAGTAAATATAAACATATTAATGACGATCGCCATCGGCAAACTGATGACAAATATGCTCATGATAATCGCATATAAAGTTGCTTTAAGTGCGGTTTTACCATCAATGATTTGATGTAATCTTTTATTGGTCACTTTATATCTTTGATAAAGTAGTGTTAATTTACCGAATAACGTTTTCATAAAGCCAATTAACCGCCTCATCTATGGTATTTACAACAACCAATTCATATGAATAACTTAACCCTGTAATATCATCAATATGTGATTCTGGAATGAAAAATACATCCATTTTTTCGCGTTCTGCAGTAATAATTTTTTCTCTAATGCCGCCAATTTTTCCGATACTTCCATCCATCTCAATCGTCCCTGTACCTGCAATTTTTACATGTGTTAAGTTTAGTTTTAGTAAACTTACATAAATATTCAATGTTTGCATAAGTCCGCCACTTGAACCTCCAATGACATTGAAATTGCTATATGAGAAACTTGGATTTGCATCTTTGATATCATAAGAAGGAAAAAACCAAAATAAGACATCATCTTCCTGATACTGATATGTATAAGTATAGATACTACCATCACTTCTTTGGATTGTATATTCAACTTCTCTTTGATATGCAAGTGATTTTGAATCTTCAAAATTAGATTCACTAAGGTTATATCCATCTACGCCTATAATTAAATCACCAATACTAATTTCGTTTATACGTCTAGGAAAGTCATAAATGATTAAACCTAAATAATCATAATCAATTGTAATCAATTCGTCTTTAATATGTGCAAGTTCATAAGCTTTAATCAATGATGTTTGATATGATGCAATCTTAGAAATATTTCCTTGTACAACACCATCAAGAATTGATGTATCTGTTTGTCTAGTTGTCATTAAGGATATTTCATAATTTGGATTATTTCTTAGTAGAACATATTGAAAAAGCGTAATTGGATCTTGTGAATACACATAAATCGAATAGAAATGGTCATCCATTTCAACTTGATCTATCGTAAATGCTTGACTAAGATTTGTGACACCACCTGGAGCAATAATAGCATAATTTGTAGGCGTACAAAAAAAGATCAATAGCATCACATAAATAATCACAATGCTAACTACAATTTTTAGATGATCACTTAGAAATTTCTTCATATACTAATTCGCCAGCTTTGACTTGTCTATATGTAACACCAGATGCATTGAGCATTTTAATTGCTGCTTGATGTGTTTCTGTATGTTCATACTTATTTGATTCAAATATAATTTCTTTAATACCACTTTGGATGATTAATTTAGCACATTCATTACATGGAAACAAAGTAACAAATATCTTTGAATCCTTTAAGGATTGTGTTGCATTTAAAATCGCGTTTGCTTCTGCATGAACAACATAAGGATATTTAGTTTCAGTTAGTGTTCCTTCTTTTTTCCATGGAAAAATGTGGTCATCACACCCTTGAGGGAAACCATTATAACCGATACCAATAATACGTTTTTCTTGATTGACGATGCACGCACCAACTTGTGTATCAGGATCCTTACTTCTTAGTGCTGATAACTTTGCAACACCCATGAAATATTGATCCCATGAAATATATTTTTCTCTTTTCACTTTTTTTCATCCTCTTTGATTAGATTTAAGTCAACATGACAATAACCACCTGGATTTTTATCTAAATATTTTTGATGATAAGTTTCCGCTAAATCATAATCGTTTTTAATTTTAACTTTGATTTGCACTTTGTCATAATCTTTTCCAAAATAAGATTTAAAAAAATCATTGACTCTATTCATATCTTCTACATGATCAACATAAACTCCACTACGATATTGTGCACCAATATCATGGCCTTGTCTATTGATGCTAAATGGATCGACAAATCGTAAAAAGTGTTCTAAGATTTGTTCTAAAGTGATATTTTTTTCATCATAATATAATTCAACAGCTTCTGTATGTGTCGCTATGCCATGACATACTTCTTGATATGATGGATTTCTTTTATTCCCATCAATATAACCTACTGATGTCTCTAAAACGCCTTTTAATGCCTTAAAATACGCTTCAACACCCCAAAAACATCCACCTGCTAAGATTACATGGTTCATACTATTCACCAACCTTTAAATGTAATTCATCCAATTGAATTTCTTCAACTAAGGAAGGTGCTTGCATCATTTGGTCTTTAGCACTTTGTGTTTTTGGAAAAGCCACAACATCTTTAATATTTGCTGTATGTGTCATAAGCATAACAATTCTGTCCAAACCTAAAGCTAGACCACCATGAGGAGGTGTTCCATATTTTAGTGCATCGACAAAAAATCCAAAACGTTCTTTGACATCTGTTTCACTTAATCCTAGTGTTTCAAACATTAATTGTTGAACATCTTGATTATGGATTCTAATTGATCCTCCACCTATTTCATAACCGTTTAAGACGATATCATATGCTTTTGCCATTGCATCTTTTGGATTATTTTTAAGTTTTTCTACATCATCTGGTGCAGTAAATGGGTGATGCTTAGCATAAAATCTTCCTTCTTCTTCGCTATATTCAAGAAGTGGCCAATCAACGACCCATAAAAATGCATATTGATTAGGATCAATAAGATTATACATATTTGCAAGTTCAATTCTAAGTGCTCCAAGTGCATCTAAAACATCTTGATAACGACCAGGAACAAAGAATATCGTTTCACCTTCTAATATATTTAATGTATTTAATATGTTTTCATCAACAAATTTTAAAATGCTTCCTTTAATTTCTCCATCTTGTTTCTTCAAAAATGCAAGTGCTTCACCATGATTTTTCTTAACATGTAATGTAAGTGCATCTATTTGTTTACGTGATAAATCACTTGAATTTTCTAGGCGTAAACCTCTGATTTCATCTTTGCCATTAAATAATGGAAGATCAATGCTTTCAAATAAAGTTTTATAATCTTGAATAAGCATACCATATCTTGTATCAGGTTTATCACTACCATAAGATTCCATAGCTTCTTTATAAGACATATGAGCAAACGGAGTTGCGATATCAACGTCTAAAACGTCTTTAAAGGCTTGTTTTAAGATTTTTTCAACCAAGCCTTGAATATCTTCAGGCTCAACAAAAGAAGCCTCAATATCGACTTGTGTGAATTCTGGCTGTCTATCTGCTCTTAAATCTTCATCTCTAAAACATTTCGCGATTTGGAAATATTTTTCTAATCCTGCAACCATAAATAATTGCTTATATATTTGAGGTGATTGAGGTAATGCATAAAATTGACCTTCATAAAGACGAGATGGAACTAAATAATCTCTTGCACCTTCAGGTGTTGATTTTCCCAAGATAGGTGTTTCAATTTCTAAAAATTCTTCATTGACCAACACTTTTCTAATGGCTTGAACAATTTTATGTCTTTGAATTAAATAATTTTGCATCATCGGTCTTCTCAAATCTAAATAACGATATTTTAATCTTGTCTCTTCTAGTGCATCACTATCATTTAACACACTAATTGGTGGTGTTAATGCTTGGCTTAAGATGTTAAGATGTGTAACATCAATTTCAATTTCACCTGTAAGCATATTTGCATTTTTACTTTCTCTTTCGACGACGATGCCTTTAGCTTCAATGACAAATTCACTTCTTAATTTAAGTGCTGTTTCATATGCATTATTTTCTGGTCTAATAACAAGTTGTGTAATACCTTTTCTATCTCTTAAGTCAACAAAAATGAGTCCTCCTAAATTGCGGGCTTTTTGTACCCAACCTTTTAAGAATACTTCTTGACCTACTTGTTTCATTGTTAATTCATTGTTATGATGTGTATATTTCATAGTTCTACTCCGCACATTGTTTGATTAAATATGAAACCACTTCTTCTGATTTCACATCTTCTTGAATTTCTGTTTTTGTATTTTTAACTGCAATAATACCTTTTTGATACTCATCTTCGCCTAAGAAAATGATATATTTAGCGTTATATCTTAAAGCTTCCTTTAATTGACCTTTAAATGATTTGTTAGTGTAATTCATATCTGCTTTTAAGCCAGTCAATCTTAAATCGTGAATTAATTTAGCTGCTTCTTTATTTAGAGAATCACCAAATGTAATCAAATATGCATCCAATCCATCTGTATGATATAACTCTGGATTTTCATAATCAATGGCCATCAGTAATCTTTCCATACCAAATGCTACACCAATCCCAGGTGTTTCTGGTCCACCAAGTTCTTCTACAAGTTGTTGATAGCGTCCTCCACCACCCAATACATTTTGGGCACCAAAACCTTCAATCATCGCTTCAACTTCAAATACTGTATGGCTATAATAATCTAAGCCTCTAACCAATCTAGGTGCTATTTCATATGTAACGCCTTGTGCATCTAAAAATGCTTTGACTTGTTCAAAATAAGTCTTAGATGCTTCATTTAAGTACTCAATCGGTGTCGGTGCTGATTTAAGTGCTTGATGATTTTGATCAACTTTACAATCAAGAATTCTTAGTGGGTTTTTGTCAATTCTTGTTTGACAATCCTCACAAAGTTCAGCTCTATGTGGCTCAAAATGTAATTTAAGAGCACTTTGATAAGCATCTCTAGATGTTTGATCACCAAGACTATTAATTCTTACTTTAACACCTTTTAAACCAAGATTTTGAATAAAATCATATGATAGGCTAATCACTTCAGCATCCACCCTAGGATCCATGGATCCAACAGCTTCTAATCCAAATTGATAAAACTGTCTATATCTACCTTTTTGTGGTCTTTCGTATCTAAAATTAGGCCCCACATAATATAATTTTTGAAGTGATAAGTCAGCATATAACTTATTTTCAACATAACTTCTAATCACACCAGCGGTACCTTCAGGTCGAAGCGTTAATTTTCGATCACTTCTATCAAAAAAATCGTAAGTTTCCTTAGTTACCATATCTGATAAGTCGTTTTCTCGATGAAATACTTCTGAATATTCCATCATCGGTGTTCTTATCTCATGGAATCCATAAAGCGCTGTAATTTCTCTAATTTTTGATTCTAATGTATGCCATTTATAACTTTCTTGAGGGAGCACATCATATGTTCCTTTAACGCGATTTATTTTCATCATAATTCTCCTTAGTCAATTCATATACCATCATTTCTGATGATAATACCTGTGTTATCTTATCATAATGATACGGATAACTATTTTTAAACTTATATCCATTATTTTTAATCACTTTGCCACTTGCAGTATTGTTTTTTAAATGTTTAATGATTATTTTATCATACTGATATACTTCAAACCCTACTTCTGTAACAATTTTAAGTGCTTGTGACATAATATGTTTACTCCAATAAGACTGATTTAAAACATATCCAATCTCGACAACATTTTGATGTTCGATTTTAGTATGAAAATCGATCGTACCAATCATTTTATCTAAAAGTGTATCCACGATTGCATATCCAACAGGAATCCCTTTTTTAGGTCTAGTCAGAAAAATAGATTTAATCGATTTTTTTGCTTCGCTTATATGAAACATGGGTCCCCATGTCAAATATTGGCAAACTTCTTTGCTTTTACCATATTCAAACATATCTTTATAATCACTTTTTTTAATAGGTCTTAACATATAGTGATCAAAATATTTAATTGGCATTTGTTTTAGTAAATTCATACCTACCTCTATAAAAAAACGTCCTTAAAAAAATCTAAGGACGAAAATTCGCGGTACCACCTTAGTTCTAGAATTGCTTCTAGCCCTCATTGATTTACTTGCCTCCAAAGGTGTCACATATTTAACAACTGTTAAATGCCTTTGTCACAGGCGATTCAATTTATAAATTCATTTTATCTTTTTTGATACTTTTTGTCAATCAATATTCAATCAAAATGGTGACTGGTCCATCGTTAACTGATGAAACCTCCATATGCGTTTGAAATATACCAGTCTCTACATGAAATAATGACCTTAATTCATTGATGAATAATTCATATAATAAGACTGCTTGATCTGGTTTACACGCTTTTGTAAATGAGGGTCTATGATTAGAACTCACATCACCATAGAGGGTAAATTGTGAGACAGCTAATATTTCTCCACCAACTTGACTTAAGTTTAAATTTAGTTTGCCTTGTTCATCTTCAAATATGCGTAATTTTGAAATCTTATCTGCCATCTTTTTTACTTGCATATTTGTATCATCTTCGTGAAAACCAACATAAAGTAAATAGCCTAAATTGATATGACCGACGACTTCTTTATTCACCAAAACAGATGCTTCACTGACTCTTTGGCAAACGACTCTCATTGGAAATCACGCTCAACAAGTGTAATGTCACTTACTTTTTTAATATTGACCATGACATTGTTTAATGTTTGTAAATCATTAATCGACACTTTAAGTTTTATCGTCATCTCAAGATTTGAAGATGTCATTGCGTTAACTTCCGCAATTGCAATACTCATCGCATTAACAGCAGTGACTACTTCAGTTAATAAAGTTGGTCTTGCTGTTCCAACAATTTTAATTCTTGTAGGATATTTTCTTTCAATTTGGTCTGACCAAAAAACTTCAATTAATCTATTTTCATCAAATTGCTTACAATTTGGACATGCAGCATTATGAATAACAATACCACTAGTTTTTGACACAAATCCTAAAATAGGATCTCCAGGAATAGGAAGACAACAATTTGCTAATTTAATTTGAGGACTTGATAAACCATCAATAACAACACCAGTTTCATGATGAGTAGTTAACTGTCTTGCTGCTTTTTCCATTTGTCGTTGAAGCATTTGTTCTCTATCAACTTCACGACCTAAAACTTTTTGAACTACTGTTTTAGGACTGATTAATCCTTTACCTATTTCAAGATAGAGATCAATGACATTTTCTAGCATGTTTTTCTCAAAGTTTTTCTTGACAAAAGCATCATCGATTTTGGTATGATCAATCTTTTGAGATGTAATTTCTTTATCTAATAAAGATTCTCCAATTTGAATAAGTTGATCGCGATTTTGTTTATTTAAATGACTCTTAATTTTATGTTTAGCATGAGATGATTTAGCAATCTTTAACCAATCTTCACTTGGTCCTTCTTGATTTTTATTTGTCTTAACACTTACAATATCACCAGTCGCAAGTTCATAATCAAGCGTGACGATACGATTGTTTACAATTGCACCTACCATTTTATTTCCAACATCAGTATGAATGCGATATGCAAAGTCGATTGGTGTAGCACCTTTTGGTAATTCTATGACTTCACCTTTTGGTGTAAACACATAGACATTAGCATCAAGAATATCACCTTTAATTGTGGATACAAACTCCTTAGCACCTGCTTCAGTTTCATCACTATCCTCACTCATTTTAAGCAAATCTCCATACCATTTAAGTTTTTGAGCAATTTCAAATTGTTCTCTTTCTTTTGAGTATGTTTTATTTTCTTTGTATGCCCAGTGAGCAGCAATCCCATATTCAGCAATTTGATCCATTTCATGTGTACGAATTTGGACTTCAAACAATGTTCCATCTTCTGATAAAACAGTCGTATGAAGCGACTGATACATGTTCGGTTTAGGTACGGCTATATAATCTTTAAAGCGTCTTGGAATTGGCGTAAAATTAGCGTGAATAAGACCTAATGCTTGATAACATTGCTCTACTTTATCTACGATAATTCTTACTGCTAATAAGTCATATATATCTTCAAAAGCTCGATTATCTCTAACCATTTTTTTGTAAATACTATAAATATTTTTGATACGTCCCTTAATTTCATACTCAACTAAATCATTATGGACAAACAACTCTTGAACTTTATCAATTATTTGTCCAATAGATGCTTCTCTTTCTTCTTTTTTAGCTTGAATCATATTTGAGACTCTATAGTACATTGGAGGATCCGTATATCTTAATGATTTATCCTCTAATTCTGCTTTTATTCTAAAAATCCCTAGGCGATGAGCCAAGGGTGCATAAATTTCTAAAGTTTCACTTGCAATCCGATATTGTTTTTCAGGTGTCATTGATTGTAGCGTTCTAATATTGTGTAATCTATCGGCTATCTTTATTAAGACAACACGAATATCTTTCGCCATAGCTAATAACATTTTTTGATGGTTATCTGCTTGTGAAGCGACAGTATTAAAAGACAATTTACCAATTTTTGTTACACCATCAACCATTGCTGCAACATCTGAACCAAACTCTTTTTCAACTTCTTCTAATGTGTAGTCTGTATCTTCAACAGTATCATGAAGAAGTGCGGCAATAATCGTTGCTGGGCCTGCAGTTAGTTCAGTTAATATTTTTGCAACTGCAATCGGATGTGTAATATACGGATCACCTGTTTTTCTCATCTGACCCGTATGCTTGTCTTTAGCGATTTGATAAGCTTTTCTTATTTGTTCAATATCGTGTTCGTTATGAATGTATGAAGAAAAACCTTCAGCTAAAGAATCAAATAATAAATCTTGCATTTAAACACTTCCTAATAAGTAATTAATGTAAGTATATCATAATTACCTAATTTATCTCTTCCATCTAAATCAGCAAGTTCAATTAAGAATGCTAATCCAACAACTTCTCCACCTAATTTTTCTACAAGTTTAATGGTTGCAGCCATTGTACCGCCTGTTGCGAGTAGGTCATCAATGATTAAGACTTTGTCTCCAGGTTTAATAGAATCTGCATGAATTGATAATTCATTTGAACCATATTCTAAATCATAAGCTTCAGTTACAGTTTCTCTTGGTAATTTATTAGGTTTTCTAACCGGTGCAAATCCTACACCTAAATTAGTTGCAACTGGGCAACCAAAAATAAAACCTCTTGCTTCAGGACCTACGATCACATTTGCATTTCTTTCCTTTGCAAATTTCGTAAATTCATCAGCTGCATATCTATATGCATCACCATCTAACATCAATGGTGTTATATCTCTAAATAAAATCCCTTCTTTTGGAAAATCTGGCACATCTGCAATATATTTTTTTAAGTCCATTTTAAGCCTCCAAAGCCAATCATAGTATTAATAATACTATATTATTCTACCATATTATTTTATCTTTTATCAAGTATGCTATAATGAGTGTAGGTGATAATAATGATACCTCTAGCATATCGCATGAGACCCACTCAATTTGAAGATATATTTGGACAAGACCACCTCATTGGACATGAAGGTGTTTTAAATGTTATGCTTAAAAAGCATAAACTGATGTCTTTTATACTTTACGGTCCTCCTGGAACAGGAAAAACTACCATCGCAAGTATCTTTGCAGCTCAATCTAAATTAGATACATATTTTTATAATGCATCAACGGATAACAAAGCAAAGCTTAAAGATATCATCGATATGACTGCTTATCATGATGTTTTATTAATCATCGATGAAATCCATCGAATGAAAACTGATATCCAAGATTATTTGCTACCATTTCTTGAAAACGGTCATGTCACTATTATAGGATTGACGACATTAAACCCATATCAAAGTATTAATATGGCGATTCGCTCTAGATGCCATTTATATGAAGTAAAGAAATTAGATGAAGCATCTATTGGTTTAGCGATTAAAAAAGCATTAAAAGAATTAGATGTAGATATTAGAATTGATCAAAGTGCATTAGATGCTATTGTAAGACTATCAAATCATGAAATTAGAACTGCATTAAACATTCTTGAAAGCTCATCTCTTCTTTTAGAAGATGGAGACTTATTAACTTCAGATGTTGTTTATAGAGTCAGTGGTAAAGTTCATCATGATTTAGATAAAAATCAAGATAATTTTTATGACTTATTATCTGCATTACAAAAATCCATTAGAGGTTCTGATGTAGATGCAAGTGTTCATTATTTAGCAAGACTGATTACTTTAGAAGATCTTCAATCCATTATCAGACGACTTTTAGTGATTGCATATGAAGATATTGGGCTTGCAAATCCCATGATGGGTGTTAAAGTAGCAAGTGCTTGTGAAAGTGCATTAAAAGTAGGATTGCCAGAAGCAAGAATTATATTGTCAGTCATTGTTGTAGATATGGCATTATCTCCTAAATCTAATACTGGGTATCTTGCTTTAGACAAAGCTATGGAAGTTTATCAAAATGAAGACTGTGGAGCTATTCCTCCACAAGCAAGTAATCGTGAAATTGCTAAAAATCCTGAAATTTATAAATACCCTCATGCTGATGAAAATAGCATCAACGAACAACAGTATTTACCAGAAAAAATTCAATCACATGTTTATTACATACCAAAAAAAGAGTCTAGTTATGAAAAAGCTTTAGCTGATAGACTCGAGCAATTGGATAAATTAAAACATAAAAAAAGATAAAGCCTTTTTAGAAAGGCTTTTTTATTCTCTTATCGTAGCTATTTGTTCAATAATATATGATGAAAGTAAAGGTATAAAATATAATCCAAAATATAATCCAATCATACGATACTTATTTTTCAAATTGTTTTTTTTGTATTTTACTGCATATATGGTATTCCCATAAATCATTAAAATACCACCAAGAATTCCATGTGATGTAATTGAGACGATAAATAATGCATAATCATTTTTAGTCACTATATAATACATTGAAACAATCATCATAAAAAATGATATAAACATCACACTTAGAATCTGATCACATAATCTCTTGTATCTTAAATATATTTCCTTTCGTTGTTCATCTGTTAAATCGTCAATCCAGTGCATAGTTTCCCCTCCTATTGTTTAGTCCTTAATGTAGTATTTAAGGACTTTTCATCAAATTTTGTTGATAAATGCTCTTTTTTTATCATTATTTGAATGTACATAAATATTTAATGTTGTTGAAACACTAGAATGTCCTAAAAGTTCACTTAAACTTTTATAGTCAATTCCATTTTCTAAACATGTCGTTGCAAATGAATGTCTTAAGTCATGAAATCTTATTTTTGGAAATTTATAGTGATTGATAAAAACATTAAAATGTCTTCTCAAAATTCTAGGATCTAGTGGATAAGGTTTGCCTGTTAGTATAAATGCATTTTCGTCAGTGTAATTATTTAATTGATGCATTAATTCTTCATGAATTGGAATAATTCTTTGACTATTTCTGGTCTTTGGAGTAAGCAATTTTAACTTAGTATTGGCACCATCTTTTATTCTATAAACAGTATGATTTACTTCGATATATTTATTTCTATAATCAACATTTTTATACTTTAGGGCACATACTTCACCGATTCTCATACCTGTTAAGATTGGAAGTAAAAAGCCTAATTTGTATTTTATGTTATTATTTTTAATAATAAATATCATTCTTTCAATGTTCTTTTTGTCTAAATAACCATTTTGATTTTTATTTCTATTCGTACTAATGTTCTCTTTTATGTATTGAATTAGCATATCTTTTTTTGAAGGATATGGTTCCAAACTTTGAATCATAATATTTAGGATGTCCAGAATATATGAATTGGATTTGTTTAAAAGATGTGTTTCACAATATTCATGTAGTTTAGTTTGATCCAAGTCATCTACACTCAAGTGACCAAAATAAGGAATGATTTGATTATTTATAATACTATAATAATTAGAATAGCTTGAAGATTTAATCTGTTTTTCTTTAGCTATTAACCAAGTATCTAAGACTAATTTATATGGTTTTAAACTCATTTTAATCCTTTCTAATTCATTATTTTATTGACAATAAAACAATAAATATTTATAATAAAACCGCTATGTCCTTAAATACTACATTAAGGACATTTTATTCTTTTATTAATCATAGAAAGAATTTCTTATTTTTACTTCTAATAAAATAAAAAGGCTAATTTTTAGCCTTTTTTTAGTTAAGTTCAGTTGATATTATCACTGGAATAGTGATTGGACTTCGTTTTGTTTCCTGATAAATGAATCTATTGATATCATTTCTCACATCACGCTTGTACTCATTCCAATTAATATATTTACCTTGTAGATGTTTTTGACTTGTCGTATAAAAGATTTCTTTTACCTTTTCAAGCAACGCTTCCGATTCCTTGACATAAACAAAACCTTTAGTAATAATTTCAACACTACCTAAAATTTCTTTATTTTTAGGACTTACATGTGCAACAATAAGTAGCGCACCGTCTTCTGCCAATAATTCTCTATCTTTCATAACAAAATCATTGACATCACCAACAGCGGTTCCATCAATTAAGATTTCACCAACATTGATATCATGACGACTTACAAATACATCTTTATCTTTATAATTAAATACATCACCATTATCAAGTAAGAATACATCTTCAGCTTGATAATTAAGATCAAGTGCTAATTTTCTAACACCATATTGATGTCTATATTCTCCAATTGTAGGTATGATGTATTTTGGTTTTAATAAATTCATCATCATCTTTAATTCTTCTGCAGTAGCATGTGCTGCTGTTAATAATCTTTTATCAATCATTTCTACATCAGCTTCACTACGATACAGTGTATCTAGTGTTCTTGCAGCCATCTTTTCAGTTCCTGGGACTGGAGCTGTCATTAAAATGATTGTATCGGCATCATTGATTTGAACTAGTCTATCAATTTTCTTGCACATTCTTTGTAACATAAAGAATGGTTCATGTCTATTACCTGTGACAAGTGCAACAATATTTGGATCATCATTCTTATTTTTATCATCAATAAATTTTAAATTGACTAATGCTTCTTTAGGAATTTCTAGATAACCATTGGCTATCGCAATATCCACAATTCTTTGAGCTCTACGTCCAATGATTGCTATTTTTTTATGATGTTTTAAACTGATATTTACTGCATGTTGGATTTTTCTTAAATCTGATGAAAACAGCGATATAATGATACGTCCTTGGGCATTGGCAAATATTGAATTAAGTTTGTGATCAAGTGCTTGATTGACACCACCATTGAGGACTAAAGTTGATCCTAATGATTCAGTTAATAAAACCAAGACATTTTTTTCTGATAATTCATTAATTTTTCTAAAATCTGTTTGATATTTTAAATCACCACTTTGATCAAAAGTAAAGTCACTCGTATATACAATGACACCATCCATCGTGTGAATAGCGATCCCTACAGATTCTGGAATTGAATGTGTTGTGTTAAAAAATGACACTCTCACATTTCCAAATTTGATAATACTATTTTGACTAATGGTATTTAGTGTATAATCCTCTAATTTTAGATCTGCATCTTTAAGCATATCTTTTAAGATTTGCATTGTAAAGTTAGTCGCATAAACTGGGACATTTAAATCATTGATTAAATGTGGCACTGCAGCGATATGATCTTCATGGGCATGCGACAAAAAAATACCTTTAATTCGATCTTTTGCACGAATTAAAATGCGGTAATCAGGAATGATTTCATCGACACCATATAATTCAGAACTTGGGTATTTAATCCCTGCATCTAAAATGAATAAACTTCGATCAACTTCAACCACATACATATTTTTCCCATTTTCGCCTAGTCCCCCTAAAGCAAAAAATCGTATCTCACTCATATACACACTTCCTTCACAAAGTAACGCTTTTTTATTCATATACATTATATCATGTTTTTCACATTAAACAATGATTTTGTTTTTAGTTATGGTATCATAAAATTAGGTGATAACATATGATAAAATACCCAATTAAACGTAAACCGCAGATCAAACAAACAAATTATGCGAATCTTGGCATGACGCTTGAATCTGATATTGAACAATCAAATCAATATTATTTAGATAATAATATTGCTGTTATTCATAAAAAACCTACCCCAATTCAAGTGGTTAGTGTTTCTTATCCTGCTCGTAATAAAGCTAAAATTACTGAAGCATATTATAAGACACCATCAACAACTGATTTTAATGGAATCTATAAAGGTTTTTATATCGATTTTGATGCGAAGGAAACAAATTCAAAAACATCGATGCCACTTAAGAACGTTCACCCACATCAAATTGATCACTTAAGAAACGTTGTCAATCAAAAAGGTATTGCATTTCTTATTGTACACTTTAAACAATACAATGAATATTTTTTACTACCTTTTGACATTTTATCTACATATTGGGATTCACAAAATAAAGATACGGGACGTAAATCCATCCCGTATGAAGTCTTTAAAGAAAAAGCTTATTTAATTCCATTTGGTTATCAACCAAGACTTGATTATCTAAAAGTGCTTGATCAACATTTTTTATAAGACAAATTGCTCACTAATCGTATAAATACGTTTGTGAGTTAATGATAAAATCAAATATACAACAATACCTGTTGTAAGAATGTATGTCAAATTATAACCAAAGCTATATAACCATACATTGCCACCAACAAAACTAAAAATACGTGTTGCTAAATTGGGATCAGCATTTCCTGATTCAACTTCTGATATTGCAAATTGAATGCTAGTACTCCATAATACTACGCCACTTAGTGTACTAGAAATAAGTCTTATGACACTGACGAGCATAACTGATTTAACAAGTCCACTTAATGACTTAAATTGTTTTTTAAATAAACCAGAGAGTCCAAATGCCATAAATGGAATAACATAATCCAATAGCACTAATAGTAGGATTTGGAATGAATTCCATGATGTGCCCGTCCAACTCTCAAGCGTGTCACGAAGTGCTGACAAATAAATCATATAATCTGCTGAGAAATTATATATACCATATAAGAATCCAGCAATCAATCCATATTCAAGCCCACATATAAGACCAATCAGAATTAATGGGATCATAGATATACCAAAAAATTTCCCACCAAATGGCATGCTTAAATTTAATCCTGGTACCGCACTCGTAATCAAATCGACGACGACTGCAATCGCTAAAAGAATTGCAGTTAAAACTAATTTTTTTAAAGCTTTTTGATTCTTCATCTTTCTTTCCTCCTTAGAAAATAAAAAAATTTCTATGGATTAGCCAAAGAAATTGATAGTTAGTGATATGTCTACTTACACTTATCGACTATCCCTCCGCTGGTATCATCCAGATCAGGTTCTTCGGGTCGACTTTACGTCCTCTCAGCTTATGCTCCCCGTAGTGATCAATAAAAATATAACACGAAATGATATAAATTTCAACAAAGGAGTTTTATTATATGACAGAATTAGAAATTTCCATCTTAATTATCACAGGTTTACTCATTCTTATCTTGCTACCTTCTTTCTTACTTGTTAAAGATGATGAAGTTGTTATTATAGAAAGATTAGGTAAATATTTAAAAACCATTGAAAATCCTGGTGTTTATTTTCTCATACCACTTATTGATCGTTCAATTGAAAAATTTACCAAATCCCCTTTCTTCGTGAGTAAAAAAGTTAAAACGCAAAAAGGATTTGAAGGTGTCACTATCATTACATATAAAATTAAAGTTGTCGATGAAATGCTTTATGTCTATGGTTCTCTTGATTCGCTAGATACAGTACATGATTTTTATGTACAATCTAGATTACTAAACAATCAAGCAGAAGATTTAGAAGTGGAAGTAAAAGCATATGCACTTCAATTTGGTTTTGAAATTCTTGATATCATCAATAATAATCAATAATAATTTATTGTAATTTTATTGCATTTTTTATAATTTGTGTTATAATATAATCAAAGGAAGTGATTTATATGGATATCACATGGTTTAATGAGAAACCAAAAGATTGTGTTGTAACCATTGGAAATGGAAGTCTAACATTAAATAAACCAGCAACTATGTTTTTTGAAAATGCATATTCGGTTATGCTCGGTGTCAATCAAACAGATAAGCTATTATTTATTAAGCCACTTAATAAAGAACGATCAATGATGCATGACATCCCAGCAAATAGCAAATATAAAATTACCATTCGCAACTCTTATAGCAGAGTAACGAATAAATCATTTTTAGAAGAGATCGTTGATTGGTTTAGTATTGATGTCATCAATACAGTGTTTAAATTTAAAGCCAATTGGGATTCTAAACAAGAAGTCTTAACAGTAGACTTAAAGGAGGTATTATAGATGGATTGGTTTCAATGGATGTGGCTAGGTATTTTTTTAGGTGCGTTGCTTCTTGAATTATCAACGACGCATTTAGTAAGTATCTGGATATCTTTAGCAGCTGTACCAACCTATATTCTTTCGTTGCTTGATGTTAACCCAGTAATTCAAATTGTCGTTTTCTTAGTTGTTGCAACACTTTTACTACTTTTCACAAGACCACTCGTAGTAAGTTATTTCAAAACAAATGAGATTAAAACAAACGTTGATTCGGTGATTGGCCAAAAAGCAGTCTGTATTGAAAGAATTAGTTCAAACACTGTAGGTGCTGTTCAATTAAAAACACGCGTATGGTCTGCAATATCTGAAGAAGATATAGAAGTAAATGATGAAGTTAAAATCCTTGATGTTGAAGGTGTAAAGCTCATCGTACAAAAAATATAAATAAAGGAAGGGATTTATTATGTTATCAAGATTATTACCATCAGTATTAATGAGCACAGGTGGCTGGGCACTTATCATTGTTTTAGCCATATTATTGATGATTGCCATTTCAGGTGTTAAAGTTGTCACTCAAACTAAAAAGTATGTTGTTGAACGTTTAGGGGGATATAACCGTACAATGGGCGTTGGGATTAAATATGTATTCCCAATCATTGAAAGAGTTGTAAACGTTGTTTCACTTAAAGAACAAGTTAAGGACTTTGATCCACAACCTGTTATTACAAAAGATAATGTAACAATGCAAATTGATACAGTTGTCTTCTTCTCAATTACAGATCCAAAAGCTTATACATATGGTACTGAAACACCTATGCTAGCTATTGAAAAAATTTCTGCAACAACATTACGTAATATCATTGGTGAATTAGACTTAGACCAAACACTTACATCAAGAGATCTTATCAATACTAACATGAGAAAGATTTTAGATGAAGCGACTGACCCATGGGGTATTAAAGTTAACCGTGTAGAAGTCAAGAACATTCTTCCACCAAAAGATATTCGTGATTCAATGGAAAAACAAATGCGTGCAGAACGTGAAAGACGTCAAACGATCTTAATTGCTGAAGGTGAAAAGCGTGCAGCAATCCTAAGAGCTGAAGGTGAAAGAGAATCAGTTATTCTTAGAGCTGATGCTTATAAACAAGAAAAAGTTCTTCATGCTACAGGGGAAGCTGAAGCTATTCTTAAACTAAAAGAAGCTGAAGCACTTGGTATTGGACTTATTAAGAAAGCTGATGCTGACCAAACTGTACTTACGATTAAAGCCTTTGAAGCTTTAGCTAAAGTTGCTGATGGTCAATCAACTAAACTTGTTGTTCCTACAAATATCACAGATTTAGCATCATCAATTATGATGGCTGCAGAATTTGCAAAAACTGACAAAAAAGCTGAAAAATAAAAAAGAAATAAGCGGTGCTATTTAGCATCGCTTATTTTTTATTTGAATAGATGATGAGTGGTACTTCCATCTCATCTTTAGTTAAACCTGCATGATGGCCTTTATACAAGGCTGTTTTTTTAAACTTAAGATAACTATCAGATATTGCAACTGCAACAAAATCTCCAACAAATTGATCAAGCATTGGATGCTTGTTTCCATATCCTATCAATCCACTTTCAATAAAATCATGTGATGCATATAGTTTATATCTGGTTTCAAACATTTTACTAAACATCATTCTAAATTCAAGATGTTTATCATCTTTGACAAAGAATGCAGGTGTTCTAGGTTCTAATGATGGTTTTTTAGATAACATATCGTATAAATATGTTTGTTCAGTAAACTCAACTGGTTTCACTTCAATTTGTCCATGATCAGCAATAACAATTAATAATGTATCAGGATTTAATTGTTTAGAAAATCTATCTAATTGCGCAGACAATGATCTAAGTTCTTCTTTAACTTCCTTGCTTTTAGGTCCAAAACGATGTTCCATATCATCAGGATTAGTCCAATAAATATATGAGAAAGTTTTTGAATCTTGCTTAGTGATTTTCTTCACTTCTTCTAGTTGCTCATTAAAAGTTTCAAAACCACCTGGTTCAAAACTAGGAAATAACTTATACGTTTGGACACTAGCGTCTGCACGTTTAATATAATCAAAAATCAAATCATGTTTTAAATAAGTATCTCGATAATTTAACTTTAGTGCTTTATCAGCATCATAATAGTCTTCATTTCTAAAGACAATTGCATAAACGTCATCATCTGAAAAATATTGAGTCCATCCTAAATAACCACTTTCGTAAGGTGTCTTACAAGTAAGTACCGTATTGGTTGCAGCTACTGTTGTAGGAGGATAAACTGATGTGATTTTTTTGATCACATGCTTTTTTAAGAAATCTTTATGTCTTAAATGTTTTTTAATAATATTGGTGCCCATCCCATCAAGCAAAAACAAACAAACATGTTTATAATTTTTATCTAATTTTTCTTTAAGTTCTGGAATGAGAGGAACATCAGTATGATGTCCGTAATGTGCTAAAATCGTATGTGAAACATTCCATATAGAATTACTATAGTCAGGTTCCATCAATTTCATCTAACAATACCTCTTATTAATTTTTGTTCTACTTTATCTTTTCCTAAGATAAGTGAATTTAAAACAAGTTTTTTCGCTTCTTCAATACCTTTTTGATTGACATATAAAGTAGCAATAACATCGCCTACTTTTATATAATCACCAATCTTTTTATGTACTTCAATACCGACACTTGGATCAATTAAATCAGCTTTTGTTTCTCGACCTGCACCTAAAATCATTGCAGCTCTACCAATAGATAAAGCATCCATATCAACAATGAAACCTTCTTTATCTGCAACAACATCAACTAAATCTTTTGCGATAAAGTCTTCAAAGTGTGATAGAACATCTACATTTCCACCTTGCGCTTTAACAAATGCTACAAATTTATCATAAGCTTTACCTGATTGAATACTCTCTTCAATCATTGTTCTTGCTTGTTGATCATCAACGGCGATTTGTGCATCAATTAACAATTGACTAGCAATAACTGTAACAACATCCATTAAATCTTTTGGTCCTTGTCCTTTAAGTGACAAGATGGCTTCATAAACTTCTAATGCATTACCAATTTTAAATCCTAATGGTTCATTCATATTTGTTAAAATAGCTGTAACTTTTTTACCTGCTAATTTACCAATATCAACCATAAGTTGAGCAAGTTCTTTGGCTTCGTCTTCAGTCTTCATGAAGGCACCATGACCTACTTTAACATCTAAAACGATAGCATCTGCACCACTTGCCAATTTTTTTGACATGATTGATGATGCAATCAGTGGAATAATATCTACAGTTGCAGTAACATCACGAAGTGCGTATAATTTTTTATCTGCAGGTGCAATATGCCCACTTTGTCCAACAACTGCAATTCCAATTTCATTTACTTGATTGATAAAATCTTGAGGTGCTACTTCAACATGGAATCCTTCAATACTTTCTAATTTATCAATGGTTCCACCAGTATGACCTAAACCTCTACCACTCATTTTTGCTACTTTTGCACCTAAACTCGCAACAATAGGTGCTAAGACTAAAGTCACCTTATCACCAACACCACCGGTTGAGTGCTTATCGACTTTAATACCTTTAATTTCACTTAGGTCCATCACATCTCCTGAATCTCTCATCGATAACGCTAAGTGTGTTGCTTCTTCATGATTCATCCCTTGAAAAAAAATAGCCATCAAAAGGGCGCTCATTTGGTAATCCGGAATATTACCCATCGTATAAGTTTGAATTAAAAATTCAATCTCTTCTTTTGTTAAAATTTCTCCGTTTCGTTTTTTTGTAATCAAATCTATT
This sequence comes from Acholeplasmataceae bacterium, assembly GCA_963667565.1. Classification (GTDB taxonomy): domain Bacteria; phylum Bacillota_I; class Bacilli_A; order Acholeplasmatales; family Acholeplasmataceae; genus WOFB19. The sequence continues at coordinate 533,933 of OY763415.1, read as the reverse complement.
ACATGCATAAGATCACTCCTCAATAATATTTTATCACAAATTTTATAGTTATGTTATAATATCAACGGTGATAAAAAATGATAAAACTTGCTATGGTAAGACACGGTCAAACAAATTATAATTATAATGGCTTAGTACAAGGAAGAATTAACATTCCATTAAATGAAAATGGGAGAAAACAGGCACTTGATTTAGCACACTTTTTAAAATCGGAAAATCATCATTTCGATGCGATTTTAAGTTCTCCTTTATCAAGAGCATTAGAAACTGCAATGGTGATTAAAGATTATCTAGAGATGAAACAACCGATAGAGGTAATCCAACACTATGTTGAAAGAGATTTTGGATTCTTAGATGGACAAACCATCGATAAGGGTAGAGATTTCGTAAGAAAATCTTACACACAACATCATTCATTTGAAGTCGATCAAGCATTAATATATAGAATTAAAGAACAAACTTATAAACTTCTTGAAACATACGACAATTTAGAACTCATCTGTGTAGCTCACTCACATGTCATTAAAGCATTGCTTGTTTACAGTGATCCAAAGACCTATAATTTTGCAGATTACTTATTAGAAAATGGTGACATTCTCTATTTCGAAGTTGAACCCAATCGTATTAAACTCATTGAACATAAAAAAAATCCAAAACGATAAAAAAATGCCTGTTTCATTACAGGCATTTATTTTTTATTCAAAATCACCATTAACCATATCATAAACCATTTGAGCAATATCAGATGTTTGCATATCTTTAATATCTTCATAACGAATTAAAGGATGAACTTTCATCTTTATTACTGTTGATTTAAATGGCCAACGTTTTGGGATTTGAGTCATATTTTTCATTGATATGACAAGCATATTTGTTTTTGCTTTCATCCCCAATTTATAAGCACCTGGTCGCATTTCAACCATGTGTTCAACTTCACGTGTACGAATGCCACCTTCAGGAAATATCAAATAATTCATACCATCTTTTGCATTCTTAATTGCTTCAACTAGACCTTTTGCAGTATTTCTATCACTTGATCTATCAATCACCATTGAACCTAAATACTTTAAGTATTTACCAAGCAATGGATAAGACATCACTTCTGATTTTGGTGTAAATGTTGTTGGTCTTTTTAGCAATTCAATGATTGGCAGTGGATCTAATAATGACTTATGATTTGCATAAGTTGTTAGTAACGTTCCTCTAGGAGGAATATTTTCTCTACCTTCGACATCTAACTTAATTCTAATGAAAAAGTGATTTACTAAATAAATAATTTGATAAGCAATATCATTTTTTAACTTGTTAGTCGGTTTTGTTTTTGCCATCCAAGGAAAATTGATATATATGAGTAAAATCACAACTGCCAATGCAAGTGGATAACCAATGATGATAGCAACAGGAATGAGATACCATAAATGGGTCCATAGATAGACACCAACAATCATAGAAACATATATAACTAAAAATAATAGTGTAAGCATGTTTTACTTCCTTTCGTAAACAGCAAAAATCAAAGAAGGAATCACTTCTTTACTGACTAACTTAAATGCACTTAAATCAAATTTAGGAAAATACACATTACCCTCATGGTGATTTAATACATATGTAATATATAATCGATCAGCGTATGGAAGTGCAAGTTTATATATTGTTCTTCCACCAATGATAATAATATCTTCATCAGTTTGTTTTAAAAAAGTATGAATGTCTTTTACAAGTATGGCATCATCATATGTTTTATCTTCCAAATTACATACATAAGCTTTTTTAAAAGGAAGAGGTTTAGTTTTATAATACCCTTTTAATGATTGATAAGTAAGTTCACCCATCAAAACAACTTGTTGATCAACTTTACTTTTATAATATTTTAGATCTTCTTTATAATGCCATGGTAATTCATTACCTTTACCAATAAGCCAATTTTCATCCATCGCCCAAATCATCGAAATCATACAGCTACTTTTCCTTTAATTGCAGGATATGGCTCATAATTTTCTAATTTAAAGTCTTCAAATGTGAAATCATATAAAGACTTAACTTCTTTATTTAAATGCATTATTGGGCGTTTTTTAGGCGTTCTAGACAATTGTAGCTTAATTTGTTCTAAGTGATTTTGGTAAATATGCGCATCACCTAATGTATGAACAAATTCTCCAACTTCAAATCCAGTCACTTGGGCAACCATCATAAGTAATAATGCATATGATGCAATATTAAATGGTACACCAAGGAAAATATCAGCACTTCTTTGATAAAGTTGTAGTGAAAGTTTACCATCTGCAACATAAAATTGAATGAGTGTATGACATGGAGGTAATGCCATGTCAGAAATTTCTGCTGGATTCCAAGCAGATAAAATCATACGTCTTGATGCAGGATTTTCTTTTAACTCATCTAAAATATATTGTATTTGGTCAACACCATTAAAATTTCGCCATTGTGCACCATAAACAGGTCCTAAATCACCATAAATAGATGCAAACTTTTCATCAGTTCTGATTTTTTCGACAAATTCATCCATGGACTCGCCTTGATAATCTTGACTTTTTTTATAAGTGGCATATGGCCAGTCATTCCAAATTCTTACATTATGATCTACTAAGTATTTAATGTTAGTATCCCCTTTAATAAACCATAATAATTCATGGATAATAGACTTTAAATGCACTTTCTTAGTTGTTAAAAGAGGGAAACCTTCATTTAAATCAAAGCGCATTTGATAACCAAATACTGAATACGTCCCAGTTTGAGTACGATCCATTTTAAATGTACCATGATCTAATACATATTTGCATAATTCTAAATAGGGTTTCATAGAAACCTCCTTATTTTGCGAGTTCGTATAATGCTTCTGTATAAATAATGATTGCTTTAAAGAAATCGTCTAAATCAATAAATTCATTTTTTTGATGAATATAAGTTGGTTTATCTAAAAAATGTGGACCAAAAGCAACTGTATTTTTCATTGCTCTTGCAAATGTACCACCACCAATAGTGATTGGTTGTGCATGTTTATCATGTGAATGCTTACGATAAACATCCATTAACGTTTTAACAAGTGGTGAATTTGGATCCTCATATAAAAGAGCTTGATGATTATCAACATCTACTTCAGCAAAATATGGTGCAGCTTTTTCTTTGATTTTTTCTACAACATCATCAAAGATGACACCATTTGGATAACGAAGATTCAAACTAATTTGATATGTATCACCTAATGTTTTAATCACACCGAAATTGTTTGTTAAATCTCCCATTTCTTCATCATGATAAGCAACGCCTAATTTTTCACCTAAAAAATCATCAATTAATAAATCATTGACTAAATCAACGACTGGCGATTTGACTAAAGCTTCTTTTAAGAATTTAAATAGCAAGTCAATCGCATTCACACCAAATTGTGGTGTAGAGCCATGTGCAGATTTACCAACAACTTTAATATATACATGATCATCTTCTGTTTTGCTTTCGCCTTGATAATCATTATTTTCTAAAAATAAAGCAAACATACCTGCATAATCTTTTGAAGGTTTGAGCTTAGCCTCAGCATAGTCAGGGACCATATTATCTCTAAATCCACCTTGAACAAATAATAAATCAGTATCTTCTAAAACACCTTTAATAAATATTCTAGAAATTCCTTTTTCTGCATAAATAAGTGGAAAATCAGCATCTGGAATAAATCCTGAAACAGGCATTTCTGGATATAAACTAAAATAATGTCTCACACCACGCCAAGCAGTTTCTTCATCTGTTCCTAAAACCAATTTAATTCTTTTTGATAAATCAACATTTAATTCTTTAAGAATTTTCATAGCATAATATGCTGCAATTGTAGGACCTTTGTCATCTTCAGTTCCACGTCCATACATAAGACCATCATGAATTTCAGCACCATAAGGATCATATGTCCAATCGTTTCCTGCAGGAACCACATCTAAATGTCCAATCATTCCTACATATTCTTTTTGTTTTCCATATTCAATATGACCTGCATAACCATCTAAATTGATCGTTTCAAATCCATCTTTTGCTCCAAGAGCAATCATGTAATCCAGTGATTCTTTGATACCTTCACCAAAAGGTGCTCCTTTACGGTTAGGATCATATGTAGTCAGTTCAGAATTAATCTTAATCAACCCTGTTAAATCATCTATAATTTGTTGTTTTCTTTTTAATACTTCTTTTGCAAAATCAAAACTCATTGATATCATCTCCTTAAATTATTTTAACATAATTTATCAATGTTTTTAAATGAAAAAAGTTCATTTTATTGAACTTTTTCTTCTAATTCTACATCTGTTTTGTTTGCTGATGATAAAAATGTTACTCTTTCACCTATGACTTCAAGCATATTTATTTTTCGTTCATCTTCAATTTCAAGTTTATAGGTTTGTAGTCTTGCTTTTACAGCAATCATCACACCTTTTTTACAATAACTCTCAACTGCTGTAGCAAGCCCTTCCCATAAACTGATTTTGATGAAGTCAGTTTCGTACTGACCATCCATATTTTTATAACTTCTTTGTACTGCAATCACAACTTCACTTACTTTTCTACCGTCTGGTAGAACTTTAATTTCGGGGTCGTGGGTTAATCTTCCAATAAGTATTAACTGATTTAACATATATTCATCTCCTTTTAAGTGCATTATAAAAGGAAGATTTCGATTAAACTAATGACACATTTAAAGATGATTCTTAGCTCAAATCTATATTTTCAGTCAAACTTTAGATACAACCTCTAATCATTTAATAAACGATATATATCTATAAAAAAAGGACTTAATTTAGTCCTTTTTATAAATGACATAAGCAAATGAAGCATGAATAAACACATCATAAGCTTTTAATATATCCTCAAATTTAATTGATGCTATCGTGTCAATGACATCAAATAGATGTGTACCTTTATGTATATATTTTCCATACATATATGCTTTATGGTCATTTTGATTTAATGCGAATACAAATTGTCCAATATAAACTTTTAAATATCTTTCGAATGCTTCTTTAGTCAGTGAATCTTCTTTGACTTCTTCAAATTGTTTAATTAAATAATCTTTAAGTTCTATTGGATCTTTTGAATCAGCAAACACAACAAAATGTCCAAAATGCCCTTCAAATGTCTGTGACATATAGAAATTCTTATTAATTTTATGCTCGCTAAGTAGTCGATGATAAAGAATTGATGATGGACCAAGTATAAGATTAAAAAGTAATCCATAAATCATTTCTTGTTTGATTTGTTCTAAACCTGTTCTATATGATAAAGGTAATTTATAACCAAGTACCATTTTAGAAATTGAAACATCTTTTATTTTAATAGTTTCTTTAGTAACAACCGTTTTAGGCTCATATGCATATTTAATTTTTGGAAGTATCTCTTTTACACTTTGATCGTATGCTTTAAAGAAAGCCTTCATTTGCTTGATATCAATATGCCCAGAAATTACAATTAAGCGATTAGATGGATGATAAAAATGACGATGAATTCGATTTAGGACATCTTTATCAACTTCTTTAATAGAATCTAAAGTGCCACCTATATCTTCTTTAAATGGATGATTTTTATACATTGCTGACATTAAATCCTGATAGATAACATTTTCGATGTCATCTAAATACATTTTTAATTCTTCGGCTATGATTTTTTCTTCAGCAATGATATTTTCATCTGTAAAATAAGGTGTATCTAACATATCTAGTAATAATTTTAATGCATCTTCCACATGAGAGGTTGCATTAAATAAATATGACGTTTGCTGATAAGAAGTCATCGCATTCGCATCAACACCTAAATTTGAAAATTCAATAAAGGCGTCACCATAAGGCATGGCAAATATTTTATGTTCCATAAAATGCGCACTTCCTGCAGGTAATTGATAGTTTGTTCCATCAATTGCATAATCAAGATGATTTGAACCATAAGGCATACTTAATTCAACATAAGTTGAAAAATAAGGCGTTTCTTTAGGTAACATGTGAACTTGCATGCCATTTTTTAATTTTAATATATATACTTTTTCATTAAATCTTTTATCTTCTTTAATGATCATGATTATCACCTGTAAGTACATAAACTGTGTTTAATTTTAATTTTTTATGTGCAAGCAAAACATCTTCAAATGTAACATTTAGAAATCTGTTAATCTTTTCTTCCATAGTTAGATTTTTATGATAAAGATCATCATAAAATGAACGACTAGTCATCGCACTTTGATCATCATAACTGCTCTTTATCTGATGTGTAACAAACTGTTTAGCAAGTTCTAATTTTTCTTCATTAAACTCATAGTTAAGCGGTGATTCTATCATTTTCTTCATATGAAAAATAGCTTCATCGGTTCTCCTTTGATCAACACCGCTTGAGATGACCATGACACCTTGTGTCGAATCATATGAAGATCTTACATCATAACATAAGCCCATCTCTTCTCTAATGACTTTAAACATAAGACTTTCAACATAACCACCGATCATTAAATCAAGCATGGTTGCTGCTTCATATAACGGATTATTTCTAAAAACAGGAAGTTCATAACCTATTTTAATCATAGATTGTTTCATATCCAATGTTTCAACTACATTTTTAGGTTCATCAAAAACAACTTGCGAAAATTTGATTTCATGTTTTTTATACTGTTCAAATGCTTCAAGTTTTTTTAGTATCTCTTGATCACTTGTATATCCATTGATATAAAATCTTATGGTATTTGTAGAGATGATGTCTTTAAAGTAATCATACATTTGTTCAAGTGTGATTGCTTCTATGTCTTCTTTGTATCCACTATGCGGATAACCAAAAGGATGTTTGCCATAAAAAGATGCACTAAATTTAGTGTTTGCATAAAGTCTCTTTTGATCCTTGATTGAATCCCATTGTTCAATAAGCATTCGCTTTTCTTCATTAAATATCATCTCATTAAATAACGTTTTTCGATCAAGCATGTCTAAAAATAAGTCAATTGTCTCTTTTAATAATTCTGATTCATTGACGATTTGTGGATTTACGATTTGACATGCAATGTTAATCACATTCAGATTTGCAAGATAATATGTTCTTCCACCCAATAAAGCACCATATAAATCTTGTAAATGTTTACTCATGTCTAATCTTGTATTAAATTTTTCTGTGTGTGATGTAAGCAGTTTGGGTAATAAAAAACGATACGCTCGCTTTTTAACATCATCATAATCGATCATGTAAAGACTGACTTGTATCGTTTTAAAATCGCTTTGAATAAATTTCATTAAATACTATTTAAAGCTACTTCCATCATATGTGTGAAAGCTTCTTGTCTTTCTTGTGCAGTCGTTGCTTCATGTGTAACAAATGAATCAGAAACAGTTAATAAACAAGCAGCTCTTTTACCTAATGCTTTTGCATTTGCAAACAAAGCAAAACTTTCCATTTCTACAGCTTCTACACCATATTTTTCAACAAGCACTTTATAATCATCACCTTTAAGTCTATAAAAAACATCAGATGAATGGATAACTGAAGGTCTTACTTTAATACCTGTTTTTTCACTTGCTTTTAAAATTTTATTATTTAAAGCCTTATTTGCTTTTAGTTTTTTACTTGAAGTCACGCCCATTGTTTTTGCATATGAAGACTCAGAGACAGCTTCTGTTGCAAGTAAAACATCATAAATCTTAAGTTCTGGACTATAAGCTCCACATGAACCAATTCTAATAATGTTTTCTACACCATAGAAATTAAATAATTCATATGAATAAATACCTATACTTGGCATACCCATACCAGAGCCAAAAACTGTGACTCTTTTTTTACCATAGTATCCAGTATAACCAAACATATTTCTTACACCATTGATTTGAACTACTTTTGTAAGATATGTTTCAGCAATAAATTTAGCTCTTAGTGGATCACCAGGCATCAATACTGTTTTTGCAATTAAATCTTTGTTATCTAACTCAATATGAGCTGTTGGAATCATTATTTTTTCCTTCTCTTTCCATAATTTGAACGCCATTTGAAGTTCCAATACGTGTCGCACCAGCTTCAATCATAACCATGGCTTGTTCGTATGTTCTAACCCCACCGCTAGCTTTAACTTCAGCGTTATCTTTGACTGTTTCTTTCATTAAGCGCACATGTTCAACTGTTGCACCATGTGTACCAAAACCAGTTGATGTTTTGACAAAATTAGCACCTTCATGGACTGCAATTTCACATGCTTTAACAATTTCTTCATCTGTTAAATAACATGTTTCTAAAATCACTTTAACGACAAGTCCATCAGCTGCTTCAACAACACCTTTGATTTCTTCATGAATTGTATGATAATCTTTTGCCTTCAAAGCTTCTACATTAATCACCATATCTAATTCTTCTGCACCATCCAACACTGCTTGTTCTGCTTCATATCTCTTTACATTTGGTTGATGTGTACCGTGTGGGAAACCAATCACTGTACATGTTAATACGGTTGTTTTTTTAAGTTTGTGATTTGCATGTTTTACCCATATTGGATTAACACAAACACTCTTAAAATCATATTTGATTGCTTCCTCAATTAATTGATCAATTTGTGCTTTTGAAACATTAGCACCTAACTTAGTGTGATCAATATGTTTGTTTAATAACATTTTCTTTCGCTCCTTTTCTAGATTTGAATCTATGTATTTGATTCGAAAAATGCTTTACTAAAACGCCTGTTAAAAATGTTAATACGATGGTAAAAAGACCTATTTGCTCAAAGACATGACCATAAATAAATCCTAAGATGAATGCAGCAATTAAATAACTACCATCAATCAATATTTTTGTTATTGCGATATTACCTATTTTTTTATCAAGTGACATCAGTAAACTTTCAAATGGTGAAGGTCTATGACCAGACATGAGTGTCATTGCTACACCAAAGCTGATAATAATAACACCAAATGATGAAAGAATGAGTCTTTCATGCAATTGATCATAGATGTTTACTGGTACATAATTAAATGCCCATTGCCACATATCAATGAAGTTACCTACAATAAAAATGTAGATTAAACTGATAAATACTTTTTTATCTTTAGAAATCAAATATGCTAACACTGCTGCAAACGTCCCATTCAAAATTGCAACGCGTCCAAGTGTAATGATATTTGCGTCATCTTTAATCAGTTGTGTTAAGTAATAATTAAAGGCATCCATTGATCCTGCACCAAGTTTTGCATTAATAACAAATACAATGCCTAGTGATAATACAATGAATCCTATAATATGTTCTACTAATCTCATATTTAATACTAATCAATCATAAATCGTAGTTCAGCACGTTTAAATTGATCATCCATATCCTTAAGTTTTGCTTTTCTGATGATCTTATGAACTTTTTTCGCTGTTTTTTTAGTCATCACTTTTGTTCCTTTAATAAAACCGGGAACATCAATTAAATATTTTTCAATTAATTCAAAAACTTCTTTTGCATCATAAACTTTAATGGTTTGATCAACTCTATAAAAGATATAGTCTAAATCGATTGGAAATAACGTTAATGTATGTTCTTTCCATTCAATCGCTAGTGCAAGTTTTTTATTATTTGTTGTTAAAAAGTGATATCTTGGTACATAAGTATTAAGTTCTTGATAATACTTTTGTAACTCTTGATAGTCATCCAAATAACGATAAATGAGATGGAGTTTATCTGTCGACAAATAATAGTAATCATTTAAAATGATAGGGTTTTTTTCCATATAAGCATCTTTTAGCATCGTAAACACTTTAAAGACTGTATCCATTTTAAATGCTAATACATTTTCAAACATTTCATTATAGATTGCGAAGTTAAATCTTTCACTTACTTTTTTAGCAAGTTCAAAGACTTGTAAAGCAACATAATTGGGTGTTAAAATTGGCAGTTCTAAATGAAAATTCAAGTCTAAAAACTTAGGATTTAATCGATAGATGTCAGGTACTTGAGATTTTGGTGTCATCATAAAAAGTGCTTTGTATCCAAGTCTCGGATGGACATAGATAAATCTAACGCTTTGCTCATCCATTTCAACTTTAAACCCCTCAATGTTTTCAAAGAAAACAATCAGTTGTTCTAAATCGATTTGTCTAGTTTTTTCTTTAAAAAAATGTATATTAAATTGTGCCATTTTTTCACCACCGCTCTTTGTTATATTTTAACATAGAAACTAAAGATTAACAATCGATTAAGAATTTAGTATTTGATTTAATCTTTCATAATTTGTTCGATCAAATTGAAGAGGCGTAATTGAAATATAGCCTTCTTCAAATGCTTGAACATCTGATTCTTCATGTTCCGAATAATTAATAATACTTCCTTTAATATGATAGATGTCAGGTTTTTCGCTTTTCACAAACTCTGCATGTTGCAATCTAAGCCCTTGTCGTGTAATTCTTACACCTAAAGGTTTTGCATATGTTGCTTTTGGAAAATTGATGTTTAAGATTCCTGAGCCTATATATAATTTGGTATCAATAATTTCATCGATAAGTTGAACTGTTTCATCATATAAATAGGGTAATTCTATCGTAGGTGCAGAAATTGCAATTGCATCAACGCCTAAAATTTTAGCCTCTAAAGCAGCTGCTACAGTACCTGAATAAAAAACATCTTTAGCAATGTTGACGCCATAATTGATTCCTGAAACAACTAAATCAAAATCAACATTGAATAATTTCAATCCAAGTCTTGTCGAATCTGCTGGTGTACCATCTACAACGAGTGTTGCTTTTGAACCGATAATTGGTGTGGTAAAAAAAGTTTCAATACGTCTAGAAAACGTAATCGCATGACTTTTTCCACTTTGGTGGTTTTTTGGTGCTGAAACATAAATATTCCCAAAAGGTTGAAGTGCTCTGACTAGTATTTTTAGCCCCTCTGCTTCATATCCATCATCATTAACAACTAAAATATTCATGATTTTCTCCTTATTTATTTACTCACTACTGAGTGACATCTATCACATGTACCATCTTCATGGACATGGTCAACAATATTCCAACATCTTGCACAAGTTTCACCTTCAGCAACTTTTACTCTAACTTGAAGTTCATTACCTAGTGATAAGTTCACTTTTGAAACGATGAGGACTTGGTGTAGTTTCATATCAAGCATATCAATCGCATCTTTTTGTTTTTGAGTGACGACTAAATCAACTTCTGCTTGTAGTGATTTACCAATCTTTTTTTGTGCTCTTGCTTCTTCTAATTCTTTTAAGACTACAGTTCTTAAACTATAGAATGTATCAAATGCTTCTAAAACTGGATGATTTTCACTATTCACTCGTTCTGGCATGTGTTCTAAATAAATATTAGCCTCATTTTGCTTAGGTAAGTAACCATAAGCTTCATGTGTCGTATGAGGAATGATTGGTGTTAAAAGTTTAAGTAAGCCTAATAAAATATCATATAGTGTTGATTGAACACTAACTCTTTCAAAATCTTTTTTAGCTAAAATATATAAAATATCTTTCGTGTAATCAAGATAATAAGCACTTAGTTCATTTGTCATAAATGGAACAATTGAACGATAAACTTTATCAAATTGATAATGATCATATGCATCTAAACATTCATTGACAATATCTTGAAATTTAAGTGTCATGACACGATTGAGTTGACCTCTCATTGAAAAACCAACATAGTCTTTGTCTGGATCAAAATCAGATATATTTCCTAAAATAAAGCGGATTGTGTTTCTAATCTTACGATAACTCTCAGCGATTTGTTTCATCATGTCATCAGAGTTTTTAACATCTGATTGATAATCAACTGAAGCAACCCACAATCTTAATAAATCAGCCCCTTGAACATTCATAACTTTGATAGGATCTACTGTGTTTCCTAATGACTTACTCATTTTTCTTCCTTGAGGGTCAAGTGTAAATCCATGTGATACTACGGCTTTATAAGGCGCACGACCAGTTGTTGCAACACCTGTGATTAGTGATGAATTAAACCATCCACGATATTGATCTGATCCTTCTAAATATAAATCTGATGGATATGGCATATCATTTGCTTCAAGTAATGTATGTGAAGATCCTGAGTCAAACCAAACATCCATGATATCCATTTCTTTTTTAAATAATCCGTTTGGACTACCTTTATGTGTATATCCTTTTGGAAGCAAGTCTTTGGCTTCTCTTTCATACCAAACATTTGATCCAAATTCTTTAAATAAATCACTGATATGGCTTAAGACTTCTTGTTCTAAAATCGCATCACCATTTTCCGCATAGAAAATAGGAATTGGAACACCCCAAGCTCTTTGTCTTGAAATACACCAATCTTCACGATTGATAACCATATTTGATAATCTAACTTCACCCCAAGATGGTAACCATGTAACATCTTTAACTGCTTTTAATAAATCATCTTTTAATTTATCAATACTTGCAAACCATTGTTGAGTTGCTCTAAAAATTACAGGTTTTTTAGTACGCCAATCATGTGGATATGAGTGATTAAATTTTTCAGCTTTAAGTAATATGCCTAATTCATCAAGTGCAGCAATGACTTCATCATTTGCTTTTTCATAAAACATACCACTAAAGCGTTCACCAGCTTCATCTGTCATAAACCCACGATCATCTACTGGACATAATATATCTAACTTATATTGACGTCCCACACGATAATCATCTTCCCCATGACCTGGCGCTGTATGAACTAAACCTGAACCATCTTCATCAGTGACATGGTCGCCAAGGATGATAGGTGATATACGATTGTATAATGGGTGAATATATTGTTCTAATTCTAATTCACTACCTTTAAATGTATCTATGACTTGATATGATTCCCAACCTAATAAACCTTTAAGTCTTTCTAATAATGATTGTGCAACAACATATGTCTTATCTAAGACTTTCACAGTGACATAAGTCATATTTGGATTGACTGATATTGCTAAGTTTGCAGGAATTGTCCAAGGCGTCGTTGTCCAAATTAGATAAGATACGCCTTTTAATTTTTCATTTTCTGTTTTTGCAGGAAATGCAACATAAATTGATGTTGAAGTATGATCTTGATATTCAATTTCTGCTTCTGCTAATGCCGACTCTGATGATGGTGACCAATAGACTGGCTTTAAACCTTTATAGATTAATCCTTTTTCGACCATTTTAGCAAAAACTTTAATTTGACGTGCTTCAAAATCCTTAGTTAATGTGATATATGGACTATCCCATTCACCTAAAACACCTAAGCGCTTAAATTGAACTTTTTGTCTTTCAACTTGTTCCATCGCATAATCATAACATAATTTACGATACTCAAAAAGCGGCATTTCTTTACGCTTAATGCCTTTTTTTGCAAGTGCTGTTTCAATTGGGAGTCCATGTGTATCCCATCCTGGTAAATATCTGGCTTTTTTACCAATCATTGATTGATATCTTACAACAAAATCTTTTAAGATTTTATTTAATGCATGTCCTAAATGGATATCGCCATTAGCATAGGGTGGGCCATCGTGTAATACAAAGGGTTCTCCATCCTTATTTTTTTCTAATAATTTGTTATAAAGATCAAGTGCATCCCATTCTTTTTGAAATTCCACTTCTCTTTGGCCTAAATTCCCACGCATTGGAAATTCTGTGTTAGGCATGTGTAATGTGTCTTTAAAATCCATGATTATATCCTCCTTGATTTTTCATATAAAAAAGTCCTTAGACAAATATCTAAGGACGAATATTTCCGCGGTACCACCTTAGTTCTAGAAATAATCTAGCACTCAATTTATAAAATGCTCAAAGGTGATATCTCTTAAGTGTTTGTTTACTGGCTTACACCATACCCAGTTCGCTTAAAACCTTAACTTAAAGGATGTGTTCTTCTCATCGCATGATTTAATTATTCTACAATTTCTTTTAAAAATTCTTCAATGGATCCATCTTTATAAACATCTTTGTTTGCAAATAAGAATACCTTTTCTTGAATATGAACGATTTCTCCAGTTATTGCATAAACAACACCTGAGAAAAACGCGATAACTTTGTTTGCTTGATCAACATCTAGTGGTTCAAAGTTTAAGATAAGAGGTGCACCAGCAATCATTTGATCAGCTAAATTTGTTAAATAATGATCATCATCTGAATTAAGTTTTTCGAAAATAATTTTATCGTAGGTTGATTCAACAACTTCTTCTACAATATCTTTCGATTTTTTCTTTTTCGAACCAAATGCCATGTTGCCTCCTATCACAATATGGATTTAAAAGCACGTCCAATTCTTAAATGTGTAGTGTGATGCTTAATTGCTAACTCGTAATCATCACTCATCCCCATGGAAAGATATGGATATTTATATTTCGTTTTTAAATCATAAAGTTTTTTAAAGATGTCTTCAGTTTTAATGGGGTCATTTGCTATACCCATAGTCATAAAACCGACTACATTAATTTTATCATAATTTTTAATTTCTAAAAGAAATTCATCCAAATTTTCTAATAATATACCACTTTTTTGAATTTCTTCTCCAATATTGACTTGAATCAAACAATCAATCTTATGATTTGCATATTTTTGAATTGCATCTCTTAATGAAATTCTATCAAGTGTATGTAGCATATCAATTCGATTTATCATTTCTTTGACTTTATTAGTTTGAAGATGTCCAATAAAATGCCACGTGATGTCATAATCTTTTAAATCTTCCATCTTTTTTAGCATATCATAGACTTTATTCTCACCAAAATCATGATAACCTTGGTTATAAATTCCTATCATTTCATCAGTTGTATAGTATTTTGATGCGCATATGACTTTATATTGATCACTTTGTTTAATCATACATTAAATCTAAACAGCATAATATCACCATCTTTGACGATATATTCCTTACCTTCTAGTCTCACGCGTCCATGTTCTTTAGCTGCTTGAGGTGTTTTGTAAGTCATTAAATCATCATAAGCAAGTGTTTCAGCTTTAATAAATCCTCGTTCAAAATCACTATGAATAATACCAGCACACTCAGGTGCCTTCATGCCTTTGACAAACGTCCATGCTCTAACCTCTGGTTCACCAGCAGTAAAATAAGTTGATAAACCTAGTAAATCATAGCTTTGCTCAATGACTTCATCTAGACCTGAACGCGTTAAACCATATGCTTCCATAAATGATGCCTGCTCATCTTTATTCAATGATGCAATTTCCATTTCTACTTGTGCAGAAATAAAGACCACTTTAGTGTTAGCTTTAGATGCAAACCCCATCATTTCATCATAATGCGGATTCAATTTAGGATCAGATACTTCATCTTCGCTAATATTTGCAATATATAGCATTGGTTTTAAAGATAACAAATTAAAACTTCTAATCATTTTTAATTCTTCATCTGTAAAATCTAAATCACGTGGATTAATTTCTTGTTCTAACGCATCTTTAATTTTCTTTAAAATGTCATATTCAAAAATCGCTTCTTTAATTTTAGCTTTTGCTTTTTTCTCTAATTTGACAATACGTTTATCAATGACTTCTAAATCAGCAATATTTAATTCTAATTGAATAGTTTCAATATCTCTAACAGGATTTACTGAACCTTCAACATGTGTAATATTGTGATCTTCAAAAAGTCTAACCACTTGACAAATCGCATCTACTTCTCTGATATGAGATAAAAATTGATTCCCTAAACCTTCGCCTTTTGAAGCGCCTTTAACAAGACCAGCAATATCAATAAATTGATATGCAGTTGGCACAACTTTTTTAGGCTTATATATTTTTTCTAATTCATCAAGTCTTGTGTCATTAACAAAAACCATGCCTACATTGGGCTCAATCGTAGCAAACGGATAATTTGCAGCAAGTGCTTCAGTTTTTGTAATGGCATTAAATAATGTAGATTTTCCAACATTAGGTAATCCGACAATTCCAGCTTTTAACATATATACATCATTCCTTCATTAAAAAAGGCTTTCGCCTTTTATAAATTTGTTTTTTTCTTTAACCAAGATGGTAAATTTCTAGATTTAGGACCTTCAGAAACTTCTTCCTCTTCGTCATCTTCTTTATTAATTAAACCATCATTTGTAAGTGTTAATTGTTCACTTGAAGTTTTATTAAAGATTTCAGATGCTAAATTTTCAATAGTTGAACCTTTAGCTTTTAATTCATAACCAGTAGCAATCACAGTAACGATCATTTCATCATCCATCTCATTATTCACAGTTGTACCATAGATAATGTTTAGACTACGATCAGTCGCATTTCTAATTTCGCTTAATGCTTGTTCAGTTTCAAAAAGTGTGATGTTTGTGCCTGAAGTAATATTTACAATCGCATCAGTTGCCCCATCAATTGAAACTTCTAATAATTTAGAATGAATAGCTTTTCTAGCTGCTTCAATAGCTCTATCTTCACCAGAGGCAATACCGATACCCATAAGTGCAGTACCTTTATTTTCCATAACGGTTCTAACATCTGCAAAGTCAACATTAATTAATCCAGGAATAGCAATAATTTCTGCAATACCTTGAACCCCTTGTCTAAGTACATTATCAGATTCTCTAAATGCATCTAATAATTGTGTTGTTGGGCCAGATACAGCAAGCAATCTCTCATTTGGAATAACAATTAAAGTATCCACATGAGGTTTTAATTCTTCTAATCCATATACAGCTGCTTGCATACGAGCTGGTCCTTCAAAAGTAAAGGGCTTTGTGACAATACCAATCGTTAAACATCCAAGTTCTTTTGCTTTTTGAGCAATCACTGGTGCTGCTCCAGTCCCTGTTCCACCGCCCATACCGGCAGTAATAAAGACCATATCCGCATCTTTTAATACTTCTTCAATTTCATCAATAGATTCAAGTGCCGCTTCTTTTCCTACATTGGCTTTCGCACCTGCACCTAATCCCCTTGTCAAATATTTACCAATTTGAACACGCGTTTCAGCTTTAGAAACTTTAAGCACTTGTGCATCTGTATTTACAGCAACAAAAGAAACACCTTTAACATCGTTTTCAATCATACGATTAATTGCATTTCCTCCACCGCCACCAACACCGATGACTTTAATGACAGGTTTTTGATTAAAGTTATTATCCTCGCCAAATACCATGCGTATCCCTCCTTAAAATAACTAACCTTATTTTACACGAAATGTGTAACAAAATAAAGCGAATTAGCGCTTTTTAAAGTAATTTGTCTTTTTCATCATTTCTTCTTTATAGTCTAAAAGACGGTCTTCTTTAATTGCTTGTCTAATTTCTTGCATCAAATGTTTTAAATATGCCAAATTTTGATAGGTGACCAATCTCATCCCTAATATTTCATTTCCCTTAAAGAGATGTCTTATATAACTTTTTGTATATTTAGATACAGGTGTTACTAAATTGGGATCTAGTGGTGAATAATCTTTCTCATATGTTTGATTTTTAATAACCACTTTACCTATCGTCGTTAATGCTGATCCATGTCTTGCGATTCTTGTTGGAAGTACACAGTCAAACATATCAATACCATTAATGACATTTTCTACTAAATCATCAGGTGCACCAACACCCATTAAATATCTTGGTTTATCAAAAGGTAAAATCGGATTTAAATATTTTGTGATTTCATACATTTCTTCTTTAGTTTCACCAACAGATAAGCCACCAATCGAATAACCAGGAAAATCCATTTCGATTAATTTTTGAGCAGAATATTTTCTTAATTCTTTGTCTAAACCACCTTGTACAATACCGAATAACGCCTGATCAGTAGATAGCACATCTTTACCTCTTTGTGCCCATCTTAATGTACGATCAACTGAATCCTTCATATATTCATATGTCGCATATGGCGGTGGACATTCATCAAAACTCATAATGATATCTGCACCTAAATCTTCTTGTATCTTTATTGAATCTTCAGGGGATAGAAATAACTCTGACCCATTTTTATGATGTTTAAATTTCACACCTTCTTCAGTGATTTTTCGCATATCTGTTAAAGAAAACACTTGATAACCTCCACTGTCGGTTAACAGTGCACCATCCCATTGCATAAATCCACGAATACCACCGTGATCTTTAACAACATCATTTCCTGGTTGAAGCCACAAATGATATGTGTTACCTAAAATAAGGCCTTCACTTACCTCTTTTATTTCTTCAGGTGTTAATGTTTTAACAGTTGCTTGAGTTCCAACCGGCATAAAAAAAGGCGTTTCAAAAACCCCATGAGGTGTTGTTAATCTTCCAAGTCTTGCACCTGATTGTTTACATACATGTAATACTTCAAATTTTATACTCATTTTATCATCCTTTACGGTTGTAATTATAACATAACTTTGTTAAAATATTAAAGTATTTATAAAGCTGTATCCTAGATTAACCAGCTTTAACAAAACAAGGAGACTAAAAATGAATAAATTGTATTTAAAAGACCTCATTTTTCAAGCATTAATTGGGGCAATTTATGTGGTATTGGTACTTGTATTAATCCCCATTAGCTTTGGACAAGTTCAATTTAGAATTGCTGAAGCTTTACTCGTATTAGTATTCTTTAGTAAAAAGCATATGATTGGATTATTAATAGGTACGTTTATAGCAAATCTCTTCTCACCAGAATCATTTGGATTTTATGATGCTATGTTTGGTACTCTAACATCTGCAATTGCTATTTATTTAATGTTACTTTTTAAAAACCATAAGTTTATTGCTATGTTATTTCCAGTACTTCTTAACGCATTTTATGTAGCTACATTATTAAATGTGATGATTCTTGTCCCATTTTGGTTATCTGTGTTTACTGTAGGTCTTGGTGAAGCAGTTGTTGTCTATTTAGTGGGTTTACCCCTTTACCACATGTTAAATAAAAATCAAGGTTTTGTAGAAATCATTTCATAAAATAAGAAGACCCATGAGTACTTACTCATCGGTCTTTTTTTATCGTATAAGGTACGAATTTTATCTCTTCATGATATCGTTGATGCTTTCTTAAAATCGAATCATGCAATTCATCTAAATAAATACCTGCAGGTTCATATTGACATTCAATAGCGATTGATCCATGAACACCATGGTGTTTATCACTGATTAATACATCATGATCTGGATAGTCATGTGTATATATCACAACACTTGGGTAAGTCGAATAAATGTCTACACCTAATCGATCCTTTATTTGTTTAAGTTGAACAATAGGACCTCTATCTTTAATCACATCACTAAATGCAGTATTAAGACCTTTAATCCCATTTTGATTTAATGTTTTTAAAACATCATTAATCGGTTTAAAATCAAGCATATCAAAAGGTGTTTGATAGACTTGCTTTTCTGATATTGGTTTAAATGATTGATCAGTTTCTATATATTTATTTGCAAGTACTTTAATCAAAGTATCATCTAAATTTTGTTTATCTTCATTTAAGTTGAAGTAGATATGATTAGTGATATTGCATAACGTATCTTTTGTCGTTGTTGCATCGTATGTGATGGTTAAAGCACCATACTTATTTAATGAATAACTCACATCTAGTGTAAGTTGACCTGGATATCCACCTTCTAGGTCTTCTGAGACATATCGTAATGTGATATTGATTTGTTGATCAATATAAGTATATCTAATAAGTTCAAAAGTTTTAAATGAAAACCCATCATCTCCACCATGAATATGAACATCATTGTGTGATGATTTTTTAATTTCAAATAGATGATCATCAATTTTAAAATGTGGTGGAAATAACCGTCCACTCGTACGACCAATTGTTTTTCCATAATAAGATCTAGATTGTAAATAATCATCTAAAGATTGTGGTCTTTGTAATAGTTGACGACCCTTATAGATAAAATCAAAAATACCCGCACCATATGTCGATATCACAACTTTGGTATGATGCTGATTTAATTCAATCAATTTCGTTTTTCCAATCACTGAATCAACTTCAATCATCTTAATTCTTTTTTGCATATAAAATAACCTCTATTTTATTTTTTTATGTGCAATTGCCATAGGCAAACTATCAAAGTTCTCTCTTGATACTTTTTCCCAAGTAGGATCATATGCGTCATTTAATAGTCTAACTTCATATACATCCATATGCCAAATCATATGAGTAAACACATGCTTATATAATCCTAAATGCTGAATGATTTCAATATGCATGCCTTGGGATTCCAATTCAGCAATGACTTGATATATAGATTCAGATTCAAATTGAGGATAGACGTACATGTTTTTTAGTAGTTCCTCAGTTCGTTTGTATAAATAGATGGATGCATCATCTTTGATCACTAAAGTGATATAATTGATTTCCTTTTTATCTTTTAGCTTAGAAAGAACAGGGCGCTCGCTTTGATTGCCTAATTCATATGCTAAACAATGCTCTTGCAAAGGACATATATCACATTTTGGCTGTTTAGGTCTACATATGGTTGCACCTAATTCCATCATCGCTTGTGTGTATACATGTGGTGTTGCTTGTTCTATATAAGATTGATTTATGCTATTAAGTTCTTTTTTATGTGATTCGATGCGCATATCTTTATCAATATTTAAATATCTAGAAAGTACTCTTATAACATTGCCATCTAATGCACTATAAGGCTTATTATATGCAATCGACATAATCGCTCCTGCTGTGTATAAACCGATACCAGGAAGTTTTAATACATCTTCATATGTCTTAGGAAATTTAGAATCAAATTGACTCAAGATCACTTGAGCAGCTTTTTGCATATATCTAAATCTTCTATAATATCCTAGACCTTCTACAGCTTTATGTAGCGTTAGTTCATCAGTTTCTGCTAATGATTTAACATCTGGATATAAACCAATAAAGCGCTCAAAAAAAGGAAGAACGGTATCGACTTGAGTTTGTTGTAACATAATCTCACTTACCCAAATTTTATAAGGTTCTTTCGTTTCTCTAAACACTAATTTTCTATGATTTTTTTGATACCAATCTTCAAGCCTTTTAATATTCATTAAATATCCACTTCTCTAATACCACAATGCTCAATGACATCATCGAAATTTGTCACTGCTGAGATAACAATACCATGACATACAACAATCACTTTTTTATATGTTTTATATTTCATGAGTGTTAGTTCAACACGTTTTTGAACATTTTCATAGGTTTCAAATCGATGTTTATCTCCAAATTGATGAACTCCTCTATTTTTTAGGTATTCTTCAAATGATCCATTGGATTCATCATCAAAAATATATCCTTCATCCGGATTCCATTCGTGTAAGTCATTTTCAACGGTTAATTTTATACCTGTAACTCTTGAAATGATTGCAGCTGTTTGAAGTGCTCTTGTATAAGGTGAAGAAACAATAATTTCTGCTCCCTTTAAAATTTCATTTTTTGCTACTTCTTCAGCTTGATCTACACCATTATCGGATAATTTCCCAAAATTATATCCAATACTTTTGTTCCACTTGACTGATACTTCGTCATATCTTGGTTCCCCATGTCTAATAAAAATAAAATGTGTTTTCATAAGCGCCATCCCTTCACTTTTATTATAACATAATGTGATAAGCAAAATCATTTAACATATTCAAATAAAATGTTATAATTTACGCGTATAAAAGGAGGGTATCATGAACGTATTTACAGAGAGAAAATCCATAAGAAATTATGATGCTAATGAAAAAATATCAAAAGAAACTTTAACACTTATTTTAGAAGAAACCCTGCGTGCACCATCATCTATGAACATGCAACCTACTAGATTAGTTGTTATTGAAAGTGATACATACAAAGAGAAATTAAAACCTGTTTTATTTGGGAATCAACTTCAACTTGAAACATCATCACATATGATTTGTTTATTTACAGATTTGAAAAAATATGAGTATGCAGAGAAAATATATACAACTGCCTATGAACAAGGCATTATGCCTAAAGATGTGATGGAACGTCAAATTAGAAATATCACAAACATGATTGATGATCTTGATTTAAAACAAGTTGAACGTACAGGTGTATTTGATGGTGGATTATTTGCAATGCAACTTATGCTTGTTGCTAAATCACATGGATATGACACTTGTCCAATAGGCGGTTTTAGACATGATATGCTTGCTGAAGTCCTAGATTTAGACAAAGACCGTTATAAACCATTACTCATCATCTCAATTGGTAAAGCAAATGAGTCTGGTTGGGCTTCAATAAGATTGCCATTAGAAGATATTGTAACTTATAAATAAAACAAAAGGCTTAAATAAGCCTTTTTTTATATATCATATTTAGATGCAATTTCTGAAGGTGTCTTTCTAAGAAGTCTAGAAATAGGCAGCATACCAGCACTAATATTGATCACATAAACGATGATGAGTCCAATGAGAATCGTCACTGGAGTCGCAATGAATGGTGAAAATCCCAGTGATGAGCTTGACATTTTAACCAATGCAATAGTAGCTAGTGTATATCCCAATATTGATGTGATTGTTGTTATGAAACTTGATTCAACGATATATGAGATGAATAGATCCTTCTTTTTCATTCCTAATGAACGATATACTGAAGTTTCATAAATTCTAGAAATTAATGTTGAATGCATAAGGAAATAAAAACCTAAGAATGATGTTGAAAAAATGATAACAATCATTGGAATCATAAATGTTAAAGTCACATCAAGCATCGATTGTGCGATGACAAAAGTTGATTCTTTATATCCAACTAGTGTATCAATTTGGTTAATATTATTGATGAGTGTTCTAGGATTATCCGTATGAATATATACCATAAGATTATAAGAATTGACTCTTGAATTAAAGACTTTTTCTGTTAATCTATCAGCATCAACAAGTGCAATATTTAAATTAGATTCCACAACACCACTGACACTTCCAAAATATGTAACTTCTTGTGGCCATGTTGTTGCATCATCTAGTAAACTTGCATAGCCGAGTGTGGTTAATAATGTATCAGATAATATGACTGAATCATCTGTTGGTACACTACCATAGATAAGTTGATCTGAGTCAATTTGATTGTATCCATAATAAATTCCTAAAGCCATTGAAGTTGTTATTTGTTCACTAAGATTAATCGTTAACATTGAGTAATAAGTATCTTTACTCAAGTAAATAATTTTTTGATTCGATTTAATAATTCCTGATATTTCATATTCAATTTGATTATTATCAACGATTTTTTCTTTAAGTAAATCTGAATAATTCCAAATACCATACTCCTGTGCTAATTCTGGACTAAAATCAAAAAGTGATGTTTCAAATAAACTATCTGCTAAAGCTGTTGAAATCATGATTTGATTTCTATTTTCTGCGAGTACACCTTCAACAACTTTTGGTCTACTTAAATTATCAATTAAATCAATAGCGCCAAAGAAGTTCAAGAAAGTGGCATTTGTTTGCTGATCAACAATATCAAAAGAAGCGGATGGTAATAAGTTCATAAAATCATTTTCACCCATTGCATCTTTAAAATCTTGATATGTTGGTCTTTGATAAGCCGTAAGTTCAGTATTATATGTTGCGATGACATAGTCGTTGTCATAAACCATGAGCGCTTTATTAGGAATAAAGAAATTTGCCGCTAAACTCATCGCAAGTGCAATCATCGCACCAGAAATAATAAAGCTAAATAACAACAGTTTGCCTTTTCTTGTTGATTGTAAAACTTTTTGGATCGCCAACATAAAAATTTGTTTGATGGAAACTAGCGCTTTATTTTGTTTCTTATATCCTTTTAAATCTAGGTAATTACTATCAAAAGTCGTTTCTGTTAATTCTTGTTGATCTTCTTTATTGTAGTGTTCATCCTTTAAAATCAGATTAGAATTATCATCAATAAGTTTTACCTTTTGGAAACTACTATCGACATCAATATATAATGTCTTATTTCTTACGATAAGTCTTACTTTTACAGGATCAACTGGCTCATTGGATTCATCAAACATTTTGATTTCAAATTGTTTATCTTCATGTGCAAAATGCTCATGCATATCCTTTAAATAAACAATATTATCATCAATATGTTCATAATCTAATTTAGTTGTGTTTTCATGATCACTAATGACCTTACCATCTTTAATTTCAATGATACGATCCCCATAAATCTTAGCAATATCTTTTTCATGAGTGACTAATACAACAAGTTTTGTTTTAGATATTTCCTTGATGATTTTCATGACATCAAGTGTGTTTTTACTGTCTAGGTTTCCTGTAGGTTCATCCGCGATGACAATCTCAGGATTTTTAACAAGTGCTCTTGCGATAGCAACTCTTTGTTGTTGTCCACCTGATAATTGTGTAGCACGTTTTTTTCTATATTTATACATGCCAACAGCTTTTAAGATATAATGTACACTATCTTCTATTTTTGCTTCATCTGTAATACCTAATAATCTTAATACAAAAGCAATATTTTCATAAACTGACAAATGAGGTAATAAATTATAATTTTGGAATATATATCCGACTTTTTCATTTCTAATGTCATCCCATTGATTCGCTTTATATCCTCTAATAACTTGATCATCAAAAACGATTTCTCCTCTTTCGACGCGATCAAGACCACCAATCACATTAAGAAGCGTTGTTTTACCTGAACCAGATGGCCCTAATAAGACAACAAGTCCACTTGTTGGAAATGTTAAATTGACATCATCAATGACGTGAATTTGATTTCTCTTATTTTTAAAGAAGTATTTATCTAAATGATTTAACTGGATCATCTTAGTCTACCTCCTTACTAATATTGATATTTTCAATGACAGATTGTTTAAATACACGTTTATTAAAACGCAATCCCAACCATGCCCCAAAAAGCATAAATAAAATGAATAAATATAAATAATTATTGAATGTTAATATTGTTAAATAAGTTCTTATTGACGCTATAAAATAAGATATCGAATTAATGGCAATAAGCATAAATACAATACTACCAAACGCAATCATCACCTGTTCAACAACAACGAGTCTAGCAATGACTGTTTTTTGTGCCCCAATAGAACGATAAATCGCAAAATCTTTACTTCTAGATCTCATCGTATTTTTACTTACTGCATGAACAATACTATATAAGAACAATCCAAAGATAATTAAAATAGCATTGTAGAAATAGTTTAAGAAAATCATATCTAGTGTCAGTGGAGCTGGAATATTTGCTGGATAATAGACTCTATAAATATCCGTATCAATACGATCAATCACTCGATTACCTGCAGATTGACTTGCAACTGATATGGATGCTGAATCTCTTGTTTTAATTAAATAGACATATTCAAAAGATTCTTCGATTTTCGTACGCAACAATTCATAAAAAGCATTGTTAACGATAATCATATCGTATGCATCGGAAGTTGCGTTATAATAATATGTCTCAACATTTTCAATCATATACGTTTCGACATACTGATGGTATGTATTATTTTCCCAATCATTAAGATATGTTGTAAACGTCATATTATTGATGCTTGGTACAGTGTCAAATAAATCGATAGGATTACCTGATAAATATTCAAACTTTGGTGTATCCGTACCATCATCTACGACATTATATAATTCTATATAATTTTGAAAATCAGCTGTTGTGCCTAAATAAGTATTGTATAAGGCATTATTCATTACCATATTATATTTGTTAATATCATAATATGAATCTGCTACTGCATCACTTGCTAAAAATTGGTCAGAAAAGAAGACATAACCCTTATCAAGTTCATCACCGTGAACCTTATTTGTAATACCTGTAACTACAAATTGTTCGAGTGTATTATTTCCTAGTTCTGTCGTACCATAAGCATAACTTTGAGTACTAAGTACAATGCGATCACCAATAGAAAAATCACCTGATGGGTCATCAATAATGATTTCATTCGCAGTGGATGGCATTCTACCTTCAAAATCTCTTTCGTCTAATAAGCTTGCTGCATCAGTACCAGAAACAGCAAAATTAGCATAATAATCTACATTATCACCAGGTGAGACTTCACCATAATAATATGCATAGGTTTGTAAATTATCTAAGTTAAAAGCAAAAAGTTCTATATCATTATAAAAATTACGACCTTTTTCATAAACAGCTTTAACTTCTCTAATTGAGTTAAAATAATCAAAATCTGCTTGTGTTAAATCAGATCCATCTCTTTTTTCAACCAGAAGTCTAGTTTCAGTAACATTAATATTTGTTGAAATATTTGATGTTGACTGTTGAAGCATTGCAGATTGTTCTGATGCATAAATAAGTGTGAATGCAAGCATCACAATCATTTGCATGAGTAAAATGAAAAATGTTCTCTTTGGTGTTGAGATAAGATTTCTAAAAGCAAATTTCATTAATGTGATAAAATTCATTTTTTTAGCAACAGGTTCTTCTGCAACGATATCTTTATCAATTTTCTTTAAATGTTTATCTTCAACAACTTCTCCATCATGCATCTTAATTTTTCTGGTTGCATAAGGTTCAATGATTTCAAAATCATGTGTAACAACAATAACAAGTTTATTTCTAGATATGTTATGAAGTAATTCCATGACTTGTTCTGCTGATTTAGAATCTAAGTTACCAGTAGGTTCATCAGCAACGATAATTGGACAATCTTTTGCAAGTGCTCTAGCAATAACTGCTCTTTGTTTTTGTCCACCTGATAATTTAGATGCTTTATGATTGATATGAGATGATAATCCAACTTCATCAATAAGTTCTAAAGCTCTAGCTTTTTTCTTTTTAGGATCATATCCTTGAACTTCTAATGCAAGTAATACATTTTGTAATACTGTATAGGAGTCAATGATATTATAATTTTGAAATACAAATCCAACATATGCTGAGCGATATGCTTCCCAATCAGAAATAATAAAATGTGAAGTTTCTTCACCAAATAGATAGAATTCGCCTTCTTCATAAGAATCGAGTCCACTCACAACATTTAATAATGTTGATTTCCCTGACCCCGATTCACCAGTGACAGCAACAAATTCCCCCATACTAAATTCTAAATTAACTTTTTGCATCCCAATGGATACAGTTTCAGTTGATTTATAGAATTTTG
Source organism: Acholeplasmataceae bacterium (assembly GCA_963667565.1). Taxonomy (GTDB): domain Bacteria; phylum Bacillota_I; class Bacilli_A; order Acholeplasmatales; family Acholeplasmataceae; genus WOFB19. The sequence continues at coordinate 506,977 of OY763415.1, read as the reverse complement.
ATACATTCTCTAATTTAATAACTGACATACTACAACCTTTCTACAATGTCGATCATTTCAAATGGTGATGAAATGATGAATTGTGCCCCTTCTTGTATAAGTACTTCTTTATCCCTAAATCCCCAAGTGACACCAATTGATTTGATATCTGCATTTTTAGCAGTTTGCATATCAGTGTCAGAATCACCAATGAAGATTGATTGATCAATATGTGTTTTTAATAATTTTATTGCTTTAAATAACATATCTGGTTCTGGTTTGATAGGTATACCTTCTGTTTGCCCAATAGCAACATCAAAAATAGAATCAAACACATCTTTGTTTAAAGCTTCAACTAAATATTCATGTTTATTAGATACAACAGCTAATTGATATCCTTTTTGTTTGAGTTGGTTTAAAACTTCTTTGATGTGTGGATATGGTGCTGTCAAATCATTGTTATGTAGATCATAATAAGATTGATACTTATCATAAACAGATTGAATTAATGCTTGACTAGAATTTAAAGGAACTACATCCTTAATCAGATTTAATGCACCTCTACCAACTGCAAGTCTAACTTCATCAAGTGACTTAAGTGGTAAATGATGAAATTCAAGTGATACATTGACGCTTTTCGCGATATCATCAAGGGTATTTAAAATCGTCCCATCCATGTCAAATATAATCGTTTTTATCATGCTATCTCTCCTTGTATATTCAAATGCATTATATCATAAACGGTAACAGATATTATAAATATCTAATCACTTTAAAGTTGATTTCAAATGATTATTTTACATTTTTTCATAATTTAAGTATAGCAACCAACTATGACAAAGTCGTGACAAAATTAATTTATTAACATAATGTTTAAAATCTATAGTAATTTCTTTACAAAAAGCATAAAATAGTATATGATGAAAAGGCTTGGGGATGTTCTGGATTCGTCACGGCATGGATTCACATATAAGCATGTCTTGGTTGCTCAAGTAAAAAGGCCGAGGTTTTTAATAACCGGAAACACAAATTTACAATTCGCTGCCTAAGAAAAGGATAGCACCAAATTTGAATTCACTTGCGGTTCAAATGCGGTATAAGTTGCAAGTTATATTTACTAATAGCCTAGATTAGTAGACGAATCAATTAGGATAGTCTATATAACTTTTGTTTATTTAGTTAGATAGATGAGATCATAAATAAACTAAACATGTAGAAAGTATTTGTCGAAGTGTCTTGCACAGGGGTTCAATTCCCCTCATCTCCACCAATGTAAAATGAAATGACTCCAAAAGTTGAAGATAAGGTATATTAATCATACTTAATCCAAAACTAAGGAGTCTTTTTTTAAAATTAACAGGTATAGATAGATTAATGATGTGTGATAATAAGTAAAATTTAGATCTACATATAAGTTATATATTAACTAATAAAATGGAATATATCATAAAAAAATTAATTTGAATAATCCATATGAAAATTGAGGATATGCATGAAAAAACATGAAAACGAAACTATGTTTTTAATGACAATTTCCATTTTTTTAACTTCTATTCTAATGAAATAGTTAAGCGTTAAATTTTTCAGTTTTCTAAAGTTTTAAATAAATATGCATAGCATCAACTAAAAGTTTTGTAGCACCTTTTCCTACTGCATCATAGTAAGCAGTAAATCTATCATCCATTAAATACATTTTGCATAAGCCTAAGTGTTTTTCTTTTGTATAATCAGTCCAAAAATACTTTATCCATGCTTGATGAAGTTCACAAATTTCTTGAGCTAAAGATGCGTTGGGATCATTTAGTTTAAGTGCTTCTTTTAATTTGACTAATATTTCTTCACCCAAATTTTGAGCATATTCGAAATCTTCTTTTGACATATTTAAATACTTTTGATTGCTTTGATCGATGACTTTATCTCCATAAGATGCTCTAATCTCTTTTCCATATAACGCTTCATTCTTTTTGATGTGTTCCTTTTTTATACCATTAAATTTCTCTTGATTAGACATAGTTTCATCTCCTTTATAATAACTTATGGTTTTTTTTAGTGTTGAAATGATTTGATTGAGTTGTTCTTTTTTGTTTTCTAAAAGAACAAGTTGCGCTTTTAGTGCTGTTTTAACATCATAATCTTTCTTGCTTATGATTGCTTTGATATCACTTAACTGAAAACCAAGATGTTTATACATTAAAATAACTTGTAATCGATCAAGATCATCAGTGTTGTACACCCGATATCCTGATTGACTAATATGATGTGGATTTAATAATCCAATTTCATCATAATATCTTAATGTTCTAATTGAAATACCTGTTAAATCTGCTACTTCACTAATTAAATACATATCATCACCATCTTTATCTTAAACCATTACGTTACGTTAGAGTCAATATAAAAATATAACAATGTATTAGATTGTTACATTTAAGCTATAAAATTCAAAATCATTTGAATCACTTGATCTTGTTGATTAAGTGTATCTATGGTAGCAACACCATCACCTTTTTGAACACCATACCACCCAAACTGAGCATGATTGCCACCTAAAATAATTTCAAATTCAGCTTGATCAGATAGCATTGATTTAGATGCTTCGACTTTTTCTAAATCAAGAACTCCATCATTTTCTGCAGTAATGGTTAAAACATGTTTATCAGTTAAATCTTTAATCGTATAACTGGCTAAAAAAATCACATCTGTCACGTTTTCATCTTGATAAGCAACCATGGATGCAACTGTGCCACCAAGCGAATGTCCAATCATGACATTATCTATATCATCTACTATAAATTTTTCTGCATAATTAGGCGTTAGTATTGCAAGATTAAATAACGTCTTTACTATCGTTACATCATATCCTGCTAATGCTAGTTTAACAGCAAGATACTCATAACTACCTGGAGACACTTTACCCCCAGGAATAAACACGATATTTTTGATTGGATGATCAACTTTATAACTGATATGATCAAATCCGTCTTCATAAGCAATTGATGTAAGATCATACATATTGATTTGATCAGTCATATCATCTAATGGTTTTGATGAATTTAACGTATATCCCCATAATGATATGATCATAAGTGTTATGACGATTGAGATGATTCTTAATGTTCTTTTTATCATTTTTTTCATAGGTTTACCTCACACATATTTTATCACAAGTATGTTTATATCTATGATATAAATACATTTTAAATGCATTCTTTCAAAAATTAGAATATAATGAAACTAAGAGTGGTGGTGTAGAAGTGCAAAAACATTTAAACAAAAGTAAAAGAATCGGTTTTGGTGGTTGGCAATTAGGTAATCCTTTATGGGGAGACATGTCGGATACTGATGGAATTAAGCTTGTTAAATTAGCGGTGAAAAAAGGTGTTTATTATTTTGATACGGCTCCAGGTTATGGTGATGGAAAAAGTGAAACCCTCTTAGGTGAAGCTTTAAAAGATGTGCGAGAACATGTCTTTATTAATACAAAAATTGGACATCTTGCAGATGGCACTTCTAATTTTCATGTGTCTTCATTAGAAGGACAAATAAAGATGAGTTTATCTAGACTTCAAACATCCTATCTTGATAGTGTTTTATTACATAACCCATCCTTTGATATATTACTTGGACAAACAGATCATTTTACTGAACTTAATCGATTAAAAACACTAGGATACATCAAGCACTATGGTGTAAGTATTGACACTTATGATGAATTAAAAGCTGTCTTAGAAAACACAGATGTTGAAGTCGTTGAGATTTTATTTAACATCTTCTTTCAAAGTCCTGCTCCTTTATTTGATTTAGCAAAAGAAAAAGGTGTTAAATTACTTGTTAAAGTCCCACTTGATTCTGGATGGTTAACGGGTAAATATAATGAAAATTCTACGTTTACTGGTATTAGATCTAGATGGTCAAAAGAAGACATCAAAAGACGTGCAACGCTCGTATCAGAGGTGAAAAATATCACTCAAAAAAACGAATTAACGGATGTAGCGCTTGCTTTTATTCTTAAATTTGATCAAATCACAGCAATTATTCCAGGTATAAAAAATGAAACCCAACTTGATATTAATTTAAATGCTGAACATTATGAATTAACCGATGAGATGTTTCATGCACTCATTGATTTATATCAAAATAAAATCAAAAATCATCCATGTCCATGGTAGGAAGGAGACATATAATGGAACAAAACGAGCAAAAATTAGCATATTTAAAGGATGCAATCGACAAACGATTAAAAACTTTATATGCTCAAGATGAAGAAGCAAAATCAAATGAAACAAAAACATTAGAATATTTAATGTGTATTATTGAAGCAGACGCAAATGATGATGAATATGCGACAAAATGCTTAAGAGTGATGTATCTATAAAAAAAAAGACATTCAAATTGAATGTCATTTTTTTTACTCTTTAGTTTCCACTTTGCAGGTATTGATGCCTAAAAGGGTGTATAATCCACAGAAGCCGATTGCACCAGTAACAACTGAAATTGCTGCTAAAACAAATAATACAATTGCAAGCCAAGTTAATGAATTAAACAATAAGATACCTACAACTAATAAAACTGCTGCTAATACATATCTAATCATTTGATCAACTTTTCCAACATTTTTTTTCATATCAAATACCTCCTATATACTCTTATTATAGGACTAATATCTTAGACTTAACAGGAATTTGCATTAAAATTCAGCTTCTTTTACAATTTCCACATATTCTAAGGTTCTAGGGTGTATAAATTTAATTTTTGAGAAATGTAACATAAGATTGGGATACTTTAAATTCTTATGTCCATAAAGCAAATCAGAGATGATTGGATGTCCTATACTTCTTAAATGAACTCTAATTTGATGTTTTCTTCCACCCTTAATCATTACTTTTAGCCTTGGGTATTGCTCTAAATATCCAACAACCTCATAACTCGTAAATGCATCTTTTCCTGAGTCAGATACGCGCATTTTTTGGTCATGACGATCCCTTGCAATTTTTGTCTTAATGACACCTTTTTTATCAATAAAATCATTTTCAACAACACAGTCATATGTTTTTTCTATTTGATCTTCTTCAAATAATTTCGATACATAAGCAAGTGATAATCCATGTTTTGCAAATAAAACTAACCCTGTCGTATCGTAATCAATACGATGTATAGGTAGAATTGGGTAAAACGTATGATAATGATAAGCAACGCGATTTGTTAATGTGTCTAAATCTGTTCCATCACTATAGACAAGACAAGCTCTTGGTTTATTAAGAACTAAAAAATCTTCATCTTCATAAACCACTTCTATATCACCTTTATATGGCATGACTTTGTCAGCTGATAATTGCGACAAATCAAATTCTATTTCATCACCTTGGTGAAGTAATTCATGAGTCTTTACTTCTTTTTTGTTGACCAGTATTGCATGGTCCATTTCTAATTTATATATTTTTTTATGTGCAATAAAAAAATGTTCTAGAAACATTCGTACTGTTTTTTGATCAAATGTTTGATTGATTTTAAATTTAATCCATTTTTGATTCATATCATCACCTAAATCAAGTATATCATGTTCAATAAAAAAAACCTCAAATGAGGTTTTATTTATTGTTTAAATGAAATTTTACTGCTACAAAGTCATCTTGATATTTTGGATAATGATTATTATCTTCAGATTCCATAAATTCATAAAGTTCTTGAACTTCTTTTGGATTACTGATGATTTCAGGTGTTGCACTAACAATATCTTTTCCAAATTGAAGATTAACTTGATCATTTTCATTCATGAATGCTACTTTGTTTGAATCACCATGTGTTATGGCTAAAAGTGCACCTTCATGAGTTACAAAATTAAGTTTACGTTGTTTATCTCTGTAATGGAGTAACATAATACCTTTTGGATTCATTTGATTTCACTTCCCTTAATTGATTTTTACATCTTTATTATAGAACTTAAATATATACAAATTCAATTAAAATGGCTTATTTACCGTTTTTTAACATTTTTAGAATGGTTACTTCTATTTCTTTTAAATCTTCACAATTTGGGATATGAATCGTCATATGTGATGTTTTAATGATAAGCGTACCATATGTGTAATAAGCATAGTTAAGTGGTCTAAGAAAACGTCTTATGGTTAATATTGACTTCACTTCTATGATGTCATTGATTGTAATCTTGATCTCTTTTTTAAAGAATGTGTGTATATATAAATACTCATCTTCTATTTCAATTAAATTCGTTGGTGAAAACAACGATGGTATGTTAAATAAAAATAATCCTAATCCTATAATTGCCATCACAAGTCCTGTGATCATTAAATTTTTTTCACTATCTTTATAGGTGAAGAAAAAATATAATCCCACCAATATAAAGACCCCAACCATCACCAAGATGTTAAAAATTGCTTTTGTTGATTTAATTGCTAATGTTTTTTTCAATAAAATCACTCCTTATCAATCTTTTTTCCATTCTCCAAATACTTGATTGACTTGTCTTGCAACTCTGACAAATGTGGTTGATTTTGAAAGTTCTTTTAAACGTCTTGCACCAACATATGTACACGTTGAGCGAAGTCCACCTAAGATGTCTAATACTGTATGATTAATATCGCCTCTATAAGGCAATACAACTGTTTTTCCTTCTGAGCTTCTATATTCAGCAACTTCACCATAATTTTTCTTCATTGCTGTTTCTGAACTCATGCCATAGAATTTCATAAATTTCTTGATATGATATATTTTTTCATTAGTTTCTGAATCAACTAATCCTGTTTCTCTCTTTTCACTGATGATGGTACCACCACCTTGATCATGACCTGCAAACATACCACCTAACATGACGAAATCAGCGCCAGCACCAAATGCTTTAGCAACATCTCCAGGACACGTACATCCACCATCTCCAATGATATGTGCACCTAATCCATGTGCTGCTTCAGCACATTCTATAATTGAAGATAATTGTGGATATCCAACACCTGTTTGAATACGTGTGGTACATACACTACCTGGTCCAATGCCAACTTTGACAATATCGGCACCACGTAAAATAAGTTCTTGTGTCATATCAGCTGTAACGACATTTCCGGCAATAATGGTGTGATTTGGAAATTCTTTTCTTACTTTTGAGACAAAATCACCAAAATGCTCTGAATATCCATTAGCAACATCAATTGTTATGAATTCAATTTCAGGATGTTTAGTTAAAATTTCAACAATATTTTTATAATCATTCAAATTTGTTCCTGTACTGATTGAATAGTTATTTGGATTAAGTTTACTACTGTATTGATCAATATCTTCTAACCCATAAGTTTTAACTAAACATGTAAATAAATTATGTTCTTGGAGTGCAAGTGCAACTTCAAGCATTCCAACACCATCCATATTAGATGCCATAATTGGAATACCTTCCCATGTTTTTTTACTATGTCTAAAAGTATAACTTCTTGTTAAATCTACATCTTTTCTACTTTTTAAAGTTGATCTTTTAGGACGAATCAACACATCACTAAAATCCAGCTTTTGATCATCTTCAATACGCATGCCCTATTCCTCAATTCCCTATATTTTTTTTACATGTCTATTATACATCAAGTTTATAATCTGAAAACATATAATTGCTATCAATCCACCTAAAAAATCAAAACCTACATCATATAATGATGAAGTTCTACCCTCTATCAAACTTTGTATGCCTTCGTCAAGAAGCCCAGTGATTAATATGTATAGTAAAATCATATAGAATTGATGTGTTTTATTGATTTCATTTTTAATAAAAAAATAGATGTAGCATAAGGCTAATATAAAATATGAACCCACATGCGCTGTTTTTCTAACAATGGTGTGTAATAAATCCATATCGATTTGAATGTTCACTATCATCAATAATTGATTGAAAAACGCTGTGAAAGTACCTGATTCCATGGATGAAAGATCACCATTTAATAATGATTGTCCAAAAATGATACATGTCCATATGATAATCATATAAAAACTTTTTCTGTGTTTCATGTAAACTCCTTAAAGATATAAATATCTTTGATTGCAAAGCATGACTGAATGCTATATAATGATTATATAATCAAATCTTGATTTTGGGAGGTATAACATGAAAAATTCAAAATTTAGTTATGGTTGGTTATTGAAATTCATTTTAGCAGCTATTTTATTAGGTGTAGGTATTTATATGGTATTTGCATCGGAAGTTGTTTATGCAATCACAGGGATTGCAATCTTAGTCTTCTCATTACTAAGAGTTGTACCACTCATTAAATCACTTAATAAAGAAGTATTAAGAACACTTAATTTAATTGAAATTATTTTCGATGTTCTTATTGGTGGTATTGTTACTTATATCGCATTTTCTAAGGGAACAACTCTAGATCAAGAACCTTTTTGGGCAAATGTATATCGTTTCTCATTAGTCTTCATCTTTTATGCACGAGGTCTCGTATTCTTTAATAGTGTAGTCTTTTTAGGAGAAAAAACAGAAGTACCTAAGTTCTGGATTCATATTGCATCTCTTACATTAGGTGCAGTGATTGCAGTATTACCAAATTTTGATTATCATTTAGTTGGTATTTTCTTCTTAATCATCTCACTATTTGGTGCATTCTATTTAGGTTATGATGGATTTAATGGATATCGCATTTATCGTACACATTCTCTTGAATTAAACGAAGGGAAACCTAAAGAAAAAGCAAAACCAAAAGAAAAACAACCGGAAATTGAAGCACCTGAAGAAGAAAAAAGACCTTACGTAAATTAATCATTTAAAAGCGTCATTGACGCTTTTTTTATAGGAAATCATATGAAACTAAAACATTTATCTGGCATAGGGTTTGCAACTATTTTTGGATTATCATTCTTATTTTCAAAAACAGCACTTCTCTATGTGACTCCTCTTGGTCTTATTGCATATCGTTTTTTACTTGCATGGATCATATTTTTATTATTAATATCTTTAAAAATTATTAAAATTGAAATAAAGAAGCATATGATCAAATATATGCTTCTTTCAGCCTTGTTTCAACCTGTCATATACTTTTTAGGTGAAACATATGGCTTACAATACATTGGAAGTGGTGAAGCAGGTTTGATGATTGCAATCATACCTATTTTTGTTACGATTTTAAGTGGGATAATCTTAAAAGAAAAACCAAAACCTATTCAATATCTATTTATTATATTAAGTGTAAGTGGTGTTATTGTCATTCAATTAAATGAAATATCACATGCAAGCGATCAATGGATTGGATTTGTACTACTATTCATAGCCGTACTTGCAGCCAGCTTTTTCAATATCACTACTAGACACATCACAAAAACAATTACACCTATTACCTCTACATTTTTTATGATTTCTATGGGTGCTATCACATTTAATATCCTATATATTGCAAGTTTAATTAGCGGAAATCAGTTAGACACATATATCACCAATTTAGGTCATATTCAATTACTCTTACCAATTTTATATTTAGGTTCAATAGCATCCATTGGTGGCTTCTTTTTAGTCAGTTATTCTCTTAAACATCTACCTGCACATGTTTCAAGTATTTATACCAATATATCTACTGTTATTGCGATGATTGCAGGCATGATTTTCTTGCATGAACATTTAGCAATATATCATTTCATTGGAGCATTTATGATTTTATTAGGCGTTTATGGAACAGTTCGTTTTCAATCTTATTTATCTAAAACTGATTATATGATTGAAGGCTAAACATTATGATATAATATGATAGAAATCAATTAAAATGGAGGTAATCATATGCATTTTACTGAATTAATAAACGAAACAAACCCAACCTTAGAACTTAAGGTTAAGCATTTTGGCACAATCGAAATACAATTATTTCCTAGTGTAGCACCTAAAACTGTTGAGAACTTTTTAGGTCTTATCAACAACAATTTTTTTGAAAATCTTACGTTTCACAGAATCATTAAAAATTTTATGATTCAAGGCGGATGGGGAAAACCAATTGATCCAATCAAAGGTGAATTCACTCAAAATGGATTTATAAATCCTTTACTACACTCTAGAGGTGTCCTATCTATGGCAAGAACCTCAAATCCAAATTCTGCTTCTTCACAATTCTTTATCATGCATAAAGATGCACCACATTTAGATGGGCAATATGCTGCATTTGGTGCTGTCACAAAAGGAATAGAAATTGTTGATTTGATTGCGAGTACACCAACAGGATTTCAAGATAAACCCATTGATGATGTAGTCATTGAATCATTTAAACTTATATAAGAAAAAAACCATTCGATTGAATGGTTTTCTTTTTTATATAGCTTCAGTTATTTTTCTCATAATTCTTTCAAAAGATTCAAGTTCTTCTTCAGTCAGTACTTCTAGTACTGTTTTAATAATTTCTTGATTCTCTTTTTTAACGTTAAACTGAACATCAAGACCTTTTTGTGATATTTTGTACTTATTTTTATAAGCACTCTCACCTAATTTTTCAACATATCCTTTGTCCTCAAGTTCTCTTAAAGTTCTTGAAGTATGTCCTTTGTCCATATGCATTTTTTCTGATAATTCTTGTTGCGTAATACCATCAGGAAATTTCGATAAAATCATAAAGAATGGGACATGTTTTTTTGTAAGATCATATGTTTCCATAATCTTTTCATGCTTTTCCATCATTTTCTTTTGAATTTGATGAAACATAACAGGAATAAATGTAATATCTCTTTGTTTCATGATTAAAGTTCAAACTGACTGTTGTAAAGATCTGCATAGAAACCATTGGCTGCAAGTAAAGATTCATGATTACCAGTTTCAACAACATTACCATCTTTTAAGACTAAAATAACATCAGCATTTTTAATGGTTGATAATCTATGTGCAATAACAAAAGTTGTTCTGCCTTTCATTAGTTCATCCATTGCTTCTTGAATAAGAATTTCAGTTCTAACATCAACTGAAGAAGTTGCCTCATCTAAGATGAGCATTGGTGCATTACTTACCATAGCTCTTGCGATGGTTAATAATTGTCTTTGACCTTGTGAAATACTACTATTTTCATCTAAGACCATATCATATCCAAATGGTAACGATTTAATGAAGTGGTCAATGTTTGCAGCTTTTGCAGCTTTTATCACTTCTTCATCAGTTGCATCTGGTCTACCATATCTTAAATTATCTTTGATTGTACCTTGGAATAACCAAGTATCTTGTAGAACCATACCAAATAGTTGATGGACATCATGTCTTGACATGCGTTTTGTATCTACACCATCAATTTTAATTTTTCCAGCTTCAATTTCATAGAATCTCATGATCAAATTAACAAGTGTTGTCTTACCAGCTCCTGTTGGCCCAACAATAGCAACTTTTTGACCTGGTTTAACTTCTAAACTAAAATCATGAATAATTGTTTTGTTTGGTTCGTATCCAAATTTCACATGTTCAAATGATACTGAACCTTTAACTTTATTAGGTTTAGTTGTATCCTTTTCAATTTCTAGCTCTTCTTCTTTTAAGAAATCAAATACACGTTCACTTGCTGCAAGTGATGACTGAATTTGTGTCATACTTTGAGCAACTGTACCAAGCGGTTGATTTAAACGTCTGTTATACATTAAAAGCGATTGGATATTCCCTATTTGAAGGTTTCCATTAACTGCGAAAATCGCACCGACAACTGCAATAACTACATAACTTAAGTTACCAACAAAGCTCATAATTGGCATCATTAATCCTGATAAGAATTGACTCTTCCATGAAGTTTCTAAAAATGCTTCATTACTTTTATCAAATGTTTGTAAGAAACGATCTTCAGCTTGATAAACCTTAAGCACTTGTTGTCCTGAAAAACTTTCTTCAATATGTCCATTAAGATCTCCTAATACTTGACGTTGTGCTCTAAAGTATTTTTGAGATTTTTTCATGATGAGTGCAATTAAAACCATTGATATTGGAAGCATTGCAATAATAATTAAAGCAATTTTCCAATCAATTGTAAAGATCATAAAGATAATACCGAAAATCATAGTTACAGATGTTGTAAATTGGCTAATTGAACTATTAAGTGTTTGACCAATTAAGTCAACATCATTCGTCATTCTACTAAGTGTATCACCATAACTTGTTTGATCAAAATACTTAAGTGGTAATTTTTCAATTTTAGTAAATATATCTTTTCTTAATTGTTTCGTAATCTTTTGAGTAGTTCTTGCAATCATAATACCTTGTAATAAATTAAAGATAAAACTTAATACATATAATGTCACAAGTAAATAAACAATTTTTAATATCGCATCTAGATCAATATTAACAATGAGTGACGGATTTAATCCCATCGCGAAAGCTTTATATGCATCCTCTATACCATTTTGAATAATATTTGTCATTTCCCCAACTTGTTTAGGTCCAATGATATTAAAAATAGTTGAAAGAATAGCAAAGAATAAGACGAAAATTAAAACTACTGTATAAGGTTTTAAATAAGAAGTAAGTTGTACAAGAGATTTTTTAAATGATTTAGGCTTTTGCCCAACCATTCCTGCACCAGGACCATGCATTCTAGGTCCTCTTGTGTTTTCTGATTTAGCCACGTGCAAGTTCCTCCTTACTTAATTGTGCAAATGCAATTTGTTGATATGGTTCACATGTTTCAAGAAGTTCTTTATGTTTACCTTTACCAACAATTTCACCTTGATCAAGGACGATGATTTGATCTGAGTCCATAATGGTACCAATTCTTTGACCAACAATGACTTTTAAAGCTTGTTTCGTTTTATCTTTTAATGCATCTCTTAAGAGCTTATCTGTGCGATAATCAAGTGCACTAAATGAGTCATCGAAGATGTATATTTTTGGATTTCTAATTAACGCTCTAGCAATTGAAAGTCTTTGTTTTTGACCACCTGAAACATTGTTACCACCTTGATCAATTCTGTGATGAATACCTTCTTCAGAAGATTCGATAAATGATTTGATTTGAGCAGTATCCAGTGCTTCAAGTGCATCATCTTCAGTTGCATCAACTTTAGAAATTTGCAAGTTAGATAGTACATCACCTGAGAATAACAATCCCTTTTGAGGAACGTATCCCATTAGTTGATAAAGTGTATGGAGTGGATATTTTTTAATATCTTTACCATTGACTAGAATCTCTCCACTTGTCACATCATAAAATCTTAGCATCAACTGAATAATGGTTGACTTACCAGACCCTGTTGATCCAATAAAGGCTAATGTTTGACCCTTAGTTGCTTTAAATGAAATATTTTTAAGTACTTCTTCTTGAGCATTTGGATATTTAAATGATACATTAATAAATTCAATAGATACATCTTGTTTTAAAACAAAATCGACAGAAAGTGCATCATCTTTTAAAGCTTCACTAATTGAATAAGGTGTATCAATAACTTCTAAAATACGTCTTGCAGAAACAACAGCTCTTGGTAAGAAAATAAACAACATAATAAGCATCATAAAACTGAATAAAATCATCATTCCATATGATGTGAATTGCATCATGATACCTAATCCATCAACAGGTGATGAACCGAGTGTTCCATCATTTAGTAAAAGCGCAGAAATAAGTACTACTCCTAAACTCACACCATTCATAATGATTGCCATACCAGGATTCATAAAACTGAATACTGTATTAACAAATAATTGTGTTTTTGTAAGTTTAGTATTAACTTGATCAAATTTAGAAGCTTGAGCATCTTCTGCATTATGTGCTCTAACGACTCTAATACCAGTCAATGTTTCTCTTGTAATTTGATTTAAATCATCAATTTGAGTTTGTAATAATGTAAACTTCTTACCCACTAAACTGAAAATAATCAAAATTTGAAAAATGATTGCTGCAACAGCAACAACAATAACCATCGTTAATGAAACATTTAAATTTATAACTTTTAAAATTGCAAGCGTTGCAGTAATAGGTGCAGTAACTAAAAGTCTTAACATAAATATAAGTGCCATTTGAACTTGTTGAATATCATTTGTTGAACGCGTAATTAAACTTGGTGTTGAAAAATGATTGATTTCAGCAGTTGAAAAATCTTGGACTTGTTTATATAATTCTCTTCTTACTGTGCTCGCAACTTTTGTACCAACTCTAGTTGCAATATAACTTGCAATAATCGTTGATGCGATTGAGACTAAAGATACGACTAACATAATGACACCGTCATTTAAAATATCTTTGGTCACATTTGTATTGGTTGTAACACCTGTGAAAATGGTCGTTGTGATATTCCCAATTTTTTCAGGTAGAATTAGATCCATTCTCACTTGGAGATAAATAAATCCGACCATAATTAATAAGAATACCCAGTGATACCATTTTAAATACTTAAATACTTTTAACATAGTTCACCTCTTCATAGTTTATACGAGATTTATTATCCACGAATTTTGTTGTTTTGTCAACAATTTTGTTTTTGAAAACGATATTTAAACATAATCTCACTTATTCTTTACAAATAAAAAAGTATGTTTCCATACTTTTTATATATTTTCATTTTCAGTTGTATATTCTAATATATCTCCAGGTTGACATGATAAGATTTCACAAATACGTTCTAATGTGGAAAATCTTATGGCTTTAACTTTACCAGTTTTTAAGTTTGATAAGTTAGCAAGGCTAATATCAACTTTTTCTGCAAGCTCTGATAACTGCATCTTTTGATCTGCTAATATGCGATCTAATCTTATAATGATTGGCATATTAAACCGTTTGATCGTGTTCTTCCTGAAGATATGAACCGTAACTGAAAATATAACCTAAAATAAGAATGAGCACACCAATAAATATGTATTGCCAATTTAATCTAATATCAAAATTAGTATCAAAAATATCAATCGTACGTACTACAATAACTCTTAAAAACTCATTAAATAATGAAATAACAATACCACTAATAACATACCCAATACCTAAATTTCTTAAGATAATACTGTTTTGTGCATTGAATGGTTCTTCTTTAACATTCTTAAGTAGCTTATTGATATGAATTAATATAAATTGTGCAAAACCTAAATTTAAACTTGCAACAAAGAACATGACGATCATCACACGTTTTAGATTGACTGTTCTTTCTAACAATGTTGGATCAATTGCATTGATAATATTAATACCTTGAAAATCATATTGACTAAATACAGATAAATCAAATTCTAAAAATTGATTTGGAATAATGAGTGATGCTACAAATCCTAGAGCAACAAATCCCAAAATCACATACAAGAAGATCATGACTACTTTCACAATAACTTGTACGACCTTTATAAATCCTGCATACTTATTTTTATTAAATGTTTGTTCCATTTAAATCACCTCTTTATTATTATCATAACAACATTTTTATTGTTTGTCAACTATTTTTTATCGTTTATCGATATATTATTGTTGTTTTACATAAAATAAAAAGTACTTTCGCACTTTTCATTTTAAATTTTTATCTTTAATTAGGAAAAATAATAATGAAACAAAACTAAATCCGAGCATTGCTGATGAAATAATGCTACCATAACTAATTACTTCACTCACACTTTGTGTAGCAAGTCCAGATATCCACACAAATGCTAAGTAATCTGCACCCTCAACCAAAAAATATGAAAGGTTGATGATCAAACCAGCAAGAATGAGATTAATCATAAGCGAGAATATAATCATGAGTTTTGCTTGTTCTCTTTGTTTAGATACCATTAGTAAAAGAAAAATATTTGCTAATAATAAAAATACAATGAAACATATCATAGGACTTAATGTAAAAATTTGATAATTAAGCCCTAAAAAATTTATGGTTGATCCAAACATGACTTCATATATAGATAATCGAATCGGATTATTTAGTGGCAAATAAACTACGGGTAAAATAAGCAAAGCTAATAAGGATAACAATATAAATAATAATCCAAATTGATACATTAAATTAAGTCGCTTATTTTCCATATAATCTTCATCCTTTATAAAAGTTTAATATTTCTATTGTCTTTCTTTCTTTAGGTTTGTTTTTTTGATCTGCATATCCAATCATAATGATACCAGTAATAATATAACCTAATGGTAAATTTAGCACTTCTTTAAAATTATCTGTTTTTATAAATCCAGGAGTTTTCCAGTGTGTACTCAACCCCTTTTCTTCAGCAAGAAGCATAAAGTTTTGAATCATTGCAGCATTTGCTTGCAAATCTTCTAATTCTTGATCAAAATCATCACTTGTCTTCATTAAGACAAACATCAATAGTGGTGCTTTATAAATTTTGTCAAGCTTAGGTTCTATATCCTCTTTTTTTATTTCACTTAATGTATTTAAGTAAGCTTCTTTAAAGACTTGTTTACCTTTTTGATCCATAAATAAGAAATCCCATGGCTCTCTCATTTTATGATTAGGCGCATAGATAGCAATATTGATAAGTTCTTTTATAAGATTTAAATCAACTTCTCTTTCTATATATGTTTTTTGACTAACTCTTCCTTTGATTAATACATCTAAATTCATATGATCAACTCCTCTATTATTAGCATACATCTATATATGAAATGTTTCAAATAAAGTGTATTAAAAAACATCCAAAAGGATGTTCTTTTTTAAATAATGGTTTTGGGATGAGATTTATGAGCTTTCGTTGTAAGCATCACTCTCTCACCAATAAAATCAAATATGGATACGACTAATAAATAAAGCATTAAATTTATAAGTGCGACTTGCAAAGTGAAATCAATTGCAATATAAGCTAAAAAGAGAATTGTTAATACTATAAATGCAATATTTAAAATCATACCTTTTTGTTTATTTACATGAATTAAGTTTCTAATTTGTGAACCTTGGACAATGAATGCAAATACAATGAAAATTGTATATCCAATCATGCCACCTAATTTAATCAATAAATCTGAATCTTCGGAAAATGCATTTTGGACGTTGAAAAAACCGACAAGCAAATCCCACTTTGTGATGATTAATGTAATAAATGTTCCTGAAAAAAGTGTTTTAAGTAAACTTCTCATCCAAATATCCTCCTATGATTGATTGAGTATAATAAAAATCAGCTGAACACCATAATTGATCATTGAAGCATAAATTAAAGACGCGACTAAAGTAATACTACGTATAAACGTAATACCTTTAGTTTCTATGACTTTGATTTGAAAACTTTTTTCGATGATTTTTTGAACAAAAGTGAAAAGAAAGTACATTGCAAAAGTTAATACAGGAATGATGATTAGCATCACGGCTATGTTATAACCAACACTTGATACTTCATTTGTATACACTTGGAAAATAAGTAATACAAACCACCATACAATGGTCAATAAAACTGTCATACTTGCAATAAATCTAATGACGATTTCTTTTGCTTCAAATGGATTCATTTCGAAAACTTTTTTCTTTATCAAATAAAGCTTTAATTGTGTTAAGGAAAGGACCAATCCCAAAGTTGTCATACCAATTAGCCCCCAAATTATATATTCAAATGCCATGAATGATTCTCCTTATTTAAATACACTTCAACTTAAATTTTTATGTGATATAATAATTATGTTGCTACTTATAGTGCCATGATTGATAATTCTATAGTTTCTGGTAAACCTGAGTTTTTAAAACCGTTATCGTTACTTACGATTTGTTTAATAATAGATGTTGGAAGTGCTACAGTGATCCCTGTATATAATACTACTGAGTCATCTGTAATCCATTCTGGTGAACCACTATTCTTAAAATCTAATGTAGTGTCATCTGTAATCCATTCTGGTGAACCACTATTCTTAAAATCTAATGTAGTGTCATCTGTAATCCATTCTGGTGAACCACTATTCTTAAAATCTAATGTAGTGTCATCTGTAATCCATTCTGGTGAACCACTATTCTTAAAATCTAATGAAATATTACCATTGTTAACATTTACAAATAAACTTACTGCAGCAACGACTGCTAATACTAAAACTACTAATTTAACCATTTTTCTCATTTTTCAATTCTCCTAATTAATTAATATTTTTTCTTTACAATTCAATTCTAACTTGAAAAACATATTAAAAACAGGGCGGATATGACCTAAAATGAAGAAAATAAGACTTTTTGTGGAAAGAAAGAAGAATTTTTATGGAATCAAGAGAATTATGCACTTATATTGAACGATTTAGATCTGCAAGAAAAGTGTCCCAAGAAAATTTAGTCTCTGGGATTGTTTCAATTCGTCAATATAGACGTTATCTCAATGGTGAATCTGATATGCCTTTCCACATTTTTGTTCAAATGGTTGATAAACTAGGTTTAAAAACTGAGTCAGTCTTAAGAGAAATGGAAGTCGTAAGATTTGAAGAGTTTGCTTTTGTAAACAAACTATATAATTATGCAGTAAACTATAACTATGATAAATTTAATGCTTTGTTGAAAGAAAATAAAAATATTACTTTTGTCGATAAAATTAATAAACTGTTTTTTGATTTTAGTATTATTATTAAAGATTATTATCAAAATCAACTTGATAATAAGTTAGCAAGTGCTAAAATAAGTGAATTGCTCAACTATCCTCAAATTTTAAAGCATGACATCATTACTGACATAGAATTACTCATTCTTTCGTTTTTGATGGATGTGTCTGGAAAAGTTGATCAAAAGAAAATTGTTGATAAAATTTTTTATTTCTTCAATAATGGTGAAAAAATTATTGGTGGAGGAAATCTAAGAATATTGATTCTTATTATTGCTAAATTTGCTAAAATATTTGGTATTAGGGAGGATTATGATTTAGTCCTGGACTTTTGTGAAATAGGTTTAAAACGAAATTTAGCAATTCAATCTTACTACATCAGTGAATACTTGTATTATTATCAATCTTTAGCATATTATAAATTGGAGCGTATGGAAGATTTCGAAATTGCTTTACAAAAATGTTTTAATGTATTAGAACTTGATGGAAATCCAAGTAAAATCAAGAAATTTGAGTCACTTATTGACGAAGACTATGAAATAGAGTTTAGAAAACATGTGATAGATAGATATTATAAAGAAGTTAACAAAAAAAGCGAAAATTAATCGCTTTTATTTTTTTATCCTAATCTTTTACCATATTCTAATAACACTTCTTTATTTTGAACATCATAATTAGTATATGCTAAAGTGTTTAAACCAATGAAATGCATCCCCATAGATTCATAAAAAGAAATAGCGGGATCATTACATGATTGAACTTCTAGTGTTATCGCTCTAGCTTTGATATCCATTGCATGTCTTTCAATATGCTTAAAAAGCTGACTTCCTAACCCTTTTCGTCGATATTTTGGATGAATATATATTTCCCAAATACGAAACGTTTTATTCCATTCTATATATTCGCCTTCAATGACTGCTACGAGTGTTTTTCTTTCAAACATACCAAAGACTACAGGTTGATTGATATAATCTGCAAATAAGGAAATATCATATGATTTTGTTGTCTTTTTCATACGTTTTCTTTTCATTGAAATCGATATAGCTTTTCGATGCTTTTTTATTTGAATGTCTTGATATGCTCTAGTGATATAATCTACATTAATTTTATATCCTTGATAATCACTATAGTCTAATTTTTCAATTTTCATATATTCACTTACCTTTTTGACCTAATCTATTTATAACATAAATCAAGTTTTTTTAAAAGGTTATGCTGAAAAAACAAAAAAAGATGCCATTTGACATCTTTTTAAAAGTTTATTTTAGATGAATAAATTATGATTTGCATCTTGTGTGTCACCTAAGTAAGTAGCAACACCTGCAACTTCAATACCATCAATAAGTTCTTCTTGTTTAATACCCATGATATCCATAGACATTGCACAAGCTGTAATCTTAACACCCATTTCCATAGCATTTTGCATAAGGACTTGGAGTGAATCAACATTTTTCTTCTTCATGATCATTTTAATCATCTTAGGACCCATACCTAACATGTTCATATTAGAAATAGGTAATTTCTTAACACCTCTAGGCATCATCTTACCAAACATTTTTTCAATAAGTGTTTTCTTAACTCTTACTTTCTTAGGTTTTCTTAAAATGTTTAAACCCCAGAATGTAAAGAATAATGAAACGTCTTTGCCCATTGATTTAGCACCACTTGCAATGATGAATGCAGCGATTGCTTTATCTAAATCTTGTGAGAATACGACAATAGTTGTACCATTCTTAGACTCTTGAACTTCAAATCCTTGTTGTTGCTTTTCAGCAGCTTTAGGCATATTCTTATTAACACCTTTTTGGATTTGAGCAGTAATAACTTTACCTTCTTGGTTAAGATTTAATAAACTATTACCTGTACGATCAGCCCAAGTTTTAATATCTTTCTTAAATCCTGGATCAGTTGCTTTAACTTCTAACACATCACCATCTTTAAGTGTTTCCATATTTTTATAAACTTGAACGATTGGACCTGGACATTGTAATCCACATGCATCAACAGTTAATGAGATGCTTGCATCACTGACAACTGGTACTGCTTCTTCAAGTTTAGGAATATCAACAACTGGAACTCCAAAGTCATCAACAAGTGTGAAACACACTTCATGACCATCATGATCAAATACACAACTATATGATTTAAATCCACCATCTAAGTTTTTAGCATTAAATCCATTTTGTAATAAGACACGAGTTGCAGCATATCCTCTAACACCAACAGCACAGTATACATAGATTTCTCTATCTTTAGGAATTTCATCTAAACGATTTCTAATTTCTGATAAAGGAATATTGACTGATCCTGGTAAATAATCAAGAATATATTCAGCTCTTTCTCTAGCATCTAAAATAAAACTACCTTTAGCTGCTAGTTCTTGCATATCTTGCCATGAAACAGTTGATACTAAACCATTTTTAATATTTTCAGCAACGAAACCAATCATATTAACTGGGTCTTTAGCTGATGAGAATGGAGGTGCGTATGCTAAATCTAAGTGTTTAAGATCGATGACTGACATTTTAGCATAAATTGCTGTAGCCATAACGTCGATACGTTTATCAACACCTTCACCACCAATCGCTTGAGCACCATAAATTTCTAATGTTTCAGGATTGTATAAAACCTTCATATTAATTGTTTGAGCACCTGGGTAATAACTTGCGTGACTCATTGGATGAATATGAATACTCTTAAATGGTAATTTTAATGCTTTAAGTGATTTTTCATTTGCTCCAACTGAACCAACTGTTAAATCAAAAATCTTAGCTGCAGAAGTTGCAAGTGTACCTTGATATTTATCTTCAATACCACAAATATGATTTGCTACAAAGCGTCCTTGTTTATTTGCAGGACCCGCAAGTGCAGCATTCATCACTTCATTTGTCGCTAAATTTTTAACATCAATGACATCACCAATCGCATAAACATCTTTATTTGAAGTTTGTAAGTATTCATTAACTTTCACTGAACCACGTTGTGTTAATTCAAGATTTGCTTTTTTAGCAATCTCATTATCTGGTCTAACACCAATTGCAAAAATAATTAAATCTGTTAACAATTTAGTTCCTGATTGTAATATAATTTCCTTACCTTCAAGTTCAAATGATTTAACGCCATCATTTAAAATAAGACCAACATTGTTATCAACCATATGTTCATGAATAATTTGAGCCATTTCATAGTCAAACATATTCATCACTTGTGGTGCCATTTCTACTAATGTCACTTGTAATCCACGATGTGCTAAGTTTTCCATCATTTCAACACCAATAAAACCACCACCGATAACGACAGCTTTCTTAGGTTTTTCAGTTTCAATAAATGAAATGATTTCATCCATATCTGGAATGTTTCTTAATTTAAATAAATTTTTAGCTTCTTTAATTCCTGGGATAGGTGGCATAATAGGTTGCGCACCTGTTGAAATAACTGCTTTATCATATGATTCAACATATTCTTCACCAGTTTTTACATTTTTTACTGTGACTGTTTTTGCTTTAACATCCATGTCGATAACTTCAGAAAAAATACGGACATCAATATTAAATTTTTGGTGCATATCTTCAGGTGTTTGGACGACTAATGCATCTCTTGATGGAATCACTCCACCAACATGATATGGTAAACCACAATTTGCAAATGAAATATATTCCCCGCGTTCAAATAAAATGATATCTGCAAATTCATCGAGTCGGCGTAAACGAGCAGCTGTTGTAGCACCACCAGCAACCCCACCTATAATGACTATTTTTTTGTTCATGTTCATTACCTCCGAGATAAATATACGCTATTTTAGAAACCTTGTCAACAAATATATATATTTGTTAACGTTATCATTTTAAAATCACATTATTTCTCTTTATTATCAAATAAATATGATATGATATTTAAAAGGAGTTTTATGATGAAAAAAATACTCATTACTGCGTTTGATCCGTTTGGTGGTCAACAAAAAAACGCATCTCTTGAAGTGTTAAAACACTTAGAAATATTGTCAAAAACATATCAAATACATACACTTATTCTTCCGACTATTTTTCAAACAGTTGAAGATATTATCTCTGCAAAAATCGATATTTTATCTCCAGATATTATCATTTTATTAGGTGAAGCAGGATTAACAAAAGAGATTAGGATCGAACGTGTGGCTATCAATATTGATGACGCTAGAATCAAAGATAATTTAGGAAATCAACCCATTGATTTACCCATTAAAGATAAAGGTGAAAATGCTTATTTTTCAACATTACCTATCAAGAAGATCAAAGCCGCATTAGATTCTATAAACATACCTTCTATTATTTCTAATTCTGCTGGTACTTTTGTGTGTAATCATGTGATGTATTTAGTGCTTCATTATCTTCAAGAAAAAAAAGCAAGCAACATTGTTGCTGGCTTTATCCATTTTCCTTATGTCGAGTCTCAAATTAAAGATGAAACCACACCTCATTTACCACTAAAACAATCAGTTAAAGCCTTAGAAACAATCATCGAAGCTTGTCTATAAATAGGATTCATAATCCTTTTTATGAACATTTAATTGATAAACCCTTCCATCAGGTGTACGTCTTAATAGATGATAATCAATTAAATATCTTCTTAATGTTGCAAAATCTTCATACACTGGTTTTAATAGATCATTGATTTCAAATTCACTATATGAATGTTGTTCATTAAACAAATGAACAAGCATACAAATAAGTATATATTTACGCTTCTCTTTTTTCGGAAACACTTTAAATACTAAAGGGTCTTTGGATATGAGAAGCGTTTCTTTTGCTTGATGAATGTCTTTTTCTGTGATATCAAACATCATAAATCACTTTTTCCTTGCACCAAATTCTAGCAGCCTCTATTTCATCTTTAGATAACTGATGTCCATATTTAGTAAAGTAAACATCAACAATGGCATTTGCACTTTGAAGTATTTGTGTAAGCTCAACGACTTCATGTTGTGGTGTTAAATAATCATTTTCACCCGCACCAATAAATATTTTACATTGATTTAAATTAGGTAAGTTTGTGATACGTTTAGGAATCATAGGATGAAATAAAATCGCTTTATGAAAAGCTTTGTCGTAGTGCAAGAGCATATTTATAGCAATATTAGCACCACATCCATTTCCGATGACAACAACTTTATTGATATCAAATCCAAACGATCTTGCTGACTCATTGATAAATGATTTTAACCGATGTGTTTCTTCAATCAAACTCTTTTCATCATAAACACCCATCGTTTTTCTTTTACAAAAACGATAGACTCCATTTTCAATCACATTACCTCTGATGGCTAAAATATTTGCATGAGGATCAATCACTTTAGCAACATGCATGAGTTCGTTTTCATCATGACCTTCACTATGTAATAAACATAATGTGATTTCACTTGTTCCTCTTTTAAAGATATGAATCATTGAATCAACTCCTTTTATGGTTGTTAGATCATGCATGACTGTTCTATATGTTTATTTTACAATAAAGTTGTTATAAATTAAAAGAAAAAGTCATTTCACTTCTTCTTTTTCATCATATATTCAAAAATTGACTTTCTTGTAATGATACCTATAAAAAAATCATAATCATCAACAACTGGAATGAAATTTTGTTGTGCAGCAACATGTAATATATCTTCCATCTGTGTCTGAATCGTTATTTTTCTATTATCTTTGTTTCTAGGTATAGATTCGATTTTAATTTTTTCACTTTTTTTAAAATCAACATGATGTTCTTTTATATACCACAATAAATCCCCTTCGCTAATTGTACCGTAATAATGCCCTTCTTTATCAAGAATAGGGATTGTGGAATATCGATACAATTCCATCTTTTCAAGTGCTTGTCTAAGCGTTGAATCATGATGAATAAAGGCTACTTTTTCTTTAGGTGTTAACCAAAATAAAATATTCATTAAAATAGCTCCTTCACTGATTTAATTATTCATAGTATTTTATACTTCTATTATAACATCTTGATTAGCTATTGTCATGTGTTCAATTCCCAAATTATATGTTACAATACATATAAGAAATGGAATGATGATATGAACATTGGTATACTAGGCCCAAAAGGGACATTTAGTGAAGTCGCATTTTTACAATATAAAAAAGAAAATCCACAAGCAAAAGCTATCTATTTTCAGACTTTAGAAGAAACAACAAAATCATTACAGACACTAGATAAAATCATTGTCCCACTTGAAAATACTTTAGAGGGATATGTTCAACAAATGATTGATTTTTTGATTTCTAATGAAGTCTATATAGAACAAGAACTTTTCGTTTATGTTCAATTTGCTTTAGTGTATAAAAAACAACCAAGTGATATTAAAAATATTTATGTCCAATTTGCTGCAAAGGGACAATGTCAACAATATATAGAAACACTCAATCAAATCAATCTTACGTTAACACATAGCAATACACAATCTTATAAGTTATACCATGAAGGAAGTTTAGAAGATGCAGCTATTGTTCCAACGCATCTTGTCTCAAGTTTAGATCATCATCTTAATGTGACAGATTCCAAACAAAATTATACACGATTTATGGTCATCTCTAAACAACAATCCATTTATCAAAATAAATCACTTAAAGTATCTTTAGTTGTTATTCCAACCATTGATCGTCCTGGTTTATTATATGATATACTTTCCGTGTTTAAAAAGGCACATATCAATTTAACATCAATTATGTCAAGACCTCAGAAAAATATGATGGGAAAATACTTCTTCTTCATTGAGTTTGATGCCAATAATCATGTATATGATGAAATAGACAGTTTAATTCAAACGACTAAAGATGCATATACGATTAAAATTTTAGGTATTTATCCAAAGCAATAAAAAAGGTACACAATTTATCTTGTGTACCTTTATTTTTATGCTTTTGTGCGTTTACCACGAATCATTAAAATGGTCACCATCACTAAGATGTATAAGACAATTCCAACGAAAGTCACGATATTCCATAGTGCGGCATTGCCTAGGTTTGCTGTAAATGTTGGTATAAATAGTAATACAAACAATGGTAGTGCCATACTAATTGCAGTACCAGAACCTAAAACCATTTCTTCTGATACTGGCGTTTCAAGTTTTGGATCGATACCTTTAAGTAATGCTAATCCAGTTGATGCAACACCTGTTAACATTCCAAATAGTCCAATAAAATATTCATCTTGGAACTGTGTATAAACCTTTTTAGTCATATATCTTAAATAGAATAATGTTGCTGTTCCTGCAACAACTGCTGTTACGATAAGTTGAACACCATATGCTGATAAGAAATCAAGTGTAATTGTTAATACAGATCCTGCAATCATAATATTAAATGCAAATGAAGTAATGTTTGATAAGACATAGTTATTTGTCATAAATCGAACATTTTTACCTTTTTTCTCAAGTGCCTTTAATCCTTGTTTATATAATAAAGCATATAAAATAGCAATAATGAAATTAAATCCTCTAATTAAACCAAAGATACTCATACCTGCATTTCCAAGAAGTCCAAGTAAATAATATAATCCAAGAAGTGTTAAATAAACTGCACCATAAATGACTGCAATAATAATTGCTTGGGTCGTTAAACCATCAAGTATACTTATTTCTTTAACTGTTTCAATCTCAATAGTCTCTTTAATACTACTATCTTCTTGATATGATTCTGGTTTAGAAATACCTTTTCTTCTTGCAAATATATTGATGATGACAACACCAATAGTTCCACCAAAAACAAATCCTAAGAATGCATAAGAAACACCTAAAGTTCCTCCATTACCACCAAGTAGGTCAGACCACATATTACCAATAGATAATGCGAGTCCAGGTCCTTGTCCAAAACCCAATGCTACAAGCATTCCTGATCCTATGAATTTTTCATTAAAGAATAAAAATACCAATAAAATACCAATAGCTGCTTGCAAAGCATAGGTGGATGTAATAATCATACCAGTTGACCAAATCTTTTTCTTAGATTCTTTTTGACCAACAGGTGTTCTTTTTAATGATAAAGCTAAAAATCCAATAGCTAGTGCATGATACACGATGTTTCCTAATAAATCTGTATCATAAAAAGTTTCTTCACCAATAATGATTGGTGCAAATACAAGTGATACGACTAAACCAATAATCCCAGCTAATAATGCAGTTGGAATAACAACTTTATTTAATCCAGGTAACCAAGTTTTCAAAACTTTGGCAATAAACATTAAAACGCCTAATAATAAGAAATATAAAATAATTCCCCATTCTGTCATAGTTTTTCTCCTCTTTTAAGTTTGATTAAATCATGAAACAACATTGAGTGATTCATTTTAATTAGATATGTATATGCTTCATAGTCAAATGATAGTTTGTTTTTTTGAGTTATGGTCATACCATTCATAAGTTCTATGTCAAATTTAAATTCATGTGCTTCGTTTATTAGTTTAAATTCATTTTTGTTTAGACTGATGTTGTAATCACCTTTAAACAAACGATCCTCATGGATTAAATCAAGTTCATAGAGTTGACCAGTTGTTTCAAACTTATCATTGATATGTTTTTTTATAACTTGTTTTTGATATGTATTCCAATCTATTAAAGTCTTATATTGACCAGATAAAAATTGCTTTTCATCCACTTCAGATATTTTTCCACAGTGGCTACAAAAAATATTATTACCAGATGTTGAAATTGTTTGAAGTTTACCACATACAGGACATGCATATATAATATGTTCAATACCTTCAGCCATTGTTTTAGATTTATAAGTATAATCACGGTTTTTAATCCACTCGTAATCATTGAACTTTATCGCTTGATCCAAAATATCGATAACTTTTTCAAGTGATAAATCTTTGAATTCACCTTGTTTGATTAATGGCTTATAATTGATTTCAATGATTGCACGCTTACGATATTTACCCCATCTAGGATCCGCGAAAAATCCACCATTGATTTGAGCAACTACCAAATCCTTATCTAATTTTTTAACAAGTTTTGCAGTTGTTAAATAATCAGTAGGTGTTTGTTCACCATAAAAGGATGAATTACCTTCAGGTGCTATCATAATGCCTCTATGGTCTTTATTAAAAGCGTCAATGATCATTCTAATAGTTCTTGAATCTGCTTGTCCTTTTCGCTTAGGAATTGATTTCACCAATTTTGTGAGTGCAAGTCTCATGATTTTATTGGTGTATAACGTATTGCTTGCTACAGGGTATGGATAATATTTTAAATACATACCAACAAAAAGCGGATCATTTAACTGTGTATGTGTAAATATTAAAATGTATGGTTCTTTTCTTTTGGGATCAAAATCTTCATACGTAAATTTAAATTTAAATCGACGATGAAACATGATTTTTAATCCAAAGCGTGCTATTTCTGTAATAACATTCATCTAATCACCTAATTCTATGATAAATAAAAGGGATAAAAAAAATTATCCCCCTATAATTTTGCTAGTTCTAAATCAAATGCGTCTGCAACACCTTGACAATATAATTTTCCATGTAATGTATTTAAACCTAATTGAATAGGTTTAGAAATACTTAATGCTTGATCTAATCCTTGATCTGCAATTAATAGTCCATATTTGAGTGTTGCATGATTCAATGCTTCAGTTGCTGTTCTTGGAACAGAACCTGGCATATTTGCAACCGTATAATGTAATATACCATCAACTACATAAGTAGGATCGTCATGGTATGTTGCATGTGATACTTCTGTTGAACCACCTTGATCAATAGCAACATCGACAATCACACTACCTTTTTTCATAAATTCATAATATGATCTCTTAATAAGTTTTGGTGCTTTACTTCCTGGAAGTAAAACTGCACCAATCACTAAATCTGCTTGTTCAAGTGATTCTTTAATATGTGCCTCATTACTGTATAACGTTTGAATTTGTTGACCATAAATATCATCTAAGTATGTTAATTTTTTTAAATTGATATCTAATATGGTTACATTTGCCCCTAAACCTACTAACATCTTAAGTGCATTTTCACCAACAACACCTGCACCAATAATGACTGCATTTGCTTTTTTAACTCCAGGTACACCAGATAATAATACGCCACTGCCACCTTGTTGTTTTTCCAAGCACTTAGCACCCTCTATTGCACTAAGTCTACCTGCAATTTCACTCATTGGTTTTAAGCAAGGTAACATATGATCTTCTTCAATCGTTTCATATGCAACACCTGCAGTTTTTGCTTTTAATAAAGCTTCTGTTAATTCTAAGTTTGCAGCTAAGTGAAGATATGTATACAATATAAGATTTTCTCTTAAAAATGGATATTCAGCTTCTAAAGGTTCTTTAACTTTAACAAGCATGTCTACATTTTCCCAGACTTCTTGTGCTGTTTCCATTATTTTAGCACCAACATTTTCATATGCTAAATCTTCAAATCCTGCTTCTAAACCTGCATTTTTTTCAACAAAGACTTCATGTCCATGTTTGATATATTGAGCACAACTGCTCGGAGTTAGCCCAACTCGAAACTCATACTTCTTAATCTCTTTAACTGTTCCGATTTTCATTTTGATTTTTTCTCCTAAAAATCCACTATTGTTTATATTTTAACATACAAATTTATTATTTATTTCGTTTCATGATGATTTCTTTGAATTTCAATCTAATATATGTTTCATTTCTAATCATTTTTCTTAATTTTTCTAATTCCTTGACATTTTTTCCGATGTCTAAACACAATTTTAAATAGCCATGATCACTATATTTTTCTAACATGTGAAGATAGCAATGATCAACTTGTTGATCGATACTCACATCTGGATGCTTTGATGTTTCGTATAGTGCAGTTCTTAAAATGATGTTTTGTGCATTCATTTGTCTGTCTGCTTCAGCAATAATCTTCCCGTATATTGTTCTTGGCATTACACCATGAGATGCTCTATGATCATAGATTGCATCTACCATTAATAAAATCTCTTCTGGTTTAAAAAATGACTGTATAAATAAATCTTCTTTAAGTATCTCTCCACCAGTGATGTGATGTGTTTCTCTGCCAAACTTTAGACCAAGATCGTGAAATGCTGCAATCGTATAAATGTAATTTTTATTGACATCAAATGTTTTAGATAATTTGATACTATCAAAAATCACATCGAAAACATGATCAACATGATGCGCTTTATCAAATTGTTTATATCTTGGGATGATATGTTCTTCAATATATGACATTAATTCTAAACTTATACCTTTTTCAATTCGATTAATTTTAGATAATAGATTTCTAAAAACGTGTTTATCACTTTCATAAGTGATTTTATTTAAAACATCTTTTTCTAAAATCCAAAAGATTTCATCAATCTCTTTTTCTTGTTTAAAAAGTTTTCCATCATAAACTTTACCTAAGTAGTAATAAACATCTTTAACGACATTCTCCTCTGGAGAATAGGTTGTTTTAAAATAATAATTTCCGATGATAAATGCATCAAGATTTGTTTCTTCTTTAACTTCTCTTATGGCAGCTTGTTTTTTGCTTTCACCAGATTCCAAATGTCCTTTGGGAAAACCAAAATGGCCACTGTTCTTTTGTTTTATCATTAAAAAGTATCTTTGATTTTGTGCATACTTATAAAGCACTATGCCACATGAAATTTCTTTTGTCATATTGATACCTCCACTTGATTAGTATAACATAATTAAATGTTGATTCATGTGAATTATTTGTTTGTCATTGAATATTAAAATATATATAAGTATAATAGAAGTATACAAGTTATGCAAAGAGGTTAAAATTATGAAAATCTGCTTTGTAAGTTCGGAAGCATATCCATTTAGTAAAACTGGTGGTCTTGCTGATATGGCTTATTTTTTACCAAAATCACTAAATCAAATGAACATTGAAACAAAAGTGATTACGCCATATTATCGCCACATGAAAAAATATGCTGATCAATTAAAATATTTAGGTACCAAGACCGTTTATGTCTCTTATCATGAATGGGTTTTTAACTATTATTTAATGACATATGAAAACATCGATTATATATTTGTAGAAAATATGCATTTGTTTGAACGTGATGGCTTGTATGGATATGATGATGATATTGACCGATTTACTGCATTTGATTATGCTGTTTTAGAGTTGTTTGAACTTATCAATGATTATCCATCTATCATTCATTTAAATGATTGGCAAACAGGTATGATCCCTTATTTATTAGATCAAAAATATCGTCAAAAAAATGAATCATATTACAAAATACACACATTACTAACCATTCACAATTTACAATATCAAGGATCTTTTGACAAATCTTTTTATCACTACTTCTCTGATCAATTTGATTATACTTATATTCATTTTGAATCTATTAATTTTTTAAAAGCTGGAATTGAAAGAGCTACTAAAATTAATACAGTGAGTCCTACTTATAGAAATGAAATACTTACACAAGCTTTTGGTTTTTCCTTAGATGGATCACTATACCAAAGACAAAACGATTTATATGGTATTTTAAACGGGATTGATGAAGAAGTGTTTAATCCAGAAATAGACCCTTTAATCAGTCAAAACTATCATATTAAAAATGCAATAGCAAAAAAGAAAATGATTAAAAAAGAAATCCTTCATCAATATCAATTAAAACCTGATGTTGATGTTCCTCTGATAGCATATGTAGGAAGACTGGCAGAACAAAAAGGGATTGATCTGATTTTACAAGCCATTGAGGATGCAGTTATATTCTCAGATGCAAACTTCATTATCTTAGGTTCAGGCAATGAAGCTTATGAAAATCACATCAGATATTTGACATCTAAATATCCTCATAGAGTCGCAAACTATATTGGATTTAACGAACAGGTTGCTCATCAGCTCTATGCAGGCTCCGATTTATTTATGATGCCAAGTCAATTTGAACCTTGTGGTTTAGGACAAATGATAGCAATGAAATATGGTTCACTACCCATCGTTACAGAAACAGGGGGATTAAAGGATACAGTCATCCCTTATAATAAATTTAATGAATCCGGTACAGGATTTAGTTTTGCAAATTACTCATTATATGAGTTTAAAGAACAGATTTATGCAGCCATCGATTTATACATCAATCACAAACTTGTGTTTAATAAACTCGTGAGACAAGCGATGAAACAAGATAATGGATTGAGCCAAGTTGCTCGTTCATATGAAGCTTTATATAATAAAATTTTGGAGGCATAAACATGGAAGTTTTAGCATTAATCTTAGCTGGTGGAAAAGGCTCAAGACTTGATTTATTATCAAGAAGACGCAGTAAACCTGCAATGCCTTTTGCAGGGAAATTTAGAATCATCGATTTTACATTATCAAATTGTACACAATCACACATTTATGATATCGGCATTTTAACTCAATATTTACCACTTTCTTTAAATGAGCATATTGGTAGTGGAAAACCTTGGGATTTCGATAGAAGGGATTCTGGTGTAACACTTCTTCAACCACATAATTATTGGTATTTAGGAACTGCAGATGCTGTTAAGAAAAATTTGGAATTTTTACGCCGTAAAAATCCTCAATATGTGCTTATTTTATCAGGTGATCACATTTATAAAATGGATTATCGTCCGATGATTAAGATGCATAAAGAAAGTAATGCACTCTTAACGATTGCTACACATCCTGTGGATCCATCTGAAACTCATCGTTTCGGTATTATGACTGTCAATGATGATAAAGAGATTATCTCATTTGAAGAAAAACCTAAGAAAACTGAATCCAATTTAGCCTCTATGGGTATCTATTTATTTAATTTCTCACTTCTTGAAGAACTTCTTTTAAGTATTAAACAAGATGATTTGGATTTTGGTAAGCACATCATTCCTCATTTAATTGAAAAAACTGATGCTAAAGTCATGTCTTACACATTTGATCATTATTGGATGGATGTAGGTACATACGATGCTTATTTAGAAACCAACCTAGAAATGACAAAAGATTATACACCACTTGATTTATATGATCCAACATGGAAAGTATTTACAAAGAGTGAAGATTTGCCTCCTGTTAAAATTGGATCAGAAGCAAAGATTTCAAATTCACTTGTATCAAATGGATGTGTTATTGAAGGCAATGTCATCAATTCCGTTTTAAGTCCAGGTGTTAGAGTTGGTAAAAACTCAACAATTAAAGACAGTGTCATTTTAAATAATGTTATCATTAGTGAAAATGTTGAAGTCTATCAATCGATTATCGATAAAAAAGTAGTTATTGGAAGAAATTCAGTGGTTGGTTATGGTACTGATTTAACACCAAATAAAGAAAAACCTGATTTATTGAAATCAGGGATTACTGTGATTGAAAAAGGTGCAGTGGTTCCAAATTCTATTAGAATTGGTAAAAACTGTCGTATCTTAAGATATGCACAATTTAAAGAATCATTTGTTCCAAGCGGAACAACTGTTAATTGTCCAAGTAAAGATGAGGATTAAAAAAATAAGGTAGACAATGTCTACCTTTTTATTATATTTTTTTGCTTGCGAGTGCTGGATTGTGCACAAATATCTTACTAAAGGATTTCATACCTTGGAATAAATTAAATGTAACAAATGATGCAAACGTAATACCTAATAAGTAAGCTAATTGGAATATTGGTGCTGCAACATAAGGCTGAATCATATTCAAGATAGGAATTGAAGAATTATATCTTGGATTAATTAAGAACATATTGAATGTACCAATATTTGGAAAAAATTGATTGACAACACCATTTAATAAAATAGCAATCATCCAAAATACTGTCATTGGCATCAGACCTTTAAATAAAGTATCTGTAGATGCTTTAACTTTTCCTGAAAAGATAAGACCAATACCCATAGCAACCATACTACCATGATAAAACATCGTTTGAATATTAATACCAATGGTTGTTACAAATACATCACCTGGATAAAACATCACTGCTGCGCCAGCAAATAAACTAAATGTTGCTAGAAAACTAATTCCTATATCATATAGTTTCTCGCTTTTTGTTAATCCAACAAAAAGTGTAGCATACATCGCTGTTGAACAAAATTGGAATGGAAATGCATACCATCTGATATGCCAGTTATTAGAGTATGCAAAAATAACTTGCTTATAAACTTCAAATGCAATCAGCAATATCGAAATAATCAAAATGGTTCTTTGTATACCTTTTTGATCTTGTTTTTTAAATTTTAATGCTAAAAATATTGAACCTACAATGACCAATACTAATGAAAGATAATAAAACCAGCTTTCACTTAAGTTTGAAAATGCAATTGGTTCAGGCATATCTTGATTCAAAAAATCAAAAAATGCACTTAAAATTTGACTCATATAGTGTCCCTCCATCTACATAAAATCATAAGGTGATAAATCATCTAATTCATCTTCTCTATCTATCATACCAAATTCTTGTGATAAGCGCAATGCTAAAGTCGTTTGTCTTTTATTTACCAAATGGGTTGACGCATAAACCAAAAGTGGCATATCACCTAAAATAATTAAATATTGTTTTGCTCTTGTAATTGCTGTATAAATCAATTCTTTTTTAAGCATATGCATGTAATGTTTAACCATCGGCATCATAACAATCTTATATTCACTACCTTGTGCTTTATGAATACTCATCGCATATGCTAAATTAAGCTCATCTAAGTCACTTTTGTCATATAAAACCATATTGTCATCAAATCTAACCTTGATGATTTGCTCATTTGATGCATTTAAAAATATATCTTCTATTCGTCCAATATCTCCATTCATAATCAAACGTTCTGGATCATTGACAAGTTGTATGACTTTATCACCAATATAATATGTTTTCTCGCCATATTTGACGGCGATATCTTTATTTGGATTAAACGCTTCTTGAAGCACTTCATTTAAACGATCAATACCTAATTCTCCTTTATACATCGGTGCAAGTATTTGAATGTCATCAACCATATTATAACCTTTATCAAGCGCGCCTTGAATTTGATTTATCAAGACGTGATGAATTTGATTAGGGTGTGCTTTGTACAAATAAAGATCATTAAAACTCTTTAAATCATCCATATCAACAATTTGATGATTGACTTTAAATGCAAGTTCTACAATATTAGAATCTTTTGCTTGTCGGTGTATTTCATCGAGTCTGACTGTTTTAATTTGGTTAGATGTAATCATATCAGATAAAACCTGCCCAGGACCCACAGATGGTAATTGGTCAACATCGCCTACAAAAATGACTTTTGCATCATCTTTGACGGCCTGTAAAAGTTTATATGCCAAAAAGATATCAAGCATCGAAGATTCATCAACAATGATTAATTTTTGAGGTAATGGATATGACTCATCATATGCAAACAAACCATCATAATTATATCCAAGATGTCTGTGTATCGTTGATGCTTTCATATCAAGTAATTCGGTCATTCTTTTTGCTGCTCTACCCGTAGGAGCTAAAAGTGCAAGATGACTGTAAATATTAACATCGTCAAAATCTAACTTATAATAATTTCTGTACACATCTAGTAGGCCATCAATAATCGTTGTTTTACCAGTACCTGGTCCCCCTGTGATGACTGTAAATTTATGGGTCATGGATTCTAGGATCGCCGTTTTTTGTATATCAGTGTAATGAATATTTTTTTGTATTTCAATCATATCGATAAGCGTCGCAATATATGCTGTATCATAGGATTCATCAGTTTCATGATTGATTGACTTAATCTTATTTGCGAGTCTTATTTCAGTGAAATATGAAACGTGTAAATAATAACGATCATCTTCTATGATAATTTTGTTTTCTTCAACAAGAGCGTCTAAACCCGGTGTTATATCTACTTCTACTCGAAGTGTATCTGATGTATATGTAAAAAGTTGTTCTTTAAGTAAATAAATATCACCATTTTGATATCCAATGGTTTCAAGTGCATAGATGATTGCAGCTTTAACGCGTCTTATATCATCTTTTTCTATGCCAACTTTAGAAGCAATTTCATCAGCTTTGATAAATCCTATACCATCGATATCATCAATTAATTGATATGGATTTTCTTCGATTTTTTTAATTGTGAGCATTTGATATTTATTGAGTAATTTCATAGCGATTTTACCTGAAATATTATAACCATAAAGCGTCACTAAAATGTGCTCATGAATTTGGTTTTCAATGAGCTGTTGTTTTAATTTAGCAATTCTAACAGCATTTAAACCAACTTCTTTTAACACTTCTGGGTTATTAATAATTTCTTGAATCGCATTTTGTCCAAGCATTTCAACAATTTTTTCTGCAGTTTTAGGTCCTATACCTGTAAAGTAAGAACTTGATAAATAACTGATTACGCCTGAAATAGATTGTGCTTCAGCTTTTTTAAATGACTGTGCTTTAAACTGTTGTCCATAGGTTTGATGGTTAACCCATTCACCCATGAATTCATAGACAACATCTTCACTCATTTTTGGAAAATAACCTACTACTGTTACAATAGATTCATCACTTGTCACAAGTCTTGCAATTGAATAGCTGTTTTCATCGTTGTGGTATACGTAATTTTTAATACTACCTGTGACTTTATCCATGGTTATCTCCTTATTTCATAATACTCATATTATAGCACTAAATAGACATTAAAAAAAGGAACATAGTTCCTTTTAACTATATTGTCTTAATTTTTTATCCATAAAGACTTGATCAATAAATCCTGCACCTAAACATACTTCATTTTGATAAAATGCACATACTTGACCTGGTGTTACTGCTTTAATACCTTGTGGATATAAGACTTCAATGGTATCTTCATTTAACCATTTAACGAATACATCTTGATCCGGTTGACGATATCTAAATTTAGCAGTCATTTTACCATCTATTTTAGGTCCTCTCCAAGTCACTTCAGTGATGATTGCTTGATCACTATATAGATTTTGATGATTTCCATTTGGTTCAACAAAAAGTGTATTTGTCTTTAAGTCTTTTCCTACAACGAACCATGGTTCTGTAGTATCTTTAGTGCCACCAATACCTAAACCCTTTCTTTGTCCTATCGTGTAGTTCATCAATCCTGAGTGTTTTTTGACATAAACACCTTCTAAAGTTCTCATATCACCTGGTTGAGCAGGTAAATAATTACTTAAGAATTCATTGAAATGACGTTCCCCAATAAAACAGATGCCTGTAGAATCTTTCTTTAATGCTGTGGCAAGTCCTTCTCTTTTAGCAATTTCTCTGACTTCTTTTTTATCTAAATGACCAATCGGAAATATGACATTTTTTAATTGATCTGATCTTAATTGTGATAAAAAATAGGTTTGATCTTTATTTTGATCTTTTGCTCTTAAGAGTTTTGGTTCACTTCCTGATAAATCGACTTGTGCATAGTGTCCCATAGCAATATAGTCAGCATCAAATCGTTTGACATAATCAACAAATGCTTTAAATTTAATTTCGTTATTACATAAAACATCTGGATTGGGTGTTCTATTTTTTTTATATTCTTCTAAAAAATAAGTAAAAACACGATTCCAATAATCTTCAATGAAATCGACTCTATGTAATTTGATTCCTAATTTCTCTGCTACTTTGACAGCATCTTGATAATCTTTTTCTTGTTCACACACTTCATCAAATGCTGTTGGATTACCTTTAAAATCAAGATTGGTTGCACTATCCCAATTACGCATAAAAACAGCTTCTACATCATAACCTTCTTGAATTAAAAGATAAGCAGCAACGCTTGAATCAACACCGCCACTTAATCCAATAATAACTTTTTCTTTCTTTTTCATTTAATCACTTTCCGTATATCGCTTGGCATTCTGTACTCACCTCTAGGTGATAAAGAAACGCCTAAAATTTTTGGTCCTTCTGGTAATGTTTGTCTCTTAAATTGTTGTGTATAAAAACGTTGATAAAAACGTTTAACATACACTAATACTTCGTCATTTGTTAAATCAAATGCATAAGGTAGCAACCATCTTATTTTATCCTCATCTGCACCTTGTTGTAAATGATGATATAAAATAAAATCGTTAATTTCATACTTACCTATGGATAATTCTGTTTCTTGATTGTCTAATAATTCTGGTGTAATTGGAGCATTTAAAATACCCAAAAGCGTATCTCTAACATCAGCATATTCATGTTCAGCATGGAATTTAATCAAGTGTTGAACCCATGTTTTTGGAAGTCCAGCATTAACTGCATACATACTCATTTGATCGCCATTATATGTCATCCATCCTAAAGCAATCTCGGATAAATCACCAGTGCCGAGTACAAAACCACCATATTTATTCGCTAAATCCATCAGGACTAATGTTCTCATACGTGCTTGTGCATTTTCATATGTCACATCTAACGCTTCATGATTGATTGCTTTCAAATGGTTGGTAACTTCTTCTTTAATTGGTATTTCTAAGCATGTTACACCAAGTTTTTCCATGAGATCAAGTGCAAATGATTTAGAATTTTTAGATGTTGCTTGAGCAGGCATAGTGACAGCAATGATATCTTTAGGATCTCTATTTAATATCTTCATCGCTTGATGTGAAACAATAAGTGCTAATGCAGAATCTAGTCCTCCTGATATACCTACAATGATTTTATTTGCAGATTTAGGAAGTGATTCTAACTTTTTCACTAAACCATAGATTTGTAAATGGTTTGCAACTTTCAAATCTTCTTCTTGATGATTTAAATTAATAAAAGGTAATGGGTTTAAAGGTTTCTCAAATTTAAATGCATTTGTCTCTATAAGGTTAAATTCAACGATTTGAAATTCGTGAAAAATTTTCATGTGTTGATCTCTATATGTACTATCTTGACGTTTTTGATATGCGATAGCAGTCATATCTAGATCAGCAACCAACATCGTTTCTTCAATATCAAATGGCATACTTTCAGCAACCATTTCACCAAGTGAAGCAATGAGTTTATGATTGGAGAACACAACTTCAGACGAAGATTCAAAATGTCCTGTTGTCGTATATACATATGCGGCAATTT
Organism: Acholeplasmataceae bacterium; assembly: GCA_963667565.1. GTDB lineage: Bacteria > Bacillota_I > Bacilli_A > Acholeplasmatales > Acholeplasmataceae > WOFB19. The sequence goes on along the minus strand of OY763415.1, from coordinate 468,623 downwards.
GTTTTCTTGAATGATCAAGTACAACATGTCTTCTGCTTGCTTGTTTACCGACATATTCACTTGAAGCTGACAAATTAAAGATTAAACTAGCACCGTGTAAACTAAGTTCATCACTCGGTGAGTAGGTTGCCCAAATATCTTGACATACTTCAACACCAAATCTTAATTCATGCTTTTTGTGTTCAAATAATAAATATCCAAACGGTACTCTTTGATTGAGCAATTGTATTTCTTTAATTTCTGTATCTAATCCTGAATGAAACCATCTTTTTTCATAAAATTCATGCCCATTAGGAATATATTGTTTCGGTACAATACCGAGTATTTTTTTATTTTGACATACAGCAGCAACATTATATAATACACCCATCACATCTAAAGGCATACCTAAAATATAGACACCTTGATATGTCGTTTTTTCTAGAATATGTGACAATGCTGATTGTGCATCTTTCAAAAATGATTCCTGATAAAATAAATCACTTGCCGAATATCCAGTAATGGTAAGTTCTGGAAAAACAACAATACTTGCTTGTGTGTGATCTAATAAATCAATTATCTCTTTTTCATTATGAAAAATATCACCTACGCTAATTTTTGGTGTTGCGGCTGCAACTTTTAAGTATCCATGTTGATACATATCATCTACTCCTTGTATAGTCCTTTAGTGTCAATATATGAAATAACATCTAGATTTAAGTATTGAGCTCTATTTTTTGCATCCAATCTAGCTTTTGTTGCTGAAATATCTTGTGCAAAAGGTACCCAAATAAACTGATGCTTAACATGTTTAAACTGTTGTTCAACTTGTTCAAAAGTTAAATCTTGATCGCGTTGTAAAATAACAAATGTATATGATTTTAATAAATCTTCATAAGAAATCCACTTATCCAAAGTGCTTAATTGGTCTGATCCAATCACAAAACAAATAGGTTCATATAACTTCTTAAGTTCATTTAAGCTATGCAATGTCCCTTGATATGGATATGCTTGTTCCAAGGTAGATATCAAAACATCATCTAAGTCTTTTAATGCAAGTTCCAACATCTTTTTTCGATCTTCAAATTTAACAAGATATGGTTTTTTATAGTCATCACCAACAGGTAAAATAATCACTTTTTCACATGATGGAAGTTCTTTGATTTTCTCGATTATTTTTAAATGTGCAAGGGTTGGTGGATTGAATGAACCACCATATACATAATACATAAAATCACCATCATTATTATATCATAATAATATAAAAACGACTTTGTTATCCCATAAAGTTGTAGAATTAAGCGTTTCTCTTTAAATAAATTATAAATATTGATATAATTTAAATGAAAATAGTGAGTGAGTATCTATTTTATAAAGGAGCAATCAAAATGGATTTAAAAGATCGTTACTATCAAAAAATTCGTTCTCAAAAATTAAGACTTACTAAATCACGTCAAGCGATGATTGAAATTCTTGAAGATAAACATTTAACTTTTAAAGAAATTCAAAAAGCGTTATCTAATCGTGGATTTTATAATGTATCAACCATTTATAATAATCTTGAATTTTTATTGGAAAATAAGATGGTTGTAGAAATCTATATTGATAATGTGAAGTATTATGATTTAGCACTAGATAACCCCAAGCATAGTGCCGATAGTCATATTCATGTGATGAATAGAGAAACAAATGAAATCACAGAAGTGTCAAGTCCTGAAATATTTGACTATATTGCAAATCATCCAGCATTTAAGGATTTAGACTTAGATTATGTAAGAATCATTATTTCTGCAAGTAAAAAGAAACGATAAAAAAAGGTGTTAGATAACACCTTTTTATTTTTTTTGTGCAACTCTTAACTTTGCAGACTTGCTTCTAGAGTTAAGTGCTAATTCTTCATCAGATGGATAGATTGGTTTTTTTGTTATGATCTTTAGTTTTGATTGATCATCAATCATGATTGGTAATCCTTTAGGTTGCTCTTGGATACTTTGTTCCTTGAAGAAATGTTTAACGATACGATCTTCTAGCGAGTGAAAAGTAATTATCACAATGCGTCCTTCAGGATTTAATAAATCAACGACATCTTCCAAGACAGTCTCAAGCGCTTCTAATTCATGATTGACTTCAATACGCAATGCTTGAAATACACGTTTTGCACTATGACCTTTATCTTTATAATTGACTCTATCTGTGATCTTTACCAAATCCATTGTTGTCTTTAGTGGGCGGTTTTTAATGATTTCATCAGCAATTTTAAAACTGTTTTTTTCTTCACCATAAAGAAAAAAGATTTTTGCGAGTGCCTCTTTTGAATATGTGTTTAACACTTCTTCAGCTGTAAGTGTTTGACTCTGATTCATACGCATATCTAAGGTGGTATCTTTTAAATATGTAAATCCTCTTTTTTCATCATCAATTTGAAAAGATGATAAACCTAGATCAAGTAATAATCCATCAATATGATGAATATTTTTCTCAGCTAGTTTTTCTTTTAAAAACATAAAATTGCTTTTTATAATTTCATAACGATTATTTTCACCCAATCGTTTCTTTGCAAATTCTATCGCATAATCATCTTGATCAAATGCATATAAAAAACCTGTTTTAAGTTTTTTTAAGATTTCACTTGAATGTCCAGCACCACCTAAAGTGCCATCAACATAAATGCCATCTTCCTTAATATTTAAATGTGATATAGCTTCATTTTTTAAAACTGAAAAATGTTCCATAAACTTACCCTTATACCTTCATATAAACTATATACAATAAATGATTATTTGTCAATTTTTATCCAAAGAAAAAGGTGCACGATTGCACCTTTTCTTAATCCTCTTTGGATTCCTTTGTAGCTAATACTTTTTGTCCTTTGTAATAACCACTGTTTGGTGTCACTCTATGTGGAAGTGTGAATTCACCAGTTTGTGGGCAAACAACTAATGCTGGAGCAGTTAATTTATAATGTGTACGTCTTTTTCTCTTAGCAGTCTTACCCGTTCTACGAAATGGAACAGCCATCTGTTCACCTCCTACGACTTCTTAAATAATTTATCTAAATCAGCAAATGCAGGATGTGGACTCTTCTCTTTTTCAAAAGAAACATCTGAAGCATCTGGATGATAAACCGCGATTGGTTTTTCTGCAATCATTTCACCAAAGATTAATGCATGTAAATCAATCTTATCAGTTAGCACATAATCAGCATCCTCATCTTGTCCAAATACAATTGAAGCATTTAAATCTATTTGATAAGGTATGGGTTTTAACGTTTTTGCACACGCTAGTACCATACTGATTTGTCCTGTCATTGATAAAATCAATTCATCTTCATTAAAATAAGCATCTACGTGAATTGAAGCAGGATTGATATTGATGATATCATCAATGTTTTTGATTTCGTTTTGAAAGTCACAAACCAAATCCATTGAGGGGTTAGTTTTTAAATCATTAACTAATATTTTCATAAATTCACCTCAACGAATGTATTATACATAAAATCTATATAAAAGTCAATGAATAAAAGTGATTTTGAATCTTAGATTGAAGACTCAAAATCACTTAAATTATTTTTGCATTTTGTCTCTTAAAAGTTTCACGATTCGTTGTTCTTGTGTTGTTAATAAACTTGGAATCACATTTGCACCATATAATCTTTGATTTCTTAAATTTAATGTAATTTGTTGATGATTTGTTAAGTGTAGAATCACGTGATATTGTAAATATTTAGGTGATTCCATTTGATCATAAGTAAGTTTTGTTTCAATTGAAACGATATCAAAATATCTTACTGCAATACTGTGATCGTTTGTCATATAACCGTTATTAAAATCAACATTAACATAGTAGTTATATAAAACATCTTCACCAAAGAATAATACATTTAAAAATGCTTGATCATAGATGAGTGTTTGTGAACCGTGTTCCATCTTATCTAATCGATAATTCACTTTAGTTTTATTTGAATATGAATCAGGCATTTGGAGTACAAATACTTTTTCATAATCTTGTTCCGTAATATTAAGCATCAAATGTGCTCTTTTAAACATTTTAGCATAATCTTTATCCATTAATTCTTTCATTCTTGGATCAGCTAAACCTTCATTTTTTTTAAAATAAGATTTAACCCATTTGCTACGTTCAATGTCGTTTAATAATACATTTTTTGCTCGTTTGTGTTTTTCTTTTTTCGCTTGCTTCTTCGCTAATTTTTCTGCTTTTTTTGCTTCTTTTTTAGCTTTCTTAGCATCTAGAATTGCATTTTCTTTTGCAATCTCTTCAGCTTCTTTATCAATAGCAGCTTGTTTTTTAGCAGCCTTTTTTTCTTCTGCCATTTTTTTCTTTTGATCCTTTGATTTTTGAATGTCTTCAGGATTTGTTTTTAAGGTTGTATCTTCTTGAAGTGCTTGCCCATTTTCTGCGAGTGTTTCTTTATTCTCTAATTCTAATTCATCCTTAGTTTTTTTACCCATAACTCTCCACCTCTCACTTCATACTTCATTTTATCAAATTATAGTAATTCTAGTCAAACAAATCCAGGTTTTTGTATAAATAACTTATAAAAGTGTCCCACTTAGTATTAAATCTTTAAAAGCATCCCTATCAACATCAAGTATATAGCTAGAAATGTCGTTTTTATCAAGTAATTCAGTCATCGTGTTAACATCATATGTTTGTCCAATAAAAAGCGCTTCAAATGGCTTTAATGATTGAATATCAAAAAAATCACCTTGAACATGTATATCTTCTATGACACCATGTTTTAAATCTAGGCTAATTTCAAAAAGGCCACCACCAATACGTTTTTTAAGTAATTTTGTATAATGTGGTTGACTACCATAAATCCATTGTTTTGTAGCATATTTTGAAGCCATAGTTTCAATTTTTTTAACTTCGTCTTCAGATAGTTCATAAGTTGTTGTTGTTAATACATTTTCAAAATGTTTAATCAATTCATCTTGTGTCATACCATTTAAATATTCTTTAATATTTGTCACTCTTGATTTGACACTATCAATCCCTTTTGAGACAAGTTTTTCATCACTTGGAGAAATTGCTCTAACCATGGTTTCTAAATCACAATCATATAAAAAAGTCCCATGCATTAACATGCCATGCTTATTTTGTAAAAAAGCATTTCCTGATATTTTTTTACCATCTAAAAGTAAATCATTTCTACCAGAAAATTCAAGCTTAATTCCTAAAACTGCCATTGCATCAATAATTTTAGATAAGTATGTTTTAAAACTAAACTGACTATTTGTTCTTTTAGTGATGATTGAAAACATGGTGTTTCTGTGATCTGCATAAACACACCCACCACCTGTAGGTCTTCTATAAACATCAATACTGTTTTCTTTTAAGAAATCTAAATTAACTTCATTTTCAATGACTTGGTTTTTTCCAATAACGACTCCATGAATTTCCCAAGTAAAAAAATAAGTCTCGTCATCTTTAAGTAATTCATTTAATACATATTCTTCAAGAGCAAAATAAAAATATGGTTTCAATTGTCCTTCATTGTGGTGTCTAATTAAAATCATTATAATCACTTCCTTTTCATCAAAAATTATATCATGTTTTTAATACTTAACAAAGTTAAATGATTACATAATAGATATAAAAAAAGAAATCTCACACATGGAGATTTCTTCATTATTTGAATAAGTTTTTAAACTTTTGCCAACCAGATTCTCTATTTTCTAGTTTAGCAAGTTCTTCATATAACCCTTTTTCTTTTGCTGATAAATTCTTAGGTGTTTCAATATCAACAATCACATGTTGATCGCCAGGTTTTTTAGATCTAATATTGGCAATACCTTTTTCTTTCATTCTAAGCGCTGTACCACTTTCGATACCTTGAGGAATCTTGAGTGAAACATCACCATAAATAGTCGGTATATCAATCTTAGTTCCTAAAACCGCTTGTGTTACAGAAATAGGTACATGTAAGATGACATCATCGCCTTGTCTTTGGAACACTTTATGAGGTCTTACTCTAAAGTTTAAATAAAGATCTCCAGTTTGTCCACCGTTTTTACCACCATGTCCATAACCAGCAACTTTTAAACTCATATTAGTATCTACACCTGCAGGGATTGTAACATCAACAGATTTGTTTTTCTTTTCTTGACCTGATCCATGGCATACATGACATGCATTTTTAACTGTTTTACCTTTACCACCACAAACAGGACAAACTTGTTGTGTACGCATTGTCCCAAGCATGGTTCTTTGTTCAACATTGATCACACCATCACCATGACAACGACTACAAATTTCAACATCTTTTGATGATTCCGCTCCAGTACCATGGCAGAAATGACATGTTTCAGTCACATTGACTTCAACAGTTTTTTTAGTTCCTAAAGCAGCTTCTAAAAAGTCGATAGTCATCGTCTTTTCAATGTCATCACCACGTTGAGGTCCATTATAGTTTTGTTGACGCTGTCTTCCTCCACCAAAAAATTGAGAGAAAATATCGCCAAAACCACCAAAATCTTGGAAACCTCCACCGAAGCCTTGTCCACCAAAAGGATTGCCTTCATGACCATACTGATCATATGCAGCACGCTTCTGAGGATCGCTTAATGTATCGTATGCAGCTTGAACTTCTTTAAATTTTTCTTCTGCTTTATCTTCTTTTGATATATCAGGATGATATTTTTTAGCAAGTGAACGATACGCTTTTTTTATCTCATCATCAGTTGCTGTTTTAGATACCCCTAACACATCATAATAATCTCTTTTATCTGCCATTTTATCAACTCCATAATTGATAAGGGGCAAAGCCCCTTATTTTATTATTTTTCTTCAAACTCTGCATCTACAGTTGTTTTACCATCTTTTGGTGTTTCATTTGCGTCATTTTGTGTTTGTTCTTGTGCATTTTGAGCTTTTTGATATGCTTTAACTGCAATATCTTGAGCATCTTTTTCTAACGCTTCTTTCTTAGCTTTAATATCTTCTAAGTCAGATCCTTTTAATGCTTCTTCAAGATCTTTAATTTCGCCTTCAACTTTAGTTTTTGTAGCTGCATCGACTTCTTCTTTAAGATCTTCTAGTGCTTTGTTTGCTTGGAAAATAAGATTTGCAGATTCATTTCTTAAATCAGCTTCTTCTCTTCTTTGTTTATCTTGTTCAGCCATTTCTTCAGCTTCTTTAACCATACGGTCAATTTCTTGATCTGATAATGTACCTGTACCAGAAATTGTGATTTTTTGTTCTTTATTTGTTCCTAAATCTTTTGCTTTTACTGAAACGATACCATTTGCATCAATATCAAATGACACTTCAATTTGAGGAATACCTCTTGGAGCAGCAGGAATATCTGATAATTGGAATCTTCCTAATGTTTTATTATCTGCAGCCATTGATCTTTCACCTTGTAAGACATGAATGTCTACAGCAGGTTGGTTATCTGCAGCTGTTGAGAATACTTGTGATTTTGAAGTAGGAATGGTTGTATTTCTTTCAATTAACTTAGTAAATACACCACCAAGTGTTTCAATACCTAAAGATAAAGGTGTAACGTCTAATAATAAGACATCTTTAACATCACCTGCTAAGACACCACCTTGAATTGCAGCACCCATAGCAACAACTTCGTCAGGGTTAACACTCTTATTAGGTTCTTTACCTAATTCACGTTTAACTAATTCTTGAACTGCAGGGATTCTTGTAGATCCACCAACAAGTAAGACTTGATGAATGTCTTTTGCAGTCATCTTAGCATCTGATAATGCACGTCTAACTGGTTGTTGACATTTGTCTACTAAAAATGCAGTTAATTCATTAAATTTAGCTCTTGTTAATGTCATTTCTAAGTGAAGAGGACCAGCAACACCCATTGTAATAAATGGTAATGAGATTTGTGAAGATGTTACACCACTTAATTCTTTCTTCGCTTTTTCAGCTGCATCTTTTAATCTTTGTACAGCCATCTTATCTAAAGATAAGTCAACACCATTTTCTTTTTTGAATTCTTGAACTAAATAATCAATAATAGCTTGGTCAAAATCATCTCCACCTAAATGGTTGTTACCAGCAGTAGAAACAACTTCAAAAGTACCATCAGCTAAGTGAAGAACAGATACGTCAAATGTTCCTCCACCAAGGTCAAATACTAATACTGTTTGTTCTTGATCTGTTTTATCAATACCGTATGCTAAAGCTGCAGCAGTTGGTTCATTAATAATACGTTTTACATCTAATCCAGCAATTTTACCAGCATCTTTTGTTGCTTGTCTTTGATGGTCATTAAAATATGCAGGTACTGTAATAACAGCTTCTGTTACTGTTGCACCTAAATAATCTTCAGCAGTTTTCTTCAAATTTTGAAGAATCATTGCTGAAATTTGTTGTGGTGTATATTTTTTACCGTTAATATCTACTTTGTAATTTTCTTCGCCCATATGACGTTTGATTGAACTTACTGTGTTAGGATTTGTAATTGATTGTCTTTTAGCAACATCCCCAACTGAAATGTCTTCACCTTTAAATGAGACGACTGATGGTGTTGTTCTTCCACCTTCAGCATTTGCGATGACTTTTACTTCGCCACCTTCCATTACTGAAACACATGAATTTGTTGTACCTAAATCGATACCGATAATTTTACTTGTCTTTGCCATTTTCATCACTCCATTCGTTTACTTTGACCATGGCAGGTCTTAATAGTTGTTCTTTATATGTATAACCTTTTTGTACGACTTCTACATTGATGCCGTTTGTTTTTTCTTTATCACTTACTTTATCTACAGCATGGTGATAATTTGGATCAAATTGTTTATTTAAAGCTTCTATTTCTTTTAATCCATCTGATTCTAATACCTGGAATATTTGATCATTAACCATTTTAAAACCAATTAGATAATTTTTTAATTTTTCATCATCAGTGGGTGTGTTAACAATCATTTTTAACATGTCAAGAGGAATTAATAAATCATGAATTAAATTTTTAGAAGCATATTTTCTTTCGTTAACACGCTCAGTTTGAACTCGTTTTTTAAAGTTTTCAAGTTCTGCTTGATTACGTAACAATTGATCTTTTAGTTTAAAAATTTCTTTGTCTCTTTCAGCAAGTTGTTCTTTGTACTTGTTTGCTTTTTTATCTTTCTTATGATCTTTTTCAAGATCTTGAACTTCATCTACTATGATTTCTTCTTGAAGCTCTTGTTCTTTTTTTACATCGTCGTTCATCATATCATCCTTTTATTTTTTGTAAAGTTTTCCAAGATTGCTTGCAATATATTCTACAAGTGGAATGACTTTGTTATATTCCATTCTCGTAGGACCTACAACTGCAATCGTTCCATGTTCTTGATCGCTAATTCGATAAGGGACTGATATCACAGTACAATTTTCCATAGGGATAAGTGTCAAATCCGACCCAAACCTTATAGATAAACTGTCTTCGTTACCAATTAACTTAAGAATTTCTCTTCGATCAAGCATATCAACAAAACTTTTAATATTTTTTACATTGTGAAATTCAGGTTGTTCAAATACATTTGTTACACCTGATAAATAGAAGTTTTCTTCTGCAAATTTAGCAAATGCATGAATAAATGAATTAAGAATTTGTGTTTGATATTCCATGTAGGAATCAATTTCTTTTTTAGCAAATGAATTTTTTAGAATTGCACTTGCTTCTTCAATTGTTCGATCTCTTAATAATTCATCTAGCGATTTAATAACTTCTTTGACATCTTCTATATGTGCACTATCTGGTATTCTAATACTTTGATGTTGCACATGCCCCTGATCAGTCACAATTAACGCTACTGCATCTTTTTCACCAACTGGGATAAAATCAATGCGCTTGATTTTGTTCTTTGATCCTCTAGGACCTACAGCCATTGCTGTATAATTGGTTAAATCGCTTAAGAGTGAAATTGCTTCTTCAATGGCTTGTTCTCGTGCCATTTTATTTTTATAAAATATTTCATCAATAAGTGGAAACTGTTCTGCAACATCACTATCTCGTGTCACTAAATGTTCTACATAATAGCGATATCCTTTTTCAGATGGAACACGTCCACTAGATGTATGTGTCTTTTCTAAATATCCCAATTCTTCTAATATTGCCATATCATATCTCAAGGTTGCACTCGAAAAACTTAAATATGGTAATTGCGTTAAATATTTAGATCCGACAGGTTGTGCATCTTTAACATATGCTTCTATGATTGCTTTTAAAATGAGTTTTTGTCTACTTGTGAGCATCAATTCACCTCTTTTAGCACTCTTTTAACCATTGTGCCAACATTATTGTATAACATTGATTTGGCACTGTCAAGAGTAATGTGCTATTTTTTTACAACCTTCACACAATTTACGTAAAACTTGTTTATCATAGCACGATTCTTCTTCAATTTCATATAGTGGTATAATATGAATATAAGGAAGTGATGTAATGGCACAACTCATCATGGTAAGACATGGGCAAAGTATTTGGAATCTTGAAAACCGATTTACAGGTTGGACAGATGTCGAATTAAGTGATCAAGGTATCGAAGAAGCTAAAAAAGCGGGACAATTGATATATCGTACTGGTATTGATATCGATATTGCTTTTACATCTGTTTTAAAACGAGCAAATGATACATTGACATACATATTAAAACAAATGCATAAAGAACATCTTGAAGTTAAAAAGTGTTGGCGTTTAAACGAAAGACATTATGGTGCTTTACAAGGACTTAATAAAAGTGAGACCGCACTTAAGTTTGGTGAACAACAGGTTCATTTATGGAGACGTAGTTTTGATGTACTGCCTCCTCTTTTGGATGAAGATGATCCTAGAAATCCTAAATTTGATGCTTTATATAAAGGTATACCTCATTTACCCCTTGGTGAAAGTTTAGAGTCCTGTCTACATCGTGTTTTACCTTATTGGTATTCAGATATTTATCCTGAATTAAAAAAAGGTAATAACGTATTAATCGTTGCTCATGGTAACAGCCTAAGATCTTTGATGATGTTTTTAGATCAATTAACAAAAAAGGAAGTCCTCGATTTAGAACTCCCTACAGGTTTACCAGTGATTTATACATTTGACCAAAATATACAAGTTATATCTAAAAAATCATTAACTCTATAATTTTTTAAACTGTTTAGCCCATTTCATATAAAATGGGTTATTTTTTTTCTCATTCCTCATTGTGGTAAGTTCATCATGTCCAGGATATATTTTTATATCATTGTTTAATGACATGATTTTTAATACACTTTGCTTAAGCTGTGGTAAAGATCCAGAATACAAGTCGTGTCGACCCACAGACTCTTTAAACAAAGTGTCACCCGTAAATAAATGATTAAGGTATAGAAAACATACACTACCTTTAGTATGTCCTGGTGAATGAATGACTTCGATAAATTGATCTGCAAACTTGATTTTTTGTTGATCATCAATTAACACCAAATTCAATTCTTTTCTTGAATAAGGATGTTTTTTAGGTGCGTATCCATTGTATCCATCTTCAAATAGTAGATGAGCATCATCTTTATGGATATAAATAGGCACTTCAAAATGTTGGATTAAATCAACATGATCACTGTGTGCATGCGTAAGCAAAATACCTTGAACTTTATGAGGTCCAATGGCATCCATAATTTGTGCAAGATCATGTGAGGGATCAACAATCATGCAACTATCAAATCTGCAAATCACATAAGTGTTCGCATATGCTTCATTTCCAAATATTGTTTTTAACATATTTTATACAGAAAAAAAACTATTCCTAGAATAGCTTATTTCTTTTCTCTGTGGATTGTATATTTTTTTTCACGTGGACAATATTTTTTAAATTCTAAACGTTCTGGTTTAGTTTTTTTATTTTTGTCTGTATGATAATTTTCTTCGCCACATGATGTACAAACCAATTTGACAAGATCTCTCATGATATCCCTCCAAACATACGCATGTATTATATCATTACTTATTTATTTTTTCAATATTTTTTGCATTTTTATTTTCAAAAGTCAAATAATGTAAAAAACTATGTTTTTAGAAACAAATTGTCTATAATGGGAATAGGTGATAAATTATGTTACAAAGACAAACAACAAAACAATTTATGGTGGGTAATCTTCCATTTGGAGGAAACAATAAAGTATACATTCAAAGTATGACAAATACGTATACTAAAGATGTAGAAGCAACTGTTAAGCAAATAAAAACATTAACAGATGCAGGGTGCGAGATTGTCAGAGTCGCAGTTTTAGATATGGAAGACGCAAAATCTTTAGGTGAAATCAAAAAACAAATTTCTATTCCTTTAGTTGCAGATATTCATTTTAATTATGAATTAGCGCTTGAAGCTATTGCACAAGGTGTTGATAAGATTAGATTAAATCCAGGCAATTTGCCTAAAAGGGAACAAGTTGAAGCTGTCGTTGCTGCTTGTAAAGAAAAACATATTCCCATTCGTATTGGTGTCAATAGTGGTTCTCTTCCTGGAAGAGCAATGCCTACACCCGAACTTATGGTTGAAACAGCTAAATCACACGTAGAAATATTAGAATCTATGGATTTTTATGATATCGCTATATCATTAAAAGCAACTGATATGAATTTAATGATTGAAACTTATAGACTAGCAGCAAAAACTTTTCCATACCCTCTTCATTTAGGTGTGACTGAAGCAGGAACTGCATTTAGTGGTGCAATCAAGTCCGCAATGGGCATTGGTATCCTACTCCATGAAGGTATAGGTAATACCATTAGAGTTTCACTAACTGATGATCCAAGAATTGAAATTCAAGCAGCAAAAGAGATTTTAAAAAATCTTGGATTAAAGGATAAAGTTCCTAATCTTATCAGTTGTCCAACATGTGGTCGTATTCAATATGATATGATTGATATTGCTAAACGTGTTGAATCTTATTTACTTAAAGTAAATAAAACGATTAATGTTGCGATTATGGGATGTGCAGTTAATGGTCCCGGTGAAGCTAAGCATGCTGACTTAGGTGTTGCCGGTGGCAAAGGTGAAGCTATCTTATTTAGAAAAGGTAAGATTATTAAAAAGATTAAAGAATCAGAAGTTTATGATGAGCTGATTAAAGAAATCGATTTATATGATGACAGTATAAAAGAAGAGCAATCTTAGTTGATTGCTCTTTTTTTATTGAATATATTTACTTAGTAATTTCATAACTTCTTCGATTTTTTGATCACTAGTACCATCTTCAAAAGATTCTCTAACACACGTGTTAATGTGATCCTGCAGAATGAGTAAATTAGCTTTTTTTAACAATGCATTGGTTGCTTCAATTTGATTTGCAACATCAACACAATATCTTCCTTCTTCAGCCATTCTAATAGATGCCTCTATTTGTCCTTTAGCTGTTTTTAATATATTAATTGCTTTTGTACGATCATGCTTCATGATATGCCTCCCACATTTTATTTAAATTCACCTTTTTGAGTCTTAGTGAATTATAGATGACATTAAGTGATGATAAAGACATCGCAGCTGCACCTATCATAGGGTGCAATAAACCAAACATTGCAAATGGAATCATGATTGCATTATAAAACCAAGCCCAAAAGTAATTTTGTCTAATTTTTCTAAAAATACCTTTTGATAGTTCAAGTGCTTTTAAAATGGTATCTAATTGACCATTAACAAGAGTAATATCAGCAGCTTCAATGGCAACATCTGTTCCAGTTCCAAGTGCAATACCAACATTTGCTTGTTTTAAAGCTGGTGCATCATTGATACCATCACCAACCATTGCAGCCATCCCATATTGTTCTTGAAGCTTTCTAATCGCATCCACTTTACCTTCTGGTAAAACATCACTAATATAATCAGTCATACCAAGTTCAACAGCAATTGCTTGTGCAGTACGCTTATTATCACCTGTAATCATCGCTGTTTTATAATTCATTTTGTTTAGTATATTTATGACAGCTTTTGATTCTGGTTTAAGTTCATCAGCAACTGCAATAATTCCAATAGCTGTTCTTTTTTTAGCGATAAGCATCACTGTTTTAGCTTGTTCTTCCAATTCTTTCATATGATTATCATATTTATGATAATCAATTTGTTCAGCTTCCATAAATTTTCGATTTCCAATATGAACTAATTGACCATCTACATTGCCTAAAATACCCATACCTGAAACTGCAGTGAAATCTTTTATGTTTAGTAATTTTAAACTATTTTCTTTACCTTTTTCTACAATCGCATGTGCAAGTGGATGTTCTGAGCCTTGTTCTAAAGATGCAGCAATCATCAAAATCTCATGTTCATCATCACCATAAATATCAGTAACCACTGGTTTTCCAATTGTTAATGTCCCTGTTTTATCAAATGCGATGACTTTAATATCTTTTAATGTTTGAACAGCTTCACCTTGTCTGATGAGTATTCCCTTTTCAGCACCAATACCTGATCCAACCATAAGTGCAGTTGGTGTGCCTAGTCCTAATGCACATGGACAAGCGATGACTAAGACTGCTGTTGCTGTGATAAATGCAAGCGTCAATTGATTTAAATCAGTATTAATCCAAGGAAGAAATGAGAAGAAATTTAATATACTCAAATGAAATCTTGGAAAAATCATGAACGATGCAAATGTTAGTACAGTAATAATCATAATCGCAGGAACAAAATAACCTGTAATCTTATCTGCAAATGCTTGGATTGGTACTTTTGAACCTTGACATGATTCAACTAATTTAATCACTTGAGATAAGAACGTATCTTGACCAACTTTTGTGACTTCTACTTTTAGAAGTCCTTCTTTATTGATGGTTGCACCTATGACTTTATCACCAACGACTCTTGTGACAGGCATGGACTCACCTGTAGCTAAAGATTCATCAATTTTAGATTTCCCTTCAATAATCATACCGTCAGTTGGAATCTTTTCCCCAGGTTTGATAATCATGATATCACCTGCTGATAATTCTTGAGTGAGCACTTCAATTTGTTCTCCACCAACTAAAATAGTAGCTGTTTTTGTGCCTAAATCAATAAGTTTTTTAATTGCAAGAGAAGCTTTACCTTTTGCTCTAGCTTCTAAAAATTTACCTAATAAATGAAATGTCATAATCGTTGTTGCCATTTCAATAAATGTTTGAATAGGCAAGAATAAACCTAATAATCCAATCAAATATGGTGGCACACTACCAAGTGATACCAATACATCCATGTTTGGATGTCCACTTCTTAATGATTTATAACTTCCCTTGTGCACTGGAAATCCTAAAATAAAGACAACCGGAAATCCTAATATCGCTACAATAAGTGTATATAAAGGAATGGGAAAAACAACCATATGAATGATCATAAGTGTCATCATGAGTCCTGATATACTCATTGAGATGATGACTTTTTTTCTTGCTTCTTGCATTTTTTTGACATCAGGATCAACAGATTCATCAATTTCAGTATTTAAATACGCATCATATCCTGCATTATACACAACTTTTTTAATCTCAGATAATTTTAATTTCTGTGTGTCAAATGATACTGTCATTTTATCATTAGCAATATTCACATTCACATCTTTAATTCCGTCGAGTTTTCTTACAGCTCGATCAACATTGATTGCACATGCTGCACATGTCATACCTTCGACATTCATCACGAGTTCTGTCATGTGATTTTCAATCACATTGGCATCATATCCAACAGACTCAACAGCTTCTATAATTTTTTCAATAGTTATTTTTGATTCATCAAACTCAACAGAGGCAGTATCATTAGCAAGATTAACACTTGCATTAATCATACCTTCTTGTCTGTTTAATACTTTATCGATACTATTTGCACATGATGCACAAGTCATACCCACTAAGTTTAGTTGTACTTTTGCCATTTTTATTTCACTTCAACTTCATAACCTAAATTTTTGATTAATGTAATGACTTCTTGATCATTGATCAATGCTTCATCATAACTTACTGTTGCATAACCATCTTCAACAGCTACATCAGCTTCACTAACTGCCATATTTCTTTCTAAAACTCTTTTGATACTATTTGCACATCCCATGCAGTGCATACCACTTACTTTATAAGTTACAGTTTTCATTTTCATACCTCTTTTTTACGCTTTATACCCCTCTATAGGGGGGGATATCTTCATTATATGCTTATGATGATTTTATGTCAAATAAAAAAGGCTTTTTGAGAAGCCTTTATTCTGGTTCATATAATGAAATTTCGTAATCACATATTTCTTTATAAAAATCGATTTCATGGGAAACGAGTATCAATGTACCTGGATAATCAATAAGTGCATCTTCTAAAGCATCTTTAGCAGCTTGATCCAAGTGATTTGTTGGTTCATCCATGATGAGTACATTACTTTTCTCATGTCTTAATAATGCGAGTCTAACTTTTGTTTGTTCACCACCAGATAAACTCTTCATTTCACGATTCGCCATTTCATAATTAATACCATGAGAACCCAGTAAACTCATCACTTCTTTATTGGAAAAATCCGGATATCTTCCATGGACTACTTGAAATGCTGTGATATTAGAATCATAAATCATATCTTGTGCAAAATATGATATTTGTGCTGTATCAATCCATTCAAACGATCCTGAAATTGAAGGAATTCTTTCCAAAATGGTTTTGATAAATGTTGATTTACCAACACCATTTTTACCAGTGATCGCAACTTTCTCTTCTTTTCTTATTTCAATTGATAGTGGTTCTAATAAAGAATTATCATATCCAATTTCTAAATCGCGTGTCTCCAAGACGACTTTTCCAGTAGGTGATGAAAACATAAATTTAAAATGATATGTTTTTGATTGATGAGGTTGATGGATACGATCAATTTTATCAAGCATTTTTCTTCTTGACTGTGCACGCTTCGTCGTTGATGCTCTAACAATATTCTTTTTAATAAAATCTTCTGTCTTTTTAATGAATGCTTGTTGTGAATCAAACGCTTTTTGTTGGATTTGAGCCCTTTGTTCTCTTTCTGCTAGGTAATATTCAAAATCACCCTTATAGCGTGATATTTGACCATTTTCTACGGCTAACACGGTTTTAGCAATATCTTTTAAGAAACCTTCATGATGCGAGACAACAATAAATGCCTTTTGATAATTATTAAGAAACTTTGATAGCCATTCAATATGCTTTACATCTAAAAAGTTTGTAGGCTCATCAAGTAATAAGACATCACTTTCTTTTAAGAGCAATTTCCCTAAAATAATTTTTGCACGCATACCACCTGAAAGGGTTGCAATTTTTTGATCTAAGACGTCCATTGTTAATCCTAACCCGTGAATGATATTTCCAACGAGTGATTTAATTTGATAGAAATTTGAATCAAGTAGTTGTTCTTGCAAATCTGATGCCCATTTTAAAATCCGATCATGCTCTTTAGGATCTGCATGTTCAATTTCATTATATAACCGGTTCATCTCATCTTCTTTTTCAAAGAATGGTAAAAAAACATCATATAAATATTGTTTGACTTTAAGATGTTGATCTAATTTTGCATATTGGTCTAAATACCCAACTTTAACGTGAGGTAACCATTCAACACTTCCTTTATCAGGTTTTAAACTCTTATCTAAAAGTTTCAATAAAGTTGACTTACCTGAACCATTAGGTCCAACTAAAACTGCATGTTCACCTGCAAACAACCGAAGTGATGCATCAAGATATAATTTTTGATCGGTATAACTAAATGTTAATCCACTAACTTCTAATAAACTCATTTTGGTAAATCGAATATGTGCGGCATTTCTTGATCTGCCACATAAATCCATTCTTCTCCTAAATCTTCTTTACCATCAAGGATATCCGTAATATCTTTTTCAAAATATCTTGCTGTTGCGGATGCTAATATCTCTTGATTGGTATTGCATATATAACCTTGACCAAAGTGAACACCATGTCTGACTTGATCTATCCAACCAACAACATAAAGTGTTTCAGCGAGTGGCATCGGTTTTAAATATTTTGTTGTTAAATCTATGGTGACACTCCATAAATCTGGATTGTCTATTTGCATAGCTCTGCCAATTGTTTCATCTAAAAGAGCTGCGACAATACCTCCATGCATTCTTCCAGGAAAGCTTTGATGTAAATCTCCACCTTCAAATACACCTAAAACACGACGTTCTTCAATCTCATAATATTTGGTTTTCAAACCAAAATCATTATGAATGCCGCAAATAAAACATTTAGATGCGTTATTTTGTTTTTTTAATACTTTAAATTCCATTAATATATCCCCACTTCTGCATTCATATAAAATAAGAATAGACTCGCTAAAATTGCAGTGATTGTAAATACAATGATAAGTATACGATGTATTTTTTTATATGTTGATTCTTTCGCATATTTAAATATACCATAAGAGAAAGGTAAAAATAACATAAGGTATTTTTCTTTTTTCTGATAGGTATCACTTAAAACGATAACAATTCTAGAAATGATATTTAAAGTGGTACCTAAGATAAGTGTAACCCAAAAGCTCGTGATTAGAATAAAAATCATTGTCTCAAACATGTCTTTTTCCTCCAATCACAACTAAAAGAGTAACTAAAGGTATCAATATAAACCACCATAGTGACCCTGTAAAAAACAAACCCAAAACTGCATAAAAATATGACGATAACACAATGAGTGTTTTATCTAATTTTCTCATGATAAAACCCCACTTTCTGTAACGATATATGTCGTGAGCACTTCATCTGTGATTGAGACAACACGACCACCTCGATCAAGGTATCCATATGCATTAAATCCTGTTACCCTTCCATACCCTAACATAATGCCATCAACAACTGTTGTAAAATCATTTAAATGGTCATGTCCAAAAAATGCATACTTAGATTTATCATATAATTTCATCGCATCAAAAAATCCAGTATCAACACCTTGTGGATATACTTTTATTTCTAAAAAGTTTCCCTCATAAGTTACGGGATTCATCATTTGTCTTAAAGGTATGTGCATGTAAACGACAGACTCTGTTTGATCTAATGCTACTTGATTTTCATACCATGAAACTTGTGCGGTTGATAAATATCCATATTCGCCTTCTTCTTCGGTGTATGTGTCCATCTCGTTTTTAGAATCTAAGAAATATGCTGTATAAATGATTTGATCTTGATATGTAAAATTGATTTTAAAGTTACCATAACCACCATCTTCAAGTTCAGGTCCAACTTTAAAATATAAGTAATTAGTATCCGGAATGAGACTTAATAATTTTTCATAACTTGTAAAATCATTATCATGATTCCCAAAAACAAATGTCCAAGGTGTTTGTAGTGACTCCATATGATTAATAAGCATTTTAAAAACCATAGGTGCATTAGGTGTCATAAACATATCACCAGTAATCGCGATTAAATCATAATCATCTTGATCATTTAGTGCTTTGATTAAATTAAATGTCTCTTGATCACGATAATCAATACCATAAGTTAAATGAAGATCTGTAATTTGTAAAATCTTAATGGTATTATCAGCTGACTCAATAGTCATTGGATCATCATTTGTATATGTTACAGTAAGTTCTTGGCAAGATGATAATGTGAAACTTAATCCTATAAGAACTAAAATGGTACTTATTTTTTTCATAGAATCACTTCCTTCATTAAATGGTCTAAATCATGAAGTGGTATGACATACATGTTGTGAAAGAAAGTATGCTTAGCAAAAACCATTTCATTTTCATTAATATATCTTTTAATAGGTTGTACTTCTGGATATATAAGTACAATCTTTTTTAATTCTCCTGCTAAAAATTCTGTTTGATTAATCAATTTTTGACTATATGATGTTCTAATTTCCCATATTTTAGGACTATTAATCATAATCTCTGAATCTTTTGGCACTTTATAGAAAAGTATTTTAAATGTTTGATTAGCGACACTTAATTGTTGTGTATGTTCATCAAATGTGCCATAAGTTTTAAGTTTTTCAAATGTCGCTAAAAATCAGTTGTTGATCATTTTTCTTTTGTTTTTGTGATATCACATAAACAATAATAACAATGGGTATGATGAGCAATAAATAATAATACATTACTTCAACTCCTTAATAATAACTTCTTTAAGATTGTCACCTTCAAATACACAATGGTAATTATACAATCCTTTATGCTTTAAGGCATGTGATAAAAAGAATGGTATGTTTCTTGCAATACCATAGTTTTCTTTATCAATTGCCCATGAAATTTTTTTCCAATCCAAAATACCTTCATCAGTCATGACAGGTGTTTTAAATGTTGGTTTTTTATCAAGATAACACATAAAGAAATATAATCCTTGTCCATCAGCATCAAATGAATTCCATGTTACAGTACCTTGGTATTTGACTAGTTCATCTGAAAAATTGATGGATGTCTCTTCTTTGATTTCTCTAATGATCGATGATTTGATGTCTTCGCCTATTTCTATCTTTCCACCAACACCATTCCAAGCACCCATCCATGGATTTTTATTTCGATTTAATAATAAGACTTCATCATTATAAATAATGAATGCAAGTGTATATTTATACATGAATTCACAATCCTTGACTGATATTTAATCGCAATTGCAATATGCATTATTATACCATACAATAAACACTTGAAATAGTTGAAATATATTTTATTTATGCTATAATAAAAAGGCATATATGCCTCCTTAGCTCAGCTGGCAGAGCAACTGACTCTTAATCAGTGGGTCAACGGTTCGATCCCGTTAGGGGGTACCAATGATAAATAACGAATCCTTAGCAAAGCAAATTCGCTCAGAACTACTCCGTGACTTATGGTCACATAACATTGATAAAACAAAAATTGCTTTGTCAATACGAAAGCGGCTTTTAAAATGCTTAAACTTAAGGAAATTCGAGAAAATAGGGGTTTGACACAAACCCAGGTAGCTAAAATTATAGGTATTGATCGTAGTTTAATATCACATATCGAACGTGGTACTAGAAAACTTGATCAAGAACAAATTGTTGAATTAGTGAAAGATCTTGATACAACAGCTGACTACTTCTTAGGATTATCAGAGACTGAAGAAAAAGGGCAAAAATAATTTGTCCTTTTTCTTATTGTAAATTGTAATAATAATGTGAAAGATCTTATGAATTAGAATATATTTTCTTATTAGAATCTTCATATACTTTTCTGTTGAAAAAATATACTTCAACTATTGATAAATTCACCACGTAAATCAAGGGATTTATTTAAAAAATAAAAAAACAGAAGCTAAAGAATGCTTCTGTTATCTTATTAATAGCTAGCCTATCTGGATTTGAATCAACGATGAAGGAGTCAAAGTTCCTTTATATTTGTTTTCTGATTATTTGTTAAAAAATTGATAAATTAAATTGAATTATTAGTCAAATCTAAAGCGAATGCTATGTATTCAAAATATATATTGCATGAAATAACTTGATTATTTTGAATGCTTTCATAAGCCTCTTGTGGGAAATTATAATACAAATGACCTATTCGATCTATTCTAGCTAGCTGATAATTATTATCAGAATCAAAAACGATTGGAGTTAGATCATTTTCCGAAACTGTTTTAGCAAAATCAAAACTAAAATCATCATTTAAAGTTTCACCTTCAATTTGACAGATTAAAATCATGTCTTCATAAATATCTGTGTTAAAATTCCCATAGACATCAAGGTATTGATCATTGTACTGTATACTGAAAATTTCGATATAGTTACCACTAGTACCATCTTCATAAGTTGTATTCAAATCACTATACACTTTCCAAGATACAGGTTGTTCATTATCACTATTCTGACAACTTGCTAATGATAAAACTATAAATAGTGCCACAAATAATTTTAAATATCGATTCATTTTCATTTTATTGATCTCCTTAAATTTATAATTTCTAATTTTCAATATTTCTTATAAAATTCATCAAATCTTTGCTTACCTTCAATAAAAGATAAATCTTTTTCCTTACTAAGAAATTCATATAATTCTTCATCTTTTCTATATCTTATTTCTGTGGATAAACAGAAGTTTCTTATTTTTATAAACTCGTCAATGCTATTATAAAAGATTTCTTGATGTAAATACATAGATAGTAAAATCAAATGTTTCTTATATTCACACATGATAAAGTTATTTTCTTTTAGCAATTCTAATTCTATCAGACATTCTCCACCACATAGATATTTAAATGCACAGTTTTTGCAATTAACTTTTGAGATTTGTTTATTTTTTAAAAAATCTATTTTATTTTGATTAAAATCTTCAATTTTACCAAGACTTAAATTTTCGTAAAGTGATGCAGCAGGGCAAGGGTATAGTGTGTTATCATCATTTAAAGTCAATCTTGAAATACATGCATCACATCTACTAATTACTCTTCTAGCTTCAAAACTTCTTTTAATAAATTTGCCAAAATAATCATCTCCATTTACCAAAGCAAATAATAGATTCATATCATGATACTTCAATACTCTGGTTAATAAATAATCAGCGAGCTTAGAATATTCATTTTTCCAGTCTTCTATTGAATATTGATCAAGTGCATAATCACAACTTCTCGCAGGTTTTACACTTATAGTTTTAAAAACTTTATTCAATTGAATCAATGTTTTTTTTAAGTTAAAAACATTATTCGTAATTGTGAGAGCACAACCAATATATTCACTATTTTCAATCTTTTTAATATTCTTCATGATTAAATTATATGTTGGTTTATTTGATTTTGTTTTTCTATGCAAATCATGATTCTTTTTAGTGCCGTCTAAACTAACACCAAATAGAATTCTTTCTTTTTGAAGGATTTCAACAATTTCTTTTGTTAATAGAGTACCATTGGAGACAAAAGTAACTAAAATTTCTTTATTCACTTTATTAGATACTGATTGACAATAATGATTAATCTCAATAATCAAATCTAATTCTAAAAGTGGTTCTCCCTTTCCACTTAAGTCAATAAAATATTTATCAACATTGCTATATTTTTCAATAAACTTTTCAATACCAAATTTTATTTCATCAATTTTAAGTACGTTATTACCTTTATTATAATTGAAACAGTAATCACATCGTAAATTGCATTGATTCGTAATATTGATGCATAAGATAGAAAAGGTGACATTAATGTTTTTTGCGTTAATTTGAGTTTCATCAACTTCAAATGTGTTTTTGTCTAATATTTCAGTGTAATAACTAAAATCACCATTTTTTTTATTGACATATATGGTTTTGTTGTTTATTTCATATTTTGAGTACATAATTAAATCTTAACAGCTAGGAAGTATAAATGAAGATGCACTAATATACATGAAATCTGTGCTCGATTGGTTACCATCAAACCAATTTAAATAATCACCATTAGAATTTCTAAAATTAGAACTATAAGCTTCAGTTCTATGTCCACTATCTACTACCCAAAAATATGCATAATTTGTTACTTTGATGAATCCAAGAAAATATGTATAGTATTTATATTTTCTATAACCATAAACAGCCATTGAATGATTATTGTAGGTTTCACTACCTGATGTTGAAATTAATCCAGGTCTACCACTATCAATTTGAGATATAATTGTATCTTCTGAAGATGTAGAAACCATATCAAAATTTGGATAGTTATATTCTGCTAGATGAATTACTGTTTCAATCATATTATCAGCATATGTTTGACTCATCCCATCGTTTTCATATCCATAATTATTAATTGCTTGATCCCTTAACTGTATGTACATATGAGGTATACTATCTATTATTGATGAACCATTCAATAACCAAGTTTCATCATAATCGATACCATTCATTTCATACGTTGCTGAGTAACTGCTATAAGTCATATATAGCAGTGGATCAGTACTAATCTCATTCATATAATTACTATCTCTTAATCCAAATCTAAGATTACTAAAATAACTATAATATTGATAATTGTTTGTATAGGGGAGATTTGATAATAATGAATATGATGCATTTATCACACAATTTCCCTCACTAGCGAATAAAACATCTGTTTGGTCATCAGGATTTACTAATTTCATCTCATAAACACTAGTATCATATTGATAAATCCAATCATAATCTTGTATATAATTACCACTAACATATATATAGTTAGAACCGTATCGATCAGCTATATATGCATCAATATCATAAATCTCACCATCTCCAGATGAAGCTTGACCATTATGTTGAACAGGAGTATTACTAACTTCTTCATTGAAGAAATCAACAGAACTAAAATCATCAACATAGATTTGGTCAAATCCACCAGTATTTTCATTATATGTCACGAATGAATCTGAAAAGCTATAATAAAAATTGTTTGATTCTCTCAAAAATGCTAAATCAGAGTTAGTATTAAATTCAACCAAAACATCATTACTATCTACCACAATAAATCCGTTTTCCTCATTCAAATCTAGATACATAACTTTTTCATCACTATTACAAACATCAATTTTTGAAGCATATTCAACTGATGCGGGTAACCACAACACTTTTTCATTATCTTCAGTATAAGCATCATTTGCTACTGATAAATTATAATCATCAATTAAATATTGATGATTAATGAATAAATCATAAAACTCATTTTCATCAACAACTTCATTATTAGTTGTCAATTTACTATCGATACTTGTAGTATTTTTTGCACCTAAAACATTTACTGAAAAATTGATGAATACAATGAAAACCATTAAACCAATTAATATAATTTTTTTAATCATCTTTCCCACCCTTTTAATATAATTATAAAATAAAAAAGCCTCGGAAAGAAACCCGCATGGCTTAAAATCATACAAAAGTCCCCCAACTCCATTTTTATTATATTTCTAAATTAATTTTAAATCTTTTAAAGCTTTATGTCAATAGTGCATCAAAATTTTAATATAATACTATTTTTCTTTGATTGCCGAACAATAAAATATTTAAAATAATTAATTAAAAAGTGATAGCTTAATTACCACTTTTTTTGATAGTATCTACTAAACAAGGTTCAGACTAAGATTGCTCTTTTTTTAATTAATAATTCTTTAATTTATAATGATCATCTTCTTTTCAATAGATATTTTATCTCTTATTCAGTGGGTCAACGGTTCGATCCCGTTAGGGGGTACCATTTAATAAATATAAGACTTCAATTTTGAAGTCTTTTTTGTTTTACTTATGTACATGTCCTTTGTAATATTGTTCCTTAATGATATGTACTATGTATAACTCTTGCAAATAATTTTATTTATCTTCTGACAAATTTATTTGTACTGAAGAAACTGCATCTTCTAGATGTTTTATTTTGGTTATACCTACTATTGGTGCCATTACTTGTTCATTTGCATATTATGATTCAGTCACCATTGATATTGTCGATAATGAAGTCGTTTGGAATGCAAGTGAATATGCATATGTACTAACTGTTACAACCAAGGTTGCATCCATTAAAAAAGATAAAACAATGAGTTTTGTGTGTTTCTTCATTTCTTTCTCCTATTTCTTTAAATTTCTAATTTTAGAAGATCTGTTGATCATCGATTAAACAAAAAAACAGCCTCCTCATCTATGATTATCATAGATAAATAAGGTTGTCAGTTTTGTTGACAGTTATAATCTAAATGTTTTTAAGTTCTCATATGTTTAGTGCATCATTAATACTTAGTACAATATGACTATTAGGTAAATAAGAAATTTCAACTGACTGATCAATAGTATTATTTATAATATTATTCTTATAAACTAAGAATTTTTCACTTTGGTCAAGCACTATTTTGTACATTGGCTTCTCTATTTTTTCATTGTACTTATTACCCAAAACAAATTGAATATTCGTTATCACACCGATAATCTTTATAGGTTCTTCATGTTCATCTTTGAATATTTTAATTAAAAATAATAATTCAATTGTGCCATAAATGAGACCTGCTAAAAAGACAAGTGAAAAAATAAATAGAAAATCCTGGTTAATAGAAATTAATTGATTGTTTATTAAAGAAACTAAAATGATAATGCCAATGATAAGACTAAAACTATACGATGCAATTGTCAAAAACATAAATCTTTTTTTATAATCTTTCAATTTAAAATTCATATATTATATCTACTTTCTTTATATCACATTAATGTTCATAACAATTTTGCTTTTCTCTAAATATTCAATATTAACGTAATCTCCAACCTTTATATCTCCAATGGTCATGATATAAAACCTTTGGTCATCAATTACAATAATACATCCTTTTACCAATTTATGATCATAGTAGTATCTTGGAGAAAAATATGTTTCACGATAACTATCTACATATCCTTCAAGTACAATCTGATTGTTATAATCATCCTTTTTAAGTGGTAATCCATAATTTAAGCGAACAGTAGAAATTGTAAAAAACAGAATCGCAAAAACAACAAACAGAGCAAATTTCAATAAATATTTAGCATTTTTTAATTTCATAAAATCAAACTTTAAATCAAAAATAATAAAACTTACAAATATCACGAGCGTTGCTACAATATAGAATATCGGTTCTTTAAACAATCCATCTAAATAATCATCATAATTAAAACTCATATTTTAATTCTTCTTTCTTATGGAAATGGAATATAGTAATCATATCCCATGTAGGCAGATCCTTCTAGCCCAACAATAATTGAAGTTGCTGAAACTGAATCATCTGTTCTTTTACCATCAGTTGCATATTCAAGTCCAAATCCGGGAACTGAAGCTCCACGAGTGTAAAAACTACCTCTATAACTCCCTTAACTGCATAATTTTCTATTACTCCAACTTCGTATGACGGACCAGCAGCTACGACATATCATAATTTATATTTGTTTGAAAATTTAAATTTGCATAAACATTTAGAACTTTCCTAAATATATCTTATTGTAATATTAAAAGATTAAGATGCTGATTAATATAAGTGATAATTTTCTGCTCAAATAAAAAATCACTTTCGATTCTAGCATAATTAGATTTATAAAAATAGGAAATTCTAATGTTTTGTTTGCTAAGTGTTGATTCATTTATTGCATATCTGACTTCATATGATGGATGAATGATATTTCCATCCTCGATATAAGAATCTATATTTAGATCTTCAATGAAACTACTTGGTTCATATCCTGGAACTGCTTTATCCCTAAAAATCACTGTTGCTATACTTGATTCTATTTCGACAAATTCGTAATTACTATCTTCAATATGATTTTCACTTACTGGTTCGAAAGACAGGACAATCCCTTTTAGATTTTCGTCTTCAATTTGATAAATAAATCTTAATACTTGTGCCCCATTGATATCATCAATTCTTACATGATCTTCTTGTACCTCAATTTTATAATTGACATTGGTTATTTTTTCATCAGCATTTAAAATATCAGCATATATATAGTGACGATAGTAAATAAAAATTTTACCGTTTTCCTCATTATAATCAGGATATTTAAGTATGATCTGATTTTCTGTTAATTCGGGTTCTAATATTCTAATATTGTTCAAAGTAGCTATGAATTCATTATACTCAGAAAAGAAAAATTCAGTAGTTGGTGTAGTCCCGTTCTCTCCACAACTTGATAATATCATTAAAAACAAAAAAATATATATTAGATAAATTTTTTTCATTTTACTCCTCCCACATCATTTTTCTCTTTTGCTAATAACATACTATAAATTTCAGGAATGTCATCCTTTATTTTCTTCAATTCATGAATGTACATTTTTTATCTAGCGTTTAAGTGTATTACTTACTCTTCATCTTTCTTATATCAATCTGCCTTCTCTTGACATCCATCTTATATCCTCTCCAAGTTAATTATTGTTTATTTTGTTTTCATATTATAACAATTCACAATTTCTGTCAATTATACTTAACATTTCAGTAATACTAAACATCTAATAACTTTTAGTCAGTTAATTAAAAATTCGTATCGTCAAGTTGTATCAATTATTAATGCAAAAATTATGATCAAAGATAAATTAACAATAAATAGTAAAATTCAAATAGTCATGCTTTTTCTATTTGACTTTTCTCATAGATTAAAACATTTTAGTATATTTATAAAAATGTGCTAATATATACATGGTGATTATATGAAAATTTTTATCGCTGGAGATTCAACTGCAGCAAACAAACAAGCAAATAAACGTCCAGAATCTGGTTGGGGAGAATATTTAAAAGATTTTATATCTCCTCATATAGAAATAAGAAATTATGCCGAAAATGGTCGATCTACAAAATCTTTTATTGCAGAAGGTAGATTATTTCAAATTGAAACCGAAATTGAACCTGGTGATTTTTTATTTATCCAATTTGGCCATAATGATTCGAAAGATGATGCATTAAATCACACAAACCCTAACACAGATTATATGGACAATCTTGAAAGGTTTGCAGTCACTGCAACTTCTAATCACGCAACTCCAATTTTTATATCATCCATTACAAGACGTAAATTTATAGATGGAAAATTAGATCCAAACGCTATAAGTGATTATCCAGATGCTATGAAGCGATTTTGTGAATTACATGGTTATCCTTTTATTGATATGTATCATATTTCTCAAAAGATCATATCACAATTAGGAGATACTTCTTCTAAAAAATTTCATAACTATTTAAAACCTTTAGAACATCCAAATTATCCAGATGGCATGACTGATGATACCCATTTTAGCCCTTATGGTGCTAAGATGTATGCTTCTTTGATTGCAATTGAACTCAAGAAATTTATTTAAAGAAAAAAACCTTATTGTAATATTAAAGAGTTAGTAGACATTAAAAAAAAGCTTAATTAAATGAATGCTCAGTTCGATATTGAACTGGGTTTTTATATTGAAGTGTCCATACAAGTCTTACATAATTATCATATTTAACATAATCTTTAATGCACTTGTAAATGTCATCTGTATGCTTTAAATTAAAATCTATGAATAATTCTTCATTAATCCATCCCTTTAAAGATTTTAAAACAGGATTATCTGTTGGTATTCCTTTTCTAGACATGGATCTTTTTATGGTAGAATCTAGTTGAGCATTGAATGCTTGAGAGGCATATATAGCGCCTTGATTGGAATGCAGAATCGTTTCTAGGTCTTTATATCCTCTTTTTTCTTATCATATACTTTTTATTTATCCGTCTTGCGTTAGTCATATAAAGTAATATATAATGTGTTTAATAAAGATTAGTTGATTTTTATAAATCAATAATCAAAAAACATATGGGGTGGAAAATGAAAAGATTTTTAATGTTTATTATTGTTGTAATTTCAGTTGTTGGTTTGTCAGCTTCACAGTTAAACAATTCAGTACAGATGCAAGAAGTTAGTGAATTTGATTATATTGGAGATATTCTAGATGAATTAGACAGTAGTTTAGAAGATATCATAGATATTGATGCATTTACGATATTAAATGATCAAACATTTAATTCAGGCGTGATCGATTTATCATATAGTGAAAATATGACTATTGATGATTATCAATATGAGCAACTATCAAATAGTATAATGGCAATTTTTGATGATCTTGATTCAGATACAATAGATTACTTAAATGAATTGGCTTCAGAAGATAACGATATGTATAATTTGTTAACTTTAATTGAGAATGGATTTTCAAAAAACAATGACTATAAAGTTAGTTCATTTGAATCAATCATAGAAATGAGCACAGCATATACGTATAATCTTCAATATTTACTACAATCACTTATGAAACTATCGACTGCAGCGATTATCACAATAAAAGGTGCTTATTCTGCATTAGTCACAACGATTCAAGCATGGTATATACCATTAAAGGTAAAAATTGCCGTTGCTACAGCTGCAGTTTTAGCTATCACAGCAGTTGTAGTCATTAACTGGAATAAAGTTAAGCCATATATGGAAAATTTAATTGCCATATTTGTTGATGTTGCTGGAGAAATTGTGAAACAAATCAAGGATGTGTTTCAAAAGAT
The DNA here is from genome assembly GCA_963667565.1 of Acholeplasmataceae bacterium. Lineage (GTDB taxonomy): Bacteria > Bacillota_I > Bacilli_A > Acholeplasmatales > Acholeplasmataceae > WOFB19. The sequence goes on along the minus strand of OY763415.1, from coordinate 438,750 downwards.
TAGTGCGATGGTAAGTGATTCATTATCAAGGGTACTAGATAATGTATATAATGACTTTAGTTATAGTAGTTTAGCTTTACCTAAAGGGTGGACAAAAGAAAAATTACAAGCTGAATTATTAAAAGCGATAGGTATAACTTCTATTACTCAATTGACCAAACAGAAAAAGATCACAGTATCCATAGGTAGAGTGGCTACTGTTACTGGAGAAAAAGCATATTATGAGTTTAGAAATAATAATATTGGAGAAATAGTATTTCATATGACTGATCTAAAATGGCGTGACCTTGAGAAGTTGTACAAAGAAGAAGGCATGTGGGTTTTAAATCAATATTTTCTTGATGTCGTTATGGCATTAGATTGTGACTTTAGATTGGTGACACCATCTTATGCATATTTCAATTATTCAACTGGTGTAATGCTACAACCAGATGGATATCTATCTTTCTATTCAAGAGAATTAAGACATATTAAGGTTGCAGGATATAGATGGTATAATTATTATACACCATATACAATTGCAACAAGATAAATGAGGTGAACAACATGTACGAAAAAATTAAAAAAGCATATTTCGATAATCACCTATCAAGTGACTATATGAAATTAGAATTTGGTGAAAATTTTATTAAAGATTTAAATGTTCCCATTTCATATTATATTCAATGGCAAAATGAGCATATTGAAGCAATGATTGATAGAGATAGTGGATTAACACTTGAATCATTTCATCAGCAGTACGGAGGTACTGACTCTGATTTCTTTATAAATAAAATTTTAGGATTGACAATATCTCATTTTTTTTCATTCAATCTTAACTTATCGGTTTACAAAAAAATAGTGAGTTATTTAAATGAGCTATTCGAACAAGATTTCTTAAATTTTATTTATTATGCTGATGAACTTGAATATGCAAAAGATATTTTCAAAGTCTTGATTTATCCTTTTGATCCAAAAGTATTTGAAGAAGTCATTGTCGCAGAAGATAATATAGCCATCAAAGAATTTAAATATATGGGTTTAATACCAATGCTATACCATCTAAAAGCTAATGATTTATTAAATCAAGTACTGGATATATATTTTGAACTTATCAGTCGATATGGCTTGAAATATTCTATACTTGTCACGACATTAAAATTATTTAGTGATGAACAAAATCTTAAGTTAGATGGAAGAATTGATGAGGCAATTAAAAAGGCTTATAGATATAATGAACAAGGTTTAAAGTTTGATTTACCAGAATGGCATAAAAAGTTCAAAAAGGAAATAATGATTAGATGACCATAAAAAAAGATACGCAACCTGAAATGATAAAATGTTAGTAGACAAATAAAAATCTTATTAAAACAATTTATAGAAACGCCTTTATTATTTAATTATGGGGGTGTTTTTATTATGGTAAACAAATGAAAAAAGATGTCCTAAAAGCATGAGTACAAGGACTATAAAGAGCGCTATGAAATCCTAAAAAATTCTAGCACTTTTTAGTCATACAAGAACAAACAAAAAAAATAAAAAGTAGACCTTTTTTATATGTCTACTTTTTGAAGTTCACTTCACATAGATTTTTTTATTGATAAGTAAAACTAAATGCTTCACTTTTATCGGATTTTCTTCCTACAAAATCATAGCTAACTACTTGAATTGAATAGGTTTGACCCTTAGTTAAACCTTTAAATGTATATTGGTTTAGATTGGTGTAATCATATGCTTCGCCATCAACTAAAACTAAGTATTTTTCAACGGCATAATCATCTGTTGAAGGATCCCAAAAAAGTGTATTTGCGACTCTTGCTAAAGTGATATCTGTAGGTTGTGATGGTGCTAGTTCATCAAGTGTTGCATAATCTCTTTGATAATATCTTACATAATCAACTTCAAGTGAAGTCGGAAATGCATTCGCATCGACACCTTGAACACCACCCCAATTACCACCAACAGCTAAATTTAAAATAAGGAAAAATTGTTGGTCATATGGGAACACTTGATCATACGTGTAATTTTGATTGTAATAAGCGTTATATCTAAATTCACCAATTAGATCATCATCAATATAGGTTGCCATATATCCTGGTTCCCAAATAAGATCATATGTATGGAAATCATCTTCAATCCCATTCATTCGATAACTATAACCAATTTGAGTACCCTGAGCACCATTATAAATATCTGTATGGATAGTTGAATGAATCACACCTGGATCATATCCAACATATTCCATAATATCAAATTCACCAGAGTCTGGCCATCCACCATATACTGAAGCAGTTGGCATCATCCAAATTGCTGGCCATGTACCAACACCTGTAGGTAATTTAGCACGTACTTGTACGCGACCATATAACATATCATTTTTATACTTTGTTGTAATTCTACTTGATGTATAAGATTTACCTAAATAGTCTTCATGTTTAGCAGTGATTTTAAGTGTACCATCTGAAACAGTTGCGTTATCTCTCGTGTAGTATTGTAACTCATTGTTACCTCCACCATCACCATTGATTTCAAAAGTCCATTTGGTTTCATCAACTGCACTACCATTAAACTCATCTGCCCATGTTGCAACCCATCCACCATCAAGTGTTTGAATTAAAGCATCATCAGTTGCGACTAACGGCTCTAATCCATTTGGTGCACCATTATCGCACCCAACTAGGACAAAAACGAGTAGTAATAATATTAGTGTTTTCTTCATATATCCTCCTTCTATTCGCCCGTAATACCGGTACGATCTATACTCTCAACAAAATAACGTTGAGCTACAAAATATAAAACCAATAACGGTAATATTGTAAGCATATTACCAGCCATCATAATGGCTTCATTGAGTTGAGAACCTGCACTTCCCGCTGGGAATAAGGTTTCATAACTAGATCTAAATGCTGCAAGTTTTAACGGTAAAGTGATGTTTTCACCAGCATATAATGATGTGATGAATGTTTCATTCCAATACCATACAAAACTAAATAAGAAGACAATTAGGAAAGATGGAAGTGCAAGGGGAATTGCAATCTTTCTAAAAATGCGCATTTGTGATGCACCATCAACTTCTGCTGACTCCATCAAAACAGTTGGAATCGTTCTAAAGAATTGATAGAAAATCAAAATATAAATGGCTGCATTAAGTCCTTGTCCTAGTACTGCAGGTAAAATCATAGCCCATTGCGTACTCATAATATTGAGTCTATTATACATAATAACATTTGCAACCATGGTGACTTGTGATGGTAGTATAAATGTCGCTAACATTAAAGCAAATAAGACGTTTTTACCAGGGAAATTAAATTTAGCAAATCCATAACCAATAATCGCTGACGAAGCTGTGACTGCAATACTGACTTTTAACACATAGAAAGTTGTACTAAATATAGCTTTAGGCATTTCTAATACTTGAAATGCTTGAGTATAATTGGCAAATTCAAGTGTTGTCGGTATCCATTTTACACCAGGATTGATTAAATCTTCAACTGTCATGAAACTATTGACAAGCATAAATAATACTGGATATAGATAAATATAGGAGAAACTAATTAATAATGTGTATATCACAATCTTATAAATTAAACCATCTGTAAAGCCCATACCAAATAAGATATGTTTTGCTTTAGATTTTAATGTGTGTTTATCTATTTTCATGCTTTTTTCTCCCTTCTTTGACCAAGTAGGAGTATAAAGATGCCCATGATGATCACCATTAATAGGAAATAAATCCATGCGATTGCTGATGCATATCCATAACCAAACCAGAATGCTGAATCAGGTGCACCTACTAACATATGTGTTTCAGCAAGTGCGAGTATGCCTCCATCTTCTACGAATAATGACATACTTACAACCACATAAATCACTGCAACACTAATCAGTGGTTTTATAGATGGCAATGTGATCTTCCAAAAACTATCCCATACAGAAGCACCATCTATAGCAGCTGCTTCATAAACTGATTTATCAATTTTTTGAAGACCCGCTAAAAAGATGAGAATTGGAATACCAGCATACCATAAAATAAGTAATAATGAAGTCAAGATCACTTCAAGAGGATCTGCTATCCAAGCACCCATATTTTCTTGAATATAGATGAGTAATGAACTTTGTGATAGTGATGGTAGTGAAGTTGCATCTTGATTGCTAAGTTCACTAATCACTGGACCAGATGAAATAATTACTGGTAAAAAGAATATGGTTCTCCATACACCTTTTAGCTTAATAGGATTATTAATCAATACGGCTATCAAAATAGAAAACACAACAATAAGTGGTACTGAAATAACCATTTTTCCTAAATATGTAGCAAAAAGTGGTAATAATGTTTGACTTCTAATGACATTTAAGTAATTATCAAAACCTGCAGGTGTCGTAATGACGCCATCTTGTAAACTAAAATAAGCTGTATGAAAACTTAAATAAAGTGAATAAATCATCGGATAGAATGTAAAAATCAAGAAACCAACAATCCAAATGAAAATGAAGAGGAATCCAAAGAACGCTTCTCTTCTTTTTCTTGATACATGAATTTTAATCCATTTAAAAAGATATAAATCTTGTCCTTTGAAGTTGATCACAAAATTATGTGATAATTTTTCATTGACCTTTTTGCTCCAAGGTACATATGATTTATAATACCAAGCTTGAATTTTTTTAGTGAATGGCGCTAATGTTTTTTGATTAAATTTTTGTACTGGATGTATGATCAATTGATTTAATATCTTATTAAACCCATTTTTTATACGCACAAAGAAATGAGATATTGTGCTCAATAATTTTCTCATTATTTGATCACCTCATAACTTCTTTGTCCTACAGTAACAGATCCATCACTGATTGTTTCATATGTATAATTGATATAAATCATGACACCATTATCATAGGTCACTTTGACAAAGCCTGTGTCTAGCACTTCACGACTAACAATTTTAGCATTGACAACTTCACTTAACGCATCATTAAGATATTGATATGTGGAAATGATATTGTCTTCATAGTTCGCAAATGTTGTCGTGTAATAAAATGAAGATCCTGTATATCTCATCTTATATGTTTCTTCATATGTTAATACATAATTTGGATTAACTGCAAAATCAACCATCATTAAAAGACGATCATCTTGAAGTGCGTTAAAGTTTAAATATTCTGTGTAATATGACACACTACCTTTTAACACGATTGGAATTAAAGGTACTAAGTCTGTATAGTAACTATATTGCGCATTCGTAATTGGCATATTTAAATAACCAGTCATATATGCATATAAATAGATGTTAGGGACAGAAATTAAGTTTTGATCATATAAAGCAGCAATTTGTTGATAGAATGCAATGGATGCATCTCTATCATATTTTTGGCCATCATAATAGCTAAATAAAATACTACCCATATTATTAAATGTTAGTCCAGATACACCTAAATCATTAAAGAAACTTTGATCTTGTGATGCAAAATGATAACTACTAGAAGGATATAAGAAATATACTTCTGTCACTTGTCCATTTAAACTTCTATCATTAAAGACCATTTTTAATCGAGATAAATTTTTAGCAACATCACCGTTGTAGGTGATTCTTGAAGCTTTTTCTGAACTTGTTACATAATCATCTTCAAAATAAACTTGGTTTTGATTTGAAAGCATGTATGCAATTAAATCTTCATAGTCACTTTTTGATTTAATGCGTGTACGATAAGGATTTTCATAAATAAATCCATCTTTAGACCAACCCATAATTGTTGTTTGTTGATTGGTAAGTCCTGCATCATAGAATGTTTGATACATTTCTCTGACTTGGTCTGGTGTTGACATCGTGACTGTTTTTGAACCAATAAATGTTGGTTCTTGATCACTCATAATATAACTTAAATGAATAGGAATTTGATCATTTGTAGTAGATTCTCTAGCTGATAAAACACCTTCATCGATGAGTGCATCACGATAACTTGATGCAATACCTGTGTAATTTGCTTGTTCATTAGATAAGAAATTAAAAGCAATCTTATAATCTGATGTGACCATATCTTCATAAATGGCATCATTACCGTCTCCAGCTTTATTGATGACATATTGATAGATTTGTCTGACATTAAATTTATTTCCAATGCGTTGGTATCTAGAATTACTTCCCCAAAAACGAGCAAATAAAGTTGAATCCTCAGAACCTTCTAAAATCGTTGCATAGTAGCCATTGGCATCCGCTTCATGGACCATACCATAAATTGGAAGTGTTAAATCTGCAACTGTTTCAGCTTGATAACCTTCGTCAGAACCAAAATATCTTGCTTGAAAATATGTATCATAAGCTTGATTAAGACGAACGAGTGCACCAACACCATCAGGAATCACCATATACCCAGGAATCTTATCTTCTCTTGCTGCACCTAAATATGGTAACAACTGAATTGACATTAAACGATAGACATCACCTGATTCTTTTATAGAATCATTAGGAATATCAAATGTTAACTCATTATCAACCATTTCAATAACGACATCAAAAGTAATCTTTAATATCTTGTAATTAACACCTAATGTTAATGAATCTTGTGTTTGAGATTTAATTGTTGTTTCAACAGCTTGATAGTCATAAGAACCATCTTCTAAATAATAAGGTCTTAATGTATCATTGTTTTCAGCTGTAATTGATCCATCATTTTGATAAGAGACATCAGCAATCGTATAAAGCGATGCATTATTAATCGTTGCTGATGACACATTTGCAGCTCTTACATATTCAATCCACAACCCAGAATTCATTAAGTTTCTCGTTGCAGTATTGTCTTCTCTTGTACCAGATATACCTTGGAATTCAGGACGTGATGACCAAGTATAACCAGTCGTCTTATTTATGATGACAAGTGAAAATGAGTCTTTCTCAAAATAGACTAGTAACTGATCTGTATCAAAAATTTGCTCATAGCCAAGTAAAGCCAAATCAGCTAATGAGTAATCAACTTGAAAATCATCATGGTATGTATCTAATACCGCTTGATCATTTTCATCTAATTGTGTATATCTTGAACTTTCAAATAAGAGATCATTAATATATGAATAATTATCAATTTGTGAACTTTGACTATATGATTGATCAATTTGATTTGCATGAACAATCAGCATTGAAAGCATTGAGACGATGACTAAAATCACCGCATATTTCATAAAATGTTTAACCACGGTTCGTCAACTCCCTTACAATATCGCTAAATAATCCATAAACTTCACCTAATAATAAGTATACAATCACAATCACTGCCATAATCATAAGTCCAGTGAAAATTGAAATAAAGATATTTCCAAGTGTTGGTTTCATATCATAGAAATGAATTTCTTTGACCATGACGATGAAATAAATCACTGTAATTGCGATACCAATATCAAGAACTGTATGATAAATAAATGCTTCGTTATAGGTAAGCCCTTTTGATATAATTGCAACCAATGGGAATGTAATGATCATTGGAAGTAAGGTATATGCAGATGCTTGGAATACATCTCTAAATTTACCTTCACCATCTCTAATACTACATACCAAATAGTTTGCAACGACCCATAAAACAAATGGGACAAAAATAACAACGATTTGTTGGAACAAGTTAATCTCTGACGCGATGCGATCATTAAATAAGAAACTTGTTTCATAAATCCAATAAATATAAGCTAAGAAAAATAATGAAATATAAATAAATGCTGATAAATACGAACCTTTCTTCTCACGTTTAATTCCATAATATCCATCTGCTGGATGTCTAAAGATATAAAATGGGAATACAAGCTCATTATAGAGTTTATAAGTTTGTAATTTTTTCTTAAGTTTCTTAAATGGTTTTGTGACATAAGTCATAAAATGCGTAAATGCATTGATTAAATAAAGTGCAACTAATCCAAGTAAAACAGCAACAATGATATTACCGCTTCCAAGTAAGAATGCATTTCTTACTTCCCAAAAAGCATTAGAGAATCCATCTTGGTCTCTTGCAACTTCATAGAAAGTCATTGCATCTTTATAATTCATTTCAGCAAAATAAGCATCACCGATACCTTGATTTGCTAAATCAAATAATGCATTCATTTCTAAGACTTGTTGCCATGGTTCAAGTGATTCAGCATATTGCCCGTCTTGGTATAAATCGATCGCATAATGAACTAAATCTGCAAATTCAGTTGGCATAAATACTTGAAGTGATGATGTTTTTGAATCAAGTGCATAAATATTACTCTTTGAATCTACAGCGATGGCTGAAGGTGATTCAAAAAGCCCTTTTTGTCCATAGGTATCTGTACCACCAAAGACAAAGAGTGTTGAACCATCTGGACCATATTCAGTAATATATCCATCTTGTGTAATAGTAAAGATTGTTTCATAAGGACCAACATATAAATCTTCGGTATTTTCAAGACCCCAAATGGATTGATTATAAACAATGTTTGCAATGTTTAATTTCAAATATCCAGGTTGTCCTTGTGTTGTTGTTAAAATCAGACCATCTTTATCAATAGCAATATTATAGACTGGATCTGGAATCATTTGGAACCATTCTCTTCTTTGTGTTTCATCAAATAACATATATTTTAATACATTATCAAGTGTAGATGGAATTGTGTTACCACCAAAGAAACCAAAGAAGTTTCCATTATTTTCAAATTCTGCAAGACCATTAACATTACCTGCTAATAGCATGTAGACATTACCACCACGGTCAGTCACTATCTTTGTGGGGTCAAATGGATCTGATTCACTAAAGTAAGGTGAATTTGTTGGTTTTTCATAAATGGTTGTGACTTCATATTGTAATGTTGATGAATTATAAACAAATTTTAAACCTTGTTTTAAACCATAATCAGCCACGTAAACACTACCATCAGCGGCAACATGAACACCCATAGGTTGATCAAGAATGCCTTCACCAATAATTTCACTTTGATTATCTTGAAGTGAATATTTAATGACTCTTGAATGTCCATAATCAGCGACATAGACATTATCATTTTGATCAATGGTTAAATCTTTAGGTTCATCAAGTGTTAATCCATCTAAATTATCTCGTTCTGATAATGGAAGATAAGCATCTTGAGTCCATACTAAACGATGCACTGCACTACTATATGTATAAGTTGCATAAGGTAGTCCATTGGTTGCTTGTACTTCTAGTTTTGGCATCGTAAATAATAAGATAGGGATGAGTAAAAGAATAAGTAATTTTTTCATTATTTGATACCTGAATGAGCCATGGTATTCATGACTTTACTTTGTAAGAATATAAAGAGAATTAAGTTTGGTAAAAACATCACAAGTGATGCAGCTGCAGCCATCCCTTGACCTGCAACAGTATTACCTCTTGTGGATACTAAACTTTGCATATAAAATGCCAATGTTCTCTTAGATTCTGAATCAATATATAATGTTGAACTAGACACATCATTCCAAATCATTTGGAATGCTAAAATACCGACAGTTGCAATCGCTGGTGTAATAATCGGTAAAATGATTTTAAAGAATATTTCCATCTCCGATGCACCATCAATTTTGGCAGATTCTATCAGTTCATTAGGTGTTTGATCAATAAATTGTTTAATTAAAAACATCGCAACCGGCATGACAATCACTGGAAGGATGTGTGCCCAATAACTATCAATTAATCCAAGTTTAGCAATGACTAAATATCTTGGGATTTGAACAGCAACAGGAACAAACATTAAAGCTAATGTGTTAATTTCAAATAATAGTTTTTTACCTTTAAATTTTAGTTTTGACAAACCATAGGCAGCAAGTGCTGTAAATAAGATTGCAAGCCCTACACCAACAATGGTTACGATCAAAGAGTTCACTAAAAACCTTGAGAACGGAATACCTGATGAAGATGCAACTCTAAATAATTGTGAAAAATTATCAAAAGTTGGTTTTCGAACGAAAAATTTAGGAGGGTATGCAAATAATTCCGTTCTCGGTTTAAACGCATGATTAATGATAAATAAAATAGGAAATAACATGAGCATTGAAAAAGGTACGAGAATAAAGAAAAATGGTAATTGGCTCTTGTTAAATCTGGTTGGGTTTATTTTTGTCCCTTGAAATGAATTCGCCATTTTTAGTCCTTCTCTCCTAGAATTTTAAATGTCACCTTGGAGATAAAATATACCATGAGTAAAAGAACAACTGATATGGTTGCTGCATAACCCATCATATATCTAATAAATCCAAAGTCTTCGATGTGATTAACAATTAATTGACCTGCATAAGAGGGGGTCGGGTTACTACCTGATAAGGTAACACCAATCGCACCTGCTTGAAAGGTACCAACAACTGCCATAACTGCACCAAATAACATTTGTGGTTTCATTGATGGAATTGTAATAAAGAATATTTCTTGACTTCTGTTTCTAATACCATCAACATAAGCTGCTTCATATAACGTTTGATCAATATTTAAGACACCTGCAAGCATGGCCAAAAAGCCGACACCCATCGAACTCCACAGAGAAACGATAATCATGATGGTCATTAAATATTGAGGTGATTGTAAAAATTGAATAGGTTCTAAGATAACACCTAACTCTAAAAGTATAGAGTTAAGGTAACCTCTAGCGTCATCTGAGAAGATAATACGCCACATTGATGCCATTGCAACCCCCATCGTCAGTGATGGTGAGTATAAAATAATGGCTAAAATTGTTCTTGGAAGTTTGGGAATTTGCGCAAGCATCCAAGCAAGTATAAATGATAAGAAATAACCAATAGGACCTACAATAATGGCAAACTTCAATGTATTTGATAATACATATTGCATGAATACTGTATCCATTGTGATTAATTCTATATAGTTTCTAATGCCAATGAACTCAGGCGCTTGAATGGCATTAAAATAAGTAAATGATAAGAAGACCGCACCTAGTACTGGAATTACGACAAATAGGAAAAACAAGCTCCAATAAGGTACTAAAAACCATAGAGGATGATTCATTTTTTTAATCATGACGCACCTCTGTTAACCAATAAGATATGTTGTCTATCGTCGGTACCCGATAGCTTTTTACAATGACGCCATTGATGACGTAATCGAATTCTTCCATCTTGTATAATATTTCTCGATTTGATACTCTCACGGCTTCATCAAGCGCTTGTCTAGCATTTGTACCATCAAATACAATCGATGTCCATGCATTAGAGATTTCTCTTTCAACCATATAAGCACCTGGAATTCTAGATGCTTCAATAGCATAATTCCATTGTTCTAAAATAACATCTTTGAATTGATCAGGCATAGATGATTCCTTAAATGCATCGATATTTGCGGAATTCCAGAAATATGATTCGCCATACGTTGATTGTAATAAATATTCAAACTCAGTTTGTACAGAAGTTGACATCCACCAAGATAGGAAATCCCATGATTCTTGTGGATACTCTGTTGAACTCATAATCATTGATGCTTGTGCACCAACAGCTGCATATCTCGTGATATCACCTGTAGTTTCATCTAAGACACCTGGATGTAAATCCATACCCCAAAGACCATCAAGTTCTACTGCTGCTGTTGATAATAAAATATATGTTGATAAATCTGAAATACCAATTGGTAAAATACCATATCTAAATTGGTTGTAAAAACTACCAACATATTTTGGTAAATTGTAAAGTGTAAATAAATCAGACATTAATTGGATACCTTGTAAAGTTTCTTCTGAGTTAATGGCTGTTGACATACCATCATCTGTGTATAATGTTCCACCAAATTGATAGATAAACGGCATCGTTGCAACAAATGGCTTTAAGCCACTAAATTGAGCGAGTGGTACAAAATAATTCATACCATAACTTTGAAGTACTGGAAGTATTTCAATGATTTCATCCCATGTTTGTGGAATATCTGTGATACCAATACTACTTAAAATATCTTTACGATAATATGTGACCCAAAAGTTTTGTGTTTCTGGAATACCATAAACACCTTCTTCAAAGACATATGGAATCATACCACCAGGTGAAAAATGAGAAACGAGTTCTTCATATCCTGCAAATTGTCTAAGGTCTAATGATGCATCTCTTACTGCAAAATCATAAGGAATCCAGTTATCAACACCAATAGCGATATCAGGTGCATTACCACTCGCGTTAGCTAAAACCAGTTTATTTTGATCTGGCATTTGCGATAAGGTTATTTTTTGCTCTCCTTGATAATTTTGATCAATAAGTTGTTGCATAATTTCAATATATTGACGTGGATGGTTGACCCAAACGATGATTTCATCTTCACCACGATCTTTTACTGCATATGGATTATCAATAAATGACCATGCAAGTCGTTTAATACTTTCTATAAATCTAACAAATGGATTTGCATATGGTTTTTGGATATCTGTATTTGTATGAAATATCATTCTTTCCATTTCTAATCCAGATAACATTAAATCTTGCATGAGTGATCCTAACATTTGATTTGCTGATGAATCTCCATCAGAAAATTGTACCATTTTACTTGGTAAAGTATTAATATCTGCACTAATACTTCTAAGACGTTTGGTTACAACAACAATAGGCGCAATCGCTGATGGTTCTGATTGTTCACTTAATGTGAGTAATTTTTGATATTTCTCATCTAATAAATCAGCCCAGCTCGCGATATCACTTGCAGCATCTGGAAAATAAGTATCAATTTCCCAGTCTCTATATTTATCAGTACCACCACTTGTGTATCGTTTAACATCAAGTGCTAGACTTTGAATTTGTCCCATCACATATTGAATAGTTTCAATAAGTTCACGATATGGATAATTGACTGCAGTTAAAGTCACTTTGTGTGTACCAGCGCTTAAATAAATTTGATAAGGTGTCCCCTCACTATCAGATAATGTTCGATTAACATAATTTGTTGTATATGGGAATGCAAAACACGAAAGTTCCTCAAATGGAATTTCGTTATCAATTGCTATTTGTCTAAAGGTTGGCATATCAGATAAAGTCGATTGCATATATTTAATCGTTAAATTATATAATCCACTTTCTTCAACATTGATTTCATACGTAATTGCTTGACCACTATTCTTCCAAGAACCTTCATCAATCACATTTAATTTTAATGTTTTTGTATCATAATATAGGTTTGATGGATCTTGTTCAGAACGTAATCTTATGGATGTTTCGTTTCTTGTATACATATCTCTAGCTGAAACTGTGATATCACTTTGTGCAACATTCATATTTTGATAAGTTGCCAAATATTGATCATATGTTGGTGTTTCTTGCATCGTGACATAATAAATGTCACCTACAAGCAAGTTTTGGTTTACATAGTTAATGGTGATTTCGTCACCTTGTTCTAAATAAAAATAAAATAAACCTGGATGCATACCACGATAATCATTTAATTCATGATGATACCAATCTTGAATTTTATTAGAATTGGGTTGAATTTCATTGCCATAACGGTCATCTGAAAATTCAGTTGTTGAAAATGCCCAGGTTGATGGTAAAACGAGTGTTTGACTCTCATAAAATGGTGATTCACCATTAATTAATATACTTATTTGTGCTTGCTCTATATCAGATTCGATTTCATAATAATCAATAGCAAAAGCGTAAAGTCCGCTTTGAGACTCTTGATGTGTAAATGTGATTGAATCATTTTCTGATAAATACATTGCATCTAAATCCATACCTTTTAACGTGCGATATTGATCAACTAAGTCACCATAATCTGTATCATTAACAGAAACGGTTTGTCCATTCATATCACTTGTATAAACTTCAGAAGATGCTTCAATAACATTCAAACCTAAATCTTCATAATTTTGTTTGACTTCTGAATAAATTGCAGCATTATAAGATGAAGAAACATATGTGTTTGTATAATCATTTGATAATGAAACTGTATCATAATAATCATTAATTGATGACTTCTTAAAAAATGATAAAGTGATGAGTAAAATAATGAGTACGCTAAAAACAGAGATTAAGACTTTTTTTGTTTTTGTTAAAGTTGTTTTATGGTTAAATTTTTGTTTCTTTTTCACAAAGAAGTCCTCCTTAAAAAGTGATTTTAAGAGGGGAAAAATCCCCTCTTAATTCATCTTTTTTATATCTATTTAGTCTGCACCTAAAGTTGCCATTGCATTTTGAACAATTTCATTTGCTTTTGTATTCCATTGTTCAGCATAAGTTGGAACTGCAGTAGGTCCAGCAGTTACTAAATTATCCCAACTATATGGGTTGTTTTCAGTATCTGTAGCCCATGCCCAGAAATCTTTATAACCTGCTAACCATTTATCTAAGTCTGGTTTAGCATAAGAGATTCTATCAAAAGTATAATCAAGACCTTCAACACCATCAACAAGCGCGTTTACTCTATCCCATACACCAGGATAATCAGCGATTGGGAAACGATCAAGAATTGTAGGAAGTTCACCAGCTGCAATTTGTTCAGCTCTTTGTTCTTCTAAAATATTTAATCTTGCATTCCATCCATCTTGTCCAAATGTCATCCATTTAGCTAATAAGAAAGCTTCTTCTGGATGTTTAGTTTGAGATGAAACAGCTTGATAGTCAAGAATTGTTGGTGGGAATAAACCAGCATCTCCACTTGGGTATGGCCAGAAACCTAAATGAATATTACTTTCTTCTAGTGCTGAGTTAATTACCCAGAATTGCCAAGAACCTTCAATATCCATTGCACCATAACCTGTTTGAATTAAATATGTAGATAATTCAGGATATGCAGCTAAATCTTCTTCAGTAAATCTTGAAGTTGTACCATCAGTTAATTGTTGTAATGCAACTTTTTGTTCCATTGCATAAATCCAATCATCTGATAAATAGTTGAAACTTGTACCATTCCAAGTATCATATAAGACGTTAGCATCATTTTCCATTGGCCAAACTTGTTGGAAATCTGGAGAACCATACCAAGTATCCATACCTACAACTAAATTAGCAGGATCATCTGGTGTAAAGTTTTTAATTGCTTTAGCAATTGCAACAAATTCATCAGGTGTCCAGTCTTTGACAGGATATCCATCGTTATCAATACGATATTCTGAAGTTGTTGATAAGTTTGCTTCTTCAAAAATATCTAAGTTGATTAAAATACCCTTTAAAAATTGGAATGATGGCACTGCATAACGGTGACCGTTATAAACTGCAGTATTTGCAACATTATCATAAACGTATGGTGTGTCAACATCATTATCCCATAAATCTGCTACATCATAAGTTAAATCAGCATTAACAACTGTTGGAACATTATCTGTAGCAAATACGTCTGGAAGAATACCAGCTTGAGCAGCATCAATTAAGTTACCTGTAAATGTTGCACCACTACCGCTGATATCAGATCTTAAAGTTACTTCGATATCAGGATATTTTTCCATAAATGCATCAATCATTTTTTGATTTAATTCTTGGTCACCCCAGTCCGCATAAGTTAATGCGATTTTTTGAGTTGTGACAGGATCTTCTTTACATGCAAATAATCCTAAAGATAAGACTACTGCAACCAATAAAATAGTTATTTTTTTTCTCATTATTTCCTCCTTAGACAACAGGAGTTGGATCCATAGTACCATTAACGATGAAATCAGCGTCAACGTAAGTTACTCCATCAGTGTCTAATTTTTGAATTAATACATTGTCAAGTACGAATTGACCAGTTTGTGCACCAGCGAATAAATTACCTAATTCAAGTTTGAATTGAGCAGGTGATGTGAAATCGCCAGCTGCATCTAATGTAAAGTCAACTGTAAATGTTTGCATATCAGTTGTTACTGATAAAGTTTCACTATGATATGCAACCCAGCTTGGAATGCTACTACCAATTTGTAATGCGAAATCACCAGCGATTGATGCTTTTGCATCAAAAGTAACTCTGTATGTTTCACCAGCAACAAATTGAATACTACCTTCGTTATCTGTGATACCATCAATTGCAAATTGATCTTGGATAAGTTGTAAATGCCATCCTTCATAGAAATTACCACTAAGAATATTTAAGACTAATTGTCCATTCATACCAGTTAAAGTAACATTAGAACCTTCCCATGAGTTAGAGAATGCTCTCCATGCTTCAGCTTGATATAATTCTATATCCATAGCACCATTTTCAATAAGACCAGCATCAATATATGTGACACCATCAGTATCTAATTCTTGGATAACAACGTTATCAAGTGTGAATGTTGCACCCACTGGAGCACCTGTAAATAATGTACCTAATTCAAGTTTGAATTGTGCAGGAGATGTGAAATCACCAGCTGCATCTAATGTAAATTCTACAGTGAACGTTTGCATTTGTTGTGTTACTGATAAAGTTTCACTATGATATGCAACCCAGCTTGGAATACTACTACCAATTTGTAATGCAAAATCGCCTTCAATAGATGATTTAGCATCAAATGTTACTTTGTAAGTTTGACCTGCAACTAGTTGCATACTACCTACATTATCTTCACCAGTACCTAATGCAAATGCATCTTGGATAATTTGTAAATGCCATCCTTGAGAGAAATTAGAACCAGTAACTGTTAATACCATTTGTCCATTAATACCAGCTAAAGTTGTTGTTGAACCTTCCCATGTATTTGAGAATGCTCTCCATTCTTCTAATTGGTAAACGACTTTTTCCATATCACCAGCAACGATTAAGTTAGCGTCGATGAATGTTACACCATCAGTATCTAATTCTTCAATCTTAACATTGTCAAGTTTGAATGAATCACCAGCAACTGCTGATCCAAATAATCCACCTAATTCAAGTTTGAATTGTGCTTTACTTGTATAATCACCAGCAGCATCTAATGTAAAATCAAATGAGAATGTTTGCATTTCATTAGTAACTGATAATGTTTCACTATGATAAGCTACCCAGCTTGGAAGGCTACTTCCGATTTGAACAGCGAAATCACCAGCTACAGATGATTTAGCATCAAATGTTACTTTATAAGTTTGACCTGCAACAAGTTGCATACTACCTTCATTATCAACTAATCCACCAAGAGCAAATTGATCTTGAATGATTTGTAATTGCCATGATTCATAGAAATTAGCATTGTTAATCATAAGAACCATTTGTCCATTCATACCATATAATGATACGTCAGAACCTTCCCAAGTGTTTGCAAATGCTCTCCATTCAGGAAGTGCATAAGTGTCAAGTGGTGCTTCTACGATTGACAATAGAGTAACTGCAGTTTGTGTGTTACCAGCAGCATCAGTCACTGAATAAGTAATTGTATAATTACCAGCAGCACTTGTGCTTAATGTATCAACAACAGCATCATTTTCGTCAGTTATGACATAAGTAATATCAGCAGTGACATCGCCATCTAATGCGTCAAATGCAGATACACCAGCCATTGGATCATAAACTGAGTCAACATAAATTTGTTTAGTTGCATTTACACCTGCAAATGCTGGAGCAGTTTCATCAGCATCTGGTGTAGAAACTTCTACTTTAATGTTATCAAACCACATTGTTGCATCAACAGTTTGTGATTCAACAGTACCTAATTCAAATAATAATCCACCACGATGATTAGTTTCAGGTTGATTCATCGTAAACTTATAAGAATAAGTTGCCCAATCAGTTGTAATTGTCTTATGAATAACTACACCTGGTTTGAAATCTGTGAAATAAGGATCTGCAGATAATAATTCACCAACTTGTAAATTAATAATCTTTTCAGCAGATGATTTAGCATCAAATGAAATTAAATAAGTTACACCATTTTCAAATGGAACATTCATTTGACCAAATCTTGGTGTATATGGATTTGAACCAGCAACAACTTCAGCTTTCAATGCACCATCTTCATTTGTTAATGCAATCGTACCACCATCAGCTTGATAAACTACACTGTCAGAATCCCAACCAGTTGTCCCAGTAGCGAAATCAGGGTTAACTAACATTTGGCCTTCTTCAGCTTGTGGTTCACTAACAGTAATATAGCGCCATGTTTGAGCTAAAACTTCTCCAACAGAAACGTTATATTGAATTGCATGATTACCTGTAGCAGTTGTATCTAATAGATCATCTGTAATATCTGATGTTGAAACATAAGTGATTTGATCTGTATAATCAACACCATCATTACCTAAAGCAGTTACACCGTCTAGCACATTAAATGTAGCTTGGAAGTCTAGCGTAACGTTGTCTGCACCACTAATTGTAATTGATGTTAATTCTGTCGTTTTATTACACGCGACTAAGAATAAACCAACAACAGCAAGTAGGCTTAAAAATAATACTCTCTTTCTCATTTATTATTTTCCTCCTTAATAAATACCTCTATTTTAAAGATGTGATTTTCTCTAACATCTTTTGCCCAAACATCATAAACTTTTGAACCAAAAGTTTCTACGCGACCATCTTTGTGATACATCACCATATGATCGACTTTAACATCTTTATCATAAGTTGGCTTTTGACCCTCATAATGATAAATGACTTTTATATTTCCTAATAATGTTGTTTCTAAGATGCCATCTTTAAAGAATTTTTGATCTATAGCTGGTTCTAATTTAAATGTGAGTACTTCATCTTCTACTTCAAACATGTGAGGTCCGAAGAACATATATTGCCACATGGATAAGACTTCAGCTGTTGATCCTGATAATCTTGAAACAAATCCTTGACCACGTTTTCTAGGATCTGGATTATTAGAAGGTGCAATGAAACTTGAATTTTCCACTGGTGATCTACCATAAACTAAAGGATCCATAAAACATGTGAAGTTTGTTTGAATAAGTTCATAAAAACTTTCATATTGTTTAGATTTAAGTAATCCAAATAAATATTTATAGGTCATATGTAGGAAGTTTGATTCACGTTCAAGCCATCCTTTGGTGAAAGCTTTTAATCTTCCAATTTCAAATGATTCATCATCTAGAGACACACTTGTTTGAAACATATGAAGTGTTTTATCATATAATTCACTTTTTAAAACTTCTTCATGAAGCGCTTCTTCGCCTTGATGATCATCTAATTTATAATATCTTGCAGGTCCTTCTAAAAATGAAGGGAGTGGACGCATTTCAAAACTGTGAACTGTCACTGTTGGAAGACCATATTCACCAATCAACGGTTTTTGATCTTCTGTTAGATTTTCTTCATATGACGTTGCTTCATATGTTAAATATGTCGGCATGATTGGATTGATAGATTTTGCTCTTTGTACTGCTTCAGCAAGTACAAAATTCATATGCGTTAGACTATCAAGTATATCTTCTTTAGAAATCATCATCTTTTCTAATGGTTCTTGAAGTGCTTCTCTATAGTTTTCTAAAGCATCCATATATTGATTCCATCTAATCATTTGATCTTGATGTGATAACATGCACGCATCCAATAATGGTTTTAATGGTTTAATACTTTCTAAATCATGTTGTGGTTGATACTTAAGTAAGAATGTAACAATACGTTTAAGTTCAAACATTTCTGAAACGCCAGAGCCAAAGAGTCCTGGAAGACCATTAGCCGCATCATTCCATCCAGGTTTATTACCTTCGTATGAAAGTCCAATACCAAATGGATCTAAATGTGCAAATTTATTAAGTGCTAAAATGAATAATTTCATATAAACGCTTAAGTTTAATTTTTCTTCGTTAACCATCACCCATTTTTGATGATCATCTTCTAAATGATGGATTGATCCATATTGTCTGATGGTACCGTGTTTTGTTTTAACATATTTTAATTTTCTTGGATTTACTTTGACTGGTGATTTAAATGATTGAACCTTTTTATCAAAAAG
This sequence comes from Acholeplasmataceae bacterium, assembly GCA_963667565.1. GTDB lineage: Bacteria > Bacillota_I > Bacilli_A > Acholeplasmatales > Acholeplasmataceae > WOFB19. The sequence continues at coordinate 419,024 of OY763415.1, read as the reverse complement.
TAATGTCTTCATTTGATCAGGATAAATGGATTCATATGAAATCATTGAATCAATTAAATACGTAAAATGATCTTCCCAATATCCTTCACCAAAGACTGCTTGATATTCATGAATAGATTGTGCCATGATTTCTTTTAAAAGCTCATTGACATCAAGTTTTTCTTCATCCAAGACCATCGCAAGTTTCCCTGGTGTATATAAATCTTTGATAAGATCTTGTACTTTCTTAGGATAGATCGATGCGTCACCTTCAAATTTAAACTTAAGTCCTTCAATCGAAAGCGGATTGTATCCATCTAATTGGATAAATGCAGCAAACATTAATACATTAAAATCTTTAAGTCTTGCATCAAATAATAAATCATTTCTTCTGTTTTGCAAAACATCTCTAAAGTTTCCATTACCTTGAGAGTAAAATGCTGGTTCTAATGAAAAGAAATTGTAATCTCTTTCTAAATCCCCATGCTTTCTTGAATATATATGGTATCCAACTTGACCATCTTTTGTATCAAAGATCAACGGTTTTCCACCTCTAAGCATATTATCAAAATAACATTGCTTTAAATATTCATCAAAAATGGGAAATGCTGATTTTGTTTCTATCACATCACACACTTCATCATGAAGTATGGTGTTTTGTTTTTGTTTTAAATCAAAATAATTATTGTCATATTTTGATAGTATATGTCCTAATTGATGCTCATCATGGCTATAACCAAATAAACTATCAATTTGAACAACATCCTTAATCTCATCAAAATGATAAGCTGACATCCCACATGGGACTTGATTAACATGTGTTTGTTCAAGATCTCTTAACTGATTCACACTGTGCTCTATGAATCCATAAGGTGTGACTAGTGATGCATCTTGATCAAAGATTAATTTGTAATCATATACATATAAAGGTTTAACTTGTGATGTTGCATAATAGAAATTTCCTTCAGTCATCATTTCTACTTCTGCTTCATCTGCTGTCGATGCTCTTAATTTAAAGAATGCATAACTACTTGTTTCAACTTCCATCCAACTTTGCAATAAGTTTGATACAGCTTTATATCCGCCGTAATCAATACCATATGGAAGAATTTGAGCTAATCCATCAATCACTTCAACATCTTTTAAAACTTTATCTGATTCTAATTTAACTTTTCTAACAAGTCCTGATAAGTCCTCATTTGGAAGTGTTAAATATGTCACTGTAATTTTTAATCCAAAATCTTTGACATATTCGCTGATGATGACTTCATCTCTTTTGACTTCTAATGTCTGATTTGGATTTATTTCTTTAAAACATTCATGAACAATGCCATTATATTTGATGAATGTTCTAAATCCGATTGTTGATACATAATGATAAGCAAGGTTTGCAGGATAGAACTCCATAATCGCACCATTCTTATCTCTAGAACCAAAACCAGCAATGAGTTGTCCTCTATTCACATAAAAAGCCCAAAGAGGTAAACCCATTTTACCTGCGATACCAGATAAAAAGCTTGAGAATGGTTTTTGTTTTTGATAATCTTCAATTTTATAAGTGTATTTTTTTTCTTTTTCCATCCTATATCTCCTTACAAGGAAATCGGTTTCTTTCGTATGATATTATTATCATATCACAATGTGTAACCGTTTTCAATTATTTTAGTCGTTTTTTGATTCTGTTGATGCTCTTTTAATGAGTTTAACAGGTAATTTAACGACTTCATTAAACTTAACTTCTGGATGTTCTATTAAATCAATGAGTAATTTACCTGCGGTTTCACCTAATAATTTTCTATCTTGTTGTACTGTAGTCAGTGAAGGGGTGAAATGTTTAGCAAATGCAATATCATCAAATCCAATAACTTTAATGTCAGTTGGAATATCATAACCTGCATCTTTAATATATTTCATCACACCAAGCGCAATATCATCACTTGATACGAATATGACTTCTGGTAATGTCTTTTCACTTAATAGTTCTTTAGCTGCATTATAACCACTTGTAAACCCAAAGCTTTCAGCATAAATGACGGGTGAGACTTGCTTAAGTCCTAATGTTTTTGCATAATCTTCAAAAATATGACTACGCTCAACGAATGCTTTCGATGATTGTGGTCCTGATATGAATGCAACTTTTTCTTTCTTAAGTTCATCTTTGATATAATCTAAGACAATCTTAACACCTTGTTCATTATCACTAATAACTGTATGAAGTCCAGGGACTAACATATCGGTTGAGATACAAGGTATAGAACTGTTAATTAATTCATATAAACCTTGATCATCATAGTTCCCTACAACGATATAAACACCGTCAACTTTTTTATTTTTAACCCAATCATAATATGAGAGTTCATGTTGTCCTAATTTTTTTACAATAAAACTAAGTTCGTATCCTTCTTTTTCAACAAAATTCTTGAAATGTTGAAGAATACTAGAGAAGAATGAATGTTCTAATCCAACATCAGATTCTTCAGTAAAAACAATGCCCACGCTATACGTACGTTTTGACTTAAGCATTCTTGCTGAAGTCGCAGGTACATAACCTACTTCTTTGATGTACTTAAGTACTCTCTCTCTTGTTTGTTCTGATACATTTCCTGTCTGATTTAAAATCTTAGAAATCGTACCTGGAGATAAATTTAGTTCTTTAGCAATGGTATAAATTGTTCTTTTTTGATCCATCTAATCACATCTTTCGTATACTTTGACATATTTGACCAACATCTCGACTGGAAACATTGAATCATCAATGTCACCACCCCACCATCCACCAATCGCTAAATTTAATATTAAATAAAAGCTTTGATCAAATGGCCAGTCAGCATTTGTCTTTTTTTGTCCTTTTTCAAAAGTAACAATATGTTTATCATCTAAATGAAACGAAATGCTTTTTTCATCCCATATCATTTGATATAAATGAAATTCATTAATAAACTCGTCTTCATTAAACACATGTGTTGGTTGATTACCAATATGATGATTATAATTTTTTGAATGAAGTGAGAAATGAATGTGATCAGGATTTTTTCCTACATGTTCCATCAGATCAATCTCACCACACATCGGCCATCCCACTTCATTGATGTTATCACCTAAAAGCCAAATCGCTGGCCAAGTGCCCAGTCCTTTAGGAAGTTTTGCCATGACTTCTAATTTCCCATAACCAACCTTTTGTTTTCCTTTGGTGATGAGTTTTGCTGATGTATAATTTCTATGTTCATAAGCCTCTTTAATAGCAACTATATGTAACAGACCATCTTTAACATAAGCATTTTTTTCTTGAGTTGTATAATACTGTTCTTCATTATTTCCAAAACCATGTCCACCAGTCTCAAGTGTCCAAATGTTTTCATCTGGTTTGCCATCATTTAAAAATTCATCTTGCCATAACAATTTATATGTCATTTTAATAAACCTCTTGCATGTTTCATCTCATCTTCATTTAAATAGATGCGATCTGAATTACCATCTGATGTGTTTTCTTCTTCAATGAGTAAGATTTTCGCATCCAAGCTAAGTCGATGTGCATGATAAACACCTTTTGGGATTCTGTAAACATCATGTTTTTTCAAACTGATTTTTTCAAATTTTGATCCTGGTTCATTGTTTTGATAAAACCACATATCGCAATGTCCTTCAAATAAAACAAAGACTTCATCTGTTTCTAAATGACATTCTAGAAAATTCACATCACTTGAATCAATTTCTTCGATATATTTAAGTTCTGCAATTCTCCAACTATTAAAATGAAATAATTTTTGATATCCTTGACCATTAAAGTCGTATTGATCATAAAGTTTCATCTAAAAATACCTCAATATCTCCATTCACATGTCTAAATTCATTTTGGACTTCTTGTCCATCCATGCTGATTTTTATGATTTGATACTTATTAACATCTAAATTTTTCGGATTATAATAAGTTATTTTTGTTAATTGATTAAATATCTTTGTTGTAATACTTGCACGACCATCAATAAAATCATCTTTTGTTAGTTTAGGTTTTAAAGTAAGCGTTCCTAAATGAAATGAAAGTCCAAATATTTCAGATCTTATTAATTTAAGTAACCAACTTGCACTACCTGTTAAGTAACTGTATTTACCCACACCTTTTTCAGTAAAGTATTCAGGAATACCTACTAAAACATCTGATGCGTCTTTTTGTGCTTGGTGGAGCAATGTAAAGACTGCTTCTCTACCAAAATTAACTAAATCATATTGATATAAGCCATAAGCATACATCACAGCCATGTGTGAAAACATCGCCCCATTCTCTTTGTGGTTATATGCAAATTGAAATGCTCTACCCATATGAGAATGATATCTAGAATTTAAATGATAACCACCTACGTGCTCATCAAATAATTTTTCTTTTGTTTTTATCGCTAATTTCATGGCTTGATCATCTGTCGCAATTTGTGAAAGCAATGCCATTGCTTGCCCTGTTAGATTGACATTTTCTTTTTGGTCTAAAAGCTCACCTTTTTCGTTATAATAAGCTTCATAACGATCATATTGGAATGCTTCTTTTTGGATCCATTCAATCATAGGATTGACAATAGTCTCTAATTTTTCAAGTAATTTCATTTTTGAAATCTTTTTGACTTTACCATTAAATGTTTCAACTTCATCAAAGAAATGATCAATTTTTGCAGTTGGTTCAAGTAGCATATGAAGTGAATCAAATAACTCAAACGTTTCTTCATCTAATGCTTCAATCAATGAAATTAAAATGCGAAGGTTATTTAAATACATGTGCGTAAAAGCAATGGTTTCACCATGCTCTTTTGCCATATCTAAACCATCATTCCAATCAGCATCTTCTAATTTAACATAACCATGTGCACCTAAATGATGTATAGGAACTAAATTTTGTAAAAGTAAATGCTCTAAAAGTGTCCCTTGATAGTCTTGATGTCTTACATCTTCTTTTCTCACTTGATGTGTATAATGCGTGAATTGATCAAAGAAATAGGTTTGTTTTTTAAGCAAGAAATCTAAGTCATTGGTTTCATCAATGTACATTTTCACAGTCAAAAGTGGCCAAGCGCCATGATCTGACCAAACACGCGTAATTGAATTTCTGTCTGCAATAAATTCACCAGGTTTTTCACCAATAATGGTTGCATTTGATCCATCAATTCTTACACCAGCAAAATTATCATAAAGCAAATCTAAGACTTGCTTATCACCGGTCATGATCATACCTAATAAATCTTGCCATAAATCGCGCCATCCTTTTCCACCATGACCATAATCATGATGAGGAAGGAAAGAATTGCCATAATATCTTCTAAGAAGTGGTTGAAGAGCAACCCATCTTAATTGATTAGATGTTTCATTGTTTTCTATTTCAAAATCAAATAAATCAATATAGGATTCAAATGACTTGTTTGCTTCTAATAAATGTTTGTGAAACCCTTCTTCATTTAAATAAGTATCATAAGAGTTTTCATCAAATTGATGTTCTGAAATAGCGATACCTACATAAAATTTAAAAGTTTCTGATGGTTTTAGTATAATTTCATCATACTTTATACCACCCATAGCTTCATAACCATCAATTTTTGTGTGTGATGGATAAATATGATTTAATCCTTGTGGATATTCATATGTTCCACCAAAAATATAATCCTCAACTGTAGGGATAAATCCAACAATATTTGCTTGTGTTGATTTTGATAACACAGCATAATGTGTATGATTTGTAAAATGTCCCTTTTCATTAAATAATAATGTTGGTTTCATTGATACACTAAATGTGTTGGTTTCGATTTGATTTAAAAGTGATGTCACATGTCTATGATCTCTTATCACATCAGCACTTCTACCATAAAGTGGAATAGCGACTGTTGTATCAACTGTTTGTACTTCATCACTTAAATTAGTATAAATAATTTCATGGCATTCAATCATTTCGTCTTTTGCGACAAAACTTGTAACTTCAATTTGATTAAACGCATTTTTTCTCGTTACTTTTTGGTAGAGCAAATCAACTTCGACACTTAACTGATCTTGTTGCTGAATTTCTCTAGACCCATTAAGATGAAAAGATTTCCCATCAACCATAAACACAACATTTCTTGAAGTTGATAAATGAAATAAATCCAATTCAGAGATTGGAGCAAGTGCATAGTGATGTTGATCCGTTTTTAAATCGCCTTGGAAATATGGAGTAATAGAACTTCTCATACCCAAACGATTAAAAAGTGGAAAATAGTAACCATGATGTTTATTTAGTTGTATTTTTTTGTTTATCGCCATCAAATTTTACCTCAAAGAAATCGGTTTCCTATAACTATTATATAATTTTAAAAAAATTTGTAAAGCCTTTTATTAAAAAAAATAAAATCGCTTACATAAAAAGCACCTCTTGAGTCAAGAAGTGCTTGTCTTAAATGATTAAATTAATAAGGTTTGAATGCTGTGTGGTAATATCGTTACTTTAATATCTTCTTTTAATCCTTTAATCGTTATTTCATAAGCTTCTTCTTGTTCATTCATCATGACAACAACTAAGCTTCCATCTTTATTTTCAAAAACAACATAATAAATATCATGATCACCAGTTGATAAAATTTGTTTCGCACCTGGTCTTATATATTTTGAAAATTGTCCAATAAAATAGTATGAAGGATTATGAATAACCTCTTCATGATATATTTTAAACATCACAGGTGATGAACATAAATTGTTCACATGATTAGGTCCACCTGTATCATCTAAAAATAAATTCCAATCGATAAAACCTTCATTAAAGTTTTTTAAATCATGAATGATATTTCTTCCATATCGTTCTCCAACTTTAAATTCATGAAAATGAGGTCCATTTTCTTGACATCCCTCTGTAAAGAGTAAGTGTTTATCAGGAAATGCTTCATGCGTCTTTCTTACTTCATCAAACATTTCATTATCATACCAATGGAATGCTGTTCCATAGACATATTTATATGCTTCTTTATCACTTAAGACAGCTGTTGCACGTTCTAGCATCACATCTTTATTGTGATCCCAAATATAGATTTTAACATCTTCTAATTTTTTGTCTTCAAATGTTTTACCTAAAACTTTTACAAATCTAAGTTCATCTTCATTTTCATAAATACATGAATCCCATCTTTGTGCAGCCATCGGCTCATTTTGAACAGTCACTGCAAATACATCTATACCTTCTTTTTGATAGTTTTCAATAAACTTAACAAAATAGTTTGCCCATGTTTGATCATATTTAGGTAATAACTTACCGCCTCTAATTGGTGAACTATTATCTTTCATCCAAAATGGAGGTGTCCATGGAGAAGCTAAAATTTTAACATCTTGTTTTGCATATTTAGATGCATCTTTAATCGTTTTAATGATAGGTAAATCTCTTTTGATTGAAAACGATTCTAATGTGTCATCATAATCATCAATATATAAGTAACTTCCTAAACTAAAATCACATCCGTGAATTGAGACTCTACCAATCGTATAACCAAGTCCATCAACAGGATCAAAATAAGCGCGTAGAGCTAAATCTCTTTTCGCTTTATCAATTCGCGATAGATTATAGATGGCAGCTTCTGTGAATGCACCACCAAATCCAATGATTTCTTGTAGTTTATGATTAAGATCTACGATAATCTCTTGTGTTTTATAAGTTTCATTTGATTCAATTTTTACTTCTTTTAACCATTCATTTGTTTTTTCACATGTTCTAATTAATTTCATGCCCTCACCTCTTCCAACTATAATTATATGTGAATTTATTTAATTTACAAACCCTAAAAATAAGCAATAAAAAAAAGAAGTTTATAACTTCTTTGATTTTTTTCTATAAAAGTAAATAAATGTTCCAAGTAAAATATCAACAATCAAGAACAATCCGACATTTGATACAATTTGTGGTCTGACATATGTATTAAAATCGATGAGTTCATTTAATCTAGTTTCATCAAATCCTAAAGTGATGAGTGAATCTGATGGATCTAATTGGTTTTGATAATCATAACTTGTTTGATAAATACTATTTCCATGATAATCAATGACTTCAATATGAATATTCTTGAAATCTTCTAATGTAATTGCACTGTAGTAAAAACCAATGGTTGCAATTCCATAGCTGATAGCTTCACCTGTAAAATTATCATCTTCATTAAGTGCATAAATAATGCTCTCATCATCATTAGTAAATATGATATTTGTTTGATCATTTGCATCATCAACTGCAGATGCATAAGTGACTTCATGAAGCGGTAAAACATAGATGGATAGTTGTGTCAAGCTCACTTCGTTATTAGAGCCTGCAGATAAATAAATAGAAAACTGATAATCGCCTACTTGTTCTTCACTAATCATTTTATAATAAAGTGATTGAATACCAACATAATCATCAAAATTTTGATTGGTAACAGCTTCTTCTGATATCTCATTATAGACATCAATGATACGTGCTAAATAGTGATTATAACTTGCAATAAGTGTCACAATCACGAGTAAAAAGACACTCGCAATCGTATATATTATAACGAATCTTCTCATGATTTCACAATTCCTTTTTTATCATAAAATAGTTTTGCATTTCCAATACATGTAACCCTACCCTCTTTTATGATCAGTCCACCTTCATTGGGAATGATATAGATTGGTTTTTTATATGTTCTAAACATATATCTTAAACTTGACTTTTGTTTTCTTCTTCTGCGATAATGCACTTCAATAAATAAGTCATTAACATGTCCTAGTCCATCATATAATCCAAATTTAGGATATTCATGATCAGCAGAGATATGGAATAATCCAAGTTGAATCATCGCACCAGCTGAAACACCAACATAGATTTTATCAGGATCATTTAATGCATTTAATAACGCTTTTTCTTTAATGCGAACCATCATCTCATCTGGTGCGCCACCTGGGAGATAAATCACATCTGCTTCTTCAAGTTTCTTAATGGCATCCTCTTTACTATCCTTATAATAATCAATCCATAATAACGATTTGGTATCGATACCAAAAATACTAAATGATTCTAATATTTTTTGATAGTATTCTTTACCTTCTTCATAATAAGATTCATAAATCTCTTTTGTTGGACAAAACATCTCAAAAAATGAATAGACTAATACTGCAACTTTCATCTCTTTTTTGATGATTTTAGATAATGGTTTATATATAGATTCATCATTAAAACTTCTTAAACTAAGTAATATATTTGTCATTTGATTTCTCTTTCTATAAATGATTTTGCAAGGTCAACCCATGAACGGATATATCCAAATGAATTCATGAATGCATCTTTATTATCTTGAGTACAAACCTCTTTTGTAACAACTGATATTCCATGTCCACCAGTAGGGTAAAAATGTGATTCTACATAACATCCTTTATTCTTCAATGCATTCATTAAATCTATAGAATTTTCAACAGGGACACTTTCGTCATCCATCGAATGCATTAAAAAAATGGGCGGCATCTTCTCATTAACTTGCAAATCAATAGATATCTCATCAATCATATGATCATCAAATTTCTTACCTAATAATTGCTCATAAGATGACTTATGTGCAAACTTAGGGAGTGTAGAGACCACTGGATAGATCATGAGTCCTTTTTTGAAATAGGATGGTAATTGCGTCAACATAAGACCTGCATAATGACCACCCGCTGAAAAACCTATCACGATAATATCATTAACAAATGCTAGTGCTTTTAGTTTTTTAATAAGTTCAAGTGCTTCATCCATAATCATTGGATATAACAATTTTTCTTCACGATAATAAAAAATGGCCGCATGCACATCAAGTGTCATAAAAGTTTCTGCAACAGGTAATGCTTCTCTTTTGGATGTATATTCATATCCACCACCAGGTAAAATCAAAAGTAAATCTTTTTTCTTTTGATCTTTAAAAATCACTTCACAATAATTTTTACTTGATAAGTTTATATTCATCTTTAACACCTCAAAACTATTATACACGTAAGCACATACTTTTAAAAGTCAAAATCTTCTTGACTCTTTATATATAAAGGTGTAATATATAGATGGTTATCTATATTGATATTTATCTATATTTAAGGAGGTTCAACAATGGATGATAAATACGCTTTACTTTTTAAAGCAATTTCTGATGAAAACAGATTAAAAATTCTTAAATTATTGATTAGTGGACAAACATGTGGTTGTACACTCATCGATCAACTACCAATTACACAACCAACCATGTCATATCATTTAAATTTATTAAAACAATCAGGACTTACAACATCAAAGAAAGAAGGAACTTGGCATAAGCACCATGTCAATCTAGAAGTCATTGATGACATGATTTCATATTTACAAGCGCTTAAGACATCAACATCATCATGCAATTTATAACAGATTTTTTCAATTTTTTTAATGATCAATTTTTAAAAATGTTATGGCTACAAGATTTAGTCAACAAACTCTTACTTGATCTATTTAAATTAGATATTGATTCACAGTTATTTACATCATTATCATTCTTTATATATGATACGATAAAAATATTTATATTACTCATGACTCTTATTTTTATATCTTCATATATTCAAACCTATTTTCCACCTGAGCGAACAAAGAAAATACTCTCAAAACATCAAGGCTTTGGATCACATGTCTTTGGTGCACTTCTTGGCACATTAACGCCATTTTGTAGTTGCTCATCAATTCCAATATTTATAGGTTTTACAAGAGCTGGTTTACCTGTAGGTGTGACGTTTTCATTTTTAATTTCTTCACCGCTAGTTGATCTTGCTTCTGTCTTACTACTCGCGAGTTTCTTTGGTTGGAAAATAGCATTATTATATGTTATTGTAGGTATCATCATTGCCGTCATTGGAGGCACACTCATTCATCTATTTAAGATGGATAAATATGTCGAAGATTATATTAAAAATGCAAATTATATCGATGGTGATGATATTTTAAAACTTACCTTTAAGGCACGCGTAAAAGAAAGTCTTTATCAAGTGACCGATATTATCAAACGTGTATGGAAATATATATTAATTGGTGTTGGTATTGGTGCACTTATCCATGGTGTCATCCCACAAACATTTGTCGAGGCCATCTTAGGTAGTCATAATCCGTTTTCTGTATTTATTGCTACAATCATAGGTATTCCTATGTATGCTGATATCTTTGGAACACTTCCAATTGCTGAAGCACTTGTCTTAAAAGGTGTCGGTATTGGTACTGTCCTAGCATTTATGATGGCTGTTACAGCACTATCACTTCCTTCGATGATTATGTTAAAGAAAGTTGTTAAACCAAAATTATTATTTACTTTTATAGCAATCGTCTCAATAAGTATTATACTTATGGGTTATTTATTCAATATACTTTTATAAGAAAGGAGCATATATGGAACTTAAAATTTTAGGTGGTGGATGCGCCAATTGTAAAAAATTGCTAAATTTTACTGAGCAAGCAGTCAAAGAACTTGCAGTTGATGCTGATGTATTATATATTACAGATATGATTGAGATTACAAATAGTGGATTGCTTAGAACTCCAGGACTTATCATTGATGGTAAAATCGTCTCTTCTGGTAGAGTACCAAGTGTATCTGAAATCAAAAAATTCATTGAAGAATTATTATAGGAGATCACATGAAAAAAGTTAGCGTAGCATATGTATGTGTGCACAACAGTTGTAGAAGTCAAATGGCTGAGGCATTAACAAAACACCTAGAAGGTGACTTCTTTGATGCTTATAGTGGTGGTACAGAAACCAAACCACAAATTAATCAAGATGCGGTTAGAATCATCAAAGATAGAATTGGAGTTGACATGAATCAAACTCAACATTCAAAATTAATTGATGACCTTCCACAAGCATTTGATGTATTAATTACCATGGGCTGTAACGTCGAATGTCCATTTATCCCTTGTAAACATAGAGAAGATTGGGGTCTTGATGATCCATCAGGTTTAGCAGATAGTGAATTTATTAAAACCGCTGATATCATCGAAGAAAAGATCAAATCTTTAAAAGAAAGAATTTTATCAAAAGAAATTAATTTAGATTAATATAAGAGCACTTCATTTTTATGAAGTGCTCTTTTTTTATTCTGTTGGTCTACCCTCTAAAAATGCTTCAATCGCTTCAACATCTTTATCGCCACGACCTGATAAATTAATTAGAATAATTTTATCTTTATCAAGCGTAGGGGCAAGTTTTAATGCATAAGCAATCGCATGAGATGATTCAATGGCTGGTATGATACCTTCAGTTCTTGAAAGCTCTAAAAATGCATCTACTGCTTCTTGATCAGTTGCACTTTCATATGTCACACGCTTAATATCTTGAAGATAGGCATGTTCAGGTCCTACACCAGGATAATCAAGACCTGCTGATATGGAATATACAGGAGAGACTTGACCATCTTCATTAAAAATAGCTTTTGTATTCATACCATGAATCACACCTTCACGGCCAAGTGTCATGGTGGCTGCATGATCTTTTGTTTTTAACCCTTTACCTGCAGCTTCAACACCAATAATCTTAACATCCTCATCTTTAATGAAATCCGTGAATAGACCAATCGCATTTGATCCACCACCAACACAAGCAATTAAGTAGTCTGGTAATCTATTTTCTTTTTCTAGGATTTGAACTTTTGCTTCTTCGCCAATGATTTTTTGAAAATGCTTAACAATGGTTGGATAAGGGTGAGGTCCTACAGCACTTCCTAATAAATAAAATGTATCATCAATACGTTTTACCCATTCGTTAATCGCATAATCAACTGCATCCGCTAACGTTCTTGTACCTTGTGTAACGGGTGTAACCTTAGCCCCTAACATTTCCATTCTAAAGACATTAAGTCTTTGTCTTTGTGTATCAAGTTCACCTTGAAATATCTCACATTCCATACCAAACATTGCAGCAGTAGTTGCAGTAGCAACTCCATGTTGACCTGCACCAGTTTCAGCAATAATTCTTTTTTTGCCCATACGTTTTGCAAGTAGTATTTGACCAATGGTATTATTGATTTTGTGTGCACCTGTATGATTTAAATCTTCACGTTTTAAATATATTTTTGCACCACCTAATTTCTTAGTGAGTTGTTCTGCATAATATAGCGGACTAGGACGTCCAACATAGTCTTTTAAATAATATTTAAATTCTTTAATAAATTCTGGATCATCTTTTGCTTTATTAAATTCTTTTTCTAATTCATTTAATGCTTTGACAACTTGAGGTGGTACAAATTGACCACCAAATCTTCCAAATTCTAAATTCATATGTTTGTTTTCCTTTTTCTTGATTTTTATTATATTTTTTATTTCTTATATCTTTTAATTTAAAATTTAGAGCTCTTCAAGGTCCCATTTTATACCTCCTTTAAAAAATAAAAAAGTCCTTCATGCAAAAATGCATAAAGGACGTTATAAACGTGGTACCACCTTATTTTAGTTCATTAAATGAACCCTCATCAGATACAATCATATCTTAACTCGATAACGGGAGTACCCGTGAAACCCTACTTACTTCAAGTTTCCTCTCTTGGAGCCATTCAGTAAATCCTTTTATATATACTCACACCAACCGTATACTCTCTTTAATAAAATAGAAAAACTTACTATTTCCAATCATTGATTTATGTATATTATACGCATTTAATACTTATTTGTCAATATCAATCTGATAATGCTTTTAAAACATCATCAGGACCGATGACACCACGAAATCTACCTTTGTTATCAACAACAGGTACATCATAAGTCGTATCTTTTAAATGTGTCCATATATCTTTTAAATAATCGTTTCTTTTTGCAATGACATACTCATCAGTTTTTATAAACGATTCGATGGTTTCTTTTTTACTTCGTGTGATGCTAGATTTTTCAACATAACCCATTAATTTATCTTTTTCATCTACGACATAACAATAGTCTAAGTCTTTTTCATTTAGAAAAACTTTAACGTTTTTGATAGACTCATTATATAAAACCGTATTTCTTATTTTTCTCATCACATTTCTAACTTTAAGTATTCTTGATTTATCAACATCTGCAATAAAATCTTTAACATAATCATTTGCAGGATGGTCAAAAAATTCATCTGGTGTACCAATTTGCACGACTTCTCCATCTTTCATCAGTGCAATACGATCTCCGAGTCGAAAGGCTTCATTCATATCATGAGTGATAAATACAATTGTTCTTTGCGAGTCATCCTCTAATGATAATAACTCGTTTTGCATATCTCTTCGAATCAGCGGATCTAGTGCACTATATGGTTCATCCATCAATAAAAGTTCAGGATTATTTGTAAGTGCTCTAGCTAAACCCACTCTTTGTCTCATCCCACCAGATAATTCACTGATAAGACTTTGTCCCCATCCTTTTAATCCAACACTTTCTATTGACTCTAAAGCTTTCTCTCTTCTTAATTTAGCATCAATGCCTTGGATTTCTAATGGATATTCGACATTACCTAAAACTGTCATGTGACTAAATAAACCAAAATGTTGAAAAACCATTGATACTTTATTTCTTCTAAATGATCTTAATGTTTCTTTGTTCATCTTAGTGACTTCTTCTCCACCAATGGTAATTGTTCCCAGTGTTGGCACATTAAGAAGATTTAGTGTACGAATAAAGGTTGATTTACCACTACCAGACAATCCAACAATAACAAACATCTCATTCTCTTCAATTTCAAAATTAACGTTACGGTTAGCAACAGTCGCTCCTGTTTGTTTTTTAATTTCTGATACACTCATATCAGAGTTAATCAGTTTAAGTGCTTCTGCTTTTTGTTTTTCCGTACCAAAAATCATTGATAAATTTTTAACTGATATGTTCATACCCATTATTGATCACCTCTTGAAGACTTAATTTTATTTGCAACACCTTGCAATAATCGATCTAGGATAATCGCTAAAAATACGATTGCAAATCCTCCGACAAAACCATCACCGATTGCGATTTGTTGATTTGCACTTAGTACAATACTACCTAATCCACCTGCACCAATCATAGATGCAATAACAACCATAGAAACAGCCATCATGGTCGTTTGATTCAAACCTGTTGCAATCGTAGCAAGTGCTTGAGGTATTTGTATTTTAAATAATAATTGTCTTGGTGTAGATCCAAATGCTTGGCCTGCTTCTATCATTTCTTTATCCACATTGATGATACCCAAATAGGTAAGTCTAATCAATGGCGGAACTGCATAAATAATGGTTGCAAACGTTGCGGGTACTCTACCAATACTAAATAACATAATCGCTGGAATCAAGTAAACAAACGATGGAATGGTTTGCATCATATCCAAAATGGGTTCCATAATGCGTTTAACATGGACGAATTTAGCCATAAGTATACCAAAGGGAATACCAATCATAAAACTAAACATCACTGCAATAATAATAATCGCTAATGTACTAAGCATCGCATCCCAAACTCCAAATATACCAATTAAAAATAGTAATAGCGATAAAACAATAGCCATTTTATAACCTTTGTATAAATATTTGGTTGCAAAAAATAAAAACACAATAAATATCCACCAAGGTGTTGTTAAGTTACCTAAATCCATATTTACGGCTGGATTTTCGATCATAACATTATGAAATATAAGCCATCCGATTAATACCAATATGATGACAAACCACTTAATTTTAGCTTTGATTTTTGTAAAAAATGTAAATCCAACATATACCAATACTAATGCCCCCCATATCCACCAAGGTGTTTGGGTTAATATATTTTGGACTAAATCCAATAATGTAATAATAATGACTCTGATAATTTCAAATAACCAACTAAACACTTGTTTAAACCAATTAAAAAACTGATCGATGGCATTTGAAATTTGATCATGGAAATTTAACCATTCAGGTATTGAAAACATAATATCCTCCTCTTTCTAATAAATATGCAGCGAGTCTCCGCTGCATATGTTTTGGTATTTATAAAGCATCTAGTGCTTCTCTAATTTTAGTTTGTGCGTCAGCAGTTACCCATTGACTCCACATAGCTTCATTATTATCTAACCACCAAACAGCTGCATCATAAGTTTCTAAATCATTTTCTACCATGTATGCAAGGACTGCATTAACAACTGATGATGATGTATGCATCTTAGATAAGAATGTCGCTGCATCTGGATAAGCATCTTTAAATCCAGAAGTTGCAACAATGGTTACATTATTTGTTGGCACAAATCCTACACCCGTATCTACATTATAATCATGGTTATCTTCTAATAAATACATATCATATAAACCCATAATATCTGTTGGTTCCCAATAGTAACCCACCCAAGCACTTTGATTGTTAAAAGCACTAACGATCGTTGTATTAAGTGTTGCAGTACTTTCAAGTGGTCTAAATTCAAAATTAGCAACTAAATCTGGGTAAACATCTGTATTTTCAAATTTCTTTTTGAAAAATTCAGTGATTGACCAAGATGATGGCCCACCATAAACAACAGCCTTATCTGTTTCAGCATTCCATGAAGTGACTTCAGGATCTGGAAATAGTGACTTGTAGTTAACCAAATCATCAACAGAAACTAAACCAGGATTCGCATCCTTAATATATTGTGGAATATATAAACCTTGATAATTATCATTAAAGTTAACACCTAGTTCTTCGTAATATCCAGCTTCTATATCAGACTGATAAGTTGCCATGTTTTCACTCCACGTTTCTACATTTAAATCAATAGAACCATCAGTAAGTCCTAAAACCATACCTTGAGTACCGATTTCAGTGATTTCAACATCTTCACCATAACCGTTTTCTAGAATAAATTCTACAACATCATTATAAAATCTATTGCTATCCCAATCTCCTTCTGCAATATAAATAGTATTTGATTCATATTGACAAGCTGCAACAGAAAATACTGTTAACGCAGCAAACATTAATAAAAAAAACTTCTTAAAAAGTCTCATTTTCACATTCCTCTTCTTTCTCTATTTTACAACCCTTATTATATCATAGGGTTGTCAGTTAGTAAAGGTTTAAGTAATAAAAAAGGATAGAAAGCGTTCTCTATCCTTATCATTCTTCGAAGAATTTTAATATATTTTTTTTAATCGTTAAGTCTCCCATGACATACAAAATCATATCTTCAATGAGTTCAGTGGAGGGTTTAGGGATCTGATATAACACATGATTTAGTTCATATGCAATAATCAAACCTCCGGTGACTTGATAAAAATCGAGTTCATCAATGGTCTTACCAATGTGTTTCATATGTTTAGAAATTTCTATGGTAAAGTAATCAAATGGGAAAAATTCTTTAGAATTTAATAAATTCTTTATTGTTTTATCCAGCTTAGAATGTATTTTATTTTCTTCCTCAATCAATTTGATAAGTTCAACCTTAATGTTTTTTTGTTGCTGTTTATGATTAAAGTCATCCATAAAGATTTTTGCTTGTTCCATTGAAATGATGAAAACACCACTTTGTTCTTTCACTTCCACAACACCATAATTTGCGAGTGATCTTATGGCTCTTCTTATAGTTTCACTTGAAACATTATACTCTGAAGAAAGCAAAGTTCTACCACTGAGTTTTTGACCAAGTGGTAATTTACCTTCATATATTTTTTTTGCGATTAGATATGCAATGTTTTCATATCTTGAGATGTGTGATTTTGTTTCCATAGTAACCTCAGTTATATATATATGTCTATTTTAACATGAAATAAACATAAATAAAAAAAGTCCCTAAAGTTTAAGGGACTTTGATCTATCCAAGTTTTACTTTTGTTGTTAAATATAAATAACTTTTTGTCGTAACAAAACCTTTGGCTTTAAATGGTAAGAAATTAATCATTGAATTATAAGATCTATATTTTAAATAATAATACATTTTTCTATCATAACTCTTTAAGTCTTTCCAAAGTGATGCTAGTGCATCTCTTCTTTCTTTAGTATCCTTAGCAGTTGTAAACATTTGTGTGACAACCATAATAATTGCTAGATTATGAAACATGTATTGTTTTAAGCCTTTAGGCATATGAGAAAGTTGTTTATAGTTATACGCATACATGATATGTCTCATCACTCTTATTTGTTGATCATAGCGATTCACAATATGATGCATTTGAACAGATTGATCTGCTCTACCGATATAGTAGTGATACATGACTTTAGGAATATAGTATATATATGTTGTATGTGCTAGTGGTTGATATGCAAAAATATTATCCACATAAAACGTATGTTCTGGTAGCTGTAATCCACATGTTCTTAATACTTGTGTCTTATAGGTAAGTGCATGCATTAAAAGCGTAGCTGATAATCTAAATTTCTTTAGTGAATCATTCCAAGTTGTGATTTGTTCATGAATAAAATAGTCTTTATAAGATCTAATAAAATGCGTTTGATCTTCAACATGTTCATAAATAAAATCTGAGATGAATACATCTGGTGATTGTTCTAAATCTTTTAGTTGAGAAATTTTATTCACTAAATATTTAGTGTTTTCAACATCCATCCAATCATCTGAGTCAACGACTTTAAAATAAAGACCCGTCGCCATTTCCAATCCCGCATTAATCCCAGATCCATGTCCACCATTGAGTTTATTAATCACTTTAACAGTATTTGGATACATATGTTTATATGCTTCTGCAATTTTGATTGTATTATCTTTTGAACCATCATTTACAATAATAATTTCAATTTTATCTAAATCAAATAATAATGAATCAATACAAGTATTTAAATATTTTTCTGAGTTATACGCTGGCACAACAAAACTGATTAACTTCATAAAAATGTCCCTTTATTTATGTTCTTAATTTTATTAATTAAAGCATATCATAATTTTAATCTTTAATATATATATAACGCATTATTTTACATAACTTACACATGGTTTTACATATTATAAAAATAAAAAAGATGTGCTTTTGCACATCTCTATAAGTCATTACTGATTGTATTCTAATACCATTTTCTTTTTAGGCTCTAAAACTTTGAATAATCCATACATCATTGAAACAATCACTGTTCCAAGTAAAGCTGTGAGTATCAGATAAATTGGATTAATCATAAATTTACCAATTTCAAAAGTTGTCCCTATATCATAAAATGTCTGAAGAGGAGTCCCTTCTTCTGGTCTTAGTGCATAAAAATAATTTGGATAGCTACCCGTGATTGATCCGATTAAATTATTGACTAAAACGCTAATAATATAAAGTGCATAAACAATGAATGCCGTATTCTTAAACGTTTGTTTATTTAAAACAACAAATCTTTCTAAAAATGCCCATAGGGTTGTTGATACGATAAGCATATGTCCAAAGATGTACGCAATACCACGAAGTGTCCATATATTTGAGTAATGTGTTAATGAGTTTGCAAATAAGATAGACATGAATGCTGCTGGAAGATTAAATAGTAGCGCTAGTGCAAACATAGCTTTACTATCTTTTATAAATGCATATAGTAAGACAAAATTTGCAAAATGGCAAATTTGTAAAGGTATAATTTCATAATTAAACGCAAAATCACCCGTCACTAAAATTTCAGCATTTCTTAAAATAAGAATAATGACCATAATGATGCTTAGAACGACACCAAACTTACGCTTTTGTTCATAAGTCTTTGATCTAGATAATAAATAAAAAATAGCAGTGAGTATAAATGGACTTAGCATAAAAGCATAATGTCCTAAGGACCACATTTCAAATGTCATAATACACCTCTTTGTTTATATAATTTTTTTCCTTTTTCTGTATATGTTTTTACAAATTCAGTTTTCTGATCTGTATAATCATCTCGATGATTAACATAAATTAAAGATAAATCAATCTTTAATGTTTCATATTCTAATGCAACTTCCCTGTGATTGATTAAATAATCTCTAAAATAGATTTCATCAATATCATTTTGATATCTTAGATGAATATGAAATACATCTCTTGCATAACCATGTTTTGTATATCCTTTGTTCAGAGAAATTCTTTGATCAGATTCACTCATTTTAATATAACCAATGGTTTCTAAGAGATGAGCAACATCTTTCATTTGATACCCTTTTTCAACGACTACAATAATATCAATGATATTTTTAGCTTGTATATCAGGAATTGCAGTACTTCCAATATGCTCAATGGTTTTTACTGCGTTATATTTAATATGTGATAATAAATATTTCTTTTCTTTTAGAAATCGTTTTGCCCACCTTTTTTGATGAGGAACTAAGAAGATTGGAAAAAGTTGCCACAATTCTTCAATCGTTAAATCTTTTAATGGTTTTCTTTTTATCTTAGCATGTTTATATAATAATATGATAGATGAAGCACTCATGGATATACCAACCAGTAGCCCAACGATTGCATTACTAATGTAGAAGTCATATGTCAAGCGAAATGTCGATGATAAAAATGTTAAAATCGCACTTTGCACCATCGCCATTGAGACCAATGCCGAAGTTAATGTGACCATCTTAATGGCTGTAAGTAGGGTATCTTTTAATTGATTGGATTTAACTAAACCAACAATTGCAGTAATAAACTCAATGAGTGAGATCAGTGCAATCAGCAAACTTAAGACAATACCATAATTGAATTCATCATTACCCATTAAGATAAGTCTTATCATATAAAAAGAATAGACTAAAGCAGATAATGATAAAGCCATATAAATGAGAATGGTATACTTTCGTTCTTTATATGGATCTTCTTTTGATCTTGAAACACCTCTAAAAAAGAGTTGTTTAGTCATGCCTATACCCACTGAATAAATACTTGAAACAATTAAGAAGTATGATGAAATATAAAATGCAGCGATAATCTTGAAAGCCGCAGTAAAAAAATTAAGCGCCATTGCAACAATGGATAGCTTATAATTTCTAGTTTTGAAGTCGATGAGATTATGTTTAATAATAAATGCTTTGATCGTTTCATTTAATTTCATTCATACACACCTATATTTATTTTACATGAAAACTATGCATTACATGAATATATTTTTAAGAAAATATTGCATATTTATTACTTTTTATCATGATTAAAACCTATATTTCTTCATATTTAATATAAAAAAGAACCAAATGATGGTTCTTTTATGTTTTTATGATTTTCTTTAAAAGTAATGCAACACCCATAGAAATTTCTCCAACAGTAATAAAAACGAGTAAGAAACTGCCAAGTAATGTGAAAAATTCATTGTCAATAAAGAAATAGTTAAGTGAATCAATTAAATAACCTAATGCACCTAACATTAAGATAATTCCTAAATATTTCACATAGTTCTTTAACCCTTTAAAAATCATATAACCTAGTAATACTACATGAATACTAAAGAATAGTTGCCAGATCATTATAAACGTTTTATGATTTTTAATCATCGCTAGTGCTTCTACACCATTTGATATCACAATATTAAATAAGAAACCTACATTAATGATCATCACAGCAACCACTGCTAATCTTAAGATGAATGCGACTATTGATAATTTCTTATTAAATCCTTCAAATATCTTTAACAAGTAATAAGATAATATGATCTCAATAGCAATAATCAATACATCTAATAAGATCCATAGATAGATTAATGACATATGAGTAGACACATAATTGATGATGCTTGATTGTGATTCTAACAAACTTGGAATCATGATATATGCAAAGGGTCCAGGAATAATAAGTGCTAAGTATAGTATACCTGCAATTAAATTTCTTTTCTTTAATGTCATGATACTTCTTCCTCTTGGTAAAACACTTCTTCCATTTTTTTATTAAACACACTACAAATTTTAAATGCGATATCTAAAGATGGTGTGTAATTACCTTTTTCAATCGCAACAATGGTTTGTCTTGAGACTCCAATTAAATCACTTAGTGTTGATTGAGACATTTCATCATGTTGAAATCTAAGTGTTCTGATGTGATTTTTGATATGACTTTGTTTTTTAGGCATTAGGACACCCCGTGATTATAATATCTGATATATGAGATTTGTAACATCAATCCAGACAAGAAAATCATCACAAACATTACAATAAATGCAACCATTAAATTAGCTGATAACCATAAGATTAAAGTGCTTGTAAAGAATCCAGCAACAAATATGATCATAAAGTTTCTCACTGATTTATATTCAATTAAACGATCAAATTCATCCATATGCTTAGGTCTTTCCTTTTTAGAGTCTGTTTGATTAAATAGATCAAATATAATCGTGCCAACAATTTCAAATACTACTAGAATAGGAACAATTAAAAATAGATACATACCAAACTGTTTTAAATCTAATGTGTTTATGTCAATATTTGAAAACAAATAAATGCTATATGAAATAAAACCTAATAAAATTGTAATGATTCTTAAATAACTTTTTTTGACTTGATAAGCCATACATTCACCTCTTTTTTAGTTTACGCTCTCATTGTACATTTTATTTAACATGTTGTCAAGTTTATTATACACTAAAAATATCATTTTTTGTGTTTATCTTATAAAGATAAAAAAAGTTGCTGATTTAGCAACTTTTACATTTCAGATATTGTTTTCTCAATATTTTGTATGAGTAACCCTACATGATAACCATCAACTAGAGCATGATGTACTTCTATCGTTAATGGCATCATCATCTTATCGTTGATATCTTCAAATTTACCCCAAATAATTCTAGGAATGGCATCATATGGCTCCACCATTGTCGCATTTGAGATTTGTGTGTATTTAGCCCATGGAAATGAAGAGACATAAACTAAATCAGATCTTTGTTCTTCTCTAAAATCAATAAACAAGTCTCCTTGTTTTTGTGATATTTCTTTAGATAAATCACAAAACGATTTAATGTCATTAAGATATTTGCCTGTTACAATCTTAAATGTATCTCCATCTTTAATTTTATCTGTAAAAGATGGATGGAGTGTATCATGTAAAATAACCCCTTCATCTAAAATACGATATTTAAAATTATCAATCTCATTCATTTTACTTAATATTAAATGCATGATTCCAAAAAAGATTGGTAAGTGATGACGTTTAAGATAATCATAATATTTTTTAATATCTATTTCCACTGTAACTTGGTATCTAGGAAAATTAAAATCTTTATAGAAATTAAAGACTTCTTTTCTTTTCCATGTGTTTATATCTATATGTTTCATTTTATATTTTTGATAGCTTCCATGGCTAAGTCAAAGACTTCATCTTCTGATTTACCTGATGTATTAATGATGATGTGAGGTACGTCATAAACACGACATTGTGCCTCAACTTTTGGTACATAATCAGAAATGAGTGATTTGAAATAATCAACATTCTTATCAAAGTTTTCAATTTCTTGTTCGCGTCCTCTATGTAAAACACGATCCTTAAAATTATCCCAATCTACATCTAAGATGATATATAAATCAGCTTTCTTCACTTGATTCATGTATGCATGGAATACGCCATTATACATGTTCATGATTGTTGGCATTTTTTGAAGATTGTGTTGTGCAAACAACCAATGTTCAATTAAATCTCTATCAACAATAAAGTTACTTTCATATTTTTGTTGATTGAGCCAATGATTATGAATGAAATATATCTGTAGTAACATTTCAACATTCGACTTTTGTTCATAAAGCCATGCTAGAAGGGTATTAAATACTTCATCATCTTTCTCAAATTCTTCCATCACTGGTAATTCTAATGCTTCCCCTAATCTTTTTACTAATGTTGACTTACCTGAGGCAATCATGCCACCTACTGAAATTTTCATTCTCTTATCTCCTTAAATTATTTTAATTTTGCTCTAAATGTAATAGGTTTTAAATCAAATTTATCTCTTATTGTACCATTGATTCTATAGATATCTGCATGGTTATTTTGAATATTATGAATTCTGTATATAAAATATCTTTCTCCGTATTCGTCAGATGCTAAAACTTCGTTATGACTGATAAAAAAATCAGTATTTTCATTAGAAATTGTTGTTTTCACTTCAATATATATTGTTACGATTTTATCATTAATTATATCCAGTGATATTAAATCGTATCCATAACCATCAAACTCTTTTGCAACCCATTTAATTTCATCAATGCGAGTTTCTAATCCTAAATCAGTTAATCTTTGCTTCTCAAATTCGAAGACTGCTAATTCACCTAAATAACCGAGCTTCATATCTTTTTCAGCTTTTTCAAGATACTTTATTTTACTCAATTTGGTTCGTTCAATAGACGTTGTTTTTCTAGTGGAGTGAGGAACTTCAACCATTTTTAAATCAATGATGTCCAAATTCTCATCTTTTTGGTCTTTTTTTAACTCTTCGATAATTTCTTTATCTATATAACTATTGGAAAAATCATTGTTATCTTGATTGTCAATAATGATGTCTATGATGTCACTGTATTCATTTCCATTCATTCTTTCAACCAATAAATCATATATCGATAATATTTCATTTAAATCTTCATAAATATCAGTTTGATTTTTATGATCAAAGGGATAAAATTTCGAAATAATGTTCGTGAATTGATAGCCATACCCAATGTCTGATTTATCTACAGCTAGATCAATATCAGCTTTATCAAAGTTTGAAGATTCTATTTGTTCTTGAAAGTACAAAGATACTTTTTTAGCAAATAAATACTGATTTGGTTTGTATCTTTCTTCAAAATATGTAATCCCTTGATTTAATGTCAAGTAGAATCCACTCATATCTTTTTTCATTAAAAAAACAACATATAATCCATGCCTTGCAGATCGAGTAATCTTAGTATTGTATAGCGCAAACCAGGGAGTAAATGTTCTATTAGTTGCACCTACCGATGCACCAACTAAATATCTAGAACCAACATGGAACATCAATTCTTGTTTTATTTGTTTAAATACTTTATAGTAATCTTTAGTACTATCTACTTTTGGATTTTCCTCATTTCCATATAAATATGCAAATCTATTGAATAAGTTAAACATTACATCCCTCCCTAATTATAAAGTGATTTCTTTAATTCTCTCTTTCAAACTTACAATACATCCACAATATCTTTGACAATAAAGCCCATAATCTTTAGCTTTCTTTTGTCCTTCTCTATATCCGACTCTAAAGTCTTCATACAAAAACTCAATGCCATATCTCTTACTATAAGTTTCTCCCATTTTCTTAATCAAATCATGATCTTGATATGGGCTTACTAAGAGGCTTGTTGTTACTGCTTCAAAGCCTTTTTCTTTTGCGACTTCAAAGAGTTTTTTCATTCTTTTTTGATAGCACATGCTACATCTTTCTTTATCTTTATCTGCAAGTGCTTGCCATAAATCTTCTTCATAATCAGGATAATAAAACACTTCAAAACCTTTATCTTGTGCTAATTTATCCACGTTTTCTTCTCGTTTTTCAAATTCTTCAATTGGATGAATATTTGGATTATAGTATAATCCAGCAACCTCTATACCTCTTTCCTGCAATGTTTCTACAGGATAGACAGCACACGGTGCACAGCACATATGCATAAGTACTTTCATAAATACCCCTTATTATTTTTTATATTTCACCGATTGTTTAAACACACTTGCATGTTTACAATCTTTTTTATTCACACTGATAAAAAAAACTTTATGCTTATAATCAAATGTTTGAAATCCATCTTCACTGTTATTTGAAGTGGTTACTAAATCAATATAACTTCCATAATTTAGAACTCTAGAAAACTTAACATCACCATCAGAATGATGGTATCCAATATGTGATACAATCACATTTTGAGTTTTAAAGAAATTTTCATTGAATTCAAATGGATTTAAAAAATCCGTATGAATCTCATAAACATCACATGTCATTTTTAAATTTTCAAAATCATCCATATCTTCTGCGACAAAAATAGAAAATGGTGGTTCTGCTTCATCAATGGTGTGAATCAATTTATATTGAATCTGATTGGGTGTTTTTAAAGTTTCTTCTAAATCAAGATTTAAATCATCTTTCTTACTATTTAAAATTAAGCTCATTTCTTATTTTTTACCTCTTATGTATTGAATAGGATATTCAACATCTACACCTAAATCTTTTGCATGATTGATGATGTAATAAGGTTCTCTAAGTAATAGTCTTCCTAAAAAGACTAAATCACAACCCTCTTGAATCGCTTGATCTGCTAATCGTAGATCTTCAATGAGTCCTCCACCAATCACAGGTAACCCTGTGAGTTTTTTGACATCATAGGCAAATTGCAATTGATATCCTGGTTTTAATGGAATATCTGCAATCACATTACCACCTGATGATACATCAATTAAGTCAATCCCTAAATCTTTAACTTGATTAATCACATTAGAGATCATCTTAGGTGTGACACCACCTAACATATATTCATAAGCTGATACTCTTAAGGCGAGCACTTTTTCTTTTGGCCAAACTTCTTTAATACCTTCTAATACACTTCGAAGTAATTTAACACCATCTTTATATTGATCACTTCTTTGATTAGATAATGGTGATAAAAATTCAAATAACAAATATCCATGTGCAGCATGAAGTTCTAACATATCATAACCTGCAGCGTTTGCTCTTCTTGCTGCTTCTCTAAATTCATAGACAACTTCATTAATCATATGTTGATCCATTTCATGAGGCGTATCATAATCTCCAAATGGAATTGCACTTGGTGCAATCTTATGTTCAACTTTCGCTTTTCTTCCCGCATGATTAATTTGTATCGCGATAGGGACATTGTAGCTGTGAACAACATCAACAATATCTTTTAATCCATCTATATGCTCATCTGACCAAATGCCTAAATCATTTTTAGAGATTCTACCATCTGGATCAATTGCAGTCGCTTCTTGGATAATTAATCCAACACCACCAATCGCTCTTGTTGCATAATGAATGATATGAAAGTTTTCAACAAAACCATCAGGACCTGCACTATACATACACATTGGAGGTAGCACTGTTCTATTTTTTAAATTTAAATTCTTAAGTTCAAAAGGTTTAAATAACATAGTTTCACCTTATTTTCTAAATTCTAAATTAAATGTGATGATATCTTTGATGAGTGATAAGTCTAAATCCATCTTATAAGGAATTCTAATCGTTCCTTTATCTAGACTATATGCTTCTAAACGACTTCTAAAATGATCAATGGTTTTAGGACCTGGATAAATTCCAATATGAGATTTAAAGAGTCCAACATGAAGTAAAATACCTTCATGATAATAGGTCGGTACACCATAACTCATTTTCTCAACAACATCAGGGCATACTTTAAGCACCATTTTTCTAATGTCTAAAAACTTAGATTTTACATCTTCATCAAATGTTTCAATGTAATCTATAAATATTTGGGGTAATGCGCTCATGTTTCACCTCAAAAACGTTACTACTTTTATTTTAACATACTCTAAATGATAATTTTATATAAAATTACATACCATGTTCTAAATAAAAAAAGAACATCATTTAAGGACTTAAGTCATGTTCTTTTTTAAATTATGCTTACTTATTTAATAACAATGTTGCAAGTAAAATAGAATGATATTTAGTTTCAATAGAATCAGCACGACTTGTTAATACCATAGGATGGGTCATCCCTAGAATCACTGATGCACTTTTAGCACCAGCTAAAAATACCATTGATTTATAAAAGACATTACCTGTCTCAATTTGAGGCATCAATAAAACATCGACATCACCAGCGATATCATCATCAATGCCTTTATGATGTGCTGCTTCATCATTGATCGCATTATCAAGCGCATAAGGTCCACCAAATAAGACATCTTCTTTATGTGTTTTATAATGTGATTTTAAGATATCACAATCTACTGTCGATTGCATTTTAGGATTTATTTTTTCAATGGCTGCAATACATCCTATTTTTGGTTGTTTTAGTCCCAACAAATGACAAAATTCTATCACGTTATCTGTAATCTTTTGTTTTTGGATCACATCAGGGTATGTATTCATTGCTCCATCTGTCATCACAAGTAATTTGTGATAGCTTGGTATTTCTAAAACTGATACATGTGAAATCAGTTTATCAGTTCTAAGACCTTCATCTTCCTTAAGTGCTGCTCTTAAAATAATGGAAGAATCAACAATACCTTTCATAAGTATACTTTGATGATCACATCTCGCTTTTTTTACAGAAAGTGCACACGCTTTAACTTTATCTTTTTCATCTATGATTTCATCTTCATCAAATATGAGATGAAGCGATTTTGAAATCATCAGTATCTCTTCCTTATCACCAATGAGCAACGGTTTAATCAAGTTCTCTTCTTTGGCTTTATAAACGGCTTTAAGCACATGTTCATCTTGAGCAACAGCAACGATCAATTTAACTTTTTGATCTTTATTTATTTGACTAAGCAATTCATTTATATAACGCATCTAAATCAACTCTCATTTATATATTTTGGCATCTTCAATACCTTTTAAAACTCTTAATGCTCCAAAAGCTAATGCTTCTAATTCATCTTCTCCTGGATAAACTAAAATATCAGAAATAAACTTCACTTTATCAGTGATAAGTTTTACTGCAATATCATGATAAGCAAGCCCTCCAGTTAAAACAATACCATCAACATCTCCATCTAAAACTACAGCCATTTTACCAATTTCTTTTGCAACTTGGTAACACATGACTTCATACATAAGTTTTGCTACCTTGTCACCTGCACTGATTCTTCTTAAAATCTCTTGTCCATCATTGGTATTAAGATAAGCCACAAGTCCACCTTGACCATAATTAAGTTTTTTTACTTCATCAATGGTTAGTTTTTCATCATATAGTTTTTGATAAAAGGGACCCAGTGGTAAACCACCACTTCTTTCAACAGACATTGGTCCATCTCCATCTAATGCATTATTAACATCTATGACTCTCCCTTTTTTATGTGCCCCAACACTAATACCACCACCAAGATGACAAATGATTAGGTTTAAATCTTTGTAATCTTTATTTAAGTCTTCAGCAGCTTTTAACCCAACTGCTTTATGATTAAGTGCGTGAAATAAACTTTCTCTATAAATACCTTTCATTCCAGTATATCTAGCAACTTCTTCTAATTCATCAACTGCAACTGGATCAACGATATAACTTGGTATACTTAAAGGATTTGCAATATGATAAGCTAGCAAACATCCTAAATTTGATGCATGCTCGCCTCTTTTTTTCATCTTCACTTCATCCATCATAAGATCATTAATGAGATAAGTGCCACTTTCCATCGGCTTTAATATACCACCTCGACCGACAACTGCACTTAAATGATTCATATCCATATGTGCTTCTTGAAGTGCATCTATTATCGCTTCTAAACGATAGTCAAATTGATCAACAATACGCATAAATGTGCCTATTGTTTTACTGTCGTGTTTGATATGTTTTTTAAATATTAAATTTTTATCTTCATAGATGGCAATCTTAGTTGATGTAGATCCTGGATTAATCGCTAAAATATGCACCATAAATTCACCCTTTACTCTTTTTAGATTGTTCATTTAATTCTATCCATTTTTCTTTGATATTCACCGTATGGCTTTTATCAAATAAAATATATCGTTTAATAAATAAAGCAGTTACAATAATGAGTGGAATGACAGGTGTTCCTGGGCCAACCCAAAATAAAACAACAGTAGTTCCTATACCTAGTAACCATGGATGAGAAAAAAGTGAACCTAGAATAATAAAAAGTACTGCCCATCCTTGATAAAGCATGTAACTAATAAATAGTGAGATGTATCCTCTAACACTGTTCATGGATCTAATGACTGCCCATACAACTTTAAAAAAGTTTATCCAAAATGTTTTAAATCGATACCACATATGTAAAAAAAGTAAACACTAAGTGTTTACTTTTGTCCTACCTCTGGTTTTAATACTTGTTGATCGATTGCTTCTGGATAAGGATAAGCTTCTTCTCTACCTCTTTTATATAAAACGTAGATTAAGCCGCGTTTAAAGTCAATACGAGTAATGACTCCAAATCCTTTTTCATTTTCCACTTTTACTTTTTCACCGATTAGGTAAGTTTCATTACTCCATGCCATATTTAAACACCTCGTAAATATTATAACATATTATTTTAATTATCGCTTGGATTTAGGTCGATAATTTTTCAGAATAGACCCAATCAAATACACTTTTTGTTCACTCGTTTGTGATTTTAAAAACAACATCAGTTTAAGTGCACTTCCCTTAGGATTTAAATCAAGCAATTTTTCAACATCGTGATGATGCATCGGATGATCATAATCATGCATATTTTCCAAAAGTGGATACGCATCTTCTTCATGTTTTTTAATAAATTGATAAAACTCTTTTAAAATCTCTGGTATAGAAGTGTATAAATCAGTGCCTCTTTCATCTTCAATATCACATAACATCTGATAACACTTTTCAACTTGTATTTGTGCAATATATGTGATGAAATCATCGATTTCTTGATCCTGATCATGCCATGGGATTAAAAGTTTTAGTAAATCAAGTCTCCATAAAAAGCGATGCTTTGATTTTTCGTCTAATTTATATTTAGCCATAAATTCAGCTCTAACTTTATCAACTAACTCTAAATTAAGTGTCTCATAAAGATTGAGCAAATCAGAAAGCATGGCTCCATCTTTAGGTGATTCACTCACAAAATGATAAATATCTTCAATCAGTTGTTCTTTTTCTTTGACATAAGCATCAATTAACTCATCAAAGATAACACTCACCACATTTTTTTCTAGATGATTCTTCTTATAAATAAACGTCTCATATGTCATACCTTCCTTGGTTAAACTTGCAGGTTTCAACACTGAAAACCCTATAGATCCTTGTTGGTATGTACGATTTGTTGGGTGTCCTACAATATCATTTCTTACATATTTGAGTTGATGTAGTGCTTTATTTTGATTGATATTGATATGATACTTATAATGTGTTAATCCAATCGCCAAATCATATAATGAATCAATACCTACAAAGAATCCTTGAAGCAAACCAAAAACATCAAGCAAGACTTCTCCTTGATTCATCACCTCATCACTTTGATATGCTTTAATCATTAAATCGATATGTCCAAGCATGTCAAACGCAGATTGTGCACGATATCCATATGAGTTTTGAGCATCTTTTTCAAGTGCATCTACATATGGTTTTAATTTTAGTAGGCTCATAATGATTCTCTTATTTTTCTAAGTAAGACAGGTGCTGGTAACTCTTTATAAATGCTACCTTCGATATATTTAATATCAAGTCTTTGTAAATTTTCTTTTTGTTCTTTGGTTTTAACACCACGAATGATCAATGCCATTTGGAAATCATCAAGCATTGATTTCATACGCTTTACATATTCATTTAACTTGACACTTTCACCTAATACATCTAAATGAAGTGCATTAAATGGATAGTGAATGGCTGTATCAACACTTGTTGTATCAAGTGTAATCCCATGATCAATAAGCTCTTGAATCTGTGTTAAATACACTTTAGGACGAAGATCCATATCACATTTTAAGCGAATAAACTCATATGGAATACCATATGTCTTTAAAGTCCCTAATAAAAAACTATTAAACTTAGGATCAACAAAGGTTTGTTTAGATACCGGAATAGTGATTTTAATTAATCGATCTGTTTGTTTTTCTAAATCAACTAAAAACTCACATACTTTTTCAATATGAAAATGTTCAATATCAATCAAGCGATTTCTCTTTTCTGCAATCGCTAATAAATATTTACTATCGATGGTGAGTTCAGTAACAACAAGTTCACTCTCGTATTGCCAAACAATGTTTTTACTCATATCAATCACTTGATTAAATACCAAACCAATTTGTCTGGTTTCAATCGCGATATTTAAGTAATCAATGACTTGCTGTTCAAAGAGTTCTTCTTCGTAATCATGATACACAAAATAATAGATACGTTCCTCTTTGGTTCTCTTCGCTTTTTCTAAAGCAATATCAAAGAAACGATATAACTTTTCTTTTTGTTTTTCTACAGTGACAACAGGATATCTTAACACACCGATAGAAACATCAAATTTCTCATAGTTTAAGACTTGAGATTTATATCCTTCAAGCATTTTAATATAGTCTTTTAATAGTTTAGTAATCGCTCTAATATCATTTTGAGGATATGCGACTAATATTTGATTAAAATCAAATCTATAGACTTGACCATCAGAGAAATATTTTTTAGATAATTGTGCAAACTCTTTAAAAAATAAGTTCATTTGCTCACTACCATAAATATGCTTCATGTGGTCATCTAACTCAATTAAACAAAAACTTACTTTTTCTTCTTTGAGTTCATCCATTGCTTGATCTAATGCATAGGTGTTAAATAATCCTGAAGATTGATCGAGCGTTGCCTGTTTCATAAGTTCTTTAGTTTCATCAACTTCTTTGGTTTGATCATAAAAGAAACTCATAATATAGGTTTCATCCCCTTCTTTAAAACTATACATTTTTTCTAATATATTTTTATTTTGATATGTATACATGAGTTGTTTAATTTCACCAGCTCTTTGCATCGCACTCTGAATAGCATCTTTATATGCATGTACATATTCATATGAGACATCTCTTAAAAAGAGTTCTAAATGTTCATGCTTATCAATATCAAATAATTTCATCGCTTGATCATTATATGTCGATCCTAGTTCACTATATAATCTATAACAAATGATTGGTGCATTGATGATTTGTCTATACATATGATTTTCTTTTTTGAATGTCTTTAATTTCTTTTCATCAAGTAAATGACTAAATAAAATACTTGAGACAAGTTTAAGCAAATCATAA
Source organism: Acholeplasmataceae bacterium (assembly GCA_963667565.1). Taxonomy (GTDB): domain Bacteria; phylum Bacillota_I; class Bacilli_A; order Acholeplasmatales; family Acholeplasmataceae; genus WOFB19. Next base: position 386,315 of record OY763415.1, on the reverse strand, counting down.
TACATCGCAGGATCTGTTAATGCTTCTTCTAAGTAAATCACAAATACACCTAAATCTCCTAATGGAAATGCATAAACAAATTTCACTTCATCATTAAATGCTTCTTGTGTAATAACATTTTTTTGATACTTAAGTGTTTGTGTCAGTTCATACACATCTTCACCTGTGTGAAGCACATGTGAAATGATGCTATCACTTATCATCATTGGTGTCAGTGTTTTATCATATAATCTTTCTTTTTTGTAGAAAAAGAAATTAGGTTCATCTTGTTCAACATAGATAATGAATTCTTTAGCTTTCATGTATTTCTCAAAATGCATGAAAAATATACGCAAATATTCCCTTAATGGTAGTTTATCATCAATTAAGTGGGCATATTCAATTAAATCAGTACTCATCTCTAAATGCTCAAGCAAATTTTTTGAAACAATCGATTTAGGTTCTTGTTTTTCTATGATGACAATCGGTTCTTTTTCTTTTTCCTTTAAAACAACTTTTTGATCAATTTTTTTACTTGTTGATTTTTTAAGTCTCTTTAATTTCTTTTGATATAAATCAAGTGATAACTTATTATCTAGTGATTCATAAATTTTTATAAACAATTCATAGACTCGCTCTTGATAAATATCATCTTGTTCTTCAAATTTCTCTTCATATTCAGCATCAAGATTAGATGCTTTTAAAAACTCTTTTTGTAAATAATAAACATGAAGCAAATGATAAACAACATCCATGTCATAAGGATGATTTTTATTTTCTTCTAAAGCTTTCGTTCTGGCTTCATCTAGACGTTCTAATTTAATTAAAAGTTCAATTTCTTTAGCAATATATGTTTTTCGTAAATCAAACTTATGAAGTAAATAAATCTGATTAAGGGCCATTTCATAGTGACCATCTTGATCATATAAAGTGATAAGCTCATCTAAACAATAGATTTTAACTTGATCGGGAATTAAATCTTGTAATATTTTTAATATATCTTCAAGATATGGTTCATTTAATGCTTTTTTATACTTAATATCATCTAATAATCCTAAGTACTGATTAATAATGGGTAATGCTTCTTTTCTAAGTGCAATCAAACGTCTAGCATCATCAAACTTAGAAAGTTTAAGACTTGCATCAATTAATAGTTTTAGTATTTTTTCATAATATAGCGTTTCATTTTGATTTTGAATCTCTTTTAGTACTTGAAAACCTTCTTCATAAACAAGCTCAAAAAGCGATAGTTCCATCGCTATTTCAAAATAATAATGATAAGCTGCTTGATAATCCAAATGCGATAAAGATTGACTTAAAAAATCTTTAATAATTGGCAAGCTATGTGGTTGTTTTTCTAAATTAAGTACATCTGATAATCGCAATTAAAACACCTCATTTAAATAACATACAATCATTTATTTTTTATAACTGATAGAAGGTGATTTCTCCATCTTCATAAATGGCATAACTCTTCTCAAAATCACCTAAAGCACCTGGATTGATTAACACCATATCGCCTATTTTTTCAATATATCTTTGATGTGTATGTCCAAAGACCACTAAATCAGCTTCTAGATGTTCACCTAATGCTTTAATCTCTCTCTTACTAAATTTGACATGTTCCATATGACCATGCGTTAATAAAATATGGATTCCAAAAAGATTGATGACTCTTTTAAAGGGTTCATTTGTGAAAAAATCGTTATTACCTTTAACTGTAATCAAATGGTATTTTTCATACACTCTTTGATCAAGACACATATCTCCAGCATTCAAATGGGCATCGACATCCTTATGGATATCAATGACTTCTTTTAATCTTTCTTCATGTCCATGAACATCACTTGTAATTAATAATTTCATCTAATCGCTTCCTAACTTCTTTGATCGCCATTGCACGATGTGAAATTTGATTTTTGATATGACTATCTAATTCAGCCATATGCTTATCGTAATTTTTTATATAAAATATAGGATCATAACCAAATCCATGATTGCCTTTCATTTGGTAAGCAATCTCACCATAAACTCTACCTTCAAAGTGAACATAGTAATCATCTGGAAAATAAATAACAATCACTGAAATGAAATAAGCATTTCGATCATCCTTGTCTTTCATTTCATCTAGTAACTTTATATTATTATCAATATCAGATCCACCACTGTATCTTTTAGAATAAATCCCTGGTCGACCACCTAATGCGTGAACAACCAATCCAGAATCATCAGCAATTGCAGGCATGTTATATTTTTTAGAAAAATATTTTGCTTTAATAATCGCATTTTCTAAAAATGTTGTCCCAGATTCTAACACATCATCACAATCTTTAAAAAAAGACAAATCCAGTAATTCGACATCATAGTCTTTAAAGATTTGAAATATCTCTTCTTTTTTATGCTGATTTTGGCTTGCTAGTAAGAGTTTCATCATTTTCCTCACATGATCTATCTAATAATATATTATCACATTTTTATGGATATACCTACCAATTAAACTAATCATAAGTTATAATAAAGTAGGGTGATAAACATGCATAATGAAAACGAAAATTATGAGGGAAATAACATTATACAGTTTGAGGATTTATTTAAAGATGAATTAAAAAAGAAAAAACACGTCGACCAACCAGTCCAAAATAAAGCACGGTATATCTTTTCAATATTATACTATGTACTCATCATGTTTTTAGTCGCTGGTATTATACAAATCGTCTTTATTTCAAATCCAGATAACATCGACTATTTAACCAAAGATGAAAAAGTACTTAATGACTTAATCAATGATCCTTATGGCATCGCCATCATGGATACCGATGTCTATGCAAATGATTATATGGAAACATATGCAAACTATATAGATATTTTAGGATATTATTCAACATATACACTACTTTATAATATATCAAATGATCTCGTCCAAACAGATACATTACCAGATGATTTATTTGCAAATTATATCGTCGATGGTACAATGACTTATTGGGACGAAGATATGACTCAACCATTCCAATTTTATGTCTCAGATGATGATGCAATTTATACAACAATAAATGTTGATCAACTCAACTTGATTTCTCTAGCTACACCAATGTTTGATGAAATCATCAAAGATCCTAATGCTATAGGCTTAATTGATATTAATTTCTATGACACTTATTTTAGTGATTATAGTCAAGATTTATATGTCATTCAAGATGTAGATTACATAAATTATTATATTGTAGCAAACGTCAACAACGTAGACCTTCAAACACTTATAGCACATGATGAAACCATGTGGGATTTATTCTCAGGAAATATTCAAACTTGGTCTGATGGATCAAATATTATTTTATATGAATATCAAAATCAAGTGTCGCCAATTAACAATAGTACTTCAGAAAACTATTATGTCATTGACTATATGGATTGGGATTTAACGGGTTATGCAAATGGATTAGTTAATTTTATTATCTATATCATTTTATTACCTGTATTACTCCTCATTCTAAAACCTAATTTATCATATGATGTAGAACTTACAAAAAAAGATTCCTTCTCAAGAATGATAGGATTCATTATTACAGGATATGTATTTTTAATTGTTGCTAACTTAGTATCTTCAATTATTTCAGATGCACTTTCTCAACTATTTAATCAACCTGTTGAGGAATCTGTCAATCAAATGGCAATCGTTAACATTCTACATTCAAATGGTGCTATTTTCATGGTGATCAGTGCCGTATTTATTGGACCTATTGTTGAAGAGCTTATCTTTAGAAAATCAATCTTTGGTCTTATTAAAAATAATGTGCTTGCTTTAATTGTTTCTTCTGTCATCTTTGGTTCAATCCATTTAATTGGAGAAGCATCCTTTATAAGCGCACTCATTAATGGTATCGGTTATATTATAATGGGCTTTGTCTTTGGTATTATTTATATTAAGAATCAAAAGAATATTGTTTATCCAATGGCAGTTCACATCTTATCAAATTTGATTTCTATTCTTGGTATACTATTTATAACTTAATCATAAACACAAACAATAAAAAAGCATCCTTCCGATCATAAGGATGCTTTTTCTATATCAATCATTAAACGGGGAGGGGTCAATGATTGTACGCTTTGAATGTTCTTCTAAATACTTGACTTTGGTTAAATCATCTTGATAAGATTCAGAATCACTGATATCAAAATAATATGAAATTTGTGTATCTAAATGATATATATAGATAAGGCTTGAAATTTCTTTAATATGATTACTTTCTTTTTGATAATCTACGACATAGTAAAAAGTATCATCATCTTGATATCTTGCGACTTGAGAAACCTCTAAATTCATCAGTATCGCAACTTGGTTGATATCATCAATGACAAAGTCATCAGTAAATCTATAAAGTTGATGATAGATCATGAAGAATGAAATCACAACAGTGATAAACCCTCCAAGCATATAAAACCTTGATTTTTCGATATTAAAACCCCCATGATTTTTATATCATTTTGCTCTACACTTATATTTTATGCCAAAAACCATATTAAAAACAGGGCGGATATGTCCTATTTTTCACTAAAAATATGTAAATCACTTATTTTATAGACATTTTTTTATTTTTTCTATTAAGACTTTAGTAGCATTAAAATCAGAGAACATACCTTCTTTTACAGGACTCATAATATCTAGATGAATATCAATTGATTGTAATTGATTTACTTTAATATATAGTGAAAGAATAATTGAGGTTGTATAGATTCTCAGCAGTTTTTTCTCCAAATATAAAATTGCCAAATCTTTATCTCTATATTGATTAATGATTGTAAAGTAATCTAATTGTGTAATTGATTCAATAAAGTCATCTATAGATTTTTTGGAATGTAATAGTTCTATTTTATGTGTCATATTATCATGTTATTTTCATCACTGTTCAAAAGTAATTGAATCAATAACTTCTCCTGTTTGCTCTTGCTTTAATTTATTTAGTATAATCATATAAGTTGAATAATTATCAGCATCATTTATATTAAAATATAGTGTAGCTTTAGTTTTATTATTATAAACATAACACTTATGATCACTACACCTAAAATAATTATTTTTTTCATGTTTCCCCTCCAAATATTTTTTAGTATACTTTAATTTTAATGGATAAATATCATAAAAAACAGGGCGGATATGTCCTATTTTTTACAAAAAATAAAAAAAGGCTAAATATATTAACCTTTTATCATCTATTCAACTTCTCTTAAAATATTCACACACAGATTTAATCGATACATTTTAGCATAATCCATGGCTGTTCTATTTAATCGATCTTTCTTCATGGGCACTTGTCTTTCAATTAACTTTCTTAAGTAAATATGATCTCTATTTAGTACTGCAATGGTTAATGCTTGTTTTTTAACAAGTGCTTCATATTTAGGTGTTTGAATATACTCATTTAAATAATCTAGGATATCATGTTTACTAAAAATCATAGCTATATCTATGGGTGTCTCATATCTTCGGTTTTTAACATCAACATAAGCATCATAATTTAAGAGTAATTTAACTGTGTCTAATGTCCCAAAACGTATGGCATTAAATATTGGTGTTTCAAACAAATCATTTAATTGATTAGGATCTAATCCTTCTTCTAATAATTTTTCTATCATTTTAATATTTGAAGTCTTTGTCGCATGATGTAAGAGCGTATGACCATAATTATCTTTTAATTCATAAGTCTGTTTACTTACTTTGAGTAAATAATCAATGATGTCTGTTTGACCTGCTAAAATCGCGTAATGTATCGGTAATTTACCTTCTTGAGTTTCTTTATTTAAAAATGCACCTGATTCAATCAATAATTTAATCATGTCCATTTCACCCTTAGCTGCCGCTAGATGCATCGGTGTTTCTAATTGTCTATTTTCAACATTAACATTTGCAAATTTAGAGATAAGTAATTTAGCAAGATGAAGTTTACCTTTTCGTACACAATCAAATAATGGTGTTTCTCCATATTGATCTTTTAAATTTACTGAAATATTTAGATCAAGTAAATATGAAACAACATCCATTGCACTACCTGTTACTGCATAGTGTAATAGACTCTTTTGTTTTTCATCGACCATTTCTAAATGTGTCATATTCTTTTTAACAAATTCTAGATCGTTTGATGCAGCTTTCATGAAAACATTATCCATACAACCACCACCTATACTCCTATTTTATCTTATTTTCGGTTTTTTTTGCAAAAAAAATTGCCTATCATTTTCATAGACAACTTTTTACATTTTATTTAACTGCGTCTTTGAGTAATTTACCTGCTCTGAAAGCTGGTGTCTTTTGTGCTGGAACAGTGATTACTTCTCCAGTGCGAGGGTTTTTACCAGTTCTTTGAACACGATTTCTTACTTCAAATGTTCCAAATCCAGTAACGACAACTTTTTCGCCTCTTCTTCCTAATGTTTCAGCGATTGTGTCTGTAAAAGCGCCTAAGACTTCTTCAGCAACTTTTTGTGTAACGCCTGCTCTGTTAGCAACAACTGCAACTAATTCAGTTTTGTTCATAACATTAACCTCCTTAAAGTAATTTTATTTTATCAATTTTTCACTTAAAAAGCAAATAAAAAAGTAATTATAATCGCTTTATTAAGACAAATATGTTAAAAATCTTCCGCTTTGAGTTCTCTTGAGAGCAATCTTGTGATTGCTTCATCCATTGAAATACCATTGTTAATGATCTCATAAGCGATTTGGATCATAGGTAATTCAATCTTATGACTAACTGCCAAATCATGCATCGCTTCAATCGTTCTAATACCTTCAATCGTTTGTTTTTGTTCTTTATAAATTTGTTCAAGTGAGAATCCTTGACCTAATTTTTTTCCTGCAGTAAAGTTTCTCGAGTTTTCTGATGAAGCTGTCACAATTAAGTCACCAACACCTGTGAGTCCAAATGCTGTTTCTTTATTTCCACCCATCACTTCAACGACTCTAACAATTTCTACAATACCTCTTGTAATGACTGCTGCTCTTGCATTTTCGCCCAATCCAAGACCTGCACAAGCACCTGAGATGACTGCGATAGCATTTTTAACAGCACCACCAACTTCACAACCAATAAGATCGTTTGATGTGTATACTCTTAAATACTGATCATTTGAAAAGACTTGTTGCATCTCTTTAGCTAAGTGTTCTTTGTTACTTGATGTAACAAGTAATGTTAATTTTCTTAAGATCACTTCTTCAGCATGTGAAGGACCAGTTAAAACAACAAAACCATCATTATATTTTGGATCAATGACTTCACTTACGATTTCACTGACTCTTTTTGAAGTACCAGGTTCAATCCCCTTTGAAACATTAATAAAGATACTTTTTTGAGTTAATTTCTTATTCACATCTATAAGCACTTGTCTAATCACTTTTGTTGGGACACTTAACATATATATATTTGAGAATGCAAGCACTTCATCAAAATCAGTGGTTGCTAAAAGTTTTTCAGGTAATGTTGTATCAAAAAATGGATGTAGATGTTTATTGATTTTATTGACATGTTCTTCTAAGATATCATAGATTAATACTTCATGACCATTATCGATTAAGACTTGGCCAAGTGTTGTCCCCCATGCGCCTCCACCAATAATACTAAATCTCATTGCTATCCTTCTTTCTAAACACAAATCTAATTGGTGTTCCTGTAAAATCTATTGCTGCTCTAAATTGATTCTTTAAATATCTTTCATATGAGAAATGAATATAATCTGGATTATTAACAAAAATTAAAAACGTCGGTGGTTTAACAGCGACTTGCGTCATATAGTTAAACGATGCTTTTCCACGATTGAAAATTGCTGGTGGATTCATCATGACTGAATCTGTTAATAACTCATTTAATATTCTTGTTTCTATTCGTTTATGATAATTTTCATACGCTAAATTAAGTGCCGGGAAAATGGTTTGAACACGGTTTCGTTCTTTTGCAGATAAAAATACAATTTCTGCGTAATCTAGAAACTTAAATTCTTCTTTAATCGATTTCTCCATTTTACGCATGGTTTTTTCATCTTTTTCTACAGCATCCCATTTATTGACTACAATCACAACGGCTTTAGATGCATCCATAATATATCCAGCGACATGTTTATCTTGTTCAATAATACCCTCAGAACCATCAATAACTAATAATGCTACATCACTTCGCTCTAATCCAGCAATCGCTCTAAGTAAACTATATTTATCTGCATCTTCATAAATACGACCACGCTTATTGATACCTGCTGTATCAATAACGACATAATTTTGACGATCTTTTTTAAAAGGTGTATCAATGGCATCTCTAGTTGTTCCTGATATTTCAGATACAATGACTCGCTCTTCACCTAAGATAGCATTCGTTAGTGAAGATTTACCAACATTAGGTCGACCAACAATACAAAAATTGATGGTATCTTCATCATAATCGACATCATCTTCAGTAAAATACTCGATAATTTTATCTGCCAAATCACCAGTTCCAAGACCATGATGTGCAGATATACCAATGGGATCACCAAAACCTAAAGCATAAAATTCATAAACATTTTGCATTTGATTAACATCGTCAATTTTATTAACTACTAAAATAATCGGTTTATCTGCTTGATATAACATTTTTGCAATATAATAATCAGCATCGGTTAATCCTGTTTTGCCATCAACGACAAAAATGATGGCATCTGCTTCATCCATCGCGACTTGCGCTTGTGCTTTGATTTGGTTTAAAAAAGGGGCATCGCCAATGTCGATGCCACCTGTGTCTATAACCCTAAAGTTTTTGGTTAACCATTCGGCACGTCCATAAATACGATCTCTTGTGATTCCAGCTTGGTCATCTGTAATTGCATATCTTTCGCCTACCAAGCGATTAAAAAGACTAGATTTACCAACATTTGGGCGCCCGACTATTGCTACTTTAAAAGGCATAACCATCACCTATTTTTTTAAATCGTCTTCGAATAAATCTCCGATAGTCACGTTATCATTATCTGAATCTGATTCTAAATATTTTTCATATGATGCGCGTTCTTGAATTTCAAGGACACGTTTGATAGATAATTTTAAGATCCAAAGATCTGTTCTTGCATCCGTAACGATTGCTTCTACTTCATCACCAACTGCAAAATAATCTTCAGGTTTCCCAATATGTTCATTTGATAATTCACCTAAAGGAATTTCTCCAAGAACACCTTGGACTTCTACTTTAATACCTTCATGAGATACTTCAGCAACCTTAGCTTTAATGACTTGTCCACGTTTAACATTAACATCTTTCCAAGGATTGTCTTCTAATATCTTTCTTGATAAAGCGATTCTTTCTTTTTTAGCGTCTAATGAGATGATACCTAAAGTTACTTCATCACCAATTTTAACAACATTATCAAAGTTATCATTTGGATTCCAAGAAAATTCATTTTTGTGAAGTAATCCTCTCACATCTTTAGCAACTTCAATAATAATACCAAATGGTAATTTTTGATTAACAACACCTTTAACAGTATCGCCTACTTTATGTTCATCATAGAATAATTCATATGGTGTTTTAAGAAGTGCTTTCATAGATAAATCTAAACGATTACCTTCCTTTTTAATGACTTTAACAGAAACTTCTTGTCCTACTTCAAGTACGTCATCAATTTTATCAATACGGTGATGTGATACTTGAGAAATTCTAAGAAGCCCGACAACATGTTCAAAACGAATGGTTGCAGCATGTTTCTCAATTTTGTCGACTTTACCAGTTAATACATCTCCTGTATTAATGTTTTCTAATTCACCTTGTCTTGCTTCTAATCTTTGTTCATACGCTTCTTGTCTTGCTTTCTCGAAGATTTCTTTTCTAGAAGCTACAATTCTTTTTGAACGACCTTTTTGAGTCGCTTCGATAATTTGGACTTCTAATGTTTTACCTTTTAAGCTTTCTTTTTGATTGACTAAATCAAAATCTAATAAACTATAAGGTAAGAAAATTTCTTGTCCTAAGTATGATAAAATAAGCCCTTTTTCAATGACTTGTTTAACTTTCGCTTTTACAACTTCTTTTGATTCAACTAATGCTTGCACATCTTCAAATTTTTCTTGAAGTAATAATGGCAAACGAGATAATAAGATTTGAGCAGGGTCATCTGTAATTTTTTGTACTTTAGCTTTGACAACATCACCCATTTTAACTAATCCTACAAAAGAATGTGGTGCTGGTTTGTCATAGTTATCTAGATGTATCTTACCCTCTGTTATATATTGTACATCCAAATATATTGTGTTTTCTTCAATTTTGACGATAGTACCATCTACAACTTGGCCTACCTTCAATACTTTAATCTCCATGTTAAATCTCCTTTTTTGCAGTTAACTCTATGTTTACTAGATCATCTAGTTTTGAGTATTGTTTTGGTATTTTTGAAATGATTACTTCAACAACTTGATCAATGTTTAAATCTGTTGTATCAAGTTCAATCGCATCATCAGCTTTTCTAAGTGGTGATTCTTTTCTTGTAGAATCTTTGATATCTCTTGTTTCAATATCTTCAATAAGCTGATTGATGTTTGCTTGTTTACCTTTTGTAATTGTTTCTTTATATCTTCTTTTCGCACGTTCTTCTAAGTGTGCTGTTAAAAAGATTTTTAAATCTGCATTTGGTAATACAACTGTTCCGATATCTCTACCATCCATGATGATGTTACCTTTTTTAGCAGCATTTTTTTGTAATTCGACCATCTTTTTTCTGACATATGGAAAACTTGAAACTAATGAGACATTATTTGTGACTTTATTTTTTCTGATATCTTCTGTGACATCTCTATCATTAATAAAAATTTTATTATTATCGTAATGAATATAGATAGATTCTAAAAAAAGATACGAAGATTCTTGTTCGAGATCGATACCAAGCTCTATAGCTTCTAATGTGACTGCTCGATACATTGCCCCCGTATCAATATGTGTCCATCCAAGTCTTTCAGCGATAAGTTTACTTATCGTTGATTTGCCTGATCCTGCCGGTCCATCTATTGCTAATTTAAATCCAGACATGAGATTCCTCCATACATATTAATTATAACATAGATTTCAAATTTTCAAAGCGCGTTTATCATGATTTTGTTAATGTATGACCATATAATTGCTTAACTTCGTGGATCTTTAATTCACGATAAGCGCCTCTTTCAACACCTGCTAAAGTTAAAAAATCATAGCGAACTCTTGTTAAATTCTTAACCTCATGATTAAGTGCTTCAAATAATTTTCTAATCTCTCTATTTCTACCTTCAGTTAAAACAATCGCTAAAAGCGATGATTGATTTGATTTATCAAGTTCAATAAGTCTTACAAATTTAGGACGCATGAGTACGCCATCAATCTTTAATCCTTTTCTAAGCTGAACGACTTCTTTTCTAATAACAATCCCTTTTACCCTAACCAAATATTCTTTTTCAATTTCATGTTTAGGATGTGTGAGTCGATAGGTCAAATCACCATCATTAGTCAATAATATGAGTCCAGCAGAATCATAATCGAGTCTACCAACTGGATAGACTCTCTTATCTTTATCGTGTTCTTTTAATAGATCAATGACTGTTTTTCTACCCTTATCATCATTTGCTGTTGACAAATAACCTGTAGGTTTATTAAGTAAATAATACACTTTTTGACTTTGATTAATGACTTTACCATCCACCAAAATTTCATCGTTTTTAGCAACTTTAAATCCTAAAGTTTTAACGATTTCTCCATTGACAGATACGCGTCCCTCTAAAATCATTTCTTCTGATTTTCGTCTGGATGCGATGTTTGCATTTGCTAATATTTTTTGTAAACGTTCCATAATTATCACCATACATATTATAGCATAAAGAATTAACATATATTCTTAAATAAAGATAAATCTTTACGCCTTTTTTGATATAATAAGATTGGAGTGGATTATGGACTATATAATTATTGATAAAACATCAAAAATACCTTTATACATTCAAATCTCAGATTCAATTAGACACCATATCAATCTTGGTGTTTTAAAGCATGGTATGCAACTACCTACAGAAAAATCAATTTGTTCTATTTATGAAGTCAGTAATATTGTTGTAAAAAAAGCTTATGATGATCTGGTAAAAAAGGATTTGGTTTTACGCATTAGAGGCAAAGGGACCTATGTGAATACGACTAAACCTTACGTGATTGATTTATCTAAAGGTATCATAGGTATCACGACTTTTTTAATGCAATCTAAACGTACAGTACTTAGTTTTGAGAAAGTTAATTACCATAATGCCAATCGATTACTAAATATCAAAGATGAAGACTATGTCTATATTGCAAAGATCATATCATCAATCAATGACCAAGCACTTTTCTATGAAGTGTTATTGTTACCAGAAATATTTTTTCCTAATGTCCAAAAGGTAGATATTAAACATCTATCAGTTTTTGATTTAATTGTCAAACGCTATAAACTTGATCCCAAGTCTTTATCTCAGTCTTATAGAGCCATCAACATTAATCATGATTTGGCACTACTTCTAGATTCAGTCAAAGGTAATCCTGCACATTATTTAAGAAGTGTCGTGTTAAATGATAAAGGTGAAAGCATGGCTTTTATTTTATCTTATGGTTTATCTGAACTTATAGAATTTGAGGTGGGTTATTAATGAATCTCATGGATAATATCAAAATTGATAAACGGTCAAATAGTCCTATATATGATCAAATTTCTATGTCACTATATGATTTAATCACATCAGGTGAACTTCGAGATAATACCATCTTACCAGAACCACAATTACTTGCACACCATTTAGGTATTGATCCATTTGAAGTTTTAAATGCATATCAAATTTTAATTGATAATCATTTTATTAAAAAGATAGAACTTCAATACGTAGTTTCATATTTTCAGGTCAATCATGATATATTTTCATTAAGTGAATCACTATTTGATAGTATTTCAAAAACTCAAAAAGAAGCACATCATGCGCTCATCTCTGCAAAGGAAATCAAACCTAAACCTGAGTTTTTTGAAAAATCAAAATATCATCCATCTGAAAAGATTTATGAAATTAAACGCGTATTTTACGTTGATCAATTACCCATTTTTATTTCATCTACGTATTTATCACTTACAAGAATACCTAATTTCAAAGATATCTTTAAAGATGATATGCTCTTTATTCCTTTTTATAAAACATATTTTAAATTAGAAAATTCAAACTCCACAAGACGCATTAAAATTATTAATTTAAGTAAAGAAGATGCACGTATCTTAGGTGAGCTTGAAGGCACTGCTTCTTATTTCACATCTTATCATTACTATGATGACTTAGGTGAACTCTTCAGTTATGCAGAAGTGGTTACTTCTTCACATTTCGGATTTACAATTAACATCGATATATAAAAAAAGCACTCTCACAGAGTGCTTTATCTTATTTATCTCTTGAAACGTATGCACCATCATTCGTATTAACGATGATTTTTTCACCTTGTTCAATGAACATTGGAACTTTAACAAGTAATCCAGTTTGCATAATCGCATCTTTTAAAGCATTTGTTTTTGTGTCGCCTTTTACACCAGGAACAGTTTCAACAACCTCTAAAGTGACTTTATCAGGTAAGTTAACACCTAAAATCTCTTTACCATCATAAAACATGACATCAACATTCATACTTTCATAAATGAATTTTAATTCGTTCTCAATTTGAGCTTGTGGTATTTCAATTTGTTCATATGATTCATTATTCATGAACACATGCATATCACCATTTGCGTATAAGTATTGCATAGAAAGTTTATCGATTTGTGCGCGTTCTACTTTTGTTCCTGCATTAAATGTATAATCAATAACGGCACCGCTTCTTAAATTTCTTAGTTTCGTTCTAACGAACGCACTACCTTTTCCAGGTTTAACATGCATAAATTCGATGACTTGAAAGATATTACCATCAAAACTTATCGTTTGTCCAGTTTTAAATTCGTTTGTACTAATCATCTTATAAATCTCCTCATCTTTTTTTCCGCGTTTATTATACACGAAATTTATCTTTTAAGCAACTATATCAAGAATGTATGCAATTGCTTGAATATAACTATCGATTTGATGTCCCATAAAACGTTTGGATACAACATCTTTGATATAATCAATTTTTCTAAAGTCTTCTCTGTTATCAATATCAGATAAATGAACTTCAACTTTAGGAATTTTTACAATCTCAAGTGCATCTCTTATTGCAATGGATGTATGTGTATAAGCACCTGGGTTAATTAAGACAGCATCATATGGTGTATTAAAGGTATCTTGTAATACTTCAATAATTTCACCTTCATAGTTACTTTGAAAAAAAGTAAATTCAATGGATGGAAATTCATCAGTTAAAGTATCATATAAATCTTCAAGTGTCATTCTTCCATAATGTTCTTCTTTTCTGTAACCTAACATATTTAAATTAGGTCCATGGATGACTAATAAGTTCATTTGTATTCCTCATTCTTTATATAATTTAATAATACTTTAACGGTTTGGTCAATATCATAATTATTAGATACTACCGCATCAGCAAAATCTTGGTATTTTAAATATCTTTCATCAAACAATTGTTCAAGTGTTTTTTCTTTTAAGAGTGGTCGTTGATAATCTGTTTCCAATCTTTTTGAAATGATTTCAATATCAGTATCTAAATAGATTTTAAGACCATTCATTAATGCTTTATTTGATTTTTTAGTGACGATACCTCCACCACAAGCAACGACAACATGATCATCATGTTCTAAGTTGATGAGAGCTTCACTCTCAAGATCTCTAAATGTTTTTTCACCGTAGCGCTCAAAGATTTCTTCAATGAACATGAGTGCTTTTTTTTCGACCATACCATCTAGATCAACATAACGATAATCAAGTGCTTGAGCTAGTTTTAGTGCTATCGTTGTTTTTCCAGATCCTGGCATCCCTATTAAAAATATTTTCATCTGTTACTCCTTTAAAAAATCATCAATCAGTGATTTGCAATCACTTAATAATGTTTGACTTTGTGCATCTAAGATATGTGGATGCATTTGATTTTTAAACCATGTCTTTTGTTTTTTGGCTAACTGTTTACTTTTTTTAATGATTAAAGCTTTAGCTTCAATTAAAGAAAGTTCACCTTTTAAATATTGAGCAAGTTCTCGATATCCAATGACATTTTTATTCATGTCATCCTTAAGTAACGATGCTACTTCTTCAATAAACCCTTCTTCAATCATATCATCTAATCTTTTAATCAGTCTTTCTTCAAGTGTTTTTCGATCTAAATCTAAATAAATGATTAAAGCATCATATAAAAGTTGATCTTTTTTGTCTTTCTCTGAACGTAAATATCCTAATTTTGCTTGTTCTAAAGCTCTTAAAACACGTCTTCTATTTTTAGAATCAATGACAATATCTTTATCTAACTTAATTAACTCTTGGTATATCATTTCAGTAGGCATATCTTGATAGATGTGCTCAAATGTGTCATCTCGACCCATCTCTTCAAATTCATAATCATATAAAGCTGCTTTTATATATAAACCTGTGCCACCTACAATCAGTGGAAAATCAATCTTTTCAATTGCAAGTCTAACATCTTGTTGAAAATCGTAAACTGAATACTGTTTTCTAGGATCGATGTGATCGATTAAATAATGTTTAATACCTTCTTTTTCATGGTCTTTAATCTTTGCAGATCCAATATCAAGTCTTTGATAGACTTGTACTGAATCACCATTGATAATTTCCATGTCATACGCTTTAGCAAGTTCAATCGATAATTTAGTTTTCCCAGACGCGGTAGGTCCAACAATCACACATACTTTTTTCATGATACGATACGTTTGAACATGCGTTCAATTTCATAGTGTGATAATTTAATCATCGTTGGTCTACCATGAGGACATGTATATGGATTTTTACATGCATTAAGTGATTTTAAAATCGTCATCACTTCTTTAGGTGTAATGTAATGATTTGCTTTAATGGCACCTTTACAGCTGACATCTTTGGCTAAATCATCTCTTAATTTATTTAATTCAATCTTTTGATTTTCTATAAGCATATGAAACATTGATTCAATCGCTTGATCAATCTCATCTTCTCTTAACCATGTTGGACTTCCAATTAATTTTTGATCATGAAATGTAAAACCATATGATTTAAGTTGATCTTCAAACCTTAATAATTGTATGATTTCATCATTAGAAAGATTTAATTCATATGGAATAAGTCTTTCTTTAATCGCGAAATTTGGATGACCTAATGCTTCATAGTAATATTCATATCTAATGCGTTCTGCAGCAGCATGTTGATCCATTAAATAAAGACCTTGGTCATTTTGAAATAGAATATATGTACCTGCAAAAATACCAATATATTCAAGATATGGTAGTTTTTGACTCTGATCTTCAACTTCATTCATAAAATGATCAACTGTTGGCTCTTCAAAAAGTTCAAATGAAGATCTCGTAAAAGACTCTTGTTTGAATTCTTTTTTAACTGACGCTAAATTTTCTTGAATGGGATGTGCGCTTTGTTCTAAAGCTTTTTTAATGGTTTGTTCCAATTCAAAAGCTAATAAAGTTTCATTAACAAACTTTACTTCATATTTTTGAGGATGAACGTTAACATCTAATAAACTAGGATCCATTTCAATATCAATGGCTGCAATCGGAAACTTTCCAACCATTAAAAATGAATGATATCCATCAATAACTGCTTGTGTTAAACGATAGTTTTTTATATATCTTTGATTAATAAATATGGATATATCTTTCTTCTTTGATCTCACAATATTTGGAGATAATAAATATAACTTCATACTTATATGTTGAAACTGATGCTTATGAATGATCATACCTTTGGTCATTTGTTTACCATAGATTTGATCAATAAGTTGATAAAAATCATTTTGGCCATAAGTTTCTTTATATAATTTATCATCAAAATATAGTTGCATATAAACATTCGGATTTGCAAGTGCTAATCTGTCAAATATATCGATAATGGCATATTTTTCACTATATTCAGATTTAATATATTTAAATCGTGCTGGTGTATTATAAAACAAGTTAGACACTTCAATATGTGTCCCTTGATTCATACCCTCTTCTTGGATACTTACAAAATGTCCACCTTCATATATGACTTTAATACCTGTGGAATCTTTTGTTTTTGTACGTAGTATCACTTTAGAGACTGCGCTGATTGCAGCAAGTGCTTCTCCTCTAAATCCAAGTGTATGAATGTGAGATAAGTCAGTCTCTGATTTAATTTTAGATGTTGCATATCTTTCAAAAGCAAGCTTAGCATCTATATGATCCATGCCGATACCATTATCGATGACTGTCATATTTTCCATGCCAAAACCAGTCACTTTAATCGTGATTTTAGTTGCTTGCGCATCAAGTGAATTTTCGACCAATTCTTTAATGACTGAACTTGGTCTTTCAACAACTTCACCAGCTGCTATCATATTCGAAAGTTTATGATCCATTTTTTGAATCAAAGACATATTTTCACCTATTTTTTCTTTAAATTAGACTGTAAATGCTTGAGTAGTAAAAGTGCATCAAGTGGCGTGATTTGATCAGTGTTTAATGACTCGATTTCTTTTAATACGCTTAATTCTTCTTGACTTGTTGTTTGTTCAAGTGATGCTTGATATTCATCATAGTTAAACAAATCAAGAACAACTTTTTTCTCTTTTTGTTCTAATTGCACTAAAATATCTTGACTTCGCTTAATTAATACTTGTGGTAAATGTGCAAGACTGGCAACTTGAATACCATATGATTTATCAGTCGTTCCTTTTTCTACATGGTGTAGAAAAACCATTGTATCTTTTTCTTCTTTAGCTCTAACACATAAATTTGTTAATCTATGTAGGGTTTGTTCTAAAAACGTAAGCTCATGATAATGCGTAGAAAATAATGTTTGTGCACCAATTTTCTCGTGTATATATTCAATCATTCCTTGCGCAAGTGCCATACCATCATAAGTTGCTGTCCCTCTTCCAATTTCATCAAATAAGATTAAAGACTTATTGGTTGCTCTTGTGAGTGCTTCATTTGATTCAACCATTTCTACCATAAAAGTTGATTTACCACCACTTAAGTCATCACTTGATCCAATTCTAGTAAAAAGTGCGTCATAAAGCGGAAGTTTCGCTGATTCTGCTGGCACAAATGAGCCACATTGAGCCATATAAACAATAAGTGCAAACATACGCATATAAGTTGATTTACCACTCATATTAGGACCTGTGATTAAAAAGATTTCTCCTTCATCCATCACAATATCATTTTCTATAAATTTCGTAAATTGCTCAACCACTAAATGTCTACCCTTTAATATTTCTACATGTCTATCTTCTGTTAATGTTGGTCTTATAAGTCGATATTTTTCAGCAAGTGTTGCTAAATTTAAAAAGACATCCACTTTAGCAATCAATGTTGATAAGATTTGTAGTGATTGAGCAAATGTTTCCACATAGGCTCTAATATCTGTAAACAACTGATATTCCAAATTGATTGCTTTATCTTTAGCATGAAGGATCATATCTTCTTTTTCTTTTAAGATAGGTGAAATATATCGTTCACTATTGGTAAGTGTTTGTTTACGTTCATATCCAAAACTTGGATCAACAAATTGTGTCTGACCTTTTGAAACTTCAATAAAATAACCAAACACACGATTATAACCAACTTTTAGCGTTTTAATACCTGTTCTTTCACGTTCTTCAATCTCGAATTGTTCTAACCAAGATTGGGCTTTATCATTGATATGTCTGAGTTCATCAAGTTCTACATTAAATCCTTCTTTGATCATGCCACCTTCTTTAACTGTAAGCGGTGGTTCATCGATAATTGATGATTCTAAATATGTACACAATGCTTCATGGCTATCCATGTCATTAATCAATTGATTAATGGCATCTTTTTGATATAGTTTTAAACTTTCCTTTAAGGTAGGTACTTGTTTAAGCGTCTCTTTTAATTGATATAAATCTCTAGCGTTAACGCTCTTAAATGCAACTCTACCGACAATTCGATTGATATCATAAATATATTTTAAACTTTCTATCACTTGTTGTCTTGGCAAATATAAGCTAAAAGCATCTATCAAATCATATCTTTCATTCAATTGATTTAAATCATAGAGCGGTTGATTAAACATATGTTTTAAATATCTTGAGCCCATTGCTGTATGGCAGTGATTCATCCAATGAATTAATGTGGTCTGATCTTGATTTACAAGTGATTCTTGAATTTCTAAATGTTTTTTGACACGATAATCTACGTGCATATGACCAACTTTTTTAACAACTTCAAAAGCCATCAAATGCATGATGTTTTGTTTTTGTGTGTCATTTAAATAATTTAGCAAGTGTGATGCAGCTCGTTTTTGATCACGATCTAAGTTTTGCAAATATTTTTGTTCACTTAAATCAAAATGATTAAAATATGAGATAAGAATCTGGTGAGATTTAAGTGTATCTACAAAGACTTGATCAAAATGGTCAGGTAAAACAATCTCTTTTATCTTTAATCCATAAATAAGATCAATCACTTCAAATTTCTCTAAATCATCAGTTAAAAAAGCTTCTCCTGTTGAAATATCAACATAGGTGAGTGCATATCCTTTTTCAGTTAAAACAACGTTACCTATAAAATTATGACTATCAGCATCTAAAATACCATCTTCAAATACAGTGCCTGGTGTAATCAATCTAACAACTTTTCTTTCGACTAATCCTTTACCTGGTTCACTGACTTGTTCAACAATGGCAATTTTAAATCCTTTTTCAATTAATTTTTGAATGTATGGTTTTACAGAATGAAAAGGTACGCCACACATGGGTACTTTTTCTCCGGCATCCCTTGATGTCAATGCAATTTCTAATACTTTTGATGCTAAAATAGCATCATCAAAAAACATTTCATAGAAATCACCTAATCTAAAAAAGACCAACGCATCAGCGTAGTCTTCTTTAATTTTTAAGTATTGTTGCATCATTGGGGTGTAATTTTGCTTATCCATAGTTGCCCCCTTTTTCTAAATTAGTTTGTGTTTTGAGTAAAGAATAGATCCCAGAATTTAAATAACCATTCAATCGCACCATTGCCAAATAATTTCACTTGGTTAATTGAAGAAGTGATACTATCAAATGCTGTCCATTGAATAAAGAAATCTAAAGCAGAATAGATAAGTAGTAAAACAAGTGCAATTGCAAGAACGATACCTAAGAATTTTAATAAGAATTTAAGGACTTTTCCAGTGACTCTTAATTCCGCTGGTATTTCTTTTTTAACATTGCTTTCTGATTCTTTTTGCTTTTCTACTTTATGTTTTTCAACGAAAAGTTCTCTTTCAAGATTTTCATCTGTTTTTACTAATTGTTTATATGCTTTATCAGTACCATAGTACTCAGCTGTATTAATGACTTCAACTTTAGGCGTGCCATCTGTTGTTTTTTCTTCTTCATCAACAACTTCAAACATATGGTCTTCTTTTGTTGCCTTGATTTCAAAATTTTCAACTGCAACTCTTAATTTTTTAACTTCATCAACTAATGCATCAAAGTTTAGATTTGATTGAACATATTCAACTTTAGGTGTCTTTTCACTTACTTCAACAACTTTAGTTTCAACAAAAGATACCTCTTCATCAACTTGAGGTTCATCTTCAACCACAATTTCAGGTTCTTTTTCTTCTTCGATAATAATTGCGACTTGATCTTCACTTACTTCACTAACTTCTTCAGCAATTTTCTCTTCTACTTTTGGTTCTTCCTTAGGTTGTTCTTCTTCAGTTTGGTTCATTTCTTTTTCATAAACGTCTCTTGAATTTGGAACAAAATAAGTTTCTTTCGTTTCTTTTGCATTTTTTAATATATATTCAATAACTTCTTCTTTTTTAAGTTCAGTAGAAGCTTTAATATTGTGATCAATCGCAAATCTTTGCATCACAATAACAGACATTGATCTTACTTGTTTTTCAAGATCTTCAGTATATGATCCATTATCTTTAAGTTCTTTAACAATAATATCTGCAAGTTCATTTTTCTTTAATCTTCTTGGAATATCAACATCAAACTTATGTCCTAAATCTCTAATTTCAGTAAGCGTTGAACTTTTATATAGTACGTTACGAATTTTATTAGGAGATACACCATCAATACGACCAAAACTATCATAGAACAAATCTTTGATACCATAGTTATATTCTGCAATTTGTGGTAATACTAATTTATTAGCTTTTACATGATCTAGTGCTTGGTTATATAATTTTTCCAAGTCAAAATTTGGGACTTGTTTTTCAACCATATATCCTAGTAGATCAGTCCATAAATCTTCTAAATATTTTTTAAAAACAACTTGGTCGTTAAAAAAGATTAAAAGGTTTTCTAATTGTGTTTCAGTAAACTCTGTAAACCATGATAGACGATAGTTTAATTCATCAGCTAATGTCAATCTTGACTTTCTTGTTTCTGCAACTTTTTCTCTTAGATTTTCTCTTAAAACAAAAATTCTTAATTCACGAGGAACAGTCAACCCAATGCTGCTAAAAAATTCAAGAACTTTTGGCGCAGGTAAATAAATAATTGATTTTAATATTTCTTCTACCTTCAATTGTTTTTTCCCCACTAAAACATCTGTATCTCTTGAAAACTTAGACATAACAACCCTCCTATGAAATTCTTAATTTCATTTTACTATGATTTTATAATTATTACAAATATTTTTGCATTTTTTGGCTTTAAAAGGCTTTTTTCACGAATTTTCGATTTCTTTGTTAATACGATTTTCGATAATTTCTACAACCGTCTTTAACATTTGATTAATTTCATCTTGTAATTCTAAATATTCAGCCATTAAAGGAAACGATTCAATTTCTTCAAGCAATTGGTCATGTTCTTCTTGAAACTTTTTAATCGCTTGTGTTTTATTGATTTCTTTTGCGTTAATTAATTGCTTTTGAACAGACTTCAATTGATTAATTTTTAGTTTTAAAGTCTTATCTTTATTAATGACTTTTTCGATTTGTTTATATCTTTGAACTGACTCATTTTCTTCTATTAATTTGAGTAAGTTTTCTTTTTCACTCATATAAGTTCTCCCATTAAGAACCATGTTTTAGCTTTGGTTACACGTACTTTGACGATTTGACCAATCAGTGATTGATCACCTTTAAAATTAATCAATTTATTATGTTCACTATATCCAGCTAAAACAGTATCATCATTTTTTGAGACACCATCGACTAAAACTTCAACCACTTGATCAACAAATCTCAAATTACCTCTTAAATAACCAGCATTGATTTTTTCATTGAGTCGATATAATCTTTGTTTCTTCTCTTCTTCAGGTGTTGGATCATCAAATGTTGCTGCAGGTGTACCTGCACGTTTTGAGAACACAAATGTAAACGCACCTTCAAAATCAGCTTGATCCACTAAATCTAGCGTTTCAATAAAATCTTCTTCAGTCTCTCCTGGGAAGCCAACGATAATATCTGTTGTTACACTAATACCTGGTACTAATGATTTTAGTTCCTTTAATTTACTTAAATAAGATTCCTTTGTATAATGTCTATTCATCTTCTTTAAGACAGGATTGGATCCCGATTGTACTGGAAGATGGAAAAATGGCATCACATGACTACAGTCTCTCATCGCTTCCATGGTCTTTAAATCTAAATCATGAGGATGAGATGTCGTGAATCTTATACGTTTAATACCTGTTTCATTTAAATCTCTTAATAAGTCACCAAATGTATATGCTCCATCATTAACATCTTTTCCATATGCATTAACATTTTGACCAAGTAATGTAACTTCAACATAACCTTGTTCAACTAGCGACTTAACTTCATCAAGAATTTCATCTTTAGATCTAGATCGTTCTTTTCCTCTTGTGTAAGGAACGATGCAATATGTACAAAATTCATCACAACCAAACATGATATTAACCCATGCTTTAAATTTATGATTTCTCGTTTTAGGTAAATTTTCAACAATCTCGCCTTCTTTAGAAAACACTTCAATGACTCTTTCTTTAGAAAACATCGCTGTTTCAATATATTCAGGAAGCTTGTGAATATTATGTGTACCAAAAACAATATCAACATGTTGATATGTTTTTAATATTCTTTCAACAACATTCTCTTGTTGTGCCATACAACCTGCTAAACCTAAAATAAGATCTGGATTTTGTCTCTTATAAGCTTTTAATCTTCCAAGTTCGCCCCAAATTCTATTTTCAGCGTTTTCCCTAATGGCACACGTATTGATGATAATGACGTCACTTTCAGATTCAACATCCGTCTTTTTAAAACCCATAAGTTCTAAAATACCAGCCATTGTTTCACTGTCAGCTTCATTTCCTTGACATCCATATGTATGAATTTGATATGTTTTATGAAGCCCAATTTTCTCATGAGCATCACCAAGTTGAAATCTTAATTCTTCAATTGTATCTTTTGTTCTTTTTCTTGCTTTCTTTAAATCAGGTTTAAAGTATTTTTCTACATCTACATGATCCATGTTCATCACCCAGTCTTATTATAATGAATATAACAGTATATTTATACTGTTTCGCTTTCTAGATGGATATGTTTAATTTTTTTGTTACACAAATCCATTAAGACTGCATTTAATTGAATTGGTCCTGAAGCCACCACATTAGGGACTGAATGACCATTTAAGAATCTATTAATGACGATATCTCTATCGACACCAATAATACCATCAAGTGGTCCAGTCATACCAACATCAGTGACATATAAAGTTCCTTTAGGTAACATTCTACTATCCGCAGTTGGAACATGTGTATGCGTACCAACCACAGCTGATGCTAATCCATCTAAATAATGTCCTAATGCGACTTTCTCTGAAGTTGCTTCTGCATGAAAATCTACAATTGAATAATCACACTCAACATCTTCAAGTATTTTTTTAATTCCTAAAAAAGGATTTTCAACATTACCATTCATAAATGTTCTTCCAAGTGCGTTAATCACCAAGATTTTTTGTTGATTGTATGAAATAATCTTATATCCTTCACCAGGTGCTTCATAAAAATTAAACGGTCTAACAATATTTGCATCATCAATAAATTCATAAAGTTCTTTATGTCCCCATACCCAATTACCCATCGTAATCATGTGGATACCCATAGACATAAGTTCTTTATATATTTTTTTATTAATGCCTCTACCATGAGCAGCATTTTCACCATTGACAATAATAATGTTTGGTTTATATTCGTTCTTAATTTCTGGTAAAAATAAGTTGAGTGCATCTAGACCTCTTTGTCCATATACATCTCCAATAAATAGGATTCTCATCGTTGAATGCCTTCTTTCTTATTTCCATTAAAAAAGGGACCATTGGCCCCTTTTAATTATTTCGCAATATCAGTCGCTCTTGTTTCACGAATAACAGTAACTTTAATCGTTCCAGGATATGACATTTTTTGTTCGATTTGCTCTTTAATTTCTCTCGCAACTTTAAATGCAGATAAATCATCGATTTCATCAGGTTTAACTAAAACCCTAATTTCACGACCTGCTTGAATAGCAAATGATTTGTCAACACCAGGGATTTCATTAGAAATAGTTTCTAATTGTTCCAAGCGCTTAATATAGTTTTCCATTGATTCACTACGTGCACCAGGTCTTGCTGCTGATAAAGCATCTGCTGCAGCAACTAAAACTGCAATAATTGATTCAGGTTCTTTATCACCGTGATGTGATGCAATAGCATCTATCACTTCTTTTGGTTCATGATAGCGATTCACTAAGTTAACACCGATCTCAACATGTCCACCTTCAACTTCATGGTCAACAGCTTTACCAATATCATGGAGTAAACCAGCACGTCTAGCTAAAATTTCATCTTCGCCAATTTCTACAGCTAATTTACCTGCTAAAAATGCAGTTTCAATGGAATGTTTTAAAACATTTTGGCCATAACTTGTTCTAAAACTTAATCTTCCTAATAACTTAACTAAATCTGGATGAATACGTCCAATTCCAACTTGGAATATTGCATCTTCTCCTGATTCTCTGATGTACATATCGACTTCAACTCTTGCTTTTTCAACCACTTCTTCAATTCTACCTGGATGGATACGTCCATCAGATACAAGTGTTGTTAATGCGCGTTTAGCGATTTCTCTTCTTACAGGATCAAATCCACTTAATACGACTGCTTCTGGTGTATCATCAATGATTAAATCAACACCTGTAAGTGCTTCTATTGTGCGGATATTACGTCCTTCTCTACCAATAATACGACCTTTCATTTCGTCGTTTGGTAGATCAACTACAGATACAGTTCTTTCTGTGGTTGTCTCACTTGCATACTTTTGAATTGCGAGTGCAAGTAATTCCTTAGATTTAGATTGAACTTGATTTTTCGCTTTGTCTTCTTCATCGCGAATATAGATTGCGATTTCATCTGCCATTTGGTCTTTTACCTTAGACATAATGATTTCTTGTGCAGCAAGTTTATCCATTCCAGAAATTTCAATTAGTTTATCTTCTTGTGCTTTTAAAACTTCTTCCACTTTGCTATTTAATTGTTCAAGTTGTTCCTTACGTTCGTCAAGTTTGTCTTCACGTGATGATAAAGATTGTTCACGGCGATCTAAATTGATAGAGCGATTATTAAGATTTTCTTCTCTTTGAGTCACTTTGTTCTCTAAATTAAGAACAACTTGACGTCTTTCTCTCATATCATTTTCAAAATCTTTTTTAAGCGTAAAAATTTCTTGTTTAGCTTCTAAAACATTTTCACGTTTTATTTTTTCAGCTTCTTTTTTACCGTCTTCAACAATTTTTTCAGCCAATGCTCTTGATTTTTTCAAACTCTTTTCATGTTGAATAACACGAATCACAAATCCTGCGACAAGTCCAATCACAATGGCTAGCAAAATGGAGATGATTGCTTCTACTGGGTCTACACTGAATGCTAATATATTGGGCATTCTCCCACCTCCATTTAATTTGTTTATTTTAAAGTCTAATTTTAAACTAATAATAATATAACTTTATACAATTATTATACATGATTTTTAGCACTTAAGTCAATGAAGAAGTCTATGATAATTTGAACACAAAACTAAAGTAAAACTTTCAATTTCGTATTTTTATTGTATAATAATAAATGATAGTAAATGAACAAGGAGATTATATATGCCTACGTCTATAAAAAAACACAGTAAACTCAAATGGTTTCATAGCAATAGAATAAAGATATTATTATATACTGTTGCCATTGTTATACCAACAACCTTAATTCTTTTAGCTTATGTTGGTACTTATTTAGCTCACAGTAAAGTCAGTTTTGATGACACCAATACTGAATATGTTAGAAACTTTGAAAATATCGATAATCTTGATTTAATCAACTTGAATTTCGAATGGTTAACACTTAGAAATCTAGAGATGGATGAAGAAGGTACAATTACAACAAATGGATATTACCAATTTAGATTTAATTATGATAGTGCTTCTACTTATGATGTTACAAGTGTGGTTTTAACACCTGTACTTCAAACAAACTGGTTAGATTACTCACATTTAGGAAATGCACTTACGTTAACTGAAGGTACAAATTTCAATATGTTACTTACATATAATTATGAATTGCCTCATAGAACATTATTATTTATCAATGTCACTGATCCTATATTATATTTAAAAGTAAGTATAAACTATAGTTCAGCGGGTCAATCATTAGAAACAGTTAAATATGTAAAAATTAACTTGAAAGATTATAACCCTAATACAGTCATATAAAAGGACATTGCTTGTCCTTTTTTTTTAAGTTTCTCAGTCAATTCCTACATAAAGCATATAAACTTATGATAAG
The DNA here is from genome assembly GCA_963667565.1 of Acholeplasmataceae bacterium. Classification (GTDB taxonomy): domain Bacteria; phylum Bacillota_I; class Bacilli_A; order Acholeplasmatales; family Acholeplasmataceae; genus WOFB19. The sequence continues at coordinate 359,454 of OY763415.1, read as the reverse complement.
ATATGAATATCAATACAAATCAAAGGAGTTTTATCATGGTTGGACATGTCAAAGACTTAAATCAAATTAAGTTAAATGGTGATCTTGTCAAAGATGCATCAATTCAAGTATTAGTTTCACCTAAAGAAGGGTGGGAAGGACATGTATTACGTGTACTACATGTTGAAAAAGGTGGATATACACCTAAGCATAGTCACCCTTGGTATCATGTTAATTATGTTTTAGAAGGACAAGGCGAATTACTGATTGGTGATACCATACATAAGGTGACCAAAGGTTCTTATGCATATGTTCCTGGAAATACCATCCATCAATTTAGAAACGCTGGTGAAGAAACCTTTAGCTTTATTTGTATTGTAATTGAAGAAGGTCATAAAATATAAAACAAAAGCGCTAATTTTAGCGCTTTTTATTATGCGTCGTATGAAATGTGATAATGTTCTAAGACTTTATCAAATAATTCTTGATAAACATCTGGATGTTCTGCTAAATAAGTTTTAGCATTTTCTCTACCTTGACCAATTTTTTCATCTTTGTATGCATACCATGCACCACTCTTTTTAACTAACTCTAAGTCAGATGCTAAATCAATTAATGCACCAGTTTTAGAAATACCTTGTCCATAAATGATATCAACACTAACTGTTTTAAAAGGAGGTGCAACTTTATTTTTAACAACTTTAATGTTTGCTTTATTACCAATAATGTCATTTCCTTCTTTAAGTGCTTCTGATCTTCTAATTTCTAATCTTACACTTGAATAGAATTTAAGTGCACGTCCACCAGGAGTAGTTTCAGGATTACCAAACATAACTCCTACTTTTTCACGAATTTGATTAATGAAAATTGCAGTTGATCCAGATTTTGATATAACACCAGATAATTTTCTCATGGCTTGTGACATCAATCTTGCTTGAAGACCCACATGAGAATCTCCCATATCACCATTAATTTCTGCTTCAGGAACAAGTGCTGCAACACTATCGACAACGATAGTATCAATAGAGCCTGAACGAATCAAAGCTTCAGCAATTTCTAATGCTTGTTCACCAGTGTCTGGTTGAGATAAGATTAATGCATCAATATCTACACCTAATGCTTTTGCATATTTTGGATCTAAAGCGTGTTCAGCATCAATAAATGCAACATATCCACCACGTTTTTGAACTTCTGCAATTGCATGAAGTGCAAGTGTTGTTTTCCCTGAACTTTCTGGTCCATAAATTTCAATAATTCTTCCTTTAGGGTATCCACCGATACCAAGTGCAATATCAAGTGCAAGTGAGCCTGTTGGATTTGCAGCAACATGATGGTCAGCTTCATCTCCAAGTCGCATGACTGCTCCCTTACCATATTGTTTTTCAATTTGTTTCATTGCAGCTTCAAGTGCTTGCGATCTTTTATCTTTATCCATGAAATACCTCCATCATTATAATAATCAATTTTATGTTCTTTTACTTTTTATATACTTGCTAAAATGCTTTTTCTATTTTTCATAAAATAATCAATACCACTGATTAATGTCATTAAAATAGCAAAATAGAAAATGATATTACCAATCCATGGTGTCATACCAAAATCATTAAATAATAAAATAACGAGTGCAACCATGGTTGATGCCGTTTTAATCTTTCCATAAGGACTTGCCGCAATCACTAAACCTTGATCAACTGCAATGAGTCTTATGCTTGTTACAACAAATTCTCTAACAATGACAATCATGACTGCCCATAAAGGAACTCTTGATGGATCAATTGTCATTAAATATAACATTGCTACTAATACAAGCACTTTATCAGCAATTGGATCCAAAAACTTTCCAAAAGTTGTAATTTGATTGTATTTTCTTGCAATATAACCATCTAAAAAATCAGTTAATGCAGCAATCACAAACAATACTGCAAAAATAAAAGCACCTATCGATAAATTGAGGAATCCAATATCGTCTTTAAGTGGGTTTATGTAGATGATTACGAGCATGATTGGAATCATGATAAATCTAATTATCGTAATTTTATTTGCTGTGGTCATAAAATCCTTCTTATACTATGTTTTTTCATATCTATTTTACCATAAATCAACAATTATTGTTGCATTTTTAATCTCGTTTTGATACAATAAGTATGCAAATGTAGGAGGTGAAATTGTGGCTAATATTAAACAACAAATCAAACGCAATAAAACCAATGAAAAACGTCGTTTAACCAACGCATCATTTAAATCATCAGTGAAAACTGCAGTTAAAGCTGTTGAAGCAGCAGTTCAAGCAAATGATAAGGAACTAGCGGTAGAAAAATTATCTTTTGCACATAAGAAACTTGATAAAGGACTTGCAAAAGGTATTTATCATAGAAACTTTGTAGCAAGACATAAATCTCAACTATCTAAATTGGTTAACAGCCTATAAAAGAGAAGCATCTAGAGGATGCTTCTTTTTTTTATCTATCGTGTTCAATTTCTAAGCGTCCACCATATTGTGCAATATATTTTACATGTGGAAGTCTTCTTCCACTGACACCATATTTTGGATTATATCCAATTTTGTTGACATAATCTGATACATTTGATTTTTCTTTATCCATTTTTAATAACACTTCATACGTTGCTTTAATATCATCTAATGCACGATGTGTGTTTTTAATATCAATTTGATATTGAGAAACAGCATTATCTAATCGATGAGGAAACTTGTGACGATCTTTATAAATAGCCATGACATCCAGGATGTCATTTTTTATTTCAAATTGAGGTTTATAATACTTTCTAAATAACGCTGTTAAAAACCCTAAGTCGAACATAATATTATATGCGATTAACAACGTGTTTTCATCTTGATACATTTCAAACAATCTTTGGAATGCAAGTGCTTCAGCAATTCCATCTCTAAGTAGCATTTCATCAGTAATATGAGTAATTTCGATAATTTTAGGTGGTAATGCCTTAGATGCTTCTACAAGTGTCGACAATTCATCAACAATCTCATATTTACCATCACGCTTCTCTAAGACAATTGCACCAATTTCAATGATTTGTTCAAACAATGGATTTAATCCAGTTGTCTCAAAATCAAATAACAATACTCTTTTGTGTGTAAACATAATTACGCTCCTAACAAATATAATTCTAAACCAAGCTTTTTATCTTTTTGTCCAGATTTTATTTCATAGTCTAGTTGTGATAATTTTTTTAAATGTTTTTCAAATTGATCAACAGATTGTGTCGATGCATTTTTCATTAAGTAATAAGTTCTTCCCAAACTATATCCAAAATGATTTGCAATTTCATCTTTTCCATAACCTTTTTGAATGAGTAATCTTGCATGAAACAACTCTCTCATCTTGCTAGCAATGAAATTAAGGATACGTAATGGATCTTCATTTTGAGCAATCAAATCTTCATAAATTTCCATCGTTCTTGCTTGATTTTTATCGATCATTGCATTCGTTAATTCAAAGATATTATCTTCTAAATTTCTTGGAACTAAAGATAACACATCATGTTCATTAATATTTTTATCATCAATTTTAAAGATTTTAAGTTTATTTAATTCTTGTTCAATCAAATTGAATTCATAATTCGTACGATCCAATAATAATTCAATCGCTTTTAAACTCATAAAATATGATTCACTCTCAAGAAGCGATATGATAAATTTTGGGTAATCCTCTTTATCTAATTCCTTGATTTCTTCTAAATATGTATATGATGTCATTAACTCATTTAATGTTTTAGATAATGTTAGATTGCTGTCTAATTCAATAATAAGCATCACATCTGGGTTTGGTTTTTGAAAATATTTAGTCCATGTTTTTTGTTCACTTTCAGACAAACTATCAAAATTTTCTATATGAGATAATACGACAATTTTTAGATCTGCAAAAAACGCGATTGTTTGAAGTTCTTCTAAAACATCATCACCATTATTTTCTGATAAGTCATATCTTAAAATGTTAAAAGGATCCACATCTAAACTTTTGATATGGTTCTCTATGGCTTGTTTTACTAAATATGAATTTTTGCCTTTAAATACGTAGATGAATTCTTTCATATGAGCCTCCAAAGTGTTCTTTCTTATTATACTAAAAAAACATCATAATTCATAGGTAAGTTACCCATTTTTGATGATTGAATTGATACTTATAGATGACTGTTCCATCATCATCGCTTCGATAGATTAAGATATTTAAATCCATAAGTCTTTGAATCGTTTGATTAGATGGAAATCCAAATTGATTGTTTTTCCCAACTGATATCAATGCGATTTGTGGATCAACTGTTTTTAGAAATAGAAGACTTGAAGATGTATCTGAGCCATGATGTGCAATTTTTAATACATCACTTTTTAACATGTAGTGATACTTTTCTACCATAGCCTCTTCAGCAACCTTTTCAATATCTCCAGTCATTAAAAAATCATAGTTTCCTATATGAATTTTAAAGACAAGTGAGTTATTATTAGCATCTTGATAATCTCTGATTGGATTATAAAAATGAATGGTTTGATTCTCTAATTCTATAAAGTCCCCTGCTTTAATCCTTGAGATGTGACCTTGATATGATTCATAATTTCGATCATAAGCATTTAAGATGATGTGTGAAACATCAAAATGATCTATCAAATCTTGAGCTTCCAATGTGTGATCTTCATCACTATGCGTTAAAATCAAATAATCAATGTGATGAATCCCTAAATTTTCAACTAAATTTTTAGTATTTTTAAAACAATCAACAATGATATATTGATGATCTAATTTAATTAAAAACCCATCTCCTTGACCCACATCAATCATATAAAGTGCATCTTGGCTTATTCCCACATACATTAAAGTAGGTATCATCAAGATCAAAAGATAAATAAAACTCCTTTTAACAAATGAAATAAATGTTTTTGAGTAAATCAAAAAAACCAAAGATGCATACAAACATATGATTTCATACCACTCAAGGTGATGATATGAAATCGTTATATTATTTGATACTAATCTATTGAGCAAATCATTTAGCATATGCATGATTGGATCATAAATCACAGCAATCGATGGCTGAATGAATACTAACCATGTCAATGGATAGACAATCGTACTCATCATAACCATGACTAGAGGTGCGATAAGCAAATATAATAAAGATAAATGATTATTAAATGGCAATAAAACAACCATAATCAATAAACTGATCAAATATCTTCTTATAAGTGATCTTTCTTGATTAAATAATGGACCTATTAATTCAATACTGTATAAAATAAGAATCATCAACAAAAAAGAATAACTATAATAAAGATGCGGATCAATACATATCATAATGATAAATACTAAACTTAACCTATCAATAGATAGCATGTTTAACTCATGTGTTTTATCAAATTGTAAAATCACAAATGCTAACGAAAGACGGATGACACTTAAATCAAATTTAGATAAATATAAAACAATAAGATAAAACATAGTGATTAACAGAGATGTATTTTGTTTAGAAACATCAAGATAAAACAATATTTTCTTTATCATCTTTACAAAAATAAACAAATGAATACCTGAAACTTGTACTAAAAATAATAAATCTAGTGATTTAAACTGATTTTGAATTTCATCATCACTACTTTTTTCATTGAAGATTAAAGATAAAACCATCGTGTCAGAAACATGGTTTTTTATTTTTTCCCTTAAACTATAAAATCCGAAATGATGCTTGATGAGATGGATTTCATTCGTCTCTATTTTCCCAAAGATTTGATTGGATATATAGTATTCATAAAAATCAAATCCATAAGGTACGCTTTGATGCCTGTAATTTATGACTTCTCCTTTTATATAAATCACATCACCAATCTTATAAATTGCACCTTGGCTATACACATGATATTTAATGAAATGGTATCTGATGGTAAGTTTTTGATAATCATCATATGTCATCATTTCAACGACTTTCGCTTCCCCATCAACTAGAGTCACTTCTGATTTTACATGCACAATATAAAACCCTATACATATCATGAAAAAAAGTATCATCAATCTCAATGTATGAATATGTCTAAATATCAGCACTATATAGATCATACATATCATAAAAAAATACCATATATGAAATCCTAATATGAAAAAAAATGTAGCAAATACTTCAATATATAAATGATCAAATAGTGATGTAAGGTCTAATTTTTTCAAGTGTCGCAGTTCCTATATATTTGACTAAGACAAGATCTTCAATGGATTTAAATGCACCATTTTTTTCTCTATAGATAATTATATTTGCTGCTTTTGTTTCAGACATGTAAGGTATAGTGAGTAAATCAGCAAAACTAGCTTCGTTAATATTAACCATGATAGCAATATCATTTTCGGATTTTTCTTTTGACTCAATCGTAATCGTTGTATTCGTTGTTACTGCCTTTTGATAATTAATCACTTCTGTATTTGCGTTAATGGTGAGTCCACCTGCTTGGTCAATGACATCTTTATATGTAATATCTTTGAAAAAAGTGTATGTTCCAGGAAAATATACTTCCCCAACAATCGTCACCTCAATATATGGATATTCATTTTCTACACCTAGATAGACATCATCTTTTTCTGTTTTGGGAAATAGTACAATTACAAGCATGATTGTGATAAACCAAATGATAAATAATTTTTTTTGCATAAAAAAATACCTCCATTTCATCATAGAGGCATCTATATATTTTTTACTTATTTTTTTGCAATGATATAATGTTTTCTTTCATCTACACCATCTGTGATTAAAATATCAAATCCAATATCTTCTAACATTTTTTTATACACTTGAATAGGATAAATATATTGCGTGATTTGATCCTCTTTTTGGTCTACTTTAATATGATGTGTGATTTTTTGCCCTTCTCTATTGATTTTCCACTCATATAAAAAAGGTTCATGATCTTCTTCAAAATAGCCATCGTAAACATCTAGCATTTCTTCTTTATAAACATCTAAAATCAAATATCCATTTTTATTTAAAGCTTGATAAAAATGAGATAGCACTTTTTTAGGTTCAACAAAATAATTGATAACATCAAATAGTGCAACAATCACATCCGCATCTAATACTATCTCATCATTTAAATCATGTTCAAATAATTTTGCATTAAGATGGTTTTGATCAAGTTTTCGCTTGGCCAGTGCGAGCATATCAGAATCAATATCCAATCCGACCACATCAAAATCTTTGGCAAAAAGCGTTGTTAAATATCCTGATCCACATCCAGCATCTATGAGTGTCTTTTTATCTTTAATATATGGTTTGATGAAATCATAGATTTCTTCAAAATCAATATCTGCCATTAATGCATCATAAATATGTGCGAAACTCATTTTACTTGTTTTATGTCCATCAATCTTTGATCAAATCCATAATATTGTCTTTGTTCTTCAGTAAATAAATGAATAATCACATCATGGCAATCAATTAAAACCCAAGTGCCACCCTTACCTTCAATATGTTTGATCTCATCTAGTGTTAATTTTTGTTTTAAGTGATTTACAGCAGCATTTCCTTGTCTTTCATTGACAGTTGCAATCACAAAGTAATCATAAAAAGGTGATGATTTCTCAAAATCATACACTTTTAAATCTCTAACTTTTAAATCTTCTAATACATTTATTACTTGATTAATTTTTTCCATGTGTTTCCTCCAGGTAATACTGATAAGCTTCTATTTGTAGTGGACTTGGAACCAAGCCTCTGTTTAATAAATCATTCATGCTAATGGCCATACAATGTTTTGTTGTTTGATCTAAATCTTTTGTTGCCATTTCAAAAATCTCTTTTGTATCTATGAAATCACGATTGGGTTCACAATAATCACTGATAAAAAGAATTTGTTCAAATGGTGTCATCTTTGGTTTTCCCCAAACATGACATTTAATTGCTTCAATCATTTCTTGATCATGAATATCTAAATTTTTTTCCATCAAGTAAGCTCCATAAAAAGCATGAAACATTACTGGATATGATAATACGATCTGATATTCTTGATCAGTAAGTTCCTGTTGACGAATCGTTTCATATTTTGCATAATCATGATAAAGACCAGCAATCATCATTTTATCAACGTCAAGTTGATAAATGTTTGCAAGTTTAACAGCTGTTTCTGCAACACCATAAACATGTGCTAAACGCTTTGGATGATCTTTTAATTTTAGATTAACTTGTTCTTTTGCTAACAAGATTTTATCTTTGATCATAAAAATAGTGCCTCACTGATGGTGATATGCATATCTTTAGGATACGTGACTTCTATTTTAGAAACATCTGTAAAATGCATGAAACTAAAATCTGCACACGTCAATTGTTGTTTACCCTTATTCAATTTAAATACTCTTTTTTCATATTTTTCAGCATAAACTTTAAAAAAAGTCTCTTTTTTAGAAAGTAAATCATCAATCTTTAATGCATTGGTTTTATGAAACGCTAATTGTCTTGATCCGTAGACCACCATATTCATGGGTTCAATTGCAGTTATTGCAATTAGCCCTTCAATAAAAATCGTTTGATCTTTTCTCATTTGAAAAATTTTAGGTTTCATCTCTACACTTGGCAATAATTTCTTATATTGTTGATAAGGAAGAAATTGATGAAGATATCCCTCCTGATATAAACCAGGCATATCCCAAAGTGTTACTTTATCAGATAATTGTGCAGAAATCGCTTCTTGTGTTAATCCTGCTTTATTCATAGCTAGCGCTTTATTACCCTCTGTGAGCGCATTAAAAAGCGTCGTTTTCCCAGCATTTTGTACACCGATAAAATAAATATCTTTCTTTTTAAAACTTAATAGATATGATTTTAAATGTTCAATGTCATAAGGATTTTTAGCAGTCATGAAAATAATATCTTTAAATGGAATATGTTTCATTTTTGCTTTTCTCATGATATGTTCAAACATTAATGATGTATTTGTACTTTTTGGTAATAGATCCATTTGATTAATGACATAAACAAATGTCATATTTGGTTCATATCGATACACAGGATATTCAAAAAGCATATCAAGTGCCATCACGGATGAAACCATCACTGCGATACCATCTTTATTTAATTTAGGTAAATCTTCAGGATGGAAATGATCGCTTGCTTCACCATAGTGATAAAGACGATAACATGCTTGACAATATTCATGTTCAAGGCTTAATGCATATCCTCTTTTTGTTTTATCATCTAATTGAAGTGGTGCGCCACATCCCTTGCACGCTTGATCATGATTCATAAGGTTTAATTAACTCCTCATATGCTTTAGGATATCTCTTTTTGACACCTTTTAATACCATATTTGCAATCTTTCTGTTAAATTTTGTAATCTTACGGTCACTTGATTTTTTAATTGGTTTAACCAAGATAGATGCTATACCTAATCTGTTAGCCCCAAAAATATCTGTGATAATTTGATCACCTATTAAAATGACTTCATCTTTTTGTTTTCCAACAATATTTAGTGCTTTTTTTAAACCTATTTTTGTTGGTTTCTTTGCAAAATAAACATATTTTAAATGATGTACTGCTGGTATAACTCTGTCTTTGTTACTGTTTGAGATGACAACAACATCAAATGTTTTTTCTAGTTTTATTAATAGATTGAGTGTTTCATTTGAAATGATATCACAATCATAGGCTATCAATGTATTATCTAAGTCAAAAAACAAGGATTTCACACCTTGTTCTTTTAGTTTATCATAATCAATGTCTTCAATTTTTGGAACAAAATATGTTGGAATAAATTTTTTAAAAAATGCCATTACTCAATTTCCAAAATTTTAATTTTGAAGAGGCGTCCAGTTTCAGTTTTCACTTCAACTTCGTCACCTTCTACTTTGTTAAGCATTGCTTTACCAAGTGGTGATTCAACAGAAATTTTATTTTCCATTGGATTTGCTTCAATACTACCGACTAAACTAAAAGTGTTTTGTTTTTTTGTTTCAACAAATTCAACTTTAACTTGTTTACCAATGTTAACAATATCATCAGATGTTGTTCTAATGATTTTAACATTTTTAATGATTGTTTCAATTTCAGCGATTCTTGCTTCAATTCTAGCTTGTTCATTTCTTGCTGCATCATAATCAGCATTTTCTGATAAGTCACCTTGAGCACGAGCTTCTTTTAAAGCTTCTAAGTTTTCGCCTCTCTTAACGTCCTTTAAATAATTAAGTTCGTCTTTTAATTTATTAATACCTTCTTGAGTTAATTGGAATGTTTGTTTCGCCATGGAAAGTACCTCCTTAAGTTCTTATATATTATACATGATTTTTTATGTAATTACCATTTTTTTAAGGGCTTTTTGTATGATTTTATGCTCAATCATCCAAGTATCTAGTATATCATAAAAAGCTTTGGAATGATTAAATATAATTTTATGTGCATATTCATGATATAAAACATATTCTAAGTAGATTGGATCAAGTGTTGCAAGAAAAGTATTTAGTGTAATTTCATCATGTTTTTTATGATATGATCCAAACTTAGATTTTAAATATTTATACTTTATGGGAAGTTGTTTTAATTGATTTTTAGCAATGACTTTTAGTACTTTTGGATGAACATCAACAATCATTTCTTTAATCTCGTTCATGTAAATCTTCTTTTTTGTACTCATGATATCTTTTCCCCAAGCCATCACTTCAGAATCTTTGATCAAGTAACGAAAACGTCCTTCATGAAATGATAAATGATAAGATTTACCTCTTAATTGAATGCTATCAGCACTGACTTCGGGTTTTCGATTTATTTTTTGATAAAGGGAATCAAAATGTTCAAATAAATATGTATCTATTAAATGAATCATTTTCTTATTGGTTGTTACTAGCACATAATCATCTTTAATTCTAAAATAAGTGTGTTTGTTATTTTTAATCACGGTTTGGTAACGAATAGTTTTTCCGTCTTTTTGAAATGTTTGTGTCATACTAGTTTAACTCATCAAATTGATTCATAATTTCAAATAAGTGATTAAATGATGCTAAAATCTCGTTAAGTTGATGGAGATCAAAAGTTTTAAATTTTCTTAGAGGATGTTTTTTATACCATATAGCTAAGTGCAACTCATGGTTAACAACACTTAAAAAAGCATATCTTATGTTCATATCTTGATAAAAAGGTTTCATCAACATATAGAGTTGTTCATCTTCTTCGTTCATATTCTCATTTAGAGGTTTAAAGACTTTAACCTTATCGTCTTGTCTAACAATCTCAAATTTTAATCCCTTCACTCTTGGTTTTGATAAATTTCTCATTTGAACTTCAGTATTTAAGTCTGTATTCATTTTAAAATAAATGCCATCAAAGTGTGTTGTAGAACTTTGGCCATTACTTGTCACAATACTTAAATCAAATAAATCAAAAGGATGCTGTACTTTTGTAAAACCTGATATATGGTAATGTGCATTAATTCCACCGTGAGGAAATAAATTTCCAGGTTCAATCAAAGATGCTAATTCTTTATGCTTTTCTTTCTGATTTGAATATTTATAAAATAAACCTTCTTGTTGATTCATATGTTCAATCACTTCTAAGAATATATAACTATAGAATGAAGACATCGTCATTTTGCTTATAGATGCGATCCATGCAATAAATGCAATAAATCCAGTAACAATCATTCCAAATATAAAGAAAAAATTGATAATCATATTTGAATCATTTTGACTATCTAAAATGCGATTTAAACCTATAAAGCTAAAACCTAATACAACAGTAGTTAACAAAGAAATCATGATTACTTTCTTCAATTTTTTTTGCTTTTCCCGATTCATTTCTAGGTAGTTATTATTTATAACTTGAAACTCATTTTGACTAAACATAGCTTCACCTCAGTACTATTATAGCATCTATTAATTTATTAAATTAATAAAAAACGACTGTTTTTACAATCGTTATCCATTGAGTTGATTTGAAACATCACTTCTTTTTGCACTAATATAATCAAGCGCATTTCTTAAACCAAACCCTTGATTGTCAAGTGCATCATCAAACCTACCTTCAAATACTTCTTTTAACTGATTGAATTCAGTTTCAAAATAAGTTTCTGTAAAATAGTTATCATTTAGGATTTCTTGAACAATGCTTGTATATAAATCTTTATATGCATCATTTGCTAATATTTTATCAACTAACGGATGCTTAACATCATATCCAGTCAGTGCATCATTTAAATCAAACCAAGTATAAATATCGACACCAATCGAATAATTAGGATATACATCAGCTTGCCACCAGCCTTGACCTAATCCATGATCAAAGTCATATGGAATCATCATCCATTTAAGTGACTCACTATTTTGATACATAAAATAATTATTTCCCATCGCACGATAATCATCAGGATTACCAATAAAAACATTGACCGCGAGAAGTCTCAAAAATTTTTCCACTTCAAAGTGATCATCGATATATGCATTAAATGTAGTTCCATTTAAATAGTTAATATTATTCATAAATGTTAAAAATTCAGTGTGATTAGACGTATCTTTATTTGTTTTTAAATCATAAGCTGGCATATAATTGGTAGAAACATCTCTTTGTCCTATAGCTAGCGGATCTACCATCAATTCTAATGATGCTGGTCCGTATTGTTGCCATAAACATTTATATAGATCACCATCTTCTTCAGCTTTTGATAATCTTCTTTCAACAAACTCATCATCAATGGGTTCAAATCCAGTATATAAACCCATGACAGTTTCTTCTCCATCAATGATGAAGCTTAAGATAAAATGTGTAGTCTCTGCAGCATCAACACCAAAATGATTCATCATATCTAATGCATACTGTTCAGTCATATAAGTCTCATCATAATTTCTATTCCATTTCATATCTAATTCTTTAAGTTCAAATCCTCTTCTTCCATCATTTTCTGGATGCAATCCATCAAATGTTTCTCTGAAATTAATTTTAAAACTATTCATGTTGATGTTTCCATCACCATCCATTAAATATGTCAAAGATAAATTTCCACGTGGTCTAAGACCTACGTGATCATACTCAATCACGCCTAAATCATCTTCATAAGTCATATTGGCATCTACATATAAATCAGTTTTAAGATTTCCAAAAAGCGCTTGATGTTCTAATAAGGATTCATGGAGTGCTGTCCAGTTATCATTAGAAACTTCAATCGTTACTTTTCGATAAACAACATCATCAAATAAACGCTCAAATGTATCAACGTTTTCTACTGGTGTATCATCTTGATTATTTATATTTGGATCAAGCGTGATCCATGGATCACAAGATGCAAGCGATAGTGTTGTCAAAAATAAAAGAAAAGAAAGAAAGATTTTTTTTATCATAGTTACCTCAGTAAAGATTTTTCTATTTCTATTTTAACATATTTAAATATATATTTGAATTACTATAATCTATCTTTAAAAATCATAAAAAATATGTTAAAATATTGAAGTTCAAACTATTATATTTCATTTTGAATAGAGGAGAAAAATATGTTAACACAAAAAAGATTTACTTTAATAATTTTAGTGCTTGCTTTATTTTTATCAACTTTTGTACTTTATACACCAAATCCACAAACAAAAAGTACGGAAGAATTTAATGTTGTTTATGCGATGCAAACACTTGCTTACATCTCTCAAGATCAACACAGTGTCTTTGATGCTGAAAATCATGAAGATGTAAGATTATATTTAAAAGATAGACTTACTGATTATCTTGGAGCATCTAATGTCACTGAATATACATATGATCACACACTAGTTACCGATGCAACAATCGAATATGACATACATAATTTATTAGGTGTCATTCCAGGAAATTCAGAAACAGCGATTATGCTCGTGGGTCATTATGATTCAAGAGGTCATGTAGGACGTGCTGGAGAACTTGGTGAATCCTATGGTGCAGCAGATGATGGTTATGCAATTGCAACCATGCTTGAAATTGCAAGACTCTATAAAGATAGAAATTTAGAAAATACAATTTATATTCTTATGACTGATGCTGAAGAAACTGGTTTATATGGTGCAGCATTTGCAACACAAGAAACAGACTTAATGTCTAAAGTTGGATTTGTTATCAATATTGAAGCTCGTGGTGTTAAAGGCCCTGCTTACATGTTTGAAACAAGTGCAAATAACAATAAAGTTTTAGATTTATACTCAAATGCAAATTATCCAGTATCTTATAGTTTAGCAACAGCTGTATATACAGTCATGCCAAACTCAACAGACTTCACCAAATTTTTGGCTATTGACAAAAATGGTATGAACTTTGCTGTCCTTGATAACTTATATTATTACCATACACCTAATGATAATTACACAAATATCAATCCATCAAGTATTCAACATTATGGTGAGCAAATTGTACCACTTGTTGAAGAATTTGCAACAAACGCTACTTATAGCGACATCAATTATTTTGATGGCACACACAATGATGTCTTCTTTACATTATTTGCTAATGTCTTTGTAAGATATTCAGAAAATTTCGCAAATGTGATGCATATAGTGTTCTTAGTTGCACTTGTTGCGTTCATTGTTTTAGCTCTAAAAAATGAAAGTATATCACTTAAGAGACTTGGTAAATCATTTAGTTTATTTGGTGGTCTTATGGGTGCATTCATTGTCGTTGGATATATCGTAGCAAGAATTATTGCATTCTATTCAAAAGTCGATTTTAGTCTCACATATGTTAAGACAAATTTAGGTGGTATACCCACACTAATTACACTCATTGGTTTAACCTATTTAGCATATAGAGTTTATGTTAAAAAATATCAAAATATGCAAACAGAGTTTATTATTGCTGGAAGTTTATTTAACCTTTTATTGGCTTTATTAACTGGTTTCGTATTAAGTGGTGCATCTTTCTTATTCTTAGTTATTGGTGCTCTTGGAACATTATTCTTATTCTTAAACCATTACGTAAAAACTTTTGAAGTTAAACAAGCATTATTTAGTGTATTTATGATTTTAGCAGTATTAGTCATTGTACCAATTCTTTATTCGCTTTACTTAGCGTTAACAGTTGGCGCACTTCTTGTTTTAGGATTAATCTTAAGTTTTTATTTAATCGTATTAATTCCTATGTTTCAAGCACAATATACATTAACTAAATAATTATTTATCACAAAATAAAAGACATATTAGAAATTAATCTAGTATGTCTTTTTTTATTTTTTATGAATCAATTTCAAGATTTCATGCTTATCAACAGGTTTTGAGAAGTAATACCCTTGAAAGAAATCACACTCAATTTTTTCTAATTGTTCTACCAATTCTTTTGTCTCAATGCCTTCAGCAACCACCTGATACTCTAATTCTTTTGATAAATGAATCACTGATTTAACAATACTTTGTACGGCTATTTCATGATATTGCATCATAAATGATCGATCGATTTTCAAATAATCAATAGGATATTTTCCTAAATAGGATAGACTTGTAAATCCAACTCCAAAATCATCTAAAGCAAGCATATATCCTTTAGATTTGAGTGTTTCGAGCAACTGAACCACTTGATTAACATGACCGATAAATACAGTTTCAGTGATTTCTAGAATAACGTATTTTTTTTCTTGGTCTGTAAAGATTTCTTCACTTAGCAATTGTTGCATAAAGTGTTTATTTTGAAAGTTTTTACCAGAAATATTTATTGACACTTGAATACCTTTTTTCATGAGTTCTGGTAAAATCTCTTCTTTAACTTCTCTTGCAATATAATATGATAAATCGTTGATGAGTAATGTTTGTTCAACAAGTTCAATAAATGCCCCTGGCATAATAACGCCTTGTGTTTTATGTTGCCATCTCACTAAAGCTTCAACAGCCTTAATCTTATGAGATTTTGATTTAACGACAGGCTGATACACTAAATATAGATCTTTATTTTTCATTGCTTCTCTTAGTTCTGAAACAAGTTCAAAAGCTTTTAAACTCTTTCTAAATTCAGGCTTAAATGTCAATAAATGTTCACTATTTAATTCTGCATGTCTTGAGGTAATGAGTGCATCTTCTACAAGATGATCAAGACTGTCTAAACGTTTAACATATCCTATAGCAACATCGAAATAAATAGGTACATCATTAATCATTCGACTTTTAGCAAACATATGATAGAGTTCATCAAGTGGCATCACATTATTTTGTTGAGTACATATATAAATAAAGTTTTGGTCTTCAATATGATAAAGTTTTCCTTCAAAATCACAACAACTTGAAATCTCTTCGTTAATTGCTTTCCAAATTTCAAAATAATTAAGCACTCCAATATAATCTACAATACTTTGGAAATTAACAACTCTAATTGCAATAACCTGTTGATCTCGCTTTTCTTTTCGATAATCAAGTTCTAATGAATTATATAAAGTGATTGTTGTGTAATGATGATGAGATAATACATTAAATGCTGTTAATCTACTTTTTCTAAGCATATCAAAAGATATACCTGCAAGACCACCAGATGAAACTAGAATAAGCATTCGATATAACCAATTAATTGCATCTTGTTGTTCACCTGTAGCAACATCTATAGGCATAAATGGTCCTAAAAGCATAGATGAGATGAGCGCTGAAAGCAATCCACCTTGATAACCTGTGGTTGCTGCCATCAAAATAATTGGAATATATATCGTATGAGAATAGACATATTTAATTCCACCCGTATAATAGACTAAAAAATAGACACCTGCTATCATAAAATATAACAATGTCACAATGATAATCTTTTGTTTTTTATTTGGAAATAAAAGCATGTTTCCAAATGTTTTTATTGCATTTTTCATATTGAGTTACGCCTCCATCTATGATTAGATCCCCATCTAGTTCATGCTTGGATTTTCTTTGGCTGTCTCTCTCAATTGTTTGCTTTCCCTCTAATAAATCTTAAAAATGTCATCATATGTAAAGTTTGTGTTTCTAACTTCATTATAGCACATAATTATTTTATTATCTTATGCATACATAAAAAAAAGAAAACCTTATGCTTGGTTTCCTTCTTTAACAACTTTTCTTATCATCGCATAGCTATCTATTTTAAATGGACTATTAATTGTAATTAATTGTCGTGGGTGTCTTGCAATATCAATTAATTCTCCATCTGGATCTTTCATGAGTGTGATGATAAATTCAAATCTTGATCCATCAGGGTTAAACACTTCAATTTCATCACCTAATTTAAAATAATTTCTTTGTTCAATCACAGCTGTTTTCAAATCAAAATCATAACTTATACCAAGTCCAATAAAGAGTTGTGAAGGCTTTTCACTTCTCATTTGGTATAATTGCTGATCTACACCTGGTGTACCTTCTAAAAATCCAACTGATGATAGTCTATTTTCAGCTTTAGTCATTTCTTTTTCATAAAAATCAAAGTCTTTGATTTCTCCCATTTTAATGTATTCATCAATTAAACTTCGATATGTAGAGACAACAGTTGCGATATAATGAATACTTTTCATTCTTCCTTCTATCTTTAATGATGAAACACCACTATCAATTAAATAAGGCACTTGATTAATCGCTTCTAAGTCTTTACTTGACATTGAAAATGGTGTTTCACCTTGACTTACACCATCATCAACTAAATCGTAATTCCAACGACATGAATGTGCACAACCGCCACGATTTGCATCGCGATCAGTCATATTATCAGATAATGAACATCTTCCACTAAATGACATGCACATACCACCATGGATGAATACTTCGATGTCGGCTTTTGTTTTAGCACATAACTCATGAATTTGATGTTTATCTAACTCTCTAGCTAACACAATTCTTTTAACACCTTTATCAAACCAATAATTGACTGCTTCACTATTGTATGCAGATTGTTGAGTTGATAAATGAACTTCTAGTTGCGTATGATTAAGTGCCATATCAATAATAAAAGGTGATGCAGAGATAATCGCGTCTACATGATTTTTTTCTAATGCTTGTAAATACTCGATAACACCTTCTAAGTCTTCATTATGCGGAATAATGTTAGTTGTAATATAGACTTTTTTTCCACGTTCATGGGCAAAAGTGGTTGCTTCTAATATGTCATCTAATGTGAAGTTTGATGCGCGTGCTCTAAGAGAAAAATTCTGACCACCAATAAATACAGCATCTGCACCATACATTAAAGCTATTTTTAATTTTTCTAAATCACCAGCAGGTGCTAATAACTCTATCATTTTTATGCTCCTTGTTTGTAGATCGTTTTCTTAAAGAAAAATCCATGATCCCAAACTTCTTCATATGTATTTTCAATGTCTTCTTTTGCAAGTGATGGGTGCCCTTGATACATATCAATCATTGCTTTAGTATAAAGATCATCTTTAAAAATAGCATCTATCACTAAATAATCAACCAAAGGTCTCAAAGTCTCTATATAATCAATACTATCAAACACCTGCGATCTAAACACATGTGTTCCTGCTAAATCTTCTAATATAGGATATGGTTCTTCACTTCTTTTTTCTTCAATAATTTTTAATGTTTGCTTATTGTGTATATGATTTTCCTTATCCATAAAATGCATATAATTGTCAATTAATTGTCGTTTTGAATAAAACATATTTAAATGTCCATGACCAACCATGAATAATTTTGTTTGTTTCTTCTCTGCAATGATTTTAATATCTTCTAATGTGATTTCTTTCGCGATAAACACACCATAAATTCCTGTTTCGACTAAAAAGTTAAAATCATAATAATTGGTCATCAAAGTTTCTGGGTTATAGATTACTTTGTCTTGTAATCCTTCTTTTTTTAATGCATAATACAGTCCGACATCTGCAACAATTAAGCCTGTTAAATCTTCAATTAGAATCTCTTTAATCCATGATTTAAAAGTATCAATCATCTGATCGTCAAACATTTGATTTGCGACTAAAAACACATCTTTTTGATGTGTTTTTCCAAACGTGATAACTTCGTTAATTTCAGAAATAGAAAAGCTTTTAGTAAGTCTTGTACCATAAGTTTCATTCCCGATGATAAATCCATCAGCTTCACTTAGAAGTTCTAGATTTTTTATATCAAATAATGTTGTTAGTAATTTCATTTAATGATCCTTTTAGAAATACTCATACCATCACCAACATCATAGAATGTTGTTTCAAATGATTCATTGGTTTTTAAAAAATCTACGAAATTTTCTAATTTTATTAGTAATTGTCTTGTATTTCTATTCACTTTCGTTTTATCTAAATGATGAAAAGATAAGTTATCACAAACAATGATACCCTCTTTGCTTAAACGTGATTCGAATTTTTCAAAAAATTTTTGATATTGCGCTTTTGCTGCATCAATGAAAATTAAATCATATGAAGACTTTAGTTCTCCATTATATAATAATGCATCTTCTGTAATGAGTCTAATTTTATGCTCTAAATCTAAAGATTTAATATTCTTTTTTGCTTGTTCTATCATATGAATATCACGCTCAAAAGTATCGACATCACATCCATTTAAAGCCATTTCAATAGAACTATATCCAATAGCTGTACCTATTTCTAAGACGTCTTTAACTTGATATTTGATTAATATGTCTTTTAAGAATCTTAAGCCTTCTTCGCAGATGATTGGAACGTTATGTTCTATAGCATATGTTTTTATTTTTTCAATCATGGTTTTACCTCTTATTTCTACACATTATTTTATCATAAATTTCATTTAAGCATAAAAAAAAGAACCCTAAGGTTCTTTCGTTATTACAATTTTTTTGCTGCTACTTCAGCTGCTTTAATGAGTGGATATGCAGCAGGTGAAGCTGTAAGCATAGGTTGTGTACCAATTTGAGCAACAAGTAAGTCATTGACTGTCATGCCTGCTTGAATGATAAATCCAATACTATTAATTAATTCACCAGCACTGTTTCCACCAACGACTGAACCTCCAAGTAATCTTCCTGATTCTTTAGCAACAACAAGTTTTACAATTTGTTTATGAGGATCATTTAATTTCCCAGGGTGACGATCAATACCTTGGAATTTACCTACAACATAACTAAATTCTTCATGAGCTGCGCCACATTCAGTTAACCCTGCAACTCCAAATGCATAATCACCAATTGATGTTGAATAAATACCAATAGTTCCTTTAAACTTACGAACTGTTGATACTTTATACAAGTTAAGTGCAGCAACTCTTGCTTCCGCACATGCTGTTGAAGCTAACATCGTTGTAGAAATCTTATTTGTAGCAAAATCACGCTTTTCTGCGCAATCGCCAGCTGCAAATACATCTTTTAGATTTGTTCTTAAATATTCATCAACAATAATAAATCCTTTATGATTGACTTCTACTCCAGATTCTTTCGCTAAAATAGTGTTTGGTAAATATCCCATAGATAAGATGACAGCATCTGCTTCAACATGTACTTCATTGTCTAAGCATACACATGACACCTTGCCTTCACCTTTAATTTCCTTAATGCCAACACCAGCAATCACATTGACACCGCGTGCTTTTAATAACTCTTCTGCCTCAATAGCAACATCATCATCAAATGCTAATGCTAAGATATGAGGTTGTTTTTCAACTAAAGAAACTTCAAACCCTTTTTTATTTAATTCATCTGAAACTTCCACCCCAATAAAACCAGCACCGACAACAACAATTTTCTTAAATGCTTGTAATTTTTCTACAAGTTCATCAAGATAATTCTTGTTTTTTGGAATCGTAAATACATTTTCAAGCTCTGCACCTTTTAACCATTTAGGTTTAGAAGGCATTGAACCAGTTGCGATAATTAATTTATCATAAGCTAATTCTAATCCACTTGCAGTCAAACAAACTTTTCCTTCTGGATCAATTTTAATAACTTTGTCAATTTTAATTTCAACTCCTAAATTGATAAGTCCACCATCAGGTAAAATATTTTGATCCGATGATTCTAATGATCCAAATATATATGGAATTCCACAAGGAATCATCACTTTTTCTTCTTGTCTTATCATCACAACTTTCTTGTCAGGATATGACGATTTAGCAGTTAATGCTGATACCAAACCAGCAGCGCTACCCCCAATAATTAATACATCAGTACTTTCTTTCATGACTTTTCTCCTTTTTTATTTAATCATGGCAATGCCCATGTTCATGATCATGATCATGTGAATGGCCTTCACATTGTAAATCTTTAGACACTAATTCTCCTTTTGCATATAATTCAATGGTTTCATTGATATCACCAGATGCTCCAGTGATGACTTCAATGTTTTCGTTTTCCATTTTTTGAACAGCTCCTGCACCTAAATTGCCACAAATAAGCACATCGATATCTGCATTTAATACTATTTGAGGAAATCCTTTGTGGACGTGTTCTTGCACTTCTATTTTTTCTAGAAAACTTACTTTGTTATCACTAATCTTAAAAACATTTAATTCCTTTGAATGACCAAAATGTTGACTTACTTTCCCATTTGATCCTGCAATACCTACTTTCATACTTGCTCCTTTAGTTTTAAATCCTTGTTTTTTTTGCTACAAGGACAGTGTTTACAATTTTGACAATCAACATCTACATCACAAAGTTTAAAATTACCACCTTCGATTTTTAATATTTTTCCAAAAACGATAGACTCAGCTAATTTATGTTTTGCACTGTAGTAAATTCTTTGAAGCGTTTGTCTTGATAAATCCATGAGTTCAGCAGTTTCTTCTTGACTAAGTTGCATTAAATCAATGATTCTAATTGCCTCATATTCTTCAATACTTAAATTGATAATTTCTCTTTTATGTGGATTTGAAACCAAAGGTCCAAATAGATTAACCTCGGGTAAATGACAAACTTTACCTAATGCTTTGGGTCTTGGCATATTCACCTCTTGTTTTGGGCATATGCCCATTATAGTTATATTTTACGCTTTCACATTTAGATATTCAATAGCTTTAGTTTTTTTTATAAAAAAAGAAACCATTTTTGGTTTCTTTTGTTGATTATTCTTCAGATTCTAAATCTTGATAATATGCATCTAACAATTTATCAAGCATTTCCCATTCTTCTTCTGTTTCTATATCAGAAAATTCGCCTTCTGATTGATCTTCATTGTCTGGAAGATATACAGCAGCTGTGACTTCATTCGTATCAGCAATCTCAAAGACTACATATTTCTTTCCATTAGCTTCATGAGTGAAAAGAATTTCACAAATCGTTTCTGACCCGTCTTCACCAACTAAAGTCAATTTGTTATCATCTTGTAACATGTTAAACTCCTTTATAATTTAAATAGTTTTGTAAAATGACTACTGCAGCCATTTCATCTTTCTTCTGCTTTTGCTTTTTTCTTGATTGATTGCCTGCAATCATCGCGTCTAATGCTGATTTAGTCGATAAGCGTTCATCCCATAATACGACTTCAACTTGAATTTTTTCTTCAATTTGTTTTTTTACATCTTCGCTGATTTTGCCTCTTATCCCAATATCATTATTCATGTGTTTAGGATATCCTAAGACAATCACATCAATTCTTTCTAATTTTACCACATCTATGATTTTTTGTACCGCTTCACTATATAAATCATTTGTAAAATATAATGTATCATATCTTTCTGCGATAATTCCAGATAATGAGATGGATAAACCAATCGTCTTACTGCCTAAATCAATCCCTAAATATCTTTTCATAATTTAGAAGTAATCACCTTCACAATCTCATCAATTTTATCTAATGATTGTGTTCCACCTTGAGCCATTTGTGGTCTACCACCACCAGAACCATTAGATATTGATGCTGCAAGCTTAATTAAATCAGATGCTTCATCTTTGGTGCTTTTACATAAGAAACTTGCTTTATCCTCAGTAACATTGATTAAAAAGAGTGTTTCTGCTTTTGCTTTATCAAATAAAACATCAAGTAATTGTTTTAAGACTATACTTTCTAATCCTTGTGTCATGACCACTTGATTTTTTAAGTTAGGATTTAATAATTGATCAACATTTGAAATAGCATCTTGTTGTTTAGCTCTTTCAATGTCTTTTTCTAAGTCTTTGATGAGTAGTTTAATTTGATCAACATAATTTCTGTAATTGATAATATCTTTATAACTTCCAAGAAGTAGTGGTTTTTGAGGTAATTGATAGTTTTGATCAAGTCTTTGTGCTTTATCTTCTAAGCTTTCAATTTCAAGTAAATATGCTTGAATAAATGGTTTGATCTTCTCGTCTAAATTTGAACCTGTAATACCTTCCATACGATAAATACCTGATCCAATAGATTCATAAGAACAAATCGCAAAATCAACAATTTCTTTTGTATTTTTAACATGTGTTCCACCACAAAGTTCAATGCTCCATCCCATATCAACAACACGGACAATATTGCCGTATTTTTCGCCAAATAAAGCCATTGCACCGAGTTTTTTAGCTTCTTCGATTGGCATTTCATTAATACGAACATCAAGTGGTTTTTCGGTAATGTAATGTTTAACCAATGCTTCAATCTCTAATACTTTGTCATCACCTTCTGTTTCAAAATGATTAAAGTCAAAACGCCAACTCTTTGGTGAAACTAGTTGTCCTTGTTGGTTTGCATGTTTTCCTAAAAGGTCTTTGATTGCTTGATGGAAAAGATGTGCTGCACTATGATTTCTAATCACGTCAAGTCTTGCTTTTGGATCTACGATTGCTAAGACGTCATCGCCTTCTTCAAATCCACCTTCAATTTGATGTAAAAATTGTCCATTAGGTAATTTAGATACATCTGTTACTTTAAGTCCATTAATGGTACCTTGATCACAAGTTTGTCCACCAGAAGTTGCATAAAATGGTGTTTTTTCTAAAACAACACCTTGATCAAATACTTTAATAATCTTCGTTTCTACTTGCAAAGTATTATATCCAACAAACAATGAAGGTTCTAAGAAATTTAAATACGCTTCATCTTGTGTTTTCATACTTCCTTTTTGTTGTCTTGCATTTCTAGATCTTTCTTTTTGCATTTTAAGTGCTTCTCTAAATGCTAATACATCTACTGATCCACCATTTTCTTCAGCATACTCAATGGTTAATTCAATCGGAAATCCATAAGTGTCATATAGTTTAAATGCAGTTTGCCCTGAGATTTTAAGACCTTCTTGTGACATAGCTTCAATTAAATGTTTTTCACCTTCAGAGATTGTTTCTAAAAACTTTTCTTCTTCTTTTAAGATAATTTTAGAGACGATTTCTTTTGTTTCATATAAATTAGGATAAAATGCACCCATCATGTCTACAACTTCATCCACCAACTCAAATAAAAATGGTTTATTCATTCCTAAAAAACGGCCATATTTTACTGCACGTCTTAACAATCTTCTAAGGACATATCCTCTGCCTTCATTAGATAACATAGCGCCATCTGAAATTGAGAATACCAATGCTTTTACATGATCAGCAATGACTTTAAATGCCATTTGTCCTTCATATGTAACGCCAGTAAGTGCTTCAACCTTTTTTATGACTGGAAAAAATAAGTCAGTCTCAAAATTAGTTTCTGTTTCTTGAATCACACAAGCAAATCGTTCTAAACCTGCACCTGTATCAATATTTTTATTTGGGAGTTCTGGATAATCTTGTCTTTCAAGATTTGCTTTTGAATTAAACTGAGAAAAAACGATGTTCCATATCTCAATATATCTTTCATTCTCAATATCATCTACGATTAATTCGACTCCTCTTTGATCATATGAAGAACCTCGATCAAAATAGATTTCAGTATCCGGGCCACATGGACCTTCGCCAATTTCCCAAAAATTATCAGCTCTTGGAATTAAATGAGAAGGCTCAACACCATTTTCAATCCAAAAATTTCTGGCATCCAAATCGTCTGGATAATATGTGATATATAGTTTTTCTAAAGGAAACCCAAACCATTGATCATCAGTCAATAATTCCAATCCCCATTTAATCGCTTCTTCCTTAAAATAATTGCCAATTGAAAAATTACCAAGCATTTCAAAGAATGTATGGTGTCTTGCTGTTTTACCAACATTTTCAATATCATTGGTTCTAATACATTTTTGGACATTGGTTAATCTAGGACTTTCTGGCTTTTCACTTCCATCAAAATATTTCTTTAATGGTGCAACCCCTGCATTAATCCATAATAGTGTTGGATCATTTTGAGGAATCAATGAAGCAGATGCTTCAATTTTGTGTCCTTTAGATTTGAAAAAGTTTAACCATGTTTCTCTAATTTGTTGTGCTGTCATGTATTTCATAAAATCACTCCTTTGAAATAAAAAAACGTCCTTAGAAATTATCTAAGGACGAATAAATTCGCGGTACCACCTTAGTTCTAGTCAATGACTAGCCCTCATTCATCGTTAAAGCCGACATACTTTTTGCTCCAAGAGTAGCGTTCATAAGGTTTCTTCTTCGTTTTCACCGACCACGAAGTCTCTTTAAAGAAATGACTTATTACTCGTTCTTTTCATTGCGATTATATCTTATCATGTTTTTTATGGATAAACAAGATGTTAATCTTAGCTTTCTTGATTATCAATTGCAATTTTACTTATAAATGATATAACAATACCTGAAATTGCATATATGGCAACTTCACCAAACGTAAATGCTGTTGTTTGATTAATGATGTGAGCCACTATCTGTAATAAACAAGCAGCACCAAGCGCATATAAACCTAATCTGATATCCAAAATAAATCTCTTATTAAATAGTGCTTTACCTGTAAATAAACGTATAATTTTTACCAATGATCTAAATACCATTGAGATCATACCTACAAATAATGTAAGGACGATGAGGTATAAGACTTGATATGAATCCGGCATGACGCCTAAATCACCACTGATACGTAGATAAGTATATAATTCATAGCCATTTGAACCATCAAAAATAATCGTAATAATTAAAAGTAATATATATACATATGATACTATCTGCATGATTTTTGAAAAAATCAGTAACATCGTTAAATAAGATTTTTGTTTGACTTGTTTATCTATTTTTTTATAATCAAACCATATAAAACCTAAATAACTCAAAAATAAAACTCCAAGAATATACAAACTAACTTGCATAATAAATTCTGGCATATGAAGACCCCCTATAATTATTTATAATATTATTATATATTATTTTTAATTATTTTACAATATTTTATTTAAATTTAACATTTCATAGTGAAGTACATCTTCTTCAATAAATGCTTCACTAATCGTTTTAAATCCCAAATTTTCATAAAAATTTTGAAGATATGCCTGACCGTGTAAATACACAGGTTCACCTTTAAGGTCATGAAGTACTTCTTTAATTAATGCACTTGATAATCCTCTTTTACGAAACTTGATATCTGTAACGACTCTTCCAATAACGGCATATTCATGCTTAACACCTTTAGGGATTAATCTTAAATAACTTGTTATTCTATCATTTTCTTTTGTAAAGTAATGGATGCATAATTGATCAATAAAATCTGTATCTACATAATAGATTTTTTGCTCTTCTAAAAAGACTTCAAGTCTTAAATTAATGATTTGATAGACTTCTTCAGCTGATAAATCATGAAATTTCTTTTTCGTGATGTTTAAAGACATGTTTGAATATTAAAGGTGCAACAACTGCAACCCATCCTCCTACCAATATATATCTTATAAAATGAAAGAATGATTCATCTGGTAAAATTACCTTCAATCCTTCTTTTAATATAAGTACGCCTGCGAAACCAATTAATACTTTTAATACTTGAATACCCATTTTATGTTTAACTTCATATTTAACATAATATTTTTCAATGACGTAACCTAAAGCAAAACCTAAAAATGCACCACCAGCTTTAAATAAGTCTTCACTTTGTGATATAAACATCATGATTAAAATGATGGGTGCTGCAATTAAAACCAATATTTCTTCCTTATCTTTAAGTAAATCAATCCATTTAAATAAGAAATAGGATAACACAACACTTAATATAAGTCCCACAAGCACATCTGTTAAATAATGCTGTGCAAGTATCATTCTAGAAAATGGAACAAGGATTGCGATTGTTATACCAACATAGAGTAACCATTTCTTATTAAACTTTTTGTATCCATCATATGAAGCAAATGCTAAAACCCCAGCAGAAGTCGCATGCCCACTTGGGAATGAATATCCAGTTGTATAATAATCAAAAGGTGGTGTAATGCCATCTATCGTATAGGGTCTAGGTCTTTTAAATATAGATTTTAAACCAATGTTAACTCCTGAAATGACTAAATATGCCATCACAAATTTGTAGGCATATTTTTTATTGATGACCCAATATATGATAGCTGCTATGACAATAAAGAATGTTTCACCACCAACTTGTGTGATGACATAAAAAATCCAATCAAATACTGGATTTGATATATCTCTTAAAAATCTAATAATTTCAGCATCCATAAAATCATCCTTTCTTTAGAAACTTTAATTTAAACTCTTCATCTCTTGATATTCTTATATATTTAAAACCTTCATTTTTATGCCACTTATTATTTTTTGAATCATAGATGTTTTGTGCTTGGAGTTTGTCAAACATAAAGTTTGTCAATAACTGACCATATTCGACACGATGTGGAATTTCCTTTGGATCAAAATTAATCACATCAATCATGAGTGGATTAAATAAAAAATGAGGTTCTATACTGACTAACAAAATATCTTTATTTCTGTAACGATTAGGATGGATACCTCCATGAATAGGTACAGCAATAATAATATCGCATCCTTGATCTAATAAGGGCTGTATGGGCATATTATCCTTAGTTCCACCATCAATGTAATAATCATCATCGATATGGGTTGTACCAAAAACAATAGGTATAGATGCACTTGCTAGTGCACCAATGGCAGGATCTTCCATTTCATTTAAATGAAACACCTGTTTTTCCATTCTTGTAAACATGATTTGATCAATTAGGGATTCTTTAGGGATTTTGACAGTTGTCGCAAACCCTTGAATTTTACTTTGCTTAATCTCAGTAATTGATATCTCTTGTTTCAACATGTCGTAGAGTTCTTGAATCGAGAAAATACCCTGTTTGTCCATCTTATAGCGATCAGGACCATCACCATAAATTTCAGAATTATCGATTTTATTCCAAATTTCTAACATACGATCATAAGAAAGTCCATTCATAATCATCAGCGTGTTGATGGCTCCAATGGATGTTCCTGACACATATTTAATTTCATTTAAAACACCTAATTCTTGTAATACTTTAATCACACCTAATTGAAAACTTCCTCTTGCTCCGCCCCCACCAAGTGCTAAACCAATTTTATGATTCATATGATCACCTGTCTCTTATTTGTTTTTGTATCCTTTTCTTCATATCTGCTTCTTTTAAAGACTGACGTTTATCGTAATCTTTCTTACCTTTTGCAACACCAATTTCAACTTTGCATAATCCATCTTTTAAATAGATTTTAAGTGGAATGACAGTTGCCCCTTGAAGCTTTGTTTGATTAAACATTTTTAAAATTTCATTTTTGTGTAATAATAATTTTCTTGTTCTCGTTTCTTCATGATTAAAAATATTAGAGTAATCATATTTTGAAATATGCATATTTAAAACAAAGGCTTCTCCACCTTTAAATGTGACGTAACTATCACTAAGATTGACTTTGCCCAAGCGCACAGATTTAATCTCACTACCTTTAAGCTGTATCCCAGCTTCAAAGGTATCCTCAATGAAATAATCATGATATGCTTTTTTATTTTGTGCGATAATTTTCATGTTTACCCTTCTTTTTCTTACTTACAATATCGAAATCCATTTTTCTTTCAAGCATATCAACATTCACGAGTTCGACTTGAACTTGATCACCTAATTGATATTTGTTACCTTTTCTACCAACAAACATTAAGAAATTTTCATCATATTGATAATAATCATCGAGTAATCTTAATGGTACAAATCCTTCAATACCATTACTTAAACTCACAAACATACCTGATGGCATCATTTGTGTAATCGTAGCTTCATAATATTTCCCAATTCTTGATGACATAAATTCACAACTCTTAAGTTTTGCAACATCTCTTTCTAGTTGAATAGCTTTTCGTTCTTGATCTGATGTATGTTTTGCAACATCATCCATCACTTGATCATAAAATAATATATCATCTTGATAGTCTTTTGATTCATTTAATAAAAATGTATGAATGAGTCTATGTAAAATTAGGTCTGGATATCTTCTAATAGGTGAAGTGAAATGTGTATAATATCTCGCCCCTAATCCAAAATGGATATCTAGTTCATGTGAATATTTTGCTTTTTGCATGGCACGAAGTAAGATCATATGCACAATTGGACCTATGGCTTCACCACTAGTTTGCTTCGTGATTTGTTGAAGCATATGTGGATCACCTATATGTTTATGATTGAATTTAATACCTAATTTCGCAATAGTATCTAGAGCCATTTTTAATTTAACGGTATCTGGTTTCTCATGGATACGATAAATTGATGGAAGATTTAAGTGATACATATGTTCAGCGACTGTTTCATTGGCTGCAAGCATAAATGATTCAATTAAACCTTCAGCTTCATCTTGTTCTCTTAAATAAACATCTAAAACTTTACCATCTCGATCAACTTTGAATCCTAATTCACTTGATTCAAATTCAATTTCTCCACGTGCTCTTCTCTTTTTCTTTAAAATCATTGATAAATCATTCATTTGAATGAGCATATGTTCAATTTCTTTATGCCCAAGAGATTGATTATCTTTTAAGAATAAATTAACTTCTTTATAATTCATTCTTCTTTTACTAATGATGACAGATTTAACAATCTCATGATCAATGACATCACCATCTTGATTGATCGTCATCAAACACGAAAGTGTTAACTTTTCTTCATCAGCATTTAAGCTACACCAATCATTTGATAAAATATGTGGTAACATTGGAATCACGCGATCAGCTAAATAGACAGAAGTTGCTCTTTGATAAGCTTCCTCATCTAATAAACTTTTTCTTGTCACATAATGTGAAACATCTGCAATATGTACACCTAAATGATAAAGACCGTCTTTAAATGTTAAGCTAATAGCATCATCTAAATCTTTTGCATCTAAACCATCAATAGTAATAATCAAATCTTTTGTGAAATCTGATCTTTTCTTCTTTTCTTCGTTGATATCAACATGAATATCATCAATGGAATCAAGCATGTCTTGTTTAAATTCAGTTGGCCAATTATAACCACTCACAATTTTTAATGTTTCAATATCTGGATCATTGATATGACCAATGATGTGGTTAACTTTTGCAAAAATAACATCTTTATCAATATGTAGGACATCAAGTGAAACGACATGGCCATTGACTAAATGTTCATAAGGTTCAACGTCTAATTTTTTATCTAAAAATACATCAGTAAAAAATTTAATGCCATTTTTTCTCTTTTTGATGGTTGCAATAATGACTTTAAGTGCGCGTTCTACAATAAATACGACTTTTGGTGCATATTTATCATCAACTAAGATAATATCATCATGCATCGCATCGCCTAAGTTTTCTTTTTCAATATATAAGTCTTTGACTTCTTGACGTAAAAACCCAAAATGTTCCTTTCGATCAAGTCTACCAATTAATATATTAGGTTTTAAAATATAAAATGGCTCATCAAACATTAAATAAGGAAACTGATTTATATCAATTTCTCCAACGATGTCTTTATGTAATTTTCTTGTTTGTTGTTCATAAAACAACATATATATATGTTTCATCTATTATACCTCATTTTAATTATACCATCAAAACCGAACCATTTGATGAAGAACATAAAAAAACACAGTTTAAATAAACTGTGCTTGTTTTTTTAATTTGAACCATTTAATTGATTGATAAGTATATCTACCAAACGAGTAAATATGACATCAATTTCAAAATCTTTTTGATGAATTAACTTCATTGAAGTTGCTCTATATCCATTGAACTCGAGTTGATTTACATTAAGTCCAATACCAATAATCATATAATCTAAATTTGTTTCTTCATATCTTGTTTCAATCAAAATACCACAAATCTTTTCTTCGCCAACAAACAAATCGTTAGGTTCCTTAAAATGAACTTTAATCTTTTGCTCATGAAAGAAAGTAAATAAAGTATTTAAGATGATATCTTTAATTTGGTGTCGTTTGTTTGCATATGCTTCTTTTAGTAAAACACTAAACAATAAATTTTCATCTTTATTAGAATCCCAAGTATGATCAAATTGGCCTCTACCTTTGGTTTGAAAATTCGTTTGAACAAATGTTAAATCTGGAAAAGATTCATAATAAGTTTTTAGTAAATCATTCGTTGATTCTAAAGTATCAAATTTTATAATGGTTGGATTAATCATTACCCTAATGCAAACGAAATATCAGCTTCACAAACAAGCTCATTATTCACAAATGCTTCTCCTCTACCAAATCCAAATGGACCTTTTAATCTTTCAATGGTACACTTAAGAATTAATTTATCTCCTGGAAAAACACTCTTTCTGAACTTAGCATTTTTAATACCTGTGAAGTATGCTATTTTTCCTGCATATTCTTTTGCTGATAAAATCACTGCTGCACCAACTTGTGCAAGTGATTCAATGATAATGACACCTGGAACGACTGGTTTATCTGGAAAATGACCTTTAAAGTAAAATTCTTCAGGTGTTATATTTTTTAATCCTATAGCGTAATTCATTGATTCTAATTCTAACAATTCATCAAGTAATAGAAATGGATCACGATGAGGGATGATTTTTTTTAACTCTTCTTGATTCATGCTTCCTCCCATTTTTTGAAAATCACAGCAGCGTTTTGACCACCAAATCCAATATTAATGTTCATACCATATGTGATATCTTTTGTGACAAAATGATTTGGAACATAATTTAAATCACATGCTTCATCAGGCTCATTAAGATGAATCGTTGGTGGAATTTTCGATGTTTGAATCGCCTTAATGACTGCAATTGACTCAATTGCTCCAGCAGCACCAAGTGCATGTCCTGTCATAGATTTAGTTGAACTTATCAGTAAATCTTTAGCATGATCTTTAAATGCTTTCTTTAACCCAAGTGTTTCCAATTTATCATTAAGTAGAGTAGATGTTCCATGTGCATTTACATAACCCATATCGTGATAATCTAATTTAGCATCATTTAATGCGATATTGATACATTCAGTAATTCCGGTTGCTTCATCATCAGGTGCAGTCATGTGGAATGCATCTGAAGTTGTTCCATAACCAATGATTTCTGCTAAAATTTTTGCCCCGCGTTTTTGTGCATGTTCTAAAGTTTCAAGAACTAATATACCAGCACCTTCTGCGATGACAAATCCACCTCTTGTTTTATCAAAAGGACGTGATGCAATCTCTGGATCATTTGATGGGTCTAATGCGCGCAAACTTGCAAAACCACCAACACCAATATCATTAATTGGAGCTTCAGCACCACCAGTGATAACAACATCTAAATAACCATCACGAATAGCTCTAAAAGCTTCACCAATCGCGTTTGTAGAAGCTGAACATGCAGTTACTGATGGTAAATTACCACCTTTAGCTTGATATTTAATACCAATTTTTGCCCCTACCATATTAATGATTGAATTTGGAATAAAGAAAGGTGAAATTCTATCTGGTCCACGTTCAACAGATGTTTTAGTTTCTTCAAATATGGTTGTTAAACCACCAATTCCACTACCAACATAAGTTGCAAATCTAAATGGATTTTCAATGTGTCCTTCTAATCCTGATTGTTTAAATGCTTCATCAGCAGCAACTAAACCTAAATTAGTCACTCTATCTGATCTTCTTATTTCTCTTTTATCAATAAAATCTTCAAAGTTTAAGTTTTTGACTTCACCTGCGACTTTGACTTTATAATGTTCTGTGTCATATAGTGTGATAAAATCAACACCGTTTTTACCTTCTATCATCGCGTTAAACGATTCTTCAACTGTATTACCTACCGGTGAAACTAAACCCATACCAGTTACTACAACTCTTCTTTTTTCCATATTAAATCACCATCCCACCATCGATAATTAATGTTTGACCTGTCATATAAGATGCAAGATCACTAGATAAGAAACATACTGCATGAGCAATATCTTCTGGTTGTCCAAAACGTTTTAATGCAATTACTTGTAAATAAGTTTCTTTCGTTTGTTCATCTAGTTTATCTGTCATATTTGTATCAATAAATCCCGGTGCAATCGCATTGACAGTTACACCTCGACTTGCGAATTCTTTTGCAAGTGATTTTGTTAAACCAATCACGCCAGCTTTAGATGCACTGTAATTTGATTGTCCAACATTACCAGTTACCCCTGAAACACTTGAGATATTGACAATTCTTCCTTGTGTTGATTTTAAAATGTATCTGGCACTTTGTTTACACATATTCCAGACACCTTTTAAATTTGTGTTAATCACATCATCAAATTGAGATTCTTGCATACGAAGTAACAATTGATCAGATGTAATGCCTGCATTATTAACTAAAATATCTAATTGACCAAATGTAGCAATCGCTAAATCTACAATTTTCTTTGATTCCTCAAAATTGCCTACATTGGCTTGTACAGCAACTGCTTTACCACCAAATGCTTCAATCTCTTTAATGAGTGTTTCAGCTTTTTGTGCACTCGAATTGTAGTTTACAACAATGTTACATCCTTTTTTAGCAAGTTCTAGTGAAATACTTCTACCAATGCCTGATGCTCCACCAGTCACTATGGCAACTCTATTTGTTAAATCCATGAGTTTGTAGCCATCCTTTCGTCTCTTGAAATTGTTCAAAACTATCAAAATTTTGAACTTCCATATCTAAATCTATTTTTTTAATTAAACCTGTAAGAACTCTGCCAGGTCCAATTTCTAGAATATGTGTAAATCCATCTTTCTTTAATTTTAACACCATATCTATAAATTTTACTGAAGAGGTCATTTGATATGCTAAATGATGATCTACATCGTGTTCATTTAACCATTCTGCATCTATGTTCATAATCATTGGTGTTTTTAAAGGCTTCCTTTCAAAATTTGCAATTTCATTCATAAACTTTTGACTGGCTTCTTGCATCATCTTCGTATGAAATGCCCCAGAAACATTTAATTTAACTGCACGTTTAGCGCCTTTTGTTTTTAATATTTCGTTTGCTTCATCAACAAGATTTGACTCTCCTGAGATGACATATTGTTTAAATCCATTTTCATTTGCAATCTCAATAATACCTTTTGTTTTTAAACCATCGATACTATCTTTGATTGTTTCATAATCCAAACCTAAAATAGCTGACATAGAACCAGGATATTTTATGCTTGCTTCTTGCATCAATTCCCCTCTTATTTTGACAATACTTAAAATATCATCTAATGAGAATATACCTGATGCATAATATGCACTAAATTCTCCCAAACTAAACCCAAAATAACCATCAATATGATATTTTTTTGGGTCTAATAATTCTAAACCCAAAATTGATTTTAATACAATGAGTGGTTGGACAAACTTTGTTTGTGATAATGCATCTTCATCATTTAATTTAACAACAAGATTTTCACCTAAATTTTTGCTTGCAAGATCTACTAATCTTTTTGATTTTTCATCATGCAGGATAAAATCTAAGCCCATGCCAACATACTGACTTCCTTGTCCTGAAAAACATATTGCTAATTTAGACATTATAACACTTCCAATTGATCTTTATATTGATTGACACCATCAAATAAATCTTCAAGCACTTGTTTAACTGTTCTAATCTCTTTGACCAAACCAGCAATTTGACCTGCCATTACAGAACCATTATCCATATCACCATCAAAAACGGCTTTTCTAAGAGATCCTAAAGTTAATTTTTCTAATTCTTCTAAATCATAGCCTTGTTTAGTCATTTCAATATATTTCACTGCCATTTGATTTTTTAAAACACGCACAGGTGCTTTTGTATTTCTACCAGTAACAACA
This sequence comes from Acholeplasmataceae bacterium, assembly GCA_963667565.1. Classification (GTDB taxonomy): domain Bacteria; phylum Bacillota_I; class Bacilli_A; order Acholeplasmatales; family Acholeplasmataceae; genus WOFB19. Next base: position 324,565 of record OY763415.1, on the reverse strand, counting down.
GTATCAATATCTTTAGCATCAACCACTTTGTTCTTATAGTTAATATGCACTGGACATTCTTCGGTTGCTAATAAGACCGTACCGATTTGAACACCTTTTGCACCAAGTGCAAAAGCTGCTAAGACACCTCTTTTATCTGCAACGCCACCAGCACCAACAACAGGAATTGAAACTGCATCAGCTACTTGTGGAATCAATGCCATTGTAGTAATTTCACCAATATGTCCACCAGCTTCAGTACCTTCAACAATGACTGCATCAGCACCCATTCTTTCCATTCTTTTAGCAAGTGCAACAGATGGAACTACAGGCATAATAATCATGCCATTTTCTTTCCATTTATCCATATAGATACCTGGGCTACCAGCACCAGTTGTCACAATCTTAACGCCTTCTTCAATGAGCATTTCTGCAATACTTGGAGCATGAGGACTCATAAGCATGATATTGACACCAAAGGGTTTGTCTGTTAATTGTTTCATTTTTCTAACTTCATCTCTAACCCAGTTGACATCATATCCACCAGCACCAATTAAACCTAAACCACCTGCATTTGAAACTGCAGAGGCAAGTTGAGCAGTAGCAATATTAGCCATGCCACCTTGAATCACAGGGTATTTAATATTTAATAATTCAGCAATATTTTTCATATATTTCTCCTTACGTTAATTGGATAATGGTACTACCCCAAGTGAATCCGCCACCAAATCCAACAAGCAATACATATTGATCATTTTTTTCTTTCTCTAAATATTCATCTAATGCAATCGGAATACTAGCAGCAGACGTGTTTCCATAATTTTGTAAATTCATTTCAAATTTTTCAATAGGCAAATCTAATGCTTTTGCAACAGATTGAATAATTCTAAAGTTTGCTTGATGTGGAATGATTGTTCCAATTTGATCCAATGTCAAATTTGCACGTTCAAGCACTTCAATAATCGCTTTTTGCATGCTATCAACTGCAAATAAAAAGACTTTTCTTCCATCCATTTTGATGTATTTATCCACTGTTAATGCATCTGTTTCATCCGCTTTTGCTTGATTGAAAAAATAAGCGTGATGATTAGAATTTGGCTCAATGATTGCTGCACCTGCACCATCACCAAATAAGACACAAGTGTTTCTGTCTGTATAATCTAAGACATTGGTTAATTTCTCAGAACCAATCACAAGTGCACTACGATATCCAGATGATTCAATCATTGATGATGCAACTTCTAATCCATAAACAAATCCTGTACATGCTGCATTCACATCAAAACTCATACATCTATTGATACCTAATTTTTTTTGTACCTTATTTGCAACTGAAGGTGTCATACCTTCACCTGTGATTGATGCGACAATAATTAAGTCAATTTTTTCTTTGTCATAATTTGCTTTATTAATTGCATCAAGTGCAGCTAAATAAGCTAATTCTGCAGCTGTTTCATCATCAGCAGCTACTCTTCTTTCTTTAATACCAGTTCTTGTTACAATCCATTCGTCAGATGTGTCAACAATCTTTTCTAAATCATCATTTGTCATCACTTTAGCTGGTACATATTTACCAGTCGATACGACTTTTATATGCATTGGTTTCATTTAGATACTCCTTTTGTTTGATAAATACCCATTTGTCTAAATTTTTGGTATCTTTTCTCAATCAATTCATCTTTAGAGAGTTTGTTTAAGATGTTTAATTGTTTTTTAATTGATGTTTTTAATTGTTTAATGCCTTCTTCTGGATTGATATGTAATCCTTCTTTTTCTTTTACAATTTCATCAATGATATGTAATTCTAATAAATCATCTGCAGTTAATTTCATGATTTCAGCAGCTTCAGCAGCTTTTGAACTATCTTTGTATAAAATCGATGCGAATCCTTCTGGAGATAGGATAGAATAAATGGCATTTTCATACATCAATATATAATCACCTACACCAACAGCAAGTGCTCCACCAGATCCACCTTCACTTAAGATGCAAACTAAAATAGGCACTTTAATCTGTGATAACTCAAATAAATTTAAAGCAATCGCACGTGCTTGTCCACGTTCTTCAGCTTCAATTCCAGGATATGCACCTGGAGTATCAATAATCGTGAAAATAGGACGATTGAATTTTTCAGCTTGTTTCATTAATCTTAATGCTTTATGATAACCCTCAGGATGTGGCATCCCAAAATTATGTTTGATTTTTTCTTGAGTACTGACGCCTTTTTCTTCAGCAACAACTGTAAACGCAACACCATCAAGCATACCGATACCACCAATGATGGCTTGATCATCTTTAAATAATCTGTCTCCTTTTAAATCAATAAAATCTTCAAACAGATTTTTAATCAATGTTTTAGCTGTAATGCGTTTTGGATGTCTTGCTGTTTGTACTCTTTGCCATGCGTTACTCATATTGTTTCACCATGTGAACCTTTAGTAATTTGGCAAGTGTTTTTCTCATTTCTTTACGATGAACAATCATATCAACTTGTCCATGATCAAGTTGAAATTGATCTGTTTGAAAACCTTCAGGAAGCTCTTGTCTAATGGTTTGTTGAATGACTCTAGCACCTGCAAATCCGATCATCGCCTTTTCTTCTGCTATCATAATATCGCCTAACGAAGCGAAACTAGCAGCAACCCCACCAGTTGTAGGATATGTTAAAACACTAATATATAACTGTTTTGCCTCATCAAGTTTTTTAAGTGCAGCACTGGTTTTTGCCATTTGCATTAATGATAGGATACCTTCTTGCATACGTGCACCACCTGATGCAGAAAAAATAATTAATGGTAATTTTTGAGCAATAGCATATTCAATAAGTCTTGTCACTTTTTCACCAACAACACTTCCCATAGAACCCATCATAAATGTAGGATCTAGGATACCAATAGCAACACTCATTTTTTCAATACGTGCTTCTCCACATAAAAATGCAGTTTCTTCGTTACTTTCTAAGTTGCCTTTTTGAAGTTTTTCTTCATAACCCTCCATGTGAAGAGGATTTGTCGAAATGATATCTGTAAATAATTCATTTAAAGAATTTTCATCTACAGTAATATTCATTCTTTGTCTTGCTGATATTTTAAAATGATGGTTACATTTTGGACATACCATCATATGTTCTTTAAGTTCTTTTGTATAAATAGCAGTATTACACGAATCACATTTGATAAATAACCCATCAGGAATTTCTCTAGGGCCATTACCAACATTCTTCTTTCTCACGTCTTTTTTAAAAGACTCTAATTTCTTTTTTCTTTCATCTAAAAACTCATGCATTATTATTCGCCTCCACTAACTTTTGGAAACGTGCGATAAATCCAGTATCATAGTTTCCTTTAATGAAATCTGTATGATGCATAATTAAATACTGATATTCAATATTTGTAATAATACCTTCAACAACAAATTGTTCAAGTGCGACTCTCATTTTCTTAATAGCTTCTAATCTTGTAGGTGCATGAACAATTAGTTTTGCTAACATTGAATCATAAAAAGGAGGCACTTCATATTTTGGAAAAATATGTGTATCAAGTCTTACACCAAAACCACCTGGTAAAATAACATTTGTAATCGTTCCAGGTGTAGGTATGAATTGATTCATTGGATTTTCAGCATTAATTCTACATTCAATCGCATGTCCTTTAACTTTAACATCCTTTTGTTCAAAACTTAGCGGATGCCCAAAACCAATTTTAATTTGCTCTTTGACCAAGTCAATACCTGTAATCATTTCTGTAACAGGGTGTTCAACTTGAATTCTTGTGTTCATTTCAATGAAATAGAAATTTTGACTTGCATCAACTAAAAATTCGATGGTTCCAGCATTTCTATAATTTATTGATTTTGCAAGTCTTACTGCTGTTTGTCCCATTCTTCTTCTTAACATATCAGAAATAAACGGGCTTGGTGATTCTTCAACCATTTTTTGATTTCTTCTTTGCATTGAACAATCACGTTCATATAAATGGACAACATGTCCTTGTTGGTCACCAATAACTTGTATTTCAATATGTCTAGGTGATTCTATATATTTTTCAATATATAACGCATCATCACCAAAATTGTTTTTAGCTTCTAGAGCCGTTCTAAAAAAAGCATCTTTAAACTCTTTTGGGTTGTAAACAATACTAATACCTTTACCACCACCGCCACTAGACGCTTTAATCATCACTGGATATCCAATTTTTTTAGCAATATGTAGTCCATCTTCAATGGATAGGACAACACCATCACTACCTTCAACAACTGGAACATGAGCTGCTTTAGCAATGGCTTTAGCAGTTGCTTTATCTCCAATTTTTTTAATCGTATCAGAAGTTGGTCCAATAAAACTTAAACCAACACTTTCAACCATTTCTACAAATGCATGATTTTCAGACAAAAAACCATAGCCTGGATGAATTGCATTACATCCAGTAGCGATGGCTGCTGATAAAACATGATTCATATTTAAATAACTATCTACACTGCGATGGCCACCAATACATACGGCCTCATCAGCTAATTTCACATGAAGACTATCTTTATCTGCTTTTGAATAAATAGCAACTGTTTCAATTCCTAATTCTTTTGCTGCACGAATAACTCTTACAGCAATTTCGCCTCTGTTTGCAACTAAAATCTTACGCTTCATTTTCCGAACCAATCGTCATAAGTACTTGATCGAAACCTACAACGTCTTTATCGTTTAAGAAAATTTGTAATACTTTACCTGATGCTGGCGCAGTAATTTCGTTCATAATCTTCATTGCTTCAATGATACACAAAACATCGCCTTTCTTAACAACAGAGCCAACTTCAACAAATGGTTGAGTCGTTGGAGATTCAGAGCGATAGAATGTACCTACAAGTGGAGACTTGACTTCAGTACCTTTAGGATTAGTTTTTGTTTCTATATGTTCAGTTTGAATTGTTGGAGCAGGAGCTGCTACAACAGCTGGTTTATCTTCATATTTATTTTTAGATAGTTTTATTTTTACGTCTTCAAATGATAATTCCAATTCTGTTAATTCAGAACTTTCGAAATCTTTTATTATTTTTTGTATTTCTTTTATTGTCATCATAGTATCATAATCTTTCATTTCATAATTTTTTAAGTGTTTATTTCATTAAATCTCGTCATTATTATAAGTGTTAAACCTCACCACCTTACTTGAAACTCAAATATTTTGAATTTCAAAATACTGTTACTATTTTATCACTTTATGTATATTTGTCAATATAAAAAACCGATGAAAGCGTTTATCTCATTTAAATTCAAATAACCATTTAATATTTGTAATGTATATAATACATAGTCTATAAAAACAGAATCATTGTGTGCATCATAATATGAATATTTAATCACAAAAACTCTAATTTTTATAACCTCATTCTACCACAAACCTTTTGTAAAGAACAAAAATTAAAAAACACAATATATAATATTGTGTTTTCATGTATAAGATTTTAATCTTTTTATTTATGTGATTGAAGCATGATAAATGGTCTCAATAGCTTCATTTAATGATTGATTAAATGCTTCTTCAGATTGTTGGTATCTTAAGTCTTGAAGGAGTGCTCTTGAAAAGCTTGCAATCATATGATGATTTTTAGAAAGTAACTTATTTGCATCATCTCTTTCATATCCTCCAGATAATGCAACCACTCTTAACACTTGTGGATGATTGATAAGTACTTCATAAAAGTTTTCTACTGATGGTAATGATAATTTTAACATTACAAAAATATCTTTAGGAAGCTGATCTAAATGTTTCAAAAGTTCTGCTTTAAGAATGGTTTCTGAAGTTTTTTTGTCTTTTGAAAAGATATCAACTTCAGGTTCAATAATCGGTATCAACCCTTTACTTGCGATTTGTAATCCAATGTCAAACTGTTGATCAACAATCGCTTTAATACCATCAAGATTTGCTTCTTTAATGACTGAACGCATCTTTGTACCAAAGATATGTCTTTCTACTGCTTTATCAAGTAGGGCATCAAGTCCATCTATAGGTTTCATCAATGATACACCATGCCATACGTCTGCAAGTCCTTTATCTATTTTTAAGAAAGGGATCACGTGTTTAACTTGCCATAAGTAATCAGCTGTAAACAAGCCATCAATCTTTCTATCAATCGTGTTTTCAAACAAAATCGCACCTAATATTTTTTGATCATTAAAAGCCTCACTTTTAATCACTCTAGTTCTCATCTCATGAATTCGTTCATACATAGAATTTTCATCATGATACATATCTTCTGTGACACCATATGCTTTCAAAGTTTTGGGTGTACTACCACCACTTTGGTCAAGTGCTGCAATAAACCCTAAACCGTGCTTCATTTTCATATATTGTTCTTGATTCATTTAATCACTTCTTTCTTTAGTTTATACTTTGATTATACGCCCTATGAATTCATATGTTAAACATTATGTAAAAAAAAACACCTTTTAACAAGGTGTTTTAGTCACTTATTTTTTTAAATTGTAGAAAGATTTTAAACCAAGATATTGTGAAGTTGGTCCTAATTGATCTTCAATTCTAAGTAATTGGTTATATTTAGCAACACGGTCAGTTCTTGAAGCTGAACCAGTCTTGATTTGACCTGCGTTTGTAGCAACAGCGATATCAGCAATTGTAACATCTTCTGTTTCACCACTTCTGTGAGAAACTACTGCAGTATAACCAGCTTTTTTAGCCATTTCAATAGCATCAAAAGTTTCTGTTAAAGTACCAATTTGGTTAACTTTAATTAAGATTGAGTTTGCAACACCCATATCAATACCTTTTGCAAGATATTCTGTGTTTGTTACGAATAAGTCATCACCAACTAATTGAATCTTAGATCCTAATTTATCAGTTAATAATTTCCATCCATCCCAATCATTTTCATCCATACCATCTTCAATTGAGATGATTGGATATTTATCAACTAATTTTGCATAGTATTCAACAAGTTCAGCACTTGTGAATTCTTCTTTAGTTGATTTTTTGAAAACATATTTACCTTTTGCTTTATCAAAGAATTCTGATGCAGCAACGTCAAATCCGATAAAAATATCTTTACCAGCTTTATAACCAGCTTTTTCAATAGCTGCTAAAATGTTTTCGATTGTATCTTCATTAGAAGATAAGTTTGGAGCAAATCCACCTTCATCACCAACAGAGGTAACTAAGCCTTTGCTCTTTAAAATTGATTTTAAGTTATGGAATACTTCAGCACCCCAACGGATAGCTTCTTTAAAGCTAGCTGCACCTACTGGATAAATCATGAATTCTTGGAAATCGATTGGTGCATCTGAATGTGCGCCACCGTTTACAATATTCATCATTGGTACAGGTAATTGTTTAGCATTAAAGCCTCCTAAGTATTGGTATAATTCAACACCTAAGAAATCTGCAGCAGCTTTAGCAACTGCGATTGAAACACCTAAAATTGCATTTGCACCTAATTTACCTTTGTTTGCTGTACCATCAAGTTCAATCATCATTTTGTCAATTGCAACTTGATCTCTACAATCAAAACCAATTAATTCAGGTCCAATCAATTCATTTACATTTTTTACTGCGTTTAAAACACCTTTTCCTAAGTAACGTGCTTTGTCACCATCTCTTAATTCTACAGCTTCATGTTCACCTGTTGAAGCGCCTGATGGTACCATTGCACGACCGAAAAAGCCAGAATCCGTAACAACTTCTACTTCTACAGTAGGGTTACCGCGTGAGTCAAGGACTTCACGTGCGTATACATCGCTAATATATGGCATATTTTCACTCCTTTGATTTAGTTTATTTTGCCGGTTTATTTTCCATATTCATTATACATGAATGATTGATAAATTTAAAGTCAATTAACTGATAAAAACGTTTACTTATTTACTTTATTGTATGTGATTAAGGTAAATAGTTTGATAAATAAGAAATAAATGTTTCAAAATGGAGTTATCCTTCAATTTAAACACATTGACTTCTAAGTCTTAACAAAGATTTTAAAGCATATTAATGCATGTTTAACATAAAGTTTTATCAATTGTTGATTTGCTTAATCAATCTATGTGTGTACACAAAAAACTAAATGTTTCACTTTATCAAGATACTAATTAAATATCTCTATATATTTATTATAACTCAAGATACTTGATTCTAGGTTTAATAAGTAAAAATAGAATGGTAACTGACGCACCTTTAACTAGGTTAAATGGTACATATAAAACAACATTTGACCAAATATATGCGCCCCAGTTTTGTCCTGTTGATTTAACAAAACTAAATGCATCATTGATCGTGAAATAAGTATAATACATCGGTGTTGAAAACAATGTATTAAACACAAGTAAAGTCATTGTTAAAGATAATGAAATAAGTAGAATTGAAATGACCCATTCAAATAATGATGTATGATTTCCATTCACTGGTACTTCATACAAAAATGGTTTTTCTGATTTGTGAAGTATTTTTCTAACAATGACATAAGCCATAATTATAGAAAATGATGCAAGTAACGCTAAAATTTCACCTAGTAAAATAATAGGGTCCAAAAATCCTGTAAACATCGCTCTAACAAAAGATCTTAATACAGCTGCAAGCATGGCTTCTTTAGGACCTAAAATCAGTAAAGCTAGTAAAATCACAACTTCACTAAAATCTAAGTGCAAAAATCCCCAAGGGATTTGTAACAGCCCGATAACAATGGCGATTGCAGCAAGTGCAACCACATAAAGCATTTTCTTTAAACGTAAGTAATTTGACATAAGACATCCTCCTAAGAAATAAAAAATCGCCAAATTACTTCGGCGACAAAAAGAACGTCAAAAATGACATATTCCTTCTCACATCCAGACTATACTGTCGGTACTTGAATTGCACAAGTTCCTGCCCTAAGGCTCGCGGACTATCACCGCCGGTCACGAATTACACGTTGCCCCGAAGTACTTATTATTTTTAAAATTACACCCTTATTTTAACACAATTAATTTTAAGTGCAAGAAATTCAATAACTTGAAAACGTTTTTTAGTATATTATACTTAATTCTCACATATTTTTTTGTATAATAGATATGTAATATTCGATAAGGAGTTAACAATATGAACAAAAAAAGATTTGCAGGGCTTATCATTATGGATGGATATGGTTTAGCACCAGCAAGTGCTTCTAATGCTGTAACACTTGCAAAAAAACCATTTCTCGATGAAGCTTTTAAAAAATATCCAAATAACACACTACAAGCAAGTGGTGAATATGTAGGGTTACCTGATGGACAAATGGGTAATAGTGAAGTAGGTCACTTAAATTTAGGTGCTGGACGCGTTGTTTATCAATCTTTAACTCGTATTAATGTATCAATTAAAGATGGCTCATTCTTTGAAAATCAAGCATTCTTAGATGCTATTGATTACACTAAGAAAAATAACTCTCAACTTCACATCTTTGGTTTAGTTTCTGATGGTGGTGTACATTCATATCCAACACATATTAAAGCATTACATGACCTTGCTGTATCAAAAGGTGTTACACCTTGGCTACATGCATTCATGGATGGTAGAGATACACCTCAAATGGCAGGTAAAGGTTACTTAGATCAATTAACATCTGCAGGCATGAGAGTTGCTACAGTAAGTGGTAGATATTATGCAATGGATAGAGATAATAATTGGGATAGACTTCAAAAGGCTTATGACAATATGACTTTAGGCACAGGTCAACATTTTGATTCTGCTGATTTAGGTATTGAAAGTGCTTATAGTGAAGGCATCACTGATGAGTTTATCATTCCATTTGTTGTAGATACAAACGGTCTTATTAAAGATAATGATGCCATTATCTTTGCAAACTTTAGACCTGATAGAGCGATTAGAATTGCTACTGCTTTTTCTAATCCGGAAGGTACTAAATTATATGAAACTGAAGGTAAACCAACATTTGACGCATCTAAAGCAGTTAAAAATATCTTCTTTGTTTCAATGATGCATTATAATGAATCTGTTAAAGGTCCAATCGCTTTTGATCTTCAATCACTTGATAATATCTATGGTGAAGTCATTGCAAACGCTGGATTAACACAACTTAGAATTGCTGAAACTGAAAAATATGCGCATGTCACTTTCTTCTTTGATGGTGGTAAGGAACGCACATTTGAAGGTGCAACAAGAATCTTAGTTCAATCACCAAAAGTTGCAACTTATGACTTACAACCAGAAATGAGCGCTTTCGAAGTTAGAGATAACGCTGTTGAAGCAATTAAATCAGGTAAATTTGATACTATGATATTAAATTTTGCAAATCCAGATATGGTTGGTCATACAGGTTCAGTTGAAGCAGCAACTAAAGCTGTTGAAACTGTTGATACTTGTACTAAAGATGTTGTAGATGCTATTTTATCAATCGGTGGTGTTGCAATCATCATCGCAGACCATGGAAATGCTGAAAAAATGACGAGTGAAGATGGACAACCTCATACAGCACATACAACAAACTTAGTGCCTGTTATTATTACAGATCCTAATATTAAAGTAGGTACAGGTGCTTTATGTGATGTTGCACCAACACTCTTAGATATTTTAGGTGTTGAACAACCAAAAGAAATGACGGGTCATAGTTTAATTATTAAATAATGAATTAAGTGAAACTTCACGTTTCACTTTTTTTTACGTTTTCGTGATAGACTATAAGTATAAAAAAAACTGAGGTGATTCAATGTTTCGAATTATTAGACAATACGAAAGTGGTGTCAAATTTAGATTTGGTAAATATGTTAGGAAACTTGTTCCAGGATTAAGACTTGTTATTCCTGTGATTCATGAAGTTAAAATCATTGATTTACGAACAATTACACAAGATGTACCTCAACAAAAATGTATTACAAAAGATAATGTCACAATTACAATTAACGCGGTTGTATACTTTAGAGTTAATGATGCTGAAAAAGCACTACTAGAAGTCAAAGATGCGTTTTTTGCAGTGACTCAGCTTGCACAAACAACACTTAGAAACTCAATTGGAGGTTATCAGCTTGATGAACTATTGTCAAACTTGAAAGTCATTTCTAAAGAAATTAAAGATATCGTTGATTTAGAAACCGATCCTTGGGGAATCAAAGTAGAAAAAGTTGAAATCAAAGATATCAAACTTCCAGAAGAAATGGAAAGAGTGATTGCAAAAGTTGCTGAAGCAGAAAGAGAAAAACGTTCTACAATCGTTAAATCTGAAGGTGAAGTGACTGCTGCTACCAACTTAGCAAAAGCTGCTGAGATAGTCTCTAAAACACCTGGAGCAATGCATTTAAGAACATTATCTACTTTAAATGATTTATCATCAGATAAGTCAAATACCATTGTTTTTGCAATTCCTATTGAAGTGCTAAGAACATTTGATGGTATTAACCTTGATCGTGCTAATGATATTGTTAAAAAGTTAACGAGTAAAAAAGAATAACTAAAATAAAAACATGTTAGATTATCTAACATGTTTTTTTTATTTTTGTGTGCTTAATTTTTCTTTATATGGTGAAAGCCATATAAGTATTTGTTCATATTGTTCTTGTGACAAACGATCTTTTTTAACAATCACTGCTTGACCTTGAGTTAAAAATAAATAGAGTAACACTTCATCTTCTTCAATTTTAGTAAATTTATGCCATGGAATAACTGAATGTGATAGTTCATTTTTAATGGACAACTCAGTTTCTGTAAATTTAAGTTCTTCTTCTTTGATTTCATTTGAAAGTTTTTTTAAATTAGATTTTACCATGAGTTTCACAAGTGGTTTAAATAAAAATCTAATCGCTAAAAAAACAGAACCTAATACAATAAATGTTATATCCATAAATACTAGACCTAGTATCAAAATAACAGCTGCAGAAACTAAAATGATGTTCAGTGAAACATTAAACTTTTTTTGAGTTTTAAGTATATGCATTGAAAATCTTAAATAATCATCAATTTCATTTTGGGTTGTTACAATAATTTCATCCATATAATCTCCTTATGGTTTTTTAACCAATTTTTCTTTCATTTTAAACTCGGATTTTTTATATATAAATTCAATCGTATAGCATAAAATAATTAGAATCAATGTGTAGACAATGGTTAAGATATTTGTTGTCAATTCATTATAAATGAGTGCACCAATCGCAATCGTATTAAAAATGAATCCTAATAAGAATAACCAAGCTTTACCTTCAAGCGTTTTCCTTAATCTATATGCAGATAAATTCACAAGTGCAAAAATAAATAAAAATCCAATGCTACCTATACCAGAAATACTGGATAATGGAATAAAATTAACCATAATAAGTGCTAATACAGCAGTGATCATGACACCGATGGGTTCATTTTTAATGATCAAAGTGAATTCATGAGGTAATTCATCATCTTCAGCAATTTCATAATTGATTCTTGAACTGCTATATAAGGTTGCATTAATCGCTGAGAAAGTTGAGATTAAAGCTGCAATGATGATCATCACAAATCCAAACTGACCTAAAAATGGTTTTGCTGCTTCTGCAAGGACATAATCTTGTGCTGTTTGAATGGTTTGAAAGGGAAGACTACCCACGGTAATCACCGCAATCACAATATAAAGTAAAATGACAAATATCGTTGAATAAAGGAATGCTTTTTTTATGTTTGATTTTTTATCCATGTCAGGTGTCACGCTTGATATGAGTTCAAATCCTTCATATGCGACAAAGATAAGCATTCCACCTGCAATGATTGAAATTGGATTTGGCCAATGAGAAATACCTAATTGACTGACATATGATGATTGTGTTAATCCATAGATTCCAACACCTACAAAAATAAGTAAAATGACAAGTTTTAAAATCACTGCCCACTTTTCAACTTCTGTTACAACTTTAACACTTAAATAATTAATGCCTACAGCTATAAGTATAATAAGTGAAACAAAGATATGATAATTAATCGTTTGATTTGATGTTATTGGAATTAAATTAGGTGCATACGATCCAAATGCAGATGCATAAAGCGCAATCATGACAATATAACTAATCCATAAAAAGTTATTGGTTCCACCTGTAAAAATATTTTTGCCAAATCCTTGGTTAATATATGAACTTGTTCCACCTCTTGATTTGATCTGCTCTGCAAGTTTAGCATATGCGTAAGCGGTTGTTAATGCAATCAATCCTGCAATTAAGAAAGCCAGTGGAGTTGCCCCGCTTGCACTTTCAACTGCTAATCCTAAGACTGCAAATATCCCACCACCGACCATACCACCGATACCGATGGAGATAGCTTCAAGTAATCCGACTTTTTTCATTGTTCATCACCACAATCAATGTTATTTTATAAAAACATTTTAACATATTATATGTAGTCGATGACACAATGATTGATAAAAGATAATAATTCTATATTCAGTTTTTTATTAAAGCATGTATAATATGGTTAAGGGGTACTACGTATATAAAAGGATGATATCATTTGAGAAAACAAAAATACTGGTACAAATTAGACAATGCCGGAAAAGTATTTCCTGCGGTTTCCAAAGATTCAAGAAGCAATATTTTTAGGATTTCATTTTATTTAGATGAAGCTGTAGATCCTATCATTTTAGAACAAGCAGTCAACGAGACATTGCCAAGATTTGAAACATTTGCCGTACAAATAAGAACAGGTCTTTTTTGGCAATACCTTGGGGCGAATACCAAAATTGCTAAGGTGTATAAAGAAACACCTTTTTTGTGTGAACATTTTAAGACTTATACCAATAGAAACTTCTTATTTAAAGTCTTCTACTTGGATAATAAAATATCACTTGAAACATTCCATGGTATTTCTGATGGATTAGGTGCACTTCAATTTTTAAAATCTATTTTATTCAAATATTTTAAGCTTTTAGGATTTCAAATGGACCACCAAAATAAGATTTTAGGTGAGCTTCCATATTCCAAAAAGGAATCTGAGGATAATTTTGTATCCAATTATGATAAGGATAACAAATTAGCACTTCGTGAAGAAAAAGCATATCATATTAAAAGTGAATCTTTTTCCAATCACTTCTTACTTGCTGTTAAACTAAAGTTTAACACTAAAGAATTATTAACTTTCGTAAAAACTACTTATCAAGCAACACTCACTCAATTTATCACTGCGCTAGTTGCTTATAGTATTTATTTAGAATCGATTGATTTCGTAGGGCATAAGAAACCCATTAAAGTCTTTGTGCCTGTGAATTTAAGACCTTATTTTAATTCAAAAACCTTGAGAAATTTCTCTCTTTATTTAAAATGCACTTATCCTGCTGAAAAGAAAACATGGACTTTTGAAGAAATTTTAGAAGTGACAAAAAAAGATTTCGTTGATCAACTTGATAAAGACAAGCTTAATAGTAGAATTTCTGCACTTGTTGGTTTAGAGAAAAATTTATTAATTAGAATGTTACCTTTTGCATTAAAAAATATCGCATTTAAAATAGGTTATAACATGTTAGGTGAAAGTATTAATACATGCTCACTTTCTAATATTGGTCTTTGTGATCTACCAGATGATATGAAAACTAAAGTAATCGATATGGATTTTTTAAGTTTTACAACGGGTTTAAGTATAACAACAACATCAATTAATGATGTCACAAATATCATATTTACAACACCACACAAGGATTTAAGCATTATCAATCAATTCATATCTTTTTTAACTGATCACGGTGTTTCTATCACCATAGATACTAATTACAAGGAGGCTTATGATGAAATATTGTAAGACATGTAAGATATCATATGATGCACCACTTGACCATTGTTTATTCTGTCATGGTGATCTAGAAAATCATGATCAACATGAGCCTAATTTTAAATATGCAACGTTAGAAAAAAGAAAAAAACCATCCATTTGGATTAGATTTTTAGTTCTTCTTAACTTAGGTAGCCTATTTATTGGACTAGGACTTGATTATTTTAATGGCCTACCTCTCACATGGTCCTTAACTTTAGGTGCTGCTAATTTATTTGCTATTGTCATGTTACTACTATTTAATAGTAAAACGGCATGGAATATAAAAGTCTCTAAACTATTGATTACAACCATTATCGGTTTATTCTTAATTGGTTTAAGTATCCAAGATTATCATTGGGCACTAGATTATGTATTTCCATTTGTCGTCATGTTACAACTGCTCGTTTTGTCATCAATGATTTTATTTAACCACAAGCGTTGGTTAGATTTCTCACCCAATATTATTTTTATGAGTGTTCTTGGATTATTTCCTGGATTATTCTTGCTTCTTCGCTTAGTTGATGTCGCGTGGCCAAGTGTAGCGTGTCTATCTTATTCTTTTGTGACTTTACTTGGTATTTTATTACTACCATCCAAAGAAAGTCGAGAAGAGTTTAAAAGCAGATTTCATGTATAAAAAAAACCTTAGGTTCTAAAAGTAGAATCTAAGGTTTTATTTTTTATTTTTGTTCTTCAAATGTTAGGACACCTGATTTATAGTCATCTAACATTTTTTGAACACCTTTTTTCATTTGATCTGTTCCAGGGCGACATTTTGTCACTGGATAGTTTTCATTAACAACAGCTTCTGCCATTGCCATACATCCTGGTGTTCCACATGCACCGCAGTTGAAGTGTGGTAACACATCATAAACTTTTTGAACCATTGGGTCTGTCTTAACTTCAAAGTATTTACTCGCAACACCAATAGAAATACCCAAAATCAGACCGATTGCACCAATTTGTAGTAATGCAACTAGCATTAGATTAAATTGATAAATCCTTTAAATAATAATGACATAATTGCTGCGGCAATTAATGCACTTGGAATACCTTTGAAACCTTCAGGGATTGGTGCTTTCCCCATTTGTTCTCTAATATAACTAAAAATGATAATCACTGCAGTATAACCGAGTGAAGTAAAAGCACTAAATGTGACTGATTCTGCAAATGTATAGTTGTTTTGAATATTTAATATAGCAACCCCTAATACAGCACAGTTAGTCGTAATCAAAGGTAGATAAACACCTAATGCACGATAAAGTGACTTATTAAACTTCTTAATACCCATTTCTAAGATCTGAACCATAGACGCAATCACTAAGATGAAGACAATGGTTCTCATAAATGTTAATTAGGATATAAAATATAGTAATAGATTGCCCATGTTAACATACCACCTAACGTGATAACTACAAACACTGCAATCCCCATACCAATGGCTTTAGATCGTTTGTTAGAAACACCTAAAAATGAACAAATCCCAAGAAATTGAGTCAAAATAATATTTTGTACTAAAAATGACGTAAATGCTAAACTGATTAACTCTTGCATATTAGTTTGCCTCCTCTAACTTAAGTTGTGTTTGTTTGGCTGCTTCTTCTGCTTTTTTAGCAGCTTCTTTTGCTGCTTTTTTCTCTAAAGCAATACGGATTTTTTCATCCATGATGGCTTTAGCTTTTTTCTCTTTTGTAATCTTAACAGTGTTGATGACACCAATAATAAGTCCTAATGTCAAAAACGCACCTGTAGGTTGAATTAAAAATGAGGCTGCACTATTTGCATCAAAGAATGTAAACCCTAAAACTGAACCAGTACCAAGTAATTCACGAACAAATCCTAGTGTTGATAATCCTAGTGTAAATCCTAAACCCATACCCATACCATCAAAAATGGAATCAAAGACTGTATTTTCTGACGCGAATGCCTCAGCACGTCCTAAGACGATACAGTTAACAACAATTAAAGGTAAGTAAACACCTAAGTTTGTATATAGTGAAGGAAGTTGTGCTTCAATAAACCATTCAAGTAGCGTAACCACTAAAGCAATAATCGTAATATATACTGGAATTCTAATCTCAGCAGGTACGATTTTTCTAATCGCTGCGATAATCGCGTTTGTGATAATTAAGACAAATAAAACGGAGACACCCATACCAAAACCATTAGCAAGTGATGTGGTTGTTCCAAGTGTTGGACACATCCCTAAAATTAAGACAAATGTAGGGTTTTCTTTAATTAAACCTTTGATGATGTTTTCTTTTGGTGTCAGTCTTTTGTTTTTAGCCATTGATGTGAACCTCCTTACTGTAATGATCATATAATTTATCATACATATTTTCTAATGCTGTCCAAGTGGTTGTAGCACCTGCAATAAAATCAACTTCAACATCAGAAACATTTTGACCAATTAATTTTTCAATTTCAACAGGTCTTGTATATTTTTCACCAATGTTAGGTGTTTCACTATGATCATAGTAAACAACTCCTAAAATTGTGCTTTGATATGGATCTACTGCAACTAATGCATGAATCACATCATTACGACCTTGAACTTGCATGTCATAGACAAGTGCATAGAGTTGATCGTTTGCATCTAATACTTCATAAATATCTGCAATCGCAGAATATTCACCACTATCTTGACGATATTTATTAGGTTCTTGATTTTCATTAGGTTTATAACCCTCAGCTGGATCAAATAGCAATGCAATGTTTTCTTGAATTTTTATTCTTGTATTTTCATCAATAATTGGTTTTGTATAATTGTATCCAACATACGCAACCGCAGTCACGAACATCCCTAAAATGGCTAAGTATCCTGCAAAGAATAATGCTTTATTCATTTTCTTTCACAACTTTCTTTACAGGTGCTTTTTTCTCTTTAAAGATTTCATTTAACATGGGGGTAAGCATGTTCATGAATAATAATGCAAAGATGACACCTTCTTCATAAACTTCCGCTTGCCTAATGAATACGGTAAGAGCACCTACAACAACACCAAAAATAATTTTACCAGTTAAGGGTACTGGTGTTGTAATTGGATCAGTCATTGCGAAAATTGCAACAAATAAAAATGATCCACTAAATAAATAATATAGGGTATATGAAACATCAAATTGATTTAATAACAAAGTGGTAAGTAAAAAAGCGATGATTGCTACGGTTGGAACCATATAGTTTATAGCTTTCTTAAAAAGTAAAAATGCAAATGTTAGCAGTAATAAAAAACCACTTGCAATCACACCTGGTGTAAGTCCAAAAAAGAGTTTACCTAATCCATAAGGTGTTCCATCATTTAACAAATCAATTGCAGAACTCATGGTTTGAGGATCAAATATACCACCTAAGTGTAGTGTTTGATTAAAGAAGTTATTATCAAATAAAATGGTCAATATATAATTATCAAATGAAGTCGCAAAACTTACACCAGAAACTAATTGTTGCCAACCTAATGTCACCAAAATTACACCAACAATTGAACCATGAAAAATCATATGATGGAATCCACCAAACAATAATTTACCAAGTAATGTTGCAAGCACTGCACCTAACCCAACGAGCCATAAAGGTGTCCCAATTGGAATTAATAATGCAAAAATGACTGCCATCATTTCTGGATATGATTTCTTAATAAGTTCTTTTGCTTCTAATCGATTGATATCTTTATCATGTGTATAAAATAAAATTTCTGCCTCTCTTGTAAGTATGATTGATACTAAAACCATAAGTGCAAGTTTAACACCATAGACGAGTCCATACAAATAAACATTTTGAACAACCATGATTGCTGATAATACAAGCAATACACGATAAATCAATTTCATGTTTTCTTCTTTGATGAACTTGCTTCTAACCGAAGGCCATAACATTACTTTTCCTGCCATCTTATCACTCCTATTCAAAATCCTTTTTTACTTTATCTTTAAAACGTCTATATTTCCAACTTTGATAACCTATAACAATTGGGAAAAAGATAACAGATACAAAGAAAATCACTGTCGCTCCGGGTGTTTGAGTTAAAGCATCAGAAATTGAAATAGAGTAACTTGGATCAATACTTGATGCAAGTGCATCAGGGAAAGTTCCAACAAATCCTGTAATTAAATAAAATGCTAAAGTTAATATTGAAAATATAAATACTTTTTTTGAATCTTTTTTATATCCATAAAATAAGACAAGTAATGCAAAGATGACTGTTACAGCTGGTAAGATAAACAATATTGGATATTGAGTAAATAATGTTCCAACAAATAATCGATCATGCACATTAAATCCCATAAAAATGAGTAACAATAATACTGGCACCAATATGTTTATAAATGTTTTTTTCACTACATTTAGTGCTTGATCTCCTAAGTCACCTTCGGTTGTCATTTTAATCCATGCGGCACCTGAAGTGAATGCTAAACTTAAGAAGAAAAGACCACCAGCTAAATTTGTTGTCGTAAATATAGATAAGAATGATCCAGTCATTCCATCTTGATCAAGTGGTAAACCAAGAAATAAATTTGTTAGATACATACCAAAAAGTAGGATGATAAGCCCACTTGATATGGCCCATGCAATACCATTATATTTTTTCCATTTAGCACCATCTAGTTTATGAATTGTTTCAATGACGATACCTCTTGTGATTATAGCGTATAACAATAAGAAAATGACAACATACAAATGTGTAAATGTCATTGCATGTGCTAATGGAAATACACCTAATGTCATCGTTAATGCTGCAAGTAACCAAACTTCAATCCCATCCCAATGGAGACCTGAAGCGTATTGAATCTGTTTTTTCTCATCTTCTGTTTTAGCAACGATTAATTGAAATATGCTTGAACCTGTAATAAATATTTCTTGGGTTAAATAAACGATCCAAGCAAATGCGATGATGAAGAATAATGCATTACCTAAAAAGATATCATTCATGAGTTACACCTCCATCACGTGGTAATATGCCCTTTTTAATTCTAGTAATCGTTAACACATAGTCCATAATGAATAAAATAGCATAAAATAAAACAATGGTAATAATAGAGAACCAAACTTGTTGAACTGGAACATCAGAAACACCACTTGATGTTTCCATAACACCATAGATGATATATGGTTGTCTACCCAATTCAGTAACCATCCATCCAGTGATAATTGCAATATATGGAAGTGGAACAAGTTTTACGAATATACGTTGAAGGGTTGGAGATTTCTCAAATTTTTCTTTAAAAATAACTGTGTAAACACCTAAACCTATAAAGACAAAACCTAAACCAACCATTACGCTAAATGCGATTCTAACTACTGCCTCTAAAACACCTGTTTGTAGACCTTGAATCATATCAATTTTCGTAGGTTGAACTTCAGTAATAAGTTTCATATAACTGTTTCCAACAAAAGGCAGTAGTATACCTGTGATTAAAATCGTCCAAGCAGCATATCGTGCTGCAATCTTAAATGTTTCTTTATCTTCTTCTTTACCTTTTAACATGTGCCATGAACTTACTGCTAAAACAACAAATCCACTTAATAAAATCGCACTTAAATGGTTATGAATAAACATAAACCATGCATATGGGTTAAGAACAACTGCTAAGAAATTGTCTAGTACCATTTTTGTACCATCCCAAGTTGCTCCAACAGGATTATGCATAAAACCATTTGCAGTGATAATCCAAATCGCGCTAATTGTTGTTCCAATCATAATCATTAATACAGTAAAAAGTCTTGCTTTTTTAGATAACTGATGTTTTCTAAAAAACCAAATACCATTGAATGTTGATTCTAAGAAAAACGCAATAATTGCTTCTAATACAAGTGGAGAACCAAAAATATCACCCATTACTGTGGTGAAGTTGCCCCAGTTTGTACCAAATTGTACAGTCATCGCAATCCCAGTAACGATACCAAATGCATAATTGATGAGAAAAATATCACTAAAATAATTTGATAATACTTTGAAACGCACATCATTTGAACGATAGTATTTAATCTCAAAGATCAATACTAAGATAATAAGTCCTACAGTTAAAGGAACAAAGATAAAATGAAATGCAATGGTTAATGCAAACTGTAATCTAGATAAAATTTCTACCATGTTCATACCTCTTCAAAATTAGTTTTGTACATGAAAATCATGCTTGTTTCTTTTTGATTAACAAGAAAATAAAGACAAACACACCAACAATAGTTGCAATAATCCCTGCAAACACGTGTGCATTAAATGTTGTTGTTAAATCAAATATTCTAAGTCCTACTGCAATAATGACATATAATGCAACAAAGACAATGAATGCATAAATTAATTTTTCGATCATTTTCATTTTTTTAACTCCTTAATCAATTTATTATTGACATACAAAGTGAGTAAAATTGCATAAATCACTTTGTCTGGCCAAAGACCTACCCATAATAAATGTGCGAATAATGCAATATAAATCATATATGCACCTTTTTGCACTGTAATCCAATCTTTTGGTTTCATCTCTTTTCTAATGATTTGAAATGAAATAATGGTTAACGGTAACATGAGTGCATAACTGACAATCCCAAATAAATTTACACCACTGTAAATTTGAAAAATATGAAGCATCGCATGCGGTGTAATTAATATAAAGCTCATAATGGATAAAACGCCTCTAACTCTTTTAATCTTTCTTGCAAGTTCAGATTTGTTTGGTAAAACACCAACCATCATCACAACCCATATGAGTGCAAATGATATATATCCTTTTGTT
Source organism: Acholeplasmataceae bacterium (assembly GCA_963667565.1). Taxonomy (GTDB): domain Bacteria; phylum Bacillota_I; class Bacilli_A; order Acholeplasmatales; family Acholeplasmataceae; genus WOFB19. Next base: position 303,128 of record OY763415.1, on the reverse strand, counting down.
ACATAATACGCAAGATTAACATCATGAAAGATGACTACAACTATTGCCAATATAGAAGTAAATATATACCAAAATATAGCTTTTTGAAATACTTTATTCCATTTATATATGATTGCTATCAATATACCAGAAATAGCTAAAATATTTAGTGATGTTGTCATCACGTTGGTTATTAATAATAAAAGTAAAACGAGTATAACTGTAATCATATAATCACGCCTCTCAACAGTTTATTATTATAACATATAATAATGATTAAATAAACGATAAGCATTTTCTTTTGAAAAACTTCTAACTTCGTAGATTATAATGGGGTTGTTGTCTGAAATTTCATACGTTTTGGATTAAAAAGTGAAACGATATATGTAAGTACCATGATTGCACCTACAATGATAAACATGACTTGATAAGATGCATGATCTGCAATCAAACCTAAAAGTGGTGCACAGATGACGATGAGTAGTGAAGTTAATTGAGAATCGATGGATAAAATACTTGCACGTTTATCCTTATCTGAGTAATCACCCATCACTTCTACGATGAGTGGTTTTCTAATGTTTAAGCATATGTAGATAAGTATAAATCCAATAAATACAATGAGTAATTGGTTAATAAAAAAACCAATAAGTAGTGTTGCAAAACCTGTAAATACCCATGTGAATCTTGTCAGTTGATCATGATTCTTATACTTAAGTAACAGATATGCAAAACGAGTTGTAAATGCACTAATTAAGAAAATAAAAGCATACATGATTGATGCATATATTTCAATTTGATCTTGTGATGAATATCTACTAAACAGCAATAATGTCAAAGGCATGGATATTAAAATTAATTGAACATAATCTTTTAAAATTTTAAATACAGCTGAATAACTTGAAGATCTGATTAAAACATTTCTTATTTTCTTATGACTAAAAGCATAAGTTAATGCTTTTTTATTTTCCGATAAAAACTCCTTAAATTTAAAGGTTGTATGTTTACGATCATTAAGTTCATTTGGATATGTTGCAATTAAAATCAAATCTAAAAGATACGGAATGATTGCAAGTAAAAATAAAAATTTAAGTTCTGGAAGTGCAATCACTAAATAAATGGTAAATAAACTAGAAAGCATTGAGCCAATCATAGAATAAGAACGCGTTTTGCCATAAGTCTTACTCTTTTCACGACTTAAGTTATGCATATCCAAATATTGCATAATCATGGACTTATGCGTACCACTTCTAAACGCTTCTCCTAATCCAAATAGGGTCATCGCAAGTGCAAACCAGTAGAAATTTGTCCCAAATGCAAAAACAACAAAACTTGATATATAAAACATAAAGCAAATCATCAATTCTGTTTTCTTTCCGTATTGATCAGCAAAGACACCTGAAGGTATTTCAAAAATATAAATAATGGCTTCTCTTATCGCATATAATAATCCAATTTGAAAGGCTGAAATACCAAATGAATGTAAAAAGATTAATAGAACAGGATCAAAAAACCTTAAGTCTTTAAAAAAACCATAAAATCCAAATTTTGTGATCTGTCTTTTAATTTGCTTTTGTTCATTCATGTTGTTTAGTTCTTCTTTCATTTAGTGTCTACTTATTTCTATTATATACTAAAGATAAAAAAAACATTACTATTGTAATGTTATTTTTTTGATAATGATGAAAATGATCATGAGCCATATGAAAATGACTAAAAACGCGTAATACCATTTTTTTTGAAGAATGAATCCTTGTTGCTTGATTGAATCTTCATATGCTAACCATCTTGTTTTGCCGATGAGCATTTTAAAAACTTTTATACCTAATGGAATTAAGATGAGATCATCAAGATATCCCAATACTGGGATAAAATCAGGAATAAGATCAATGGGTGATAATGCATAAATCATCACTAGATAACCAAAAGCTTTTGCATACCAAGGACAATTGGAATCACTAAGAGCAAAGACTAATATTTTTACGTGTGTTTTAATTGCATCTAACTTTGTTTTAATCCATGCTTTCATTAAATCATCCTTTAAAGTAAATCATCTAAGATGGGTTTTAATGCTTCAACCCAAATTTGATATCCTTGACTTGATAAATGAACACCATCATTTTGGTAAAGTGCTTTGATAGGTTCACCATGCAATAAAAACTTATCGGTGACATCAAGAACATAAAGATTTTGTTTTTTCATCGCGTAATTTTTGATCAGTTCATTGGTTTTCTTGACTTCATCATATAATGGAAAACGATAGATAGTAGGATTGATTGCGATAAAAATAAAAGGTGTATTAAGTACTTTTCTATGTTTATTATATAGTGCCTTAAAATGCTTAAAAGCACGTTTTGAATAACTTCTTGTTTTTACATCAAAATCGATATCATTAGAACCAGAAAAAACAACAACTAACCTGGGATGATATGGCTCAATCATGCGATTATAATAATATGTTGCATCACATAATTTACTACCACCAAACCCATGATTAAGCACATGAAATGCACTAAAATCATCCTTTAAAGTTGTCCATAGTTTGATACTTGAAGAACCATAAAAAATAACATCTATGCCTTCTTTAATTTTACTTATATCTTCTATCTCTAATATTTCTCTTTCCCAAAATAAAGATTGATTAATCATCTTAAACCAGCTTTCTTATATAAGCTTCAATCACTTTTTGTGTACCATCATTTTCAAATCCATGATCTGATAATATTTGGTATGTCTTCATCGCGGTCTCTAAAACATGAAGTGGTAAATCACCTTTTTCTTCAACAGCTAATTTTAAATCTTTTAAATAATGCTTGATAAAAAAACCTGGTTCATAATCTTTTAAAATCATTTTTCGACCATTTCTATCTGCTTGCCATGAAGAGGCAGAACCACCCACAATCACATCTAGCATTGCATCTTGATCAAGTCCTTTTTCTTTAGCTAAAACCAATGCTTCAGCAACACCTAAGATATTACCTGCAATGACAGTTTGATTACAAAGTTTGGCAGTCATTCCAGAACCTTGAGGTCCCATATATGTAATGGTTTTACCCATTACTTCTAAAAGAGGTTTTATGGTTAAAAATACATCCATATCACCACCAACCATGATCGATAATGTTGCATTAATAGCACCTAAATCTCCACCTGTGACAGGTGCATCTATCATATGAACGCCTTTTTGTTTCGCTTCTTCATATAATGTTCTTGCCAAACTAGGACTTGAAGTTGTCATATCAACACATATAAGTCCTTCTTGTGCAATTGGAATCACTTTTTCATAAACTTCTTTAACATCACTAGGATATCCTACAATCGTAAACACAACATCTACTTTTGGAATCACTTCTTCAAATGATTTAACTGCTTTTACGATAGGTTCAAGTTTTTTAGCTTTTTCAAATGTTCTGTTATAAGCATATACTTCATGTCCTGCATGTGCTAAATGCTTAGCCATAGGTGCACCCATGACACCTGTTCCTATAAATAATATGTTCATTTCTTTACTCTCTTATCTAACCAAGCTACAATGTCAGCTCTGACCTGTTCTTGTTCAATATCATTTAAAATCTCATGTAGAGATTGGTTATAAAATTTAATATCTTTATCTTTTACTTCGATTAAATCATAAAATCTTTGTGAGAATGCTTTAGGAACAATCTCATCTTTACCACCATGTAAGATATAGATTGGAGTATTAAAAGACTTTAGATGTTTGTTTAAGTATCTTACGCCACCAAGCATCATACCTCCAGCAAGAGAAATATAATAATATTTCAAGTTGAGTGGATCTTCGATATATCTTTCTTCAACTTCTCTAATACTTGATAATTTATGGTCAGCAAAATTAGTTTTTAGTTTTACAAAGCTTAACCATTTATAACCAATCACTTTAAATGGAACAACATCTTTCACATAATAACTTGCTGCTGCAGATGAAATAATACCATCAACATCATGGTATGTCACCCCATACATATCAACGATTAAACCACCCATGCTATGTCCAAAAAGATAGACTGGTAAATTAAACTCACCTTTTACAATTTGAACTATTTGATGTAGGTCTTCAATGGGTTGTTTATAACTTTTAAGTTTCCCTTTAGGTCCTTCTGTTTGACCGTGACCTCTTAAGTCATATCTGACGACGCGATATGATTGAGCATTAAGTGCATCCACTAATTTTTCGTAACGTCCAGAATGTTCTGCGATACCGTGAGTTAAAATAACGGTTGCTTTTGGTGCTTCAACTTCATGATTTTTAACAAAAAATATTGTATCATTGATTAACATAGAATCACTCCCTTTAAATTAATTATACATGAGATATGATTTTTGGTGTTAAACTATGTTTAAATTTCATTTAATATTGTATAATTAAATTACAAAATTAAGAGGTGAAATCATGAAACAAACGCCACTATTTGAAGCTCATCAAAAGTTAAATGCAAAAATCACACCTTTTGCAGGATATGAAATGCCACTCTATTATCAAGACATCAGTAAAGAGCATTTAGCTGTGAGACATCAAGTAGGTATTTTTGATGTATCGCATATGGGAGAATTTTATATTGAGGGTGAGCAAGCACGCTCATTTGTCAACCAATTAGTTACAAACATGATCACAGATGAAACTAAAAAAGTCACATACGGATTATTACTGAATCATGATGGTGAAATATTAGATGATCTACTTGTATATACATTAAGCCCTAATGACTTTGTTTTAGTCGTCAATGCATCAAATATTGAAAAAGATTTTGACTGGATTTCAAGTCAAAACCATGGTTTAGTCAATATAAGAAATTTATCAGATGAGTGGAGTGAGGTAGCCATCCAAGGTCCCTTAGCTGAACATGTTGTTGCTAACATCTTTAATGACGAAATCAAAAATTTAAAATTTATGCATTTTATGCAATTACCTTATCAAAAATCTGGTGTAATCATTTCAAGAACTGGTTATACTGGTGAAGATGGATTTGAAATTTATGCGTCTAATGAAGATATTAAATCTATATGGGATCAAGCTCTAAGCTTAGGCGCAACACCTTGTGGTTTAGGTGCTAGAGATACCCTAAGATTTCAAGCAAACCTTCCACTTTACGGACATGAAATTGATATGGATATTCATCCTTATGTTTCAGGGTTAAAATTTGCAGTTAAACTTGATAAATCATTTAATGGGAAAGAACAACTCATCAAAAAACAAGAAACACTTACGAAAAAACTTGTTGGTATTGAATTACTAGAAAGAAATATTCCTAGACAAGGTTATAAAGTGTTTAAAGATGACAAAGAAATAGGATATATTACAACTGGATATCTTCTTCCAGAATCAGATATTCCATTAGCAATTGCGCTTATTGATCAAGATCAAAGTGCATTAGAAAATGAAGTTTATGTTGAGATTAGAAATAAAAAAGTTAAAGCTAAAGTTAGAAATCGGAAATTCTTAATGAAGAATTACGTTAAATAGGAGGATTATATAATGATTAAACATGGTTTACTCTACAGTGAAACTCATGAATGGGTTCAACCTGAAGGTAGTGTTGCTTTTGTCGGTATTTCAGACTATGCTCAAGAAACTTTAGGTTCGATTGTATTTGTTGATTTGCCAAATCAAGGTGATCTATTTAAAAAAGAAGAAATTTTTGGTGCTGTTGAATCTGTCAAAGCTGCTTCTGACTTATATGCACCTGTTAGTTTTAAAGTTTTAGAAGTCAATGACCAATTAACCAGTTCTCCTGAACTTCTAAATGAAGATCCATATCAAAATTGGATTTTGAAAGTAGAATTATTAGATGATAAGGAATTAGAAAATTTGCTTAAAGATGACAAGTACGAAGCTTGTTGTAAATAATGCATAAATATCTACCTCATACCAAAGAAAACATCGAAGAAATGCTTAAAGTGATTGGTGCTTCTTCTATAGATGAACTCTTTGGTCAAATACCACAATCACTAAAAAACTCTAAACCTTATCAAATTCCATCACAGATGTCAGATAGGACATTAACCAAACATATGCAAGAATTAGCTTCTAAAAATAAAGAACTTATTGTTTTTAGAGGTGCTGGTAGTTATGATAACTATATTCCAAGTGCTGTGAAATCTTTGATTTCAAGACAAGAATTTTTAACATCATATACACCTTATCAACCTGAAGTTTCTCAAGGGACACTTCATTATATTTTTGAATATCAATCCATGATTTGTGAACTTACGGGTATGGATGTATCCAATGCATCCATGTATGATGGTGCAACTGCAACTGCTGAAGCAATGTTCATGGCTTATGGTCAAACAAGAAAAAATAAAATTTTAATCTCAGCAACCCTTAACCCTCATGTGATTGAGGTTGTTTTAACTTATGCTAAATATAGAAACATTGAAGTTGTAATTGTTCCTGAAAAACAAGGGATTACTGATATTGAATTTGTTAAAGAAAATGCAGCTGATACCATGGGTTTAATTGTATCTACTCCAAATTATTATGGTATTATCGAAGATTACCATGGTGTATCTGATATCATTCATGAACACAAAGGACTTTTGATCATCAATCAAGAAGGTCAGTCTCTAGCACTCATTAAAAATGCAAGAGAATATGATGCAGATATTGCTTGTGGTGAGCTTCAAGCATTAGGGATTCCAATGAGTTTTGGAGGTCCATATTTAGGTTATTTAGCTACTAAAAATGCATATGTGAGAAAAATGCCAGGCCGCATTTGTGGTATGACCACAGATGTTGATGGTAAAAAAGCTTTTGTTCTTACACTTCAAGCAAGAGAACAACACATTAGACGTGCAAAAGCAAATTCAAATATTTGTTCAAATCAGTCACTTCTTGCATTATCAGTAACTATCTATTTATCACTTCTTGGTAAACAAGGGTTTAAGCAATTAGCCACTGAAGCATTTAAAAAAGCACATAAATTAGAGCAATTATTACTAGAAACTAAGTTGTTTGAAAAAGTTTATGATCAACCTTATTTTAATGAGTTTGTTTTAAAACCATTATTTGATATTTCTCTATTAGAAGATTATTTAGTTAAAGAAGACATTTTGGGACCGCTTGTTATTAAAGATAACCTTCTTTTATTTGCAGTTACTGAAAAGCGAACATTAGAAGAAATCAATCTACTTGTTGAAAAGGTGGTGGCATATCATGAAAGCTTATGACACACTGATTTTTAATCTATCTTCAAAAGGTAGAGTAGGATATCATATGGAAACTTCAAATCTTGAAGATGTATCACTACCAAAACATTTACTTAGATCAAATGATGCAGACCTTCCTGAAGTTTCAGAATTAGATGTTGTTAGACATTTTACAAATGTTAGTCAAAAAAACTTTGGAGTGGAAAATGGTTTTTATCCTTTAGGCTCTTGTACAATGAAGTATAACCCTAAATTAAATGATGAACTCGCAAACCTTTCAGGTTTTGCGCATATTCATCCACTTCAACCAGCTTCTTCTATTCAAGGTTTACTAAAAATTTATGATGATCTTCAAAGGATGTTATCAGAAATCACTGGTATGAAAGCATACTCATTAAATACATTTGCTGGTGCACATGGTGAACTTGCTGGATTAATGATTATAAAAGCTTATCACCAAAAACGTAAGGATGATAAAAGACATATTATCATTGTCCCTGATAGTGCACATGGAACCAATCCTGCAAGTGCAACTGTTTGTGGCTTTGATGTCGTTGAAATCCAGTCCAATGCAGATGGAACCGTTAATCTTGATGCTCTTAAAGAAGTCTTAAGTGATGAAGTAGCTGGATTAATGTTAACAAATCCTAACACTGCTGGTGTATTCGAAAAAGATATCGTTAAAATTTCAAGTCTAGTTCATGAAGCAGGTGGTCTACTATATTATGATGGTGCAAACTTAAATGCACTATTAGGACATGCAAGACCTGGCGACATGGGTTTTGATATTACACATCTAAATTTACATAAGACATTTTCTACACCACATGGTGGTGGTGGTCCTGGTTCAGGTCCTGTTGGTGTATGTGAATCTTTAGTTGAATTTCTTCCATCACCATTTGTACAAAAAGAAAATGATCTCTATGTATTAAAAAATCCTAAAGACAGCATCGGTCACTTAGGGTCATTTTATGGAAATACACTTGTTTATTTAAGAGCTTATGTCTTTATCATGAGTTTAGGTAGAGAAAATCTTAAGGATATTGGATCATATGCAGTTTTAAATGCAAACTATGTCCAAGCATCACTCAAAGATTTATTTGAACTTCCGATTGATCAATTTGCGATGCATGAATTTGTCTTTGATGGATTAAAAGATCAATCAACAGGTGTTAAAACACTTGATATCGCTAAAAGATTACTCGATTATGGATATCATGCACCTACAATTTATTTCCCACTCATATTCCATCAATCCATGATGATTGAGCCTACAGAATCAGAGTCTAAAGAAACACTAGATGGCTTTATTGAAATCATGCGAAAAGTAGCCAATGAGTCCATTGAAGATCCAGAACTTGTTAAAACAGCTCCACATCACACAGTTGTAAGACGATTAGATGAAGTTAAAGCTGCGAGACAACCTATTTTAAAATTTAAAGATATTAAATAAATAAAACACCTCCACACTATATATGGAGGTGTTTTTTATACATTTAATTTTCGCTGCTTATATGGATAACGATCACCACCAGGTGTTGTTCCACTAAAAAAATCAAGCCCATCACCTGATTGAGAGATGATGATCAGTGCGACAATAAAGGCAACTAACGCTATAACAAAACTAGCAGTGGTTGTTTCTTTGATGAAATCTTTTTCACTTTCAATATTATTATCTGCAAAATTAAATAAAACAATGATGATTGCATACAATAAAAACAAACCATTGCTCATTAAAAATGAAATCAGAACTAGTAAACCTATAAAGATAAAACCAAATATAAACCTAAAAATATATCTAATGCCTTTAAGCTTTAATACCATCATTAAAGATAGAAATGTGATATTAATCAAAGTTGCATAAATATAATATAAAGGATCATTAAGCATCTCAAAATGGACATAAATTGCAGCATATGAAAACCCAACGGATATTGCATTGATGATAAGTAATAGGTATATAAATTCGCTTTTCTTTAATTTTTTATAAAATAGAATATTAAATAAATTCAAGATTGCGACTACAAAACCAATCACGAGTAATGCTACGTCTGGCTTTTGATAAGATAATTGAGCATGTGATAAGATTTCAATGACTGCTGAAATAATCAACATATAGATGAGTGAAACAAGTATTAATTTCTTGTTAATAATATCCATAAAATCCCCCAACTTTTTTATTATATTATACATATGAATTTGATTTTAGACAAGTTCATATAAAAAAATGATGGAAAATTCCATCATCATTTTTTATAATTCTAATTCTTTAATGACTTTAACTGCAATCTCATCATATGCTTTACCAATAGGTTCGCTACCTGTAAACATAAAACTCTTATCTAGTGGTTGTCCAATAGGGATTTGACCCATCACTGGAACACCTAGTTTTCTAGCAACAGTTTCTCCGCCACCTTCACCAAAAATAAATTCTCTTGTTTGATTACATGTATTCATATAATAACTCATATTTTCAACCACACCAATCACTTCATGACCGATGTTTTGAGCCCCAAATCCTGCTTTAACTGCAACATGAGCAGCATTCACGTGTGGTGTTGTAACAACTAAAACCTTGCTCTTTGGAACATAAGTCTTAACATCTAATGCAACATCACCAGTTCCTGGAGGTAAGTCAATTAAAATAATATCAATATGTTCTTGCCATTTAGTTCCATTAAAGAAATGGACTAACATTTTCCCAAGCATTGGGCCACGCCACATGATTGGTTTATCAGATGGCATAAAAAACTCAGTTGAAATAACTTCAATACCATCTTTAGAAAGTGGAATCATCATTTCATCAGCAGTTGCTGATAAGGGTTTAATCGGTAATTGTAAAACACTTGGAATACTTGCGCCATAAATATCTGCATCAATAATACCAACTTTTTTACCTTGTCTAAGTAATGCAGCAGCTAAATTTGCAGTAACTGTTGATTTACCAACGCCACCTTTACCTGAAGCAATCGCTAAATATTGAATAGGTCTTTCCCCTTCTTCTAAAAATTCACTTTCAAAGAAGTCAATTTTAATTCCTGGGAATCCAGCTTCAACTTTGACAAGTCTAATAATTTCAATCTTTAATTTTTGTTCGTTTTGCGCTTTGTTTTTAATATAAATCTCTAATTCAACAACACCAGTTGGTCCAATAACGAGTTTTTTTAATCCTCTAACATCAGCAAGTGGTTTATCAAATCCTGGGTCTATGACTTTACCCAAACGCGCTTTTAATTCATCATATGTAAGCATATCGTTTCACCTCAAAACTATTATAACAAAAACATTCAGTTTTATCATTATAAATGATAACACTTACATATATATTTTTTCAAAATTGTTTTATAAAAAATGATACAATATAAGAGCAAGGAGTGATACGATGTTAAAAGGTATTGGGGTTAGTGAAGGTTATGCAGTTGCTCAAATATTAAAATTTGAGGATTACAAAATCAATGTACTACCAACGTTAATTAAAAATCCAGAAAAAGAAATTCAAAAATATGAACAAGCAATTCTAAAAAGTATAGAGCAACTTAATGAATTGAAAACAAAATATAAAAATAAATTTGATGATAATATGCTCAAGTTATTTGATGCACATATCGAGATCGCACAAGATGTTGATGTTGTTGGTAAAGTTAAAAAATTGATTACAGAACAAAATTATAATTTAACTTATGCACTCTCAACTGTATCAAATGAATATGTTGAAATATTTAATCAAATCGATGATGAATATTTAAAATCACGCTTAATTGATTTAAAAGATGTTTCATCAAGAATCATGAAAAATGCACTTGATCTTCCTATTTTCGATTTTGCAAAAATTGATCATGAAGTGATTCTTGCTACACATGAATTAACACCGACACAAGCGACACAATTAGATCCAAAATACATTAAAGGATTTATTAGCGAAGTTGGTGGACCTACTTCTCACAGCGCAATTGTTGCTAAATTATTAAACATCCCTGCTATTTTAGGGATAAAATCTATACTTAAAAAAGTCAATGATCAAGAGCTTGCAATTTTAGATGGTTTTACTGGCGAACTCTTTTTAAATCCTGATGAAAAAACTTTAAATATATATAAAGAAAAGATTGAAGCATTTAATGAAAATCAAATCGCACTTAAGTCTTTTAATCAAAAACCACTGACTTCTAAAGATGGTAAAACATTTAAATTGTTAGTCAATTTAGGTTCACTTGTTGACTTAAAATATATCAGTGATTTATCAAGTGATGGTGTTGGTTTATTTAGAACTGAACTTCTATTTTTAGATCATATAAAAATGCCAACATTAGAAGAACAATTTGAAGCATATAAAGATATTTTACTTGCATTTAAAGATAAACCTGTAACCATTAGAACACTAGATATCGGTGGTGATAAACCACTTCCTTACTTTAAACATGATTTAGAAAGTAATCCAGCACTTGGGTTTAGAGGTATTAGATTACTTCTTGATCAGAAGAATTTATTTAAAACACAATTAACAGCATTACTTAAAGCAAGTCGCTTTGGTCATTTAAAAATTATGTTTCCGATGATTTCAACATTAGAAGAGTTTTTAGAAGCTAAAGCACTGACTAAAGAAATTGAAGCATCACTTTTAAGAGATGGTTATGAAGTTGGTAAATATCAAGTAGGGATTATGATTGAAGTTCCTTCTGCAGTCATGATTGCTGAAGAACTTGCAAAAGTTTGTGACTTCTTCTCTATTGGAACAAATGATTTAATTCAATATACACTTGCAACTGATCGCCTAAATCAAAAACTTGACTATTTATATCAGCCTTATCATCCATCCATATTACGCATGATTAAAATGACTGTAACAGCTGGTCATAAGCAAGGGATATCTACAAGCGTTTGTGGAGAAATGGCAAGTAACCCCCAAGCAGCAATGATTTTACTTGGACTTGGTGTCAATGAATTATCAAGTTCACCTCATATGCTTCTTGATATCAAATCAAAAATCTCATTAAAAAACAGCACAGAACTTACATTAACTGCACATAAAGCACTAAGTATGAGAACTCAAAAAGAAGTTGTAGATTACATGAATCAACAATAAAAAAAGGTCTAATTTTAGACCTTTTTGTTTATCTTTAAATCAAGTTTTTGATTGGTATAATTTAAATACATTAAAAACATCATATACATCATGAAAGTCATCAAAATCGTTAGCACAACCAGTAGGAATCCCTGCAACACTGAAAGTGGATCTGATAAATATCCTCTGACAAATGTAACAAGTCTAATCGAATTTGAAAAAGACTTAAATATGATTAAAACGACTGTGACAATATAAAACACGTAAGTTGAATCCATATCTTCTTTGTGATACATCACATAAAGATAAATCACAAGCCATGCAAGATTTAGACCAATCGTAAATATAATTTGTGATGTGTTATTAAATGGAATTGGATATCTAACAAAACTTTCTAAAGTTAACATTGAATGTACTAAATAATAAGCGATAATCAATATCAATATATTTCTATGGGATTTTGGATGTTGATATTGAAACATAAAATAGCACATCAATAGTGAAGCCACTAAAAATATCCATGAAAGAATTGATTGATATCCCAATGAAACAATAAAATGAAATATTGAGAGTATTGCAAATGCAATCGATAAAATATTCATGATTGTTTCTTCTCTTTTAATAATCACTTAATCACCTTTAATTAGAGCTTTTGAAAAATTGCTTCAGACTTCTTTTTAATCATATCATAAAAAGGTATGGTGAGTAAAATATTCATGACACTTAAGAGTAAAAAGATGAGATCTGCTGAAATATGTTTAATTAAAAAGTAATAAATTAGACCATTGATGAAAACAACTGTCATACCTGCAAGCATACCAATGATTGCACTTAGGCTTTGCTTAATGATTTCAACTTCATTTTTAAAATTAAATTTTGGAAAATAAAGGTTGATAATCGCATCTGCTTAAGAGATTAATACAAGCATCGTAAATGAGACTAAAAACAATAATAATACTTGTATAAATGATATTGAGAGTGAAAAACTAAACAAGAAAATACTTAAAGCAATCACTGGATAAAATAAAATTATATTAAAATATATCTTTGACTTCATCACAGTTTCAGCCTTAATTGGTAAACTCTTTATAACCCATAAGTTTTTCCCTTCTAATGAAAGAGAAATAGCTGGTGTATATGCAAGTGCTAAAACAAAACCAATGATTAAAGAAATCGCAACAAAAGGTTCAATATTCATCAAATCTAGGGTTGATAAAATGGTTGTTAAGTCCGATGTGAATAACGATGCGACTGATAATATGATTAAAAGCACTAATCCAAATCCAGCATTTAAAACATAGATTGGAATACTAAAAAATTTAGCGAATTCTTTTCTAATAAGTGTCTTCAAAACTGACCCTTGTTCTATTTTAGTCATTCTAACTTTTCTAGTGATATGTTTTTGCATGCCTCTTTGATTGATATTAGATGAAATTTTATTTACACCAAAAATAAATAAAACAAAGAGTGCCAAATGTGAAGATACTACATATAATAAACTAAGTAAATCATGCGCATAAATCGCATCTTGAAACCATCGAATCGGTGGATAGTACTTAGCGATACCTGCAATGATATCAATTTGACCAGAAAGTGGATTTTGAGTCGTTTCATTGATGTTAAATTGGAGATACATAATACCAATCAATACAGCAAATAGTAAAACGATTTGTAAAATCTTACCAAAATTAAATTTTTGTGAAATAAATCCAATCGCAAGAGATATAAAAGACATGACAAGGATAGGTACCATTGGAAAAACAATAGATAAAACGATATAGATGATTAATGCAATAAAATCAAAACCAGCAAAATAGAAATATGAGAACAAAATCGGAATGATAAAAATAAGATTTGATATATACATCCATATCATCATCACGGTGAGTTTTGCAGCTAAGATAGTTCTTGATGGAATAGGAAGTGGTGCTACAATTTCATAATCTTTGTAGAAAAAAAGTGTACCACTTGCTCTAAATAAAGTCATCATGATCGGAATAATCAGTGAATAAACAGCAACAAAACTAATGATGATATGCATCTGATTAGCTTCATTTAACTTTTCTGCTAAACTAAAAAACATGAATCCAAAACCACCAATGGTAACAATAAGCGCGTATATAAGCACAAGTGTTAATGCGATTTTTTTACCTCTTTTACCATTGATTTGTAATAAACGGTCAAGTGAAAAATCTTTTAAATAAACTTTAAGTAGTTTTAAATACATTATGATTCACTCGCAATTTCCATAAATACAGATTCAAGTGATTGTTTAGAAATAATGTCTTCTGTTTTACCACTTTCTAATATTTGACCGTTTTTAATAATCGCAACTTTATTACATAACTTTTCAACAACTTCTAAAACGTGTGTTGAAAAGAAAATAGATGTTCCATGATCACAAAGAGATTTAAACTCTTCTTTCAATAAATAACTGGCTTGTGGATCTAGACCTACAAATGGTTCATCTAATAACAATACTTTTGGTTTATGAATTAATGCACCAATAATCACTATTTTTTGTTTCATCCCATGTGAATATGAACTGATTGGTTGGCCTAATACATCATGCATTGAAAACATTTTTGCATATTTTTCAATATCTATCTGACGTTCTTCTGTTGAGATTGAAAACACATCAGCCATAAAATTTAAATAACTTAGACCAGAAAGTGTTTCATAGACATCAGGATTATCAGGAATATATGCGATTTGTCTTTTAACATCAATAGGACGATCTTTAACTGAAACGCCATTGACAAAGATTTCACCCTCATCAAAATTAAGAATACCTGCAATAGACTTTAATAATGTCGTCTTCCCTGCACCATTGTGTCCAACAAATCCATAGATATCGCCATCTTCAATGATTAAACTTACATCATTAACTGCTTTTTTCTTTGCGTCATAACTTTTTGAAACATGTTTGATTTCTAACATAAAATCACCCTTTCATCATAAAACAAGAAAAGCCCTTTATTAAGGGCTTTTGTGTTAAAATTTTATCTGTTTGATCGCCTTTAATACGATTTTTTAATCACTTATCTTGTTCAAATTTCAACTCTATTATATCATATTATTATTAATTATTCAACATTATTATTATAAATTATTTTCTTTGTTTTTCAATCAATTCAACAAATGTTTTAAAAGGCACTGTGATTTGTTCACTTGATCCATAAGCGCGATATGTGACAAGTCCTTCTTCTTTTTCTTTATCACCTAAAACGAGTGAATAAGGAATCTTTTGACTTTGAACTTCTCTAATCTTATAACCTAATTTTTCTTCTCTAAAATCAACTTCAACCCTGTATCCTTGTTTTAAAAGGTTTTGATATACTTCTTGTGCATATTCTTGATGATACTCATTATGAACAGGAAGTATTCTAAGTTGAGTAGGTGCTAACCAAAATGGGAATACACCTTTGTATTCTTCAGTTAAGTATGCAACAAAACGTTCCATTGTTGATACGATACCTCTATGTATAACAACAGGACGATGGTCATTTTTACCATCTTCACCCACATAAGTTAACTCAAAACGTTCAGGTAATAAAAAGTCTAATTGAATCGTTGATAATGTCTCTGCATTTCCTAGTGCTGTTTTGACTTGAACATCTAATTTAGGTCCATAGAATGCAGCTTCTCCAATTGCTTCAAAGTAAGGCATTCCTAGTTCATCCATCGCTTCTTTAAGCATTTTTTCAGCCTTATTCCACATGTTGTCATTTGGGAAATACTTTTCTTTATCCTCTTTATCACGATAGCTTAGTCTAAACGCAAAATCAGTAATATTAAAATCTTCATACACTGCAAGCATTAGGGCAACTGTACGTTTGAATTCATCTTTAATTTGATCAGGTTTAACGAAAATATGTGCATCATTTAAAGTCATTTCTCTCACTCTTTGAAGTCCAGAGAGTGCACCTGATTTTTCATAACGATGCATCATACCTAATTCAGCAATTCGAATTGGTAATTCTTTATAGCTATGCACGTCATTTTTGTAGATAAGCATATGATGAGGACAGTTCATTGGTCGAAGGACTAACATTTCACCATCACCCATGTCCATAGGTGGGAACATAGAATCTTGATAATGATCCCAGTGTCCTGATGTAACATATAAATCTTTACTTCCTAAAATAGGTGTATATACATGAAGATAACCTAAACTGATTTCTTTATCCGTAATATATCTTTCAATGACACGACGAATGGTTGCACCTTTTGGTAACCAGAAAGGTAATCCTTGTCCACCTTCTTTAGAAGTGAAAAATAAACCAAGTTCTTTACCTAATTTACGATGATCTCTTTCTTTACGTTCTTCTAATAGTTTTAAATAATCATCTAATTCTTTTTGACCAAAGAAACTTGTTCCATAAATACGTTGGAGCATTTTGTTATTTGAATTACCACGCCAATATGCACCTGCAAGACTTAATAATTTAAAATGTTTAATCTCTTTAGTGTTAAGGACATGACCACCACGGCATAGGTCAACAAAATCACCTTGTCTATAAACAGATAGTTGATCATTTTTATAATCTTCAATGATTTCTAATTTATAAGGATCTTGTTTAAAAATATCTTTAGCTTCTTCATAAGATACTTCTTCACGTTTAATATCGAAAGATTGCTCAGCTAATTTCTTCATTTCTTTTTCAATTTTAGCTAAATCTTCATCACTGACTTTGACATCACCAAAATCGACATCATAGTAAAATCCTTCGTCTATATATGGACCCACACCAAAACAAGCACCTGGGTATAATTTAGTGATTGCTTGTGCCATTAAGTGTGCCGTTGAGTGTCTTATGACATTTAATGCTCTAGGATCTTGTTTTGTTAAAATGGCTAAAGACCCATCTCCTACAAGTGGTCTATTTAGTTCTACATACTGATCATCAAAAATTGCAGCAACTGCTTTTTTTGCTAGACTAACTGAAATTGATTCAGCAATCTCAAGTGGTGTAATATTCTTGTTAAATTGTTTTTGACTTCCGTCTGGAAAAATAATATTAATCATCATTTTTCATCTCCTTTTTTTATAAAAAAAATCGTCCAAAGATTTCTCTAAGGACGAATCATCGCGGTACCACCTTAGTTCTAGTAAAATACTAGCCCTCTTAAGCTTTTAACGCAAGCATACGCACTATGTTTTCATAGCGAACTCCAAGGGAGTAAAATCATCTATCGTAGCTTACACCATCCTACGTCGCTTCTTGTGATGACTTGTTGTCCTCTTCATCGTTTTCATTAAATATTATAACACCAATTTCATAAAATACAATAGTATACTATTGTTTAAATGGTGTTTCTGATAACTTAATATACACCATTAAGTCTTTTAGTCGTTGAACGAGTCTTCCTGCTTTACTTCTTCCTGCTTCATCCTTAGTCAATGTCATCATATCAAGAATTTGTAAATGTGTATAATTACTTGACATAAATACAGGAAGTTTAGCAGATAATCTATATTGTAATACTGGAATTAAGATTTCATCTCTAAACCATGCACTCACATTTTCCCCACCAAAATCATCCATCATTAAAACATCTGCTTGTTTTAAACGATTAATTCTTTCTTCTAAATTACCTTCGTTCATACCTTGTTTTAAGCTTCTTGTTAAATCAGGCATATATACGAATAACACAGTAATGCCACGATCGGCAAGTTCTTGTGCAATTGCAGATAACAAATAAGATTTACCTGTTCCATATGAACCATGAATATAAATTCCTTGTTCATATTGATTGGTTCTATAATGATCAAGGAAGTATTGAGCTTTTTCAAAAGCTCTTACACGCTCTTCATTGAAACAATCAAATCCAGAAAGTGATGCATCTTGGATATAGACTTCACTATCATAAAATTTCAAGTGTTCTCTCATACGCATTTTTTTAAGTTCAATTGCCTTTTCTTTAGTTGGTCTATAGTAGATTTCAATGTATGGATCTGTTTTAAGCATGATTTCATAACCATCTATAATGGGATTTTCTTGCTTAGAAACAATGTATTGATAAACTTTATTAATATCGACATCTAAAATATCTAATGATTTAGTTTCTTCAAAGTTTTCAATCGCTTTTCGCATTTCAGATAAATTCATACTTAATCCTCCATTTCTGCAATACGTTTAACATAATCGTCCATCCAGTCAGGTTCAGCTGCTTTGTTAACTGTCTTTTCTTTTTGTTTACGTTCATAGGCATCTTCTAATTTAGACGCATAAACAATCGCATCCTCAGTTGTCATAATCCCTTTATTTAACCAGTCGTTCAATACTTTTTCTAAATAATTGATATGAGGTAGTATACCATCTTTATGTTTTAAAACAAGTAATAAGATGACATTAACGATACCTGGTTCAACATGATTTCTCTCCAGAAGTTGAAAAGCTGTTGACAATGCTAAACCTTGTTGATCAACTTTTGCAAATTTAGAAATGATATCATGAGGGGTTGCTTTTTCAATTAAGTCAACTTCTGAATTTGATTTTTCCTTAATGGTTAACACTTGATGATGTTCTTCAAAATGTTGTTTAGCTTTAAAGTTTAAACTTTGATAATTCACATTTTGTTTTGACAGACTTGCTTTTTGATAAATTTCTACCATATCACTTATATCAAATTGATATACAAATGCAATTTTCTCAATGGTATCTCTTAGTTTTTTCGATAATAATGTTGATGTTTTTAAGCGGTCAGGTAATGCTTCAACAAATCCATTAAAATCAAATTTGGAAGCGATATGTGAACCTGAATTTTGAACTCTACCTTCAAGTTCATGATCAACTTTTAATAAATTGAGTTGTTTAAACTCATATAGGGCATCAAATGATTTTGTTATGTTTTGATAAACCTTTAAATCAGGTGCTTCTTTTTTGAAAAGTTCAATTAATAAATTCAAATTCTTTTCACCAATTTCACTTTGTAGATAACTACCAAATACAGTATCAGTTAAAAACTGTTTTGCAGAAAGTGGTGCTTTTAGTAAATACATATATGTATCATCTTTTTGAAATGATTCCATTAAATTGAGTGCTTCTAATTGATATCTCATTTTTAAAAAATCGGTTTGTTTCAAATTGAGTAAATCAAATAAAATTTGATGCGTATATGTCATGACATTTGGTTGATGCAACATTTCATAAAAAGTCGTATAGAGTGCATAGGATTGCATACCTAATAGTGGTTGATATAAAAGTGCAAGCACTTTAAAATCGCTTGTTGATAAATCTGATTGCATATGTAATTCAAATGTAGAACTATTTTTCATGCTTATACCCCTTAAGCAACACATCAACTTGATGATGTAGATGGTGCATACTCTTTCTGTTATCTAATATATGATCTGCTGTCATCTTTTTTTGTTCAATGTCCATTTGTAATCCAATACGTTCCACTGCTTCTACAAATGACATATGATCTCTTTTCATAAGACGCTTTATCTGAATGGATTGAGGCACATAAACAAGCCATGTTTCATCCACTTCACTTTGATAACCCACTTCAAATAATAGTGGCATATCGATAAAGATAATAGTTTCATCTTTCATCGTTTTTAATTTTTCATCTATAGCGTTAAAGACAAAAGGATGAACAATTTGATTTAATTGTTCTAGTGCTTTTTTATCTTTAAAGACAAACGTTTTAAGTGACTCAATAATATCTTCATCTTTATTTAATTCAAATGTTGAGATGACTTTATTTTTCATGGATTCATTTGTCTTCCATAACTCATGAACAATTAAGTCAGAATCAATCACTTGAAATCCTTTTTTTTGAAGGTATGAAGAAACAGTGGATTTGCCTGATGCAATGCCACCTGTGAGTCCAATCATTTTATTTTTGACAACTTGGACAGACATAAGTTCCTCTACCTCCTACTTTGGTTTTTATAATGGTTTGTCCACATATTGGACAAGGTTCACCAACTTTTGTATGGACGTTAAGTTCATTTTGAAATCGTCCATGAACCCCAAGCGATGATGTATAAGATCTAATCGTTGACCCACCTAGTAAAACGGCTTTATCTAAAACCTTAGTTGCACTTTCAACAAGAGATTTCGCTTCTTGTTTAGTGATTTTATTTGAGGGTCTTTGGGGATTGATTTTACTTAAAAATAATGTTTCATCAACATAGATATTTCCTAGACCAGAAATGATATGTTGGTCTAATAAACTAACCTTTATTGGTGTAGTTCTATGATGAATCTTTTGATATAAAACAAGTGGATCTAAATCTTTAGGTTCACTTCCTAAATCTTTAAGTGGATATGTGCTCTTATAGCTGTTTAACGATACTAAATGGATAGTTCCAAATTTTCTGGTATCGTGATATCTTAATTCTTTATCACTTAGTCTAAAGATCACATGTTCATAAACAGATTTTTCTTGATCAAAGGACTTGATATAAAATTTTCCTTCCATTCTCATATGCATGAGCATCGCATCATCATCTAAAATAAAGACTAGATATTTACCATAACGTTCGATGCTATGAATGGTTTGCCCTTTGACTTTTTTTACAAAATCTTTCGCATTCATTTTAATCATAGGTTCATAATCATATGAGATATCTAAGATGGGTTCATTTAATATCAATTTTTCTAGTGTTCTTCTAACAGTTTCTACTTCTGGAAGTTCCGGCATAAGTCACCTATTTCAGTTCAAACCAGTTTTTACCCACATCACATGAAGTTTCCAATTTAACTTTTAGGGAAACTGCATCAGCCATCATTTTAGGTACGAGCACTTTCATTTCTTCTAATTCATGTTCTGGTACTTGTAAGATGAGCTCATCGTGAACTTGTAGTAAAATCTTACTTTGTTTTTTATGTGCTTTTAAATAATGATATAAATCAATCATGGCTTTCTTTAAGATATCTGCAGCACTACCTTGAATTGGGGCATTAAGTGCAGTTCTCTCTCCAAATGCTCTTTGCATAAATACAGATGATTTTAATTCAGGAATATATCTTCTACGATGCATAATTGTTTCGACATAATCGTGTTCTTTAGCAAACTTAACAATATCTTCCATGTATGTTTTAATTTCAGGATATAGATTTAAATATTCATCAATAAATTTTTGTGCTTCCTTTGGTGTCACTTTGATATCTTCAGATAAGCTCCAAGCACCGATACCGTAAATGATTCCAAAATTTACAGCTTTTGCTGCTCTTCTCATTTCTGAATCTACTTCTTCTTTATTAAAGATAGCTTGAGCTGTTTTTGTATGAATATCTTCATGTGCATTAAATGCTTCGATTAATTTTTTGACATTTGCAACATCTGCTAATACTCGTAATTCAATTTGTGAGTAGTCAGCTCCAAGAAAATACATATCACCCTTAGGAATAAAGAGTTTTCTGATTTCTCTTCCTTCTAAAGTTCTAATAGGAATATTTTGTAAATTAGGATCAAGTGATGATAGTCTACCAGTTGTCGTAAGTGCTTGATTATAAATGGTATGAACTTTGCCATCATCAAATAAATTTTGTCTAATACCAACAATATAGGTCGAATTAAGTTTTGTAAGTTGTCGATATTCTAAAATAAGTGGAACAATTGGATGTTTATCTACTAATCCATTTAAAACTTCTGCATTGGTTGAATATCCTGTTTTTGTTTTTTTTCCATTAGGCAATCCTAATTTTTCAAAAAGAATTTCTCCTAATTGTTTTGGAGAGGAAACGGTAAAATTTTCACCAGCATGAGTAATAATTGCTTTTTCAATTTCAATAATTCTTTGATCTAGACCAAGAGCTTGTTTTTCCAATTCATCTTGGTCAACGAGTAGACCTTCATACTCCATTTCTGCAAGTACTTCAGATAATGGTAGTTCAATATTTAAAAACAAATCTAATTGCTCTTGTGATTTCAAATCTTGAATCATTTTTTCTCTTAAGAGATAAGTTGCTTTTGCTTTAGATGCTACATGTTTTAAATAGAATTCTTTTAATGGTAATCCTTTTTTAGCACCTTTTCCATAAACCTGTTCATCATATTGCATATCTTCATAATCAAATGCAGCAACAATACGTTTGAATTCTTCTTTTCCAAGATGAGAATCAATTAAATATGCAGCAATCAATAAATCAAATGAAACATGCTCAATCTCTTTTAATTGCCACATTAAAAACACTTTAATGGCTTTATAATCATAGACAAACTTTTCCATATTAGGATCTAATAAATAATCATCAAATGCCCTTGAACTTAATGCATATAATGGATCTAGGAAATAATGGTTTTTACCATCTGATAATCCTATCCCCCACAATTCAGCTTTGTGATAATTATAATCACTAAACTCAAAGTGAAGTGCCATTTGTGGTTTCAATATTTTCTTTAATGCTTGATCATTTGTGATTTCAATAGCATCCCATGATTCAATAACCACAGGTTGATCCATTTTCTTAACAAATACATGAAGATCATAATTTTGAAAAAATTTGATGAGTGCCTGTTGATCAGGATCATGTTTGACAATATGATCAGCATCAATTTCAATATCTGCACAAATATCAATGGTTGCTAAATCTTGGCTCATAAAAGCTGAGTCTTTATGTTCTCTAATGCGTTCGCCAAGTTTTCCTTTAATTTCATCAGCATGAACATAAATATTTTCTAATGTTTCATATTCTTGAAGTAACTTAATACCTGTTTTTTCACCTACGCCTGGTACACCAGGAATATTATCAGATGCATCACCCATCAAAGCTTTTAAATCAACAAACTGATGATGCGTTAATTCATACTTCTCAATCATCTTTTGTGGTGTAACACTTTCAACTTCTTGCATCCCTTTTTTGAGAAGATTTACAGTAATGTTATCATCGACTAATTGTAATAAATCTCGATCTGATGAAAAAATATCGACTTGATATCCTTTTTTACTTGCTTGTTTAGCAAGCGTTCCAATAATATCATCAGCTTCATATCCAGGTTTAAAGTATAATTTAACACCCGATAATTGAATATATTCATAAATCATGGGTATTTGTTGACCAAGTTCTTCAGGCATTTTAACACGACCTGCTTTGTATTGATCATATTTTAAATGACGCTTAGTTGGTTCTTTTGTATCAAAAGCAACCAACACATCAGTGGTTTCATTTGTCACGATTTTTTCAAACATACCCACAAATGCAAATAAAGCATTCGTATAAACACCTTTAGACGATTGCATGATTTTTGCTCCTGGATATGCAGTTGCGTAATACGCTCTAAACATGATTGAATTGCCATCAATTAATGTAATTTTTTTCATATAGAGTCTCCTTTTTTATATTTTATCATGTATGATAAACAAACTTGTCCACAATAATTGTGGATAACCTAATGAAAAAGGATCAACGAATCCTAAATTGACCCTTGTGTTTTCCTTTGCCTTTTTTTGTCTTTGGTTGGAATGCTTGTGCTGGATTTTTAGAGAGTTGTTCCATCTGTCTTTCATCCATATTTGACATTTGTCTCATCATTTTCGTTTGTGTTTCAAATGCCTGTCTTAAGCGATTTACATCTGCTACCTGCACGCCTGATCCAGATGCGATTCTTTGTCTGCGTCTGCTAGACTTCTCAATAAGTTCAGGATTTTTTCTTTCAGCTTCTGTCATCGATAAAATGATGACACTCATCTTATCAAACTGTTTATCATCAACTTGAGATGCTGCATTTTTTAAATTTCCCATACCTGGAATAAACCCTAATATTTTTGACATTGAACCCATACGTTTAATCATTTTAAACTGTTTCATAAAATCATTATAATTAAACGTATTATTCATCATTTTTTCCATCATGTTTTGTGCTTCATCTTCATCTATTGCATCAGTTGCTTTCTCAATTAAAGTAAGCACATCTCCCATACCTAAAATACGAGATGCCATACGCTCTGGATGGAATACTTCAAAACTATCCATTTTTTCTCCAGATGATGAAAATTTGATTGGTATACCTGAGACTTCTCTAATGGATAGTGCAGCCCCACCTCTTGTATCACCATCTAATTTAGTTAAGATGGCTCCAGTTGCTTGTAATTGATCATGGAAACTTTTTGCGATATTAGCTGCATCTTGCCCTGTCATTGCATCTACTGTTAATAAGATTTCTTTAGGTTCAGCAATTGCTTTAACATCAACTAACTCTTGCATCATCTTCTCGTCGATGTGTAAACGTCCTGCTGTATCGATGATGACCACATCAAATGCATTTTCTTTAGCATATTTTAAACCGTTTTTAACGATTTTTCTTGCATCAATTAATCCTTCTTCATAAACTTCAACATCAATTTGTTTACCAATCGTTTTTAACTGTTCAATCGCAGCTGGACGATAAACGTCAGCAGCAATCAAAAGCACTTTTTTGTTTTGCGCTTTTCTAATAAATACAGCTAACTTCCCAATTGCAGTTGTTTTCCCAGATCCTTGAAGACCTATGGTCATAATTGAAGTGATACCTGATGAATTAAATTTAAGGTCTTCTGCCTCATTACCCATGACTCTTTTTAATTCTTCATGAACAATTTTAACGACTTGTTGCCCAGGATTTAAACCTTTTAATATTTTTTCGCCTATTGCTTGTTCTTTAACATGAGCGATAAATTCTTTAACAACACGAAAATTGACATCGGCTTCAAGAAGCGATAGTCTGACTTCGCGCATCATTTCATCTATATCATTTTCATTTAATGATCCACGTCCTGTCATACGACGCATTGCCATTTGTAAACGTGAACTTAAACTTGTTTCAGCCATTACTCATCCAACTTTCCTATCTCATCTAATAAACTTAAATCTTTTGTTTCTTTAATTGTATTGATCACTTGTTGTCTTTCTTGTTGTAGTTTAAGCAAATGAAGTTTTTCTTCATATTCAAACAAATGATTTTCAACTTTTTTTAATAAATCAAAAACTGCATTTCGACTGACTTGATAAATTTCTGCGATTTCTTGTAGTGAATAATCATCATGAAAATAATAAGTAAAATATGATATTTGCTTATCTGTTAATAAAGATTGATATTTATCAAAGAGTTG
This sequence comes from Acholeplasmataceae bacterium, assembly GCA_963667565.1. Taxonomy (GTDB): domain Bacteria; phylum Bacillota_I; class Bacilli_A; order Acholeplasmatales; family Acholeplasmataceae; genus WOFB19. The sequence continues at coordinate 277,881 of OY763415.1, read as the reverse complement.
ATTCAAATATTCTTTTTTTTCAAATGTTTCCATGTTTTCTCCTTTTTAAAAGAAATCACTAAATAAGTCATAAATATATTGCTCAATATCAAAATAGACTAAATCTTCAATCTTTTCTCCAAGACCAACATATTTAATAGGTACACCATATAAATGTCTAATAGCTAATACAATACCACCTTTGGCAGTACCATCTAACTTCGTTAATATAACACCTGTAACATCAGTAGCTTCTTTAAATACTTCTGCTTGTCTCATTCCATTTTGTCCGGTTGTCGCATCAATGACTAATAATGTTTCTTGTGGTGCATTGGGACATGTCTTTTGAATCACACGATGCATTTTCTCTAATTCTTTCATGAGATTCACTTTTGTTTGTAATCGACCTGCAGTATCACATAAGACAACATCATATGCTTCTTTTTTTGCAAGTTCTAATGCATCATAAATGACACTTGATGGGTCAGACCCTTCAGGTTTAGAAAATACATAGCATCCACTTCTTTGTCCCCATACTTTAAGTTGATCTATCGCGCCAGCTCTAAATGTATCTGCAGCAACCAACATAACTTTTTTACCTTGCTTTTTTAGTTGATCAGCAAGTTTTCCAATGGTAGTTGTTTTACCTACACCATTGACACCAACAAATAAATAAACATTGAGTTCATTGTCATCATATTTTAATTCAGTTTGGACAAGCTCACCTTGAAGATAAATCTCAAAAAGACCGTCAACAATCATTTCTGTTAACATCTTAGGATCACTTATGCCTTTAGTTTTTACATCACTTCTTAGTTTGTCAATAAAGTAAACAACAGTATCAACACCTATATCTGCTTGAATAAAGATATCTTCTAATGCATCAAAAAGATCATCATCGATTTGTTTAGATTGATCTAAAATCGCTTTGATTGTTGAAAAGTTTTGTTTAGTTTTATGTAAACCTAATTGGTATTTATCGTTCTTTTTTTGTTTAGAAAACAAACGTTGAAATAACCCCATTTAATCACCTCAAACTTATACTTATTATAACATAATCAAAAAGAAAACCGAAAGTTAGTCTTTCGGTAATTGTTTGACAAATTCAATCAATTGATCATAATTAAGATGATTTGACATTTCTTCAACATATTCTAGATAAATAATCTTTCTATCTTTATCTAAAACGAAGATTGATCTTGCCTGTAATCTCAATTCTTTAATGTTTGTTCCATACTTGTTTGCAAAATCTAAGTCAACATGATCACTTAATGCAATCACATTTGGCAAATCAGCATTACCACACCATCTTGCTTGAGCAAATGGTAAATCATTGCTAATTGTTAAAACTGTCACATCATCTCTTTCAGTTAATTCTTTATTAACTGTTCTTGTTTGTCTATCACAGACAGTTGTGTCAAGTGAAGGGACAACATTTAAAATGATATATCTAGATTTATAATCTGATAATTTTGCTTCTTCTAATTTGTTATTAATCACATGAAACTCAGGAGCTACATCGCCAATCTTCTTAGCTTCTCCTAATAATGTGATAGGTTTTCCTTTAAATGTCTTCATGAAATACGCCTCCGTTTTCCATAAGATATTATAACATATATATCTTAAAAAGTGTTAAAAAAAGCGACCCCTCAACAAAATGTCGAGGGGTCAATTAAGGGGATTTTTTGTGTACTTTCGTACACTAAATAGGGGATAAGTAACATCCTAATTTTATGGATGCATAATTATATTAACACTTTTAAATCAAAATGTAAAGACATATAATCTTTAACATAATTTACAGCAATCTAGTCCTTTTTAATGTATCTACATTTAGGAAATCCACTGCATGCATGAAATTCACCATACTTGGAAGTTCTCACTACTAAAGGCTTTCCACAAACTGGACATAATTCATCGGTCATCTTTGGTTCAATTTTCTTCATGTCTTTTTGCGCATGATTTACCATAGGGATAAAACTGTGATAAAAGTCACTGACAATCTTAACACCTGATGTATGATTATCTGATATTTCATCTAATGCTTTTTCCATTCTTGATGTATATTCAACATTGATAATCTTATTAAAGAATAAATCTAATTGTTCAGATGTAAGTTTACCTTGTTCAGTTGGAACAAATCTTTTTGATTCAAGTTTAACATAATCTCTAGCTTTAATCGTTTGAATGGTTTGTGCATACGTTGATGGTCTACCAATACCTAAAGATTCCATCTCTTTGATCAGTGATGCTTCACTATATCTTGCTGGTGGTGTTGTCTGTTTCTCAAAGAGTTCGATCTCGTGAGCATTAATCTCATGTCCAACTTCTAAATGAGGTAGTTTCTTCTCTTTTGGCATTTGATCATTAAATGCTTTATAATGACCATCAAATGTCAATGTGAGTCCTTCAGCCAAATAAGCATGTCCATGACTTTCTAATACAACTTTGGTCGCTTCATAGACTGCAGGTGCCATAAGTGATGCGACTGTTCTCTCATAAATTCTCTTATAGAGTTTATATTCATCTTTTGATAAATAAGGTTCCATTTCCTCTGGTGTGTTTTGTAAACTTGTTGGTCTAATTGCTTCATGCGCATCTTGAGCATTCTCACTTGTAGTAACCTTGTATTTACCCACATAAGCTTTTCCATATGTGTTTTCTATATAATGCTTAGCATCATTAACAAATGGTTCTGCAAGTCTTGTAGAATCTGTACGCATATATGTGATCAAACCCATCATTTCACCGTGGATTTCAATACCTTCATATAATTCTTGTGCAACTCTCATCGCTTTGGTTGCACTCATATATAAATAATTGATTGCATCTTGTTGAAGTGTTGATGTGATAAATGGTGCTCTCGCATTACGAATAGAATCTTTAACTTCCACTGATTTTACTATAAATGGATTGATTGATTCTTCTTTAACCTTTGTTGCTTGTTCCAAGCCAATTCTAGTTTTACTTGGAATGATATAGTCTGCCTTAAATTTTGAAAATTTAGCATCTAATTCATAATATGTCTCAGGAATGAATGCTTCGATTTGTTTCTCTAAATCAACAATGAGTTTAAGTGCAACTGATTGCACACGACCTGCAGATTTAGATTTGATCTTTGATTGTAATAATTTTGATAATTTAAATCCAATAATACGATCTAGTATTCTTCTAGCTTCTTGTGAGTTTACCAAATCTTGATCAATTTTTCTTGGATGTTCTAATGCTTCAGTCACAGCTTGTTTTGTGATTTCTCTAAAGATGATACGATTTTTGTCATTGGTGTCTAATCCTAAGACTTGTGCCAAATGCCAGCCGATTGCTTCACCTTCTCTATCGGGGTCGGTTGCAATTAATACATCTTTATCTTTAGCTGCATTTTTTAATTCTTTAATAACTTGTGCTTTACCTTTAATCGGTACATAAGATGGTTGAAAATCATTTTCTATATCTATACCCAATCCGTCTTTACCAGAAATCGCTAAATCTCTAATATGTCCTTTAGATGATAATACAGTTGTGTTACCTCCAAGGTAAGATTGGATTGTTTTTGATTTAGATGGTGATTCCACAATGATTAGTTTTTCTTTCATGTAAACACTCCATTTCCATATCTATTATAGTAACAATCATTGATAAGTCAAGTAAAAAAGTTTTGATTCTTTCTATATATATTTATATAATATATATTTTTTTGTTCATTTTATTTTATGGGAAAGTTCACATAAATACTTCCATAAAAAAAGATGAATCAATTATAATTCATCCTTGATCATTTTTAAGACTTGTAATTCTCGTGTGACCCATGAGTATTGAGAAATATCTTTTAATATGAGTTGTTCATTTTGTTTGATTGCATCATCAATATGTACTTTATGAATGTCATAACCAAATTCAATTTCATATGGATCTAAATGTCTATACGTACTTTGTTCTTTTAATTGACATAAATAATAATATGATGTCATATGAAAAACAGTATCTTTTTCGTGAAATGACTTTCTTTTTTCTATAACATAACCATATAAAGTCATGTTATCTTGAATTTTAATGCCTGATTCTTCTAATGTTTCTCTTTTTAATGTATCAATTAAAGATTCACCTGGGTTTTGTCCTCCTCCAGGAAATTTATACTCTTGGAATTTTTTAGACTGTACCATATATAGAAAAGGTTTTTCATAGATGATTGCTCTTACTGCAATACGATTAATTATTTGATCATTATTGGTGTAATTTTTCTTATCTAGCTCAAAGAGTTTTCTCATAAGGCTTTTTACCTTCTTTAATCATGGTTTTAATAGGTTCATATGTTTTTCTGTGGATTGGTGTATATCCAAATTGATTTAATTTTTCAATATGAAGTTTTGTTCCATATCCTTTATGTTTGCTAAATTCAAATTCTGGAAATAATTTATCCATTTCCATCATATACATATCTCTTGTTGTTTTTGCGACAATAGATGCAGCTGCTATACTCACACTTTTTTGATCACCTTTAATAATAGACTCAGATGGTATGTCCATCTCAATCGGCATAGCATCTATTAATAAAAACTCCGGTTTAATTTTTAATTGCTTAACTGCAGAAATCATTGCTTCTCTTGCAGCTCGATAAATATTAATTTGATCAATTTCTTGGACAGAACACATACCAATGCCAATCGCTAAGGCATGTTCTTTAATTTGAATGAGTGCTTTTTCTCTTTGTGCTTCGCTTAGTTTTTTGCTATCATCAACTAAATCTAGTTTAGCACCGGGTTTTAAAATCACTGCAGCAGCAACCACAGGTCCAGCGAGTGGTCCTCTACCTGCTTCATCAATACCAGCAATGTATTTAACGCCTAATTTATAAAGTTTTTCTTCATATTCGTATAAATTATAGTCTATCAAAAGAAAGCCCTCCTAATTGACGTCCTCTAATGTCTGTTAAAATGATTTGATATACACGATCATAATCGATCTCATGACCTTTAAGAAGTGCACCTCTGACTTTTCCAATTTGATCAAGCATCTCGACATAACTCATTTCTTTTGTGATTTGATATCTTGATTCAAGTTGTTTTAGATAATTTTCTTTCAAAAAATTAAGTGCATATTGGCAAACATCATCAAGTGGTAAAATATGGTCTTTAATTGCCCCTGTAATCGCTAAGTGATATGCGACTTTCATATCATCAAACTTTGGCCATAAAACACCTGGTGTATCAAGTAGTTCAAACTCGCCTGATAATTTAATCCATTGTTGTGCTTTAGTCACCCCTGGTGTATTTCCAGTTCTCGTTGCTTTTTTATTAGCAAGTGCATTAATTAATGTCGATTTACCAACATTAGGAATGCCTAATATCATTGTTCTAATTGCTCTTGTTTTTAAACCTTTATTCATTTGTCTTTGATGTTTTTCATTTAAAATATCAATACAAGTTGAATATATTTTATTCACATTTTTTTTACCATTAGCATCAATAGCTAATGTGTAAAATCCTTGATCTTGAAAATATGTAATAAATTGAGACAAAACTTTAGGATCTGCTAAATCCATTTTATTCAATAGGATTAATACTGGTTTATGTTTAACAACCTTGATGATTTCTGGATTCATTGATGAGAGTGGAAGTCTAGCATCTAATAAAATCATCACCATATCCATTAAAGAGACTTTTTCTTTAATCTCTCTAATCGATTTAAACATATGTCCTGGATACCACTGAATTTGTTTATCTTTTTGTTCACTCATGATATCCCTCCAAATGGTGATAATCTAAAAATCACTTTTCCTACAATGTCTTCTTTATAAATACCACCTAAATCTCTTGAATCAACAGAATTATCTTGATTATCACCAAAGACTAAATATCTACCTTCTTTGATTTGATGATTTTCGTCTAATGCTTCTTCAATAACATCTTTTTCACTATAGCTTGGATTTACCATTTGGACCATGTTAGTATTGACTTCAGCATAGTATTCTTCTCCATACTCATTTGTAACAATTTCTCCATTAATTAAAATCTTATAAGCATTTTGACTTACATATTGAAAAGTCACAGTATCTCCTGGACATCCATAAACTCTTTTTACATAATATTCAGGTTCTCCGCTATGATTAGGATAATTTTCTTGATGCACATCAATAATGATAATATCTCCTCTTTTTGGAGTATACGTATAATGATAAATTAAAACAACATCACTGTTTTCAAGCGTTGGATTCATAGAATTTTGAAATACAGTTGCTGAAGAAATAAAATACATAAATACAATGAGGATAATCATGAGTGACATGCTTAAAAATCTAAACCATTCAATTGTATTTAGTGCATGCTCATTAGGTTCACTTTTTTTATTCAAATATAGGATACCAATAACCAATGAAATCACTGCAACAAAAGATGCTAGTGTAAATAACTTAAGCGGCCAACTATAATACATCGGGCTTTGATCAAAAACAAAAAGAACGATTGCTCCAATCATCATGATAATACTTAATGTTAAGTATAGATACAAATGGTGTTTTTTCATGCGAATCATCCTTCTTTTTTAAATAAATTAATGTCCTATAATATCATCAAGTTCAGATAAGGTGACAAGCACTTCACGTGCTTTTGTTCCTTGGCTTTGTGAAACAATTTGATAATACTCAAGCATTTCTACAATTTTTTGTGCACGATTAAATCCAATTTCAAATTGTTTTTGGATACTATTAATCGATGCATTTTGATTTTCTACAACAAAATATGCAACTGGTTCAAATAAATCATCTGATGCAACTTCATTCATTTCAACTTGTTGTCTTAATGCTTCATGTTCAAAAATGTAATCTGGTTTTTGATGGGCTCTGATGAAATCAGTAACATCATAGATTTCATCATCTTTGATATAAGCACCTTGTAAACGATGGGCTCTATCGTCTTTTTTAAGAAGCATATCACCTTTACCTAATAATGTTTCTGCTCCTGCACCATCTAAAATCGTTGTTGAATCGACAAACGACGCAACTTTAAATGCGATTCTTGCAGGAATATTTGATTTAATCGTTCCTTTAACAACATCTGTCGTTGGTCTTTGAGTGGCAACCAATAAGTGAATACCAGCTGCTCTTGCTTTTTGCGTGATTCTTTGAATAGAGTCTTCAACCTCATGAGGTGAAACCATCATTAAGTCTGCTAACTCATCAATAATGATAACGATATAAGGCATTTTCTTATCATCAACTAAACCACGTTTAATATTATGATTATATGACTTGATATCTCTTGATCTGCTTCTTGCAAACATTTGATATCGTTTTTCCATTTCTGATACAGCCCAACCTAAAGCTTGAGCAGCCATTTTTGCATCCGTGATAACAGGTGTCACTAAATGTGGTAAATCATTATATGGTGTAAGTTCAACCATCTTAGGGTCAATTAAGATTAATTTTAAATCTTCTGGAGAATTTTTTAATAATAAACTGACTAAGATTGTATTGACACATACACTCTTTCCACTGTTTGTAGCACCTGCAATAAGACCATGAGGCATTGATGCAATATCAACAAAAATATCTTCACCATCAATATCGACACCAAGTGCAACCTTAAGTGGGTGTTCTTTATCTCCTAAAAAATTAGGATTTGCAACAACATTACCATATGCAACAATTTCAGTTTGAACGTTAGGCACTTCAAGTCCAACATATGGTTTACCTGGAATTGGCGCTTCAATACGAATAGATTTTGATGCTAAACTCATCATTAAATTATCAGAAATATTTGAGATACGTTTAACATTAACACCTGGCTCTAAAGCAATTTCATATCTGGTAACAGTAGGTCCTTTTTTACTTGAATTCACTTGACCTTCAATACCAAACTCTTGAAGTGTTGCATTAATCGCATCTATTTGGTCTAATAACCATTGTGGTTGTTCATTCAAATCTCTTTCTTTTCTTGAAAATATGGAAATATCTGGATAGACATATGCTTTCATTTCTGGCTCTAAAACTGTTCTTTTTTGTTCGACTTTAGGTTTTTCCTCAAGTGGTTTAGGTGTGCTTCCAAAATCAGATGATACCACAAGCTTAGGTTTTTCTTCATCTTCATTTTGATCAGGTCTTCTAAATGTTTCAAATTGTGGTTCAAAACTTTGTTCAACCTTAGGTTCAATGACTTCATCTTCAAAGTCTTCTTCACATACTTCAGGTTCTAATTCAACAAACTTTTGTTTAGCTTCAAAAGCTGGTAGTACTGGTTTATCTTTAGGTTCTTCAAACTCTTTATAGTTTTTGCTAATTGGCTTGATTTTAGGTTTTTCTTCTTCTTTTTTACCAATTTGAGGTGAGGTCTCATATGTTGATTTTCCAAAATACTCTTCTCTCGTATTTTGTGTAACAATATTAGTGAATTCGTAATATTTGGTCCCGTATTTTTCTACAGCTTCCTTACCATTCATCTTTGGTTTAGTTCTAAACGCATCAAAACGTTTAGTCGTATCTCCTAATGTTTTTACTTGAAATGGTACTGTTACGATATCTTTGACTTTGGTACCAAAAATAGGCGAAACAAAATGAGAAGATTCGTATTTCTTTTTACCACGAATACCTTCATATTTTGGAAATTGATAAATTGAGAAAACTGGTTTTGGTAATTCTAATGTTTCTACTTGTTTTCTTTTTCTCAAGAGGATTCACCGTCCTTTTTGACATCATCTTTAATCATTTCATATAAATCTTCGATACCTGTATCAATGGTCTTTTCGATATTAAATACTTTCTTGCTATAAATCTTATAGGTTTCTTCACCTGTAATTGCAATAAGTGCTAATCCAATTCTTACGACAACAATATTTAACATGACATCTTTTGTGAATTTTCTTACCCAATACACTGGGTTTACTGCATTAAGCGTTGCCATTGCAGCTTTAGAAAATGTTGAATATTGTTTAGCAGCTTTTCCAATGACCGATTGATCAACTTTTGTTTTTAGTTCAGTCATTTCTCTAATTCTTGAATAGGTAAACCCACGTGTCAAAGCAAGTATCTTACCTTTTAATAACTCATCTAATCGATCTGTTATATAGTGATTTAATTTAAGTGATTCATCTATGGTTAATTCTAGATATGGATATTTTGAATTTGGATAAAACTTTTTAGAAATATCAACAGATAGTTCTTGTAAGATATGTGATAAGTGATTATACATACCATTTTGTGTTCTTAAGTCTTTATTTTTAAATTGTTCTTGAGCATCTTTGATTAGCCATTTGATTTCTTCTTCATCAATGTCAGTCTCATCAGCACTTCTAAACTTAGAATTTTTGTTAAGCCCTCTAATCATTGCATAAATGTATAGTAAAAAAAACAAAAGTAATCCGAAACTTGTGCCTAGTATAAAACTGATTAAAATACCAAAATCAAGACTAAATGGTCCTATATCTAATAAAACTAACATGAGATCAGCTCCTAATAGTTATTATATCATGGTAATGATATAACATAAAGCATGTAATATTTTATAAGAAAATATCACATAAAAAATATACAAAATCTTTGCATGTAAATACTATGAAAACTTTTCACTTTGTGAGATAATATATAAGTAAGAGGTGGAGTTATGAAAAAATATTTAATTGCATGTGACATAGATGGAACATTGCTGAATGAACAAGGAAAATTAGATCCAATCACCATAGAAACTTTAAGAAAAGTCTCTGATCTAGGACATAAAGTTGTGATTGCAACCGGTCGTCCTCTTGGTGGATGTCTACATATTTATAATGAAATTGGTATAGATAATCCAATCATCACTGACAATGGTGCTTCCATTGATCACCCAGGACATATTGAATTTGCAAAACAGAGAACCTATATTCCAATTAAGGTAATGAAGACTTTATTTGAATACTCTAAAGACCATATAGAATCTGCATTCTTTTCAATTGAAAAAACAGTATATGCATATAAATACAATAAAGAGCTTGAAACTTATTTTGTTGGCTTAAGTAGTGGAAAGTTAATTGAATGTGAATTCACTGATTTAGATGTTGAACCCAATGGTATGATATTTTTAATCAATCATGATTTCGTTGATAAATTTGAATCTTGGATCACATTTCAATATCCAGAAACACTTTCATTTAGACGTTGGGGTACTGATAAAAATGGTAATGTCATGTATGAAGTTTATTTAAAGCATACATCAAAAGCATCAGCTCTTAATTATTTAATTAATTATTTTGATATTGATCCTAAAAATACAATCGCATTTGGTGATGGTATTAATGACTTGGAAATGATCAAGGAAATGAGCTTTGGAGTTGCAATGAAAAATGGAGTACCACAACTTAAAGAAGTTGCTTATCAAATCACTGATGTTACTAATGATGAAGCAGGACTTGCTAAATATTTACAAAAGTTTTTTAATTTAGTTTAAAATAAAAGCCATTCCATGATAATTAGTTCCTTTAGAACAGACATTCATAAAAAAACTTAAGAGATTTAATTCTATACTGCATAGTTACGAGCTCTTTGAATTTGTTTTTAGTATATTAAAAAAGACATACTAGATTTATTTCTAATATGTCTTTTTCATTGTGTACATATTTTATTATATATATTGAAACTTGTTTCGCAAACTAGTCACTATATATTTCTTTATTGTTAATTATTTGTTTTAATCTGTTTTATTTTTTGATTTTTTTAGCAATTCTAAAATAATTATAAATATACCGGCACATGTAGAAATAAATCCATATTTTATAACCTTAACCAACTGCGACAAAAGAGTTTCAGTAGAAACAATGTTTCCACTTAAAGGTACAAATGGTATTGATATTAAACTGACAATAAATATTATAAACATAAAAATTTCTAAAGCGAATATTAATTGATTTTTCATTATTTACCTTCTATTCTTAATTATCAAAAATTAATTGAATCTTTATTAACCTTTCCATATCATCTCGTAGTTGAAATGATATATCAATTGTTAAGAAAGCTTGTGGATTTGATCCGATTAAATAAACTCTAACAGTTCCTGAAGCTCCAAAAGTTATATGAAACTCCATATGTCTGTAATCAGTCCAAATAATCATATTATTATCCGAATACACATTATTTGTATCATAAGGTACCATTTGAACTGACATTATGAATTTAAAACTTTGTATGTGTACATCTGAAACAGCTACATTATTTTCGTCATAAACATGAGTCTTTACAGCGGTTTCTAAAGGATAAACTCCATAATTTGAATATGAGATATATGGATATACGCTCCAAATCAGTCCGTTTGTATCATCAAATATAACACCATCCGATAATGCTTCACTATAAGTAATATTACTATCATACTGGCGTTTAGTTGTATCACCGGGTATATCATATATTACCTCTGTTTTTAATTCAACAGTTGAATAATCAGGCATCACTGTAGTTGGGTATCCTATAGCCATATAATCTAAATATTGTTCATTAGGTTCTGAAAACCACTCAAGTGTACTAACTATATTCATTCCTTCATCTTCATTTGTATCAAATTGTACATAAAGAGTTAATTTGGTTTAATCAATATCATCTAGAAATTCTGAATATGCCATAACAGTGGCATATGCTTCATCAATATGTGCAACTGTGACATTTTCAGATCCTTCAACTGGATTAAATGTCAACGTTGAGCTGCCTCCACCACCATCATCTTCAATTGATAAATGTTCACCTATTGCGGATAAAATTGAGATTGTTTCATTCAATTCATCAACTAGTTGATTCTCATCATCTAAAGTCAATTCATCATTTAAATATTTTTTGTATTCATTCTTTAAATTTTTGTATTTTTGTTTAATTTGTATTTTTTCTTTAGCTTCTTTTTCTCCAATTTCATTTTTTATTGTTTGACCATCATTATTGAAAAATGATTCATAATAAGTTTCTGTCACATATTCAATATGACTATTTGATTTTGCATAAACAACTTGATTATTAAGTAGAATCACACAAAATATACCAATCACTACTATAAATAATTTCTTCATTTAAATCCCCTGCACTTTCCTTTATTTTTATTGTAGCATATAAACATAGGTAAAAAACAGGGCACATATGTCCTATTATTCAGTACTTATGCATAATATGTATTCTTAATAGCAAAATAAAAAATGTAAAAACGCTGAGATTAAAGAAATCACAGCTAAAGATAAGGAATTACAACAACATGATGATAAAAAGAAACTTGAACTTGATATTGAATTAGTAGAAAAAAGTAAAAGATTATCCCAGGATGAATTAGGTATAGAAGGGAAACCTGAAGAACTTGAATTTTTATCATCAGAAGACTTATCTGGTAAAAATATCAGAGAGTTAAACGATATTGCTAAAACACGAGGACTCAAGATATATTCTCAGAAGAATAAGGAACTGCTTCTTAAGATGATAACGGAGTGAAGCGTCATGAATATTTTTTTAATATTATCAAAATTATCTTTCAGACGATCTTTACTATCGTATTAATGATCTTTGAAATGATACAATTTATTCTAATTTCTTTAGTTGGTTTGTTTAGTTACGGAAACTTTAGATGGACTCATACTCGTACGTATGATATGAACTTGTTTCTCTAGTGTTTTATTACAATAAAAAAGTGACAATATTTGTCACTATAAATTTATTACTTCAATTCTTTAAAATAAGTAAACCTTAATATTTCTTTTAATTCTGATTTTTTATTTAATAATTCAATAAGTTTTGTAAAATAATCAAATGTTTTAGCAGATCCAAGCATTTCTTTATATTCATTAATTATATTTTTTTATCAAACTATCTTAAATTATAAAAATAATTCCTGGACTAATTATGATGTAATTACCAGGATAAGTTGTGAAAGGATCTAACGGATGATACAATTTGTTGGTAGATTAACTAATAAAAAATCTGATAAAACGATTGCTTGGTTAATAGATTATATAAATTCAAATAAACCATTAAGAGATTTTCTAATTGAGAATCCAATTCCTGATTCTAGAATTTAAGTAAGACTACAAAATAATCCTAGAGGTAACAATTACAATCTTAGATATAATAGAAGATATAATTAAGAAATTTCAAGTTCTGATAATAAATGCTCTAATGATTCAGCAGTTAAATCAAAATGTTCTTACTCAAAATGTCTATTAGTTTTTAGTACTTTAGTTTTTCTATCTTCTTTTTCCCAATAATCTTTTGCTCTAACTGCAAGTGATTTCATGCGAACAGTAACTCCTTCAATGTAACTAATATCATCAACATTAAGTATTATTTCACTAATTATTGGATCAAGACCTGGAGTAAAATCAATTGCTTCTACTTTTATAAATTTAGACATCACATATACCCCCTTACATATAAAAATTATATAAAATAAAAACCTGGTAATCCTTCATGGGTGTTAGATTTCCAGGTTGATTATTCTAATGGCGATGCACGAGGGATTCGAACCCCCGACCGACGGCTTAGAAGGCCGTTGCTCTATCCAGCTGAGCTAGTGCACCAAATCAGTCAGCGTTATTTATTATAACGTAAACGCGACTAATTGTAAAGACATTTTGGAAAAAGTTTATCCTTTAATTTTACCAATCTCAGAAACTTTGTCTAAAAGTCTTATAAAAGTATCAGTATCTTCTTGTCCTAAATGGTTTGCTAATATTTCAATTGGACGATAATACTCATCTCTAATTGATTCAACATAAGTTTTTCCTTCGCTTGTTAATTTAATATATACAACACGTAAATCCTTTTCTGAAGGGATTTTTTCGATATAATTTTTTTCAACAAGTTCATTAACTTTATGTGTAACAGCAGGTAATGTTACTTTTAATCTTTTTGCAATATCTGTGATCATGACTTTCTCACTCATATCGCAAAACGCGACACAAAATAATACCATGATATCTGCATCACTTAGTTCAGTACTCATTCTATCGTAAACGCCAGATCTTCTGAATATTTTTAGTGCACGATCGATTTTTTGTAAGTTTTGATAATTTTTATGGTTCATGTGTGCAACCTCCCTCTATCTATTTTTATTTTTTTTATACATATTTTTTATAATATTTGATAATCTTACCAAATTTTAGTTTTGACTTTTCATCACAGACTTCCATGATTTTCTCATATTGATGAATCATGTGAAGAAAATAAGGTTTTGCTTCTTTTTTTGTTTTTAATACTGGTCCTACATATATATCTTCTTCTGATAAATTCATTTCTTCTTTAATCACTTTCATGATGACATAATAAAATTTATCAAAAATAACAAATTCATCAATAATTTTAAAACCATGTTCCATTAAGTACATTCTTAAACTATCATATTTATCATTAGGTTGTAGAAAATATGTTTTACTTTCGTGATTTTGCTTAAGAATTTCAGAAATGGTATATACACCCATTCCGGCAATAACAACTGCATCATAACTCAAATTGACATGCTCAAAACCATTAGATAAGATAAACTCAACAGGATAGCCTATAAGATTATTCTTCGCTTTTTGTAATGGTTGCTCACCAATATCAGCTGCAATCCCTTTTTTGATATATCCTAAATCAAGTGCTTCTCTTAAAACAAAGCCATGATCAGTTCCAATATCTAAGACTGTATCATAGCCTTTTAATAAACTTGCAAGTAATGATAGTCTTGGATTATTTGCCATGGTAAATTTCTTTAAGTTTGTTTTGTCTTGAAGGACTTCTTAATTTTCTTAAAGCTTTGGCTTCAATTTGACGAATACGTTCTCTAGTAACACCAAATTCTCTACCAACTTCTTCAAGTGTATGATTTTTGCCATCATATAATCCATATCTTAATCTTAGCACTTTTTCTTCACGATCAGTCAAGGTTTCTAGTACTTCATCTAACACTTGTTTAATCATATCTTGAATCATCACTTCATGTGGTGTTAAAGCATTTGGATCACTGATAAAATCTCCAAGGGATGAATCTTCTTCTTCACCCACATGAGCTTCTAAAGAAATAGGTTCTTTAGCAATTCTTTGAATATTTTGTACCTTATCTGGTGTGATACCCATTCTTTCAGCAATTTCTTCAACGCTAGGTTCTCTTCCTAAGTCTTGAATTAATTGTCTTTGAATTCTAATCATCTTATTAATAGTTTCAACCATATGAACTGGAATTCTAATAGTTCTAGCTTGATCAGCAACAGCTCTGGTGATCGCTTGTCTAATCCACCATGTAGCATATGTAGAAAATTTGAACCCTTTTTCATAATCAAATTTATCTACAGCACGCATGAGTCCCATGTTACCTTCTTGGATCAAATCTAAGAATAAAAGACCACGACCAACATAACGTTTTGCAATTGAAACTACCAAACGATAATTTGCTTCTACAAGTTTATTTTTAGCATATTGTGCCAAGTCTGTAATATCTTTTAATTCTTGTTGATCTTGTTCAGAAATATCAAGTTCGCCAGCGAGAACGGCATCTAATTGTTCTTTAGCATAACGACCATTAGAGACTTTAATCGCATAATCTTGTTCTTGTTCTTGATTTAAAAGTGGAATTTGTCCAATTTCTTTTAAATACATACGTACTGGATCATCTGTTTTTACAGTTGCAGCAATTTCTTCTAAATTTTCAAGTTCTTCTTCTTCAACTTCTAAACCTGAAAGTGATAAATCATCTGGTTCATCATCATCTGATAAAACGTCATCGTCTTCCTCTTCGTCATCTAGTATTAATGCCGGAGCTTCTTCCTCTTCATCGTCGATGGTTTCAATAATATCGATGTTTTGATCTAATAATTCTTTTTCAATTTGATAATATTCTTGTGTCCCTGGTTTTGCATAAACGACGACATCTTCGATCGTTACAAATTTATCTTCCCCAGCTTTTTTAGATAATGTAGCAATTGCTTTTTTAATGTCCATTGTTTCCTCCATTTATTTTCATTTTGGATACTAAAGTGTGATACTCAAGTTCAAGATTTTTGTCTAGAAATCCATCTTCTGTCATCATGCTCTTAAGATATTCCAATCTTCTTTTACTTGCCGTATTTTTAAGCAAGTCAATGTATGGATGATATGAGCTTCTTGGTATCTCTATTTCTTTTTCATAAAATAAGTCTGTCATGATATATTTTTCAAAATATGATCTTTGATCATGTGTTAAATGATCTTTGAAATCATCGATATCTATTATATCATGGTCTAAGTAATAATCTTGGATTTTTAAGCGAATCGATGAAACCACTGGATCTGCATAATCATTAGTGGTAAGCATGGATGTTACATATTTTGCATCCGCTTTAGATCTAAGCATGACAATAATGAGTAAACGCTCTGCTTTTTCATATTTATCAATGATATTTCTTTTAATCTCAATATCGATAGGTTTTGGAGGAATCTTTGGTTCAATTCGCTCTTTTTTAACAACAATGTCGCTTTCGTCAATATGAAGTGTTTTTGCTAATTTATTTTTATAAATTGCAATAATTGCAGGATCTGCTCCAGCGATCATTTTTGTTACTCGTGTTTTAAATAACTTTACATCATTGGTATTTTTTAAATCGAGACCTTGTCTATAGTAATCAAATCTAAATTGATAAGGATCAACGACAAATTCACCAAACAATGTTTCATATCGTTCTGGTCCATAATTCTTAATGAATTCATCTGGATCCATTTTTTCTGGAATGACTAAAACTTCTGTTTTAATCCCTGTCTGTTCTAAAAGTGGAATGGCATGATCAGTTGCTTTTAATCCAGCACTATCTCCATCATAGGCAATGACGACTGAAGGACTATATTTTCTCATCAGTTGTGCTTGATTTTTAGTCAGTGCTGTGCCCATGGTAGCTACACCATTTGTAATGCCTGCTTGATATGAGCTAATCACATCAAAAAAGCCTTCAAAAAGTATCATTTGCTTATTTTTTCTAATGTCTGATAATGATTCATACAAATGATAGAGCAAGAATCCTTTTTTAAAGATCACTGTTTCAGGACTGTTAATATATTTAACCTGTTCTTTAGATGAAAGCGTTCTGCCACTAAATCCTACAACTCTACCTTCAGGATCTGTGACTGGAAAAATGACACGATCACTAAATAAATCATAGTATTTACCATCATTATTTTGTTTGACAATACCAAGTTTTATCATATCTGATACTGCATATCCTTTGTCTTTTAACACTTGATATAGCGTGTCTCCAAAACTTGGTGCATATCCTAATTTAAAATGATCGATGGTTTTTGGGCTTAATTCTCTTTGAATCAAATAAGCAAAAGCTTCTTCACCAGCTTTACTATTTTTTAAATTAAACTGGTAAAACGTTGCTGCTTCTTCCATCATTTTGAAAAGTTTTTCATTAGGATTTTTCTTTACAACTGTTTTTTTAATCTCAATCCCTGCACGTTCGGCTAAAACTTCAGCTGCTTCTTGCAAAGAAATATTTTTAATCTTTCTGTAAAAATTAATGGGGTTCCCACCTTCTCCACATCCCATACATTTACAGATGTTTTTTTCAGGAGAAACTGAAAAACTTGGTGTTTTTTCATCATGAAAAGGACATAATCCCATGTAGTTTTTTCCACGTTTTTGTAAATCTACAAATTCTGAAACCACATCAAGGATTTGGGTTTTACTATTGATTTCGTCAATGAGCTTTTGATCCATGATATCCCTCCTTTTCATTTTTTAGTGTTGTACCATTAATATTTAATTTGCTCTTTAATATATGCTTTTAACTCGCTAATTGGAATTCTGACTTGTTCCATCGTGTCTCTGTTTCTTACAGTCACTGATTGTAATGATTCAGTGTCATGATCCACGGTGATGCATAAATATGTTCCAATCGCATCTTGTCTTCTATAACGTTTACCAATGTTTTGAGTTTCATCATAAGTTACATCAAAATCTTCGCTTAATAAATCATAAATTTCTAAAGACTTTTCAGCATGTAATTTTTTAACAAGTGGTAATACTGCAACTTTATATGGTGAAAGTTGAGGATGTAATCTAAGTACTTGTCTTTCCTCACCATCTGCTAAAGTTTCGACATCGTAAGCGCTCATTAAAAATGCAAGTACAAGTCTTTCAACACCAACAGCTGGTTCAACGACATATGGTAAATATTTTTCATTTGTTTCAGGATCTAAGTATTCCATACTTTCACCTGAATGTAATTGATGTGCTTTTAAATCATAATTTGTTCTTGATGCAATACCCCAAAGTTCATCAAATCCCCAAGGAAATTTAAACTGAACATCCGTCGTCGCATTTGAGTAATGTGATAAAGCTTCTGGTTTATGATCATCAAATCTCAAATCATCTGGATTGAGTCCAAGATTTAAAAGCCAATCCATCACGAATTGTTTCCAGTATTTAAACCATTCTAGTTCAGTTCCTGGTTTACAGAAAAATTCCATTTCCATTTGTTCAAATTCTCTTGTTCTAAAAATGAAATTACCAGGAGTGATTTCATTTCTAAAAGATTTACCAACTTGGCAAACACCAAAAGGTAATTTTTTTCTTGTTGAGCGTTGTATATTTTTAAAATTGATGAAAATACCTTGTGCAGTTTCTGGTCTTAAATAAATGTCATCTGCAGTATCTTCAACAACACCTTGTTTAGTTTTAAACATCATGTTAAATGCACGGATTGGCAGAAAATCATGGGCACCACAACTTGGACATTTGACTTCATTGTCAAGTAAATATTGATACATTTTTTCTGTGCTCCATCCATCTGCATTCACATTTGGATGATGTGCTTCAATTAATTTATCAGCTCTAAAACGTTGGTTACATGAACGACATTCAGTCAATGGATCATTAAATCCACCGACATGCCCACTTGCTTCCCAAACTTTTGAGTTAAGCAAAATAGAACTATCAAATAAAACGTTATATGGGGATTGTCTTTGGAATTTTTGAATCCAAGCGGCCTTGATGTTTCTTTTCAAAACACTTCCTAGAGGACCGTAATCCCAAGTGTTTGCTAAACCACCATAAAGTTCACTACCTTGAAATATAAATCCTGTTGTTTTTGCAAATTGTACAATTTGATCTAATGAAGTCATATCTTCCCATCCTATGATAAATTTTTTAATGTTGTATGCAAGTGATACTCATAATATCTCTTAATAAAATATTCAATTCTTTGAATTGAGTCATCTAAAACATCGCTATGTTCATTATACGGTAAATACGATAGTTTTAAAAGTGAAATCGCATCTTTTGTGTCCAAATCAGCAGAATATGCTTCATTTTCGTAAACTAACCCACCTTTTTGGATACTTACACCTTTCACAACGCTTCCATCGGCATTTAAATTAAGTGCATATCCTAGTGGTTTTAATATCTTTAATGCAAATGATATTGATGAACGTTTAATATCATTAAACGAGAGTGCTTTGACAACTTCATCATAAATCATTTGATGAGATTCAATATCAATCATAAATTTGTCAACAATTTCTAAAATGAGTGCAGCATATTGTGTCATTTTATAATCATTTTTAATTGCTTGATAGTCTTCAATGACAACTGGATTTTTAAGTGTGATAAACGTCTTTTGTGTTGCTGGCATATCAAAAGAAAGACGTGTTAAAAATTGACTTATAACACGTGTCTTTTGGTTTAATTTTTGAGCACCTTTTGCAAGTAAAGTGAGTTTTCCAATTTGAGTATAAACAAAAAGTAATCTCGAAGATTCTTGGTATGGTTGAATTTTATAAATAATACCTTCCACTAAAAATCACCTACACCATATGCTTTTAAATCACTCTCTCTATTTCGCCAATCTTTTTTAATTTTAATCCATAGAGATAAGTGAATTTTTTTATCTAATTCCTTATTGATTTCTTTTCTGGCTAAAGTTCCAATTTGTTTTATTTTGTCACCTTGATGTCCAATCAGTATTTTCTTTTGTGAGGCTCTTTCCACAATAATTAAAGCATCAACATCTAGTGTTTTATTTTCTTTATTATATTCTAATCTTTCAATGACAACAGCCACTGAATGAGGTACTTCTTGTTCAGTTAAATGTAGTATCTTTTCTCTAATAAATTCACTCATGAGTGTCGTTTCACTTTGGTCACTATCCATATCTTTTGGATAATACATTGGACCTTCAGGTAAATAAGGCACTAAGTTTTCTTTAAGTTTATCTAAATGTGTTTTATCTTTTGCAGATATAGGAAAAAATCCTTCAAATTTGAATGTATTTAAATAGCTGAGTATGATTTCATCAATAGCTGATCTTGAAGCGTATTGATCAATTTTATTGATAACTAAAAAAACAGGCACTTTAACATGTTCAAAATACTTGATGATATGTTCTTCAGCAGCACCAAATTTTTTATCAACAACAAATAAAACCAAATCAACATCTTGAAGACTTTGGACCGCAATTTTATCAATCGTTTGATTGAGTAAATCTTTACCTTTATGCATACCCGGTGTATCAACAAAGATCATTTGATAATCATCTTCTGTAACAAGCCCTGATATGCGATGTCTTGTGGTTTGTGGTTTATCTGAAGTGATGGCTATTTTCTTATTGATTAAAGCGTTAATTAATGTGGATTTTCCCACATTAGGTCTACCTACAATCGCAATAAATCCTGAACGATATGCCATATTATTCCTCTTCAAATGTTTCAAAAGCATATGGAAGCAACTCTTCTTTAGATACTACTTTTGTATCTCCATGTAGATTTGCTAACGTAATTTTAGTATCTTTTGGTAGTAATTCTGACATGACTTGACGACATGCACCACATGGAGATACTGGTTGATTTGTATCTGCTACAATGGTCATTTCTTTAATGTCTTCTTTTTTATAGCCTTGGCTATACAATGAAAATAATGCACTTCTTTCTGCACAATTACATAAACCCAGTGCCGCATTTTCAATATTTGCTCCATGAATAAAAGTTCCATCTTTTAATTCAATCGCTGCACCTACTTTAAATTTAGAATATGGTGTATAAGCATGAAGTCTCGCCTTCTTCGCTTCTTCTAAACCTTTCATATTTTCACCCTTTCAAGTTTTGCTTTTTTTAGTATTTTTTCTTGAGCTTTTACCATCACTTTTTCTTCTTCATCAGTATGATGATCATACCCCTTTAGATGAAGATATCCATGGACAGATAAAAACCCAACTTCTCTTTCATATGAATGACCATAGTCTTTTGCTTGTTCATTTGCCTTATCTAGGCAAATGAAGATATCTCCAAGTGATCGATCCTTATCGTCATCATTTGGAAAACTTAAGACATCTGTCGGTCTATCTATTTGACGATATGTTTGATTCATTTCATGAATTTGTTCTAAAGATACAAAGACGACTTGCATTGAATGCAAATCAAATACTTTTTTAAATATTCGTGTAATTAATTTTTTTACATCAGTAACATCTACATCTGTTTGATTATAAAAATTAACTTTCATTTTGTTCATACCTTTCAAGAATATGTTGAACAAGCGGATGTCTAATCACATCAATGCGTTCAAACCTAATTACTTTTACATCTTCAAGTGTTTCTAATAAATGAATCGCTTGAGATAATCCAGATAAATGATTGCTAGCTAAATCCGTTTGTGATGGATCCCCTGTAATCACCATTTTAGATGCAAATCCAAGTCTTGTTAAAAACATCTTCATTTGTGCTTTAGTAGTGTTTTGAGCTTCATCTAAAATAACGAAAGCATTTTCTAATGTTCGCCCTCTCATATAAGCTAATGGTGCTATCTCAATCACACCTTTTTCCATAAGTGATGTTGTTTGAGCAACACCTAACATCTCATATAATGCATCATATAATGGTACAAGATATGGATCTATTTTTTCTTTTAAGTCACCCGGTAAGAAACCTAAGTTTTCACCGGCTTCAACAACAGGTCTTGTTAAAATTAGTTTTTTAACCTTACCTTTTTTAAGTGCAGCTACTGCACTTGAAACAGCTAAATAGGTCTTTCCTGTTCCTGCAGGTCCAATGCCAAAAGTTAAATCGTAATGATCAATTGCTTTAATATAATATTGCTGATTAAATGTTTTAGGATAAACAGCTTTTCCTTGATCATTGACTAAGATTGCTGTTCTTGATTTATATAAGTCAATAATACCGTCTAATTCGTCTTTTTCAGCAAGTTTGATGATATACATAACATCACGTTCATAAAGTTGAATATTTAAGTTTGCAAGTTCAATTAAAACAGCAAAAATAGTTTCCAAAAGCGCTATTTGATCTTTTTTTGCATCTGTGATGATATCCTCACCTCTAAGCGATACGTTGATTCCCAAATATTGCTTGAAAACTAATAAGTTTCTATCTTGAACACCGACTAATCGGCTGATGGATTCAGCATGATTTATTTGTTGGTTTAATTTCATTAAATACGCTCCTTATTGTGTATTTAATTATACCATTACACGCATTAATTTTAAAGATTTACTGCTCTTTTTTACTGATAATGATAAAAAAACACACCTTAACGAGGTGTGTCTTGAAGTTTACTTTTTCTTTGCGCGTGCTGCACGAGCTGCGTCTTTACGTTGAACACTTGGTTTTACGTAAAACTCACGTTTGCGTGCTTCTTGGAGGTTTCCAGCTTTAGAAACATCACGTTTAAAACGTCTTAAAGCATCTTCTAATGATTCTTTATCGCGAACTACTGTCTTTGGCATGTACTGCCCTCCTTCCACGCTTAGTATGTCAAGCCGCATTTATTATATATGATTTTTAAACGTTTGTCAAAATAATTTGTGATTTTGATGCATGAAAAAACTTAATACAGATAGAGATGCTGATTCTGTTGGTAAAATGTAGTGTCCAAGTGTTATAAAGTGTGCATTTATAGATTTGAAATACTTTCTTTCTTGTTCACTTATACCACCTTCTGGTCCAATAATAACTGCGTATTTTTTTTCAATATCTAAAGGTAATAATGTATTTATTTCTACCCTATGTTCATCTTCATCAGCAACAATAACAACATCAAATTGCTTAAGATCAATGTGTTTTAAACTTTGAAACATCAAAACTTCTGGTACAAATGACCTGTGAGCAAGTTCAGCAGCTTCTTTGGCAATCGCTGTTAATCTTTCTTTTTTAAATCCATCATTTTCTAGTTTAACAATACTTCTATCCATACCACAAAAATAAAGTGAAGCAGCACCATATACAGTAGCATACTTACTGACAAATTCCATTTTATTTTTTTTAGGTAATCCTTGAATGATTGTCACATCAAAATGTGATTTATACTCAAGTTTTTTAATCTCTTTATAAAAGACTTGTTTATCATGTATTTCAATAGATGCTAAAATACATGCTTGTTTAGCACAAACAATAATTTCATCTTGATCTTTCATTCTCATGACTTTGATTATATGATGAGCATCTTGATGATCAATGACACCATTTAGTTTCTCAACAAAATATCTTTGACTCATGTCTTCACCTAACGATAAAAAAAGTGCTTCTTAGAAACACTTTTTTGATTAATGTAAGTTGTTTGATAAAACGACTGAAGCAATTAATAATACTGCTACAACGATCGATGCTCTAGTTAGAAATAAATCAAATCCGCGTTCTTTTTTATTTTTGAATAGTTCTGATTTTTCACCACTAAATGCACTAGCCATATCATCATTTGAACTTTGTAACATTACAAGTACCACCATAACTATTGAAAACACAATAATTAAATAATCAATCCACAACATATAATGCCTCCTAAAATTTCAATTAATGATACCAAATTAAACCTTTTTTGTCAATAAAATTCAAATGTAAACATAGAATATTATTCAGTTTTTTCATACTTTATAGTATGCAATGACAAATTGATCAATTCTTCTGATATGGTTGCAATAATTTTAATTCATAAAAATGAGCATTAATGCCGATGACACCTTCAGGTTTTTGATGGTGAAAATGATTCTTATCTTTATGCATTGCTATATGTTCAGGGCTACTTTCCCATTGTAAATAAGCCTCTTTATTTTCAAAGTAAGTACTTATATTAACTAAATCAAATTGTTTCTGCGTATGATCAACTGATATTTCTCTTTTGACAAATCCTTTAAATTGAAACACTGGTGATACTTTATCAAATTTATCAATTAATTTTTGTGTGTAATCTTTCTCTATTTTAATCATTCTACTAATGATATACATCATAAATCCTCCCTTTGCTATTTGTATCTTCATTTTATGATATTAGATATTGTAAAATCAAAATAAAAGAAATAGTTTCTAATTTGGAAATCTATTTATTATAAATAGTCACTTGTTACCTTTATAAAGATAAAAAAACCACATCTTTTGATGTGGTTTTACTTTTATTTTTATGAAAAATGATGGGCAGGTACACCTTTAAGTTTACTATGTGCTGGAGCATCTTTTACGACAACTGCACCAGCTGCAATCACACTATTATCGCCAATGTGGATAGGTCCAATAAGGGTTGCTCCTGCATATACGATGACACCATTACCTAATTTAGGATGACGATCAACTTTCTCAAATGTATTTGCGCCTAATGTAACACCATGATAGATAACACATGCATCACCAATCACTGCAGTTTCTCCAATCACTGTACCCATACCATGATCAATAAATACACCTGTTCCAATTTTTGCACCTGGATGAATATCGATACCTGTTATTCTTCTTGTTCGATAGCTGATCCATCTTGCTAAATTAAGTCTGCCTTTTTCCCAAAGTTTATGTGCTCTTCTATGTCTTCTTAAAGCAATCACACCTGGATAGGTAAAGTAAACCATGAAGCAGCAAGGTGCTGCTGGATCATAGAGTTTTGCTGCACGTACATCTTTAATTGTGCATTCTAATTTTTTCATTGATATAACTCCGTAGATAAATATCGTTCACCTGTATCAGGAATAATCACGACAATTTTCTTTCCTTTATTTTCTTCTTTTTGTGCTATTTTTGTTGCAGCATATAATGCAGCACCTGCAGAAATGCCAGAGAATACACCTTCTGTTTTTGCAAGTAATCTTGCTGTATCAAAAGCATCTTGATCTTCAACTGCAGCCACTTCATCATAGATATCTGTATTTAGTACACCTGGAATAAATCCAGCACCAATACCTTGAATTTTACTTGATCCTGCATATCCTTTTGATAATACTGGCGAACCAGCAGGTTCAACAGCGATGACTTTAAGTCCATCAATGTGTCTTTTTAATATTTCTCCAGTTCCAGTAATCGTACCACCAGTACCAACGCCAGCAACAAAGAAATCAAGATTATTATCCATATCTCTTAGTATTTCTAATGCAGTTGTTTTTCTATGTATTTCAGGATTAGCCAAATTCTCAAATTGCATAGGCATGATATAATTAGGATCTTCTTTTAGCAATTCTTCTGCTTTTGCAATAGACCCTTTCATACCTTTAGTTCGATCAGTTAAAATCAGTTTTGCCCCAAGTGCTTTAACGATTTGCTTACGTTCATTTGAGACACTTTCTGGCATAATTAAAGTTAAATCATATTGTTTTGCTGCACAAATAAATGCAAGCCCAATACCTGTGTTACCACTTGTAGGTTCAACAAATTTTGTTTGCTTGGTTACTAATCCCTTTTCTTCGATAGATTCGATAAGCGCTTTAGCGAGTCTATCTTTAATACTGCCTAGAGGATTAAAGTTTTCTAGTTTCACAATAATTTGTGCAAATGCACCAACTTCTTTTTCATATTGATGTAATCTAAGTAAAGGTGTATTACCAACGAGTTCTATGTAGCTGTTATAAATGTTAGCCATATAACATCTCCCCTTTCCACCTATATATTATACTGCTTTTCACTTTATAATTCTTATGAAATGCTATATAATATTTTTTGTTAAAGGAAGTTGAAAAATGCAAATACAAAAATTCGTTTTAGGCAATTTAAGAAGCAATGCATATATCGTTTTTAATGAAACCAACTGTTTTGTTGTTGATCCAGGATTTGAAAATGATCTTATATCATCATTTATTGATGACCATGGATTAACACTTGATTTTATTTATATTACTCATGGTCATTATGATCATATCGGTGGTGTTAAACAACTCAAAGAACGATACCAACCTTTGGTGTATGCACCCATTAAAGATAAATTTTGGTTAGACGAATATGCAATTCAAAAATTAGGATATCAAACACCAGTTGACCAATATTTCAAGGAACCCTTTGAACTTCAATGGCAAGACCTTTCACTTAAGTTTTATGATACACCTGGACATTCAGAAGGTGGAACTGTTTGTTATATAGATGACCTTGGCGTTTTATTTTCTGGAGATACCTTGTTTTTCCAAACGATTGGTCGAACAGATATTCCTTATGCTGATTATGATACGCTTATTTCAAGTGTAAAAAAACTTTATAAACTTATTCCTAATCAAACACGCGTTTATCCAGGGCATGGACGTCCAACAGATATTTTACATGAAAAAAAGAATAACCCTTTTGTAAATGAAAAAGATATGTAGATTTCTACATACCTTTTTTTAATTAAAGACTTAGTTTGAATAATCCATGAAGATTACAATAGGCATAAACACTTATGATATCTTCAAGATGATCTAGAATAAAACTTGCTTGTGCCATATCACTTAATTTTTTTAATTGCATTCCTTGATTTGTCTCTAAAACAATAAACTCGATATGATGAACATCAATCATTTGATGTGCATCACCTATAGTTATACTAAGAAAATTGCCTACTTTTCTTAAATTGATATGATGCTCTTTATTTTCTTCTTTATCTTCATTAGGGATAAGTAATCGCATTTCTTCATCACAGCAAGTGATGTGATGGTCTTTATCAACGATATGAAAAGATATTTGTTGACAAGATTCACAATAGTAAAAATTCATGGACTTAAACCTCTTTCATTATGGGTGTAATACTTTAAAAATAAAAACAATTGTAATCATAAAAATTACAGTTAACAAGATAGGAATTAAAAATGGAAATGAAACTTTATGATGAGACAACATATTTGCATTTAAAAATCCTTCGTTTTCATCTTGATCAAAAACTTCTAAGTGTTCATTTGTCCAAATAACATCATTTGATTTTGTCGATACCACATCAACATAGACGACTGTACTATGTTGATTGATAGAAATCTTCTCTAAAATCATTTTTTGTCCTGAAGCAGCAATATTGATCTCATTAAATTGATACTGTTTATGTCCGATAATTTCAAAATCTTCATCCATTTCAGTAACGTCAATAGTGATTTGTTGTAACACCTCAGCTGTTCTATTTTTAACATTAATAATGATAAATTTTTCTAAAGATATTTCATCTTTAAACATATAGTGTTCAATAAATTCTATGGGATGTGATTTATTAAATTCAGTTTTTTCTTTATGGTCTAGTATGTAACTATTCACGATCATCACTTCCATTCAAAAAACGCATTTTCATCCACAAATACACGCCTATATAATTAATGATAGAAATACCTGTAATCATAGCGAGTCCCAGTAAGATTGTTGCCAAGTTCATGTACATGTTTAAATCTCCAGATAATAGCGTTAATAAGCCATATGCAATTGAAATTAATACAAGAAATAAACCCACAGATGTAATCATAGAAATCATGCTTATTTTGTGTATTTTTTTATCATTTTCAGCTTCAATTTTGGTTTTTTCTAATCCCTTATGTCTCATATCCACATTAACAAACGCTGTATGCTCAGGGAGTAAAATCATCGGTGTTTTATCTATTTTTTTAACGTATTTAATGACCATGCTTTTTATCAATTTTTGATCATAATCAAACACAAAAATCTCAAGCGTTGTCTCACTGATTGGTTTGATAAATTTGGTCATTAAATACGTTTGATTTTGTTTTCTACTTATCATATAGTAATCAAGAAGTGTCTCAGATGACGCTTGTTTTTTTCTATAGACTTCATTGTCATAACCATTTACATCATTTTCAGAAATCAAATCATCTTCTTCATATATGATATCTACACTTTCAAAATGATTAAAGTTTCTTAATTGCACAAATGCTAAGATAAAGGTAACACTTCCAACAATCAAAAATAATATAGACATAATAACCCAAAACATAATTACCTCTTTTCTGATGCTTAAGCATCCAAACCATCTTTAAGACTCGCTTAAAACAATAAGACTTCCACTAATGGTTGTTATATGATAATTCTTAGTAACATCAACACCATTACTATTTAATATGATGACACTCGTGATATTATTTGATGTCATACCAACGTCTGTGATTGTTCCAGATACAGTGATTGTAACTTCATCACCAGTGATTAGTGATCCTTGAGAAATATAGAACACATCTGAGGTTAGTGGTAACCCATCATAATATTTTTCTACGGTGATTAATGAGATGGTTAAATTTCTTTGAAGTACTTCAATCGAACCATCATAAAATATAATGTTATATTGATTTGTGACATCATTTAAATTTTCATCAAATATTCGAATCGTAGATCGATCGATTGATGTGATAATTTTACCTGCATTTGTAATTTCACCGATGACATCAAAATCGATAGAATATCCAAGAGGTAAATTACTAGATGGAATCCAATAATCGTTACTTCCCATCGTATAAGTTTGACCTGTATAGGAAACAACAATATCAAAAAGCTGAATTTCAATATTAGTTTTATCATTATTTGGCGTGACAACCAGTAAACCATAGGTTGTCCTTATATCATATGAATCACTAACATCATTACCAAAATCGTCAATAACCGTTACATTAAATGCATTCTCCGTTTCGCCTACTGCAGTGATACTTGAATACATATCAACAACTAAAGTATGACCCTCTAATAGTGTTCCAGTATACGTATAATTTTGATTAATAAGTGGTGTACCATCATATGTTTTTGAGTCATTTTCTGATGTAATCTCAATCACTGGTTTATCTGTTGTTTGATTATCAACTGGTGTACCACCGTTGTTATTTGATGTACCTTCAGCACCTCCTGCAGTTACTTCTACTGGTATCCATCCCAATCCATCAATATAGACTTCAGTCCAAGCATGTGCTTGCATCACAGTCACATCTACCCATGTATTTTCAATACCTTGTACAGCAAATCCTGTGACGTATCTTGCAGGTAATCCAAGTGCACGATACATCAAAGTTGCAGCCATTGCGAAATGTTGACAAATGCCTTCTCTTGATTCAGTCAAGAAATAGACTGCATAATCAACACCATCTGGAATAGGTTGGAATGCTAGATTATATATCGCTGCATTTTGAATATAATTTTGAACGTCTTCTATCATGGTTTGACTATCACTACTTAAACCATTATTAGATGCAATTTGCAATAATGCTTGTTTTGTATCTTGTGGAATTTGTAAATATGTATCATAAACAAAACTTCTATATGCCAATTCATATGCACTATAGACTGTATCTGATAAATCAAATTGACGATAGTTAAGGGATGTAATCGGTAAATAATCGATGCTATATCCTTCTCCATAAACATAAGTAGCATAAACATCATTGGTATTATCATAAAATCCATTGATAGAATAATAAGGGATGTAATAAGATAATCCTTGTGTTGAAGCCTCAATTTGAATCATCGTTGATGTTAATACATTTTGAGCTGCTAATCCTGGAAAAGCAAGTGGAGTTACACCATAAGGTGATTCATAAAGCAGTGGTGATTCCCAACCTGAATAATTGTAGTCACCGTATGACTTATCTCTTAAATAAATCATGTCTGAGATCTCTGAATACACTTTAAATAATGCACCAGATGAAGTTGGTTGTTCAAGTGTTCCTTCACTACTTATTGGAGAATCGGTTGCTTGATTATTTCCATTGCTTGTTTCATCTAAAATGGTGAGTTGTCCTAAAATTTGATTCACTTGATAATAAAGACTAGTGACATCATTTAAGTTTTCATCATAAATGACATAATCAAACGTATTATTGATAGAACCTACTTCTGTAATTGTTCCTGTTACAGTCACTTCTAGTGTATGGTTAGCCCATAATTCTCCTTCAATGATTGTCCAGTTAAGATTTGTCAAAGGTGTCCCATCATAGATTTTAGTGTCACTATCAGTTTCTATGGTTATAACTTGTTTATCAGAGACAATCTCTAACGTGCCTACATTTTTTATGACTGTATAGTTGCTTGTCACATTGAGTGAATTTTGATCTATAATCACATAATCAAATGTATTAAATACTCTACCTACTTCTGTAATCGTACCTGTTACGGTAATGATAAGTTCATGACCATCAAGAACATTCCCAGAAGTTAAAGTCCAGTTTGAATTTGTAAGCGGTGTTCCATCATAGACTTTGATATCATTTGCAGTCGTTACTTTAATGGTGATGGATTGGATTTGCAACATACCATAAGTATATCCAATATCATAAAGACTTGTTACATCTTCATTTTGACTATTTAAGATGATAAATGTTAATACATTGTCAATAAATCCAACTTCTGTGATTGATGAATCATCTATCAATACTAAAACATCACCATCTAAAAGACTACCTTCTGTGATTTGATATAAATCGTTTGTCAATGGAAGTCCATCATAGACTTTGGTTTCACTTTGTGTTTCGATTGACATTGATCTCATAGATACCCTTAGAGTACCCACTAAATATGTAACATCATAATTTGATGTCACATCGATATCATTTTCTAAAATGACCAAATGGGTAATCACATTATCACTTTCACCAATGTCTGTTTGACTACCAAAAGTTGTCGGTATCATGACATGATTTAATACAAGTCCTGTTTCACTTGTAACTTTGACTAAATCTGATGTAAGTGCTGTACCATCATAGACCTTAGAAGCAAACACTGGTTGGACCGTTATTGTTCTAGGTGTGACTTCTAATGTTCCAGTTTCAAAATAAATATTAAATGAATCAGTAATATCTTGACCATCTTTGTAAAGTGTTGCTGTTAAAATTTCATTGGTCACACTTGAAACATCTGTAATCGATTGTGACGTGGTAATCACAATTGAGACGCCATCAGGTAACACTCCTGATACAATTTCAGCTTGATTTGATTCAAGTAGAGAACCATCATACATTTGAGTCGCATCAGCTGGTTTAATCGTTAAGTCAGTTGAGTATATCTCTAACGTTCCATATTGATATGAAATCACATAATTAGTTGTAACATTTTGATTTGTCGAATTTAAAATGATGAGTGTTAAAACATTATCAACTGACCCATAGTTGGTAATACTTGTAAAATTGGATACATTAATCTGATCACTTCCTACAAGACTACCTTCGATGACATCAAAGCCAATGTTATAAAGTGGCGTACCATCATATGCTTTTTGATCTGATGCCGTTAAAATTACAAGTGGTCTTGGTGTAATTTCTAAGGTTCCATATTGATAAGTGATTTCATAATTATAACTTACATTTTGTTGATTTGAATCAATCACATTAAGAGTTAATTGATTTGATAAAACACCTACATTCATCATGGATGTATACGATGAAACTTCCAAATGATGGTCTAGTAATATATTTCCAGTTAAGATTTGATAATCTTTGTTGAAAAACATAAGTCCATCATAAATCTTTATATCACTTGCAGTTTCAATGGTTAATGGTGTTGGTGTGATTTCTAAAGTACCAGCTTCAAATGTGATGATATAATCATTTGATATATCGTTATCATTTGAATCAAGAACTTGATAAGTAAAAACATTATCAATCATGCCTACATGAATGATTTCACTATATGTTAAGACATAAAGTATATCACCAGCAATGAAGCCATCTCCAATGACATCATATGTGGTGTTATAAAGTGGTGTACCATCATAAATTTTAGAATCACTTGCAGTAACTACAGTGATTTCTTTAGGTGTAACTTCTAACTGACCATATAAATATGTAATTTGATAATTAAATGTCACATCCTCTAATGATTCATTAACAATTGAAATCATTAAATCATTTTGGATGACACCTACATGTAAAATTTCACTATAAGTTAAGACAATACCTTGGTCTTGGCCAATCAGTGAACCTGATATGATATTAAAATGCTGATTTGATAAGGCAATGCCATCATAAGTTTTTGTATCACTTAGTGTTTCAAATGTGATTGGTCTTGGTGTTACTGTCAATGTGCCATAAACATAAGTGATTTGATAATTGTTAGAAATATCATTTAAATCTTGATCTAAGATTTGAATATCTAAAACATTATCTGAAGAACCACTGTTGAGTTGTTCAGTATATGATAAAACTTGCATCGTTTCACCTTGATAAAGTGAACCTGAAACAATCGCAAAATTTTGATTATATAGCGCAATGCCATCATAGATTTTAGTCTGATTTGCAGTAGCAACCACAATACTTTTCGCAGTGACTTCTAAAGTTCCATGAACAAAAGAGATGTCATAGTTATACGTTACATCTTGGTTTTGTTCATTAAAAATTTGTATACCCAGTTCATTAGAAACACTACCTGTATTGGTTATTGATGTATAAGAAATAATACTTTCCTGGTGTCCATATAAAAGTGTACCTGTAACTATTTGGTACGTTGTATTGAATAAAGGTGTACCATCATAAATTTTAGAATCACTTGCAGTTTCAATCGTAATCGGTCTTGGTGTAACTTCTAAAGTTCCATATAAAATGGTGATATCATATTGATCACTTTGATCAATCATATTTTGATTTAAAATGCTCACTTCAATCACATTTAATATACTACCTACATTTATCATACTTTCTTGATGAATCACATTGACATAGTCACCTTCAACAAGTGAACCTGAAATGATTTGATAATCACTATTGGTAAAGTTTTGTCCATCATAGATATGAAAATCACTTACAGATTCAATCGTGATGGGCCTTGGTGTAACTTCAAGTAAACCTTCTTGATAAGCTATTTCATAGTTATCTGTCTCATCAACATCACCATTAAAAATATGTGCACTCATAATCAGATTACTACTTATTCCAACAAAAGTTTGAGACCCTTGTGTTTCTAAAATAATTACATGATCTAAGATGAGACCTAATGGAGATATTGTTTCTCCTTCATTACTTGTTAATGCAAATCCATCATATGTTTTTGTCGCATAAGATGGTTGAATCACAATCGCGCGTTTAGTTACTTCTAATAATCCAACTTCAAATCTGATATCATAAGAACTTGTTACATCTTCTATGTCGTGATATATTTTAGCGGCTATAATCTCATTTTGTGAAATACCTGCATTAATTTGGCTACCTATCGTCTCTATTTCAATATGATACCCTGAAGGTAGACTACCAAAAACTACCTCTACCTCTTGATTGGTTAAAGGTGTACCGTCATAGACTTTTGATACATCTGTTGGTTTAATAACAAAGACATATGAAATGATTTCAAGTTGACCGTAACTATATGTAATCAAGTAGTTATCAGTTACATCAACTTGTTCTTGATTATAAATTTTTATAGATAATATATTATCAATGACACCTGTTTCAATAATCGATGAAAACTCGGTGACACTTATATGATCCCCATCAGCTAAACTACCTTCTAAAAGTGTCAAATTGGTATTACTTAATTCTGTTGAATCATAATCTTTTTGATCTGATGCTGTTTGTACACTAATAGCTCTTTGAGTAACTTCTAACGCCCCATATACATAAGTGATGAGATAATTAGATGTTACATCCTCTTGATTTTGATTTCTAATCATGATTGTGATATCATTTGTTTCAACTGATACATCAATCATCTCTTGATATGTTAATATTGTAGCAGTTTCTAAATTTGAGATGGATCCTTCTATCACTTCAAATGATGGTGCACTCAGTGTCGTACCATCATAGACCTTAGATGCACTAGCTGATTCTACTTTAATTTCTTGAGCACTTATTTCAAGCGTACCAGTTTCAAGTGTAATCGCGTAATTTGATGTGACATCGACATCACCATCATAGATATGAATATCATTAATTGAGCTTATCACACTTCCAACATTGGTAATTTCACCTGTTGATGTAAAGACCATTTCATGCCCTTCAAGCAAAGTACCACTGATAACTTCAACTTCACTAGTGGTTAAAAGATAACCATCATATGATTTTGTAACATCAAGTGGTTTTATAGTGATTTGTCTTGCTATGATATTGATTTCATGTGTTTGAAAACTCAAATCATAAGAACTTGTCACATCTAAACCTTGCTGATCTTTAATAACAACAGAAAATAGATTAACTTGTGTCACACTTTGACTTAAGTCTTCATAGACAAAAATAGCATCATAAATATAGTCACCTTCATAGAGATCACCAACTAACACTGGGTCGCTTCCAAATTCAACATCATTGGAAATTATGGATAACTGAATTGATTTAGGTATGATCGTAAATGTATAGACTTCTTCATTTGTTTTATTAAATACTTCATTAGAAATAATCTTCACATGATAAGTACCTGCTCTTAGTGGTACTTCATCTGTCCAAGTATCACTACCATCTAATTGATATAAATAAGTCACTTTTGAAAACAACGCTTTAGATGAAATATTGATGTCTTCACCAAACGTAAATGTCTCAGGTATGTTAACATCATATATATTTCCTTTTGTCACACTAAATAAAGACAACGCTAAGAAAACAACCGCTAAGATTGCTAATAATTTAAATTTATGCTTTTGTAAAAACTTAAGTATTGAGAGATTTCTGATGACGCGTCTCTCATAGTGTTCATAGAGCATCTAGAGTCGTTTCCTCCAATCTTTAACTTGGTGTAACGCTTAGTTCACCTTCAATAATATTAATAATATAGTTGTTTGTAACATCTACACCATCTGAGTAGATATGTATAGAATCAATTAAATTAACACTTTTACCTATGGTTAACTGTGAACCAATAATATCAACAACAATCGTTTCTGATAAGACTAAACTGCCTTCAGTAATTTCATAATCATTATAGGTGAGTTCTGTGTTGTCAAAAACCTTAGTTGCTGAACCTGAAGTGATCGTAATTGACCTTGGTGTCACCATTAAATCACCATAAACGTTATTTATCTTATAAAGATATGTCACATCATTTCCTTGTTCATCATGGATGATGATTGTGGCTTTATTTTTAGATAATCCCACGTTAGTCTGTGAGCCTATAAATGTAACTTGATAAATACTATGACCTACTTCTAGATTGCCATCAATGGTATAGTTTTCATTAGTTAGTGAAATACCATCATATATTTTCATATCCGAGGAGGTCATTAATGTGATCTCATATTGGTATAATTGTAAGATGCCATTACCATAAAGTATATGAAACGATGCAGTTACATCTTTTCCATCAGGATCATAGACTGTAAATGATGCAATACTACTTTCAGTGATTCCAGGTATGCTAAGTTCACCACTAAAACTGACATCATATGTGTATCCCAATTGAGCAAATTCATTAAATCCTGAAATAATTAATGTATCAGGTCGGATTGTGATACCATCAACATACATTTCTTTTACACTTGCTGGGGTGATGGTTAATTCACCGATTGCATTTGCTTCACCAACAGGTCCACCACCTGTCACTTCAATAGGCATCCATCCAAAACCATCGATATAGATTTCAACCCATGCATGTGCTAATTCAGTAGTCACTGTAGTCCATGCATTTTCAGTTGCATTACCTACAAAACCTGTGACATATCTTGCAGGTATCCCTAGTGCTCGATACATAAGTGCTGCTGCTGTTGCATAATGTTGACAAATACCTTCTTTTGATACAGTTAAAAAGTAAACTGCGATATCTGTGACTGAATCTGGAATTTTTGCAAAGTTTAAATTATATACTGCCGCATTTTGAATATATCTTTGTACATCAGATATGAGTGTTGTGCTATCTGTTGATAAGCCATTTTCACTTGCGAGTTGCAACATCACATCAAGTGTCGATTGAGGTATATCTAAATAATGACTATATACATATTCTCTATAAATCAATTCATCATCACTTGCAAGCGTATTTTTAAACAAGAGGTAATCGCCACTTTGATAACTATATGGTACATATGTTAAAGAAACTGGTTGCGTCGTATCTCCATAAATATGAAAGTCATTAATACCACTTAAAGTTGCATTTGAAAAATAAGGCAAAAGATATGGCATTTGATCAAGTAAATATTCGATTTGAATATCGTTTGAAACACCACCTAAATCTTCTAATGACTGGCTTGCAAAATTAAGTGGATTCGTAGTGATGTTTGCTTCATTATTAATGTCTAAGTTCCATCCAGTCATGTTATATCCTTCATATGATACATCTCTAAAATAAACCATACCTGATAAACTTGTATAAAACTTAAAGACATCTGTATTTGTTAAAGGAAAGCTCTCGTTGCTAATGGTTCCAGATGAATTTACCCCTGATAAGATGGTTAAGGTTCCTGTATCAAATGAAAATTGGTAATAGTTTGTGACATTTTGTCCATCTTGATCTAAGACATAGACAAAAATATCATTATCAATCGAACCAATATCAGTGATTTCAGCATCAACGCTCACATAAAGCTCATGTGTATCTAAAATAGACCCATAAACTATTCCCCAATCGCTATTAGATAGTGGTGTGCCATCATAGACTTTACTTGCACTTCCAGATTTAATAATCACTGACATTGGATGAATCGTTAATGTTCCATAATGATATGTGATGATATAATTTGTTGTAACATCTTGATTTTGATCGTTTAAAATTGTTAAATACGCTTCATTAGCAATCGTTCCAGGAGCTGTTATACTTGAGTTCATAACAACATTCACTTGGTTGTTATCTAATATCGACCCACTTAATAATCCCCATACATCGGATGTTAACGCGCTACCATCATAAACTTTACTTGCTGTTTCAGTAAAGACTGCAATCTCAATAGGATTAATGGTTAACGTTCCTAATTTATACGTGATATTATAATTGCTTGTAACAT
The DNA here is from genome assembly GCA_963667565.1 of Acholeplasmataceae bacterium. Taxonomy (GTDB): domain Bacteria; phylum Bacillota_I; class Bacilli_A; order Acholeplasmatales; family Acholeplasmataceae; genus WOFB19. The sequence continues at coordinate 240,925 of OY763415.1, read as the reverse complement.
CACTTCCTTGGTCATCAAGAATTGTGACATCAATTTGATTTAGCACACTACCAGGACTTGTGATACTTGAATTCATGTTTGCTACAATATGATTGGTTGTAGATATATAGCCTTTTGTTAAAGCCCAACCATCACTTGTTAATGGTGTACCATCATATGTTTTCATTGCGGAATCTGTTGAGATAGTGATAGAAAGCGTGTAAATGGTTAATGTACCAATATCATAAGTGATGTGATATACAAATGTAATGTCTTCACCTAGAGCATTATAAATAGTAATTCCAATCTGATTATCCACACTTCCTGGATTTAATATGGATGCTTCCATCGTATAAGTAAAACGATCTTGTTCTAAAACAGATCCACTTAAAATCGTATATGTTGGATCAGTTAGTATTTGGCCATCATAGACTTTACTTGCAGTACTTGTTTGAATGCTTAATTCAATTGCTCTAATCGTTAACGTTCCTAGTTCATATGTAATGTCATATATATGTGTCACGTCTTCGTTTTTTGCATTTAAAATTGTGATACCAATATCATTAGAGATAGAACCTGGATATAAAAGTTTAGCATTCATTTCATAACTCATGGTATTACCTCTTAGTAATGTGCCACTCTTTAAATGCCAAGACGGATTTGATAAATATGTGCCATCAAATGTTTTTTCAGCACTATCTGTTTGTATGGTTAATGGAATAGCATAAATCGTAAGAACTCCAAGATCAAAAGTAATGTCATAATGATTTGTCACATTTTGTCCATACGCATCATAAATAATGACATAAATTTCATTCTCTTCAGACCCTGGATTCGTAATACTTGTATTCATTGTTGAAACAAGTCTATCTCCAGATAATAAAGACCCTTGAGTCAAAGTATAGTTATAGTTTTCTAGTGTTAGTCCATCATAGTATTTTTCTTCGCTTTCAGTTTTTATCGTAAGCGGTATACCATAAACGATTAAATTACCTAAATCATAAGTGATGTCATAATTATCAGTAACATTCATACCTTCATTGTCATAAATTGCAATACCGATTTGATTAACAATACTTCCTGGTTCAGTGATTTGTGAGTTCATGACATATTCGATATGATGACCAAACACTAAACTTCCACTTTCAATCCACCAAGTATCACTTTCTAATACCTCACCATCATAGATTTTCTCTACATTTTCGGTTGCGATTGTGATTTGATATTTTTTCGCATCAGCAAGCGGAATACCTAAGATATTAAAAGAAATATATGCAATGATGAAAAAGATAGTAACAATAATGACACCACTACTAATGAGTAATATTTTCTTATTCATGATTACACATCCTTTCTTTGTTATTTAAGCATTAATCTCTATTTGGTTGATGTAGTCAATACATTGTCTCATCTCATCTTCACCAAATAATTCTTCTATAAATTTAATTAACCCTGGTGCTGCACTTTTCACATACACCATATTCTTCGTTTCTAACTTCCTTAATACTTTCTTGCTCATCATATCATCTAGTGCATCTAATTCACTTCCCCCACATGACACGATGATTGGTACATATCGTTTGATTTGTTCCATAATTCTATTTCCAAATGTAATCTGGAATTGCTCTATTAAATATTGGTCTAGCATCTTAAGTCTTCTTAAATTTCTTTGCGTCAACTCATATGTCTTTTGTGCTTCATCAATTAAACTTTGAAACTTTTGATAGGATATACTTCTGCCTTTGACTTCTTTTGCTTGATACGGTCTTGCTTTCTTATCTAAGTTTATAACCATCGCTCTATCATAGACTTTATCTGATATTGAAAATGTTGAATCATCATTGTTTGCTGTTCCTATAAACCACATGTTTGAAGGTAATCTTAATTTCCCTTCTCTTAACTGCTCTGGATCGTTTTCCCATACATCAGGGATGACATCTAATTTTCTTTTGTCATGATCAGGTAATTCTAATAGTGATAAAAACTCTGCGAAATAATACTCCACTCTTGCGATATTCATTTCATCTAAAACTGTGACATAAAGTTGCTCATTTTGATTCGCTTCATATAATTTTTGTAATAATGTCGTTTCATTAAATCGTTTTGTAAATTCGTTATAATAACCTATCAAATCTGTTCGCTCTTTCCACATCGGTTGTATCGGAACGATCACCGCTGGATTATTCAAATAATCTCCAAACGCATATGCTAGTGATGTCTTCCCTGTCCCTGACATCCCTTGTAAGATCATGATATGTGATACTGATAATCCACCAATGAATCTTCTGATATCTTCAATGTCATAATAAAGCTTTAACTGACTTGCTGCATAATCTCTAAACTCTATACATAGCCGCTCTAATGTGATTTCATCTTGATAGACTTTTTGTCTCATCGCTTCTTGTTGTTTATCAATCTCTGTTAACATATAAAATCTTGATGTTTGGTTTGTTTCTTCTTGTCTTTCTTCTTCTTTTTTAATGTCTTTATTTTCTTGTTTTGGTTCTTCTTTTTCTATTTTCGGTAGTGCTTCCCCTAACTTATATAAATTAAGAAGGTTTAAATTATCATTTCTTAGAACATATATAATGATGCCGAATGCAACCAATAAGATAAGCGCAGAAAATAAAATAAAAAGCATTTGAGGCGTACCTAAAACAACTGTTGGGTCAACAAAGTCTGGTTTGATTAATAAACTAATAATCAAAAGCATCCCAACAATCATGGAAATAAACCATATGAAGTTTAATAATTTAATATTTCCTTTTTTCATGACACGCATCCTAAACAAAATCTTTATTCTATATCTTCTTTTCTTAACATCTCTTCTTTGATATGTTCTTTAATCTGTAATTTCGTCTTTTTCCATTGTTCTTTAAATAATTTTTTATAAGCTTTCATTTCTAATTCCAACTGTTGGAATTTTTCTTTTGATGTGAAATCTTCATCATCAGAAATGAGTCCTTGCTGCGTTTTTAATGCTAAGTATTGCGCATTTGCAAATCTTCTATACTCTTCACTTGATTTTAAGTTTAACTCAAGATCTTTAATCATCTTTTGTTGTGTTTTAATCTCTAATTTTTGTTTTTCTTTTTGACTCGTCAGTTGATCTATGTTTTCTTCAAGTGAAAAGACAAATGTTTGATGTTTTGTAATCAAATCGTTTATTTGTTCTTCATAAGATTGTTTTAGTGATTCCCTTTGTTCATCATGATTTTTAACAAGTAAATCAACATATGTCTGATGTTCTAAAACTAAATCTTTTATATATGATTCATGTTCATGTTTCATATCATTTAGCTGTTTCATAAAATCAGTTTTTTGCTGTTCAAAAGCTTCTTCATATTTAATTAATTGTTGCTTAAGTTCGTTTTGATGAACAACCTCAGCCTCTTTCATATCATCAAAATATTTTTGATTCAATATATCAATTTCATATTGTTTTTCATTAACTTGATCTAATACGATATTGTATTGTTTTTCCATATCACGTTTATCTTGCTCAAGTGTTTCAATAGAAGTTAATAATTGTTCGTTTTTATCAATGAGTGAAGCTATTTTTAAATTATCTTTTTCTAATGATTGATTGCGTTTTTCCAATTTTAAAATATAAAGACTTGGATCTTCATCAAGCTCAACCAATCTTTTCTTAAGACGCTCTAATTCTTCTTGTGCTGCTTGTGACTGTTTCAACTTTTCTTTTTCTAATTCTTTTTCAAAACGCTCTTCTAAGTATGACCTGATGTCATTGCCTTCCATGTAAGTGATTAATGAGTTAAGTTCAATCGTATCTGCAATTTCATCCCCCATTTTTTCTGGAAAAGGAGAAAATGTTTTTTTGATTTCTTCAAATGTATATCCATCTTTGTTATATGAAGTAATGTAATCATACAATGAGAGTGCTGCTTTAAAATTCTTATTCATACGAATCACATTTGTTTTTACAATCGGAGGTTTTATCATCGGTGCTTTAGCCACTTCTTTCATGAGTGGCGTTGAAAGCAATGCAAGCGTTAAAGCGTGGATATTTTCTACGTTTTTTACAAGTGGAATCTTCTCATATACTTCTAGCAAAAATGGATCGTTTTTGTACATTTCACTAAAGTCTAAATTATATGTAATATGTCTTGAATTGACTTCAATTTGTTTATCTACTCTCATGAGTGAATGGTATGTTGTTGTCTTATCCTTGATTTTATCTAATCTGATTTCAATAAAATCTTTTAAATATCTTAGTAACACATAAAGGAATCTATTTTCATAGACAAGATGATCACTTAATCGCTCAATAATATATAATTTATCAGGTGTGAGTGTTTCTTGATCATTTTTAGGTATTCTTGAAACAAGATTACTATGTCTAGATAAATGTTCAACAGAAGCTTTTGAAACCCTTTTGACCTTTTCTATAGGGATGACTTCACCTTCAGTTCTAATAAACTGACGATCTTCTAAAATAGCTTTTTCAACAAATTTCAAACCTTCTTCGATATTTTCAATCCAATCAGATTCAATTTTACAATCAAATTTAATCGCTTCAAACTTTTCTTTTTGATGGTTTGCATATGAAATTGTTTTACGTATTTTTTGACCCTCTTTTTGATCAATCGTATGTTTTCTAAATGACTTAAATGCTTTATAGTATAAATCAACTAATTTCATACACAATCATCCCTTCTTTGTTATTTAGGCATTAATCTCTATTTGGTTGATGTAGTCAATACATTGTCTCATCTCATCTTCACCAAATAATTCTTCTATAAATTTAATTAACCCTGGTGCTGCACTTTTCACATACACCATATTCTTCGTTTCTAACTTCCTTAATACTTTCTTGCTCATCATATCATCTAGTGCATCTAATTCACTTCCCCCACATGACACGATGATTGGTACATATCGTTTGATTTGTTCCATAATTCTATTTCCAAATGTAATCTGGAATTGCTCTATTAAATATTGGTCTAGCATCTTAAGTCTTCTTAAATTTCTTTGCGTCAACTCATATGTCTTTTGTGCTTCATCAATTAAACTTTGAAACTTTTGATAGGATATACTTCTGCCTTTGACTTCTTTTGCTTGATACGGTCTTGCTTTCTTATCTAAGTTTATAACCATCGCTCTATCATAGACTTTATCTGATATTGAAAATGTTGAATCATCATTGTTTGCTGTTCCTATAAACCACATGTTTGAAGGTAATCTTAATTTCCCTTCTCTTAACTGCTCTGGATCGTTTTCCCATACATCAGGGATGACATCTAATTTTCTTTTGTCATGATCAGGTAATTCTAATAGTGATAAAAACTCTGCGAAATAATACTCCACTCTTGCGATATTCATTTCATCTAAGACTGTGACATAAAGTTGATCATTTTGATTCGCTTCATATAATTTTTGTAATAATGTCGTTTCATTAAATCGTTTTGTAAATTCGTTATAATAACCTATCAAATCTGTTCGCTCTTTCCACATCGGTTGTATCGGAACGATCACCGCTGGATTATTCAAATAATCTCCAAACGCATAGGCTAGTGATGTCTTCCCTGTCCCTGACATCCCTTGTAAGATCATGATATGTGATACTGATAATCCACCAATGAATCTTCTGATATCTTCAATGTCATAATAAAGCTTTAACTGACTTGCTGCATAATCTCTAAACTCTATACATAGCCGCTCTAATGTGATTTCATCTTGATAGACTTTTTGTCTCATCGCTTCTTGTTGTTTATCAATCTCTGTTAACATATAAAATCTTGATGTTTGGTTTGTTTCTTCTTGTCTTTCTTCTTCTTTTTTAATGTCTTTATTTTCTTGTTTTGGTTCTTCTTTCTTATGATCTTGATTTAAATCATTTAAGGCATTACGGTTGTATTCGATGTTGACCATTAACACAAGCGTAACAAAAAACAAGACAAGTAGAATAATGATGTAAATCACTATAGCCACATTACTTGTCAATGCATTCCACAATTCTTGAATTAAGTAAATTCTATTAAATAAATGAGAAAAAAACTCATTAAACATCAGCGAGTCCCTCATTTCTATTGTTTCGTTTCATCCATTAATTTTTTTAACGTTCTTTTAGATTTATTTAAATTTTCGAGTCCAAATATGTTATCAAACATAGATAGCATTTCATCAGTATCCAATTGTTCTCTAAATGATTTCAAAGAAAGCAATATATTCAATATCTTACTGTAAAGTATATGATCTAACACAGCTTCTTTTTCTCCACCAAACAATAGATATGCTGAAGCATACCTTTCAAATTGTCTAAATAATCTGTTATCAATGTTAAATGACGCTGTTTCATTTAAATATGCTTCAAGTTGATCAATCTTTTTCCAGATGGTTTCATCTAAATAATATTTTTCATAACTATCAAACAAGATATTAGAAAAACTTAAATATGATAGGCGTAAATATTTTTGTTTCGTTTTTACTTTTGGTTCAACTTCAGTAGCTTCTAGATCAATATAGACACTACTTTGTGTCGCACTTTGAATTTCATATGTGTGGTCATGTTCTCCAACATACAAAATAAACCATACATTATTAGGAAGCACATGACCAAGCGTAGTTTTAATATGTGAAGGAAGACTTGGATTTAAGGCATAGTCAATAATAGGACTTATTTTTTTATCTAAATTCATAAAATTTAAATGTTTATAGCCCATAAAATAGATTTTATTTGGATTTTGATTTGCTTCTTCAATCAATTGATTTAGTGTATAATCAGATGATAACAATTCATTAAATGATTTTAAATGACTGGCATCATCTATATATAATTTTGCACCAATAAACTTAGTAAATGCTTGTGTGAATTTTTCAACATGTTCTACCGTATGATTTTTAACCATCAATAATTTAGATGCTGCCATGCTGGCAAACATTTCTTTCAAATTATCTTTATCAATTTTTAAACCTTGCTCTTTGATATATACATGGAGTTGTTCAATAAAGTCGCTTAGTTCAATAGGTTTATCTTGTCTTGTGATTTTTTCTTCTGGCTCTATCATTTGTTCAAGTTCTTCATGATGATGAAGTGTTTCTTCAACAAGTCCATTTTCTTGTTTCATATCAATTGATAAATTAAGCGGTTTTGCATATTCAAGATCATCTAAAATTTCTACTAATGCATCGAATGAATCTTCTTTATCATCTAAATCTTTTAACTTTAAAATAGATTTAAAGATGTAATATCCACTTGCTAATACAATGATTGCAAACAAGAAATAAAACCAAAATATAGTTAAAAATTCATATGCTAATATCAAAATAATAAAATCAGTAATGATGCCAAATAAAATTCTTAGAAATAATTTACTAAAAAGGGATAACGTTCTGTTTTGATTCATACTTTCACCTGCTTTACTTACACATTTAAAGTGTAAATATGTTTTTAATGCTTTTTTACAGATCGTTTTTTTATGCTTATATAACAAAAAAAACACCGGTAGCCCATTGCTTCCTATGTTTTCGATTAAAACCATAGCCCCTCTATGATATATAAATTATATTTATATCTTACTATATTTTTTATAAAAATGTGCTTATATGCTTAAAATATGATATTTTTATACCTGATTATTGAATAATCTACATTTGAAACTTAAAAGATAGCTTTTTTAACGTTTTTAATTGGACTTTAATTTAATAAATTAATCTTTGAAAAATATGATAAAATATGAACAATCAGATATAAGTGGGGTTATCTATGAGAAAAGAAATCATTGTCAATCTATATCAAAAATTAAATATGAGTGATCAACTGATTCAAAATGCACTATCTTCTATTGCGTTATTAGAACGTGTTGTTGGAAAAGACATAGATGATATTTTAGTTGATGAACTTCCGTTATACAGTGATTATCTTATTGATCATAAGATCAATACATATGAACATATCATCCATATTGCACGTTATTTTTATTATGCTGATCTTAAAGATCATTACATACATATGACAAAGTATTTTAATAGTCATGGTGTATTAGAAAGCATCGTAAATCATGTTGAAGATATCGTGGATGCTAAAATGAAAAAACAAATAGAAAAGGATATTGTCATTCCTCCATTTCTCACAGAACCAACAGATTATCCAGGTTTAACTAAATTATTTCTAGAAACACTAAAACGTCATTTAGATGATGAGACATGTCATTTAGTATTGGCAAATAATCACCATCAAATTCCAACATCAAGCTTTGATGATGAAAAATCTTTTTACGATGATTCTCCTACTTTAGAAGCATACTTAAAATCTCGTCATGAACGTAAAGTTTTGGAACTTAAAGAACATTATGAAGCTAATAAGATTTGGTTTGAACAAAAGATTACACCTGAAGTCATTGAATATGTCAAATCTAATCAAGAAATATTAAGTGGCAGAATTGAAGATCATTATTTATATATGACTAAAATACCTTATGATACGAAAAACTATTTAGAACATGAGGGTCATCTTAAACACTATTATGCATGCTATTGTTCATTTGTTAGAGAAAATCTCAAGCAAAATCAATATGATATCCCAAAACGTTGGTGCTCATGTAGTGCTGGTTTTGCAAAATTACCTTTTGAAACAATTTTAGGACAATCACTTCCTATTGAAGTTTTAGAATCTCCTTTAAGTAAAGATGATCGTTGTCGTTTTAGAATTGATTTATCACATATAGATTATAAAAGATAAAAAAGATGTTTGCACATGCAAACATCTTTTCTTTTCTATATTAAATGATACCCAAAGGGATTAATGTGATCAGTAATAAAACAACGATTGACCAACACACACTAAGAAACTTAATTTGTGTTTTTGGTTTAGCATCATAAATAAGAAATGCTGCTAAGAAGAATGGTATATATGTGGTTATAAATACTGGAATCGTTCCCCACCAAGCATATGTCCAAATAAATGCATCAGTTCCTGCTAAGAAAATTTCAAATAATGAGAAAAAAAGTGCATTTAGAATCGCGAAAAAAATGCGGTTATTCATCCCTAAAATTTTTAAATTCTTATCATCTGGTAATAATTTTGACATAATTAGGCCAGCGACAGCAAACATCATGGACAACTCCCAAGAAACACCAATGAGTAACATCAGTGATGTACTTTCTGGTGACACTGTCCATAAGGCATATCCAAATATAGATTGAATCACAGCGTTTAATATTTCATAAATGAAGTGGACCCCATAAAGTGCGAGTGCCGCAGCTATGCCTTTATAGTTTTTTTGTTTTAATTCTGTAAAATAAATATAAACAACCACAGTGAAAATGAAAATAAATGACCAATTAAAATGATCTGTATGACGAATGTTTTGATTTGCAACATCTGCAAACACTTGTCTAGATGAAGATCCCCAGAACACAAAAGTTTGTGCGTCTTTTCCTAAGATAGAAAGTACCAATAAAAGTATACTAAGGCCAATAACAAGTAAAATAGCAGGTAATTGATTCTTAATTTTCATAACCATTATAGATCACTTCTTTCATTGCTTTTTCGTTTTAAAATAACGAGTGTTTCAATAGAAATCGTATGATGGAACATTCTAATAGGATATATATGCGTGATTTCAAATACTTCGCTTAATAAGACTAAATCTCTAACGAGCGTTTTAACATCACATGAGACATAAATCACTTGTTTAAACTGCATCAATAAAACTTTATCAATAAATGTTTGAAGTAGTCCTTGTCTTGGAGGGTCTACTAATAATACATCTCCAGGATATTGATCAATCACGTGTTCAGCTCTCGCTTCTACAAGTTCAATTTGATGAATATGATTTTGATCAATAATTAATTTACTCATTTCGATATTTTCTTTATTTGATTCAATCATCACACATGATTTCACTTGATCAAGTAATGATAAACCAATCGTTCCAATACCACTATATGCTTCAATTAAAACACTGTTTTTTAATAAGTGTTCTTCAATCTTATCAAACACCTTTTTCATGACAGGAAAATTGATTTGGAAAAAACTTCGATCGTTAATAGGTAATTGATAATTTTTTAATGTCTCAATAATTTCATTTTTCCCATATAAGACGAAACTTTGTTGTCCTAAAATATGTTTAGGATGATCTTTAATATTTAATGTAATACCCATCACTTCTTCTTCATTTTTTAATCTTTTAACTAAAAAATCAAGTCCTTTAACATCTTCTTTTTTAGAAACAAATGTAATTAAGATTTGTCCCTTTTCGTTAGTTCTAAAGGCTACATGCGTTAAAACATTTGTTTCGATAGGCATATATGATCGATTGATCAAGTTTAAAAATTTATTGGTAACTTTATCTGATAAAACAAATTGTTGTGTTTCAGTTAATAAATAATTTTTTAAATATAATCCAAGCTTAATCACGGGTCCTTCAATGACATGAAAAACACTTTTATTTCGATAATTTATATATCTTTGATCCGTAATGGTTTCATTTAATGTGATGTCTAAATTTGCAATTTTCTTAAATGTTTCAACAGTCACTTTTTCTTGCCATTTGATTTGTTCTAAAACATCTAAATGGTATAGTTCAATACTACCTAATAAACTAGAGTCATGAACTCTTTTTTTGCTAATCGTCAATATTTCTATAAGATCAGCTTCTGCAAAACTTTTATTTATTTTTGTAATCTCAACAACTGCTTTTTCTCCAACTAAAAGACCTGGTGTAAAAATGACATAGCCATCAATTCTACTTACACCTTGTCCTTTATAATCCAAATCAATGACTTCAACAGTCAATTGTCTACCAACAGTTAGCATCATTATCGTCCTCTTTATAATATTTTGCCAAACCACCAAGTGCTGTTTCTTTATATGATTGATTCATGTCAAGTCCAGTTTGATACATGGTTTCAACAACTGTGTCAAATGAAATTTTTCTTGAATCCGAAAGAAAAAATGCAAGTCTTGATGCATTAATTGCACGAAGTGCAGCAACTGCATTTCGTTCAATACACGGAATTTGAACGTATCCATTTACTGGATCGCAAGTCAATCCTAAATGATGTTCCATCGCAATCTCTGCTGCATATTCAATCTGATTAATGTTTAATCCAAGCATATAAGCATGTGCACTTGCCGCCATTGAACATGCACTTCCAATTTCTGCTTGACATCCAGCAACAGCTCCAGAAATAGATGCGTTATATTTGATTAAATTACCAAACAAACCTGCTACTGCCAATGCTTCAATCACTTTATGTTCATCTAAGAAAGCATGCTTTTCGAATGTATATTTAAGCACAGCCGGTAAGACTCCACATGCACCACAAGTCGGTGCAGTGACGATGAGTCCACCTGCTGCATTTTCTTCAGAAACTGCATATGCATAACTGCTAACCATTCTATTTTCTGTGATCTCATTCATTTCATTTTCAACAGGATAATGAAATAACTCAAACGCTTTTCTTTTCATCTTTAAGGGCCCAGGTAAAACATCTTTAGCTTTAATTCCACGCATGATAGCATCTTTCATTGCTTGCCAAACACGCATTAAATCTTCTTTGAATGGTTCACCTTCAACTTCTATGACATAATCATAAAGCGAGATGTTTTTTTCTTTGCAGTACTTTTTAATTTCTTTAAATCGATGGTGCGGATAAATTTCTAATTCTTCGCAAACTTCACCTTCAAAAACAATTCTTCCACCACCGACACTCATCACTTCATATGTTCTAATGAGTTCATCATTTTTAAATGCTGATATCACTAAGTAATTAGGATGTTTACTCACATCAATTTGAGTTAAAAACTCAACATTTTGATGACCAAGTGTTGAGTATATAGCTTCTTCTGTAAGATGTCCTTTACCCGTTAGTGCAAGCGAATTAAATAAGGTTATTTGATATCGATTTGCCTCTGGGTGTTTTTTTTGAATTTTAAATACGGCTTTCGCAGGTCCCATCGTATGTGAACTAGATGGTCCATATCCTATTTGATATAAAGAACGTATCGAATACATATGTTTCCTCGATTAACTAAATTTTCTCTTTAAATAATCAATGTAATACTTAGGATTGAAATTTTCTTTAGTTGCAATCACCATAATCTCTTTAGGTGATTTAGATTGTGCAAATTGATGCACTTTTTCTTTTAACCATTCATTGATTCTAGCTTGATCATTATTTCCTATAGCTAATTCAACACTGAAATCTTTATTCATGGCTTCATAAATTTGTGCTGCATAAGCAGAGCCTAATGCATATGTTGGAAAATATCCTATAGATCCATGTGACCAGTGAATATCTTGTAGGATACCTTCTTGATCCTTAGATGGTTTTTTACCAACATACTTACTCATAAGTCCATTCCATTTTTTAGGGAGATCTTCAACTTTAACTTTTCCATTAATCATAAGTTTTTCAAGTTCATATCTGACTAATACATGAAGTGAATATGTAAGTTCATCAGCTTCAATACGAATCAGTGAACGTTTTGCTTGATTTATATATTTATAAAAATCTAGAACTGATGTATCTTTTAATTGTTTAGGGAATAATTCAACTAGTTTTGGATAATGAAGTTCCCAAAAAGCATAAGAACGTCCTATCATATTTTCAAACATACGTGATTGTGATTCGTGTATACCTAAACTTGTTCCGCCATGTAAATAGGTTTCATCATATTTAGGATCATTTTGAAGTTCATAAATCGCATGTCCCATTTCATGAATAGTTGAAAAAATACTTGATAAAACATTATCTTCATGATAATGTGTTGTAATTCTAGTGTCAAAACTACTTACACCTGAAGTAAATGGATGCGCGCTTTCTTTTAGAACAGCACGATTTTGATCATATTTAAAGACATCCATTAAATATTTTGAAAATGCTTCTTGTTTATCAGCAGCAAACACACCTTTAGTTAATTTCTTACTAAATCTTGGCCCTTTAACTTTAGTGACTTCAGAGACAAAGGGAACAAGTTCATCTTTGATAATTTGGAAGAATTGGTCGTAAGTTTCTACACCAAAGCCCTCTTCATACATATCAAGTAACACATCATAACCTTTAAGCTCATCTGTTTCTAAGTACTTAACAAGTTGTTTATTTGCATCAATAATTTTCTTTAATGTTGGTGCATAAATGCTAAAATCATTTTTTTCTTTAGCTTCTAACCAAATCGCAGGTGCTTGTTGAATAAGTAAACCATAAGCCAAATATTCATCTTTAGGTACTTTTATGACCATTCTTATGTTTTTATACTCATGCTTAATTTCGACTTTGAAATCTTCATCTTCTAATTCATCAAGATGCTCATATAGATAATTGATAGCTTCGATATATGCTGGATCTGATTCAATCTTATATGCTTCTTCATATAAAATCGCAAATTGTTTTTCACTATATTTAGGTGCATCTTTTGGTGCTTCTGTTTCTTGGTCCCAACTATATAGCCATAAAAAATATTCGTATGCCTTAAGCTTACTTCTAGCTTGTTTATATATTTCTAAATGTTGATTCATTTTTTAATCCTCGCTTTCATAATTTAATTATAGCATAAAAAAAGCACTTAAAGTGCTTTATTAAAGGTAATTATTTAACTTGAAAGTGTACAGTTCCTACAATTTTATCATCTTCAACTTTGACAACGTTTTTTCTATTATTTGGAATATCTTGTGCTTTGTAAGTCGCATAAAAACATCCCACAGGCATCACTTGATCATCAACTTTTAAATCAAGATACACCATTTCATCTCTGTGGACTTCATCAATTTGAATGATGGATTCATCTTTAACGTCTTTTAATAATACATTTTTGACGATAAGTTCATGGTTTTCTTCTTCAATTTTAATAAGTATTTTTAAATCATCCTCAACTAAAAACCCTTTTATACGTTTAGGTTTATTCATCCAATTGGTAGTTCCAACAATTTCATATTGATAACTTGCTTGTTCAAATGCTTCGTTCAAACTGCCTTGTTTTTGAAAAAATTTTACTTCGTTTTTGACTTTCTTTTCAATTTTTTTAGATGATTCATTTATTTTATCTGTTGATTGATTGACCCAATTTTTAAATTTATCTAAACCTTTTCCCATCTTAACCCTCCAAAATATAACATTTATTAATTTCATTATACATCAAAACCAATGATTAATAAATTGATTTTAGTGATTAAATAAATTGTATAAACATCAGTGTTGCAATACTAAAATAGACAACCAAAGAAATAATATCGTTTACTGTCGCCATCATAGGTCCAGAAGCTGCAGATGGATCAATACCTACTTTATCAAATAAGATGGGTACCAAACTTCCTAGTGTAGATGACAAGAACATTGCGATTGATAGTGCTGCAAATACTGCAATAGCAACTTCAAAAGGTGATTGTGAGGAAACACCTAAAATGGATAAATATACTTGAACATACACGAAAGCAATCAATCCTAATAATAAACTATTAATTAAGCCAATACTCATTTCTTTTAATATATGTTTTTTGGCTTTGTTATGCTCTTTAAAATCTTGTTGGTGAATACCTAAAATCGTTACGGCTAATGCTTGTGTTCCAATATTACCAGCCATACCTAAAATCATAGGTTGAAATAGTATAAGGACTGTCACTTGCGCAATTGTTGCTGAAAACATGGAAAGAATACTAATGGTTAATAAGTTTAAAACAATGCCTGTGATTAGCCAAGGAAGTCTTTGTCTAGAACGTGCCAATGGCGACATTGATTCATCATGATCGCTAATTTGAGCAAATGAATCATAATCTTCTTCATAGTCTTCAATAAGTTCATCAAAAATATCATCAGCAGTAATAATTCCAATGACTAGATTTTCTTCAGTCATGACTGGAATGACATTTCTATCATAATCTTGTATTTTTTCAATCGCTGATTCTATGGTGTCATGTTCTAAGACAAATGGAAATTCTGTTTCCATCATGTTTTCTAATTTTTGATTAGGTCTTGCAATGATTAAATCTTTTAAATCCACAAATCCAATACATTTTTTTTGACTATCTTCAACAAATACTGTATCAATATAATCATTATCTTTAGATTCAGTGATGATGAGATTGGTTGCTTCTTTGATTGTTAAATCAACAGGAATAACAAAAAAGTCGGTCATCATGATAGAGGCTGCTTCATCTTCATCATATGTTAATAAAAGTTGAATGGTTTTTGCTTTTATTTTTGAAAGTTTTTCTATGATTTCTTTTTGTTCTAGAGGTTCTTCAAATAATTCGATAAATGCTTTAAGTTCATCTGTTTCCAGTTTTCTTAATAAAGATTTTTGAGTTGTTGATGGTAATAATTGATAAAACTCAATTTGATCGTCATTTTCAAGTTCAACAAAGACTTGTGTTAATAAATCAAGTGATAATATGCTTATTAGTTTATTCTTTTCTTCATCTTTGAGTGAAGTAAATAATACTGCAATATCATATGGGTATAGATGTGCCATTGCTCTTTTGATTGACTCTACGCTATGTTTAAAATTGATTTTTGTCTTCATAGTATCACCCCAATCAAGAGAGTTGCTAACCCATAATAGACAAATACTGTTGTCATATCTAAAAAAGTTGTAATCATTGGTCCAGATGCAACAGCTGGATCAATTTTTATAATCTTTAAAACTGTTGGAATTAGGATGGCAATGATTGGTGCTAATACAACTGTAGTAATTAATGTCATAGAAACAACAAGTGCCATTTTAAAAGGTTCAACAGTAATTGCATGCTGAATAGATGAAAATACGAATGTAATGACGAATGCCAAAAGTGCAAGTGCAATGCCATTGATCACACCTGTAGATATTTCTTTAATCGCATTTTTGGTTAGTGCTTTATCATGGGAATTAAATGTTTTTAATGTAACGGCTAATGTTTGAGTAGCGGCATTACCTGCAGCACCAGATATCATCGGTTGAAAAATCACGATCACTGCTACAGCGGTGATAATATCTTTAAACATATTGGTTAGTAATGATACTGGAATTGAAACAAACAATAACATCAACAACCAAGGAAACCGATGAAGAGCAATTTTAAGTGGAGCACCTTCCACAGTTTCAGGAAGAGCAGCTAGTCTTTCAAAATCTTCTTGAGCTTCATCTTCATAAGCATCTAGTGCATCATCTAATGTAACCATTCCAAGTAAGATATTTTCTTGGTTACATACTGGCATTTCATAAATATTATATTGATTAATTTTTTGTATAGTGGATTCAATCAAATCTTTGTCATATACCACTGGAGATGGCTTTATTAAGTCTTCAACGGTTGTCGGTGATTTGGCTTTTAATAAATCTTTTAATCCTATAATACCTAGAAATTTTCGATGTTCATCTACGACAAAAAGACGTGTTATCGTTTCAACTTCGGGTGCTTCTTTAATCACTTTTTTAGTTGCTAATTTCACATCAAGTTTTTGTTCCAACATAAGTACTTGTGATGTCATAATAGAACCTGTTTCATCTTCATCATAATCAATTAATGATAAAACATCTGAATCATCATCTAATATACTAATCAGTCTTTCTTGATCATCTTCATCTAATTCTTGAATGATATCAACAGCATCATCTGGTTCAAGCAATTCAACGACAGCTTTTTGTTTTTCAATATCAAATATGGATAAAATATCAGCTGCATCATCAGGTTCTAAGTAAGAAACAATATCTGCTAATTGCTCGTGTGATAAATATAAAAATAGATGTTTTTGCTCATCCTCATTTAACGTTAAAAAATCCTGGGCTAAATCATAACCATGTGTTTCTTTAATATATAGATGTAATTGTTCTACATTGTTTTGTTCGAGTAGCTCTTTAAACATGGAGATCGCCCTTTCTTTTTTATTGTTTTTCTATAAATATCATTTTAGATGTTTTATGAGATAGGATGACTTCTTTTTGTTCTTCATCTTTTATGATGATAATTCCATTAAATACGTCCTTTAATTTTAATACATATGTTTTATTCAAATGCATGTGATGTGCATTTAAAAAATTAAGTAATTCTTTATGATCTAATACTCTTTTAATCTTAAACGTATCATTTTCTTCAAGATCAAAAATACTTAAACTAGAAAAGGTGCTCACATGACCAGAAGCATCAGGAATAGGATTTCCATGTTGACAATATTTTGGATATCCTAACAATTCATCAAGTTTGTTAATTAATGTCTCACTTGAAGCATGTTCTAAACGTTCAGCATCCTCATGAACGTCTTCCCACGCATATGATAATTTATCTGTTAAAAACACTTCCCAAATACGATGAAATCTAATTAATCTGGTAGCTTCTTTAATACCATTTTTTGTTAATTGAACACCTTTGTAAGGTATAAATTTTACGAGTTTTTTTGTAACAAGTTTCTTAATCATTTCATTAACACTTTGATCAGTAAATCCAAAAGTATCTGATATCTCATTTGTTTTTACGATATCTTGTTTTCGTTGAACTGTAAGTTCATAAATTGTTTTTATATAATCTTCTTCTGCTCTATGCATTAACTACTCACCTCTATCCTAATGCAACATCTAAAATCATCATAACAATAAATCCTGTCATTACACCTAATACTGCATAATGTGCACCCTTAGCTGTTTGTGTTTGCTGAGCTTCGGGTATGAGTTCTTCAACAACCACATAAATCATTGCTCCTGCAGCAAAAGCAAGTGCATAAGGAAGTAATGTTTGCATTTGTAAGACAAGTAGTGCGCCAATCACACCAGCGATAGGCTCAACTAAACCTGAAGCTTGCCCAAGCATAAACGCCTTTAATCGACTGATTTTACCTTCTTGACGTAATGGAATTGATACTGCTGCACCTTCTGGGAAATTTTGAATACCAATACCAATCGCAAGACCAATCGCCCCAAGTGTTGCAGCAACTGGATCTCCAGTAGCAAACTTCACTGCACCAAATGCGACCCCTACTGCTAAACCTTCTGGAATATTATGAAGCGTAATTGAAAAGACTAATAAAATATTTCTTTTTAGTTTGGTATGAATCCCTTCAACTTCATGATTAGGACCAAAATGCATATGAGGCAATGTTTTATCTGCAATAAATAAAAATATGCCACCTAATGCAAAACCTACAGCAACGACAAACCAAGCAACTGCTCCTTGTTCATTTGCCATATCAATCGCTGGAGCTAATAAGGACCAAAAGCTTGCTGCAATCATCACACCAGATGCAAAACCTAACATGAGATTAAATATATGTCTTTCAATCGTCTTAAAGAAAAATACCAATGAAGCCCCAAGGGCAGTAACACCCCAAGTAAATAATGTTGCTAATAAAGCCTGTATCCAAATGTCTAATGACATGAACCAATTTAACATAAAATTCCTCCAAATTTAAGGCTAACCTTAATTTTAATTTAAGTATACTTCATATAAGCAATTAAGTCAATAAAAAAGGTGGAGATTATTCTCCACCAATCATTAATGATTCAATATAAACATTTGGACTTCCAATAGATGATGTACTAAATTCTAATTCATTATCAAATGATTTAATTGCTTTAATCATTTTAAAGAAATTACCAGATACAACAATCATTTTTATTGGATGATCAATTTTGCCATCTTTGATTTTAAAGCCACCAGCTTGAGCACTAAACTCACCAGATACAGCATTAACACCAGCATGTAATCCAACCAAATCTGTAATAAATACACCTTCTTTAATATCTTTAATCATTTCATCAAATGAAATATTTGAGGGTTCTACATAAATATTAGTTGGTCCAATACTACCTCTAAATGCATGGCCAGTAGGTTCTTCATTGAAAATAGCAGCTGTTTTAAGATTATGCATGAAACCTTTAAAAACACCGTTTTCAATTAAATATTTTTTAGCACACGCAACACCTTCATCATCAAAAGGTGTTTTAAATAAAGCTAGATCAGTCAGTGGGTCATCAATAAGGTTTAGTTCAGGTACTGCTATTTCTTCTCCTACTTTACCTTTTAATTGTGATAAATCGCGATATGCTGATTCACCTGTAAATACGCTTAAGTATCCAGATAAAACATCTGAAAACATTTCATTTTTAAATACCACTGGATAAGATCCAGATTTTATAGATTTACCACCTAATTTACTTACACCTGTTTTAATGGTTTTTTCTGCAAGTTCTAATGCATTAAAATCACTGAATTTTTTAGCAATTTTGATCTCAGCAGCTGTTTTGATATCATCATCTTTTTGGAATACACCAATAGAATAACAATATGCAAATGTATTTTCTCTTTCTAAATTTAAACCTTTAGAGTTGACTAAAACAGTTTTTGAATATGATTCTTGATAAATCGTTGATTGTACTTGTGAAACAAACTCATTTTCCAAGATTTTTGATTCTAAAGTTTTAATCAATTCAATTTTATCAATCATTGGGACAGATGCAAAATCAAATAATTCATTGTCTACTTCAGGATAAGATTTTGAACCCTCATAAATAATCGCAGGTTCTTTTACTGTAAGTGCTTTTGCATTTTCAATTAATGCATCTAAATAACTTGCTGCATTATCATCGCTTAAGTTTTCAAAATGTACACGACTTAATTTTCCATCATAGATTCCTCTAATCGATACTGATGATACATCGCTTAATACATTTTGATCTAGTTTTCCTTTATATAAAGATAATTTTAAGCTTCTACTTTGTGTCGCAAATATTTCTAAATCTGAAATACCTTTACTAAGTCCTAGTTCTAACCATTTCTTAAACATTATTTGCGTCCTCCGTTTCCACCAACAGTCATTTCTGATACTCTAATCGTTGGTTGTCCAACATCAACAGGAATACTTCCTGAGAGTGAACCACACATACCTTGTCCAAACAATAAGTTATCAGCAACTCTATCTATTTTAAATAAAACATCTTTACCATGTCCGATAAGCATTGCTCCTCGAACTGGTGTTGTTAATTTACCATCTTCGATCATGTAACCTTCAGCAACCGCAAAGTTAAATTCACCAGATGCTGGGTTTACTGTACCACCACCAAGTTTTTTAGCATATAAACCGTATTTAGTATCTTTAATGATATCCTCAGGTTTATCTTTACCAGGTGCAATATATGTTGAATTCATTCTTGATGTAGGTGAATATTTATATGATTGTCTTCTTGCTGAACCCGTAGGATCCATGTTCATTTTGCGACCATTTCTAAAGTCGATAAGATAACCTTTTAAAACACCATTTTCAATGAGTAAGTTTTTTTGTGTCTTCTTACCTTCATCATCAAAAGTTAAACGTCCCCATGCACCTTCGACATCACCATCATCATAAGCTGTCACAACATCAGATCCAACTTTTTCACCTAATTTGCCAACAAATGGAGATAATCCTTTAGCAACTGCAGTTGCTTCAAGTGGATGTCCACATGCTTCATGAAAAATAACCCCACCAAATCCATTATTTAAGACAACTGGCATCACTTGTGACTCAATGTCTTCTGCGGATAATAAACCAATTGCACTTTCTGCAGTTTCTTGCGCATATTGATCAAAATCAACCTCATCAAATATTTCAAATCCCATATATCTACCTTGTGACTCATATCCTTGTTGCATATTATCGCCATCTTTAGCGACTGCAACTAAGAAAACACGTGTATATACTCTTAAATCATCTTGATATACACCTTTTGAATTAGCGATTAAAACCTTTTGTTCAGTTTCAGAAAGCATAGCCATTGATTGAATAATTCTATCATCATATGCACTCATCTTGTTAGATAACTTAATGAGTTTTTCAGCTCTTTCATCATTAGACACTGAATCTATACTTCTTTTTAAATTTGTCACATAAGGTTTTTTATCTCCTAATGGTACAGATTGAGTTAAAGGTCCATTAAATGATTGTTTTAAATTGTTAACAACATTTAATACACTTTCATAATTTTGTTCATTGGTGTAACCATAAACTTCATCAACGCCTAAAATAAGTCTGACACCAACACCGTGAACATTGTTTTTGTTAACAGATGTGACATCTCCTTTAGTGATGCGCATACCTGATGCATGTGTATCTTCTAAAAATATTTCAGCAAAATCAGCACCAGTCGATAATGCTTCATCAATTAATTGTTGCAATTCTTTTTTACTTAACATTTTATTCTCCTTCTTCAATGGGTGATTCATCATATTGTAATTGATATAAATGATAATATAACCCTTTATTTTGTAGTAATGCTTGATGACTTCCCATCTCTTTGATTTCACCTTTTTGCATGACTATGATCTTATCACTATGTTGAATTGTTGATAAACGGTGAGCAACGATAAGCATCGTTGAAATGTTCATCATCTTCTCTAAAGACTCTTGAATAAGCTCTTCAGTTTCTGAGTCGATGTTTGCAGTTGCTTCATCTAAAATCATTAGCGATGGTTTATACACTAAAGCTCTTGCAAATGAAATCAATTGTCTTTGACCACTTGAGAAATTATTTCCTCTTTCTAACACGACATGATCATATCCGTCAGGAAGTTTGTCAATAAATGTATTTGCACCAACATATTCAGATGCTGCTTTAATTTCTTCATCGGTAATTTCTTCATTACTTAAAGAGATGTTTTGCTTTATGGATCCACTAAACAAGAAGACATCTTGTAGCATTTGTCCAATATGTTTTCTAAGGGATGAACGTTTGATATCTCTAATATCAACACCATCAATTAAAATCTGACCTTTTTGAATCTCATAATTTCTAACAATTAAACTTAATATCGTTGTCTTACCTGAACCAGTAGCACCAACAAAAGCAACCGTGTCTCCTGGATCTACTTTAAAACTAATACCTTTTAATACCCATTCATCAGGAATATATGAGAACCAAACATCTCTAAATTCTATTGAACCACTAAATGTTTCTAATTCAATAGCACCTTCTTTATCAGTAATCGCTGGTTTAGTATCTAAGACATCAAATATTTTCTCTGCACTTGCAAAAGCATTTTGAAGACTGTTAAACTGCTCAGCAATTTCTTGGATGGGTTGAAAGAAATCTGAAACATATGAATAAAAACTAAATAAGAATCCAGCTGTCATCACACCTGCGATAACACTTTGGTAACCTAATAGTAATGTAATCACAACAGCAACAGCAGAAATACCATAAATTGAGGGTCTATAAATCCCAAAAACTAAGATTTCACGTAAATAACTTTTTCTTAAAGTTTGATTTCTATCTTTAAACTCACTTACTTTTTTATCTTCTTGATTAAAAATTTGAGTTACTTTCATACCTGATAAGTTTTCAGATAAAAATGCATTTACTTCTGCAACATTTGATCTGATTTGGCGATATGTTGATCTTGAATATTTTCTAAAAATCGCACTTGCGCCAAGAACTACTGGAATTGCAACAACAACAACAAGTGCCATTTTGATATTGATAATCATAATAACGATTAATATACCTACTAAGTAAAGTAGATTTCTTATTAAATTAACTGAAACATTGGTATACATTTCACTAATCGCATTCGTATCATTAGTCACTCTTGTCACAAGCTTACCTACAGGTAATTCGTTAATTTGTTCAATTGATAAATTTTCAATGTGATTAAAGATATCATTTCTTAAATTAACAACTGTTTTTTGTCCCACTTTTTGTAACATGATGCTTTCAATATATCCAATCACATTACCACCAATCATGAGAACAACAAATGCTGCACTTAAATAAATCATTCGTGTAATTTTAGTTGCTCTATCTAAATCTGAACCTACATTATCAATGGTTAAACCAAGGAGTAATGAAGGTAGTAATTGTACACCAACTGCTATAAACATTAATATAAAGATCACAATTAATTCTTTATAAAATGGCTTCATGTAGCTAAATAACCGAATAAGTACTTCTTTATCACTACGATCCCTTGTATTATCCTTAAAATCTTTCATCGATTGCCACCACCTTCCACAAGCGTCTCAAGTTGTTGACGCTTAACCATATCACTATAAAGTGGTGATGTTTCAAGTAATTCTTTATGATTACCTACTGCAACGACTTTTCCATCTTCTAATAAAATAATTTTATCCATCTTCTTAACTGTAGAAATACGATGTGCAATAAAGATGGTTGTTTTACCTTTTCTTACTTTATGAAGATTTTTAATAATCGCATCTTCAGTCTTTGTATCTACAGCAGAAACAGAGTCATCTAAGATTAAAATCTCAGGATTTTTAGCAAGTGCTCGTGCAATGCTAATTCTTTGTTTTTGGCCACCTGAGACTGTAACTCCACGTTCACCTAAAACCGTATCAAATCCATCTGTAAATTCCACAATGTTTTCATAAACATCTGAAAGTTTTGCTGCTTTCTCTACCTCTTCTAAATAAAGTTCATCATGAGAAAACCCAATATTTTCTTTAATAGTTGTAGAAAACAAGAAATTATCTTGTGGTACATAGCCAATTGTATGTCTAACTTGTTTTAAAGGTAACTTCATGATATCGTGACCACCAATATAGAGTTGATTTTCTTCTATGTTATAAATTCTTAAGAGTAGATCAACAAGAGATGATTTACCACTACCGGTTCTACCTAAAATACCAACCATTTCACCAGCTTTAATCTTAAATGAAATGCCATTTAAAACATTTTCTTCACCATCAGGATATTTAAATGTCAAATTTCTTGCTTCAATGCTTGAATTTAGAGATGTGACATCATCTAAATCTTGACCATCTTTAATTTCTACTTCTGTATCCAAAAATTTGCCTAATCTTTCAGCACTTGCGGTTGCTTGTCCTTGGATAGCAACAAATTGTGATAATGCCATGACAGGCCAAATAAGTGATAAGAAATATGCAATATATGCAGATAAATCACCAGCAGTAAACCCTACATTGTTCGCATCAATCACTAAATAACTACCAAATACAACAATAAATAGGATCACAAAATTAAGTGCTAAACCAATCATAATATTAATAAAGACCATTGATTTAACAAACTTGATTTGTTTATCATAAAATGCTTCGTTTTTCTTTTGGAAAAACATATATTCTTTAATCTCTCTAACAAAAGCTTTAATGACTCTGATACCAGAGAAATTTTCTTGTGTGAAATCACTCAAATCTTCAAATGCTTCTTGTCTTTCTTTAAACTTCTTATGAAGTACTTTTCTAATAAATACCATAAGTACAGTTAAAATCGCCATAGGGATTGCAGCAATAATCGTTAATCTAGAATTCATAGAAGCCATATGATAAAGAGCGATACTTCCCAGTGCTAATCCATCAACTAACATTAATATCCCACGGCCATATGATTGTCTAACCGCTTCTAAATCATTGATAAAATATGTCATGAGTCCTCCAACCTTTTCTTGGTTATAAAAAGATTGTGAGAGCTTTGTCGCATGCTCAAACATTTCATTTCTTAAATCAGATTCAATTCTTCTTGAAGCCCCAAAAACTGTATAACGCCACAAAAAGCGACCAACCATGATGATCGCTGATAATATTGCAATCGATTTGATCGCATTTGTGATATATAGAGTATCTGGAACATCTAATTTAAGGCTATCAATGATTCCTCCTATATACATTGGTATGTTTAGTTGTAAATAGTCGATTGTGACTAAAACTGCAATACCAATAAGGAAAAATATAAAATACCTTAAATAAAACTTTTTAAAATGCTTTCTAAACAACATGTCTTAATACCCACCGTTCTAATACTTTATATTATAATATAAAAGTTTATATTATACGAATAAAAACGTTAGAATATAACGTTTTTATTTAAGTTGCTTATTCAACAAAGATTTTAACTGTGTCACCATCTGCTGATTCGATGTTTACAATTTCACCTTCAACACCGTTTGTTACCATCTCTACAATAGCATCAACATCAATATCTAAACCTTCAACTTTTGAGTTAAATTTAGCAGTTTTTAATAGTTTAGCAAATTCAACAGGAATTTGAACTCTAACTTTGTCGCCATCTTCAGAATCAACTAAGATTTTTAACATCTTAAATGATCCACCTTTTTTAGGTTTATCTAAAATGATTTCTTGAGAAAAACTTTGTTTTTCTTCTCCCAATGCATTTAATAAACTTTCAGCTTCTGAAGCGTTTATTGTACCATCTTTTAACATTTCAAGAATGTGCATTCTTTCTTCTTTTAATTGATCTTTACCCATGATTTCACCTCTACTTAATTTTCTTTAATAATTCAACGGCTTCTAGAGCGCTGATTTCTTTGTTTTTTAACTTTTTTACAACTTCTGCCTTTGATTGAATTTTTTCGTTGACTACTTCAGCTTCGTCTTCTTTTTGATCAAAATCCAAATCTGCATCATAACCTAATTCATTAATTACATCATCTAACATCTTTTTAACTGTTGGATAACTGATATTTAGCTCTTTTTCAATCGCTTTGATGTTACCTCTATTTTTAATAAAGATTTCAATAAAATATAATTTTTCTTGATTCATATAATTAAATTTTGATAATGTGAAATCTCCTTCAATTGCTGTCCCACAATGATCACATTCAAGTTTAACAACTTTTAATTCGTGATTACATACTGGACAAGTGGAAATAACTGGATATTTAGCTTTCATATATATATTCTCCTTTTGTTATAATGACTGTTTCAATGTGATTAGCCACTGATAATATCTTCTCTTTCTTTTTAGACACATGCATTCAGCGAACATGATTTTCATCTCCTTTATATTGTTTTAATCAATATATTAGCATCGTCGTGCGCATCGACATTGACTAATAACCCTCTATAAGAAGCAAGTTCAATCAATTCGTTTGTTGAAAGTGGTATCTTATCCATATTTCCTTTTCCTTTTTTCGTCGCAATCTTTATAAAGATTTTGACAAGGAAGAGTGGTATAGGAAATAAGAATAGAAATTTTAAAAATGCTGTGACCTTCTTCTCATCTTTAATTGTGATTCTTAATTTGACAAAATGTGCTTTTTTCATCTTAAATTGATGCCCATATAACAACTTATATGCTCGAGTTGTTGATAATTTGTGTTCATTCAATTGATTTAACACTTCAAATCTTTTCATAATATCACCCGAAAACTTAATTTTTTTAACTTACACCTTAATTATATTTATTTAAAATTGATTTGTCAACACTTTTTTCAATAAAAACTTAATTTTATTAATTTTGAACTTAATTTTATTAATATCCATGTTAAATTTTATTAATTTGTTGTATAATAATTGATAGAAATCAATAAAAGGAGCTAAATGATGAATTCATTAATAGAAAGATTTATAAGATATGTAAAAATAGATACACAATCAGATCATGAATCAGATACTTTTCCTTCAACAGAAAAACAAAAAAACCTTAGTCGTTTGTTAGTTGAAGAGTTAAAAGGTTTTGGGTTAGATGCATTTTTAGATAAAGATGGTTATGTCTATACTAAAATAAATAAAAATATAGAAAATGTGAAAGCTATTGGTTTTATTGCACACGTGGACACTTCTCCTGATGCACCTGGAGCAAATGTTAATCCAAGAATTATTAAATCGTATGATGGTTCTAAGATAATATTAAATGAGAGTTTATCCATGCATCCCGATCAATTTCCTAGTTTAAGTAGAGTCATTGGTGATGATATCATCGTGACTGATGGCAATACTTTATTAGGTGCTGATGATAAATGTGGTGTCGCTGAAATTATGGAACTCGCAAAGTATTACACCGAAAACCCAAATGAAAAACATGGAGACATTTATATATGCTTCACACCTGATGAAGAAATCGGGCAAGGTGCAGATCGTTTTGATTTTGATTATTTTAAGGCTGATTTTGCTTATACTGCAGATGGCAGTGAAGTTGGTGGTATTGAATATGAAAATTTCAATGCTGCTTCTGTGTCCCTTACATTTATAGGAAAGAGTATTCATCCAGGATCTGCTAAAAACAAATTAATCAATGCACTACATTTAGCGATGGAATTTCATTCACTTCTTCCTGTTTTCTTAAATCCTGCATTTACTGAAAACTATGAAGGATTCAATCATCTTACAGGATTAAAAGGCGAGGTTGAAATGGCTAAAAGTCATTATATTGTAAGAAATCATGATAAAGCGTTATTTGAATCACAAAAACAAGAATTTACAAAAATTGCTAAATTTATGAATGAACGTATGGGATATGATGCTGTTCAAGTAAATATAGAAGATAGTTATTATAATATGTATGATATCATCAAAGATCATATGGAAGTCATTGATTTAGCTGTTGAAGCCACTAAAAATTGTGGACTCGCTCCTGAAATTGAACCTATTAGAGGTGGAACAGATGGAGCAAGACTCACTTATGATGGGCTTATTTGTCCTAATTTAGGTACTGGTGGATATCAATTCCATGGAAGATTAGAGTTTGCATCTATCAACCAAATGGAAAAAGCTGTAGAGATATATAAAGAAATCATTAAACTAAATGCAAATAAAAAGACAAATTAGATATATTTCTAATATGTCTTTTTTTATAGAATTAATTGTTCTCGCTTGATAATCTTCTATTATTTCAATTTTAATCCAAAAAGCGTTCCAGAATCATTAATATTTTTTCTTACTATTGTTTCAATAATTTGCCAATACTGTTCTCTTCTATCTTTGAATAAAACTTTCATACCTTTAAACTCATGGTTATACTTTCCAATATCTTTTGGCGCTTCATTAATCATATTAATTGTTCTACATTCATTATCAAAGTATATGGTGAATCTGGATTCACCAAATTGCATCCACTCATAATATTCAAATTTTCCATACTCGTTTTTATAGGAATATGTACTGCCTTTGTCCTTTATGAGTTCAAACACTAATCCAAAATCATTTTCTAAAAAACTTAAGTGATTCCTAATAATTGTTTCTGTCTTCATACAAAGTCCTTTCATTAGTCAAAATGATAAATCATTTTCCATGCATTTCTAGTCTTCCATGTAAATATAATTGTCCTTTCAAGCATATAACTTGCACTTCTAATTGTTCTCATTGAGTCGATACCAATATCAACGACTTTGTATCCATTTCTAAGTTTATTATATAACCATATCGCATTACTACTTTTTCCAAACATTTCTGCACCAATTTTTCCAAGTCGCCCCATATCAGCTAAAGCATTATAAGCTTTGAACCCATCATATATATTATCTGTTGCATTGACAAATTGGGATACAATTCGTACCCTTGACATTGTTTCACCTACTACCGTAACTTTTGATAAATCATTCATTCCATCAGCAATATTAGCAAGTTTGATAATTTGGCTTCCACCAGTTACAAAAGGAATAGCTGCAAATAATATATCTACTCCTAATGCGACCCAATTTTTCCAATCTTTATACCCTTCATTAGATGCTAAAAAGTAAATATCTATCAATATAAAAGCAACATCAAATATAGTATCTATTATATATCCGGTGCTGTCTGTATACATCACTGGATTGTTTAATGAATAAGCATATAGGTTAATACTTGATGCTTGATCATCTGCTACATGACTTACATCATCAGCTGATATAAATCTTGCTATTGATGGATCATAATATCTTGCATTTAAATAATATAGGTTTGTTTCCACGTCATATCGATATCCTCTATATCGATATGGATTGATATGATCTAAGTTAGTAACGGATGTCCATTGATATACAATATTTCCCCATGCATCATAACTATATTTTACCACGATATTTCCTGATCCATCTATCATTCCAATGATGTCACCTTGGAAATTACTCATATAGTAATACTCAACACCTTGGTAATTCATACTAATCAATGTACCATCAACATCATATGTATAATAGATATAGCTAGTACCATCAATGATTTCAACAAGCACTAAATATCCATCAACAATGTACTCATACTGATGTGTATTGGTTTCTTTTGATACTCTTACACCTTGATCGTTATATCGATATGCTATATCCACAGTAGAATCATTTAAATAATTTATACCTGCCAATCTTCTTCATTAATAAGACTTCTAATGAGGGATTCCCAGCAAGATCATATGTTACAACATATGATTTTAGATATGTCTTTTTTTATAGAATTAATTGTTCTCTCGCGATACTCTAGAGATCTTACTTAATCATCAAATTTTTAAAAAAATTATTGTTAAATTTCTAATAAATTGATATACATAAACTCAATATTTATCAATTTGAACAAACTAAATTTTTAAAGACTTATAATATATTATAAATATTAAATCACTTGAAATCCAAGATAGTAAAATCCACAAAACCAGTAATATGAGCGAATAAACTTCCTCAGAAATTGTATTCATAATTATCAATACCAGAATAAAAATAATCGTAGTAATAATTGCTACTAATCCAACGAAAAAATAATACTTAACCACATTAAAATTGCTATATTGTTTATGATTATTAAATAATATTACAAATGAAAGAAAAGCTCCTAGTAGAGGAACAAACATCATAATTCTAAAACTTTTTTCTGTTTTTATATTTAATCTTTCTTTATGTTTAATATTATAATGTATCAATATATTATAATATTTAATGAATATCATTGCTAAGATATACCAATAAAATATTAATACTAAAGGAATAATAATATACAAAAAATACAGATTATTAATGAAATTAATATATATTGTATAAAGACTCAAATTAATTATTATAATTACCAAAAAAACCATAAGAACAAGAATATTAATTCTTTTTTGATTATAATTTGCATACTTATACTGATTGAAGAATAATATAAAGAAACATATTATTGGGCCAATCAGAGGAATAAATAAAAACTTTTTATAAACTTTATTAAACATATCATTTTTTATCATATAATTCTCCAATCATCTAATTAAATAAATCTTGGAATCACTCAAAAAAATCTACCTTTTTTGCATTTTTACACTTATCAAGGAGAAATGTTGGAAAAAATCTATCATGCGGATTAATAACAATACAAATCTCATCTTTAAGTATCCTTTTTATTCGTCTTTTTGCTGTCATATTAATTTTATCTGTTTTTATGTTAAATGAATGTTCAGAAATAATCACTAAATTATCAACAAAATACATGAAGTTTACTTCATCAAATTTAATTCTTTTTCTTTTTTTTAACCATTTCTGCATAATATGATGCTCATCATAATATGTAAAGTACCATTGATCAAGTAAGTAAAAATAAACTGCGTTATTCGTCGCTATAATAAGTGTAAAAGACAATGCTCCAATAATGTTATCTATACCTTGTCCGGAAAGCAAAATACTTACAATCATAACGGGGAACAAAATGTTGACAAATATAACTATTAAGCCCATATGGTTAGCTATATTATTGTACTTTTTCATTCACTAAAAACCTCCTAAAAATATGGTATTAATCTTTTTGTTGATACATTGATTCTCTCTATAGAATTTCTAACAATATTTTATACTCCCAAGTATTTGGTTGAAATGCATGAAAAACATCTTAGTCATTAAATTTTGTTCATTTCTTTCCTAATTTAATAATACTGTTAATTATTCTTTCTTCAAATTTAGGTGAACTCATTACTCTGACTGGATATCCATTATCTTTTTTGACTAACTCATCCTTAGGGAAATCAATTTTAAAATTTCCTACAAAAATCATTTTTTTTAGAATCTTGGATGATTCTAAGACATTAATCGTTCTGTATTCTAATAATTGTGTGGGCGGATTATAAAGATATCTTACAAAAGTACATTCATTGTTAACTTCATCCAGAGTTTTTGGTAGTTCAAAATTTTTTGTAATCTTAGTGTAAACGTATGGAAAGATATCATAATCATTGCCTTTCTCACTAGTATATTCATCAAATTTGTAAATAATGAGATACTGTCCATATAGATTATGCAATTTAGAATAATCACTTTCTAATCGATACGCATAAGTATCACCAATATTCCATTTGCATCTAAAGTATTTATATAATGGAACCTTTTTTTCTGCCGGCATTGCTGTCAACAATTGGTCTTTGAGTCGATTAAGCACCTTAACTCTACGATTAAGAAAACTTTTCCCCCATTCTTCCCACTTAAGAAGATCCGTTCCTTCATCAAGATACTTTAATGCTTGTTTCTTTACATAAGGCATCAATCTTCCAAGTTTCCATTGTGTATCAGCTAATGCAATCCAAAAGATTGGACCATCATCTACATCATTGATAATTGTTTGATTATCTTCTATAAGTTTATCGTAAGCTTCTTGATTTGTTTTTCCTTCTTTTAAAAAATTAATGTAATCTGTTTTTATATCTTCTGCAACATCATCTTGATATAGACCAGTTCCCCATGCACCCATTGGTATTCACTCCTTATTTAATGAAACATATTATTCAACTCATTTTCAATATTATTCCAAATATATCTTATCCCAGCGTGATAGTAGTTATACTTCATTGGATTTTTCAATCCAATTCCATTGATTTTATTTCCACCAGGATTTGTTTTCAAATCAAACATTCCAGTTGCATTTCCTATGATACCCAATTGTTCGATACCTCTACACTCCCAATAATTAAGATTATCAATCCTATCACCTGGATATAAACCTTTTGTTTGTTCAAGATACTTCATTCTTGCATTATAGTTCTTCGTTTTAACTCTACCTACATATCTAACTACACCGTCACCATCAACTAGTGTATATACAGTGTATTCTTTTTTAAGTGATTTCTCAATCTCACTTTCTATTGAATCTATTGCTGAATCAACAAATTGTGCTATTTCATCTGAAAAAAGCGCGAGTATGAACAAAATAACAAAAGCTATAGCAATTACTGGTAAAAGAGGAATAGCCCCAGCGAATTCTCCGCTAGGATCTAGATACATTACTGGATTGTTTAGTGTATAAGCATATATATTAATACTTGGTGCTTGATCATCTGCTATAAAACTTACATCATCAGCCGATATAAATCTTGCTATTGATGGATCATAATATCTTGCATTTAAATAATATAGATTTGTTTCCACGTCATATCGATATCCTCTATATCGATATGGATTGATATGATCTAAGTTAGTAACTGATGTCCATTGATATAAGAAATTACCCCATGCATCATAACTATATTTTACCACGATATTTCCTGATCCATCCATCATTCCAATGATATCAGCTTGCCTATTACTGATATAGTAATACTCGATACCTTGGTAGTTCATACTGATGTATAATGTTGTCTTATATTTCTATTATAATTTTAATTCTTATATGAATACAGGGCGGATATGTCCTATAATACATAATATGAATAAAAAACCACTCTTTTTGAGTAGCTTTTATTTGACAATTAAAATTGGAACATTCACTTTGTCTTTAACTCTTGTTGATG
This sequence comes from Acholeplasmataceae bacterium, assembly GCA_963667565.1. Classification (GTDB taxonomy): domain Bacteria; phylum Bacillota_I; class Bacilli_A; order Acholeplasmatales; family Acholeplasmataceae; genus WOFB19. The sequence goes on along the minus strand of OY763415.1, from coordinate 208,614 downwards.
TAATACCAAATAATATATCTTTTAATCCTTTGTGTCCATGAGATCCAAAAATAGCAATCTCAGATTTTGTGTCATTAATAATTTTAGCCAATCCAGATACTGGACTACCATAACCAATATGACATTCAATATGCTCATATCCGTATGATTTTAGTTTTTCCATATATTTGTTTAATTGATCTTTATCCATTTGAGTTTCACTATCATTAATATCATCACCAAAAGCTCTAGCACCTGCGCTCTCATTAATATGCATAAGGACAAGTGTTGCATCTTTTTTTGCGATTCTTAAAATATGAGACATAATTGTCAAATCACCTTTGGTGAAATCAAATGCTGCAGCAATTTTATTAAATGCTTTTAAAGGTTTAATCTCATTAATATCAAACATTTGATGAATATGTTTTTTCTCGATTTGTCTTTTTTGAAATAAAGGATCAAAAATAACATACACAAGTAATGCGATTAATGCAAATATCAATATCAAGAATAATATTTTAAAGATCCACAAAATGGAACCATTTGTAAACATTGTAATCACTGTATCATAAACAAGTTTAATATTTAAACCCATAATAAGTAATGCAACAACCCAGGCAAGTATTTTTGTTACTGGTTTAATCGCAAATTTACCCATAAGCTTCTTCTCACTTACAAAATGAATGAGAGGAATCACAGCAAATGATAATTGTAGTGATAAAACGACTTGACTTAATACAAGTAACCATCCTGTAGAATCACTACCAAATATTAAAATAACCACAAGTGCTGGAACGATGGCTAATAAACGTGTGACAAGTCTTCTTAACCAAGGACTAATTCTTAAATGAATGAATCCTTCCATGATAATTTGTCCAGTTAATGTTCCAGTAATCGTTGATGCTTGGCCCGATGCGATTAACGCAACACCAAACAAAATCGGCGCTAACGTTGTACCTAAAATAGGAAATAACAATTCATAGGCTTGTTGAATCTCATCAACAGCCGTATTTCCATTTTGATGAAAGACCGCTGCAGCCATGACTAAAATAGCAGCATTTACAAAAAACGCTAAGTTAAGTGCTACTACTGAATCAATCGTGTTAAATTTAATTGCTTGTGCCATACCTAATTCTGTTTTCTCAATTTTTCTTGACTGTACTAATGATGAGTGTAGGTATAAATTATGTGGCATGACAGTTGCTCCTAAAATACCAATCGCAATAAAAAGTGCATTGTGGTTTTCAATCTTAGGAATAAAACCAGTCACAAGTTGACCATAATCTGGTTGTGATAAAATAATTTCAACTAAAAAACTTATACCAATAATAGAAATTAATCCAATTGTGATTGCTTCTAGCTTTCTAACACCAAGTTTTTGAACAAGCAAAACAATGAATGTATCTAAAGCGGTAATAATAACACCATATTCTAAAGGAATATGGAACAATAACATAAGTCCTATCGCAGATCCCAATACTTCTGCTAGATCAGTAGCAATAATCGCAAGTTCAGTTAATATCCATAATATATAATTTACAACTTTTTTATAATGTGAAGCACACGCTTGTGCTAAATCCATGCCTGTCACAATCCCTAATCTAGCACTTAAACTTTGAAGTAATATAGCCATCAGATTAGACATGAGCAAAACCCAAATAAGCTGATAGCCAAATTCACTACCACCTGCAATATCGGTTGCCCAATTTCCTGGATCCATATAACCAATACTTACTAAATAAGCAGGTCCTACAAATGCAAGTAATCTTTTAATCCAACGTTTATTTTTTACTTCTACCGTGTTGTGTATTTCAGATAATGATTGATGTCTTTGTTGTTTTTCCATATTTTGATCATCTCTCTTTTTTAAGGTTAGCCTTAATTTCGTATTAAGTATAGCATAACAATTATAAAATAGCAATAAAAAACTACTCAACAAAGAGTAGTTATTTTAATTTTGCCATTTACTTTTTTGGAGTTTTTCATAATTATTAATTGAGTACATCAATTGTACTGCTTTCTCAAATCCTTGAGCTGCAGCACTTTCCCATAGACTTCTCGCTTTTTCTTCATCCTTTAATACAATATCCCCAGCAAAATAAATCATACCTAGATTATATTGTGCAATTGCTAATCCTAGATCAGCTGCTTTTTCATACCAATAAAGTGCTTTTTGATCATTTTGTTCTACACCGTCACCTTTTTGATACATCACAGCTAAATTGTATTGTGCATTTGGATGTCCTTGTCTTGCTGCTTCTCCTAAAAGCTTTGCTGCGTTTTCAAAATCAGGTTGTTCTCGTCTAATTAAGAGCAAAGCTAGGTGATAAAGTGCATCTTTATCTTTCTCTAAAGCTGCTTTTTGATACCAATTCATGGCTTCATCTAAATTAATGGGTACACCTTTACCATATTGATAATAGTTTCCAACATAATAACATGCTTCAGTGTGTCCTTGTTTAGCAGCAATCATAAACCATTCAAATGCTTTTAATGGATGTTTAGAATCTCTTTCATGCAAAAGTTTAGCTAAAGAATAAGCTGCTAATGCATATTGTTGAATTGCTGCTTTTTCTAAGTAAAACTCTGCTTTTTGATAATCTTCTTCAGTAAGTGCAATCATGGCAAGCGCATATTGAGCATATGGATGATCTTGAGCTGCTGCCTTTTCATAAAAAGGTATCGCTTTTTCGGTTTGATTTGAATCTTCACCTAAAGTCTCATAAATCATACCTAGCATATATTGACTATCGCTATATCCTTTATTTGCTGCTTTTAATAACCAATCAATGGCTGTAAATATATATCTTTGAACATGAAACCCATAGTAATAATAAGTACCCATAATGTGCATACTTACTGGATCATCGTGTGTGGCTTCAATCATGAGCATTTGATAATTGTCTTCAAAAAACTTATTTGCAAGATCTTCATCGATTTCAACACCAGAACCACTTCTAAACATAAGTCCTAATGCATAACCGCATTTAGCACTTCCCAAATCTTTACCTTCATTATATAATGCCATTGCTTTGTCAAAATCAAGTGTAACACCATCACCTAATCCATAAAAACGTCCTAAAAAATAATATGCATCCGCATATCCTTGTGCTGCAGCTTCTTCAAAATGTTGAATAGCAGTCAAGACATTTTTTCTTGGTGTATTTAATAAATAATGTGCTAATGCTTGATCATAAAGTGTTTTTGCATTCATGTTTCATCATCTCCATAAATATGATATCACAATCAAAAGACATTTCATAAATAAAGACTATCTTAAATAAGATAGCCTTCTTGATTATTTATCAATGAATACAAAACCTTTATCTATAAATATAGGTGATTGAACGATATAATCGTTTGATATAATAACTGTGTTTGTTTCTTTAAACATATCAGATTGTATATCAAAAACATCATTGATGTCTACAAACTCACTTTCTGTTTTGTAAGAGTGTGTAGCATAATATTCTAACATTGACATATCATTTAACTTATAAGATTCAACCTTTGTAAAATAACTTTCTTCTAGATAACATAAATAACTATTCATCTCTAATGTTCGATTCGAAAAGCTAGTTTGTATATGTGTGATTTCTTTATTATAAATGAAAAGTTGATTGAAATGCGTATATTCGGTATATGCATATGTATCATTTATGTATACTTCACCAGTTCTTGAAACAAGCACTGGTCTTCCATTATTAAATTGGTAAATAAGTTGATGTTGATATGATGCAGTTCCTAAACTATTTAAGTAATTAATATCTAAAGTGATTGATTCATCTAAATATGTATAATCATACGTTTCATTTTCAATTCCTAATGCTGAAATATTTCCTAGATGAGCACTATTTTGATTTAATGTTACATTAGATAAATGTGTTAAATCACCATCATCATCTTTAAATATTTTAAATGAAACTGAGTCATTAGATATATCTATTTGATCCATTTTAAAGGTTGTTTTGATGCCTTCATTGATATCAACTGTAATTGAACTTGTATCATATGATAAAATATCTTCTTTCGATAATTCATACATATATCCAGATCTATTTGATGCTTTTTGAAATGTAAATGTTTGAGCGGTGCGATAATCACCTGTTCTTATCTCTTTTAATACCAAACCAATGGTTAAATCTTTAGTTGTGATCACTGTATATGTCGTTTTTTCAACTTCAAAATCTGAGATGAGACTATCCAAGTAATTAATCTTCATGTTTTCTCTTATCTTTTGCAATACATGAACTTTATCATATGTTGTTCCGTCAACATATAATGTTTCATAATCATTTTCATATGTAAGATCAAATGTGATATCTAATGTGGACTCAGTAAAACTATTGATGACTACATCTTGTTTTGAATTTATCGCATATACTGAATAAATAAGATTGTCATATCGATCATAATATTGATATCCCTTCAATGTTGGTTCAGTCATAAACTTTAAATAATCAACTTGCACAGTTGAAACCAAGATCATCAATATGGTAAATGTAAGTACTTTAATTGTATAAATAATATTTTCTTGACGATGTGTAGGCATATATTTATTGATGACATATGTAGTCATAAGATCTAATAACTGAAATAATAACAATGCTAATAAAGATAAAATAGTTATATGTCTTATATATAGAAAAGCCAGATTTGAGAATAAGAATGTAACAAGAAAAATGCTGATTAAACCAACATAAATCCAGAATTTTATTTTTCTCATTTTATATTCCTTTCGTTTTTGATGAATTTAGGTCATGATCATCTTCATCAACAACGAATCACTTGATTCATTTGATATATACATATACGCTTTGATTGCACATGAGCATTCATGCGTTTATATATATATTGCTTTTTGATTTCTATAGTTTTAAAGTTAAATTCAGATTTATATTCAAAAAATAAAATCAATGGAACAAGATATATAAAAAAACTTATCATGATAAACAATACACTCATAAGTCCATAAAAAATGAGATCGTCTACGATATGATAAGTTCCTACATAATTCATCCATGTTAGATGAGAAAGTTGTCTTATGAACACACTTAAAAAAACAACAAGCATAGCGCTATTCGAAATGGTTTTCTTATTCCATGTCATATAGATACCTCTCTCTTTTAATTACATTATATATGATTTTTTCTATTTAAAAAAGATAAATTAAACATATTATAAAATATCTTTTTCAATAAGTTGTCTAAAATTCCATCCTGCATGAGTTTGTGAATTGATTTTATAACTCCAGAAAATTGTTGCATAAGCGTTTTTCATACCTTCAAGTTGAGCATCATAATAGGATTTTAATACATCATTTTCAATTAAATCTTCTAAATTAAGATGAAGACCTAAAGACCATTCACCAATGATTAATGGAACAAATGACTGAATTTCGTCAATGATTTTAAATCTTTGTTTCGCTTTTGCTAAATGTCCTTCTAAATCAAGAGCGTGATCTTCTTTACTAAAACATTGATACATATGTGTATCAAGTGCAACATGCTCTAAATCATTTGACGTAAAAAAATCTTTCCATGCGTGAATTCTAAATGCATCATGAAAAACAATCAATCGCTTTTGATTGATTTTTCTTAATTCACGATAAGTATCTAAATAAAACTTATAAATGATATCAAGATCTATGCTTACAAATGGTTCATTGAGTAACTCAATGCTGTGAAAATGTTCTAAATGATCATATCGTTTCATTAAAGCAACACAAATCTCTGTTGTTTTATCAATATTTGCTTGATCAAGATGCCATGTTAAAACACCTTCTATACCACCATTATCAAACCCATTTTGACATCCAGGTGCTGTATGAAGATCAATCATAAAATCCATACCTAAATCATTGATCATTCTAAGTTTTTCGTCAAGTATTTCTACACTTCTATGATATCCACCTTCACCTAAAAACCACCATGGTACTGGAATCCTAACCAAGTCAAAACCTTGATTTTTTAACCATATGATATCTTCTTTTTCAATCCAATGATTATGATGCTCAAGAAGTGCTTTTTTACTATCTGGAAATTCCAATGTGAAACAAGTTTCATCCTTACATGTACTTCTTACTTGTTTAAATAATGGTCGGTTCATCCAACCTTCTAAAACAAACCATCCACCTAAATTAATACCTTTCATATATCCTCTTATATTTTAGAAAACACCAAATCGTTTGATCTGGTGCTTACATTTTATTTTTTATATTGTGATAGATTTTTTCTCATTGCTTGAGAAGTTGTTTTATACATGAAGTTCCATGCGATAAACACACCAAGAAGTGAAAATAATAAAATCATTGACATGTCAGTAATAAAATAACCTTTATATTCTGCATCTGCAAACATATCTGCAAATGTTGCTCCTAAAACTTGAAGTAGTGCAGCATAATATAATAATCCAATGAGTTCAGAGATGATAACTGAAACAATTGCAACATAGGTCACAGCAATCATGGTTTTAGGTGAACCACTCTTTTTATATAGCCAAAATGAAACTAGTGGAATGATTAAAAATAACCATGCTGAATAAAAACCAAACCCAAACAAAGAAATGATTGCTGGAATTGCACCAAGTAAAGCTCCACCCAATCCATAAAGAAGCCCTTTAAGATATGATCCACTTTCATGAGCAACAAGTTCATTTTCAGCTTTTTCTAAAAATTCTTCGACACAATGATTGTGTACTACAATATTAACACCTTCAACATTTCTTATACCATCAAGTTCTTCTGCGCTTCCACAAAATGGACAATAATTTAAATCTTTAATGTTTAGTCCATTAAGTGCACTTACAATTTTTGATATTTTGATATCAAAAACCTCAGGTTTCATGTTTTTTGCTACCGGTACAAAAATAGCATTGTTTGCTAGACCGACACTCTTTACATACATACCACCAAGCCCAATTGCTTTTCTAATGACCTTTTGATCATTACTGCTTAGCATTCTATTGCAAGTAAACACCATCATGACTTGTCTAACATAACCCACTTGCATTTCACTAAGTTGTACTTTAAAACCTTCGACATTTTTAAAAGGGACTTCATTAGAAATCTCCATGTCAAATTTCATTGCATAATCATTAAGTTTCATGTAATCCTCCCAGAGTACTGTGTATAGAATTATTATAAAATAAAAACACCTTAATTAAAAGGTGCCTTGATAAATTTAACTTATTTTTTATGTCTAAAGGCGAAGAATAAAATAAATAGCAAGGATACAAATGAAATTGCGCTAATAAATATACTAGGAAACACATCATACTGAAATATAATTTGATACACTAAATCAGCAGCATTTATCACAGATAGTAACGCAATCGCAAACAAAGTGATATTCATGGATTGATCTAAATCACTCTTTTGTTTTTGATACATGAAATCAATTTTATTAGATAGTGATGCAATTTGTTTTTTCACTCTTTTAGCTGCTTGTTTTTCCTCGAAAACTTTTTGATACATGGACAAAACATGTTTAGCAATCGGATGGTTTGTCGCCTGATAACTATCGATAGTGATAAAAGTATCTTCGATTTTTAAGATAAATTCTTTAAATTCTTCTCGTCTTTTTATGATTTCTTTATATGAAATCTCTTTTGTTTCTATCTTAGTGTAATAAAAAGATTCTAGCCTACTTACATGATATCGTAAACTCTCGAGTGCTGACCAATTAGCAAGAATTGTACGTAAGTACATACTATATAAATCGATGTTTTCATCTCTTGAAAAATCAATATTTTGACTGATAAATAAGGAATGCGTCCATCCCAATCTAATATATAAATCATCTAAAATAATTTCTTGATTATTTGGTAAATACTCACAATCTTTAAACATATCTTTATAAATTAGATTTTGATAATCATCATTGATAAAATGATTCATTATTGAAAAACGTAATACTTTTTCTTTGATACCTTTATCAAGAGGTTCACTTAGTATAATGATACTAGGGTGATTAATTGTTTTAAATGCTTCTACATATTTAATGATTGATTGATAAAAAATTTCTTTAATATATAATTTATAATCCAAATGAATTTGTTTGACACTATCTTCATATTGTTCTATAGATCTAAAAGTTGCATTAAATGGATATTTAGTTAAAATCACAACATTTCCATTTTTATAAAAATATATTTCAGTATGTTTTAAAAAGGTCTCTTCTTCTTTACTCTTATTTTGTTCTTCTATATACGTCGATTTGATTTTTGCTGACGCAATAATTTCTCTAAAAGTAATTTTTTCATATGAACTTTTTGAACGCGAAAACTTTTCAATATAAGGTCTTGAATTTACATCAAAATCCCAAATAAATCGATGATCTTCATTTAATTTGTCAGACACCCGTTGTAAATTGTTTTTTAGAAAACCATTATCATGAATATAAACATGTGATAATGCAATACCACCTAAAACAATGATAGGGTTATTCATAGTTTCCTCCAATGTGTTTCTTTACATTTATTATAAAATAAAAACACCTTAATTGAAAGGTGTTTCTATTGCTTTTAAATATATTTTATAGCCATCTTCATTTAAATGTATGCCATCTCTTGTAAGTTCATAGGTTAATTCTTTATGTTCATCAACAAGCAGTTTATATAAATCAATTACTTTATATCGCTTTTGTTCTAAAAGTTTTACATTAAGAAGATCTGTATCATCTAGTTTTCGATATCTTGTAAATAAATGATGAGAAAATCTTGAGATGTTAATAGGTGTCATATTAATAATATGTATATCAACATCCTTAACTTGATCTTCAATGATTTGGCAAATATTCATGATATTAGCATAAATGTCATCTGTCTCTAATTCTGTGAGCATAAAATCATTGAGTCCTATATGGACAAACACTTTTTTAGGTTTTAATCTTATTAATTGCTCAATACGATCAAGTACACCTTGTGTTGTATCACCAGGGATACCTAAATTATAGTATTTGTCTTCCATTTTGAGTTTTTTCATTGGAAAATATCCAACCATAGAGTCACCAATGATGGCTATTTCTTTTCCCTCTTCATATTTAGAAAATTTTTTAACGTGTCTTTTATAATCAGCAGCAATCACTGCTTTTAACACAATAAGCTCTTTATGCATGTTAACCTCACTGTGAACGGAGTTCAAAAATTAAATCTCTAATCTCTGCTGCTTTTTCAAAGTCTAGTTCTTTAGCAGCCTCATTCATTTGTTTTTCTAGACGTTTAATCGTATCCTTAACATCTTGTTTTGACATTTTTTCATAAGTTTTTTCTTCTTCAATCACTTCTTGTTTCATTGAGATTTGCTCTCTAATATCTTTTTGAACTGTAACTGGTTCTACTTGATTATCTTCATTAAATTTAAGCTGTAATGCTCTTCTTCTTGCAGTTTCATCTATTGCAAATTGCATCGCTTGCGAAGTGCTATCAGCATACATGATAACTTTTCCGTTTTGATTTCTGGCAGCTCGACCAATCGTTTGAATGAGTGATCTTTCAGATCTTAAAAATCCTTGTTTATCGGCATCTAGAATCGCAACCAAACTGACTTCTGGTAAATCAAGTCCTTCTCTAAGTAAATTAATACCGATCAAGCAATCATATTTACCAAGTCTTAGATCTCTTAAAATACGAATACGTTCAAGCGCTTTAATTTCACTGTGTAAATAAGCTACTTTTAATCCAAGTTCCTTAAAATACTTCGTTAAGTCTTCACTCATTCTAATGGTAAGAGTTGTCACAAGCACTCTTTCATTTTTAGAGACTCTGTCTTTAATTTCAAAGTAAAGATCATCGATTTGCCCAAGTGTTTTTCTAATTTCAATCACTGGATCTAATAAATATGTTGGACGGATGATTTGTTCAACAATGGGTATTCCTTTATTTTTCTCATAATCGCCTGGTGTTGCCGATAAATAGATTACTTTATCAAGCTTATGCTCAAATTCATCAAATTGTAATGGTCTATTATCTAGTGCAGATGGCAACCTAAACCCATGATTAACAAGTGTTGTTTTTCTTGATCTATCACCTGCATACATCCCTCTAACTTGTGGAATTGTAACATGTGATTCATCAATAATAAGTAAGAAATCATCACCAAAAAAATCGATGAGTGTTGCTGGCGTTTCTCCTGCTTCACGAAGTGATAAATGACGAGAATAGTTTTCAATACCACTACACATACCGATTTCTTGAAGCATTTCAATATCGTATTTTGTTCTTTGTTCAATTCTCTGTGCTTCTAATAACATTTGATTTGATTTAAAATAAAGTATTTGATCTTGTAATTCATTGTGAATTCTTCTAATGGTTTCATCAAGTTTTTCTTTGTTTGTCATAAAATGTGTTGCTGGAAATATCGTGATATAATCAAGGGACTCATACGCTTGACCAGTTAAGACATCAAATGTTTTAATCTCTTCAATTTCATCACCGAAAAAAGAGACTCTAATCCCTTTAGCTCTTTCATATGCAGGAATGACTTCTACAATGTCGCCTCTAACTCTAAAGGTTCCTCTATGAAAATCCATATCATTTCTTTGATATGTTAACTCAACAAGTTTATTGATCATTTGATCTCTACCATACTCATGGCCAACTCTTAAAAACATCATTGAGTTTTTATAATCATCTGGATCCCCAATCCCATATATACAAGAAACGGATGCAACAACAATGACATCATCAGACTCTAGTAAAGCAGCTGTCGCACTGTGTCTCATTTCATCAATCTCATCATTAATTGATGAATCTTTTTCTATATATGTATCAGTTGAAACAACATAAGCTTCGGGTTGATAATAATCATAGTATGAAATAAAATATTCGACACGATTACTTGGAAAAAAAGCTTTTAACTCACCATACAATTGACCAGCTAGTGTTTTATTAGGTGCAAGTATTAAAGTCTTTTTTTGCAATGTCTGAATCACATTAGCCATGGTAAAAGTTTTACCTGTACCTGTAGCACCTAACAAGACTTGTTCTTTATGCCCTTTTTTTATATTTTCTTTTAATGTTTCAATCGCCTTAATTTGATCCCCTCTAGGCACATAAGGCGCTTTTAATTCAAACATAACTTATACCTTCTTTATCAGTCGTATCTACATGCATTATAACATAGAATAAGGATGAAAGTTTAGATGTTGAACCATAACAAAAAAAGTCTTACAGAAAACATCTGCAAGACTTTTTAAGATTATATATCTTTATCGATTTCTTTAGGTTTAGGAATCATGACATCTTGAGGCACATAAAGTGGCTCAATCACTGAACTCGCAATGTTCATTAAATGATCAGCAATTCTTTCTAAATTAGCAAGGATATCTACAAAGTTTTCAGCATTGCTATACTTCACTTCACCTTGTTTCAATCTTTCAATATGTTTAAATCGATATGTTTCTTCTAATTCATCCACTAAATCTTCGTTTTTAATCACTTCTTTAGCTTTTGAAACATCTTGATTTTCAAAACTATATAATGTATCATCTAGCATTTGATGAATGACTTTAAATAAATGATCTAGTTCTTTTCTACCTTCTTCACTCACTTGTTGATTTTCTTCATATCTTTCAACAAAGAAATCAAGAATATTAGTTAAATGATCTCCAATACGTTCAAAATCTTTAATGGTATCTAAGTCTCTTGAAAGTTTTGCTGAATTGACTTCATCTAATCCTGCTTGAGAAATTTTAATTAAATAGTCATGAAGTTTTGTATTATACGTATCTAAGATATTTTCATGAACATAACCTTCTTGAACAAGATTTTGTTTTTCTTGATGTGAATAATCTAAAACGATATCTACGTAATCTTTAACAACTGATCCCATATAAAGTACTGTTTTTTGAACAAACTCTAATGCGAGCAATGGTGATTCTCCAATCAACTTCTCATCAAACATATCATCAGTGATAAATTTCTTTTCGTTATCTTTAACAAAGAACTTCGCTGCTTTAATCATTGGATGGATAAACCAATACAATAAGAAAGTCATCGTGATGTTTTGGAATGCATGTGCAAGTGCAATGGTCCACTTAGAGAATGGTGCTAAATATTTATCTTCAATCCATTGAACTAAATGTTCATATGGTACTAATATAATGAGGAAAACAATCATTGAAAGTAAATTAAATAAAATATGAATGAATGCAGCTCGTTTACTTTCTGTGTTACCACCAATTGATGCAAGTAATGCTGTAATGGTTGTTCCGACGTTAGCTCCTAATAAAATAGGAATTGCGCCATTTAAAGTAATTGATTCTATACCTTGAGCATTAAGACCATATAAGTATTGTAAAACCCCAATGGATGCTGATGAAGATTGAATAAGCATTGTAAATAATGTACCAAAGATTGAGCCTAAAAACCAATTTTGAGAAAACACATTAAACATTTGATGTGCGGTTTCTGTTGAAGCCAGTGGCTTTAAACCAGCACTCATTGTCTCTAATCCAAAGAATAACATTCCAAGTCCAATTAAGACGCCACCAAAGTGTTTAACACGTTTGTTTTTAAAGAAAAACATAATCACACCGATAAATAACATGTATAAACCATATTTAGCAATTGGTAATGCAATGATGAAAGCAGTCACGGTTGTCCCAATGTTTGCTCCCATAATAATTCCCACAGATTGTGGTAAAGTCATAAGTCCAGATCTAACCAAACCAATCATAAGTGCAGTTGTTCCTGAAGATGATTGAATCAACATCGTTAATAAAACACCAACAAAAATACCTTTTAAAGGTGTATTTGTTGATTTTTCAATAATCATTTTAAGTTTGTTACCAGCGGCTAATTTTAATGAATCACTCATTAAATTAATACCAAATAAAAATAACGCGAGTCCCCCAACTAAGTTCATAAAATTCTCAGAATAATCTGCAAATAGTAAAATAGGCATGCTCGTCCTCCTTCATTTTGTACCATTTCTATTTTACATGAAATTTACATAATTCAAAGGACATAATTTAAATAATTTCTTTTTTATAAAAAAAGACCTATGAGGTCATCATAGGTCTTTATCATTTATCTTGGATTTTTAATGTTTGCGTGAGCAGCTGCAAGTCTTGCGATAGGAACTCTAAATGGAGAACATGAAACGTAAGATAAGCCAATATTATGACAGAATTCCACAGATTGAGGATCTCCACCATGTTCACCACAAATACCTAATTTAATATCAGGTCTTGTTTCTTTACCTAACTTAGAAGCCATTTTCATTAATTGACCAACACCTTTTTGGTCGATATGTGCAAATGGATCATTTTCAAATATCTTCTTTTGATAGTAATCAGCTAAAAATTTTCCAGCATCATCACGGCTAAAGCCAAATGTCATTTGAGTTAAGTCATTAGTACCAAAACTGAAGAATTCTGCTTCTTTAGCAATTTCGTCTGCCAATAATGCAGCTCTAGGAATTTCAATCATAGTACCTACATGATAAACAAGATTTGCGCCAGATGCTTTAATAACTTCATCTGCAGTTTTAACGACTACTTCTTTAATGTATTTCAATTCTTTAACATCACCAACAAGTGGAATCATGATTTCAGGTACAACATTCATACCTTCTTTATTCACTTCAATAGCAGCTTCAATGACAGCTCTTGTTTGCATTTCTGCAATTTCTGGGTATGTAATACTTAAACGAACACCACGATGACCTAACATTGGATTACTTTCATGTAATTCAATAATGGTTGCAGTTAATTCATTTGTAGGAATTCCCATATCTTTTGCAAGGGCAACGATATCATCTTGTTCTGTTGGTAAGAATTCATGAAGTGGTGGATCTAAGTAACGAATGGTTACTGGATAGCCTTTCATTTCCTTATATAACTCAATGAAATCTGATTTTTGCATTGGAAGAATTTTTTCTAATGCTTTTTTACGTTCTTCTTGATTTTTAGCAGCAATCATTTCTCTCACTGCTGAAATTCTACCTTCTTCAAAGAACATATGTTCAGTACGACATAAACCAATACCATGAGCACCATAGTTATAAGCAACTTTAGCATCTCTTGGATTATCAGCATTCGCTCTTACATCAAGTGAACGATGTTCGTCAGCCCATGCCATTAATGTCTCAAAATCACCTGAAACAGTTGCATCTTTAGTTTCAACTTTTTGGCCATAAACTTTACCAGTCGAACCATCAAGTGAAATCCAATCACCTTCATGATATTTTTCTCCGCCTACTTCAAAGAAACCTTCTTCTTCATAAACGTGAACTTGTCCAGCACCTGCAACACAGCAAGTACCCATACCACGAGCAACAACAGCTGCATGTGATGTCATACCACCACGAGCAGTTAAAATACCAGATGAAACAACCATACCTTCGATATCTTCTGGTGAAGTTTCTTCACGAACTAAGACAACAGGAAGTCCATCTTTTTCTTTTAATTCTTTAGCACGATCAGCAGTAAACACAACTCTACCAGTTGCTGCACCAGGTGATGCATTTAAACCTGTAGTAATGAGTTTAGCTTTAGCTAAAGCATCAGGATTAAATTGAGGATGTAATAATGAATCTAATTGTTGAGGTTCAACCTTTAATAAAGCTTCTTTTTTAGATAGAACGCCTTCTTTAACTAAATCGATTGCGATTTTTAAAGCTGCTTGTGCAGTACGTTTACCATTTCTTGTTTGAAGCATAAATAATTTACCGCGTTCAATGGTAAATTCCATATCTTGCATATCTCTATAGTGTTCTTCTAATTTAGATGCAATTCTTTGGAATTCTTCATATAATGCAGGATTATCATTTTTTAATTCTGAAATAGGTTTTGGTGTACGAATACCAGCTACAACGTCTTCACCTTGTGCATTAAATAAGTATTCACCATATAATTCATGTTCACCAGTAGATGGATTACGTGTAAATGCAACCCCAGTACCTGAATCATCACCCATATTACCAAATACCATAGATTGAACGTTAACTGCAGTTCCCCATTCGTAAGGAATGCTATTTAATCTACGATAAGTATTTGCTCTTGGGTTATCCCATGATCTAAATACAGCAGTGATAGCTTCAATTAATTGTTCTTTAGGATCTTGTGGGAAAGGTTCACCTTTAAGTTCTAAATATTTCGCCTTATATTCGGAAACTAAAGCTTTCATGTCTTCTGCGTTTAAGTCTGTGTCTTGTTGAACACCTTTAGCTTTTTTCATTTTTGATAATAAAGCCTCAAAGTTTTCTTTATCGATGTCCATAACGACATCAGAAAACATTTGCATAAATCTACGATATGAATCGTAAGCAAATCTAGGATTGTTTGTTAATTTAGCAAGTCCTACAACTGCCTCATCATTAAGTCCTAAATTTAAGATGGTATCCATCATACCTGGCATGGATGCACGTGCACCTGAACGAACAGATACTAAAAATGGATCATTTGGATCGCCAAACTTCTTACCTACAACTTTTTCAGTTTGTAAAAGCGCGTCATTGATTTGATCAATGATTTGCTTAGCTATGACTTTCCCGTTGTCATAGTAAGCATTACATGCTTCAGTTGTCACTGTAAAGCCTTGAGGTACTGGCATTCCCAAAGATGTCATTTCGGCTAAGTTTGCACCTTTACCGCCGAGAAGATTACGCATGGTAGCATTACCTTCTTTAAACAAATAAACATACTTGGTCATTGTCATTTCTCCCTTGTGTATTTTTATATTTTAAATTTCTTATTAAGAAACTTTTTTAACTAAACTATATAATTCACTTTTTGGTCTATGTTGATCAACAACATTAGCAAAAGGTAGGTGATTCATTCTTGAATCTCTAATACCCACACAAACACCATGAATATCATCATTTAAGAGTTCAACAGCATATGTACCCATACGAGATCCTAAAATACGATCATCAGGACATGGTGAACCGCCTCTTTGAATATATCCTAATACAGTTGCTCTTGATGAAAAGCCTGATAAATTTGAGATTTCATCAGCAAGTTGATGGACATCTAATAATTTTTCAGTCACAACAACGACTGCATGTCTTCTTCCTTCATGTTTATATTTCTTAATGGTTTCAACCATGAGGTCTTTATCCATTGGATTTTCAGGTGTAATGATAAACTCTGCACCACCACAGATACCGGCATACACTGCTAAATCACCACTTCTACGTCCCATCACTTCGATAATACTCACTCTTTGATGAGAATTTGAAGTATCTCTTAATTTATCAATAGCATCAACGATTGTTTCAACAGCAGTTGCAAATCCAATTGTAAAATCAGTACCTGCAATATCATTATCAATGGTTCCTGGTAAACCAATCGTTTTAATACCTTCTTTTGCTAATTCCATCGCACCGTGATATGTACCATCACCACCGATAGCAATTAAGGCATCAATACCGTTTTCTTTCATATTTTTAATCGCGATTTGTCTTACTTTTTCATCTTTAAATTCAGGTAATCTTGAAGTGCCTAAAAAAGTTCCACCTCGACTTAACATCCCTGAAACGCTTTGATGATTAAGTTTTAAAAAGTCACCATCCACTAATCCTTTATAGCCATCTTTTACGCCGACAACTTCATGTCCGTAGATTTCACCTGTTCTCACAACTGCACGAATTGCAGCGTTCATACCTGGTGCATCTCCGCCTGAAGTTAATACTGCTATTTTCATGTGTGACATCTCCTCTTAAAAGATTTTGCTACATCAAAGATATTATAACATAAAAAAACTGGTGTTGTTTAAAGTTACCATAATTTTTCATTAAATAATGAAAACGATTTTATCTTTGATTTTGCATCGTTTATGGTAAAATAAAAGAAAAAAGAACTGGTGGTATTTTATATGAAGAATTTAAAAGGTGCCGCTTTACTTGGACAATCTGGTGGACCTACAAGTGTCATCAATGCAAGTGCAGCTGGCGTTTTTCTTGAAGCATTAAATCAAGAAAACATAACTGATGTATACGGTGCTGTTCATGGTATTAGAGGTATTCTTAATGAAGAATTCTATGACATCTCTAAAGAAGATAAAGAAGAATTATTGAGATTAAAGAATACACCTTCATCATCTATTGGTAGTGTACGTTATAAATTAAAAAATCTTAAAAAAGATGATAGTGAATATGCGCGTTTACTAGAAGTATTTAGAAAATATAACATTCGTTATTTCTTCTATAACGGTGGTAATGACTCTATGGATACATGTAATAAGATCAGCAAGTATTTTAAAAATGCTGGTTGGGATTGCAATGTCATGGGTGTTCCAAAAACAATTGATAATGACTTAAATGTGACTGACCACTCACCTGGTTATGGTAGTGCTGCTAAATATGTTGCAACCACATTTATGGAATTATATCATGATGCTATGGTTTATGATATCCCTCAAGTAACGATCGTTGAAGTCATGGGTAGAAACGCTGGTTGGTTAGTTGCTGCTTCAGCACTTGCATCTTATAAAGGTGCTGGTCCTGACTTAACTTATTTACCAGAAGTTCCATTTGATACAGATGAATTCATGGCTGATTTAAAACAAGTCATTGAAACTAAAGGTAAAGCCATCGTTGCCATTTCTGAAGGTGTGAAAACAAAAGATGGTAAATATTTACCAGAATTATTTGGAGAGTTAAAAACTGATGCGTTTGGTCATGCTCAATTAGGTGGAGCTGCTCAAGCATTAGCAGATGCTGTTAAAAATAATTTCGATTTAAAAGTTCGTGCTATTGAATTTTCACTCATCCAAAGATCTGCAGCTCATTTAGCATCAAAAGTTGATGTAAAAGAAGCATTTGAAGCTGGTAAGAGAGCCGTTAAAGCTGCTGTTACTGGTACAACTGACCGCATGATTGGATTTAAACGTATTTCATCTAATCCTTATAAAATTAAGTATGTTAAAATTCCTTTAACTAAAGCTGCAAACACTGAACAAAAAGTGCCACTTGAATGGATTAAACCTCATGGTCAAGGACTTACTCAAGAATTTATTGATTATGCACTTCCACTGATTCAAGGTGATGAAAAAGCTAAACTTGAAGATGGTCTTCCAAGATTTGCTCAACTTAAGAAAATTAGAGTACCTAAGAAATAATCTAAGGGCTGAATCATTTGATTCAGTCTTTTTTTTTGCAAAAAAAAAGGTAATCCGAAGATTACCTTAATGATGTATTTATCTTAGTTGTTATTTTTAATGAATGTAATAAGAGTTGTTCTAATGATTCTAGTATCACCATTTAAATCAGTGAAGTATTGACCTGGGAATAAATTATCTGCTGGATCAATGACATCATCAATAATATAGTAAGTAATCGTATTAGAATTATCTAAGATTTGATCAACTTCAGCATCACTTAAGTCCATCACTGAAGCATAATTAATACTTGATACTTGTGTTACATCTGAAATACCTAATAGATTCATTGAAGTGACTAATCCATACATTTCAGCAACTTTTAGATCTTCACCAATGGCATTTGAATCGTAGTTTACATCACCTAATTCAGCTCTTGATTCTAGTGTTGCAATACCGCTATCAATAATACCTTTAGCAACCAATCTATAGATTGTAAGTGTGTTGATATCTAATAATGACTCTAATGTTGCTGCTGTAAAGATTGAGTTATCATTAATTGGCATAATATCTGATAATGTATCATTTGGATCACTGCTTATAATATTAAGTGCATCGATGACACCTTGGATTTCAGCTGCTAACATATAACCTGAACCCATATAACCATTCGTTGGAACATCTAAAGCATTATCCATTGCATCTGATAACATATTATGTACCATATATGAATTATATGTATCAACTAGTGGATCTACACCTAAACCTACATAATGTAGTAACTGTAATTTATCAATGGTGATTTGATCTGCTGCAAATGAACCTGTTAAATCTGATAAGCCCATGATATTCATTGCTTCTACTAAAGCATACATTTCAGCGACTTTTAAATCACCTGTTGCATATAAAGTATCAAAGTTATAATCGCCAGAGATTGCATATGCTTCAGGGACATCAAGTGATGCGGTGATGATACCTTCTGAGATTTGACGATCGATAATGAGTGATCCTAAATCAAGAAGTGATTCCATCTTCGCTGGTGTTAATCCTGAATTTGCAAATGACATGGTCGCAAGCGTTGCATTTGGATCATTATTTAAAATACCAATGGCACTAATAACGCCTTGTACTTCTGCTGCAAGAATATCTCCATTTGCCATATAAACTGTTGAAGGTCTATTTGTAAGTGATGAAGCAATACCATCAGAAATCATGTGATGAACAATATATGAATCGTAAGTATCAAGTAATGGATCTGTACCTAAACCAACATAGTGAAGGTCTTGTAAATTAGAAACAGTAATTGAACTTGGATCAAATGATCCTGTTAGATCTGATAAGCCCATAATATTCATTGCTTCTACTAATGCATACATTTCAGAAACTTTTAAATCACCTGTTGCATATAAACTATCATAATTGAAATCACCAGAGATTGCATATGCTTCAGAGACATCAAGACTTGCAGAAATGATACCTTCTGAGATTTGACGATCAATGATTAATGAATTTAAGTCTAGTAGATTTTCAATCTTCGTTGGTGTTAATCCTGCATTTGCAAATGACATTGCACCAAGTGATGCATTTGGATCGTTATTTAATATACCAATCGCACTAATGACACCTTGAACTTCAGCTGGAATAATATCACCATTTGCCATAAAGATTGTTGATGGAAGATTTGTGAGTGCACTACTAATACCATCAGAGACCATATGGTGAACAATATATGAATCAAATTGATCTAAGATTGGATCTGTACCTAAACCGATATAATGAAGATTTTGAAGTTTAGCAACTGTAATACTATTTGGATCAAATGATCCAGATAAATCAGTAATACCCATTTCTGACATCGCTGCAACTAAAGCATACATTTCAGTAATCTTTAAATCACCCGTTGCATTTAAACTATCATAATTATAATCTCCAGATATCGCATAAGCTTCTAAAACATCTAAGTGAGCTGAAATGATACCATCTGAGATTTGACGATCAATAATTAATGAATTTAAATCAAGGAGACTTTCAATCTTACCTGCAGTTAAACCAGTGTTTGCAAATGACATTCCAGATAACGAAGCATTTGGATCATTATTTAAAATACCAATGGCATCAATAACACCTTGGATTTCAGCTGCTTTTATATCATTATTTGACATATAAACAGTTGAAGGTAGATTTGTAAGTATACCTTTAACACCATCAGAAATCAATCTATGAATGATATATGAATTATAAGTATCTCCTAATGGATCAATTCCAAGTCCAACATAATGAACATTTTGAAGTTGACTTACAGTTAAGTTATCAGCACTAAATGATGCTTGTAAATCGGTAATACCCATTTCAGACATCGCAACAATCATCGCTTGGATTTCATCAGGTAAGATTCGATATTCACCTGATGCATTTGTATATGCTTCAGGAAGTGTTGTTTCATCAAATGATAATGCTGTTTCAACTTGTTCTGAAATCATATTGTGGATGATATATGAATTATATGTATCAATAACAGGATCTGTACCTAAACCTAAGTAATGAAGATCTTGTAAATCAGAAAGTCCTAGACTATCAACTGCAAATGATCCTGATAAATCACTTAAACCGATGACATTCATTGCTTCAATTAAAGCTTTCATTTCCATATCTTTAATACGATCAACACCGATAGTTGTTACATAAGCTTCTGGAATGGTTGTGTTATCAATCGTTAATGCAGTTTCAATTTGATCAGAAATCATTTGATTGATAATAACTGAACCTAAATCTAACACATCCATCAAATCAGATGTTGTAATGGTATTTGGATCAATGGCTTGTGGATCACTACCTACAATGTTAAATACACCAAGAATAGCAAGTATTTCATTTTGTGAAATCATTTGATCATAATAACCACCAGTCACATACGCATCAAGAGGAATGGTTAAACCAGTATCTCCAGGATTGGTTGCTTCTTGTGCTTTAATCATTAAGTCAATCACTTCATATAAATATAGCGAGTCAAGCAATTGTTGTTGTTCAACACTTGTTAAACTTGTGACAGTGTCAATGCCTAAATCCATACTTTCAAAATTACCAATACCTAATAAAATCAAACTATCAAATAAGAGATGGATTTGTTGTTTAGCAAGTCTATCTGTGATGATTGGATCATATGCGTTAAGTGGTAAATCAAATTCAACAGATGTGAACTGACCAGCACCAATCATATCGATGATGGTTGGTGATAACAGCATTTGACTCATCATATTTCTTAAGTAAATACTATTTAAGAAAATGTTTAAATCATCTTCTGTTTGTGAATATGTGTTTAAAGTTGGCATATTGATGATGGTTGCAACATCAAGTGCGGACTCACCACCAAAACCTAACATCTTAAATGAAACCATTAAGTTTCTTAATTCTGTTCTTGTAATAAAACCATCTTCTACATCTGTTGTACCAAGTGCATCAGTTGGAACACTTAAGTCTAAAGTAATTGGATCATTTCCAAATGCACCTGAAAGTGCATCTTCAGCATAACTGCTAAATCCTTCATTACCAATCAGACGACTAAGGACAACATAGATGAAATCAGAGGCAATAAATGTTGAAAAATCATCTTGTGTTTGAGAAGGATCAATCATATTCGTAAATGTTTCTAATCCTATTGTAGACATATCGCCAAGTGCGTTTAATGATTCGAAAATTCTTCTAAACTCAGCTTTTGGAATTCTACCAACTTCAACCGCACCTATATCTCCAGCAACTAATTCAGAAGTTTGTCCTAACATAGCATCTGGAATTGATAAATCGAGTGTAGAGAAATCAGCTCCAAGTGAATCGCCTAACAAGGTTGAAACATATGAACTAATACTATCTAATTGAAGTACTTTATCAATAATTGTATAAATATAATTTGAAGCAAAGAATTCATCAAACTTATCTTCACCTGTCACTGGATCAGCAACAACTAAATTTGTAAATGTTTGAAGGCCAATAGATGAGAAACCATCAACGCCTTGTAATTCTAATGCTTTAAACATAATGAATAAATTTGTAATTTCACCTGATACAAGAACAGGTCCATCAATCAATGTTGGATCAACTGCAAAGAAATCTTGTGGAAAATCTATGATATCTTGTGCATTATTAAGGGTATCTGCTAAAGATGATTGGAATGTTTGATCAAATAACATTTCTGAAACAATGCCTCTGAGTAAATCAGATTCTACCAATGCTTCTATGTCTTGATTATCCATTTGATTAAATGCATTAAAATATGGACTTAAATCATCAAATGTGAAATTACCAAATTGTGTATATCCTAAACTTTGATTCATGCCATCAACAAATGTCGCAAATCCTTCAATTAAATCGACAAATACACCAGTGTTTAATGCACCATCAGTTTTTAAATGTGCTGGTGTTGAAATCACATGTCCAAATAAGGATCCTGAAAGTCCTTCACCTTGGCTATCAATCATATTTGCTATGGTTGTTCTTAAAATCAGCGAACTATCTAGACTACCAAATGCTTGATTTGCAATCACTGGATCACTAAATTGAGTGATGAGTTCAACAGGTAATCTATAAGCTTCTTTACTATAAAGCAAGACATCGTGAACTGATAAAGTAATACCATCTGTTTGCCCAACTGTTGATGCAATATCAAAGACACTGCTAAGGAGTGCAGAAATTTCATCTGACCAAGCTTGACTTTCAACATCTGCTGTCAATAAGCTATCAGGTACACTTAAATATTGGGATAAGCTTCCCCCGTCGGATTGAATTTTTGCATAATTTGCAATGTTATAAAATAAGAGATCTGAACGTTTTGTTGGATCAGTTAAGTCCGCCTTTAATACGGTTAACAAGCTTGTTAAATCTAAATCTTGATAATCTTGACCTTGAGTATAATTATCATTTAAATATACACCAACGTCATGAACCATACTTAAAAGTGAAACGACATCATCACTTAATGTAAATGTAGTTGGAATATAAACTGTATCTGTTAAATTAAATTTAGCAGCGATATCTGGAGCATTATCTTGATTGATACGATTTAAAATTTGTAAATCGCCAAACGCTGTAATGAATTGTTGATAATCAGTATCAGACATTTGTCCAAATGCTGCAAGTATTTGTAATTGATCTTCTTGAGTCATTTGTGAGAAACCTTGTAAATCAGAAGGTGCTACAAATTGATAAGAAGATTCTGCGATATTTAATACATTAATAAGTTCTTGACCAACATTAAAAGTGAATTCATCATCTTGATTTAAAACAATACTTTCAATAATGGCTTGTAAATCTGTATCTGTAATATAATTGCTAATTAAAATTGGGGCAACTGTATCTAAAGCATTACCAACCAAATCAGAATCTTCAAAAATATAAGTGACTATATTTCTAACATCGTCCATATTATTTGCTAATAAATAATCCATATAAGCATAATAATCAGGATTATCAACTAAGATTTGTTCTAAACCTAATTCGACAATACTTTGATATATATTATCAAAATTCATAGTTTCATCTGCCCAATTAATATCAGCTAGTGCGGTTTCTAAATCTGAAGCGAGTTGTGCATCAATTTGGTCACCACCAGCTTGATAAAGCGCAAAATCAACGCCGATTGGAAGTGTATTCATGAGTGTTTGAATTTGTGTAAGTTGTGTGAATAATGCTGATACCCAATCAGAATTTTGAACTGATAAAATAGTTGCTATATCACCATTTGCAGAAACGATTTGATCTAAATTAGTATCACCATATGTATCACTAAATATAAGTTCAATCAAACCAGCAATTTGTGAGATTTCACCTTGATCTCCAACAAAGAAGTCGGGATTATCTAAGATGAATGCAAGCTTTTCTTGCAAATAATCTTCTTTTTCACTGCTTGTTTCTAACCATCCAATTTGATCTTGGACTTGTGAAATTGTTGTTAAATAATCAACACCAACATTGAGTAAACTTAAGATTTCTAAATCACCAGCACTTCTAATGATGTTTGCAAGTGCAACACCTTGTTCTGGTGTTAATGAAGCAAGTGCATTTGGATCACTCATGATATTCATAATGTCATCTATTGAACCAAATGTTAAAACAGATTCAACAAGTGCATATAATCGATCAAATTCATTTGACCAATCAATGTTATAAAACATATCAAGCGCAGCTTGAGATGCAGCACGGTCAGTTAAATCAATACCCATTTGATCAACGAGTAAATTATCAACACCATATTTAACAGCAGTTGGAATTAAATATGCAAGCACATCAGAATTTCCAACATATTGCATAATAGCTTCTAAATCACCTAAATTATCAGTTGAAATTGTTGTGTAATCAAAATTAGGATCTAAATAGCCACCATTAACTAAAACAGTTGCAATTCCAATAATATTATCTAATTCGTTAATAAAATTAATGGATACATCTTCTCCATTGACTGAAGCATCAACTGTAAATACTTGATCAAAGATGTATCTGTCAATGGAAACACCACCAATTTTAACTTGACTTGTAATAGAAGCTAATCCTTGATCATTCATCTCTTGAACTTGTTGTAAATAATCTATGACTTCAGGTGGAATATTAAAACCAGCAACTGAACCATTTGCAAGTTCAGTTTGACTATATTGTGAACTACTTAATGCTTCAGTATCAATATTTGCTGTATAAGATGCAAACACTGTTAAAGGAATTAAAATGATAAAGATAACGATAAATCCTTCGACACCACCAAATAATCCTCCAAGGATTCTATTACCAAATCCTTTCTTGATTCTTTTTCTTGGTTTGAATTTCACATTCTTTTGAGCTGCTTCTACTTCTAATGACTTATTTTGTTTAGCAATAATTGCTTTTTTAATACCAAAAGCCCATATAGGTCTAAAGATAAATAATGTCAAAATACGTTTTAATAGTGGATATAAAATAATAAATCCAACGATTCTCAAAACCAAATCAACAAAAATATAAACTGTTGAAGCGATAAGCGGATCATCCATATAACCTAAATAATCAGTTAACAAACCTCCTGTTTGTTGATTAATCATATTTAAGTATGTTGTTTGATCCATAAATCTAAACGCTGAAGCAATCGATAAATTTGACACGATGTAAAGCGCTAAAAATGTTGTTACAATATTGATAACCATAAAATAGAGGGATTTTTGAGCACCTCTAAGAATTCCTAGTATGAAAAATAAGAAAACGAATAAACCTATAATTCCCCATTGAATTATGTATAAAGACGGGATAGAAGGCATTTTTTAGACCAACCTTTCTTAAGATGTCTAACTACCTAAATTCTACCAAATAATACAAAAAAAAACAATGATTTGCAAAATGTGCAAAAACATTGTAAATAAATACTTTATTTAATTCTCTTTCACTGGGTTTACATGAACCATACAGTGAATAACATTTGGAAACTGTTTTTCAACACGATGATGAACATATTCTGCAATTTGATGTGCTTCTTTTAAAGATAGGCATCCTTTAACACCGATTTCAACATCAACATAAACATTTAGCATATGTCTTCTTACTTTTAAATCATCGACACTTAAGACACCTTGTGTATCAATAATAAATTGCATCATCTCATCAATAAACAACTGATCTGGAGCCTGATCCACTAAAAATGGAATGGATTCTTTTAATGTATTAACTGCAAGTCTTAAAATTAAAAATACAATTAAAATTGCTGCAATATAATCAAATATAATAAATCCTAACTGCGAAAGACCAATCCCTACAATCGTAAACGTGGTTGCGATCATGTCGATACCATGATTACTTGACTCAGCTTTAAGTGTTGGGTGATTTGTTTTTTTGTATAAAGCTCTATAAAACATGGCTAAAAAAAGT
The DNA here is from genome assembly GCA_963667565.1 of Acholeplasmataceae bacterium. Lineage (GTDB taxonomy): Bacteria > Bacillota_I > Bacilli_A > Acholeplasmatales > Acholeplasmataceae > WOFB19. The sequence continues at coordinate 182,718 of OY763415.1, read as the reverse complement.
TTTATAACAAGTGATATGATCGCCATATAAAATGTCAGTAAAGTTGGTTCAACACCAAGTGCTTGATCTTTTAAATAAGTGACAAATGTTGTTGCTGTTGAAATGAGTAAAACAAGTGCAGATAATAAGAAAACCATCCCTAATGCGAAATATGCAATACCTTCAAATTTTTGATGTCCATATGGATGATCATGATCTGGTTTTTTAGTTGAAATCTTTAATACAAGGAAAATCATCATGCTCGTTATGATATCTGAAAGAGAATTATACCCATCAGTAATAAGCGCATGAGAATGCCCAATATATCCAAATGTTAATTTTAAAATTGTTAAGATGATATTGAATACAATACCAATAATAACTGCTTGTCCCAATTGCTTTTGAGTCATGTCTAAGCCTCTACTTCAAACATCTTTTCTACAATAAAAGATATTTTCTCTTTATATGTGTTTTTCTTGAGTTCGAAAATTTTAATATTTTGATCAAGTTTTTCTTTATAACTTTGATACGTGCTTGAAAACATGGTTACCTCTAATTGAGTCACACCATCATCTAATGTTAAAAAAGCCATGTTTTGATTATTTTTAGTTTTAATGACCTTGACATGTGCAATCATTGCTAATGCTTTAATATATGACAAGTGGTTGCTGTCGCTTAATGCGTTTAATTTTTGTTTGATGACAATATCTTTATATGCAACAAGCGGATGATACATAAGGTTAAATCCTAATGCTTCTTTTTCATGTTCAGCAAGTACACTAAACGGATATTCATCATAAAGTTTCATTTGATAATCTTGGATGTATTTATTATATCCACTATCATCAAGTGATTGATGTTCTATCATCGTATGTTGATTTAGATTAAAAGATTGAAGTGCATTTGCAAAAATCAGCATTTCAATGTTTTTTTGGTTAAGCACTTGTTTAATGCGTTCTTTAAAATCTTGATAGTCTTTAAATGGTTGTTCTTTTCGAGCTTCAAGGAATTTATCCATTTGACTTTTACCAATACTTTTAACTTTTTGAAGTGGGCATAAAATACCTCGATCTGTTAATTGGTATTGATCTGTTGAAAGCTGAACATCTGGTGATAATACTTCTATACCGTGACGTTTCAAATCTGTGATGTATTCATATGTTGTCGTATCATTTCCAATCGCATGGGTTAATAAAACAGTCATGAATGATGCATAGTGATTCACTTTTAAATATGCCATTTGATATGCAACTAATGCATAAGCTACACTATGGCTTCGATTGAATCCATAATCAGCAAATTTAACAATCAAATCATAGATGGTTTGAGCAATAGATTCACTGTAATTTTTTTCACCACATTTTTGAATAAATCTTTGACGTTCTTTTTCTAAAACATCAACATTTTTCTTAGCAATCCCTCGTCTTAAAATATCCGCTTCAGCAAGCGTATATCCAGCAAACTCATTTGCTATTTTCATAATTTGTTCCTGATAGACTATGATACCATAAGTTTGTTTTAAAATAGGTTCTAAATCTTTATGAATGTAATCAAAAGAAGCACCATTCTTTCGCGCAATAAAATCATCAATTAAATCCATAGGTCCTGGTCTAAATAATGCGAGTAATGCAACAATATCTTCAAATGTTTTTGGTTCATATTTTCTTAAGACATTTCTCATCCCTGATGATTCTAATTGAAAAATACCAAATGTATCTGCTTGACTTAATAAATCATAAACACCTTTATGATCTAAAGGTATATCTAAAATTGAAAAATGAGGATTTTTTTTCTTTATCATTGCTTCTACTTCATGAATGATTGCTAAGTTTCTTATACCTAGAAAGTCAATTTTTAATAGACCTAATTTTTCTAAGTCGGTCGCTTCAAATTGTGATTGATAAAATCCGTTACTACCTTCTTGTAGTGGTAATACTTTTGTTAAATCTTGTTTTGCTAAAATGATTCCCGCAGCATGAGTGCCTGTATGTCTAGGGAGTCCTTCTATCTTTTTAGAAACATCTATGAGCCGCATGACTTCTTCATCGGTTTCATCAATGTCGTTATTAGTAACACGTTTAATCATGCCACCAACTCTTTGGTGATCAATATCCATAACTCTCGCGATATCTCTCATCGAAGATTTAACTGCAAACGTTCCAAAAGTAACGATTGAAATCACATGATTCTTACCATATTTTTCTTGTACATATTGTAAGACTAAATCACGTTTATTATCTGGAAAATCTAAATCGATATCTGGCATAGTGATGCGCTCTGGATTTAAAAATCGTTCAAATAATAAATCATATTGAATAGGATCAATATCTGTAATTCCTAAACAAAAAGAAACGAGTGAACCCGCTGCAGATCCTCTACCTGGACCTACTAAAATGTCATTTTGTTTAGCAAATCTAACAAAATCAAATACGATTAAAAAGTAATGATCATATCCCATTTGATGTATGATTGATAATTCATAGGATAATCTTTGTTTGTATGTCTTTACATCAGCATGTTTTATAGATTTTAATCTTTTTTCTAAACCTTTTGCTGCAAGCGAAGCTAAATACGCATCACCAGGTGAACCTTTAGTATCATATGTTGGCATATCAAACGGAGGAAAAGATAAATCAAAAGTGATTTTTTGAGCAATATCATTAGCTTGATCAAATACAAAAGGATAATCAGCAAACATCTTAAGAAGTTCTTTTTTACTCATCAGATGGTAACTTGCTTCTTTATTTAACAATTGATTCTGGTCTTCAATTTTTATAAGTGCTTCATAAGCTTCTTTATCCTCTTTAGTGAAATAGGATGTTTTATGGATTGGTGCAATTTGAATACCTAATTTTTCAGATAATAAAAACAGTTTGGGTGCAGAATTAAATTCTAAATCAAAACTATCAAGTGATAGACCTAAATAAAAATCATCAAACATGTGTTCAAATAATTTTGCATCATCATATGCTTGATCAAAATTATCAGCAAATAAATGTTCTTCGATGATACTATCACCTGATGTCATCCATATGAGGCCTTTTTGATATTTTTTAATAGTTTCCAAATCTAATTTTTGTGCAGATTTCAAATATGATAGTTTAAGCAAATTTTGATATCCTTCTTCGTTTTTAGCATATGCAAGAAATGAAGTTTCAAATAAGGGTTCATATACTTCTACATATAATCCTAAAATAGGTTTAATTCCATATTTTTTTGCAAGTAAAAATAACTGATGAGCACCATATAACATGTCATCAGATAACGCTATAAAATCATATTCATGTTTTTTTAGTTCTTTGATAAGTTTTTCTAAAGGCATCATATTATTTAACATACTATATGCGCTTTGAATATTAAAAATACCAAACATGAAATCACCTACTAATCATATTATATCAATGATTAGACTAAAGTCTAAAAAAAAATGCTGAATCAGCATTTTTATTTCAATTTAAAATTTAGCAAATCTTTCACCAAATTCTACACAAGTACCTTCTTCTTCGCTACTTGGAGTTGAATTGATTTTTAATCCACCTTCAAAAAGTTGAGCTCCAGCTTCTCTTACGCGGTCTTCCCATGCATCCATCCACTCGCCTTCACCCCAACCATAAGATCCAAATAATGCGACTTTCTTATCTTTAAGGAAAATCTCGCATCCTTCGAAAAATGGTTCGAATTCATCTTCTTCAAGTGCTTCAACACCCATAGATGGACATCCAAAAGCAACCAAATCAAATCCTTCTATTTCATCCGGTTCAACTGCATCAACACTTCTATAGTCAACAGTTGCTCCAGCATTTTCTAAACCTTCTTTTACTTTTTCAGCCATGATTTCTGTGTTACCAGTACCTGTCCAGTATACAACTAATACGTTTGCCATATTGAAATCTCCTTTGATTATCATACTATGGATTTATTATAGTAGATTTACAAAATCTTGTCAAAACATATTACTTAAAAATGATGTGACTTTTGATATACATAAAACGATAAAATAGCACTTAATATTAAAACCAAGCCCATCGGTGCAAAACTCCAGTAATCAAAAGGTTTTTGATTTTTCAAAATATCAATTCTTCTTATATATGTTTGATAATTTCCTCTTTCATCCATGATCACATACGTTAAATATTGGGTTCCTACTCGATTGAAATCAATATAAGTTGAATCATAATAGATTTCATATAACGAGTCATCTATGACATGAATTCCTGATAAAAAATCGATTGATTCATTTTTTTTAACAACAATATCATCTATGGTAACTAATGGCTTTGTAAAGTCATCTACCACAAATGATAAATATACATTTGTTTGATTTAAACTGTCATCAGTTAGTTGATACAAAACGGTATAAACACCAATTTTATCATATGAAATATCATACTTAATAACAACATCATCCTTAGTTAATGCATCATAGTTATCTGATGCTGACCATATATTTTCATAAAAATTATATGGTTCACTATTGAGTTCAACAAAGATATCATACTGATTAAGTTCTATTTCTGGTGCAATAATATCTAAGATATAAATCAATGCTTTATAAGTGCTTATATTTTGTGATAAATCTTTAGCATAAATGATTAAATCATATGTTCCTTTGTTTTGATAATCAACTTCTTGATCATCAAATTCAAAAGTAATATCACCTACATCATCATAATTATCTGAAAAACTAAAATATGATGTATAGTCAATTTGTTGAAAACCTGTAATAATGATATCGCTTATTTCATTAATCTCAGGTGGTATCTCATCAATGACTGTGACATATGTATAATAATAACTCACATTTTTGGATAGATCCTTCACTGTTAAAGTTACAGGATATGATCCAATTTTATTCATATCGATGTCTTCATCAATTTGGATTGTTAAACTTTCGAATGGATCATAATTATCAATGATGTCAAAATGCAAATTGATGAACGGTTTTATATCAAACACTTGAAAAACTAGTGCCTCTTTTAACGTAATCATTGGTCCTTTTGAGTCAACGACTTTTATGTCAATTGATTGTGAAGTTGAATTTCCTGAAGTGTCCATCACACCTATGATAAGGTGATAAGTTCCTAAGTGATTGATATCAATATCATGCGTATAACTTATGATTAATTGTTCTTTATCATCATAATTGTCACTAATACTTAATATATAACGATCTAAATGGTTGATAGCTTCTATATCAAAAACATCAATTGTTTTAGAACTCGTCAAGATAAGTTGAGGCGCTTTATGATCAACAATATCAACTTTAAATAATTTGTTCGTTATGTTTTGTGATTGATCTTTTGCAACCACATTTAAAATATATGTGCCTAACCTATCATAATCAATTTCAGCATCATCATAGGTTACATCGACAATTAGATCATAATTATCTGTGACTTTTATGAAATCATCAAATATTGACTTTGTTAGATGGACATCAATCATCAATGGTTTAACGACTTCAATTCTTGGGGAAATTCGGTCAACAACATGAATGTATCTTTCTTCTATAGTTTGATTATGAGATGTATCACTTAAGTAATAAATGATTTTATAGTGACCTATAACATCAATATTGACTTCATGTGAGTCGACAGTACAATGGATATTAATAACATCATCATAGTTATCACTATATGTTATAGATTCTAAAAAATCCGGAAGATTTTCTCCAACATCAATTTCATACTCGGGTATAAATATAAATACTGGAGGAACTTCATCAACCACATTAAAATAAATACTGTAATCATCTTTAATATCATAATTAGGAAAATATGCTTCATAATCAATTTGATATGATTTGACATAACTTGTTTGAACAGTTGATAAAAACGTCCTATTGACACCATTATATATATAGTTTACCTGTGTATCGATATAGATACCATCAATATATAGTTTAGCTTTTGGTATATCGACATAGTCATAGATAGACGCATTTAATGGTACATCAATATCAGTATGTTGCCAAACAACCTGATAACTACCTAAAAGCGTCATTAAAGAAAATAAAAAAGACATACATTCACCTCTATATCATCATAGATTGATTGATGCCTTTTTTCTTTTTAAAAATTATATGCTTGTTCTTTTTCTTTGAAAAATTGATTTTTATATAATGAGAAATATTTACCTCTTAATTTAATCAATTCATCATGTGATCCCATCTCAACAATTTTACCCATCTCAAGCATAACGATAATGTCTGCATTAACAATGGTTGATAGTCGGTGTGCAACAATAAAACTTGTACGTTTTTCTAAAAGTCTATTTGTTGCTTGTTGAATAATTTGTTCTGTTTCTGAATCAATAGAAGAGGTTGCTTCATCTAAAATTAAAATTCTAGGATCCGCAAGAATAGCTCTTGCAAATGAAATCAATTGTTTTTGACCTACAGATAGTAAATTCCCACCTTCGCCTACTGATGTTTCATATCCATGTTCAAGTTTATCTACAAATTGATCAATACCGACACTCTTTGCTGCACTAATCACTTCTTCATCTGTTGCTGTTAATCTACCATATCTAATATTTTCTAAAATTGATGTGGAAAATAATTGTGGTGACTGCAATACATAACCTAGGCGTTTGTGTAGCCAATGGATACTTCTTTCTCTGTAATCAATACCATCAATTAAGATTTGTCCTTCTTGTGGCTCATAAAATCTTGAAAGTAAATTTACAAAAGATGTTTTACCAGAGCCTGTATGTCCAACAAGTGCAACTGATTTACCTGCTTCAACCTTAAAATTAAAATGATTAAATATATGTTCATTTTCATTATAGAAGAATGTGATGTCTTTAAATTCTACTTCACCTCTAAGATGTTCCCAATTGTCTTTTTTATCATCAAAAATGGTTCCATATTTTTCAATAACTTCATCTTTATCAACGATTTGTGGTTTTGTTTCAATTAAACCAACAATACGTTCAGCAGATGCTTGTGCATTTTGAAAATCTGATAAAATACGAGAAATCGCCATAATCGGTTCAAAGAAATTAATCGTATAAGATATAAACATTTGTAAAGTCCCAAGTGATATCAGTGCACCTAGTACATAAACACTACCATTAACCATCGTGAGTGCAACTGCAATATATGCAATAATCAAGATGATCGATGAGAAAAATGCTGTAGTGATTTGTGCTTTAACACTCGCTCTTCTCAATTTTCTAGCTGTATCTGAGAATTCAATATAATTATCTTTTTCAATGGTTAAAGATTTTGTCGTCTTAGCCCCTTGAAATCCTTCGTTATATTGTGCGGTGAGTGCTGAATTATGTTTTTTCGCTTCTCGGTATTGTTTTAAAATACGTTTTTGGAAAAAATAAGCAATTAAAAACATAAACGGAAGGAATACAGCAACCACTAATGCAAGTTTTACATATGTGATAAATAAAACCGTGATGATAAACAACATGGAAAGTCCTGCCCAAACAAAATCAACTAAACCCCATGAAATAATTAAAGATAATTTTCTAGCATCTGATGTCATTCTTGCCATAATCCATCCATGTGGTGTTTTATCAAAATAACCATAAGATAATTTTTGCAAGTTTTCAAATGCTTGTTTTCTTAACTCATAACTGGTTTCTGCTTCGATAATACCCGCTTGTTTAATGAATCCCCAAACCGACAATCCAAATCCAACAGCAAGTAAAATATTTGCAACAACATACCATGGCCATGTCGAATAATCACCAGCGACAAAGAAATGATCAATGGCATATCGATTAAATAATGGAATCGATGTATCTAAGATTGCGAGTATACCAGAAAAAAGCATCAGCAGTATAATTCTTTTTTTAGATTTTAGTATAATTTTTAGAATTTTTTTCCATGTTTGAAAATTAACTCGGGATTGGATGTCTTGATCATCTTCATGATGCATGTGAATCACCTACCTTTATCATTTCTTCAAACTCTTCTTCTAATTTACCTTGAATATTCCAAAGTGTTTGATATAACCCTGGAATGTTTTTTAAGGTTTGATGTGTACCAATATGTTGTACCTTACCTTCATCAATAACAATAATTTTATCAGCTTCTTTAGCTGTTGTAATACGATGTGTAATGATGATTGTAGTATGTTTATAATTTTTTTCTAATAATGCTTTTCTGATCATTAGATCAGTTTGTGTATCGACTGCTGAAAGTGCATCATCAAAAATTAATATAGGTTGATTTTTAACAAGTACTCTAGCGATAGCAACTCTTTGTTTTTGTCCACCAGATAATGTCGTGCCTTTTTCACCAACAAGTGTTTGATATCCCTGTTTAAATGTATCAATATCTTTTTGTAATGCAGCAGCGGTTGCAGCTTCAGTTACTTTTTCACCATTTAAATGCTTATTAGTAATCGCAATATTTTCAAAAACAGTTTTTGAATATAAGAATGGTTCTTGTAAAACAACACCCATTTGTGAACGAATATTTTGTTTTTTAATATCTCTTAAAGGTATGCCATCAATAAAAATCTCACCATCATTGTACTCATACATACGCATGAGTAAATGAATGATTGTAGACTTACCTGAACCAGTTCTACCAATAATGGCAACTGTTTCCCCAGCTTCAATCTTAAAGTTAACATTTTGCAATAAGTGTGAATTACTATCATCAAATTTAAATGATACATTTTTAAACTCTATATCACCTTTAACATGAATCTCTTTTGTACCATCGTGAATAAATTCACTTTCTTTACTCATGATTTCATAAATACGATCTGATGACACGAGCGCTTTTCCAAAATCGTTAATAAGTCTTCCAAGTCCTCTTACTGGCCAAATAAGCATGCCAACAAGTGCAAGTGATGCAATCACTGATGCCGCATCCATTGTACCTCTTTGGACTGCAAAGATACCAATAGCAATAATGACTAAATATTGTGAGATACTTATAAAGTCCATAGATCCCCAATATAGAGCACTAATCTTATTAGCTTTAATCAATGCGTCAGCATATGCTCTGTTTTTAACATCCATTTTATCAAGTTCAAATTTTTCGTTAGCAAATGCTCTAACGACTTTCAAACCAGCTAAATTTTCTTGAACGACAGTAATCATTTTAGCTTCAATCTCTTCAATGTTTAAGAAGAGTTTATCAATCTTTTTAAAATAAACAATAGATGAAGCTCCAATCAATGGCACGATTGATAAAGATACCCAAACCATCGTTGGATTTATGAGTATTAATTGATATGCACCAAAGAATAAAGTGACTACTAAATAGACTAAGTCAAGCATACGTGTAGTAAGAAAACTTGTCACAGATTCAATATCTGTTGTTACACGCTGAATGAGATCTCCAGTATCAACATTATTGTGAAATTTATAGTCAAGACTTTGAATATGACTATACATCTTGTTACGATGCGATTCAGCCATTGACTCAAATAAATATCCTTTAATCCACATTTCAAAGAAACGCATGGTAAAACGGAATGCTTGAAGTATAATTAAACCCATCGCAATTCTTATGATGATATTTAACGTATCATTATCACGCATGAAAAACGTAATAACAAATGCAGGTAAATGCACTTCACTTACAGATGCAGTACCGATAATAACACGAGGATCATTCGTTAGTGTTTTTATTAAAAATTGAGTGAAAAGTGGTACGTTTGAATACGTATATTGATGAATAACTACAAATAGAGCAGCAACTAAAAACAAGACCCAAAAGCCTTTTGCTAATTTGAATAATCGAATTGCTCTCATATATAATCTCCTCCTGCCCCATGATAGTATAATTGAATATTGACTTTTAGTCAATAAACAAAGACCATACGAAACCACTTTCGTACAGTCTTTTTTTAAGAATTTTTTAATTGCTTAATCATTGGCAAATATTTACTTATAATTTCGGCAGATTCTTTGTAATAATGATATTTTTTAAATATTTCAAAAGCATCCATCATAAAATAATAAAGGATATCAATTTCATCTGTCATGTGTTTAAAACCTAGGACTTCATTGCGTAAATATTGTAATTGATCCTCTTTATGTGAAAGATATTTAAATCTTAAATGTCTAATGACAAGTTCAGCTGTTCTATCTGTTATCTTAAATAGCATCACCTCTTTGAGTTTGTTGATAAGTTGTTTTTTATCACTTTGTTTTTCCAGTGATCTTAGATGATAAATAAGACATATTGGATCATCAAGATGATTTTTTGTATATGCTATAATTTGCTCATACAAACCTTGACGATACATACCTCTAACACTTGTTTTTAATATTTCTGGTTGTTGCATATCAATTGCTTTATAGTTGATTTTATTGATTTCTTGGAATAATATTTTTCTTTCTAATTCAATTTTAGGGATTTCATCGAAATATTGTTCTTTAACCAAAAGTTCGATGTATTCTTGATAGATTTTTTCAAATAGTAATGCTTGTTTTAATTTAAGTGATATTTTTAGCAGCCATTTTTTCTGTATCATGTTTAAGATGATATCTTCTTCCTCCATATGCATTAAAAGAAGCAGTTCCTTTGCATCGCTAAATCTAAGATCATGATATAAATTTCTAGCAGTCACTGCAAGCATGACATTGAGTGATTTTAACGGTAAATTAGGAATGAATAAAGCGAGATCTTTAAATAAATGTGATGCTTCTTCATAACGATTTGAAAGTGATAAATAGGTATATTTTCTCATAAATTCCTGATAGTCTTCATAAGGATGATCATATGCATCATACATATATCTTTTATCTTTAAATAATGACAAGATCATCATATCTAAATCCGTATCATAAAGATCTTCATTGAATTCATCTGAAGTCATTTGATATTTTTGTTTGAGCATATCAATATATTTATCCGTAGGTTTAATTAAGTTGTTTTCAACTTTTGATAAGTATGAAACACTACAAATATCTTGTGAACCTTCTTCTAGTGTAAGATTCAATTGTTTACGTTTAAACTTTAGTTTTGATCCTATTGGACTTTTTTCTAAATTATCACCTCGCTTTCTCATTTGAAACTTTATTTCTGCAATACTTGTTTTCATTTATATCCTCCATGTGTACATTTACAAAATAATTTTGCATTTAATTAAAAAACAAATCCATAAAGAAATTTGAAAAAAAACACCTTTTTCAAGGTGTCATTTATCTTTATATTCATTTTTTTCGCTAAACTTGCAAATGTCAAATAAAGGACAATTTCCGCATTTAGGATTTTTTGCTAAACAGTGATATCTTCCAAAAAATATCAACTGATGGTGAACCTTCGTCCAATATATTTTAGGAATCTTCCTATTAAGTTTTTTCTCAATTTCTAAAACATCATCATCTTTTTTAGCAAGACCTAATCTTTTAGAAACTCTTGCGACATGTGTATCAACTGCTAATGCTGGAATGTTGAATGCATTACTCAAGACGACATTTGCTGTTTTTCTACCAACACCTGGTAATGCTTCTAATGATTTTCTATCTCCTGGAACCATACCATCATGCTTTTCAACAAGTGCTTTTGCTAAATTCACGATGTGTGTAGATTTATTTTTATATAATCCAATGGATTTTATATATGCTTCGATATCTTTTGGATGTGCTTGACTTAAATGATATGCATCCGGATATCGATCAAACAATGCAGGAGTAACTTTATTTACACTAATGTCTGTTGTTTGCGCACTTAAGACAACTGCAACTAATAACTCAAAGTTATTTTTATGTGTGAGTTCTACATGTGCATCGGGATACATCATATTCAGTACATCTAAAATGTGTTCTACTTTACTCATTTTATTTTCTTAAAGACGTTGTCAAGTGCAGCATCAACATCTTCATCAATTTCCTTGTGAGGTATAATTTGTTGCGTTAAGATACGTTCTACATATTTAATCGATAACTGTCCTGCTGCACTTTCAATTGCAGCTTTAATCTGTTCATCAGTATATGTTTTTTGATCATACCAAATGCGAATATTCTCAAGTTCATATGATTTTAGTACACGTCCTAATCCTTGTTCGAATTTCTTAATTGTCTCAGAAATTTGATTTTCATATGCTTCTTGTTCTTTTATTCTCTCATCTTTTTCAAATAACAGTTCAAGTTTTTCAAAGACATGACTCATATGAAAAATTTCTCTTTCTTTTCCATCTTTTAATTCTAAAGTGATTGAAATAAATGCTTTATCCATTAATGATTCAACAATACTCGCAATTTCATTTTGATTGTAGTCAACTCTTCTAGAAATGGCCAAAATAGAAAAAGTACGTCTCTTTTTATAGATATCTAACAATGCAAGCAAAACCGTTAATTCAGGCATTGTTAAATCAAGACGTTTATATTCTTTAAATAAGATTTTTTCTATGGCAAATCCATAGTCATCATATAATCTCTTTAGAATCATAATTTCCTTTCTTTAATGCTGCTTTTGCAGCATTTTGCTCAGCTTCTTTCTTTGTTTTACCATGTCCAGTTCCAAGTGTAATATGATTATCCAATTTGACAATCGCTTGAAATTTTCTATTGTGTGAAGGTCCTACTTCATGAACGATGTGGTAACTTATATTTCTTCTTCCATCACTTTGAATAAATTCTTGGAGTGTTGATTTATAGTCTCTAATTAAAAGTGTTTCACTTAAATATGGTAAGACGAGTTGTTCGAATATTTTTTTAGTTTCCATATATCCTAAATCAAGATATATCGCACCCATCAATGCTTCAAAAGCATCTGAAATCATGGAATCATTCGCACCTTTTTGTGCTTCACCTTTTCCAAGTTTAATATAAGATTTTAAATCTATTTTTTCAGCATAAATGACAAGCCCTTCTTCGCGAACAGCTTTCGCTCGTTTTTTTGTCATTTCACCTTCATTTGCTAAATTTTCTTTATAAAGATAATCGCTCATCAACAATTCAATCACTGCATCGCCTAGAAACTCTAATTTTTCATTGTTTTCCGTTTGGTTTTCATACGCATAAGAAGAATGCGTTAATGCAGTTTCATAAAGTGATTCATCCTTATAAGGAAGATTTAGCTTTTCTAATAAAGCTTTAATCATCATTTATTCTTCCTTTTCTTCTCTTTTTTTGAGTGTATTTGAAACGATGTTAATCACATCGGCTTCTACCATTTCTTTTGCTTGTCTAATTCCATTATAAAAAGCATATGCATCTGATGAACCATGTGCTTTAATAACAACACCATTAAGACCCATTAAGAGTGCTCCACCAATTTCTGATGCATCTAATGACTTCTTAAATTTATATAATGCTTTTTTCATGAAAAGCGCACCAATTTTAGACATAAATCCAGCTTTAATTTCTCTTTTTAAAACCATACCTAAACCTTTAGCAGTACCTTCCATGGTTTTCATAACGATGTTTGCTGTAAATCCATCAGAGATAAAAACATCTGCATCGCATGTGAAAATTTCCTTAGGCTCAAGATTACCATAAAAATTGATGTCTGGACTTTCTTTAAATAATTTAAATGTTTCTTTATCTAGTTCTCTACCTTTTCCTTCTTCGGTACCTATATTGATGAGGGCAACTTGAGGATTTTCTCTTTTTAATACTTTTTCAGCCATCACACTCGCATAAACTGCAAAGTCATGTAAATGTTCAGGTCTTAGTTCTACATTCGCTCCTGAATCCAATAAGATTCTTCCTTTTCCATCGTATGAAGGAATGATTGGTGCAATTGCGACTCTTCGCATTTGATCCATACGTTTAACAATAAAATGACCTGCAACAACTAATGCTTGGGTAGGTCCAGAACTTACAATTGCATCAGCTTTTCCGTCTTTAACAGCTTGCATTGCTAAAAACATGGATGCTTCTTTATTTGTTCGATATTGTTTAATTGGATCTTTTTCACCCATTTCTAAAAAATAAGGTGTATGAATGACTTGTAATCTTGGATGTGGTTTTAAAAATGGTGCCATTTTGTTCTCATCACCAAAAATACTAATTTCTACTTCTTCAAATTTTTCTAAAGCTAATAATGTTCCCTTGACGATTTGTTCAGGAGCAAAGTCTCCACCCATGCCATCAACTGCTATTCTTATCATATTCATCCTCGCTTCATTCGCAATTATGATATCATTATATCATATTTTTAACGACTCTTTAATGTAGTTTCTTAAATAGTAATACTTCTGATTTTTCTGAAAATCTTTTTGTTTTAAAAGTTCATAAACATCATTTTGTGCTATATCAATCAGTTTATGATCACTCATAATATCTAAAAAATTGAATTTAAGAAATCCGCTTTGTTCTTGACCAATAAAATCTCCAGGTCCTCTTAATTTCAAATCATAATTGGCAAGTTCAAATCCATCATCGATTTGAGACAATAAATGAAGACGTTCAATATCATCTTTTTCGCTGACTAAATAGCACGTACTCTTTAATTCATTTCTTCCAATTCTACCTCTAAGCTGATGGAGTTGCGATAATCCAAAATTTTCTGCTGAAAAAATAACCATCATCGTTGCAGTTGATACATCGATGCCAACTTCAATCATCGTTGTTGCAAGTAAAACACTTGGTTCATGCATAAATGACTGCATTTGAAGTTCTTGTTCATCCTTACTCATTTGTCCATGAAGCATAAAAATAGGTGCTTTAACTTCTTGTGTTAAAAGGTGATGAACCGAATTAATGTTATCATCAACTTTATCTGACGAAATGGCAGGTACGACAACATAAACATGGTGTTTTAACTTAACTTCTTCATTTATCTTTTTAAAAATCTCAGCTAGCAAATCTTTTGTAACATAGATTGTTTCAATGGGTTCTTTTTGTTTAGGTTTTTCTTTAATGATGGATACATTTTGCCCACCAAAAGTCATCATTGCTAGTGTTCTTGGAATCGGTGTTGCTGTTAAATATAAGACATCTTTTGAATGTGATTTTTTTATAAGTTGATTTCTTGTTTCAACACCAAACTTATGTTGCTCATCAATAACGACCAACCCAAGTTTACTAAAATTTACCGTATCTTCTATTAATGCATGTGTACCAACGACAACATCATAGACATGATTATTAATGTCTAATAGCATCTGCTTCTTATTTGGTGTCTTTTGCGTTAATAAGGCGATTTTTAGATGAGGTGCTAATTTTTGATATGTGATATATTGTTGTTCTGCTAAAATGGTCGTTGGTGCCATAAAAACAGCTTGTTCTTTCATGGAGACGACTGCCATAATCGCAATTAAGGCAACAATCGTTTTTCCAGATCCAACATCACCTTGAATGAGTCTAAACATCGCATGATCTTTTTTAAAATCACGATAAATATCATTGACTGCTTCTTTTTGATCTTTGGTTAACTCATAAGGTATAGTTTCAATAAAAGATTTTACAAAAGTAATATCATATGATTTTGGTTTTCTTTCAATGAGTCTTGATTGATCTGAAACAACCTTGAGTTCAAGAAAAAATGCTTCCTCATATTTAAGTCTTCTGGTTGCTTCATCAATATCTTTAAAACTTTGAGGTAGATGAATATGATGATATGCATCATATCTTGAAATCAATCGATATTTATGAAGTAAATATTCTGGAATAATCTCAAATATTTGAACCATTTGTTCCTTAAATATATGTTTCATACTTTGATGGATGAGTTGATCGCTCACATCTTTGATTCGATAAACAGGTTTTATATCACTTTCATCAATTTTAGTTCTTATGTCAGATGCAACAATTTGTTGTTGGTACAAATTGTAAATGCCTTGGATAATGACTTCTTGGCCATCTTTGATTTGTTTACTTAAGTATTTACGATTAAAAATGATCACATGAAATACTTGTTCAAGATAGATTACATCAAACGTTGATGAAAAAACTTTACCATACGGATGATCTGTAATTCTTCCAATGATACTTCCTTTGATTGTCACTTTTGATTGGTGCTTCAAATCAGATATTTTAGAAATGGAAAAATCTTGATACCCTTTGGGTACGTTTAAAACAAGATCATAGGTTGACCATAAATTTTGATTTCTTAATTTTCTAAGTGTCTGAGGTCCAATACCTTCAACTTGATCTAACTTGATTTCCACAATATCACCTATTAGTATTATATCAACAAAAAAAGCAATGTTACAAATTGAATGTTTTTTGTTATAGGAGAAAAAACAATTCTAAATCAAAGTGAAATTTGCAACATTGCTAGGGTTACCCTTTTTGAAGTGACTCGATTAAATTTTTATATGCGAAATAACTGTCTTTTGGGAATCTCTTTAATGTCTTAAAATCAATATAGATTAACCCAAATCTTTTTGTATAACCAAATGCCCATTCAAAGTTATCCATTAAACTCCAACAATAATATCCTTTAATGTTTAGACGTTCTCTTTCTTCATAAATGCGCGTTGCATGATCTATAATATATTTTTGTCTTTGAACATCATGAATGCTGCCATCTTTAAATTCATCATCAAATGCAGCGCCATTTTCAGTAATATAGATATCAATATCAGAATACGCTTTTCTTATAACTTTGATAAGATCAATTAATCCCTCAGCATGTACTTCCCATCCCATAGCTGTTTTATCATAGATTGTATCAACATGTTTAAAATTAAATGGGTGATTGATGTCATAGGCAATCGTGTGATGTGAATAATAATTGATACCCAAATAATCAAGACTGTTTTTCATTTCATATATTTTATCCATGTCCATAAATGATAGATCTATATGTAGTGTTTTAAGTTTTAATAACCATTTTTCTGGATAAACACCTTTGAATAATGGACTTAAATAAATTTGATTGTGAAATATATCTGAATACAAGGTTGCAGTCATGTCAAGTTGATTGTTAGTTTGAGGATATTGTTGCCATAAATTTAGAACAATCCCTATGGGTTTTTTATAATATTTTTTATAGTATTGATAGACTTCTTGATGAACTCTTAATGTGTAATATTGTGCTTTAACCATACGTTCTAAATCTTGAACGAATGGTGCATGACTTCCATAAAAATAACCCACCACGCTGACACACCAAGGTTCATTAATCGTTGCCCAAGCATGAACATACGAATCATATAATTCAAACATCTTTTTAGCATAAGTTAAAAAATAACTTATGATTTCTTCATGGTCAAAGCCAATTTCTAAATCAAGTAACCACTGAGGCATATCCCAGTGATATAATGTGACATCAACCATGATGTTTTTTTCTTTTAACAGTTCAAAAATAGTTTTATAAAATAAAATACCTTCTGATGAAAATTCATCTTTTTTTGGTTGTATACGTGCCCAAGAAATAGACATTCTATACACGTCAACATTTAAGTTTTTTATATATTCAATATCTTTTTCATATTGATGATAAAAATCACAAGCAATATCACAATTAGAACGATCTTCAATTTGATCTAAATGATCATCCCAAATTGTTTTAAATGCTTTTTGAGTACCTTCAATTTGATAGGCTGCAGTAGCAACTCCAAATAAAAATTGTTTCATAAAGACTCCTTATACATATATGATGACATCATACATTTTATCATGAGGTGTTAACTTAATGATTTTTGATTGTTGTATTTTGCCATCTACATATAATTGTCCTTGTTTATCTTTATTTTTTCTTATATGAATATTAAATTGACTGTTTCTAAAAAATCGAATAATATCTAAATCATTAAAATCACGTGGGAGAACAGGATCAATTTCTAAACCTTCTAAATGTGGTTTAATACCTAAAATATACTGGCTAATAGCCACAAAAGTCCATGAAGCAGTACCTGTTAACCAACTGTTTTTAGCTTCTCCATAATGCGAAGCAAATCGACCTGCGATGGTTTGTGCATATACATAAGGTTCAGTCTTATGAATTTCACTAATGTGTTCATTATATGCTGGTGCATTTCTTTGATAAATATCAAATGCACGATCCCCATCAGATACATTTGCATAAGCGATGACAATCCAAGGATTATTATGGCAAAAAACACTTCCATTTTCTTTATATCCTGGAGGATATGAAGATATTTCACCTAATTCTAAATGGTATTTACTATAAGGAGGATAAAGAAGTTCTACACCGTAATCATTTTTCAAATATCTATCAACATTTGAAAGTGCTTTTTTGCCATATTCGATGCCACCAATACCTGCCATTGTACAAAAACCTTGTGGTTCCACAAAAATCTTACCTTCATCATTTTCATGACTACCTACTTTATTTCCAAAAGCATCATATGCTCTTAAGAACCAAGATCCATCCCACCCGTGCTCTAACACACTTTTTGTCATTTGATCAACAGCTTTGGTGACGATGTTTGCTTCATTTTTTTCATCAATTAAATGGCATAAGTCAATGTATTCTTTTCCGTATTTAACAAACATACCAGCAATAAATACACTTTCAGCTACACCTGACTCAATATGTTCAGTTGTTTGAAATGATTCACCTGGTGTTTTAGAAAAACAATTTAGATTGAGACAATCATTCCAATCAGCTCGACCAATTAATGGTAATTGATGAGGCCCCAAATTCTTCATTGTGTAATGGATACTTCTCTTTAAGTGATCAAATAATGGTTTTTCTGATCCTTTAACATGATTGTATGGAATCTTTACATCTAAAATAGATGCGTCACCAGTTTCTTTAATGTAAGCTGATACTGCAGCAATCAACCAAAGTGGATCATCATTAAATTTACCACCAATATCCGCATTTCCTTCTTTGGTGAGAGGTTGATATTGATGATAAGTACTTCCATCTTCTAATTGAATAGCTGCTAAATCTAGGATGCGTTCTCTAGAACGCTCAGGGATCATATGGACAAACCCTAAAATATCTTGACAACTATCTCTAAAGCCCATACCTCTACCCGTACCACTTTCATAGTAACTTGCAGATCTGCTCATATTAAATGTTGTCATACATTGATATTGATGCCAAATATTAACCATGCGATTCAATTTTTCATCATCTGATTGTATTTGATATTTAGATAAAGTATTATCCCAAAATGATCCTAATATATCAAATGCATGTATGACTTCTTCTAAATCATCATATTTATCCATGTTACGATAGGCTTTTGTCTTATTAATGAATCCTGTTGAATCAAATTTATCATCTTCTTCATTTTCTATATAACCAAGATGATAAATGAGTGTTTTTTCTTCACCTGGTGCTAAAGAAATCTCATTTTCAAGACTCGCAATTGGAGATCCACCACTCGCTATACTGTTATTACTTCGACCTTCTAAGACAACTAAAGGGTCTTGCCATCCACGATATAGACCAAGGAATGATTCACGATCTGTATCAAAACCACTAATATCTTGATTGACATGATAGTATGCATAATGATTTCTTCTTTCTCTATATTCAGTCTTATGATAAACTGTATTTCCTATCACTTCAACTTCAGCGATATTTAAATTTCTTTGAAAGTTTGTTTGATCATCAACCGCATTCCATAAAGCCCATTCAACTAAACCAAAGACTTTGATGTTTTTTTGTTCTTGACTGTTATTTATGATCTTCATTACATGTAGTTCAACTTGATCTTCGGTTGGAATAAAATATGTAAGTTCTGTTGATATTTCATTAAGTGAACTTATGATTTTTGTATATCCCATACCATGATGACATTCATAATGATCAAGGTTTGTTTTCATAGGTAAAAATCCAGGATTCCAAACTTGATTTCCATCTTTGATGTAATAATATTTCCCACCAAAATCGGTTGGTACATTATTATATCTATATCTAGTAATACGACGTAATTTCGCATCTTCATAAAACGTATATCCGCCACCTGTTTGCGAAATAAGTGCATAGTACCCCTTTGTCCCCAAATAATTAATCCATGGTGTTGGTGTCAAAGGATTTGTGATTACGTAAGCTTTGTTTTTATCGTCAAAATATCCATATTTCATTTTAATTGTTCTCCAAATTCTATCCTTTTACACTACCTAAAGTGACACCTTTGATAATTTTTTTAGATAATATTAAATAAATAATCATCATAGGTACAATCGCTAATACCATTAGCATATATACAGGTCCTAAATCAAATGTGTCTGGACTTGAACTTGTTAATAAACTAATGACGATTGGAATTGTCTTCTTCTCTGGTGAGATAATTACTAAATTTGGTAAATAGAAATTATTCCAAGAAGCAACAAAACTAAAAATAAACTGAACAGCAATTGCTGGACTAATCATTGGTAATACAAGTCGGTGGAAAGTCTTAATTTCTGTTGCTCCATCAACTCTTGCAGATTCAATGACCTCATAGGGTAATACTGAATCCATATATTGCTTCATGAAGAAAAATGTTGCAGGTGCTGCAATACCTGGAACAATTAAGATCCAGTAGTTATCAAGTAAACTATAACGATAGAGCAACGCAATTAATCCAGCACTGGCAATTTGAGTTGGAATCATCATAATACTTAATATAAATGTATAGATGAATTTTCTACCCTTAAACTTATAAAGGTGGATGGCATAAGCTGTCATTGCACTAAAATAAGTTGTTAATACTGCTGTTGAAACAGAGATGAATAAACTATTAAACAATGCGCGACCCACATGTAAGTTTTGATTATCTAATAGATTATTAAAATTAATTAAGAAATTACTTTGTGGTACTAAACTATCAAAAAATCTAAATATATTTTCTTTAAATGTACCATCTGGTAATATGTTAAATCCTCTTTGAATCCAAGTATGACTCTTTGTTGCATTTAATATGAGTAAATAAAAGATAAATATAATGGTTAATGTAAATAATGTGAACACAAGATATACAAGGAACTTTTGGCCAATTAATGAAAGTTTAGATGTCATACCATTTTGTTTTTTCTTTTGTTCTTTATTGCTTTCTTTGATGACTTTTCGTTCATATCTTTTAGTTCTTAAATAATCAACAACATCATGTTTTTTAAACCACTCTTTTAATGGTTTTAATAAGTCCTTATGTGATTTTTCGACAACAGCTTTTTCATTATCAGTACCTAAAAACTTGAAGAAAAATACACTCATTGCTCCTGTGATAATAAATACAAGAACAGATACTGCACCCGCAAGACCTAATTGTTTACTTGGTCCTAGTAATTTTGATAAATACATCATAATGGTCATGGTTGAAAAATTAGGACCACCATCACCTTGTGAATAGATGTAAGGTATATCAAACATTTGCACACCACCAATTAATGATGTGACTAATACAAATAACAAAATCGGTTTTAAAAGTGGAAGTATGATTTTATAAAAGACCTTTGCACTTGATGCCCCATCAACTTGAGCAGACTCTATGACCATTTGATCAATACCCATAATACCGGCCATTAACAAAATAGTTGTATTACCAAACCACATGAGGAAATTCATGAAAGCTATAATACTCCTAGATGCCCAAACTTTACCTGCAAATGTGAATGTCTCACCGACAATGCCAGAGTTAATCAATAGAGTTTCAATAGGCCCATTTTTTCCAAATAATTGCATAAATAACATGGAAAATGCTGCAGCCATCACTAAATTAGGCATATACATAATGGTTTTATAAAAACTGCTTGCTTTTATTTTTAACCTGTTACTGGTAAACCATAAAGCGAAAAGTAATGAGATGACTAATTGTGGAATGAAGCCTAGAATCCACATAATCATGGTATTACCAAAATATTTAAATAATTTATCGGGTCCTTCTGTAAATACAGTTGAGTAGTTTTGAAAACCTATAAAATTAGGCCCTATAATTGATAATCCTTGTTGTCGATATTCAAAAAAACTATAATAAAATGTTGACAATAACGGGATTAAGGAAAAAACAAAATAAACAACAATAAAAGGAATAAGGAAATAATATCCCCATTTGTTATAATCCACTCTTGTTTTTTTTGTTTTTTCTTTAAGTGGTTGTAGTTTAGATTCTTGTTGCATGGAAACTCCTTACTATATGTTGATAATGAGGAGATTAAATCTCCTCATTACCTTTTCATAGTTTTGTTTATTAATTAGTTATATGTTGGTTCTGCTGGATAAGATGCTGGGAAAGTTAATTCAGGATAAAGTGTAGAAACTGCATTTTCAAAATTTGACCATGCTTGTGCCCATGTAACTTCACCTGTAAAGTAATCAGAGAATGCATTTTGAATACTTTCATTTAAACCTTGATCATATGGAGATGTATTACTCATATCAATATTATCAGCTGCGCTGTTAAATAATGCGATATGATTTTGACCGCCTAAAAATGCTGAACCATAACTTGGATCATTTGCAATATAATCCATTGCACTCTTATTGTTTGTGTAATCTTGAGTTGTTAATGTGATGTCTTTAGCAATACTACTATTCATTGTTAAAGTTACCATAATATCTCTAACTAATGTTTTGTTATCAGTACCTACAGCACCAACGATCCAAGTACCACCCCAATAATAACTTGCAGGTCCTTGTACAACACCCCAATCGCCATAAATACCATTGCCAACTTCTTGGGCTGCATTTGGATCTGCTAATGAGTTTCCTAATAATGTAAAGTTAATACCCCAAGTTGAGTAGAAGAATCCAAATACATTTCCATCTGGACCTTGATCAGCTGCCCAACCTTCGCTCCATAATGAATTCCCATTGTTGTATGCATTGTTTGAATAGATCTTAGTTTGTTTAATCCAATTAACAACTTGATCATCAATTCTTACTTGAGTACCATTTACCCATTTACCACTAAAATTATTTGAGAATGTACGATATGCATCATCATATCCTGATAGCATATAATAACCGTCAGCCTTCATTTGTGAAGCTACTGAATCAAATTTAGTCCAATCAGAAATTGCATTTTGTACTGTTACTGGATCATCTGATCCTAATACATCTTCTGCAATTGAACGACGATAAGCAAATAAACCTGGAGTTGCTTGCCATGAAGTAGCTCTTAATTTTCCTTCGCTATCAGTTACAATATCTTTTGTATATTGATATTGATCAGCAAGTAATTCTTCTGGAATACCTAAATCATCAACTAAATCTAATGCAACTGGATCACCAGAAACATCAGTATATTTTCTTGCATAGTCAGCTTCGATAAGGAAAATATCTACTTTATCATCATCTGCTGCACTACTTTGATTTAATAATGCTTGATCTAAAGCTGTTTGATATCCATTGTTATCATTTGCAACAATAATCCATTTAACTTCAGTGCCATCGATAAGTAAATCATTACCATTTTCTAAAGTTTTAACATATGATGGGTAAAATGCTCTAAAGCGATCTTGAAATTCTGTATTCCAAGCTCTAATCACTAAAACATCACCTTCATCAGCAGTTGTTGAAGTATTATCATTATTACATGCAAATAACCCCACAGCTACGACAAGTGTTAATAAAAATAAAACTATTTTTTTCATTTTTGTAACCTTCTCCTTTTATTTATTTCATAGACTCCCTATGATTGTTACCTAAAGTTGTTTAACTGTTTGCCCCTCTTGTAAATGTCCTTTGATAATGACCTGCTGTGCAATAAACGTTTTAGGATTTTCAATCATTTGAATTAATTTCAAGACTGATGTTTTACCGATTTCGTTACTGTCTTGCACATAGGTAGTTAATACTGGTCTTAAAATTCTAGATAAATAAATACCATCATAACCAACAACACTGATATCTTCTGGAATTTTTAGTCCGTGTTTCTCAATCTCTGTAAGTCCTCCCATATATGAATAATCATCTGGGAAAATAATACAAGATGGACGGTCTTCAAGTTCTAATAATTGGCGTGTTGCTAAACCACTATCTTTTGGAATGTGGTAAAGTGCTTCTTTAATATAGTCTTTAGGGACTAAAATGCCTGATTCTGCACACGCTTTATAAAAACTTGCAAGTCTTTGTTGTGTAACTGTTGTGTCTTCTCCATGGATAAAAGCAATTTTTTGATGCCCTTTTTCATGTACATACTTAACAATTTCACCAAGACCACTAATATTATCTGACATGATTGATGTTCTGTTATTGAATACGTGATCAATCGTCACAGTAGGCATATCTGATTCTACAAGCTCAATAATTTCTTGATCTTTAAAATCTGCAGATACGACAATAACACCATCACATCCACGATACTTCGCATGAGTCAAATAAGATTTTTTTGAACCTCCAATTTTGTTGCTAATGAATGTTACATCATAACCGTAATATTCTGCTTCTCTCTTAATACTATTAAGAATTGAAGAAAAATATTCATGTTCCAAACCAGATTGAGATGGATCGACATATAATAACCCTAAATTATACGACCGATTCGTTTTCAAACTTCTTGCATTTGAATTAGCAACATAACCTAATTCATTTGCTGTTTTAATGATAAACTCTGTGGTTTTCTCACTGATTTCTGGACTGTGGTTAAGTGCTTTACTTACAGTAGCAACAGAAACACCGCACTTGGCGGCAATGTCCTTGATTTTAATCATTGTTTTTTTCTCCTATGTTTACGAAATCGTTTTCGTATCTCAATTATATCACCCTGAAAAAACAGTGTCAACCGAACTTTTTACGAAAATGTAAGCGGTTTTTTCGTAATTTATGGTTAATACCGAGCATAAAGCCATTTTTCATCTTAATCGTTTTCGTATTTTCGTAAAAAAAGAGGAGAACGCTTCTCCTCTTACGTAAAATACTATATATAATTACATTTGCTTTTTTTGAATATGGTGCACAATCATTTCAAGTAAAATGGTCATCATAATTAAAACAAATGTCCATGCATACACATCTGCATACATTAAATTAACTTTTGCAACATAAATAGATTGTCCAATCGAATGCTTTGTTTGCATCAAATATTCTGCCATGACTAATACTTTAACACCTAGACCTAATGACTGAAATATGGTAACAAACAATCCTTCTTTTAAAATTGGATAATATACATATTTAATGCTTTCTTTGATATGTCCTTCGTTCATTTTTAATACATCAAGTAAAGATTTATCGATGTTTTTAATAATGTTTAATGTCGATTGATAAAAGAGTGGGAAAATCATAAGAAATACGATGACATAAACTGCTATATCAGAACCTATTAAAATAAATAATATGACTACGACTGATAAAACGGGTATCGTTCTTAATATGGTAACATAAGGTCTTTGGAAGATTTCAGCCCACTTGTTTTTAGCACTGATAAATCCAAAAACAATACCTAATATTGCAGCAATTAAAAATCCTATAAATAATCTTAATAAACTTAGTAAAATAGTTATAATTTGAATAGAAAAGAGCATATGAAACAAACTGATTAAAACATCATGAAAACTAGGCATCAATAACGGTTCACCGATGATGATAAACAAAAGATACCAAATCATCACAATCGATACTATAGATGAAATCATCACATATGTTTTTTTCATAATATGCTCCTAACGATAAAAAGAATCTCCTGGGATTTCTGAAAGTAAATTTGCATTATATGACATCATCATTTGCAAATATGCTTCAATATCGGATTGTACTTCGCTTGCGCGTACATATTCAATATGACAACGATCGATGACATTAGATGCGACTGCTTCTGATAAATTCATATAAGTTGCTACTTCACTTAAGTTATCTTCATTATACAATTGATCAATCGATTCTTTTAAATCTTTTTCAATTTTTGCAATTGTAGTTGCATTTAAATCTTTATGAACAAACACTGAAGCTTGTGGATAAGAATAAGATCCAGTCAAAGCTTCATATGCTTGTTGTAAATCAATTGCATGAAGCGTATGTGAACTTTCTAAAACACTTAATTGAGGTTCTGCAACTAAATATATACCTTCAGGATTTAAAACAAATGAAGAGGCAATTTCTGTAGCACTCGCTAAGTATGTAATGTTTGTTGTCAAATCATTTTCACTTAATACATAACTCATAATAATGTCAGGTGTTTGATTTTGTCCAAAAGCTGTAATATCTTTTCCATCTAATTCAGCTAAAGTCATTTCATTTTGGCTGACAAGGAATAAGTTTCCCCAAGAGATGGTTGCTAAACATTGATATGTATCAGATGTTTCATAAAATTTAGCACCTAAATTGGTTGGAGCAACAATAACATCATAGGTTTTAGCACCAAATGCTGCAACTAATGGGTCAGCCCCAAGTACAGTATCTATTTGATAAGTATCATCTAAAAAAATTGATGCGTAAGTTGGTGTTCCTACAGGGATGATGATTGATACTTCTTTTTTTGCACAACTTGATAAAGTAACGACTAATAATAATGCCATCATTGTGATAAAAAGTTTTTTAAATTTCATGATAAGGTTCTCTCTTTTGATATGATGTATGAAGTAATTTGTGAGCCTTATGGCTGCTTGGTTTTTCTAAATATTCTTTATATAATTCTTGAACAAATGGATTTTCATGTGATTTTCTAAATTCACCTTTTTGATCGATATCGTATAAAACAGCTGCTCTTAGTTTTCTCACATCAACTTGATCTTGTATCTTTGCTGGAACAATGGGTTGTCCACCACCATTGATACATCCACCAGTACATCCCATAAATTCAACAAAATGATATTGTTTATCTGAATGTTTTAATTGTTCTAAAAATGCTTTAATAGCGACTCCACCATGAACAACAGCTATGTTAACATCCATACCTTTGACTTTTATGGTTGCTTCTTTAATATCTGCAGTACCTCTAACAGCGGTAAAATCTACTGGTGTTGGTTTTTCTTCAAGTATTTCAGAAACTGTACGAAGTGCAGCTTCCATAACTCCACCTGTAGCACCAAAGATAGCACCGGCCCCTGTATAGCTTGCTAACATACCAAATGGTTTAGATGGTTCTAAATCATTTAAATCAAGATCATGTCGTTTAATAAGTCTTGAGAACTCTCTTGTTGTTAAGACATAATCAACATCCATGTATCCGTCTCTTCCCATGTCTTCTCTTCTAGCTTCAGCTTTTTTAGCAACACAAGGCATGATAGATACAGATACGATTTGTTTAGGATCTAATTTCATTTTTTCTGCATAATAAGTCTTAATGAGTGCTCCAGCCATTTGTTGTGGAGATTTACATGAAGATACATTTTCAATAAATTCTGGATAATATAATTCTAAATAGTTGACCCATCCTGGTGAACATGATGTAAATAATGGTAATTTGCCTTTACCGTTTAAACGATTGATGAATTCAGTACCTTCTTCCATAATCGTTAAATCAGCTGTAAAGTTTGTATCCATAATTTCATCAAAACCCATCATTTTAAGTGCAGTAAACATTTGTCCTTCAACGTTTGTTCCAATAGGGAATCCAAAAGATTCACCTAATGCAGCTCTAACAGATGGTGCAACTTGTACAACAACAGTTTTTGAAGGATCGCGTAGTGCTCTTTCAACATTTTTGATGTCATCTTTTTCTCTAATCGCACCAGTTGGACATGCTTGAATACATTTACCACAATAGATACAACCTGAATCTTCTAAAGGGTGAAATTGAGCTGCACCAATATATGTATTTGAACCACGTTCATTAAAGTTAATGATACCGAGTCCTGATTGTTTTTCACATGCAGATACACAACGCCCACATAATACACATTTGCTGCTATCTAAAACCATTACACCTGAGGATTCACTATAATAGTAATCACTTGTGTTAAATCCATACATTTGTGAAAACTCATTGTCGACTGAATATCTTCTAAGTAAATCTAAAAACTCACAATTATCTTCTCTTGAACATTTGAAACATTCAAAACGATGTTTTCTTGCAAGTAACTCTAAGTTTGTAGAAACATAATCATAAACTTCTTGATCATTTGTAATAATATTCATACCTTCAACAACATTGGTTTTACATGCAGGTTTTAAGTTTTTTTGTCCATCCACTTTGACTGAACAAATACGACAATTTCCTTCTTCATGAACATCTTTTAAGAAGCATAATCTTGGAATATATAATCCATTTTGTTGTGCAACTTCTAAAATGGTTTGAGAATCATTAGCAATGATTTCTTGGTCATTAATTTTTATTTTAACTTCTTTACTCATGCTCTCTCTCCTTCGTTAAGTGGTTCGCTTGTGATTGCTCCAACTGGACATGCTTTCTTACAAGCTCCA
Source organism: Acholeplasmataceae bacterium (assembly GCA_963667565.1). GTDB lineage: Bacteria > Bacillota_I > Bacilli_A > Acholeplasmatales > Acholeplasmataceae > WOFB19. Next base: position 154,658 of record OY763415.1, on the reverse strand, counting down.
CATCTTATACATAAATCTAAATCTATCATATGAATTTGTTTTGGTAGACCTGAAATTGCGTTTACTGGGCAGTTTCTAGCACACTTAGTACAACCGATACAATCATCATTAATGACAAAGTTTGTTAAGTTGCTACATACACCTGCAGGACACACATGATCTTTAACATGTGCTTCATATTCATCTCTAAAATGCTTTAATGTTGATAGCACTGGATTAGGTGCAGTTTGACCTAAACCGCATAAAGAGGTTTTTTGAATCATTTCACCTAAACTTTGTAATTCATCCAAATCTTCCATCGTACCATCGCCATCACAAATACGATTTAAGATTTCAAGCATTTGTTTAGTTCCTTCACGACATGGTGTACATTTCCCGCATGATTCGTCAACTGTAAAATCTAAATAAAATCTAGCAACGTCAACCATACAATTATCTTCATCCATGATGATCATACCACCAGAGCCCATCATTGATCCAAGTCCTGTAAGTGTTTCATAATCAATAGGTTTATCCAAATCTTTTTCAGTGATACATCCACCTGATGGACCACCCGTTTGAACAGCTTTGAATTTACGACGATTAGGAATACCGCCACCGATATCATAAATAACTTCTCTAAGTGTTGTTCCCATTGGTACTTCAACTAATCCTGTATTGTTAATTTTTCCACCAAGTGCGAATACTTTTGTTCCACTTGATTTTTCTGTACCAATAGATCTAAACCAATCAGCACCTCTTAAGAAAATAACTGGAATATTTGCTAATGTTTCAACATTGTTAACATTTGTAGATTTATCCCATAAACCTTTAATAGCTGGAAACGGTGGCTTTAATTTAGGCATACCACGATAACCTTCTATGGATTGAATAAGTGCTGTTTCTTCACCACAGACGAATGCACCAGCACCAAGTCTTAATTCAATATCAAATGAAAATTCACTACCAAAAATATGTTCTCCTAATAATCCATAATTTCTAGCTTGATCAATTGCAAAGTTTAATCTTTCAACAGCAACTGGATATTCTGCTCTTACATAAATATAACCTTGTGTAGAACCAATAGCATATCCACAAATAGCCATAGCTTCTAAGACTGAATGCGGATCACCTTCAAGAATCGCACGATCCATGAATGCACCTGGATCACCCTCATCAGCATTACAAATGACAAATTTTTGATCAGATTGAGCACGTTTTGCAAATTGCCATTTAAGTCCAGTAGGGAATCCTCCTCCACCACGACCTCTTAATCCAGATTTAATCATTTCATCAATGACCTCATCTTGAGATTTGCTTTCTAAGATTTCTCCTAATGCGCGATAACCATCTTTAGCAATATATTCATCTATATCTAATGGATTAATATTTCCACAATTTCTTAATGCAATTCTTCTTTGTTTTGCATAAAATTTAAGTTCACTCATGTGGCCAATTTTTTGTTTATCAGAAGGATCTTTAACTAATAGACGTTTGACAGGACGACCTTTAAGTAGATGTTCTTCACAGATTTCTTCTACATCATCAATTGTGACATGTGCATAAAAAGTTTCATCTGGATAAACAATAACAACTGGGCCTCTTTCACAAAGTCCAAAACAACCTGTTAGTACAACATTAACTTCTTCTTTGATACCCATGGTGCGTAGTGTTTTTTCAAAAGACTCTTTAATTTCTTTTGAATGAGAACTCATACATCCTGTTCCACCACAAATAAGTAATTGTATACGTTCTAGCATGAAGGATCACCCTTTCTTGTAGATAATAAATATTTAGTGATTGGTTGATGATTCATAATGTGTTTTTCAACGATTTCTCTAACCATAGGAATGGTAAGTGAACAATAAATATATGATTGTCCAGATGCATCAACAATCTCTGCCATAGGTTCAAATGCACATTCGCCCATGCAACCAACTTGAGTGATGGTAACATTTTTTAAATCATGGTGTTCGATTTGTTCTAAAAACTCATTAAGAATAGGTCTAGCTCCAGAAGCAATCCCACAAGTTGCCATACCGACTTGTACTCTAAAACCATCTTTTGTATAACGCATCGTCATTTTCTTAAGCGATGCATCTCTTAATTTCTTTAATTCTTCTAAAGATTTCATAGTCTTCCCTCAATTCTGTTTATATGTGTATTGATTTCTTGTATCAATTCTTTTCGTTTTTTTGTTTGTTTGTTTTTCTTATATTTATATATGTAGGTTTGCCCTTGACATGTGTATGTAAAGACTAACTTTTTTAAATCTTGATGCATGACTAAATCTGCAATCAACATGCCATAATCTCCTTCTTTAGGAAAATCAAGATGATGATGATTTAAAACAAATGTAAGTCTTGTTCCCATGTGTCTTATTGATTTAAACTCATGTGACCCTTCAGTTTGTTCACAAAGCAGCAACATCAAAGGAATACCTAAGCCAACATCTCTTGTTGTTCTAGTTGTATAAAATGGTGATGATATTTTGATCAAATCACTTTTTTTAATGCCTTTGCCATGATCAATAAGACTTAAGCGATATTGTTCATCTTTTTCAATCAATATCTTTAAATATGTCGAGTTTGCATTAAATGCATTTTGTGATAAATCAAATATATAAGATGTTAAATCATCCATGATTGAATACCTTAAAGAAACAATCAATATCCAAATGTTCTAAATCGATTTGATTATGTTTCGTTCTTTCTAAAATGTCGATGATTTGATGGGCATCTGAATTCATGATGTAATTCATATTTTCAAAACATATTTTATGTTTGTATTCAACGCCATGACATGGATACTTCTTAACAAAATCAATGACCTTATCTATATATCTATCAACATGAGCATAAAATATTAAATGCTCCATGGATGATAAATAGTGAAGCAAATCTTCAAATGTAAGCATTAATGGTCCCGATAATAAATAAGGATAAATGTTTTCAGTCTCATCGTTTATATCACATATGGTTTGAATGTTATATTTATTTAAATCTACATCTTGATGAACAATAAAATTTGAAAGAAAACGATCCAATGACATTGCATCCTCGATGTTTTTTAAATAAATTAAAACATCAAAGCCTTCTTTCACTGTAACTTCTACACCAGGTATATAAAGCATATCGTAACTTTTAGATATGTCATTTAAGATTGGTGTTTGTTTCAAACTGTTATGGTCGGTGATTGCGATGATGTCTAGTTGTTTTAGCATTGCCATATTAAGTATATTGTTTGGTGTCATTAAGATATCTGCACAAGGTGATAACACACTGTGAATGTGTAAATCATAATAATAAATCATAAAATGTTTCTATCCTTTAAGTCAATGATGACTTCTGCTGATGTTAAATGCGTATATATAACAGCTAAATTCTCTTCATTTGCTTTTTCAATAGAAAAATCATCTAACATTTTACCTTCTGTAATGATGACTGCTGGTAAATCAAGCATGGTGCATAAACCAATGGTTGTGACTGATGCGATTTGTGTAATAAGCAATGGGGATTTAGAACCATGTTTAATCACTGCACTAAGTAAGTCACAAGCATAAACTGTTTCAAATACATTTTTTGAAGTTTCTTGAATTGTTATTAATTTATATTGATTTGAACTTATGATTTGATTGATTTGTTTCATGTCATTCACCTAAATGGAAAATCAATTTTAAATGTGTACCTTCATTTGATGATTCAATCATCATCTCATCTGCACATTTTTTGATATTTGATAATCCCATACCTGCGCCAAAACCATTTAAGTGTGCTGATTCAGAAGCTGTTGAATAACCTTCGGTCATAGCCAGTTCAATATCTAAGATTCCTGGACCATCATCATAAAAATTCATTTCGATTTTGTCATTTGTATGTTCAAATACTACATAACCACCAACAGAGTGAATCACGACATTTATTTCTGCTTCATAAGATGCTGAACAAATGCGTTTTGTAAGATGACGATCGATATTTTCTTGTTTTAAGTATCGTTTAATGCTTGAAGACGCTCTGCCTGCAAGCTCATAATTTCTTGCGATGATTTGATATTCTATTTTTACCATTGTTCGTTATATGAAATACCTTTAATACCATCGCGATACATCATACCGCTTGTATTAAACATTGTATAGTCTGTTTTTAATAAAATGATTTTTGATTCATATGCAAGATCTATAACTTTTGTTGAAGGTATTTTTCCTCTAACTAATAGAACGACATTCACATCAAGCATTTCTGCAGTTCTAATGGATTGTTGTGTGACAAGACCCGTGATTAAAATCGCATGATCCAATATTTCATCATCTTTAACACTATTCATGATAATGAGTGCATCACTCATTAAATCTGAACAAAAAGCATAAGTGACATCCATATCCATAAGTAACTCAGGCGTATAGACATGACATTGATATCTTTTGATCAAATCATCAAGCTTCATGTTCTGTTTCCTCTAAAGATTTAATAACATCATTTGTTTTAGAAACATTAGCAGTTCCATAAATATGACCATCAACTGAAAAGACAGGTGCAAGTCCACATGCACCAACACATCTGGTTGCCATTAAAGTGATTTCACCATCTTTGGTTGTTTCACCGTCTTTAATGTGATAATGATTTTCTAAAGTTTCCATAATATTTTTTGAACCACGAACATAACATGCAGTACCTAAACATACATGGATTTCATGTTTACCTTTTGGTTCAACTGAGAAGTTGCCATAAAAAGTAACAACACCATTTATTTTAGCAACACTGATGCCTAGCTTTTGACTAATGATTTTTTGGATTTCTAATGGTATAAATCCAAAGATGTGTTGTGCATCATGAAGCGTAGGCATTAATGGCCCTGGTTTTAACATATTTTCATCCATCTTCGCATGAAAAAAACTCATTTGCTCTTCGCTAAATTCATATCTCTTATTCATATTTTTCTCCTTTAAATAGAGTCGATAATTTCTACCTTGATTATATCACATTATTTTTTAAAATAATTGCTTGTCAAGTTTTTTGCCTTGTAAATTAGATGATAACGTTTACAATTTTGCAAATAAAAAAATCCATCATTTAAAAGAACTTAAATTTTGGATTTTTTTTAATTTATTGGTAAATTTTGGATTTTAGCATCGCGTCTGCCATAACAATCGCAAGTACATTTTCTAAGACAATTCCGACTCTTCTAACAATCGCAACATCATGTCTACCACCTATATTTAAACCTTCAATTTGTGATGATTCAAAATTAAATGTTTCTTGTCTTTTTTGGATGCTTGAAGTCGGTTTTATAAATACTTTTAATGTGATTTCGTTCCCGTTTGAAATACCTCCAGTCACACCACCACTATGGTTGGTCTTAGTTGTTCCATGCTCATCAATGATAAGATCATTAAATTCTGATCCTAGCATGTTTACACCTTCAAAACCTATACCAAATTCTACACCTTTTACAGCAGGTATACTAAACATCATTTTTGCAATTTCAGCATCTAATTTTTCAAAGAATGGTTCACCTAATCCAACACCTACATTTGAAACCTTTAATTCTATGATGCCACCTACAGAATCACCACTAGCAGTGATTTCTTTTAAATACGAATCAAGTTTAGACATATCTTTTAGTGTTCCTACTTGGATCAGTTCATGACTAAAATGATAGGGTACCATCATTTTTGCAATCGATCCTGCAGCAACTAAAGCCGCAGTGAGCCTTCCAGAAAAACGTCCACCGCCTCTGTGATCTTGAAAACCTTGATATTTCACTTCAGCAACAAAATCAGCATGGCCAGGTCTTGGTTGTTTTTTTAAGTGATCATAATCTTTTGATTTAACATTTTTATTTTCGATCATTAAGTGTATCGGAGAACCTGTAGCAAATCCATTAAAAACACCGGATGTGATAATTACATCATCATCTTCTTTTCTAGGCGTTGTTCCAATGTCTTTAGGTTTTCTTAATTCTAAATCATTTTGAATAAGTCCTAAATCGATTTTAGTTCCTGGTTTGACTCCATCAACTACAACACCAATTGCGTCTTGATGTGATTCGCCATAAAGTGTGACTTTAAATAATGTTCCATAACTATTCATATATGATCACTTCCTTTAATCTATCTAAAATATCATGTATATTTAATGGTTTATTTAACCATAGCATTTCACTTTTAATCGCTTGTGCTAATAACATTACAAATCCATTATATGAAGTCTTTGCAAATGACATTAGTTTTGTTCGATTTGGTCTATAAATAAGATCTATGATGATTTGATTAGTAACTTGTTCTTGTTTAAGAACAGCAAGATCCATCTTAGGAAAAGTTCCAATCGGTGTTGCGTTAACATAGATGTCAACATCGTCTGGATTGATTTGATCATAACTTATAACTTTCTCATCCATTTCTTTTAAACTATTTCTTGAAGCGTATGTAACATGTGCACCTCTTTTTTTTAACACATGACATACAGCTTTTGCTGCACCACCTGTACCAAGAATAAGGACATGTTTTTGACTTACTTGAATACGGTAATAATCTAATAAATATTCAAATCCAAAGACATCCGTATTATCCCCATAAACTTTACCGTCTTTAATAAAGAGTGTATTAACAGCTTTTAGTTTTTTAGCAACATCAGATAAGTGTTCAACATCATCAAGAATGATTTCTTTATAAGGTTTTGTGACATTATATCCTTGATACTCATGATTTTTTAATGCTTGAATAGCTTGTGCTAAATCTTGTCTTTGAATATCCTTTAATTCATAAGTGATTTCTTCATCAATTAAATCACCAATCACAGAATGAATTTGAGGTGACAAACTATAACTAATACCTTGTCCTAGTATTGCAAGATTATATTTCATTTTGATATGCCTTTGAAAGTGTCATTAAATGTTTTAAAAATGCCTCATATAAATTTAAAAGCTCATGATCTTTTACTTTAGATTTCATCAAATTTAATAATGCATCTTCTCTTGATTGATCTAAAACAGGAAGATTATGTTCCTTTTTATACATACCTATTTGTTTAGCAACGTGCATTCTTTCTTCAAATAACGCTAAAATGTTTTCATCGATTTCATTAATCTTACTTCTTAATTCATCTAAGTTCATGTATGTCACCACCTAGTTTTTTATATGCTTCAAAAAATGTTGGATACGATTTTTCAACACATTCTGCTTGTTTAATCACCACAGGACCACTTGCTTTAATCGCTAGAATAGAAGCCGCCATAGCGATTCTATGATCGTTAAATGTATTTATTTCTACATCACCTTTTAATTGTTCAACACCTTGTATTTCTATTTTATCATCTAACACTTTCATGTCGACACCAAATCTTTTAAGTACATCTTTCATTGCTTCAACACGGTCGGATTCTTTGATTCGTAATCTTTCAAAATTTATAAATGTTGTTACACCTTGGCTTAAAGCTGCAACCCCCATCAGCATAGGACCTAAATCAGGTACTTGGGCTAAATCAATGGTTGTTTGTCGCAACTTTGTTGGTGTTACACGATATATACCTTGCTCATAAGTAATGTCAGCACCCATAGATTTAAGGATATCAACACATGCTTTATCACCTTGAAGGCTTTGATCATTTAAGTTATTTAATTTAAGTTCATGATTTCCAAAAAGACCAGCAGCAAACCAAAAGACTGATTGTGAGAAATCACCTTCAACAATTTGGTCTTTAGCTTGATAATGCTGACCACCTTTAATATAGATATATTGATCAACTCTTAATATATGAATACCATACTTTTTTAAGACATCTAGTGTTAAATCTACATAACCTTTAGATTCAAGTGGTGTTGTAAGTTCAATCACAGAATCTTTTTTTAGTAATGGTAAAGCAAATAACAATCCACTGATGAATTGAGAACTTACATCACCTCTGAGGGCAAAATGGCCACCTTTTAGTTTTCCCTTCACAAGAAGCGGAAGTTGATGATTGTGATCTAGATGTAGAAATGTAACATTTCGATTTCGAAATAAGTCTTCGTATACATCTAAAGGTCGATCAATAAGTCTATTTTCACCATAGATTTCTATCTTTTGATCAGTAAGCATATAAATAGGAATCATAAATCTTAACGTTGATCCCGATTCTTTAACATTGATCTTTTGTACACCTACATTAAAATCTAGTGGCACTATGTGATCTTGATTAAATTTTGCACCTAAAATTGAAAGTGCATCTTTTGTAGCTTCTAAATCTTTAGAATCTAATACATTCTTAACTACACTTTCACGATTAGAAAGTGCAGCAGCAATCACATAACGATGTGATAAAGATTTAGATGATACAACGTCAATTTGTCCACTTAAACTTTTGGGACATATTTTAATATCCATAATTTTATCCAATCTTAATGGTTTTAATAACAGGTACACCAATGTCTTTAATAAATACAAAATGATATCCGTTTGCCATATTTTTTTTGTCGTATTTTAATTCATCTTGGAAATCTTCTTTTTCTAATAAAGGTTGTTTTACAAGTTCTAATCTCAGTAACACTTTTTTAACTTCATCATATAAACATGGGCGTGTAATACCCTCAAGTATCCCTATTTCTAAAGCGATAAGCATACCATAACTAATAGCTTGTCCATGCTTATATACGCTATACTTTGTTTTCTTTTCTATCGCATGACCATAAGAGTGTCCAAAGTTTAAATACATACGCTCTTTATAATCATAAGGATCTATGAGTACAACTTGTCTTTTTACCTCAATTGCCTCAATAATTTCTTTTTCAGTGACTTGATCATGTGTTAGAAAAAACTCAAATAATTCTTTATTTCCAATAAGTCCTGCTTTAATCATTTCTGCAAGACCATTTCGATATTCAAGCACACTAAGCGTATTTAAAAACTGTGGATCAATGATTACTTTTTTAGGTTGATAAAAAGAACCAATAAGATTTTTACCTTGTTCCAAATCAATGCCTACTTTACCACCTATACTGCTATCTACCATCGATAAAAGTGTTGTAGGTATTTGCATAAAAGGTACGCCTCTATAAATCGTAGATGCGATAAAACCAGTTAAATCACCAATGACACCACCACCTAAGGCAATGATTAAATGTTGTCTTTTTAATCCCGCTTTAATGAGGTCGTCAATAGCTTTTAAATATATATCAAAAGACTTTGATTTTTCACCTTCAGGAACAAGTATAATTTGGTATTTAAACGCACTAAACCAATCACCTATTTTCGCTTTATAGTGCGAATATACCAATTCATCAGTAACAATAAACACTTCATCATATGCATATATTTCTTTAATATGAGATTCAATTTTTTCCATTTCATTTAAGCCAACAAACATATCATATTCTGGCATACTAATCTTTGTCAAAAGTTAACCTCTTCTCTTTTGCTTTTTTCATATATGTCATTAAATCTTCTTTTTGATCCTGCTTAATCATATCTTCCATATATTTAAGTTGATCTTGAAAATCTTTAATTACACCAAGTAAAGCAGGTTTATTTTCTAAGAATAATTCTGTCCACATTGTTTCGTTAATCTTAGCAATCCTTGTTAAATCTCTATATGAATCTCCAGTCGCATCTTTTGTCTCATTAAAATGATCTGTATTGACCAGTGCAACAGCGAGTACATGCGTAAGCTGTGAAGTAAATGCAATCAATTGATCATGTGTCTTTGCATCTACTTTTAACATGCGACCAAAAGCCAATGCTTCTGCAATTTGTTTTAAAACAATTTCATCATTTTGTTTCGATAATTTAGAAGGTACTAAAACAAAATTAGCGCCTTTAAATATGCGATAGTCCTTAGCATCATATCCACTTATTTCTTTACCAGCCATTGGGTGATGTGATGTGTAAGAAAGACCTTTTGGAAGTATTTTTTCAATCTCATCCATCATCCATACTTTGGTCCCAGATACATCTGTGACAATTTGACCTTCTCTAAATAAATTTTGGTGATTTAAGATAAATTCAATATTATGCTTTGGATATAAGGAAAGAACAATTAAGTCACACTCACTTAATTTATCTATATGGTTATCACATTCAACTATACCCTCTTCAATGGCTTTTAAAACTTTATCTGTACTTCTATTATAAGCATATATTTGATGTCCCTTAAGTTTTAATCCTTCCGCATAGGATGCGCCAATTAATCCAAGTCCTACAATAAAGATTTTCATGCTATTTTTTTATCAATTGTTGGTGCAATCTTTTCTAATTTCTTAACCATTTGATCATATTTATGTGGTTTTAATGATTGCGCACCATCGCTCATCGCGTGTTCAGGATCGTGATGGACTTCAACAATAAGACCATCCGCACCCACTGCTAAACTTGCTAAACTTAAACTTTCAATCATGTTCCAACGTCCTGCGGCATGACTTGGATCAATGATCACTGGTAAATGAGATAATTCTTTAATAGCTAAAACAGCACTGATATCTAATGTGTTTCTAGTATAAGTTTCATACGTACGAATACCTCTTTCACACATGATAATATCTTCATTACCATTAGCCATGACGTATTCAGCTGACATTAGCCACTCTTGAATGGTTGCTGCAATACCTCTTTTTAATAAAATAGGTTTTGTTGATCTTCCTAATTCTTTTAATAACGAAAAGTTTTGCATGTTTCTAGCACCAATTTGAATAATATCAACATACTTTTCAAATTCATCTAAAACATCTGGACTCATCAGTTCAGTAACAACAAGCATATCAAACTCATCTGCGACTTTTCTTAAGATTTTTAATCCTTCAAGTCCTAAACCTTGAAATGAATAAGGAGAAGTTCTAGGTTTATAAGCACCACCGCGTAAAAATTTTACACCGGATTTTTTTAATTCTTTAGCGATTGTTCTTAATTGATCTTCTGATTCAACTGAACATGGACCAGCCATCATCACAAATTGATTTCCACCAATTTCAACACCGTTATTAAATTTAATCACTGTGTTTTCTGGATGAAAACTTCTACTTGCTTTCTTAAAAGGTGTAGATACTCTTGTGACATCAGCAACTCCATCAAATGCATATAAGTCATTCGGTTCAAAACCTGTTGTGTCACCAATAATACCAAAAATTTTAACTGTTTGGCTACTTACATCTTTAACTTCTAAATTCTTTTCTTTTAGAAAATCAACAATTTTTTCATATTGAGTTTTAGTTGAGTTTTCTTTCATTCTTACAATCATCGTTCTTCTCCTTTGAAATAAAAAAATCCCTGAGGAACAACCTCAAGGATGAATGTATCATTGATTGGCTGTTTCCTTTTACTTAAATCACTCAAAAAGGAATGCCCTGCAATCCTTTATTTTTTGTAGTAATATGCGTAATAAAAAACAGATTTCAATATATTTAACATAGAAATATTACCTTTCTTGTTTGTAAGTATAGTATCATAGAGTTTTAAAAAAGACAAGATGTGTGTCATGATATGATACTTTTTTTTCATATTTTTTTTAATTTTAGGTATTGTGTTTTGCACAGTACCATGTTATATTAGTAGTGTGTGATACACAGTAAGGGAGGTTTCTATGAATACACAATTCAAAAAAGGTATTGTGGAATTATGCGTTTTAAGTCTCATTGAAAGTAAAGACATGTATGGATTTGAAGTGATTGAAATTCTTTCAAAAACGATTGATGTCAACGAAAATACAGTATATCCAATTCTTAGACGTTTAACTGCACAAGATTACTTTAGTACTTATTATGAACCCACGACACTTGGCGCACCTAGAAAATATTATAAGATCACTAAAGCTGGAAAAGATATATATGAAGCATATATGACTGAATGGCGAGATTTTTTACAAGGTGTTAACCAAATTTTAGGAGGAAAATAAAATGAAAAATGATTATTTAGATGAATTAAAACAAATTTTAACAAATCATAATGTTAGTGAATCTGATATCGACGACATTATGAATGACTATACTCAAATGTATGATGATGGACTCGATAAATCTATGTCCGATACAGAAATTAGAGAATTACTTGGAGAGCCTAGAAGAGTTTATGAAGATTTAAAAGATACTTTATCTTTTATTGTAAAAAATCATAAAGATCACAAACTAGTTGCATTATCTCCATTTATTGCATTAATTACATTTATGACCATTGGATTTACAACTCAAGTTTGGCATCCTATTTGGCTTATTTTCTTAATCATTCCAATCTTTGGTGTCTTATCTGGTGGAGGTAGAGATAGAATTATCGGTCTTATGCCTTTTATATCCTTAATCACTGTGATTTTAGTAGGTACCTATATTGGATACTATGAATATGCTTGGTTAGCCTTCTTAAGTATTCCGATGGTCGCATTAATCCTTCATCCAAGCAAGAAAAACACACTTATGTTTTCATCATTTGTGATTGCGATTATATTTTATGTATATATGGTATATACCGAAGGTGATATTCTTATAGGTCTATTAGGATTCTTACTCCCAGTGGCATTAGGCATTTATTTCGAACGCATAAGAATCACGGTTGATTTTGATCGTTCAAGAAAAGGTGTAATGATTTTTTCAACACTCGTTATCTTATTAGCAATCTTTATCACTGTTGGCCTTTTAGTTCCTAATTCATGGGTTTATGCTTGGCAAATACTTCTATTATTCCCAATAGCAGCAATTATTATCTCTGGTGAATTTAGATTGGTTGCAGTCATGCCTTTTATCTCAACAATCATCTTTTTCTCAGTTGGATATTTCTTTGATATGTTTTATATATCATGGTTAGCATTTTTACTCATTCCGATGACAGGCATTTTAGATGATGGTAAACCTAAAAAACACAAAAAGCATATAGAATAAAAAATAAAAGCCAATCGCTAAATTGGCTTTTTTTTATTTTAATTGATCTAAATCAACATAACCTAAACCTAATGCTTTAGGTCCAGTATGTGCACCAACTACAGGTGTTAAATATGCAACAATGACTTCTCTTTCTGGAAACACTTTAGCTATTTCTTCAACAAACCATTTAACATATTCATCTGCATGAGCATGAGAAATAAATGTAATGACGTTTTTATCTTTTGTAACTTCAATATATTTTTCTAAGACACGTTTTTGTGCTTTATGTGTTGTTCTTATTTTCTCTAATGTTTCAACTTTACCTTCTTTATCTATGGTAAGTAATGGTTTAAGTTGTAACATCGTTCCAAGCGTCCCTTGAAGTTTAGATAAACGCCCATTTTTCATTAAATATAAAAGCGTGTCAACAGCAAAGAAAATTTGATGATTTTCTCTTATTTTTTCTAAATATGAAATAATTTCTTCAACACTTTTATCTTGTGCTGCCAAACGATGAGCTTCTAATACCATAAATGCTTCTGCATAAGCCAATGTTCTTGAATCAAATGCAGTAACCTTTAAATCAACTTCTGTACCAGCGCGTTGTACCGCTTCATATAATCCTGATAATTTGGAAGAAATCGTGATTACTAACGCTTCTTCATAACCTTTTTCTTTAAGTGACTCAAATACTTCAATCATATGACCTATTGAAACATAAGATGTCTTAGGAATATCGTCTGGATTATGATTAATACGTTCATAAAACGTTTTAGCATCCATATCAACAAAATCGTTATAGCTATGTTGATTGCCAAAATGGATAACTGATCTTAAAATCTCGATATCTTTTGGATAATCCAAATAATCAAGCCCAGCATTACTACATGTTAATATTGCGATTTTACTCATTTTTCTCTCTCCATATCTCAATATTTATGTATACATATCTTATCATATATTTCTCTTATTTGAGCATATCCTTAAGCAAATTCAAATCATCAATTGAATTATACTTTTTAAGTCTTGATGGATGTTGATGTCCTTTTGTGAATAATATAGGCGCTACACCTAAAATATCTGCAATCTCTGCATCGTGAAGTGTATCACCAATCATGACGCTGTTTTCAGTATGAATATGATGCTCATTGATATATGCTTTTGCAACATCAATTTTACCATTTGCATACACATCAGAAGTTCCTAAAACATCATCAAATAAACCATCAATTTTAAAGTGTTTTAATTGCGCTTTAAGGTTGTTAATTTCAGATGCCGAAAGGACAATATTTTTATATCCTTTTTCTTTAAAATAAGTCACTATTTCCACTATATTTTTATGTAGGGGAGCATTTAAACTGCGCGGTTGATACAAGTCGATAAATCGCTTTGCCAAGACATCGAAACTCGTTTTTTCTAAGTCGTAAACCTTAGCGTAATAATCTCTTACAGGAAAATCAAAAATCATGAGATATTCATCAAATGTAACACCTGGTCGATCAACCTCTTTTAGCATCTGATTTAGAATCTCATAACATAAATATGCATCATCTAAAATGGTGCCATTAAAATCCCAAAAAATGTATTTCATAAGTCACTCCTATTTATGATATGGATGGTGCTTCATAATCATAAAAGCACGATAGATTTGTTCGGTAAAAATAAGACGCATTAATTGATGAGGAAATGTCATTTTTGAAAACGAGATTTTAAGTTGCGTTCTCTCATAAACTGCATCTGATAAGCCATGAGAACCTCCAATGATAAAGACGATATCGCCTTGATGATATGAAAGTAACTCTTCGATCTTTTCTGCAAATCCTTCTGAAGTAAACATCTCACCTTTAATCGCAAGTGCAATCACATAATCACTTTGATTAAGTAATTTTAGTATGGCTTCACCTTCAGCTTGAAGTGCTTTTTCATCTTTTCCATCTTTTACTTCCAGCATCTCAAACTTGATTGGTACTTGTTTTTTATAGTATTCAATACCTTCATTTAAATATTTTTGATTAAGTTTACCCACTGAAATTAATTTAATCATACATCTACTCCTGGTAAACCTTCTTTAGTTGCATAATAAACGATTACTTTCGTTGGATCATCAAATGCCTTAACAATTGATTCTTCGATTGATAAAACATTATTGCAATCTTCTGATATATGGGATACAAACCAAGTAGCAACCTTTCCATTGATGAATTTATTCATCAAATATGATGCATCATCATTTGATAAATGCCCTTTTTCAGATAATATGCGTTTTTTGAGTAAAAAAGGTCTTGGTGAATTCATCAAAAGCGTCGGATGATGGTTTGCCTCTAAAATATATGCATCAGCACCTTTTAAAAGATTATAATATGCTTCATCTAAGTAACCTGTATCGTATAAAATCACTATTTTTTTATCACCATCTATCACATATCCAACAGGCTCATTGGCGTCATGTGAAATCACAAAAGGTGTTACTTTGATATGTTCAATCTCAGTTAAAACCTCTGATTTAACGATTGTAACATGTTTGATCAATTGTTTGACTTCGTCTGTTAATCCATCATAAGTTCCTTGAGTCATCAGCACAGATTTAAATGACGTGTTCTTTAATAGCGTTTTCATACCCATGACATGATCATGGTGTTCATGCGTTAAAAGTAAGTAACTAACATCACTGATTTCTTCACCATATTCACTCATTTTTGCAAGCATTCTTTTATAACTAATCCCAGCATCAATAAACAATTTAATATGGCCTACTTTTAAGTAGGTCATATTGCCTTTTGATCCACTAGCTAATATATATACTTTCATGTCATCACCTTCTTTAATCATAACATAAAAACTATGTGATATTAACAAATAAGTAGAAAGTTGTTGCAATACCCCTTAAAAAATGCTATATTATAAATGCTTGTATGAAATACAAATAAGGAGTGAACACAATGAATCGAATCAAAAATTTGAGAAGATTTGCACTATTAGCAATTATAGTTGCAGGATCTCTCACACTAGCTGCATGTAACTCGAGTAGCAAAGTTCCATATGGTAGCTTATCCGAAGACAATGTCTACTTAACTTTCGGAGATTACACAGTTAATGAAAAAGAATTATACGATCAATTCCGTATTCAAGCCGCTTCAGTATTATCAACAATGATTGAAAAAGATATCTTTGCTGATTATATTGCTCAAGCTGAGGCTAAAATCGCATCAGGTGATGCAGATACTTTAGAATACTTCTATGATCAAATCAACACAGCCATTTTTGGTGAAACTGACGAAGAATCTCTACAAGACTTATATGATAACAATAACGATATATATGTAAGATCAATTGAACAATTTGCAGATTCACTATACTTGAATGACAACACACTTAATGTTGATACAATCATAAGTGACTTATTAAGCTTACCAACACCTTTCACTGGTTATGAAACACTTCCAGTGCTAGTAAACGCATACAAGTTAATGGTAGCTGAAAGAATTTATGCAAATGAGACATTACAAACTGAAGTTGTTGATTCAGAAAGTGATTATTATGTTGAAAGTTCAGATGTTGTAACATATTACCAAAACAACACTGAAGGTCGTTATGATGTTAGTGCATTAATCGTACGTTTTATTAACTTAAATGAAGCAAATGCTGCATTATATCAAGTAGGTTTAAAATCAGATTCTAAAGGTTTATGGTATGAATTACCAGACATTAGAATTGCTGAAGGTCAACCTGGATATGTTGATTTAACAGATACAGTAACTTATGGTTACATCGTTGACATTTTAGATGAACTAGGATTACTTGGTAAATTAGGTGTTAATTATGCTGATCGTTCTAAGTTAAGTATTGCTGACTATGAAGACTACTACAAAGCATATACAATTGCTAAAAGAGATGGTTATTCAGATGCACCACTTACAACTGAAGAAGTAAAAGTGAAATTTGTTGAAATTTATAATTTATTAAACCCAGCTGCTACTGTTGAAATTGATGGTACTGGTGCAATCGTAAGTACAAGTGGTGAAGATTTCCAAACAACTTACACTTATGATGAATTAACAGATATGAACACAAGTTTAAGATCTCATTTATACAACACTTTAACAGCTGAAACTCAAATTGCTGATCCAGATACTGAAAAAGCATATTCATCAAGAGTTCAAACATTTGGTGATTTCAAATATTTAGTATTTAAATTAGATGATAACAGTGCTGATGAAGATGGTATTTTAATTGAAGATCCAGCAGACGACACAGCTTATATCTTCAATACTGATGATAGTGATGCTACAGTTGCTCAAAAAGCTCAAGATGCTTATGATCAAGCTTATGCAGATTTAGTAGATGGTAAATTAACTTCTACTTACATTTCATCTAAAGTCAGTGAAAAATATGATGCTGCTGATGTGAACATTTATGATAACATTTTAAGAATACTTTACGGACAAACTTATACTTATGCTGGTTCAGATAAGAACCAAACTGGCGATGTTGTTGCTGATGTTAATGGTACTGAAATTACAGTTGATGCATTCTATGCTGAAGTTGAAAAATCATATGGTGTTAACTTATCACTTGATTTAGTATTAAACAAATACTTATCAAATAGCGATCAATATACAGTAACAGATGATCAAATGGCTGATTACAAAACTCAATTTGAAGATATCATTACTGCTTTCTCATCAAATAGTTATTCAAGCTATCCAGCTTCAATGGGTAGAGAAGCATTCTTATTAGTTGCATTTGGTGCTACTTCTAATGAAGAAGCAATCAATCAATTATATGTATATCCAGAATTAAGAGATCAATATTTAACAGATTATGAAAATCATTATAGCAATGACACTTCAACAATCTATGAAAAATTTGCTCAACTTGCTGAATTACAATATAACAACGAAGAATCAATTTCTGTAAGTCATTTACTCATTTATTTTGATTTAAATGCCGATGGTACACCAGACAATCCTGCTGATGTATTAAATGACTCAAATACAGCAGAAATTATGACAGGTTTATTAAACTTAGTTCAAGGTTACACAGATACTGAAGGTGTATATCATGAAGGTATTTATGACCGCTTAGGTAAATATACTGATTTTGAATCAGGTTTATCTGACATTGCTAATGAATTTAATGATTCAGGTAGAATCTTAAGAGGTAGCTTCGGTGTTGGTGAAGGCGAATATATCGACTTACAACCTGAATTATACTGGTCACAATTCCGTCAATTAGGTTTCAATATGACTTATGAAACAATCTCATCTGACATCACAAATATTTCAAACTTTATCACTAATTCAAGTGTTTTAGATACTGTATTCTATGATAGAGCAATCAATATTTATGACACAGTCACTGCTTATCAAGAAGCAAACCCAGCAGATGACTCATTATTCCCATATTTAGATTTCTATGATCAAATTATGTATAATGCTGGTATTACTGAATCTGACTTACAATTAGTTCAATCTGATTTCGGATGGCATTTCATTTTAGCTGACTCAGTTGGTGAAAAAGATAGTGCAATCTACGCGCAAGCAGATGATATTGATGATGATTATATTAATACTGACTTAAACCTTAATGTTTATAATGAAAATTCAGATACTTTAACTGCAAGTCAAATCGAATATTATTTAGTATTAGATAAGACTGATGAAGGTGCACCACTTCCAACTGTTGTGGACACAGCAATCAATGCTTACTTACAACCAATTCTTACTAAATATACTGGTACTTACATGCAAAGAGAATTAATCTTTAAGTTAGTTGCTGATGCACAATTTGCAGACAGTGCTGATAACGCAAGATTAACTGCAATTCGTGCAATCAATAGAAGACAATTTAACAGCTACTTATTGTCTGATAATGGCGGAGTATATGATGCAAATTATGATGCATTATATGGTTCATGGTTCGATATTTTAGAATCTTAGTTCACGATTTAACGATAAATAAAAAGACTTTGAGAATACTCAAGGTCTTTTTTTTGTTTAATAATTTCATTTAGAATAACCAATTTTGAATAATTAAATAAATGATTGGTATCAGTAGTGCTGGTAACAAGTTTGCAACTTTGACTTTCGCAATCTCCATAAAATTAAATGCAATAGCAATCAACATTAGATTACCAATCATTGAAATAGTTAAAATCATCTCAGGTGTCATATATGCACTTAAGAAAGCTGCTAATAATGTGATACCCCCTTGATAGATTAAGACGACAATGGCAGAAAAGATAACACCAATCCCTAATGCTGATGCTAAAATCATCCCTGTGAAAAAGTCTAATGTAGACTTGACGAGTAACGTTGTCATACCTTGTCCTAAACCATCTTGTATAGATCCTGTAATTGACATTGCCCCAACACTAAAGATCAAGGTTGCAGTAACAAATCCTTTGGCAATCGGAGGCAATTTAAACTTAGTCTCAAACTTTAACGCGAATTGATTAATCTTCTCATCAATATCAATCCATGTACCTATAATCGTTCCTAGGACAAGTGATATGATGATGAGTAAATCATATCTAGTTGTGATCGATAAATCCGTTGAAATCACAATAAAATCTTTAATAAACCATCCTAGTGATAATGCAAATAATCCAAGTCCTATGGAAAATATAACTGCTTTTTGTATTTTTTCTGATAATCCTTTTTTAAGTAAAACCCCTAGAACAGATGCTAAAATGATTGCACCCACATTAATTAATGTACCCATCTATATCCTCATTTAAAAATTATATAGTCTCATTATAATACACTTCATAGTATTTTAAAAAAAATTAAATAAAAAAGTATCTACAAGAGATACTTTTATCCTTATTTAACTTTGTGTTTATAAAATTTCATCTTATCCATCACTGCAATCATTTGAGTAAATGTACCCTCTGCAGTTTGATCTAAGGTTTCACCTAATACTGTAAATTTAGAATCTATAGTGTCAATAAACCATAAGAGTAGTGCTTCTCCTGTTTGTGGCTTTTTAGGAGATCCAAAATGAAATTGTCCATGATGGGATAAAATCATGTGCTTAAGCATCAACACTTCTTCGCTTTCTGCATAACCTAATTGTCTAGCAACACCATCAATATCAATCGTTTCCATGACTAAATGTCCAATGAGCATACCTTCTTTTGTATATTCTCCATCGACACCACTAATCTCATCAATTTTTGCCATATCATGTAGAATGGTTGCTGCATATAATAAATCTTTATTCAAATATGGATAGACAAGTAAGAACCCATCTATGAGTTTAAGCATCGTATACGTATGATAGCTTAATCCACCTACATAAGCATGATGAAATTTAGTTGCTGCTGGATGCATGTAGAATTTTTTGCTTTTTTGATCATAAATCGTTTTTGTAATCTTCTTTAAAATCTCATTATCAATTTGATTTAAAAATGATTCTACACCAGTCTTAATTTCTTTAAGAGGCATAGGTGCATAAACATAGAACACTTCTAAAAGTTGTGATAATTCTTCTGATGATAGTACATCTTCAGCTGGAGTAATACCCACACACTTTAGAATAAGTTCATCTTCTACTTTAACAACAGCTAATGCTTCAAATTCATAAAGCTTACCTGTAGAGATTAAATCTAATTGTTCAAAATCTAATTTAAAATTAATATGTTCTCCATCTTTTGTAGTTACTGTTGTATTACAAAAATGTGGACCATGATTGATACTTTCAATTTTTCCGATGATTTTATATGTTTGATTTTCTTTTAAAGTCATTCATATCCCTCATTTCATATGATTCATCAAGAATTGTTTGAGTTCTTCTTGATCGTTTTTAAGTTCATTTCTTAAGATAGCAAGAACCATCGCCTGTTGAACTTCTTTAAGCCAAGCGCCTGCTTTTTTATCCGTAATTGCCATCATTTCAAATGGCTTAAGTTTTAAATCTAACTCACTTTGAATTGGAAGTTTTTCATAAAGACTCATCAATTCATTATTCATAAGTCTTTCTCTTTTTAACATATAATTCACTCTTGATGCTAATAAACATAAATCAATACCATATGTGTATAAATCAATTGAGTCAAATTCTGTTTTACTGTTTGCAAGTTTTGCAGCAGTTAAATAACGATGTTTTTGTTTATTTGAGAAAGGCCACTTAGATGGAACTATGCCTTTATTCATTGCAAAACTTAATGTAAAGAAGACATCAACAAACGGCATTTCATCAAGTTCAGACACATATAAAATACCTTTTTCTAATCCTGGTAAAACTTGATAGATTTCAGTCGTTACCATCGTTTTAAGTGCTTTCTTTAAATGTTTACCTTTTAGAATTTTAACAAGTTCCGCTAAGACTCTTTCCATAGCAACATTTGTAAGTTTATCCTTTAGATCAAAAATTGCTTCTCTTGTTTCCTTTGATATTTGAAATCCAAGTTTTGATTGGAAATAGATTGCTCTTAACATTCTAATTGCATCTTCACTAAATCTCAAATATGGATCGCCAATGGCCTTAATCATCTTAGATTGCAAATCTTTTTCGCCTTCAACATAATCAAAAACTTGGAGATTTTCATCCATTAAAAGTCCATTGATGGTAAAATCTCTTCTGCTCACATCTTCAGTCACGGTTTCACTATAGGTTACGTGATCAGGATGCCTTTGATCTTCATAAGGACCATCAATTCTATATGTGGTTACTTCAAAAGTTTCTTCTTTGAAAAATACTGTTACTGTACCATACTTAATACCTGTAGGTTTAGTTTCAAATATTTTTGCGACTTGATATGGTCTTGCATTTGTTGTGATATCAATATCAGTCAGCGGCATTTTAAGAAGATAATCTCTTACTGCTCCTCCAACGATAAATGCTTCATATCCATGTTTTTTTAATATTTTTAACACCATTTGAGCGTTATTTAAGTTTCTCATTACATCACCACACATATTATACCAATTATTGCGATTTATTGATAGTCTAAATATTTCAATCAATTTGATAAGTTCAAATATATATATTTGATACTTCATGCTATAATCATGTTAGAGGTAATTATATGAAATATTTTATTAATAAACCTGCAATTAACTACTCAGGTTATAGAAAAGAACATTCTCCTTTAATTAAAGTATATCCAAGTAAAGAAGAGATTCTTGAAGACTTAAAATTATTAGAAGGCGATTTTTATTATCTTCGCTTATTTGATTGTTCTATACATGCTAAGCGTGTGCTTGAAGTCATTACTGAACATGAGTTAAATTTTAAAGTTATGCTAGGTTTATCACTTCGTGCAGAAGAAAATCATGTTAACCATCCATTCTTCTATTTGCATACTGATGATCAAATATTAGTTAATAAATTGATTAATCAAGAGTTAATCAATGAAATCATTGACTTATCACATATATATAAAGAGATCGTTTCTGCCATTTCCATTGGTAATGAAATTAGATCTATTTGGAGTAATCAAAGAGTACCTATCAAGCGTATGGTTGATATTGTTAAAGAGATTAAGGGTAAAACAGATATACCTATAACTTACTGTGAAGAATACCAAACTTGGATTGAGGAGCTTTCACCATTATCTGAAGTTGTAGATTTTATCAGTATTCATACATATCCTGCATGGCAAGGAAAAACCATCGATCAAGCAATCCAAACTCTTGATAATAACTATAAAGAAGTTGTTTTAAAATATCTAGATAAAGATATTATCATTACAGAAACTGGTTGGCCTACAAGTAGTCATGGTAGTCGAATCTCAATGGATGTAGCAACCATTAATAATCAAAAAATATATCTTCAAAATTTAGCTTCATGGTCAAAAGAAAACGATGTACTTGTCTATATTTTTGAAGCTTTTGATGAACCTTGGAAAGGTGGAGAAGATCCAAGAGAGCCTGAAAAGAACTGGGGCATATATTTTGAAAATCGTGTAAAAAAATAAGAACCCTAGGGTTCTTTTTTATACTTTCAATTGAATACCAATGCCTACAACATCAGGTCCCACGTGTGCACCTACAACTGGTGTTTGTGGTGCTTCATAAAGATTTTCCAAATTGAGTCTTTCTTTAACAATATCTTTAAAATGTTCTTTAAGGCGAGGGTTGCCTGTATATAATATATAGGCATCAAATTCACGTCCATTCGCATATGCTAAGACTTTGTCAGAAATCGAATCTAACGCCACTTTGATATTTCTAATTTTTTCGATAGAGACGATTTGTCCTGTAGACTGAACCTGTAAGATGGGTTTAATTTTTAGAAGTTTACCTACAAATGCTGCAGCACCTGATAAACGTCCATTTTTAACAAGATACGCTAGAGAATCTACTGCAAAGAAAATCGTGTTATTTTCTCTCATTAGATTGAGTTTTACTTCTATATCGTCAAAAGTTTTACCTTCTCTAATCATTTTAGATGCCTCTAAAGCGAATAACCCTTCTGAAAAACAAACGGTTTTTGTATCAAAGACTCTAATCTCCATTTTGTCTTTTAATTCTTCTCTTGCCAGTGAAATTGCATTATGTGTACCAGATAATAAAGATGAGATTGTAGTTACAAAAAACTTATCATAACCTTTTTCATAAAAAGATTCAAAAAACGTAATCACTTCCCCAATAGATGGTTGTGATGTTTTTGGTACTAAATCAGGATCATTTCTTAAAATCTCATAAAACTCATCTGCTTTAAGCTCAGTACCATCTAAATAACCTTTTTCATTTATAAAAATTTTTATTCTTAATATTTCAACATCATGTTTAAAAGGATAGTAATCCAATCCTCCTGTTGATGTGTCTATCACCAATGTTTTTCCCATAAGACCCTCCATTTAACTCTAAAAGTATTATAACAAAAATTTAATGAAGTTCATAGTCTATGTTATAATTTATATGGTGATCGTATGCTAGAAATTAAAGATCTATTTGAACATAAAATTGTTATTAACAAATCTGATTTCATTGGATTATTATATCCAATTGAATCTAAAGAAGATATTGATCGATGTCTTTTTGATGCAAAAACTAAATATTCAAAAGCAACCCACTATTGTTATGCAGCAACACTGGGTCAAAATCGTGCATGGGCAACTTATCAAGATGATGGCGAACCTAAAGGGACAGCAGGACTTCCCATATTAGACGTCATTGATCATCATAACTTAACCAATGCATTACTTATTGTCATTAGATATTTTGGTGGTATTAAATTAGGTGCTGGTGGATTGGTTAGAGCTTATTCTAATGCTGCTTCTGAAGTCTTAAAAATAGCTCATTTTTATGAAAAAAAAGAGGTGTATACATACACCATCACTTTTCCTTATCATCTGATTCATCAAGTTGAGTCACTTATTCTAGAAAAGGGAACCATCCTAGAAAAAACTTTTTTAGATATGGTATCCTTTAAGTGTTCGATTCATGATCAAGAGCTTGCTTTTTTGGATGAAATCAAACATTTAATTCATATTGAACAGGGTGAAAATCAGTATATTTATATACCTATCGAAAGATAGGTATATTTTTATATTTGATCAAATAAACCTAAGTCATATTCATCGGTTTGCATCGCATTATAAAGCCAATTCAAACGAGTTCCTGCAAACTGATATAAATAATTATATTGCATTTGAAAAGTATATGCATCAACCATTTCTTCAGGGTTTGGCCATACATTTAAACCCAGTCTATCCCATGTTGCATCGTCTCTTGCGCTTTCGTCGATTAATGACATATAAAGACGATTAATAAATAATAGAAATTGATCTTTGTATTGATTATAAAAATCCATATAACGTTCTTTAAATTTTTCTCTAACCTCTGGGATTTGCATCATCTCATGAAACCAAATATTTTTATCACTTCTAAGCCCATAAAAATCAATGGGGGTATGTTCAATGTAATTCACATTTCCATATGCGAAATCAAAATCCCATAAAGGACCAAATGTTAATCGTCCGCCTTTGTCTTTAAATAAATAGACACTGCTATACCAATTATCAACATTTTTAGTGATTTCTTGAACAATCATATAATCAATCCATGCATCCATGTCAATATATTCAGTATAATCATTACTGATTAAGTGGTTATATGCATCGTATAAATATGACTGGATATGATTTCTATACTCTAATGTATAAGTTAAATCCTCAGGATCCAAATCTTTGATTTCGTAAAATGTTTGATTCATACTGATCCACGCATTAGGGTTAACTGATGGATAATCTACATATCTCATATCAAGTTCAAGAAAGAAACTTAAATCATTAATATCTGCATCTATCGTTAAATCAAGTTTATTTTTATCTACTTCTACTTGTTCAGTTAACACATAAACACCTAAATATTGATTATTAATATATAAATCAACATATCTTGTTTCTAATGTATGTCGTAAATTAAAGTAAGTCGATAATTCATGAGTAATGACATTTCTCATCAGTGAAGGATCCGCATATTCCGCAAGTAAAACATATGTCTTAGCATGAGGCATACCTAAAATCGAGACGCGTTCATCAAATTTAAGTTTGTATGGTTTTTTAGGATAACTATACCAAGTAGAGTTTCCACGACCTCTAATTCGTCCAGATTCGTTGTTTAAAATGAATTGATCACTACCATTTAACTCACTGATCACATCGACACTCATATTCATATATGTGTCTAAATTTATATTTGAAATAGAATCATCCATACTGATGTACAAACTTGTTTTATAATTAGCCAATGTTAGTGATAAACGTTTTGATGTAACTTCAAATGTTTTTGATGAGAATCCTCTTTTAATCGTCACATTAAAAACCATGTCTTCATCCATTTTAGGGGATTGATATACATACGTATCTTCATAGATTTGATTATCAATTTTCCAATTAATTTGATAGTTCTCAAAAACAGGCAAAATATAATCGCTATTGATTGCCTCTGGTATAATGGATTTAATTTCAGCTTCAATGGTTTCTATCTCTTCATCATATGTCCCTAAGTCACAACTGACCAAATAAAAAGACAGCAAACAAAGAACCAGCCATAACGCGGTTTTTTTCATATATTTCTCTCCAAAAAAAAGCATAGTCAAATGACTATGCCAATAAATACTCTGCAAATAGTTGTGAAAATCTCACCATAATTTCAGCTAAATTATGCGCAATGATAAGTGCAAGTAAAAAATAACCAGCTTTTATTTCCCAAATTTGAAATTTTTCAAATTTATTTTCAATATGTAATGCTCTAAGAATTCTTAAAGCAATCACAAAGAAAATCACGATTGAAATAACATAAATAATTTGATCCATACCATCACTACCTAACTATGATAAATGACCTGCACGACTTTTCTTAATGTTTTCTTTTAAATCCTTTTCAAGCTTAGAAAAGTCAACATTTTCTTGTTTTGTGAGTTCTAATTTTTCTTTTTTCATGTTTTCAAAAGCTTCTTTTGCGTTTTCCAATGTTTTTCCAATTTGAGCCTCTAGAGCTAAAATGGTTAATTCATTATTTTTAAATTCAACGACTGCTTGTTCAACAACTAAGAATATTTCTTGTTTTTCTTGAACAAATTTTAAATAACCTTCTGCAACATGTAAAATGATTGGAATATGGTCTTTTAAGATTGCCATTTCGCCATCAGCATTCTTAATGACTGCATATTCAATCGTATCTTGATGTGTCTCACCTAATTGTGTTAAGACCTTGAAAATCATAAGTTTTTCGCCTTCTTAATAGCATCATCAATGGTACCAACCATTTGGAATGCTTCTTCAGGTAGATTATCATGTTTACCTTCAATAATTTCTCTAAATCCACGCACTGTTTCACTGAGTGGAACAAACGCTCCAGGAACACCCGTAAATTGTTCAGCAACGTGCATATTTTGTGATAAGAATAATTGAAGACGTCTTGCTCTAAGTACAATAAGTTTATCTTCATCTGTTAATTCATCCATACCAAGAATAGCAATAATATCAAGTAATTCATGATATCTTTGAATCATTTGTTGAACTTTACGTGCTACTTCATAATGTTCTTTACCCACGATATGAGGTGCTAGCGCACGTGATGTTGATGCAAGTGGATCAACGGCTGGATAAATCCCGATTTCAGTTAAAGCACGTGAAAGATTAGTCGTTGCATCTAAGTGGCTAAATACAGTTGCTGGCGCAGGATCTGTATAGTCATCTGCAGGTACGTATACCGCTTGAATCGATGTGATTGAACCTTTCTTAGTTGAGGTAATTCTTTCTTGTAAGCGACCCATTTCAGTGGCAAGTGTTGGTTGATAACCAACAGCTGAAGGCATTCTACCTAATAAGGCAGAAACTTCACTACCTGCTTGAATGAATCTAAATATATTATCAATGAATAATAAAACATCTTGTTTTTCTTCATCTCTAAAATGTTCTGCCATCGTTAATCCTGTTAAGGCAACGCGCATTCTTGCTCCTGGTGGCTCATTCATTTGTCCAAAGACAAGTGCTGTTTTATTAATAACACCTGACTCAGTCATTTCTTCATATAAATCTGAACCTTCTCTAGTACGTTCACCAACACCCGCAAAAACAGAAATACCTTCTCTTTCTTGCGCAATGTTATTTATTAATTCTTGGATTAATACCGTTTTACCAACACCGGCTCCACCAAATAGACCAATCTTACCACCTTTTATGTAAGGTGCTAATAAGTCAATAACTTTAATCCCTGTTTCCAAAATTTCAACTTCACTTGATAATTCATGAAATTCTGGTGCTTCTCTGTGGATGCTCATATGAGGTGCATCTTCAAGTGATCCTTTATCATCAATTGGTTCACCAAGAACGTTAAAAATACGTCCTAAGACTTGTTTCCCTACTGGTATTTTAATCGGTTCACCTAATGCTTCAACTTCCAAATTACGTTTTAAACCTTCAGTAGGTTCAAGCGCAATCGTTCTAACAATATGATCACCTAAGTGAATTGCTACTTCTAAAGTGACTTTCACACCTTGTTCATTAACAACTACTAAAGCATCATTGATACTTGGGAGTTCGCCTTCAAAATAAACGTCAACAACTGGTCCAATAACCTGGTTAATTTTACCCTTCATGTGATGACTTCCTTTCTAAACGTTTGAACCATTGACAACGTCAATGAGTTCACTTGTGATTTCTTGTTGACGTGCTCTATGATATTGCATATGCAGACGATCAACGATTTGATTTGCATTATCAGTTGCATTTTTCATTGCAACCATACGACTCGCATGTTCACTTAATTTCGCATCTGCTAGTGCTTCTATCATTTTTGCTTCAACATAAATTCTAACTGTACGATCCATCACCACTTCAGGTGCTGCATCATAGATGAATTGTGAATGTATTTTTTCTTCATCAAAGACAAGTGGTAAGATTGATTTTTTAACCACTTGTTGCGACGCAGTGTTTACATAGTGATTATGGTAGATAAGTACTTCATCCACATAACCTTCTTCATATGCTTTTTTAATAATATCCGCATATGATCTCATAGACATGGTTACTAAATCATCTCTATGGTAAACCACTTCATCATTGATCATTGGTAGGCCATTTTTTTGTGCAAAATAAAATCCCTTTTTACCAATGGTTAATACTTGATAATTTGACTTAGGCATATCTTTAGTATCTGCTAAAAACAATTTAAATAATTGATTATGGTAGCTTCCGCATAATCCACGATCAGCAGTGACTAAAATATATAATTTATTTGGATTTTTTATAGGTTCACAATATCTAGAAATACCATCAGTATTTTCATTTGCATATTTTAAGATATCTAAAAGTTTATTAGAAAAATTTATTGTGTGATCAGATAAATCAGTCGATTTTCTAATTTTAGATAATGCAATATTATGCATAGCTTGTGTAATCGTTGCTGTTTTTTTAATGGCATCCATTCTAAGTTTAATATCTTTTAAACTCATCTTAAAACCTTCTTCAACGATTTAATAAATGTATCTAAGTCTTTACTATCAGGTAAAGCTTTTGTTTCAATTAATGTTTGATATAGTTTCTTACCTAAATCATTCATATGTAGACCTTGAGTAATTTCAGCTTGTAGTTGAACGACTTGTTCTAAATTAAGATCATCCATTAAACCTGTTGAAAGTGCATAAATCGTTACAATTTGAGTTGGCATTTCAATAAGTTCATGAACATCTTGTTTTAAAATCTCAACAGTCTTACGTCCACGTTCCAAACGACGTTTCGCGCTTTGGTCTAAATCTGAACCAAATTGTGCAAATGATTCAAGTTCTCTATAGTTTGCAAGGTTAATACGTAATGTACCTGCAACTTTTTTCATACCTTTCCATTGAGCGGCACCACCAACACGTGATACGGATAAACCAGCATTAATCGCTGGTCTTACACCTGAATAAAATAATTCAGCTTCTAGGAAAATTTGACCATCTGTAATTGAAATAACATTGGTTGGAATATATGCAGAAATATCGCCTGCTTTTGTTTCAATAATTGGAAGTGCAGTAATTGACCCACCACCAAGTGCTTTATTTAACTTAGCAGCACGTTCTAATAATCTTGAGTGTAAGTAGAAAACATCCCCTGGATATGCTTCTCTTCCTGGAGGTCTTCTTAACAATAATGATAATTCACGGTATGCAACAGCATGTTTTGATAAATCATCATAAACGACCAAAACATCTTTACCTTGTTCCATGAAGTATTCAGCCATTGTAACACCAGCAAATGGTGCAAGGTATAATAATGTACCTTCTTTTGATGCACCAGCATTGACAACGATTGTATAATCAAGTGCACCTTTTTGGCTTAATAATTTAACAAGTGCGGATACACTTGAGTCTTTTTGTCCAATGGCAACATAGACGCATAAAACATCTTTACCTTTTTGATTAATAATCGCATCAATCGCTAAAGTAGTTTTTCCTGTTTGTCTATCACCAATGATTAATTCTCTTTGTCCTCTACCAATGGGCACTAAAGCATCAATGACTTTAATCCCTGTTTCCATAGATTGATTAATACCACCACGAGCCATAACGCCTCTAGCTTTTCTTTCTACCGGTAGAAAATCTTTTGTATCAATAGGTCCTAAACCATCAAGTGGTTCACCTAGTGGGTTAACGACACGTCCTAGTAATGCATCACCAACTGGAACTTCGAAAATTCTTTTGGTTGTTTTTACCATGTCGCCTTCTTTAATTAAATCTGTTTTTCCAAGTAAGATAACCCCTACTTGATCTTCTTCAAGGTTAAATACTAAACCTTTAACACCATGAGGAAAATCAAGCAACTCACCCATCATTGCTTGTCCAATACCATATACGATTGCAATCCCATCACCAACTGAAAGGACTCTACCTATATTTTCTAATTTAACATCTTTTTCAAATGATTCTATTTGTTGTTTAATGACTTCTGTCATTTCTTTAACTTTGAGTTTAGCCATTTTCTCACCACCTTATAATGTCATGAATAATTCTTCTAGTTCACGTGCAATGGAATGGTCAAGTGATTGTCCTTCATGGACCATTCTTATACCGCCTATTAAATTATCTCTAACTTTGACATGTATTTCTATCGTTTGATTTTTAAATCTTGGTTGAAGTTTTTTAGAAAGTGCTTCAATTTGTTCTTTTGTGAGTTCTTTTACAGTATAGACATTAATATGTGCTACATTGTTTTTTTCACGAATCATTCTTACCCATTCAGGATATATGTGATCATAAAGATCCATTTGTTTAGAAGTTGCTAGCATTTTTAACATGGTCGCAAGATGTTTGTTTAAATCTAATTGATCGATGTTTTTGATTTTTTGTTCATCATCTAACATCGGTGAATTCATGACATCTAACCATTTTCTGTTACTAAAGACAGCTTCGTTTAATTCATCAAATTCATAACTGATTTGATCTAAGGTGTTGTTTGCAATTGCAATTTCCATTAACGCTTTTGCATAACTATTCATGCTTTAAATCATCTCTTTCTTCGATGAGTTCATCAATGATATCATTATGTTCGTCTTGATTGATTTCTCTTTTAACAATTTTTTCTGCAGCTGCAAAAGCAATCTCTTTAATAGATTGTCTAATATCTTCATTTGCTCTTTGAATTTCATATTCAATATCTTTATCTGCTTGTTCAATACGATGTTTTGCTTCTTTTTTAGCTTCTTCAATCAGTTTTTCTTGTTGCTTATAAGCATCTTGTGTTAATTTAGATTTTAAGCTATCTGTTTCAGCTTTCATTCTTTCATATTCACTAATTGCTTTTTGTTCTAATGCTTGCGCATTTTGACGTTCTTCGCTTGCTTTATCAAATTCTTCAGTGAGTGCTTGTTGTCTTTGTTCAAGAAAAAGCGTGATTTTACCCCATAAAAAATGTTTTACAAAAAACAGCATAATC
Organism: Acholeplasmataceae bacterium; assembly: GCA_963667565.1. GTDB lineage: Bacteria > Bacillota_I > Bacilli_A > Acholeplasmatales > Acholeplasmataceae > WOFB19. The sequence goes on along the minus strand of OY763415.1, from coordinate 123,495 downwards.
AAAAAGACTATGACGTTAAGTAAAACGACAGAGGGGTGCAATACGATAGAATTTAAGCCGTCTTGAATTGCCTGTGAAGCTTCTTCAAAAATATCTTTTAACACTTAAATCAATCCCTTTTTTTTATTTTGATAATAAGATAAACGCAATAATAAATCCGTAAATACCTGTTGATTCAGCAATCCCTTGACCAATGATCATTGTCATTTGGATTTTACCTTGTGCTTCTGGTTGTCTACCAACAGCTTCTGCAGCTCTACCAGCAGCAATCCCTTGACCGATACCAGAACCAAAACCAGTTAATACGGCAATCCCAGCACCTAAATAAGCTAAACCTGAACTTAAGTCACCAGTAAGTTCTAAAACATTTGGAAATACTGATAATACGTGATTAAATAAATCAATTAACATTTTTATTTTCTCCTTTTTTTATACATAATCTAAATCATTTTCATCAATTTTAGTTGATGATAAAATGAGTGTTAACAATACAAATACGATGGTTTGGATGAGTCCAAAGCCAATATCAAACACTAAATGGAATGCTGGTGCAATAAGTAGCGATGCCCATCCAGAAAGTTTGTAAATTAAGAACATGATGAGTGATCCACTTGCAATATTCCCAAATAGACGTAATGCTAATGAGATCAGTGGTGTGATTTCACCAATGATATTAAGTGGTGCAATGAATGGTACGGGTTCAAAAATACTTTTGATGTGTGCCCATCCTTTTGAGATAAATCCCATCATTTGAATGGTTGTTACTGCAATGATTGATAAACTAAATGTAATTGCACTAAATTTAGTAGGTGTTGTTGTAATACCTGTAACCCCAGAAATATTGGAAATAAAAATATACATCGCAAGCGATAATACAATTGGAGTAATGACTCTCCAGTGTTTTCCAATGACTTCTTTAACTAAATTGTTAAATCCACCAATCGCACTAATGACTAAAGACAATCCTTTTCCTGGTTTATCTTTTGGATTCATTTTGCTTACTTTTGTACCAACGATAATTGAGAACAAGATGATCGCACTCATGATAATGACTGAGGTAACAAAATATCCTGGTGGGTTCTTTAAGACACTTAGCAGATCATCAAGAAATGTCTGTATCAAGATCTTCACCTTCCTTAAGTTTCTTTTCTTCTTCTCTTAGTGATTTAAATTTCTTAAATGGTAAATGGAAGAACATAATACCAAATTTAATATTGATTGCACCAACTAAGAAGAAAATATAACTCTTCATTAAAATATCTGAATCTTCTCTTAACAAGAAGAACATAAAACCTAACACAATTAAATAAATAACAAATTTGAAAACAATGAGTAAATAGACAACTTCTTTAATAATTTGAGTCTTTGTAAAACGAATTAATAAACTGTGATTAAATAATGCAGTCACAGCTCCTAAAACAACCCAAGAAGTGTAATCATTGAAAAATATCAGTGTCACGACTGAAACAACGATACTATATAAAATACCAATCCAATTAATGATGACGATGTTTTTCATAGATTTCCTCCCTTTTAAGAAATTGAATAAATGACATCACACTTAAAACCATACCTAATATTGTACCCACACCAGTTAAAATCAAATTGATATCTGTTTCTGGATAAAAATAATCACCAATGAAATAACCTATAAATGCGAGACCTACAATGGTGAATACCATTTGAAAAATCATAGTATAAGCAAAAAGTGTTTTTCTTACTTTTTTGTAATCTGTTTTTTTATTTGGTTCCAAATAAACGATCCCCACAATCTCCCAATCCTGGTACGATATAACCCACTTCATTAAGATGAGAATCTAATGCAGCAAGATAAATGGCAACATCTGGATGATCTTTTTGTAATCTTTCGACGCCTTCAGGACAACCTACTAAACCTACATATCTGATGTCGGATGCACCTGTCTCTTTTACGATACTAATTGCTTTTGATGCTGATCCTGCAGTTGCAAGCATCGGATCAACGACTAAAACAACACTATCTTTTATACCTTCAGGAAATTTCTTGTAATAAACTTGTGGTTCTAAAGTTTCTTCATCACGATATAATCCGACATGACCAATTTTAGCCGTTGGAATTAAATTATGAATTCCTTCTACCATACCCAAACCAGCTCTTAAAATAGGCACAATCACCACTTGTTTTTTAAGTTCATAAACTGTAGTTTCACAAATAGGTGTTGTGATTGTTTTAGGAACGGTTTCAAGATCTCTTGTGATTTCATAAGTGATAAGTCCACCAACTTCAGAGACGCTTTCTCTAAACTCTTTTGTTCCAGTGTTCTTATCTCTAATCTTTGCCATCTTATGATCAATTAAAGGGTGTTTTAAAACCAACAATTTACTCATTTCAAGATTCCTCGATTTCTTTAATTTTATCTAATCGTTTTTGATGTCTTTCTTCAAAACTCGTTTTTTTAAATACATCAACCATATCAAATGCATCTTCTTTAAGTGTTGTTCTTCCACCAAAGGCGATGACGTTTGCGTTGTTATGTTTTTTAGCAAGTTCAGCAGTATTAACATCATAAACTAAAGCGGCTCTCACACCGTCAACTTTATTTGCTGCAATACTAATGCCAATGCCTGTACCACAAATAGCGATACCAAAATCAAAAGGGTCTTTGACAACTGCTTCCCCAAGTTTTTTTCCATAATCTGGATAATCTACTGAATCTAGAGAATAAGTCCCTAAATCTGTAACCTCATCACCTTCACTTATTAAATGTGTTTTAACCAATTCTTTAAGTTCAAATCCGGCATGATCACTTGCGATTGCTATTTTCATAATACCCTCCTGTTCATCTTTTTATATTATAACATAATAATATAAAGATTTTTATGTTAAATATGTCAATTCTTTTAACTATTCATCACGTTGTGATTGATAGTTTGCTTTTTTTCTTTCAAGTGCAGTTAAGATTGTTTTTCTTAATCTGATATTTTTAGGTGTAATTTCAATAAGTTCATCATCATTGATAAATGCTAAACATGCTTCTAAGTTCATTTCTCTAGGCTTCTTTAAAACAACCGTTGAATCTTTACCCGCAGATCTCATGTTTGATAATTGTTTTGCTTGAGTCACGTTAACAACCATATCGGTATCTTTATTCGATTCACCAATAATCATACCTTCATAAACATCAGTTCTAGGATCAATAAACATGGTTCCTCTATCCTCTAGTCTACCAATCGCATATGCTGTAGTCATACCGTTGTTCATAGATACTAGTGATCCTGTTCTTCTATTTCCCACTGATTCAGAAATCATCGGTCTATAGTCTAAGAATATATGAGATAAAATACCATATCCTTTAGTTGCAGTTAGAAACTGTGTAACAAATCCAATAAGGCCTCTTGAAGGCATCACATAATGTAATCTTGAGTAATCTTTTGCTTGATGCATCGTGACTAAATCACCTCTGCGCTCTCCAAGCATTTCCATCACTTGACCCATATAATCAGTTGGTAGGTCAACTTGAACTTCTTCATATGGTTCACAGTTAACACCATTAACTTCTTTAATAATGACTCTTGGTCTTGACACTTGAAATTCAAAACCTTCTCTACGCATATTTTCAATCAAGATGCCTAAGTGAAGTTCACCACGACCAGAAACAATCCATGCTTCGCTTTTTCCAAGTCTTTCAACTTTTAAACTCACATCTTTTTGTAATTCTTTATTTAAACGTTCCTCAATTTTAGATGCAGTGACATGTTTACCTTCTTTACCAGCAAATGGAGAATTGTTAGTCAGAAATGTCATTTGCACTGTTGGTTCATCAACATGTAAAAGAGGTAAACGTTCCTCGTTTAGAGGATCACATACCGTTTCACCAACATGGATGTCAGGTAACCCTGCAATCGATACGATATCTCCTGCAGATGCAGATTTAACTTCCACTTTATCTATACCAATGGATTGATAAAGCTTTTGTACTCTAAAATCAACTTTAGTACCATCCGCTCTAAGACAAGAAACCATATCGTTAATCGATACTGTACCTTGATATATTTTACCAATCCCCATACGTCCAACATAGTCATTGTAGTCAATTAACGCCGGTTGGAAAATGAAAGGTTTTTCAACTTCTTGTTCTGGATTTGGAAGACTTTCGATAATAGTATCCAAAATAGGTGTCATTTTAACATGAGGATTTAATTTAGGTTCATAACTTGATAAACCATGTAATCCGGATGCATATAATACAGGAAATTCCAATTGATGATCATCTGCACCTAAATCAATAAACAAGTCATAGACTTCATTGACTGTTTTATTAATATCTGCAAATTCTCTATCAATTTTATTGACCACTACAATTGGGAATAAATGTGCTTCTAGAGCTTTTTTTAATACAAATCTTGTTTGTGGCATGACGCCTTCATAAGCATCCACTAAAAGTAGAACACCATCAACCATGTGCATGATTCTTTCTACTTCTCCACCAAAGTCAGCGTGACCTGGTGTATCTAGAATATTAATTCTAATGTTTTTATAAATGATTGCTGTGTTTTTTGCTAAGATGGTAATACCACGTTCTCTTTCAATATCGTTACTATCTAAGACACGATCACCTAATTCAACGTGAGCATCAAATTTTTCACTTTCTTTTAATAATTGATTCACAAGCGTTGTTTTTCCATGATCAACGTGTGCGATAATTGCTATATTTCTAATTTCCATGTTTGTCTCCTTAATTATAACCGTTACTATTATATCTCATTTTTATTAAATATTCTTTATAAAAGAATAAAAGACAAATGATAACGTATACTAAAACAAAAATAAAATGCAAGTTTTCATCAAACTTGCATTAAATCTTCTAAAGTAATCATACCTTCTCTTAAAATTTTTATTTCATGTTTTTTATATTGCATCACTGTTGATGAGACATGGGATTTTAAAACATCACCATGTGGATAGATATGAGACACAAATGAACCAAATTGTTTTTTTATGTCATTAATATCATCAAGAGGTGGTTCGCCACTTTTATTTAAACTGGTCACTCTTAATATGCCATTTAACTCAATGAGTTCTAAAGCTTTTGGATGTTTTGGCATTCTAATCGCTATTGTATCCTCACCGGTTTTTTGTTTAAACCGAGGTGTAGTTTCCATGACAATGGTAAGAGCACCTGGCCAAAAACGATCCATGATTTTTTTGACGTGTTCATCAAAGACTGCAATATCTTTAATCTGGTCAAGATTAGAAATCAACAATGGAATTTGTTTGGATTGTTCTCTACCTTTAACTTCATAGATTTTCTTTAATGCTTCTTCATCATAAAGTCTTGCAGCAAGGCCATAAACCGTATCTGTTGGCATGACGATTAAATCCCCATTATTCATCATCTAAAACACCACCTAATCCAATAAAAGTCATTCTGTCTTTTCCTTGTAAATCCTTAAGTTGAATGATTTTAGCATCTTTAAAATAGGTTTTTGCATAATCATAAATGCGCTTCTTTTGTTGATATCCATGTTCAAAACCAATGAGTGCTCGATCGTTTAGGAAGGGCTTAATTTCTCTTAATATTAACTCATAGAAATCTGTGCCTGATTGACCACCATAAAGTGCTACTTCTGGTTCTTTTTTAACAATGGCTTCAACATCTTCATCACTTGGAATGTATGGTGGATTAGAAATAATCATATCAAATTTACCATCAATCTTGTCGAACCAACTACTTAATATACTATGAACATTGACATCTAGTTTTTGAGCATTCTTATTCGCAATCGCAAGTGCTTTTTCAGATACATCTGAAATAGTCACATCGAGATTTTTTTCTTCTTTAGCTAAAGTTAAACCTATACATCCACTACCTGTGCCAAGATCTAGCACTCTAAGTTTTTTTCCGTCAAAATATTTATCATAATAGAAAAGTGTGTTTTCAACAAGTTGTTCAGTCTCTACTCTAGGAATTAAAACATCATTTGAAACTATGAATTGATACCCATAGAAAAAAGCATAGCCTAAAATATGTTGAACAGGCATGTCTTCTTTGATATAAAGCATAGATTTTTCTATAAATGTTTCTTCAAATGATTGTGGTACTTCTTCTTTGAGATTTAAATAAAACTGATGTGCTTCTAAATTTGAGAGCTCCATCAGTAATAATTTAATCGCTTCAACTTCTTTGTTGTGATCAATCGCTATTTGAGAAACTTTCTTTAATAAAGTTTCGTATGTCACTTGGTTTCTCCTAATAATTGACGCTTTTGGAATTCGTTGATTAAGTCATCTAAAATAAGTTCTAATCTACCTTCCATAATCGCATCTAATCTTTGAATAGTAAGTCCGATTCTATGATCAGTTACACGATTTTGTGGATAATTGTAAGTTCTAATTTTTTCACTACGATCGCCACGTCCAACCAAAGACTGACGTTCAGCTTCTTCTTTACTTAATTGCTCTTGTAAAAATTTATCATAAATTCTAGTCTTCAATAACGTGAACGCTTTATCTTTATTTTCATGTTGTGATTTACCTTCTTGACATGCAACTGCTATACCTGTAGGTAAATGTGTTAATCTAACTGCTGATTTAGTGGTATTAACAGATTGCCCACCTGGACCACTTGAGTTAAATGTGTCAAACCGAATATCATTCCAGCTGATGTCGATTTCAATATCCTCAGCTTCTGCCATGACTAAAACAGTCGCGGTCGATGTATGAATACGACCTTGAGACTCTGTTTGAGGCACTCTTTGCACACGATGAGTCCCTGATTCATATTTCAATTGTGAATAGACATGATCACCAGACACCATAAATTCAATCGATGTAAATCCACCCATGGCACCTTCCATCATATTTAAGACTTCAATTTTCCATCGCATCGTTTCAGCATATTTGGAATACATTCTAAATAAGTCACCAGCAAACAAATTACCTTCATCACCACCAGCAGCACCTTTGATTTCAACAATAACATTTTTCTCATCATTTGGATCTTTTGGAAGTAATAAGATTTTTAATTCTTCTTCTGTCTTTTCTAAAAGTTCTTCTAGTTTCTCAATTTCTGATTCTGCCATCATGATCATCTCATCATCTGATTCAAGTTCAAGCATATCTTTTAAATCTTTTAACTCTGCATCTTTTTCTTTATATAGACGAAAAGTCTCAACTGCGCTTTGAATTGAGCTTGCTTCTTTTAATAATTTTGTCATTTCTTTGACTTCAACAGTACCTGTTGAAAGCAAGTCTTGTATTTCTTGATATCTTTTTTCTATCAATTCGAGTCTATCAAACATATATATCACCTGCTATATCATACCATAATTTAATATAATTTTCCATAGCATAGCTATGGATTATTTTTTAAAAAGTGGTATACTGAAGGTAGAAAAGAAAGGTGGGATATGATGAATAAATTATATCAAGAATTAAATAAGCAAGTTGCTAATTTAAGTGTGTTATTTACAAAACTACATCATTTTCATTGGTATGTGAGTGGTCCTAATTTTTATGCATTACATGCTAAATTTGAAGAACTCTACGATGAAATCAATGAACTTTATGATGCTGTAGCGGAAAGATTGTTAATGATTGGTGGGGAACCAGTTTCTAATCTAAAACAATACCTAGAACTTTCAACACTACAAGAAGGTAGTGGCAAGGAAGATGCTAAAACGATGGTAAAGCATATATTAGGTGATTTTAAAGTACTTCGTGCTGAATTCTTAGAAGCATTAAAAGTTGCTCAAGATTTAGGTGATGAAGCAACTGCTGATTTGTTAATCGGTTCTATCTCTTCATTTGATAAACACATTTGGATGTTATCAGCTACAATTGCTTAAATAATTTAATATCAATTGATATAGTAAAGACTCAGTTTTCATAAACTGAGTTTTTATTTTGATTGTGTAAAAATGTGTTTCACGGTTGCAATTCGTTTTTCTTGTGATATGATATGTATATGTTCTTTTTAATTTGAATATCAAACTAATTTATATTTTATCTATTAAAGGAGAAATTCATGGAAACACAGAAATTACCTGAAATTATTCAAGGTGGTATGGGCATTGGAGTTTCAAGTGTTAAACTTGCAAGAACAGTATCAATGCATGGTTATTTAGGTGTTGTTTCAGGAACAGCAGTTGCAACCACTCTAGCAAGACGTTTACAAGTACTAAAAGGACGAAGAACATATGAGGATGCACTCCGTGCATTTCCATATCCAAAGATGGCAAATCGCATCTTAGAAAAATATCAACCAAGCAGTCATTTAGAAGGATTAAAAAATAGATTTAAACAAATAGAAATGCCATCAGTAAATCAATCTGATGATTTAACTGAGCTGATGGTTGTTGCTAATTTCGTAGAAGTTTATTTAGCAAAAAAAGGGCACCAAGGACTCATAGGAATTAATCTATTAGAAAAAATTCAATTACCAACATTAGCCTCACTTTACGGAGCGATGCTCGCTGGTGTGGATTATGTCATTATGGGTGCAGGTATTCCTAAGCATATTCCATTAGTACTCGATCAATTTTCCAAAGGTTTGAAAGCTTCGCTTCCAATCAAAGTATCAGGCGAATTAGAAGGTGAATCAACGTCAATTTTCTTTGATCCCCTCACATTTGCCAAGGGTGAAAGATTAGTTGAAGTTAAAAGACCTAAATTTTTAGCGATCATCTCTTCAACAACCCTCGCATTACACTTATCAAGAAGTACATCTGGTACACCTGATGGATTTATTATTGAAAAACCGATTGCTGGTGGACATAATGCACCACCACGAGGTCAATTATCTTTATCTGATGATGGAGAACCCATTTATACAGATAAAGATGTTGTTGATTTAGAAGTTCTAAAAAAAATTGGCCTTCCCTTCTGGCTTGCAGGTGGCTATGGTCACCATCAAGCCTATCTCGATGCTAAAGCAGCAGGCGCAGTAGGTATACAAGTTGGCACTGCTTTCGCGTTAAGTAGGGAATCTGGTATGTCAAGATCACTTAAAGAACGTATTATAGATGCCTTAAAAAAAGGTATTGCCAAAGTTAAAACAGACTTACTTGCTTCTCCTACTGGTTTTCCATTTAAAGTCGTTAATCTTAAAGATACGACAGGTGATGAAAAAACATATCAAGAAAGAAAACGCATTTGTGATATTGGATATTTAAGAGAAGCCTATCGAAAAGATAATGGTGATATTGGATATCGTTGTCCCTCTGAACCTGTTGAAGCTTATGTAAAAAAAGGTGGAGATATTAAAGATACTGTTGGCAGAAAATGTTTGTGCAATGGTCTTATGTCAACCATTGGTTTTGGCCAACAAAAAAGTGATGGTACAAGTGAACCACCTATCATTACAGCTGGTGATGATCTTCTCTATCTTCTCGATTTCTTAAAGCCTGGCGAAAAACTTTATAGTGCAATTGATGTGTTAAAAGTTATCGTTGGAAATACATTTAAATCACTTACTTTAAATTAAAAAAAATCCACTCAATGAGTGGATTTTATATTTAATCTCTATACGCTTCGTATGATGAATCTTCTCTTTCTTCTTTCGATAGGAATCTTGAGAATTCAGTATCAAATCTAAATGGTAACATAATACCAGCTGCACCTTGTCTGTTTTTAGCAATGATCAATTCTACATCACCTGTCTTCTTTTCGACATCTCTTGTATAATAATCATTTCTATATAAGAACATGACAATATCGGCATCTTGTTCAATACTACCTGATTCACGTAAATCTGCTAATACAGGTCGCTTATCTTCACGCTTTTCAACATCACGAGATAATTGTGATAATGCTAATACAGGAATTTTTAATTCTCTTGCCATTTCTTTTAAACTTCTAGAAATTTTAGCAACTTCTTCTTGACGATTTCCGCTTCTAGTATCACCTTTAATTAACTGTAGGTAGTCAATGACAACAAAATCTAATTTACCTTCTTGTTTTAATTTACGACATTTCGCTCTAATATCTGCAACTGTCACTGCTGCTGAATCATCAAAGAATATTTGAAGAAGTGATAATGTTTGAATACCACCTTCCATATGTTGCCATTCAGGAGCAGTTAAATGCCCACTCTTAATTTTAGAGTTTTCAACATTAGACTCAGCACTTAACATTCTTGCAGCTAATTGATCGTTACTCATTTCTAATGAGAAAATAGCAACGCCAGCTTTTCCTTCATGATTCTTTTTAGCAATATTAATCGCTAAATTCATCGCAAAAGCAGATTTACCCATTGAAGGTCTAGCTGCTAAAATAATGAGTTCTTCATTCTGTAATCCAGCTGATAATTTATCGAATTCAGCAAAACCAGTACTTAAACCAGTAATACCACCTTTTTTATTTCTATTAAGTTCAGTTTTTTCTTTGACTAATTGAATCACATGATCAATTTTAGAAAATGCACTTGTTTTTCTCTTTTGAGCTAATGCGAATATTTCTTCTTCAGCTCTTGTGATATATTCAAATGCCATTTCATCTTTTTTGAATCCATCTTCAACAATATCACTTGCAAGTTTAATCACTTGTCGCTTTAATGAGCCGTCTTTCACCAAATCAATATATGTTTCTAGGTGATCAATAGAGGGTACCATTTCTGCAAGTAATAATAAATATTTACGTCCACCAGCCTTTTCCAAACTTTGTGTTTGTTCAAGTCTTGCTGCAACACTGGCGTAGTCAATATTTAGATTTTCATCGAATAAATCTCTCATCGCTTTATAAATAAGGACGTGACCTTGCTCAAAGAAATCATCTTCAGTTAATTGATCAATGACTGTAACAATCTCTTTTGGATTTAAAAATATGGATCCTAAAACCGATTGTTCAGCTTCTTGATGATAAGGTAACACTTTAGCCATATCACATACCTACTTTTCTATAACTTTAACTTCGAATTGTGCCTTTATATCTTTATGAAGTGAAACAAATGCAGTATAGATACCAATAGAATTAATTTCACTTTGTAATTCAAGTTTTTTCTTATCTATAAGTATACCATGCGTTGCTTGAAATGCTTCAGCAATTTGTTTGGTTGTTATACTTCCAAATTGTTTTCCATCTTTACCAATTTGTATTTCTAATACAACTTGTTTACCATCAATCTCAGATTTTAATTTTTTCATTAAATCTAAGTGACGTTGTTCAGCTTCTTTTTGTTTTTGTTGTTCAGCTTCTAAATCTGCTAAATTATCATCATTAGCGACTAAAGCTTTCTTTTGTGTAATTAAGAATTGACCATATCCATTTGCGACTTCTAAAATATCGTCTTTCTTTCCTTTGCCTTTAACATCAGTTGTTAAAATAACTTTCATTTTTTCGCCTCCACCATACTCTAATTCTACATACATCTTTAAATTTTCATAAACTTCTTGAATTGAAGTTTCCTTGATTTGTGCAGCTGCACTTCCAAAGTGTCCACCGCCACCAATCATTTCCATTAATAATTGAACATTGACATCATGGATGCTTCTTGCAGAAACTGCAACTGTATTTTCATCCATTCTGGCAATGGTAAATGCTGCATCAATGCCATTGATTTCTAGTGCTGCATCTGAAACTTGTGCAAGTAATACACGATCTTCATAAATATCTGGTGTCACCATAAATGCAAATCTGCTTAAAACAACTTCCATTTGATCAAGTAATTTATTGATTTCCATAATGCGAATCATATCTCTTCTTAACCAAGTCTTAACAAGTGTTGAGTCTGCACCTAAATCTTTTAATTTAGAGGCAACTTCAAATGTTCTTGAAGATGTTCTATAAACAAAATTAGATGTATCAACAATTAAACCACCATACATAATTGATGCTTCAATTGGTGTGATTTTTGTTTCTTCATCCATACTATAAAAATCAAGAAGTTCAATCATGAGTTCTATTGAAGAGCTTGCAGAAGGTTCAATGATTGAGAAAATCGCATTAAATCTTTCTTCACCAGCTCTATGGTGATCAATAACAATCACATTTTCGGTTTTTTCTAACAATTCCGGAACCATGACAATTCGTGGAGATTGTGAATCAACAACAATTAATAAACTTTGTTCTTTAATATCTTCTAAAGCATCACTACTTACGACCATACTAGAGACAACTTCTGGGATTTGATCTTTAACAAGATCTAATACTTTTTGAACAGTTTGATCTAGTTTTTCAATATCTACGACTAGTTTCACTTTTTTTCTTGATGCTTTTGCCATATGATAACAAGCAAGCATCGCACCAAAAGCATCCATATCTGCTAAATGATGAGCCATCACAAAAACTTCTGAAGATTTTTCAATAAAGTCTTTAACTGTTTGTGCATTAATTCTTACACCAACTCTAGAGTTTTTAATAGATGCATCACTTTTAGCTCCAAAATATGCAATCTTTTGGTCTTGGATATTGACAACAACTTGATCCCCGCCACGCTTTTCAGCAAGTTCAACTGCATTTTGTGCATAAACACCAATTTCTTCATATGCAATATCCCACGAAGCAATCCCCATTGAAATTGAGACTCTTACCTTTTGATCAGCAGATATTTTTCTTACTTTATCGAGTAAATCAAATTTATTTTCAATCATTAAATTTAAGTTTTTTCTATCCGTTAATAATAATATTTTTTCATCAGCAAATGGTTTAACATAACAATCATATTGACCTGCCCAGTCATTGATTGCTGCTAAATAGTCACCTTTAATAGCTGATTGCAATGAAACATCTAAGACTGCAATCGCTTCATCTAAATTATCAAGAAAAACCAATCCAAGTGCTGGTATTTGATCTTGATATTGTTTTAAGACATTTTCTCTTAACGTTGCTTCAAATAAATAGAAGAAACGATAGTCAGGTCTAAAAGTAACATCATAATATTTGTCTTCATGTTCAATTAAAAATTCAGTTTTACCTTGCGTCGCAAGATCAAACATTTTTTCATGAATATCACTTAAATTTTTCGTATTAATTTTATGACCAAAAATGGATTGTGCATGGGGATTAGACCATTTAATTTCCATCTTTTCATCAACAGCAAGCATCCCAATAGGAAGTTCATTAAATATTTCATCGCCTGCTTGAGATATATGATATGAAAGTTTTGACCACATAGTTAATCTGTTTTGAAGTGTTGAAATCTTTTGATGGGCTTTTTGATTGATCCAAATTGATATTTGAACAAAGAGAAAAACAATCGCCAAAGCGAGTGTAATCATCGCGTATAATTCAGTTGGATTATCTAAAACAAAATGTGGTAAATATAAATAAATGCCGATTGCTGCTAACAAGACTGCAACGACGATAAATATCCATCTTTTCATATGGTCACCTACTTCTATCATATTATATCAATAATATGAATGTTTTTCAATTGATTATCATACATCTATATAAAAGAAAAACTGCATCAAATGCAGTTTTTAAATTACTCTTTAACGAATGGTAGTAATGCCATGTGACGAGCACGTTTGATTGCAATTGCTAATGGGCGTTGCCATTTAGCTGATGTTCCTGTCACACGTCTTGGTAAAATTTTACCGCGATCTGTGATAAATCTTTTTAATAATTCAACATCTTTGAAATCGATATGTTCAACTTTGTTTTGAGTGAAGTAACATACTTTTTTACGTCTCTTAAAGCCACCACGTCTGTTATTGTTCATACTTGGTTTCCTCCTTAGAATGGTAAATCTTCTTCAGCAGCGAGTTGTTTACTTGTTTCATAAAACTCATCGCTATCGTCGTTTGAAACACTAGGTTGTTCATTATATCCTGAATAACCACTATTGTTGTCTGTTTTATTTTCTAAAAATTGGACAGTGTCACAAACAACTTCGGTAATGTATCTTGTGCCTGTTTCAGCTTCATAGGTGCGTGTTTGGATTCTACCTTCAACACCTAATAATGCGCCTTTTTTAATGTATTGCGCTAAATTATCTGCTTGTTTACGCCATACGATACATTGTATAAAATCTGCTTGGCGATCACCTGATTGATCCGTAAATTGACGATTAACAGCCAGCGTAAAATTTACAAACGAAATGTTTGACTGAGTCACTTTAAGTTCTGGATCTTTTGTGATGCGTCCAACTAGGATAACACGATTAATCATATTATTCGCCTTCCTTTACAACAATGTAACGAAGAACTTCTTCAGTAATTCGTACAACACGATTAAATTCAGCAATCGCTTCTGGTGTAGCGTCAACAAGTAACCATACATAGTAACCTTTGTTGAAATGTTGAATTTCGTATGCTAAATCTTTAAGTCCTAACTCTTTGAGTTCGAGAACTTGACTGTTATAATTTGCAAATATTTCTGTAAAATTATTAACAATACCTTTAATGCTCTCACTTTCAACAGTTGGACGGATGATATACATAACTTCGTACTTTTTCATCTTTCCACCTCCTTTTGGTCTTTGGTCTTACCTACGATAAGACAAGGATATATCTTTACGCCAAGTCATTATATCATATATAATGTGCTTTTACAACAAAATGTCCTAAATATTTGATATGAAAAGTTCTAATTTTTCAATGGTCTTTTGCACGGTTAGTTGTTGTGCTTCAACTCTTGATTCTTTGTCAAAAGAGAGATGGAAAGTTTCACATCTGTCTTTAGTACATATCGCAACATAAACCATTTTTTTGGTGCTATCTTTTTGTAGTGTGGGTCCAGCATCTCCTGTAATCCCTACTGCAACATCAGTATTAAATAACTTTATAACAGACTTCGCCATGTTGATTGCGATTTCAGATGAGACAACACCATAGGTTTCAATGTCTTTATGATCAATATATAGTATGCTATTTTTTATCTCGTTTGTATAGGCTACAACTGCACCTTTATAAACTTTAGAAACACCGGCGATTTCAGTCATTTTTGATGATAATAATCCACCAGTCATACTCTCTGCAAATGCGATTGTTAAGCCATTATCTTTTAATAACTCAATCACATGATCAATCATGATAAAACGACCTCAACAGTCATGGTTAAGATATGTCCTAATTCATCATATCTCACAATATTTAAAGTCACTGAATCACCAAATGTTTTGCCACTTAAGCCTTGTACTAAATCAGCTGTTGTATGCACAGTTAATCCATCAATTCCAACGATAAGATCATATGATTCTAGACCTAAGTATGCTTTTCTTGTATAATCAAAACCTGTAACTAAAACACCATCATTATAACTGATTGGATATAGATCATAGTTACTACTGTAATCAACAACTGTTACACCAAGTTTGGGACTTCTTAACATTTCAGTCCATCCATCTGATGTAAAATTTCTAACGGCTTGAGATACAACATTAATATTTAAACTATAATTCAAGCCTTCTGCATAAACAGTTTTTGTGCCATCGCTTAAATTAACAACTTTTGCAACGTTAACTCCAATGACATCACCATTTAAATTAAATAGTGGTCCACCACTATTTCCAGGATTGATTTCTGCATCATGGACAATACCTAATTGATAAATACCACGATATGTATAATCAAGGACACTGATCACACCTTGAGTGACATAATTATGATAAAGGACACTAAGTGGTGTACCAACAGCATATACATCTTGACCTACGACCATATCCACATATTCATTTTTTGTAATTGGTGGAATATCATAAACAGGTAATTCTTGATCAGTATCAACTCTTAACACTGCAATATCATAATTTTCGTTTGTTTGATAATCTTTAACTGCGTATTCACTTTCTGTTTCACTAAACTTTATTCTAACTTCTTCATTATCGCTAACCACATGATTATTTGTTAATATATAGTAACGAAAACTTCCATCTTCTAATGTTTCTTTATCGAAGACGATACCTGAACCTAAACCAACAGATCCAATGACTGATACAACCGATGGGCTGACAGTTTGGATCATTTGTTGTGCAATATCATTATAATTGCTATCACTATTTACAGACATTAGTGTAGGACCTTCATAAGAAGTTTGAAGTGTAGTATCAAGGTTTAATAGTATGGGAGCAATCACATTCATGTTAAGTGCATAATTAATACCTTCAGTCGGTACAGCATCTGCTGCTTCACTTGTCATGTATAATTTCGTTAATTGAATACCTAATAATTGACCACTAAGATTAAATATGGGTGCACCTTCCATACCTGGATTGGTTTCTGCACTATGCATAAAGACTAAACCTGTAATATCATTTCGATCAAGTGAAGTTAAACCTAAAATACCTTGTGACACATAATTAAACATTGTGTATTGATAAGGTGTTCCAATCGCATATAAATCTTCACCTTGATTAAGTTCTACCATCGATGATCCATTAAGTTGTTCAATTTGATAAACATCTAAATTTTGAGAAGTTTCAATATAGACAACTCCAACTTCATAGTCTTGATCTCCAAGTGCTTCTGTCACTGGATATGACATACCAGATGCTAGGACGACGTGCATATCTGTAGGGTTTACTAAATCTACGACAGAATATGCAGTTAAGATGGCATACTTTTTAACACCAGTCACTTCATTCACGGTAACCTCATTAAAAATAATACCTGATCCATATCCTGATGATGTTTCAACAACAACGACAGAACCAATCACATTTTGAATCATTTCAATTCTTGTTGATTCATAATCACTAGGTGATTCATAATTAGTATCTGCACTTATATTCCAATTACAACTCGCAAGTGTGATTGAAACTAGAAATACAACCAAAGCGATTGCTATTTTTTTAATTTTCATACGTTTTCTCTCCCAATTTAAATAATGTTTCTGCATTCTTAGTTGTTTGAACAATAACTTCACTCACATCAATTCCCCTAAGTGCTGCAATAGATTCTGCAATTAAATGTAAATATTTAGGCTCGTTCCTTTTTCCTCTATACGGATGCGGGCTTAAATATGGACTATCCGTTTCTATAAGTATTTTATCAAGTGGTATATGCTTTGCTATATCTTTGATGTCTTTAGCATTCTTAAATGTCACCGGTCCATCAATACCAATATAAAACCCTAAATCTATGGCACGTTTTGCATCCTCTAAATGTGATGAAAAACAATGGAACACACCTTTAACTTGACCTTTGTAGTCTTTAATGATATCAAATGCTTCATCAAAAGAATCTCTGGTGTGAATCACAAGTGGTAATTCATATTTAATGGATAACAATACTTGTTCTCTTAATATCTTTTGTTGTTCTTTCAAATATGCTTTTTCCCAGTAAAGATCCGTACCACACTCACCAACTGCAACCACTTTATCATGTTTTAATAATGATTCTAAATGTTTCGTTGTTGCTTGGTGTGCCTCTGTTGGATGAATACCAACAGTAGCATAAATCTGATCATATTTTTCTGCTAATTCAATGGCTTTTTGATTGGTCTCATCATCAAATCCAATCACAATCATTTTTTTTATACCTGATTCAAACGCTTCTTTAATGACTATATCTTCATCATCTTTAAAAGCATCAGCGTTTATATGGCAATGTGTATCTATCATATCAATATACCTCTATGTTATTTTAACATAGAAAGTTCATTCATGCTTTTTTCACACATAAATTTACACAAACAAAAAAAGCACAGCTTTCGCTATGCTTTATATGTCATTTTAGATACTATTCTAAAATCTTAGTAACTGAACCAGCACCAACTGTACGTCCACCTTCGCGAATTGAGAACTTAGTTCCTTCTTCTAATGCGATTGGGTGAATTAATTCTACAGTCATGACAGTATTATCACCAGGCATAACCATTTCAGTACCTTCTTGAAGTGTAATAACACCTGTAATATCAGTTGTAGTGAAATAGAATTGTGGTCTATAGTTTGAGAAGAATGCAGTATGACGTCCACCTTCTTCTTTTGATAATACGTAAACTTGTGCTTCAAATCTGAAGTGTGGGTGAACTGATTTAGGTTTAGCTAATACTTGTCCACGTTCAACTTGGTCACGGTTAACACCACGAAGTAATGCACCAATGTTATCTCCAGCTTCTGCGTAGTCTAATAATTTTCTAAACATTTCAACACCAGTAACAACAGTTTGTTTAGTTTCAGTAATACCAACGATTTCAATTGGATCACCAACTCTAACTTGTCCACGTTCAACACGTCCAGTAGCAACTGTACCACGACCTGTAATTGTGAATACGTCTTCAACTGGCATCATGAATGGTTTATCAGTATCACGTTTTGGAGTGTCGATGTAAGCATCTACAGCATCCATTAATTCTTCAATTGATTTAACCCATTTTTCATCACCATTTAATGCACCAACAGCTGATCCACGGATTACTGGAACATCATCTCCTGGGAAATCATATTCAGTTAATAATTCACGTACTTCCATTTCAACTAAGTCTAATAATTCATCATCATCGACTAAGTCACATTTGTTTAAGAATACAACCATCTTAGGAACGCCTACTTGTCCTGATAATAAGATGTGTTCTCTTGTTTGAGGCATAGGGCCGTCTGCAGCAGATACTACTAAGATCGCACCGTCCATTTGAGCAGCACCTGTAATCATGTTTTTGACATAGTCAGCATGACCTGGGCAGTCTACGTGAGCGTAGTGGCGAGCTTCAGTTTGGTATTCTACGTGTGCAGTATTAATTGTAATACCGCGTTCTTTTTCTTCTGGTGCACTATCAATTGATGCATAGTCTTTAACTTCAGCAAATCCTTTTTTAGCTAATACTGTAGTGATAGCAGCTGTTAAAGATGTTTTACCATGGTCAACGTGGCCAATTGTACCAATGTTAACATGGGGTTTAGTTCTTTCGAATTTTTGTTTTGCCATTGTAATATTTCCTCCTAATTTATTTTAGAAATTAATTTTATTGTTATCATATTTATTCTATATGAAATTACCTATTTTTGCAAGCAACTAAGATTAATTAGAGCCGCGCTTTTTAATGATTTCATCCATAATAGATTTAGGTGTTCTATCATAGTGAGCAAATTGCATGATGAAGTTTGCACGACCTTGAGTGTTTGAGCGAAGAGATGTCGCATAACCAAACATTTCAGATAGTGGTACATAAGCTCTAATTGCAACTGCATTTCCACGTCCTTCTTGACTTTCTAAACGTCCACGACGTGATGTAATATCACCAATAACGTTACCAACATAATCATTTGGAGTAACAACTTCAACGTCCATGATTGGTTCTAGTAATACTGGAGAACATTTTGTTTTTGTATCTTTTAAAGCCATAGAAGCAGCAATCTTATAAGCCATTTCAGATGAGTCAACATCATGATATGAACCAAACTTAAGAGTTGCTTTAATATCTAATACTGGATAACCAGCAATAATACCATTAGGTAATGCTTCTTCAAGACCTTTTAGAACTGCTGGAATGTATTCTCTAGGAATCACACCACCAACAATTTTATCCACGAATTCAAATCCTTTACCTGGGTTTGGTTCGAAATCAATGACGACATGTCCATATTGTCCACGTCCACCTGATTGACGAATGAATTTCGCTTCAATTTCAGCTGGTGCACTAATGGTTTCTCTATATGATACTTGAGGTTCAGCAACGTTTGCTTCAACTTTAAACTCACGTTTCATACGGTCAACAATAATATCTAAGTGTAATTCACCCATACCAGCAATAATGGTTTGACCTGTTTCATGGTCAGTAAAAGTTTTGAATGTTGGATCTTCTTCTGCAAGTTTAACTAAAGCTGCACTCATCTTATCTTGATCTTGCTTAGTCTTTGGTTCAATTGCGACGTTAATAACAGGTTCAGGGAATACCATTGATTCTAAAATGATATCATCTCCAACCATAGCTAGAGTATCACCAGTTGTTGTGTTCTTTAAACCAACAACGGCTGCAATATCACCTGCATAAACATCCGTGATTTCTTCACGATTGTTCGCATGCATTTGAAGAATACGTCCAAATCTTTCTTTTTCATCTTTATTTGTGTTTAATACATAAGAACCAGCAGAAATTTTACCTGAATATACGCGGAAGAATGTTAAACGTCCAACATATGGGTCAGTCATCACTTTAAATGCTAAAGCTGTAAATGGTTCATCATCGTTTGGATGACGTTCTACTTGATTTCCGTCTTCATCTTCACCAATCACAGCAGCAATATCTGTTGGAGCTGGTAAATAATCAATGACAGCATCTAGTAATAATTTAACACCTTTGTTCTTAAATGCAGTACCACAAATAACTGGGAAGAATTTAACATCTAAAGTTGCTTTACGAATGGTTTTCTTAACATCTTCAATATTGACTTCTTCACCTTCAAGGTAAGCCATCATGATATCTTCGTTAAAATCAGCAACTGCTTCAATTAACTCCATACGTTTTTCTTCAACGATATCAACTAAATGACTTGGAATTTCTATTTCTTGTGCGATTTCTTCAGCACCACCATCAAAATGGTAAGCTTTTCTAGTTAATAAATCAATCACACCATCAAATTCAGCTTCAGCGCCAATTGGCCATTGTACTGGCACAGCTTTAACACCTAAACGATTATGAATAGTTTTAATTGATTTTGCGAAATCAGCACCAATCTTATCCATTTTATTAATGAACACGATTCTTGGAACTTTATACTCAGTAGCTTGACGCCAAACTGTTTCAGTTTGAGGTTCAACTCCGGCTTGTGCATCTAAAACTGTAACTGCACCATCTAGAACACGCAGTGAGCGTGACACTTCAACTGTGAAATCAACGTGACCTGGAGTATCAATAATGTTTACTTTATGATCTTTCCAGAATGCCGTTGTCGCAGCAGAAGTAATCGTAATACCACGTTCCTGTTCTTGGGCCATCCAGTCCATTGTAGCTGCACCTTCGTGAACTTCACCGATTTTATGAATTCTACCTGTATGGAAAAGAATTCTTTCTGTCGTTGTTGTTTTACCGGCATCAATATGAGCCATAATTCCTATGTTACGAACTTTGTTCAACGGGAATACACGAGGCATAATTTAATTCTCCTTCTCTTACCAACGGTAGTGTGCGAATGCTTTATTTGCTTCAGCCATTCTATGCACATCTTCACGTTTCTTAACAGCAGCACCTGTTCCATTTGCTGCGTCCATAATTTCTTTTGCTAATCTTTCTTCCATTGTTTTCTCATTTCTGAGTCTTGCATAGTTGATTAGCCATCTTAAGCCTAAAGTTTGTTTACGTGAAGCTCTTACTTCGACTGGTACTTGATAGTTTTGACCACCAATACGTCTAGAACGAACTTCGATTACAGGCATAATATTATTTAAAGCTTCATTAAATACTTCAATTGGTTCGCGTCCAGTTACATCCTTTACGCGGTTAAATGCACCGTATAAAATACTTTGTGCAGTTCCTTTTTTACCATCTAACATGATAGTATTGACAATTCTTGTTACTAACTTAGATTGGTAAATTGGATCAGGTAAAACGTCGCGTTTTACTATATGTCCTTTACGTGGCATAAGTTCACCTTTCCTTTCAATAAGATTTTTATCTTTTAGTTATTTTTTAGTTTATTTTTTTGCTTTTGGGCGTTTAGCACCATATTTTGAACGAGCTTGTTGACGGTTAGCCACTCCTGAAGCATCTAATGTACCACGTACGATGTGATAACGTACCCCTGGAAGGTCTTTTACACGTCCTCCACGAATTAAGACAACACTATGTTCTTGAAGTGAATGTCCAATTCCTGGGATGTATGCTGTTACTTCAGTTTGATTACTTAAACGTACTCTGGCATATTTACGTAGCGCTGAGTTTGGTTTTTTAGGTGTCATTGTTGTAACACGTGTACATACTCCACGTTTTTGTGGCGATGCATAAACACTTTCGTTCTTTTGTAAACTGTTATAACCGTATCCAAGTGCAGGTGACTTTGATTTGTATTTTTTGTCAGTTCTTCCTTTTTTTACAAGTTGTTGCATTGTAGGCATATGATTGTTCTCCTTTCTATAGACACATATCCATGCGTTTCTTTTTTTGGTCTAAAAAATTTTTTTGGCTTCATAGAGCCAATAAAATAATTCGTATTGTGTGTAAATCACACAGCGTTTTAATTATATAATAAAGGCTCTTTAATGTCAATAATTTTATAAATATTTTTTACTTATTTTTACATAAAAAGCCAAATCTCAATAATCATAATTTATAATTGAGATTTGGCTGGTTTATTTAAAGTATGCATGACTTCTATTTGATGAAAAACAAATGTAATTACATCTTGTGTATTTATAGTGATCTTTAATACTTATACATTGCTACTTATTGCTTAGCTTTTTATCCAATAAAAAGGTTTTATGTAACCATTCAGAAAAGCTTGCTTCCCTAATAATGGAAACTGACCTTTTTATTTCTCCATATTCATCAGTTATTGAAAAGCGTTGTTTTTGCGATAAAGAATAATCTTGTATAAATTCAATATTATACTTGCTGATCATTTGAGTACTTGAATATGTGACAGCAACCAAAAAATTTCTCTTATAGAGTGGTGGTCTAGTTGCAGTTGCTGGAATATACAGAAAAGGCAGTTGTAGTATATCATACTGACTAAAGTTAACATCTGTATTTTCATCAAAATAATCAAATAATATAAGCTGGAATGATCTATCTCTTTTTAAATCCGAAAGGTCAATTGTATAAAAATATATATATTTTTTTTCATCAAAATCAAATTTCATTCTATAAATAGCATGTTCTTTGAGTTGTGCTAACTCGCCAAGTTCTATTTTTTTTCTTCTTTTTGTTATTTTGAAAACATCATCAGTTTTTATACGCTGAAACATGTCAACATATTTATCATTTAGATGAACCACTTGAGATTCATCAATCTCTATCAAAGTTTTCACCTGCAAAGACTTCATAGTAAAAACTAGCAAAATTTTTGTTTTAATACCATTTACAGGCTCATTAAAAAGTTCACCATATTCTTCCATCAGATTATTGATGAATCTGGTTCCTATTCTTCCCGTATCCATATATTGTTCTATGATTATTGATGATGGTTCACTTATGAGTAAATCTTCTTCAAAATCATATAGCCATTCTACATATTCTTCAATGTTCATTAGTAATCTCCTCTAATATCCTAACAATAGTAAGATATCACTTTCTATTTTGCTGAAACACATGAAAAACTTTTCAATCGATGAAATTTTATTCATTTCTTTGCTATTTTTTAATGACCCAAAAGAAAGAGCACGGATTCAAATGAATGACATGTCGGTGCTTGTTTGCGGGTATAAAAATATGACACTATATTATATAGTTAACTATAACTCAAGAAGAGTTTAACCAATATTTATTTTAGAATTACAAATAGAATTTCATGTTCATGGATACCAGAAAAATATCCTTTTACTGATTTGTTAAAACTATCTATCAATTTATCTTTAGCGTTTTTTTTATCTTTTAGTTCCATATAATTCTTAAAAGATTCAATTTTTGTCCTATCTATCAAATATCCATGGTAATTCTCGAAACTTTTAAATTCGTCTATGATCTGGAAAAATGTTTTTTCATCATAGTTTTCTTTTTTGATTTCATAATATGTTTCACTGTTGTAAAACTCTTCAGTTTTTTCGTTATAATTCCATAAATCAATTTTCTTATCAACATGTGCATTATAATGCTCATCTCTTTTTGCCCATTCGTCAGTATTTCTGGCAATGTCCCAATTAGTTATAAATAAAACTTCATCAGTGAAAAATTTTTTTATAGTATCATATATTTCCACCATAGACTTATTTTTTACATCAACCGATATAACTTGTGAAAATTTTTTAATTAAAACCCTTTCAGGGTCTATAAATTTATGAAGTATATATACGATATCATCTTCTGAAAATTTATTTATTCTTTTTTTTTGAATTATATCCAATTGTTCTCTGATTACTTTTTCTCCATCACTTAATTTCAAATAATCATATATTTTCATTTGTTTTACTCTCCATTTTCAGTTTCTACACCAGATATATGTCCATTACTTGGTTCTACAGTACCATCTTCAAACATTCTCCATTGTTATCTGTATAATCATAGTGTTTCTTTCCATCATGTGCTGGTTTAATAAAATCTGATCTTTAAAGAATTTCAGGAAGACCCAATTTATCGGAATATGTAAAATAGTTTGTCATACTTGAATGTGCTCATATCTTTTTATTTCAATAAATATTATTGGATAATAGAATTCTCAGACAATATAGAAATAATACCTTATAACTACTAAATTAATTAATAGTTGTATAAACGGTTGCAACAACAAATAAGTGCTCCACCTACTACACTTCCTTTTAGAGCTTCAGCTTATATGTTATTTCCAGTGCTATCGATATACATGACTGAAGGAATGTATTCAGAGATAAGCATCATACTAGTCCAACATGTACATAATAGACCTTACAACGCGCTTTTTGTGCTCATCCTTTTTTCGAGGATAATTACTTTTTTGAATAAATCTAGTTATGTCCCATTTGTTTATACAATTACTTGCTCTACATTATGTTTAATTATTTCATTTAAAATATTTGATATATTATTTTTTTTCTGTGAAACTATCATAATATTGGTCATGTCCTTGAAGTTCAAGATATATTCTACATAGAACAAATAATTTCTAGAAACTTGAAAGCTGATAAAATCAGATTTATAAAAAACTCTTTCTTTATTCCTAATTACTAATTTCACTTTACTTTCATTTATACAAATAGACTGAACGTGATTTTTTGATCTATAAGAAAGAACAGCAAAATAAACTAAGAATATACTACTAGTTATAGTGCCTACAAACTCTTCTCCTTTTGGATGATATTGCGCCAACAAATCAACAGGTTTTATAACATGATAAACAATTATCGCACTCATCCCACATATAAATCCAATGAAAAAAAGCACTACTAAAATAACGTACCACTGTCTATATTTATGAGTATTCTCATAATAAATGCAATCCTTTAACATTATAGATAATATCCTCCATCTCCATATTCAACAAAACCGATAATAATCAAAATTAATCCAGCTGTTGCAGCTGCAGATCTAGCTCCTGGTACTGGTAAGGATGCAATAACAATAATACCTATAGATCCTCACCCTATGACTAATAATGCAGCACCACTTGCTACTATTCCCGCTGCCAAAAGTATTCTTGCCCAATCAAATGTCCCATAAGAATCATAATCCATCACTGGAGTAATATAATCAGAGATAACCACATATGATGTTAAATTATAAACAAATTCATTTTTTTGGTGTTTCAAGTACTATTGATAATCCTTGTGTGAATATTGTTGCTGTTAAAGAAAGTAGAGAAAACTTCGCTAAGACTCAAATACTTATCAGCGCATTTTCATAAGATACCACTAGAAATAATTTCATTATAATCAATAGTCGTGTCAAAATACTTTAATATGATTGCCTTAAAATCATCTATCATCTCAGGCCAAGAAATGCCGTAAAACCCTTCTATATCTGCATTTGCATCATAGTGTCCTACAAAAATACAATCATTGTCGTTAATATTAGAAACAGTGATAATCGTAAACCCATCATCTTGATAGGTTATCAAAATACCTTTACCATTAGGTGAATTAATAGTTTGTTCAAGTTTGCTTGAAAGACCACCTATTTCAGATAGTTCGCTCAAAAAACTTTCGTAATTGTCTATATTAAGCGTTTCAAGTACGACAAGTTTTTCAACATCGAAAATAGTGTTCTCTGTTGAATTTTCTGCATCAACTGGATTATGATAATTGATGAGTTGTATTTCTTTAACTTCACTATTTATACGGATATGATCGTGATATAAATAGTATCCATAGTCGCAAGCAGTAAGTAAAAAAACGCTGGCGATAATTAATAAAAAACACATTGATTTTAGTATTTTCCCCATAAATCATTTTCCTCTATTTACTTCTTTTGTGTTGCAATACTTAAACTCTCTTGTATTAGGTCATCTTCTCTTGAAATTCTACAATATAGCGTGGTTATCTTATTGTCATTCATAAATACACCCTTCAAACAGACTCATTATGAATCAATTATACACAAATTTATCAATTATAAAAAACCGCTTAATATAGGCAATTAAACTCAATATTTCGTGATTAAAACTTAGGTGATTAACCTATTTGATAATATTGAGTCTGTTTACCTTTCATTATCTAAATTATATCTAGCCTTTTTACTGAAAACATTACTTTTGTATTTATTTCTACATCGATAGGAAATGGGGTATCTAGTTTAATTAGTTTACCACCAATAACTACTACACAGTCCTCTTTGGAAATGACTTTTGCAATAAGTACATAAGCGTAGTAATCTTCTAATTTACTAATACCGATATCCTTTTCAGTAAGCATTATGTTCTCACACATAAATCCAAACAACATGAATCATTCTTGAATACTCTGCATCAAATCTATAAATAAAATATCATCAATTGCAATGTTTACATGTAACACTTTTAGTACATCCTGGAACATATGTTTAAAAACTCCTGAGTAAAGTTATATTTTTTAAATTTTTAATCCAACTTCAGTTTTCTTACTTATATTCAAATTAAATTAATCATTCTTCCTTTTATCATGTATTATCTCAAGCTTATTTGAATACAGTTTTTCTTGAAGGATTATTGCATCCTTTTCACTTATATAACCAATTTTACTAATTGAACCATTAATTTCCTTGATATATATTTGGCTTGCACCACATTCATTTAAAGCTCCAAAAAAAACCGTTACTAAATAATGAAAACGCCAAGGATAATAATGCATAATACTTACATTGCTTATTTGAATTTTTTTAATTAGTATATTCTTGTTATATACTTCAATGCTTTTCTCGTTAAAAATATAATTTTTACCTTTGTAGTATATTGCAAATAAAAGAACCGCTATCAATAACATTACTATTATTAAACTAGATATAAACCACCCTAAGTTTAAAGAAATATCGAGTGTTTTTAGCATATGACTTACTAAAAAATAGACAATAAATGCTGCATAAAAAATTATGAATGGAAAAGTAAAATAGACAATAAATTTCCTGTTTGATTTTAATTTTATTTTCATTCTTACCACCTTATATCATCCTAATCGTAGTGTCTATTCCATAGTAATACACAGCCTTCAATAATAATCCCGAAGCTATATTTCCAAACCATTGAGATGAAAACATTTTTGTTTGTCCAGGAATATTATAAAAACCAGAAACGCCAATTAAACCTCCAGCGGCAAAAGCGAATGCTCCTGATGCCATTTGTTTAAATCCATTATTAATTGCACTATTCCAAGAAAAACCTCTATTATTCATCTTTGAATCAATCGCATAACAACCAATACCTGCTCCAAAGTTAACTGCTAATGATCCACCAAAAGCTGCTAACCCCCCAAGAGCAGAAAAGGCCCCACCACCTGTCATTATACCTAATCCTATCGCTACGCCTGTTGCTAATCCTTTTAGTCCTCCGCTTAATACACCTGCGGCAATACTAGTGCCATCTTCTATTGCTGTCGTTAAACCATTATATGCACCTATTCCTGTGCTGAATGCTACAGCCATTAAAGCTGCTCCAGCTAGCCCACCGGTAAACAAAGCTGCCATCGCTATACCAGCAATTAGAAGTGCTACACCTCCAATTACAAGGGTATTTTCTAACCATTCTGGCATATTACCACTAAAGTCTGAATACATAACTGGATTGTTTAAAGAATAAGCATATAAATTAATACTTGCTGCTTGATCATCTGATATAAAACTCACATCATCAGCTGATATAAATCTTGCTATGGATGGATCATAATATCTTGCATTTAAATAATATAGATTTGTTTCCACGTCATATCGATATCCTCTATATCGATATGGATTGATATGATCTAAGTTTGTGATTAATGTCCATTGATATACAATATTTCCCCATGCATCATAACTATATTTTACCACGATATTTCCTGATCCATCCATCATTCCAATGATGTCACCTTGCAAATTACTGATATAGTAATACTCAACTCCTTGGTAGTTCATACTAATCAATGTACCATCAACATCATATGTATAATAAATATAGTTAGTACCATCAATGATTTCAACGAGTACTAAATATCCATCAACAATATATTCATATTCATGTGTGTTAGTTTCTTTTGATACTCTTACACCTTGATCGTTATATCGATATTCTATATCTACATTAGAATCATTATAATAATTTATACCTGTCAATCTTCTTCCATCCCACAAATATCCTGTTGTCACTCCGCCTTCTATGGTTGCTATTGGATTCCCAGATGCATCATATTGATATGTAACAGACTTTGTTTCGGTAGAATTTGCATCTATTACTCAAATAAAAAGACGATTTCTCGTCCTTTTAGTGAACCCCAAAAGTTATTGTTTTAATTGAATATTCAACTGTAACAGATTGACTCCATTGCAATGCAGAAATCAATCCTTTTTAATTATACTTAACTTTTTTAATACTTGATTGTTTTAAACTGTATATCTTTCACATAAGTTAAATATGAACACTTTCAAAATTACCAATTCATAGACAATTATAATTAGAGTTTCGTTTCAATGAATTAACGTAATTCTCTTTAGCATGCCTTTTTATTTACAATTTACAAAAATAATTCTATTACGGTATAAATTAAAGATATCCAAACTCTTCTAAAATTTCTTCATTTTTATGGTTTGCTTTTATTTTAATTTTGCTCCACTGATATTTATAAATGAGTCCTAGTAGACTATATGCCTTTATACCTTTTTCATTAATAATAACAATTTACATGAAAATTTTTACATAAAATAGGCTTACTAATGGGACCAATATTGCAAATACCAAATAAATTGTCAACCAATCGGCCTCAATAATTAAATGAGTGCCATCATAAATTGTTGCTGCTGAAATTGATATAAATATAATGAATAAATTTATCACTAAAATTATTAAGCATTAACTATAAAATACAAATTTGTTTGCTATTTTTATCATATTGATTCTCTTATACTTTATCATAATAACTTCCTATATTGTTTAATCTACCTTATCTATTTCTAAAACAATTTTACTTTTTGGTAAATATAATATTTTATATTTACCAATCAATTCTTCATTATTCAACATACCACAAAGAAAATTACTTTTATTTGAATATATGTATTTAAAATACACTGTCTTGCCTTGAACAAACACTGCCTTAGTAAACAATAAAGCTTTGTTACTGGAAATATCTACAACAGTTTCTATAGCATCACTTGAATTTTCAAAAAACAAAAAAACACCATGTTTTAATGATTCAAATAAAATAACTGAAAACACCAATAGAGAAGGGATAAAAATAATCAGTTCGTCTGTCATATCTCTATTATCAGAAAAAGCAGGGATTAATATCGTTGAAAAAAGAAGTAGGTATATTACTACAAAAATCAAAGGGTTAAATAACAATATTTTTTTATATGTTTTAAAATCTATCATGTCAAACTCCTTTAATCACTGATTTTGTATTCTAATACTATATGACTATTTGGTAAATATATAATTTCAATATTTTCTCCAATATTGATGTTTTCTGCTGTCATAAAATAATATTCTTCGCCATCAACAGTGACAATACTAGCATAAACAACATAAGATTCTAATGTGTATTTAGGAGAATGAGAATATTCTTCAATACTATCTATTCTGCCTTCTACGACTAAAAAAGAATTTGGATTTTCATTAATCAAATATATGCCATATTTTAAAACTGGTGCATTAAATACAATTAGATAAATTGCTAACAAAACAAATGAAATCGATCTAGTCAGTTTGTGTTTGTATCCACTTTTAGAAAAAAACATATACAATATAGCGGAAATTATTAACACAGATCCTAATATGCAAGAAATCAGTGGCCAAATTAATGTCGCTTTTTTATATAACTCATAAGAAAATTTCATCATATACTCCTAAAAAACCTTAATATAATATTCGTATTCAAAAAATACAGCTGCTCCATTTCTAGTTTGAAATGGTAATAATGAAAAAGTCATTGAAGTAGCACCAACAGCATTATGACCACCAGTTGGATCTATACTTTTTTCAGCACCATATCCATTTAAACTCCCACCTGTACCAACAAAATATCCCGCATAAGATCCTTCACCAGCATAGTTTGTAACTACTCCCACAGAAAATGTGGGTCCAAAAGAATTTCCAATTACTACTCCACTATGAAAATAACCTTCCATATTTAAATCATCATAGTCAACAATGAAAGAAAGTCCAATCTTCAAGTTTGTTCCATTTGGATTATTCCCTGTTATTGATAAATCCATAACAACTACTTTTTCAGTTAGTGCGCTGGCAGCATTAACGACTGTTGTTATAGCAACTGCAGCAAAATATAAAACACCGAATCCTAAAATTCCACACCCTATAACTAATAATGCAACACCACTAGTTACTATTCCCGCTGCCAAAAGTATTCTTGCCCAATCAAATGTCCCATAAGGATCATAACCCATCACCGGATTATTGAGAGTATATGCATATAAATTAATACTTGATGCTTGATCATCTGATATAAAACTTACATCATCTGCTGATATAAATCTTGCTATGGATGGATCATAATATCTTGCATTTAAATAATATAGATTTGTTTCCTCGTCATATCGATATCCTCTATATCGATATGGATTGATATCATCTAAGTTAGTAATGGATGTCCATTGATATAAGATATTACCCCATGCATCATAACTATATTTTACCACGATATTTCCTGATCCATCTATCATTCCAATGATGTCACCTTGCAAATTACTCATATAGTAATACTCAACACCTTGGTAATTCATACTAATCAATGTACCATCAACATCATATGTATAATAGATATAGCTAGTACCATCAATGATTTCAACAAGCACTAAATATCCATCAACAATGTACTCATACTGATGTGTATTGGTTTCTTTTGATACTCTTACACCTTGATCGTTATATTGATATGTCTATATCTACAGTATATTTTGATAACATTCAAATCAATAATGGATTTAATGAGAATAGATATAATCAAGTTACCAATAATGGATTTGAATTTGGAGGTGAAGGATGGACTACAAATGGAGTATCATATGTAAGTAATAATGAACAGCACCATCATAGATAGCAACTTCATATGTGCCATCTTCTTTTCTAAAGTGTTTTTCATTGATTGTTCTTTTTGATGTATCTTTTGCAACTATAGGTATATCTTTACTTGCTACATCATAACTGTATGTATGTTCTTCTTGGCTGACTTCACTTTCTTGATGTGATACATCTTCTGTTTTTGCAAATACCTGATAAGGTATCATGCTTAAAATCATCGCGAATAACAAGATGATTGCGATGATTTTTTCTCGACGTTCCATTCTTTTTACCATACTTCTGATTTCATAAGAATCAAACGCTTTAAACATTTTTTTCATTTCTTTGTCCCTCCAAAAAAATGTGTATGCAGATGTCATTGGTGTCTTATATTTCTATTATAATTTGAATTCTTATATGAAAACAGGGCGGATATGTCCTATAATACATAATATAAATAAAAAACCACTCTTTTTGAGTGGTTATCATATGTTATAGTTCTTTTGTTAATGTTTCAATTTCATCAATAGTATCGCTGATAAACTTAATCGCGTTAATTAATGGTTCTTCAGTAGACACATCCACACCAACCATTTGAGCTAATTCAAGAGGTGATTTTGTACCACCAGCTTTTAAAACTTTAATCCATTCATTAGGATCTAACTCACCTTTAAAAATCTTATCCGATACAACTGTACCAATAGTTAACCCTGCTGAATAAGTATATGGATATAATCCCATAAAATAATGTGGTTGTCTCATCCAAGTAAGTCCTGCATAATCTGGAATCTCAACTTCATCTCCCCAAAATTGTTTTAAAACACTTAGTTTTAAATCATTTAATACTCTGGCTGATAAGGGTTGACCTAAATCAACTTTTTCATATACTTTTCTTTGGTAAGCAGCTTCTAATAAATGAGTAACAAAATTATGATAATAAGTTCTTGAAATCATCACTGATAAAATCCAACGTTTCAATCTCTTATCTTTGGTGTTTTTAATTAAATGTCTTGCCATGATGAGTTCATTGGTTGTTGATGGTGCTTCAATAAAATACATGGAAGGTCTTGTATTAAAGATATTTTGATTGGCATTCGCATATTGGAAATGTCCTGCATGACCAATCTCATGTGCTAATACCATCACTTCATCCATTTGTCCATTCCAATTAATTAAAATGAATGAGTTTTTCCCATAAGGTGATGCACAAAAACCACCCGTAGATTTACCAATATTTTGAGGGAAATCAATCCATCTTTCATCAAATGAGCGTCTTGCAATATCTAAATACTCAGGACCAAGTTTTGCAAGTCCTTCTAAAATATATGTTTTAGCATCTTCTACTGTGACTTTAGGTTCTAACTCTGGATCAACTGCAATCTTTAAATCGGCATAAGTCATTTTATCTAATCCATGAATTTTTTGAAGTAATTTTGCATATTTTCTCATCGCAGGTGCCAATTTTTCCATGATGACATCAATTTGACGATCCATCATATCTTTACCTACTTTTTGATCAAAAAGTAGATAATCAAACACTGAATCAAATCCAGTCAATGATGCAAGTGCTTTTTCTTTTTGAACATGTGCTTGATAATTATTAGCAAGTCCATTTTGATATTGACTTAACGTTTGATAAAATGTTTCATAAGCTTTTCTTCTAACTTTAGCATCTTTTTCATATTCCCATTCGTTTTCAAATAAAGTAAATGAATTAGGATGCATGATACCGTCAACTTCAAAATCTGCAAACTTCATATCCGCTAACTTAAATCTTTGATAGTTAGGATACGCTGCATTTAATGTTTGAGATAGTGCAACGACTGCTTTTTGAGCATCTGGCGATAAAATATGTGGTCTTTCTAAAATGATATCTTCTAAATGATTTGCATTTTCTACACTTAATTTTTGTGCTTCTTTTAAAACTTCTAAATCGACTAAATTAAGTTCAACAGTAACAAATGTTAATTTTTGTACCATCTTTTGAAACTTAATCATAAAGTTTCCACTTCTCATTTGATTCTTTTCATCTGTTGAATCGCCAGATGATTGCAATGATTGATAAGACGATAAAACAACAAAATTTTCTTGAATCTTCTTAAGTTCATCTAATGCTTTGTTAATAATCACAGGTTCATTTAATTTATGTTCATATGTCTTAGCAAATACATCAACTAATGATGCTGTTTCTTCTAATGCTTTTTCATATGCTTCTTCAGTTTCAAATAACTGGTTTACATCCCAAGTTAATAATGGATCAACTTCTGATCTTTTTGGTAATTGCTTTTTCATATGGCACCTCTTTAATTTTATTTACTATTTTATCATATAAAGATAAAAAAAAGCCAATCGGCTTTTTAATCTTTATTAAATCCGTACAAAAGTCCAACAATAAAGACAACCATACGTTTTGGTAATACTTTTTGAAGAAAAACAAATACTTTATATTTAAAACCGATGGTTTTAACTAATGGCATTTGTTTCTTTTTAACAAGTTTTAAGAAGACTTTAGCTGCATATTGACTAGACATACCATTTTGTTCGTCTTTTTCCATGACACCAATTGACTTTAATACACGCGTTTCATAAAGTTCGCTTTCAAATGCGTTTTTTCTTCTGTTTTTTGTAAATCCGGTTTTAATATCTCCAGGAAGCACCGTACATACTTTGATACCCATAGGTTTAACTTCAATGGATAATGCATCAGAAAAAGCTTCAACAGCTGCTTTAGATGCACTATAAAACGATTGGAATGGAATTGCAAGTGTACCTGCAACCGAACCAACATTAATGATCTTACCTTTGGTTTCTCTTAAATAAGGCAGTGCAGCTTGACATCCATAAACAACACCTTTTAAATTTACATCTAAAATATAGGATAAATCCTCTATAGAAGTATATTCTACACTTCCACTGATACCCATTCCAGCGTTATTAATAATGGTATCAATTCGCCCAGTTTCTTCATGGATTTCTTTTAACACTTGATTTAATTGGTTCATATCTGTCACATCTGCTTGTTTGCTCATGATAAGTTCATGATCAATTTTAGATCTAGAAATACCATAGACTTGATATCCTTTTTTAGCAAGCAATAAAGCAGTCTCAAATCCGATACCACTAGATGCTCCAGTAATAACAATGACTTTATTCATTATTCTTTCATATCCTTTAGTAACTCTAAGACTTCAGCAATTTTATCTGCTGCTTCATCCATAAGTTCTTTCGTATGTGTTGATGTATAACTTGTTCTAATCAAGCATTCACCAATAGGAGTTGCTGGTGGAATCACTGGATTAACATATACACCACGTTCAAATAGCATGTTACATGCGACCATCGTACGAATTGGCGTGTATGTAAAAATTGGAATAATTGGTGTTGAAGATTCTCTTAACTCTAAACCTCGTTTTTTAAGTGCAGCTCTCATATAATCTGCAATATCATTTAAGTTTTTAACACGCTCTGGTTCTTTCTTTAAAATGCGTAATGCTTCAAGTGCTGATGCGACATTTCCAGCAGGAATAGCAGCTGAGAAAATATATGGTCTAGAATTATGTCTGATATATTCAACCACTTCTTTTTGAGCAGCAACATATCCACCAAGACTTGCTAGTGATTTAGAGAATGTACCCATATAAATATCAACTTCATCTTCTAATCCAAAATGTTCTGCAGTACCTCTACCATGAGCACCCATGACACCTAAGCCATGCGCATCATCTACCATAATGCGTGCACCATAAGTCTTACCAATTCTAACAATTTCAGGTAAGTTACAAATATCACCACTCATAGAAAATACGCCATCAGTAACAATTAAAAATCCTTTATTTGGATCTGCTTTAGCAATCTTATTCTCTAAGTCTTGCATATCATTATGATTATATCTAACAACTTCTGCATAACTTAATTTAATCGCATCATAAATACTTGCATGATTTTCTTTATCAGAAAAGATAATATCATTTCTACCAGCAATGGCTGAAATAATACCTAAATTTGATTGAAAACCAGTAGAAAAAATCGTGACTGCTTCCTTATTTAGAAATTCAGCCATTTCTTGTTCAAATTGTGTATGTAAAGTTAATGTACCGTTTAAAAATCTAGATCCAGATACGCCGGTACCATAATGATTTGTAGCATCAACACTTGCTTTGATCACATCGGGATGTGATGCAAGTCCTAAGTAGTTATTAGACCCAATCATGATCATACGTTTGCCTTCCATTTCAACAACCGTATCTTGCTTAGATTCTAATACGTGGAAATAAGGATAATATCCTTCACTTTTGGCGATTTCAGCAGTTTTATACTGAAAGCACTTATTAAATAAATCCATAAGTAGTCCCTCGAATCATTTTCTCTCTTTTTGTATTCTAACATATATTAACCGAGTAACCCTGAAATGTCAATAAAAGGCGATAAAATTGAAATGTTCATTTTACTTTTTTTAACAAAGTATTACCGACCAACAGTGATTAAATAATGCATATTATGTCAACATTATGTGAACTTATGTAATAACAGTTATTTTGCTTTTATAGATGAAAACAGAGTGCTATAATAAGCATGTAAACCAAACAACTAACTAAGTGATATTGATTAAAATTTTCTTCTTTCCTATCCTTAAATATCTTATTAGTCTCTCTCTTTTAACTAATATAAAATCAATATCAAAAACAAAAGCCGGATTTCCGGCTTTTTTGTTTATGTTAATGATTCAAATGCTTTTGCGATTTGTGCTGCGAGTCTAGCATTATTAAATACCAATTCAAGATTAGCTTTTAAACTCTCACCTTTTGTATTTGTTTTAATGTAATCTAATAAAAATGGTGTGATATCTTTACCTTTAACATGTAGTTCATCAGCTTTGTCTAATGCTTCTTGAATCACTTTATCCATTTTATCTTTATCTTGACTATATGCTTTAGGAATAGGATTTGCGACAACCATGCCACCTGATAATCCTAAATCCCATTTTGCTTTCATAAGTTTTGCGATATCTTTTGGATTTTGCATATCATAATCAACTTCAAATCCACTTTCTCTTGTATAAAAAGCAGGAAGTTCTTTTGTTTGATAACCTAGTAATTCAACACCTTTGGTTTCTAAATATTCTTTAGTTAAACCTAAATCAAGAATTGACTTGGCACCAGCACATACAACGCAAACTTCTTGTGAAGCAAGTTCTTCTAAGTCTCTAGAAATATCAAATGATGTTTCTGCACCACGATGCACACCACCTATACCACCAGTAGCAAACACTTTAATACCTGCCATTTTAGCAACTAACATGGTCGCTGATACCGTAGTAGCACCTGTTAAACCTTGTGATATGACATATCCAAAATCTCTTTTACTCACTTTAACAACATCTTTGGCTTGTGCTAAATAAAGTAGTTCTTCATCTGTTAAACCAACTTTAATCACACCTTTAATGATTGCGATAGTTGCAGGTACTGCACCTTCTTCTTCAATAATCTTTTCAACATTTCTTGCCATCTCTACATTTTCAGGATATGGCATTCCATGAGAAATAATCGTTGATTCTAAAGCGACAACCGCTTTTTGTGCATCTAAAGCATCTAATACTTTTTGGTTAATCTCTATCATAGGGTTCATTTTGTATCCTCCAAATTTTTCACATTCATAAGTTCACTCACAGCTTTTTCTGATTTAAGTGTTAAAATAGCAGCTTTTTGTGCATAAATCACAGGATCATAACCTTTAACTTTAGCGTATATAACACCTGCTAAAAATGCATCTCCTGCACCTGCTGTATTCGACACTTCAACTTTATGAGACATGGATTTGATCATTTGATTTTTACTCATATAAAGTGATCCATCTTTGCCTAAAGTAATATAGACTTCTTTGACGCCTTGAGCAATAAAATATTTAGCAATGGTTTGTATATCTTCTTTATCCATTCCACTTAAATATTTTGCTTCTAATAAGTTTAATTTAATACCATAAATATAACGGTATAACGATTTAATTTTTTCTGCCTTTTGACATGATATCACATCAACATAAATTTCTTTATGTTGATATGTTTTTAAAATATGTTCAATCGTCTCTTTTTTAAGATTAGTATCTAAAACAATGTA
Organism: Acholeplasmataceae bacterium; assembly: GCA_963667565.1. Classification (GTDB taxonomy): domain Bacteria; phylum Bacillota_I; class Bacilli_A; order Acholeplasmatales; family Acholeplasmataceae; genus WOFB19. Next base: position 86,285 of record OY763415.1, on the reverse strand, counting down.
ATCAGAATTTTGAAAGATCACATCTCTTTTTTTAATATCATCTTTTGATAGTAATTCAATTTCATCCATATCTGCGATCGCAGCTACCATATCGTTTTGATCATCTAAGATTGATAGATATGTAGGTGTTTGATGAACAGGTACTGAAGATAATTTTAGCATCACTTCTTGTGCATTTTGCATAATCAATTTTTTACCATCATCTTTACCAATCACAGTAATTAGGGTTGTATCAATATCTAATCTTGCAAGATTTTCTGCAATATTTCTTGCCACACCACCTAATGATTTTTTTAAGTATCCTGGATTAGAATCGTGCATAATAAATTTATCTTTGGGTTGTGCAAAGATATCAATCACCGCACCACCAACAACAATAACTTTTTTCATAACTTAAATCCTTTCGTCTTTTCATCAATCATTATAACACGATAGCCTCTTTTTATGATGATTTACTTTTTTAAATGTAATTTAAAAGTATATCTTTATACGTATCGTTTTATCTACATTTATGGATAAAATCATATCAGTGATTGTTTTTTAATTTACTTTCCTTTATAATTGAATCAAATGCTTTTAACTTCAAACTAAAGGAGAATATCATGTTTGATCCATCACTTGCTAATACGTTCCAATCTTACACGATTTATCATTTGATTCCTGTATTAGTTGTTTTCTTTTTTATTTTCTTAATTATATTTTATAAAGACAAACTTAGATCGTGGAAACATTTAACTTTATTCACTTACATCTTGGCAGGTTTAACACTTGGTCAAGAATTGTCATTAAACATTTATAGAATTGTTTTAGGACAATGGGAAATTGCTACATCACTTCCATTACAATTGTGTGGTCTTGGTGTTTTAACTTCTGCTTACCTCCTTATCACCAAAAACGAAAAAGTATTTCAAAATGTTTTCTTTATCATGATGATTGGTGCAACTATGGCTATTTTAACACCAGCAATTGAAGAGAATTTAGGGTTTCCTCATTATCGTTATTTTCAATTCTTCTTTTCACATGGCATGATTTTAATTAATTTTACTGTCTTACTTTTTGTTTATAATTTCCAAAAAAATATGAGATATCGTTTACTCTTAAATAACTTTATCGCATTAGTAGGTATTGCAGCTGTCATGTTTTTAGTTAATTTAGTTACAGGTGGAAATTATTTATATTTAATGGGTAAACCTGGTGAAGGTACTGCATTTGATTTATTTGGTGAATGGCCATGGTACGTGTTAAACTTACTTATCTTTGGTATTCCCATCTTCTTCCATCTTTTCTATATTCCATTTTTCATTAGAGACTTTAGAAGATATAGAAAACAAAAAGCACTACTTAGTGCTTAAGTAAATTGTTTGAAAACTTATCATGTAACACGCTTTGAATCACTTATAATGAACTTATAAAAAATATATCTCATAAGGAGAAATTCATGTTTAAACTTAAAGGTTTATCAAAAAAAGAACGTAGCTGGGTATTATATGACATTGCCAATTCAGCATACATCTTAACAATTATTACTGTATTATTCCCTATTTATTATCAAAGCATTGCTGCTAATGTAGAAAACCGCACTCAAATCTTCGCATTTGTTACTGCAGGTATCGCACTTACGGTTGCGTTAATATCACCGATTATCGGTGCTTTATCTAATTACCGTGGTCATAAGATGAAATTCTTTAAAATCTTTTTAGTCTTAGGACTTGTTGGTGGATTAGGACTGGTCATTCCAGGATTAGAAGTTGTGTCACTTCTTGCATTCTTTATTATCTCAAGTATTGGTTATTCATTAACTAATGTGATCTATGATGCATTTTTAATGGATGTGACAACAGAAGATCGCATGGATGAGGTAAGTTCAAAAGGATATGCATGGGGATATATCGGATCCATGATTCCATTTGCGGTTGCTATTATACCTTATGCTTTAGTCACTTTTGGTATTTTAGATGCAAGTTATGAATACATAACAGTTGCATTTGCATTTGTTGTCGCACTCATTTGGTGGTTTTATTATTCTCTTCCACTACTTAAAGATGTTGAACAAACATATAATCTTGAAAAATCACCTACACCTATTAAAGATGCATTTAAGAGTTTAGGTCAAACATTCTCTCATGTTAGAAAATATCGCTCAATCTTTATTTTCATGATTGCTTATCTTTTCTATAACGATGTCGTTAACACAGTCATTCGTTTAGCAACAACCATAGGTACTGAACTTGAAGTTGGTGTTTCTGTCTTATTAGGTGTCGTTGTTCTTGTTCAATTAGTCGCATTCCCAAGTGCCATTATTTATGGTAGACTAGCTGATAAATTTGGCGGTAAAGTCATGATTTATTATGGCATTATCATCTACATCATCACCATTGTGATCACATCATTTATACATGAAGAAACCACATATCTCATGTGGGTCGTTGGTGTTTTAGTCGGTAGTGCTCAAGGTGGTATTCAATCCATTTCTAGAAGCTACTTTGCAAAAATGCTTCCAAAAGATAAAGCTAATGAATTCTTTGGATTCTTTAGTGTATTCGGTAGATTTTCAGGTATATTTAGTCCTTTCTTATTAGGTATATTTATCACATCCATTGGCATTAACAATGCAGTCTTAACTTTGGTAGCACCATTGATACTAAGTGCAATCTTATTATTCTTTGTACATCCAAAACAAAAAGAACTAACTTAATAAAAAAAATTATATAACTACAAACAAAAAGCATTCATTTGAATGCTTTATTTTTTGTCAAATAACTTAAAGTATTTCATCGTTCTTTCTTTTGATGTGTCAAATCCTGAATTAAACGACCTATTTTTAAATAGACGTTTAAGATCAACATCTTTACCATCTAAATATGCAAGCACTTCTTTGATGGTGTCATCTGCTTCTTTATACGCTTGATCATAAATATCTAGAACACTTAATGTATATGTCTCGTTTGTGATTGGATGATGCCACGGATGATGACTTAAATTTAAATAATCATATGATCTATCTTTTTTGTGATATGGATAATCTTTTAGGAAAATAGGGGAAGTTTTTGAAAACATATCAGCAATCGATAACACTACTTTTTTTAATCCTGTAACATCTTTGATGAAGAGTTTAAGCAATACTCTCATCGTATGATATCCAGAATCGAATTTCATATCAGCATGTTTTTGGTCATAGATCTTTAATGCAACATTTTTGTGAAGTTCTAAAATTTGATTTGGAACTTCTTTTAATGGTACAATTCTTTTTCTTAAATGAAAATCAATTGGATTTTTTTGATATCTATGTCTAATATATGAAATATCGACGCTACGTTCAAATCTTAAATGATATCCTCTATATATATGTGTTTTAAGTTCACTTTCGATATATTCACCAGTGAAATAATAGATATATGGATGAATATTCACATCTAATATAAAGTGTGTTATAAAACCGATGAGATATGCTTTTAATAGTTCATCATTTTGTGTTTTCACTTCATCTGTAAGCGCAATTAAAAAATCATTGATTTTTTCATCATGCATTAAATCTGCAAGCATATGTGATGATGCAGATATCCCCTTTTTTATGACATAATAAAAAGGATCAGGACCTTGAGCACCTATTTTAGCAACTTCTAAGTGCTTATAGGTTTGATGTGCGTTATAAATATCTTCAATAAGTTGTGCGTGTAAAAAGAAATCTGCCATGATAAATCTCCTTTATATAAAGATAGCATAACACGAATGTGACATCTGATAAAGGATATTACTATTTTTTAGCTTGTTTTATACATATCATTGTCAAGTAGTCTTTTTCTTGCTAGCATTTATTTTATGGCCATGGATGATCTAGTTTATCCCACCAAGGATATATTTCATAAGTCACAATTATTATATCATCAGCTGGTGGATCTTCTGGTGATACACTTTGGTATTCTTGATGATATTGAACAAAGTATAACATCCCTAAATAAACTTTATCATTCGTATTATCATCAGATATTCGAATGGCAAATATAGGTGCTGCTACATTTTTTACTCTTATATAATCAGTAAGAAACATTGAAAAAAACACGAGAATCATTGTGCCTAAAATAATAAAAACCTTCTTCTTTTTCTTCATAGTGTCCCTCCCAAAAGATATTTTCATTGTATATTTACTTGTTATTATAGTCTCATCATTATAGATTGTCAAATAAAAAAAGCACCTTCAATTGAAGGTGCTTTACTGATTTAATTAGAATCCGTAATCTTCCATTTGATCATCATCTTCTTCACTATAAGCATTAGAACGATCATAAGCAAAATGTGTATCTCTTAAAATACCTGTACCAGCTGGAATTAATCCACCGATGATAACATTTTCTTTTAAGCCATGTAATTCATCAACTTTACCTCTAATTGCTGCATCCGTTAAGATTCTAGTTGTTTCTTGGAATGATGCTGCAGATAAGAATGAATCACTTCTTAGTGATGCTCTTGTAATACCTAATAAGATTGGACGACCTACTGCTGGACGTTTACCAGCTTTGAAAGCTTTCATGTTTTCACGTTTGAATTCTGAAACTGATACCTCAGTACCTGGTAATAACTCAGTTTCTCCTTCTGTGATGACAGTAATACGTCTTAACATTTGACGAATAATTAATTCGATATGTTTATCTGAAATTTCTACACCTTGTGCACGATAAACTTTTTGAACTTCTTCAAGAATATATGTTTCAGCAGCATCTACAGAGACAATTCTTAACAATTCTTTTGGATTGATAGAACCCATTGTTAATCTTTGACCAGCTTTAACAGCAGAACCTTTTCTCACTAATGATTCGACATTCGCATCAATCGTGTATTTATATTCTTTTTCATCATTGTCAGTAATGGTAACAACTGATAATCCACCACGTTGACGATCAACTGATTTGACTTTACCATCAACTTCAGTTAACACCGCTTTACCTTTAGGGTTTCTAGCTTCGAAAAGCTCTTGAATACGTGGAAGACCTTGTGTAATATCTGATGCAGAAGCAACCCCACCGGTGTGGAATGTTCTCATGGTTAACTGAGTACCTGGTTCACCAATAGATTGTGCAGCGACAACCCCTACAGCTTCACCAACTTCAACTCTTGTGTTTGTTGCTAGGTTTCTACCATAACATTTCGCACAAACACCATTATCAGAATTACATGTTAAATTACTTCTAATTTCAACTTCAGTAATGCCTGCATCAATGATTTTCGCACCCATTTCTTCAGTGATTAAATCATTTCTCTTTGCATACACTTCTTTAGTTTTTGGATTTATAACATCTTTTGATGCAAAGCGTCCAACAATTCTATCATATAATGGAACAATTTCTTTTGTACCATCTTCAACAACAGATTTCATTATGACACCACGTTCAGTACCACAATCTTCTTCAACAACAATCACATCTTGTGAAACGTCTACAAGTCTTCTTGTTAAATAGCCTGATTCAGCGGTTTTAAGCGCTGTATCGGTAGAACCTTTTCTCGCACCATGCGTTGAGATAAAGAATTCAGATACTGTTAAGCCTTCTCTAAATGACGCTTGTACTGGAACTTCAATAATATCCCCTTTAGGGTTATTCATAAGTCCACGCATACCTGCTAATTGTGAGAAGTTTGATGCGTTACCACGCGCTCCAGAGTCACTCATCATATAGATGTTGTTATCTTTATCAAACTCAGCCATTAAGCCTGTTTGGATATCGTCTCTGGCAACTTGCCATTCTTTAATAACAAGATCTTTACGCTCTTGGTCAGTTAACCAACCTTCATCATACCAACTGTTGATTTGATCAATTTTTTCATTCGCTTTTTCGATACGATCATGTTTACCTGAGTATACATTGATATCAGCAAATGAAACTGTAATACCAGCAACGGTTGAATATTTAAATCCTAAGTCTTTTAATCTATCTAACATCTTAGATGTTTCTGAGATGTGTAATTGTTTAAAGACTTGAGCAATGATTTGTGATAAGAATTTCTTCTTAAATGGTGAAGGTACATCTAATTTTTCTAAAAATTCTTTAGGGTTTGTCCCTTTAGGCATAAAGTACTTATCAGGTGTAGCAACTTCTAAGTTTTGCGCTGTTGGTTCATTTAAATATGGGAATGATTCAGGTAAAATTCTATTAAATATAAGTTTACCTAAAGTTGTGACTAAATAACTATTCTTTTGAGTTTCACTAAATTCTTGATTGATACTATTTGGATCAATTAAGATTCTTGTATGAAGACCAATTTCTTGGTGATCATAGGCAAGTTGTGCTTCATCAAAATCAAAGAAGAAATGTCCTTCGTTACGATGTTTATTTAAATGTTCTTCTAAACGAATTTCACTGCGATAACCATGAAATTGTTTATCACGTTTTTCTTCAATCGTTAAGTAATAGTTACCTAAAACCATATCTTGTGAAGGTGTAACAACTGGTTTACCATCTTTTGGATTTAAGATGTTGTTAGAAGCTAACATTAAAAGTCTTGCTTCTGCTTGTGCTTCATTTGATAGAGGCACGTGAACAGCCATTTGGTCACCGTCAAAGTCAGCGTTAAACGCTGGTGTAACAAGTGGGTGAAGACGAATCGCTTTACCATCAATTAATTTAGGTTCAAATGCTTGAATACCTAATCTATGTAATGTAGGTGCACGGTTTAATAACACTGGATGTTCTCTTACCACTTTTTCTAAAGCTGCCCAAACATCATCGTCCATCTTTTCGTATTTAGCGTTTGCATTTTTCTTTGAACTAGATTCATTTCCAGATAATCTTTGTAATTCTCTTAAAACGAATGGTTTAAATAATGTAATCGCCATTTCTCTTGGGATACCACATTGATACATTTGTAAGTCTGGTCCAACAATAATAACTGAACGACCTGAGTAGTCAACACGTTTACCAAGTAAGTTTTGTCTGAAACGTCCTTGTTTACCACGTAACATATCAGATAATGATTTTAAATGACGGTTTCTTTCTACTGCTGCTTTTTTACCACGTTTCGCATTATCAAATAATGCATCCACAGCTTCTTGTAACATACGTTTTTCATTCTTAGTAATTAATCTTGGAGCCATTTGTTCTTTTTGTTTCTTTAAACGATTGTTACGATTTAAAATACGACGGTATAAGTCATTTAAGTCAGTTGTCGCAAAACGGCCACCATCTAGTGCAACCATGGGTCTTAAATCTGGTGGAATGACAGGAATGACATCCATAACCATCCATTCTGGTTTGTTATCAGAATTATTGAATGCTTCAACAACTTCTAAACGTTTTATGATGCGATCACGTTTTTGTTTAGATGATGTTTTTAACTTTTTACGTAATGATTTAACTTCTTTATCTAAATCAAGTTCTTGTAACAATTTTTTAACCGCTTCAGCACCTGTTAAGGCAGTGAACTTGTTCCAATATTTTTCAGTTAACATAGAATAATCTTGTTCAGATAAGATTTGTTTTTTAGCAAGTGGTGCAGATCCTGGATCCGTCACGATATATGATGCATGGTAAACAACTTCTTCTAATGCTTTCGCTTTAATACCTAAAAGGATGGCAAGTCTAGAAGGTGAGTTTTTTAAGTACCAAGTATGAACAACTGGTGCTTCTAACTCAATATGTCCCATACGTTCTCTACGTACTTTTGATTCAGTGATTTCAATACCACATTTTTGACAGATTTGGCCTTTATTACCGCTTTGTTTTTTACCACAAGCACATTGGTAATCTCTTGTAGGACCAAAAATTCTTTCACAGAATAATCCACCAACTTCAGGTTTAGAAGTTCTGTAGTTGATTGTTTCATGTGTTTTAACTTCACCATATGACCATTGTCTGATTTCATCAGGTGATGCAAGACGAATTTTAAAATGTGAGAATGTTCGACTACCATAACCTTTTCGAACTGCAGGAATTTCACGATGGATACGATCTGATAAATCCATATCTAGTGCATGTTCAACTTCAACATGAGCAACAAGTTCTGCTGGGATATCTTCTGTTTCTAACTCATGATGTGCATGTTCTTTTAGTGCATCAAAACCATAAAATTCTAATGCTTGATTCACTTCTTGTCTTAAGAATTCATCTTCTTCAAATAAGTGATATAAGCTATGACGGTCATATTCTAAAAATTCAACCAAATCATGCATACCATGTTCGTTTAATACGTCAATAACTTCACTGCTTAAACCAATGTTTTCTAGTGGTCTAGGTAATGCATAACGTCTTAAAACTGATTTGATTTCATCAAAGCTTGAAGATAATAACATTTGTAATTCTTTTAAATTAAATGTGTTAAAATCTTCTAATTGATCAATACCAGAGAGTTTCAATTGATTTAATGCATCATCTGATAATTTTAAAGATTCAACACGAAGTGTTAATTTTTCTTTAGCCATTAACGAAACCCTCCTTTTTGATATTTACTTGCATATTGATCGACTAATGATTTCTCAGTTTCGTTTTCGCCGGTCTCAGCATCGATTAATTCTACATATAGACCAAGGGCTTGTAATTCTTTGGTTAATACTCTAAATGATTCTGGAATACCTGCTTCTGGAATACCTTTACCATGCGTAATCGCACTATAAACTTTATTTCTACCAAGCATATCATCAGATTTAACAGTTAACATTTCTTGTAATGTATGTGCAGCACCATAAGCATATAATGCCCAAACTTCCATTTCCCCGAAACGTTGACCACCATTTTGAGCTTTACCACCCATTGGTTGTTGTGTAACTAGTGTGTATGGTCCAACAGATCTTGCATGAAGTTTATCATCAACCATGTGAGATAACTTAATCATGTACATAACACCTACTGAAATTCTATTTTCATAAGGTTGTCCTGTGCGACCATCATATAATGTTGTCTTGCCATCTGGATCTAATCCAGCTTCTGCCATGATTGCTTTTAAGTCTTCATCATCAACACCATCAAATACTGGTGTTGCAACTTTAACACCTAAGCGTTTAGCAGCCATACCTAAATGGATTTCAAGAATTTGTCCAATATTCATACGTGATGGAACCCCAAGTGGGTTTAACATGATATCTACTGGTGTACCATCAGCCATGTATGGCATATCTTCTCTTGGTAATATTTTAGAGATAACCCCTTTATTACCATGACGCCCAGCCATTTTATCCCCTTCAGAAATTTTACGTTTTTTAGCAACGTAAACTCTAATAGATTCATTAACGCCTGATGGAAGAACATCACCATTCTTTTTAGAGAAATATTGGATGGATTGAACAACCCCACCACCACCATGAGGAACTCTAAGTGATGAATCTCTATATTCTCTTGATTTTTCACCGATAACGGCATGAATTAATTTTTCAGATGGACTTGGTTCAAATACACCTTTTGGTGTAATCTTACCAACTAAAATGTCGCCTTCTTTTACTTCAGATCCAGGGATGACAATACCTCTTTCATCTAAGTTCTTTAAAGCTTCATATCCGGCATTTGGTACTTCGCGTGTAATTTCTTCACGACCTGAACCAGTTTTTAATTCTCTTGTTTCAATTTCATATTCATCGATATGAATGGATGTATATACGTCATTTTTAACTAAATCTTCACACATGATGACAGCATCTTCATAGTTGTAACCTTCCCATGTCATGAATGCGACAGTGACGTTACGTCCTAATGCTAATTCACCTTTATCTGTTGATGGACCATCAGCAATGATGTCTCCAACTTCAACATATTCACCTTCACCAACAATTGGTTTTTGAAGGACAAGTGTATCTTGATTTGATCTAAAGAAGTTAATTAGTGGGAATGTTTTACTATTACCCATACCATAAGATTCTAAAGTGCGTGCACTTTCATAATCAAATGGTTTCGCTGGATCAAATAATACGTTATTACCAACCATAACTTTTTCTTCTGGCTTTGGTGTGATGGTAATCTTCGTACCATCAGTAAAAGTAACAAAACCTTCTACGTCTGATACTACTGTACTACCTGAGTCTTTCGCTGCACGATATTCGATACCTGTACCAACGATTGGAGAATCCGTTTTAAGTAGAGGTACTGCTTGACGTTGCATGTTCGCGCCCATTAAAGCACGTGATGCATCATCGTGTTCCAAGAATGGAATTGTTGAAGTCGCAACTGAGACGATTTGTTTAGGAGAAACGTCCATAAATGTAACTTCTTCAACTTCAAACATCGAAGTCTCACCACGATGACGACCGATGACTTTTTCATCTGTGATTTCACCGTCTTCTGCTAATTCAGTTGCTGCTGAAGCAATGACTTCATCATATTCTTCATCTGCAGTTAAATATTTAAATTGATTTGTAACCACAGGTTTACCTGAGCTACGATCAACAATTAAGTATGGTGTTTGAATAAACCCATATTGATCAACCTTACCATATGTAGCAAGTGATGAGATCAATCCAATTGAAGGACCTTCAGGTGTTTCAATTGGACAAATTCTACCGTAGTGAGAGTTGTGAACGTCACGGACTTCCACACCGGCTCTATCTCTAGCTAGACCACCTGTACCAAGTGCTGATACTCTACGTTTTTGCGTTAATTCAGCAAGTGGATTGATTTGATCCATGAATTGTGATAATTGAGAACTTCCAAAGAAAGTCTTTATGGCACCAGCAAGTGGTGTCATGTTAATAATATTTGAAGGTGTTGCATCAGCAAACGTTGTTGTAGACATTTTGTCTTTAATGTTCTTTTCAGCTCTTGCAATACCAATTCTAAATTGATTTTTTAATAATTCGCCAATGAGTCTTAAACGACGATTACCTAAATGGTCAATATCATCTGTTGATCCAAGACCATCATATAAGTTTAAATAATAACTCATAGATGCAACGACATCTGATAATGTGATGTATTCTCTTGTTTCTCTTTGGTCACTACCTAAGACTTTAACAGGATAAATACGTTCAGTTTCAGGATCTTTGACTGTGACTTCGATCATTTCAACAATAACGCCCATACGTTCTTTTTCTTTTTCAAAAACATCTTTAGCACCAAAGAAATATTTAATTACTTTTTCATCAAGTGCAGATCTATTTTTTCTAAGTACTGAGAACACTTCTTCATTGACTTCAGTGTTTTTAACAACTAAAACTTCACCTGTACGTAAGTTTAAGATGTTTTCTTTCGTGTATAATTTATCGCCACCATCTGGAAGATAAGTCGCTAAGATTTCATCTGGTGTTTCATTTTGTAAAGAATCTTCTTTTGCAATGACTTCAGTACGAAGTGCATCACGATGATCTTTAAGTAATTTAATGATGTCTTTAGTAATCTTAGTCTTTTCAGCAACTAAAACTTCACCAGTATTTGGATCAATGATATCTTTAGCCGTATATTGACCTTCAATACGAGTTAATACATCAAGTTTTTTGTTAAATTTATAACGTCCTACAGCAGCCAAGTCGTAACGACGTGTTTCAAATAAGCGCATACGAATAAATTCTCTTGCAGCTTCTGCAGGAACTTTTTCACCTTGTCTTAATTTTGAATATAAATCAACGATGGCTTCATCTGAGTTTTTAGAGTCATCTTTTTCAAATGTTGCGTCAATATATTTAGATTTTCCAAAAACATCATAAATGTCTTTCTTCTTTTGGAAACCTAAAGCACGCATCATTGTTGTCATTGGAACTTTTTTAGATCTGTCCAACTTCGCATACATGATGTCTTTAGAACCTAATTCATATTCTAACCATGCCCCACGAGTTGGGATCACTTGAGCTGAGAATTTGATACGGTTTAATTTCTTATCTAATTCGCTCGTAAAATAAGCACCTGCAGAACGGATAATTTGGGATACAACTACACGTTCAGCTCCATTAATGACAAAAGTCCCTGATGGAGTCATAAAAGGGATTTCACACATTAACACTACATTTTCTCTAACTTCTCCAGTAATCGCATTTTCCAATTTCACACGTGCTGATAATTGTTTTGCGTAATTAACATCACGTAATTTAGATTGAATAATGTCATACTTAGGTTCAGATAAATAGTGTTCCTCAAAATATAATTTTAAATCACCATTGTGGCCTTCGATCGGTGATATATCATCGAGTAATTCTTTAATACCTTCTTCAATGAACCAATTAAAAGATTTTGTTTGAATTTCGATGAGGTCTGGTAAGTCAATATCATAGCGCATTCTAGAAAAATTTCTGCGTTCTGCTTTCTTACCATACTTGACGTTTCTATATCCCATAATCCACTCTCCTATCGCGTCTGGAATTACAATGTTTTATATATATATTTATATATAAACACATTATTATGCATTTAATAATATTATCATATGTTTTGTAAATAGTCAATAAATCTTTTTATTTTTCTGCTAAAAGTACCCAATAACCTTTTTCTTTTGTCACAACTTGACAATTTCCAAATGTTTCCTCAAGTTTCTTAACTGAGGATGGCGCACCTTGTTTTTTCTGAATAACAGCATAAAAAACACCGCCTGCATTTAAATTTAGATAGGCTTCTTCATAGAGTTTAAACACTGTTTGTTTACCAGCTCTAATCGGTGGGTTTGATATAATGAGATCAGCTTTTTTCTTGATATTTTCAAACAAAAAACTGATCATAATTTCAGTGTTTTTTACCTGATTTTTCTCTGCGTTTTGAGTCGCTAAAAGCACTGCTCTTTCATTCACATCTGCCATGATTATATGCGCATCTGGACATGTTTTTGCAGCCAATATACCGATAGGACCATAACCGCATCCCATATCAATAATGGTTTTAAAATCATCAGAAAAATCGATATTTTCCAATAAGACTTGAGTGCCAAAATCTAATTGATTTCTACTAAAAACACCTCTGTCTGTATCTAAAATAATCACATGTTTTCCTACACTGAATTTAATTTCTTGGATCTCATGATTAAGTTGTTCATCATTTAAATAATAGTGACTCATGAATCCCCCGAATAACAGCGAAAAAACCCGAGAGTATCTCTCAGGTCTATCGCATTAAATTTTAGAAATTATTTAACTTCAACAGTTGCACCAGCATCTTGTAATTGAGTCTTAAGAGCTTCAGCATCTTCTTTAGATACTTTTTCTTTTACGACTGCATCTGGTGTTTCAGTTAATGTTTTAGCATCTGCTAAACCTAAACCAGTAACTTCACGTACAACTTTGATAACTGCAATTTTGTTTGTACCAAAGTTCTTTAAAATTACGTTGAATTCTGTTTGTTCTTCAACTGCTGCAGCACCTGCGCCAGCTGCTGGACCTGCTACTGCTACTGCAGATGGGTCAATACCGAATTCTTCTTTTAATCCGTCAACTAATTCTTTGATTTCTAATAAAGTCATTTCTTTTAAAGCTGCAATAAAATCTGCTTTTGTTATTTTAGCCATTTTTATTTCCTCCTAAATTACGCTTCTTCGCTAATCATATTAAGCCCAACCGCTAATTCGCGAACTGGTGCTAACATACCTACTGCTAACATTGTTAATAGAGTTTCTCTAGATGGCAATGTCGCTAATTCATTTAATACTTCTAAGCTTGCAATTTTACCTTCAACGATACCTGCATGCATCACTACGTTTTTGTTTTCTTTAGCAAATTCGTAGATTACTTTTGCAGGAGCAACAACATCAGTAAAGCTTAACGCTAAAGCTTTAGGTCCGACTAAAGAGTCAGCTAAATCTTCGTATCCAGCAGCGATAGATGCTCTTCTTGAAATGTTGTTTTTGTAAACGGCAACTTCACAGTCTGCTTCTCTTAATTGACCACGTAATTTAGTGAATTCTTCCACTGTTAAACCTGGATAATCAAAAGCAACAACTGTGGCAGCGCGTCCAAGTTTATCTTGTAATTCTTGAACTTGCTCAGCTTTTTTGATAATACTTGCTTTTTGCATAAAGTGCCTCCTTATAAAATAAAATCTCTCTTTTATACCAAGACAAAAGAGAGAACTATTGTTAGTTTCACCTCGGTAGGAAATTAAGCAATTGCACCTACTGTCTATGGTATAGATTTATTTTTATTTTGTTTTAGATTCTTTAAGTTTATAGATTTCTTAAAGAGTCTTCATCAACTTTTACACCAGGTGCCATACTTGATGTAATTGTGATATTTTTGATGTAAGTACCTTTAACTGTTTGTGGTTTGATACGTACAAGTTGGTGATAAAGTGTTACTAAGTTTTCAGCTAATTGTTCTTTAGTAAATGAAACTCTACCGATTGGTGCATGAATGTTACCAACCTTATCAACTCTATACTCAATTTTACCATTTTTGATTTCATGAACAGCTTTTTCAACGTCCATTGTAACTGTACCAGTTTTTGGGTTTGGCATTAAGCCTTTAGGTCCTAAGACACGTCCTAGTTTACCTAATTGACCCATCATGTTTGGTGTTGCTACCATCACATCGAAATCAAACCATCCTTCAGAAATCTTTTGGATTAAGTCTGCATCACCGACATAATCAGCACCAGCATCTTTTGCTTCTTTAGCTTTGTCACCTTGTGCGATAACAACAACTCTTGAAACTTTACCAGTACCATGAGGTAAAACGATTGCGCCTCTTAAGTTTTGTTCAGCTTTTCTTGGATCAAGATTTAATCTAAACGCTGCTTCTACAGTCGCATCAAATTTCACAAATGAGGTTTTTTTCACTAGATCAGTTGCTTCATTGATTGGATATAAATGAAGTTTATCAACTAATTTAGCTGCTTCAAGGTATTTCTTTCCTCTTTTCATATTTCTTCCTCCTAAAATGTGGTCTAGCGGGATATCCTCCCACAATTTAGATAGATATCATCTAAATTATTCTTCTACTACGATTCCCATATTACGTGCTGTACCTTCAATAATTTTCATTGCTGCTTCTACAGTAAACGCATTTAAGTCGGGCATCTTTGTTTCTGCAATTTGTTTAACTTGAGCCTTAGTAATTGTAGCAACCTTAGTCTTTTTGGCATTGCTTGAGCCAGACTTGATGTTTGCTGCTTTCTTAAGAAGATCACTTGCAGGTGGGGTTTTTGTTACAAATGTAAATGTACGGTCATCATAAACTGAGATAATAACTGGTACGATGAAACCCATTTGATCTTTAGTTGCTTCATTAAATTGTGAACAGAATGCTGGAATGTTAACTTGAGCTTGACCAAGTGCTGGACCGACTGGTGGAGCTGGATTAGCTTTCCCTGCAGCGATTTGTAATTTAACGACTTTTACAACTTTTTTTGCCATGAACACAACCTCCTTCTTTACATAAGTATGTGGTACGAAAATATTCTTCCACTATGGTGTGCTTTCACACGCGAATATATTCTATCATTTAGAGGTGTTAATGTCAACCAAAAACGATAACTTTTCAATTTTAATTTAAAATCTACTACGTAAGAAGTTTTTATTTGATTTTTGCCCCAAATGGTAAGAGTGCTAATAATGCAAGTTTAAACCATTGTAAACCAAAGGGGATCCCTATGATTGTTATACAATATCCGACACCAACGGTGATGTAACCAAGTGCCATTTCCCATCCAAATAAGATGGCCCAAATGATGTTTGCAATTGGGTGTTTTTCAATGTTGATATCAACATTTTGACCAAAAGGGAATAGTACAAGTTTTGCAAATTTAAATGCTTGTGCTCCAAGTGGAATACCAATCACAGTAAGTGACAATAAGACACCTGCGATAAACCACAATAATGCGGCAATAAAGCCACCAAATATAAACCATATAACGTTTGCAATAAGTCTCATTTCAATACCTCCCATATAGATTCATTATAACAAAAAAATGCCTAAAATAGGCATTTATTCGTATTTTTAGAATCCACACTCATCATGATCACAAGTTGCTGAATCATCAGCTTCTAATTTTTGTAATGGTTGTTCTTCTTGATAAATTTGTCTTAATGCTTGTAAGAAGTATTCTGTTGCTTGTGCACCAGATACACCATATTTTCTGTTAATCACAAAGAATGGTACACCTTGAACACCCACTTGTCTAGCTTCATTAATTTCAGCATCGACTTGATCTTTATATTGTCCTTCTTCTAAGACTTTCTTTGCTTCATCCGCATTTAATCCAGCTTCTTTAGCAATATCAACTAAAGTGTTTAAATCAGCAACATTTTTACCATCTGTAAAGTAAGCTTTCATTAATAGAGATGTTAATTTAGGTTCTAACCCAAATTGATTTGCCCACTTCGCTAAGCGGTGTGCATCAAATGTGTTTGTCATTTGAATGATGTCGTAATTATATGTTAATCCTACTGTTTTAGCATTTTCAACAAACATTTTAAAACGATCTTTTGCTTGACTCACTGACATACCATGACCTTGAGCAAATGCTTCAGCAGCACTACCTTTCATTTCTTTAGGTGCGTATGGATTTAATTGATATGCCTTATAAATAACTTCAACACTGTCTTTGTGTTCGAATTGATTTAGTGCTTGTTCGAATCTTGCTTTACCAATGTAGCAAAACGGACAACCAAAATCTGACCAAATTTCTATTTTCATAATACTACCTCCAATTTTCGTATCTATTATAACATTCAAAGATATAAAATCAATATGTAATGCTTAAATTTTTGTAATTTTTTAAGTTTAAATGTATTTAAAACTTACTTTTTGTAAGTGTGTGATATGATGAAATTATTCAGGAGGTATTTGTATGTATAAATATCACAATCATAACACAACTTATTTTAATAAAATTACATTGCTCGTTAAGAATTTAGATCTGCAAACAGATTTTTATCAAAACATTTTAGGTTTTTCTTTAATATCAAAAACCGATCAAAAAGCAAGTTTATCATCTAATGGAAAGGATGAACTCATTGAACTTATCACTCACAAAGATGTGATCAAACATGAAGAAACGCTTGGGTTATATCATGTTGCCTTTCTATTCCCTAATGAACTTGCATTATCCCGCGTTTTAAAGAGATTGGTAGGTGCTAAATATAGACTTAGTGGCGCATCAGATCACGGTGTGAGTCACGCTTTATATTTAAATGATTTAGAAGGCAATGGTATTGAATTGTATTTTGATCTTGAGGATAAAGATTGGCCAAGATCACATGGAAAACTTGAAATGTATACGCGAGCACTTGATGTTGATTATCTTTATCACCTAACGATTGATGAAATTCTTAAACCGATTGATACAAATACCATCATCGGGCATCTTCATTTTTATGTTAAAGATTTAGAAAGTGCCAAACATTTCTATGATGACATACTAGGTTTTGATATCATCCAAAATTATTATAACCAAGCGCTTTTTGTATCTTCAAAAGGATATCATCATCATTTAGGATTAAATATTTGGAATCAAAAAGCAGATCTAAAAAACGTTTCTCAGGCAGGATTACAAAGTTATCAGATATCTATCCTTCAGGATGCATTTGAAGCACTAAAAACACATTTAATAGACAATCATATGACACTAGATGAAACTAGTAAGTTCCCCTTTATTATAGACATATTGGGTCAAACCATATATTTTGACATAAAAGCATAAAAAAAGTCTCTTGCGAGACTTTTTGTTTATACTTCTTTAATTTCAGTTGCATCAATTTCTGTTGGTGTTGAACGACCAAATAAATCTAAGTCAATAATAACTTTTTCTTGATCATTATCAACAGCTGCAACCACACCTCTTAAGCCTTCCCATGATCCGCTTGTCACTTCAACCAACTTACCAATCAAATGATCAAATGTTGGTTTACTCATGACACCAATCTTAAGAAGAATTGCATTGATTTCATCTGGTGCAAGTGGAACTGGTTTTGCACCACCACCTGATGAACCTAAGAACCCTGTAACTTGTGGTGTATTTCTAACAACGAACCATGATTCGTCAGTAACAAGCATTTCTACAAATACATATCCTGGAAATAATTGTTTTACTTTTTCTTTTTCTTCACCTTTAGCGTTTTTTTCGATGACTTTTTCTTCAGGAACAATAATTCTAAAGATGAAATCCATCATTCCCATAGATTCAACACGACGCTCTAAGTCTTTCTTAACAGCATTTTCGTATCCTGAATATGTTTGAATGATATACCATCTTACGCCTTGACTCATAGAGTACCACCAAGTAATCCACTGATTAACTTAGCAATTAAGAAATTATAAAGTAATAAGAAACCAGTAATGATTGTTAAAAACACTAATACTCTCACTGAGTTATCTAAGAATTTATGCCATTTAGCCCATGAAATCTTTTTAATTTCAGGAATTGCTGGTAAAAAGAAAGGATATAAAACGAGAATGAGACCAAATGCAGAAATTGCAAATAAGACCCAAGCAAAAATCAATCCATTATTACCTTCACCTAAAATAGGGAAATCAGGGTTGATTTGTAAAAGTGTATTACCTGAAATAATCATTAACGAAATTGAAATCGCAATCGTTGCTAAAACTCCTAATAAAAGATTTTCCCAACGATATTCAGTTGTAAGAACTTCTAATAATTTACTTTGTTGTTCTTCTTGTTTTTGTTTAATTGCCATAGTCTGGCCTCCTACTTACTTTCTTTATGTATGGTATGTTCGTTACATTTAGGACAAAACTTTTTAATTTCCAAACGTTGTGTCTGTGTCTGTTTATTCTTTGTTGTTGTATAATTTCTGCTTAAACATTTCGTACATACTAAAGTTACTTTTTCTCGCATATAAAAAACCACCTTTGTGGCCTTTTGCAAGTGTTATTTTAACACTTAAAAAAGGCATAGTCAACTATCTATTACATTATAACATACTTTTTGTATTTTTCTTTGAGACGATAAATTGCATTATATACTTGCTTGATTGAACAATTTTTAAGACTTTGAATATATTGAACACTTTTATTTTCAATAAAATAAAGTTGAAATACTTCTTGTTCAAATAAAGAACAATCTTCTAAAAAGGGTGTATAGTCTTCTTCAATATAATAACTTTGTTGTTGATGCATGATATATTCATCATAAACAAAAGGTGGAATCTTATGTACCAACTGATAAAAATGTCTTTTTAAAATAAGTTCAAAGTATCTTGTAAATGTTTTATTTTTGCTTTCATCAAACGTTTGAACAGCTTTATAAAACATGAGGAAACCTTCTTGAACAAAATCATCATGCTCAATGTGATCAATGTGGAGGAGATGAATATTTTTGTAAATAAGCCTTTCATATTTATGATATAAATATTCAAGTGCTATGTGATCGTTTTCGCCACGAATTAAATAGAGAAGTTCGTAATCATTTTTCATCGATTAATCATTTTATACATCATAAGTGCTGCAGCAACACTGACGTTAAGTGAATTGATTTTTCCATGCATTGGGATTTTAACAAGCATATCACAATTCTTTTTAACGAGCGGTCTCATACCACTGCCTTCATTACCTAAAACAACTGCAACACTCACATCTTTTGGCATATCATCATACGTGTGATTGGTTTGTCCATCTGTGCCTACAATCCAAAAGCCAATACTTTTTAGATAATCCATAGCTTGATTGATGTTAGATACTTCAATCACGGGTACATGTTCAATCGCGCCAGATGAAACTTTTGCAACTGTCGCATTTAGTGGTACTTGCTGTTTTTTAGGAATAATAATAGCATCCATTTGTGTTGCTTCTGCAGATCTTAAAATGGCACCTAAATTGTGTGGATCTTCAATACTATCTAAAATAATGACCTGTTTCAAAGTTTCTTTGTCATTTAAAATCTCAAGTGGCTGGTAACTGTATGCTTTAACATCAGCAACAATCCCTTGATGATTTTTAGTTTGACTGAGTTGAAACAATTCATCTTTAGATTTGAATTCAAACTTAACCTGATGCTTTTTTAAAAAACTGATGAAATTTTCATCATTAAATTTTTGGTCAATATATAAACTATACATTGCTCTTTTTGCAAAGACAGCTTCTCTAATGACATTTTTTCCATAAACGATCATAGTAAATCCTCCAACTCAAACATATAAAACCTTATAAAAATAATCCGTAAAATTATTTGATAAAAACGATGAAAAGAGCGACAAGCGCTCTTTTTTATTCTATTTCTGCAATTTTATTAATGATAAATCCAATACCAGATTTAATCCAACCATAAATGTGTGAAACAACATACATCATGGGGAGTGTAGCTTGTGCTAAAACAAGTAACAATAAACCTTGTGGAAGTGTAATTAACTGTGTTGCTGTACTATTATCTAAATAGAAAAATGGAATAAAGTCAAAGACTGGAATTAAGAAATATGATACCAGTGCAAGTGTCACCATACTTACAAATAAAAGTGTTCTTAATCCATTCAATGGTAATGAAACGCGATATAAAACAGCAAGAGCTGTTACTGTTGCAGATGAAACAATGAGTGTTGAAATCACTTCATTATTCATGTTAAGAGAATCTGGTCCACTTAAAGCAAATATAATGAGTGAGTTGATCACAACAACCAACGCTCCAGGAATAGCTGCTTTTAAGATATTAAATAAGAAACGACCTTTAACCTGTTTATTATTTTGTTCTAAGGCCATAAAGAATGATGGAATACCAATCGCAAACATTTCAATTAAAACCATTTGACTAGGACTACTGATTGGATAATCACCATTTCTAAATAAACCAATAATGGCTAATAAAAATGTAAATATCGTCTTTGTTAAATAAAGTGTTGATACTTTTTCAACATTATTAATGACTCTTCTACCTTCAGAAACAACTTTTGGCATAGATGAGAAATTGGAATCTAGTAAAACTAAGTGAGACACGTTTCTAGCTGCTTCACTACCAGATGCCATCGCAATCGATGTATCTGCTTCTTTAAGTGCTAAGATGTCATTGACACCATCACCTGTCATTGCAACCGTTCTACCATTGTTTTTAAGTGATTCAATCAAGAGTTTCTTTTGATGAGGTGAAACACGTCCAAAGACTGTATAACGACTGCCTACTCTAACCACTTCTTTATCATTCATACCTTCAAGTGATATATATTGATTTGCATTAGGAACCATCGCACGTTCTGCGATTCTAGATACCGTAATTGGGTTATCGCCTGAAATGACTTTAACTTCTACGTTATGTTCCTTAAAGTAATTAATTGTTTCAATCGCATCGGGTCTAATGGTATCTTCAATCATAATTAAAGCCATAGGTTCAACTTGACCTTGAATTTCTCTATTGTCAATATGACCTTCACTATAGCCAACAACTAAAACTCGATAGCCTTCTTTTGATTGTTTTGTCACTTCATCAGCGATTTTATCGAAATTACCTTTTAAGACAAATTCTGGTGCACCTAGCGCATAAGTCCCGTAACGATCAAACTGTACAGCACTAAATTTTCTACTACTAGAAAATGGAATTAGCGCTTTATGTCTAATGAGTTTAGCCGTACCAAAACGTTCTTTTAATGCTTGTGAGGTTAAGTTATCATCGTTTTGTGCATTAAGCATTGCAGATACAATATTCTTCAATGTCATTTTGCTATCTGTTTTATATTCAATGATACTTTTAACTGTCATGGTGCCATCAGTAATGGTACCTGTTTTATCTAAACATAGTGTGTCTACGCGTGCGAGCGTTTCTATACAATATAATTCTTGAACTAATGTATTATTTTGTGCAAGTCTAATAACACCAACTGCGAGCGCCATAGACGTTAATAAGAATAACCCTGAAGGAATCATACCAATCATCGCTGTTGATGTTTTCAAAACGATTTCTTCATAAAGTAGACTTCCATTTTGTGTCATCAACCAAAATAGTCCACCTGCAATAGGAACAATTAAGACACCAATGATTCTAATAATGGTTTTAAGTGAACTTAATAATTCTGATTCTGGTTTACGATATTTTTTAGCTTGATTTGTTAATTTTTGAATATAGATATCTTTACCAATCGCTGTAACTTGTGCATAGCAATTACCAGAAATGACGTAACTACCTGAATAAAGCGTGTCGCCTTCTTTTTTAACAATTGGGTCAGACTCGCCTGTTAACAATGACTCGTTGACTTCAATGGAACCTTCACGAATAACAGCATCAGCTGTAATTTGTTTACCTGAAGTAAGTCTTAAAATATCATCAATCACAACATCTGTGACACTAATTTCAATTTCATCTTTATCACGAATAACAATGGCTGTCGGAGCAGATAATAAAGATAGTTTATCAATCGTTTTCTTCGCTCTAATTTCTTGTATAATCCCAATAGTGATATTGAGAGAAACAATGACTACAAAGAAGAAATTGGCTACTGATGCACCCACTGATAACATCCAAATGGTGATTAAGAACATTAAGAAGTTAAAAAGTGTAAAAATATTGCTAGAAATAATTGAGGAAATGCTTTTTGTTGATCCTGTTTCCGCAACATTGACTAAACCCGCCATTTGACGTGCTTCAACATCTTCGGTTGTTAAACCGACTTTAGCATCTGGATTGTATCTTTCTACAACGATATCATCCATTTTCTTAATTTTGCTTTTTCGCGTATTTAAAGAAGGTTCATCATCCAAAGGCACTCTAAGTCCTAAAGGATCACCCTTCATTTTTACCATATTATCTTTAACGATTGTTTTTGGACCTTTTTCATCTTTTTTTAAAAGTTGATCTAGATCTTTATTTCTCTGGATTTCTTTTGCTTTTTCCATCCTATATTTCACCCCGATCCACAAGATCGATACACAAGTTGATTAATTGATCTGCTCTTGCTTTATCTTGAAGAAATAAATCACCGATGAGTGCCTCAAAGCCTGTCGCACTTTGATAGGTTTTAGCATCAATATTTTTTCTTCCTTGTCCACCAGCATTTCTGCCTCTTTTAAACGTGTTAATTTCTTTTTCATTTAACACTTGATTTAAAATAAAATATTCAATGAATTTAGCTTGTGCAACACCTGATGTAAACTTTACTGCTTGTTGGTGTAATTGATTCACATCTGTTAATCCTTTGGACACAAGATAATTTCTAATCTTTAATTCATAATAAGCATCGCCTAAATAAGCGAGTGTTAAACCATTCACATTAAATCCAACCTTGTTCTGTGAGTTTACCTCTTAATTCGTCTGCAAGTCTAAAATTCTTTTGTTCTCTTGCTGTTTGCCAATCTTTATATGTCATAATAATTTCATCTTGTAATTCAAATTGAGGCATTAAGCCTAATATCACCATAATACGTTTGATGGTCATAAATAAAACCAAGCGATGTTCAACTTCATTAGTTTTATTGAGTTGTTTGACCAAATCATAAATGAGTGTAATCACATTAGGTGTATTAAAATCATCATTCATCATCGCTTCAAACTGATCCATCACGCTTTGATCAACATCACCATTTTGTAAACCATCAAGTGACAATGAAAGAAAAGCCTTTTTAAGGTTTCTTACTATTTTATCATAAATGCCTGCATATTCATTCATCACTTCTATAGAATAATTAATAGGTTGTCTGTAATGATGCGCAATCATAAACAATCTAAATGCAAGCGGATGATAATTTTCAACCATATCTTTAACCAAAGTAATATTTCCTAGTGATTTGCTCATCTTAACTTGATCGACATCTAAGCGTCCCACATGCATCCAATATTTTGCTAAATGGTGATGGTCATGTGCTTGGGCTTGAGCTATTTCGTTTTCATGATGAGGGAATCTTAAATCAGAACCACCACCATGAATATCAATTTCACCTTCAAAAATGTCATGATTCATGACTGCACATTCTGTGTGCCATCCTGGTCTGCCATCACCCCATGGTGATGAAAATCTAAGCCCATCTTCAGTCTTTTTCCATAAACTGAAATCTCTTGGATTTTCTTTTTCAGGATCTAAATCAACACGAACACCTTCTGATAGTTGATTTAAATCTTGGTTGCTTAAAATACCATAATCTTTAACTTTTGATACTCTAAAATAGACACCTTCGCTGGTTTGATATGCATAACCTTGTTTAACCAAATCATCGATATATTCAATCATTGAGGTGACATAATCGGTTGCTTTTGGCATAAAATCAGGTAAGATACTACCCACTTTTTGATGCATATCTAAAAAACGATCTGTATATACTTTAGCAAGATTTTCTTCGCTCATCCCCAAAGCTTTCGCACGGTCGATAATTTTATCATCAACATCTGTAATATTTGATACGTAATAAACTTTATATCCTAAATGTGCCAAATATCTTTTGACAACATCAAAAAAAATCACAGGTCTTGCGTTTCCAATATGAATATCTGAATAGACAGTAGGTCCACAAACATACATATTCACCTTGTTAGGTTTGATCGGTTTAAATGGTTCTATTTGATTTGTAAGTGTGTTATAAATTTTTAGCATACAATTAAACCTTCCTTTTTGTTTTATTATAATTGATAAATTATAAAATAACAAGTCATAGCCATTTTAACACATGATTTTATGATTTTGGCTTTACAAAGAAAAAAACCACAATAATAGATCGTGATTTTTATACAATTTTACGAAGCGAATCTAAGATTTCAACCATAGCCCATGTATCTTGTTTGCAGTATTCTAGTAAGTCTTTATAAGTCTTTTTAAATGTTTCTTCTTCCATCATCGGAAACCTTGCGTAAGCCACTAATGCTTCTGTACCATTTGCAATCGGCATACCTTTGTAAGTCAAATGACTGAATATAGGTAAAACCTTTTTAATTGAAAATGAACCATTTAAATTATTGTGATAATAATTAAAATTTGAACTATCAGGAAATCCTAGACTTTCAAATAGTTTTTTATTACCTCTAAGAAAATACATCAAGTCAACCAATCGATCCATCATACGGTGTAATCGATCACGATACTCGGGATAAATTTGAGCCATTTCCTTTAATCTTGTTTTTTCAAATGAGATATTATAAGCCATGATAGAGCCTTGATCATCTTTAATGATGTCTAACATGTGTTCAACTAAGTCTTTTCTTAAATCATCGTGTTTTGTCGCAATGTAACTATAATTATCTAGATCCTTATCACAAATCCCAGGCGCATGTTCAATATGAATTGAATATTGAAATAGAGATTGTGCATAAGGCTTTTCACCTTTAAATCTTGGCAGAGGACAAGGAAAAGTTTCAAAATCTAGATGATAAATCGGATATTTTAATGACTCAATGGCTTTCTTGATTTTGTCTTTATCAATGTATGCAACACCACTATCAATGACGTCACGTTGGAGTCTATTGTTTTCTCTGTTAAGCCATCCGTATGGAATGTCAGTTGCTTGAACATATCCTTCATTAAGTAAGTCAAAACGATCATGTTTGATACCAGATGGTTCCGTAAATCCTGCATGTCCACTTAAATATGTAAATATGGAATTATACTCTGGCACATGTTTATAACAAATAGGGAAAAATTTACATTGTCTTGAGTCTTTTCTTTGGCAATGATCTCCTAATGGAACAGCCTCAGCATTCAAAGTATTTAATCGATTGATCACTGTTTCAATATCGCTTTCGACAAGACTCATCATTTCATCTAAAAAGTTTGTCACATCAATAAAAACAATTAAATCATCTGGATAAATAGGAAGCCCATGTTCATCAGTTTTACCATCATGAACATATTCACTATTTAATACAGCTAAATAATATTTATGTTTTTTAAAGGATGCTTTTGATTTTTCAAAAACATATCTTTGATATGCAATATCATAGATATATCTTCCTGCTTTAGATAATCTATTTTTTAACTTCTTCACTTTTTTATCATAATCTTCATTCACAGGCGTTAATAGATCTTTTTGAAACATTAAAATGCCTTCTGGTGAATAATCAAATATTGGCATTTTATCACCATCATCGTTTTTAAATGACATATCTAAAAACTTTTTAGATGTGGTTGCTTTTACCTCGAAAATACGCGTGTAAGTTTCATCTTCTTGATATCCATCAAGAAAACAATAAAATTGATATCCATCTTTTTCAAATTCAAAGCGTTGTTGTTTATATGTATCCAAACTATAAACAGTTTGTCCTTTAAATCTATGATCAATTGCGTGACCAGCAATGATTTCTATTTGATTATAATAAGGTAACATCGTTTCCATTTGTGGATCGGATTTTTCTAATAAATCTTCATCTTCTTCATCATACATATCATTTAACAAGATACTCATTTTATCTTGATTCTCTTCACTCATCAGCTCATCTAAATCAGGATCATCGGAAAAAGAGACAATAGCCTTGTCTTTATCTTTATAAAGGGATTCTAATGCTGCAAATCTGTGGCATCTTAAATCGTTAATAAATCTTGTTTTAGAAATTTTCATATGATTCACCCTCTTTTATTATAGCATAATAAAAAAAGAAGAACGACTGGTATGTCGTTCTTTAATCTTAGTTAAGCAACGTTAATTAAATCAAATGCATTTTGAATAAATTCGCTTGTAAAGAATGTGTTGCTATCGGTGATCACTGGTGCTAAATCTGTGATAACTGTACCATTGATGGTTGCATCTTGTGAACCAACAACACCAATCACGTGTGTTTTACTATAAACATCATAAGCAACCAATTGATCAAATAAGACGATGACATCATTAGATGTTGATACTGTGATTTGTGCACCATTACCAAATCTAATTAAGTTTTCTAATTCTAATCTTCCAAAGTATTTACCAATGAGTCCTGAAACATTAAATCTAATGTTTGCATTTGCTTCAAATGCTGATGAGACTTGAGTCACATCAATTGAACCATTATAGAAACCTTCTTTAATGGTTGCTGTAGAGTAACCAATGAGTCCACCTACAGTCAAACTGTAATTTGCACTATTCGTTTCTTCTAAAGTGTTATAATTCATTTCAACATTTAAATCCATTGAACTAAATAATTCTGTGACTGAATCTGTGACATCAGTTGCATCATTTCTTCCAATGACACCTGCAACATCAACGTAACTATCATCGCCATCACCTAAGTCCGTACCATTTAATACAAAATTGATCTCACCTGATGATGATACTTGTTTAACGACTGCATCTTCATATAAATAACCAATGACACCACCAACTCTAACATCAGCTTTAGCAGTGATTTCAACATTGATTGATGAATCATTAATCGCAACGTTATTCATACTTCCTCTCATTTCACCGACAACACCACCAACATAAGTTGAAATGGTTGAAGATGACTTGAAGAACATTTGACTATTAGAAATAGTTACATTAGAAATGATACCCGCGCTTGATGATACGTATCCAGTTAAGAATCCGACTCTAGATGAAGCAGTTGCTTCATATGGATTTGCTTCATCACCTATTGTAATGTTGTCTAAGTTTAAGTTTGTTACTGAACCTGTAGATAAATTACCAAATACGCCTGTATAAGTTGTTACAGTTGGGATGGTAATATTACTTAATGTATATCCTTGACCATCAAAAGTCCCTAAGAAACTCTTTCCTGAAGGGAATGGCATCACAAATTCAACACCTGAAAAGTCAATATCATTACCAAGTAAGAAGTTTCCTGAACGATTAGTGCTCATTGCCATAAATTCTTCTGCTGTATTAATGGTTAAATCTTCTTCTGATTGTGTTTCAAATTCATATGTTACAAGTTCAACATTTTTCTTTTCAATGGTAGCAATCACCTTAAGTGTATAAATAGTCTCACTATCTAATGCATCAAAAGTTAATGCTTCTTCAGTTAATGTTGTCTCGCCATCAGCAAATGTAAGTAATGTACTATCTAAGACTTCATCTTGTTGATCGTAGATTTTAACATATGTGTATCCAGTGATTTCGCTATCTGGATCCGTCACTGTGACATCAAAAGTAATCGAACTAAAGGTTCTATCGATGTTATCAAATGTTGCAGTTGCTGCTGTGTTATTACAACCTACAAGTAGAAATAATGAAATCATCATTAATCCTAAAAATACTATTTTTTTCATACTTCACCTCTTAATTTATCTGCCACATTTTGAAGTCTTTTTAAGACTCTTTCTTTTTCAAGTAATGCAATACAATTTGCTAAGCTTGGGCCATGCATATCACCGGTTGCAGCAATTCTAATGCCCATAAACAATGGTTTACCTGTAACATCAAGTTGTTTACTCACTTCATTGATTGCTTGATCTAAGACTTCAACTTCAAATGGTTTATCTTCTAGCATAGACTTAAATGTTTCAATAAGTTCTAGGCTGTTATTTTCTTTTAAGAATTGGAAAGCTTCATCATTTAATTTAAAATCATCATGGAAAAATTCTTTGTAAAGTTGTGCGATTTCACCAATATAACTCATGCGATCTTGGAACACACTTGCAAGTAATTCAAGCCATGCTTGACTGACAATTTCAATACCTTCTTTTTCAAGGAATGGTTTGATTTTTTCTGATAATGCTTCAATTGATAATTTTTTAATATATCTAGAGTTTATAAACGCTAATTTGTCTTTATCAAACATCGCTGGTGCTTTTGATAAACGCTTAGGATCAAATTGTTGAACAATTTGTTCTTTTGATAATATTTCTTTGTTGCCTTGAGGAGACCAACCTAATAAAGCAATGAAATTAAACATCGCTTCAGGTAAATAACCCATTGCTTCATATTCAGAAATAAACTGAATGACGTTTTTATCTCTTTTAGATAATTTTTTCTTGTTTTCATTGACAATGATTGTCATATGTCCAAAAAGTGGAACATCCCATCCAAAAGCTTGATACAACATAATCTGCTTTGGTGTATTTGTAATATGTTCCTCACCTCTTAAGACGTGAGTGATTTCCATAAAATGGTCATCAATGACCACTGCGAAGTTATACGTTGGAATACCATTATCTTTAACAATAATCCAGTCTTCAACCTCTTTACTTTCAAATGAGAGTTTACCTCTAACCAAATCATCAAATGTATATGTTTGATCATTAGGCACTTTAAGTCTAATGGCGAACTTTTCGCTATTTTCTCTATACTCTTTATATGCTAAACCGCGATCTAGGAGTTCATTAGCATATTTAGTATACAAATCTAATCTTTCTAGTTGGCGATATGGACCAAAAGGACCACCTTTATCTGGAGATTCATCCCATGATAGTCCTAACCAACTTAAATAATTTAATTGTGACGCTTCTCCGCCTTCAACATTACGTAATACATCAGTATCTTCAATTCTAATGATAAATTCACCATTAAAATGACGTGCAAATAAGTAATTAAATAAAGCACTTCTTGCATTCCCTATGTGTAGTAATCCTGTTGGGCTTGGTGCGTATCTTACTCTAACTTTTTTCATCAATCATCCCACCTAACATGCAGTTTATATTATACGATAATTCAAAGGTTTTAACAATCTTTATATGAATTTATTCATATTTAGTGATTTTTAATCCCTATATTCTTTAAATATGTGTTAATTTGATGTCTATTTTTAAAAACGATGACGTTTTCTTTTCTTTTTTCTTCAATCAATTTAAAAAAGGCTCTTCGTTTTTTTGTTCTGCCTGTTAAGATGGTCCACATGAAGAAACTAAAATCGATTTTTTCTTTACAGCCTATAGCTGATGACTCTCTTTGTTTATTTCGATATTTGATTCTTCTTTTAATAATACCTAGTAAACATGCTAGTCTACTTAACTTAAAAATAAAGATTTGATCAGCTAATTCATGTCGTTCTGGAACAATTCTACGATAGTTACCTTCAATAATCCAAGCATCGTTTTTTGACATAAATGCTCTTAAATCATGTGACATATCATCATCTTCTCTTTCAATCCAATTCGCTTTAAAATGAATCGTATCTAAATATATGACTGGAATGTTGTAATGTTGATGTAATTTTTTTGCAAACGTTGATTTGCCTGCACCAGAATAACCTAACACTAAAATTTTCATGATTTCCTCTTGTTTTTGTAATTTTGTAATAAAGTTCTCACATCATCTTTGCTCAATGTTTGTGTATCTCCATGATGGACAAACATCAATGTTATTAAAGCCATTATCGCAAAGAAAGTTGCATATGGGAATAATATCAATCTACCTAATATGCTTTGGTCCATTAAAAGACCCGATAACATAGGTGTTATGATTTGTGCACCCATAGATGCCATATAGTAATATCCTGTATATTTACCAATGTTGCTACCTTTACTAAGTTCTACAACCATCGGATAAGCATTAATTCCTGTTAATACCCAACCAAAGCCAGCAACAAGGACGATAAATGCAGATAGAAATACTTGGTTTTCTCCAATAAATGCAATCGTTCCAAAAGAGAAAATTATCATCAATAAACCATAAATCATCGATTTTTTTCTACCTAAAATCATTGATGCTAATCCAAGTGGAAAAATACTGATTAAGACGAGTGCTTGAGCAACCATAAATGGCCAATCATAAAACTCTAAATTAAGCACTTTTGGTAAATAATCTGATATTTTACTCATCACTGCATTATAACTGAAAAATAGGAAAAAGATGGTTGCTAATAAGAAATATAATGACATCCTTTTTTTTCTTGTAAATGACTCTGTTGGATGCTCATATTGATCCAATGTATCTAAATGTAGTTCATGTTCTAAAGCGATTCTTTCTTTAACAAGTTTAGGCTCATCTATTTTCCTTAAGAAAATAAAAAGTGCTACAAACATGAATATACCTATGGTTATGAATGTAGAAAAATAGAGTCCATATGATTGATTTGATAAGCCAAAAATCATAATAATAAATACAGCAAATACACCACCGATTGCACCCATAAGCGTCACTACAGCATTTGCTTCAGTTCTAAGTGGCTTAATCGTTACATCAGGCATTAAAGCGACCGCAGGACTTCTATAAAGTGACATCCCTAAAATAGCAATCAATAATATGATAGAAAACATAACGAATACCAACGGATCTTTCGATGTAACTTCAAACGCTCTTAAGCTTAAATAGTTATAATAAGCGTCTTGAATTCTAGAAATATCTCTGGTGGATAACTCAGTTTGGCTGGAATCAATAATATTTTGCATATCTAGATAAACATTGTCATACCATTTTTGATATGCTTCATCTGTAATCAGGTGATTTGATAAGGCTAAATCTCTTTCGTCTTTCATGATGCTTGTAATGGTTTGCCAATGAGCGGTTAATTTGATGTCATCAGTATCATTAAATGCAACATCATAATGTTCACTGATGATATTGGTAGCTTCTATTTTTTCAGTTTGCACATAGTCAGCATATGAAAGCCCCATGAATGCAAATGCTGCAATCACAGTTCCTATAATAATAAAAGGTGTTCTCTTTCCCTTTTTTTTGTTGCTCTTATCTGAAATGACACCAATGATTGGTAACAAAATAACTGCAACCAAATTATCGATGGCCATGACAATGCCGGATTGAAACTGATTTAATCCGAACTTATCAATAAGCATTTTGGGAATGAGCATATCATAAGCTTGCCAAAACATTGAAATTGCTAAAAATATAAGTCCTAAATAAAAAGTTGTTTTATAGTTTAGTCTCATATAAACCTCTCATGTAACATACACTTTATTATAGCACGAAAACAAATGGACCCTAGGGTCCAAGTGTTTTTAAAATATTTCTTTTGATGGTTTTTAGTCTTTCAAATGTGGTGGTAAATCATGGTGAGGATATGGTGGTCGTTTTGGTTTTTTCAACATTTCCAAATACATCAGTATAAAGACATCAAAAATACCCATGACAAATAATCCTATCATTTGTGTGCCATCTGGACCACTTACATCAGATGATGGCAATAAAATGAGAAACATAACTTCAAAGACTAGTGTTGCAACGACCATTAGACTTACGATGATTTGTGAAATATAAATAATATATTTTTTAAACTTTTGCATCATATTTACCCCATTGTTTTTCTTTTATTATACGCTTTAAAGACAAAAAAAGAACCCTTTCGGGTTCCATAAAATTAACGTTTTGAGAATTGAGAAGCTTTTCTTGCTTTCTTTAAACCATATTTTTTACGTTCTTTCGCACGTGGATCACGTGTGATTAAACCTGCAGGTTTTAAAGTGCTTCTTAAATCAGGGTTGATTTCAAGTAAAGCGCGTGTAATACCTAAACGGATTGCACCAGCTTGACCAGTAAGTCCTCCACCTGATACATTAACAGTGACGTCATATTTGCCTTCACTTTCAGTTAATGCTAATGGTTGAAGAACATCTAAACGTGTAGCAGCTGATGGAATATAATCTTCAAAAGTACGGCCATTAATTATAAATTCGCCTTTACCATTTGATAAGATTACTCTAGCAACTGAACTTTTACGACGTCCTGTACCAAAGAATTGAGCTTTTTGATTTGCCATGTGTTATACCTCCAATGTTTCTGGTTGTTGTGCAGAGTGTTTGTGTTCTGGGCCAGCATAAACGAAAAGTTTTTTCGCCATTTGTGCACCTAGTTTAGTATGTGGCAACATACCAACAATTGCTTTTTCAACCATTCTAGTTGGAAATTTTTTCATAACATCTTTCGCTGCAGTGCTTGAAAGACCGCCATTATAACCAGAGTGGCTATAATACATTTTTTGATCCCATTTCTTACCAGTTAATTTAATTTTTTCTGCGTTGACGACAATGACATAGTCACCACTATCTACGTGAGGAGTGTAGGTTGGTTTATGTTTGCCTTTTAAAACTGATGCAACTTCAGTCGCTAAGCGTCCTAAAGTTTTGTTTTCTGCATCTACGACGAACCATTTACGCGTAATGGTTTGTTCGTTTGCCATAAATGTTTTCATTTGTGGTTCTCCTTATGTTCTCTTATTTTGAAATAAGGGCTAAGTGGAGTTAAATCTAAATGTACCTATGTAATATTACTATATTACACAGTAATTGTCAACACTTTTAAGCATAGATTCATATAAATTTGACTTTTTTATTAAGAATCAATGTAGACTTTATCATTGATGTCTACAACAACTTTTTCATCATAACTTGTAGGTAAATTTTTACCTATATAATCTGCACGAATTGGAAGCTCTCTGTGTCCTCTATCAATTAGTATTGCTAATTGCATTTTTGCTGGTCTTCCATAATCATTAATCGCATCCATTGCAGCCCTTACAGATCTACCAGTAAAGAGTACATCATCTATGATGATGACATTTTTACCTTCTAGTTCCATGCCTGTATTTGGGATATCAATCTCTGATTGTTTATGATCATCTCTATAAGGTGTAATATCTAGAGTGTACACAGGAATGTGAGCATCTGCAAATCTGTGTAAATGTTCTGATAGTTTTGAAGCAATCGGTACACCCTTATTTTTTATACCAACAAACACCAAATTTTTAAGATCAGTGTTTCTCTGCCATACGCTTAATTGTTCTAGAAATTTGTTCTTGATTCATCATTTCTTTCACACATATCACCTCTAACTTCATTATAACAATATTTTTGTAAAATCTTATTGCCTTTTAAATATTTCATGATATACTTGTAACAATGAAGGTCCTTTAAGGTATGCCCGTGAGCATAACAAGGTATTTCTACAACCATACCAAAATCTTAAAGGATACCCATAGGTGTCCTTTTTTGTTAAGGCCTTTAAAATTAAATACAAGGAGAATGTTTATGTTAGATCAAAAGCTTTCCGTTGGTATCCAAGAAAAGCCTCAAAGTGTAGGTCATTGGATCATTTTAAGTTTGCAACATGTGTTTGCAATGTTTGGTGCAACTGTCTTAGTTCCACTTCTTACAGGTCTTGATGTTGGTGTTGCATTAGTTGCTAGTGGTATTGGTACACTCATCTATATCGCAAGCACTCGTGGAAAAGTTCCCGTTTATTTAGGAAGTAGTTTTGCATACATATCTACAATCAGTTTAGCAGTTGCTAATACGGGTGGATTCGAAAGTGCTTATATTGGATTGATGGTTGTCGGGCTTATTTATATGCTCATCGCGTTAATCATCTATTTTGTGGGTAGTGCCTGGATTAAAAAGTTGTTGCCACCTGTTGTTATTGGACCCATGATTATCATCATCGGAATGACACTTGCTCCAGTCGCAGTTTCAAGTACAGGTCTTGATGGTTCCGCAACATGGAAAGAACCGCTTGTTGCCTTAGTTACTTTCTTATCTGTCGTATTTTTCTCAATTAAAGGTAAGGGATTTATAAAAATTGTTCCTTTCTTGCTTGCCATTCTTGTCGGTTATTTATTTGCAATGATTTTTGGGATTGTTGATTATTCTGTATTTTCAAATGTGAAATTCTTCCAAATTCCAAATTTTACAGTTTTTGGATTAAATGGTTACAATTTTGATTTCTCACAAGTCTTAGTGTTTGCACCACTCGCATTTGTCACTATCGCAGAACATATAGGTGATCATGTTGTCTTAGGCGAAATTACAGGAAATGATTTCATTACTGATCCTGGTTTAAATAAAACCCTTTTAGGTGATGGACTTGCAACATTTGTATCTGGTGCTATTGGTGGTCCAGCAAATACTACATATGGTGAAAACACAGGTGTGATCGCAATTACAAAAGTTGGTTCTGTCTGGGTGATAGGTTTAGCAGCGATATTTGCCATCTTCTTAGGATTCTTTGGATATATACAAGCATTTATTACAAGTATCCCATGGGCAGTCATTGGTGGTATGACAGTCATCCTTTATGGATTGATTGCTTCTAATGGTGTAAAAGTCTTAATTAAAGATCATACAGATTTAAGTAAAATGAAAAATCTGATTGTTGTATCAACCATGCTTGTTTTAGGATTAGGTGGTGCAACCATTCAAATTAGTGCAAATGCAGCATTAAGTAATATGAGTTTAGCTGCTATCGTTGGAATCGTATTAAATTTCTTTTTAACTTTATTAGATAAACCTAAACAAAAATAAAGATTTGGATACCACTAAAAAGAAGACACAATTTTGTGTCTTCTTTTCAATTTGATTAAGTAAAGTTTAAATTATCATTTCATTATTTTTAACTTATTAAACAAATTCAAAATATTCAGCATATCCCAATCTATATTTTTGTTGATTAGACCAGACAATGCCGTTAATCATTGACTTCATGATGCCATATGTTCCTAAATGAGCAACAACAATCAAATGTTTGTTACTATATTCATCATTTATTTTTTTCATAAACTCTTTTATTCTTTCATAATAATCATTAGGAGATTCGCCATTCGGATACTTTTGCTCATACTTTAAACTATGAAAATACAAACCAGGATATTTTTCATTGAAAGTTTCTTTATTTAAGTTTGCTAAATCTCCATTATTACACTCTCTTAAATCTTTTTCAAATATAACTCGATAATCAGTTCCAAATAATAGTTTTGTTGTGTCGCTAGCACGTTTTAAGTCACTTGAAATAACAATGTTTTCTTGATCACGCACTACCTTATTTTCAATTTCTTTCTTTAGTTTTTTAATTTGAATAACGCCTAGGTCTGTAAGATCACTATGAGACCAACCACCTAGTTTGTTTTGATCATCCTCACCATGTCTAATCAATATAAAAGATTTAAATTGTAGATGGAATTCATCTTGATATTTAATCATATTTTTGGTTTTCTCAAATGCATCAGTGATTTCGTTATATTTAACATCCTTGGCAAAGGATGTTTTCTTACTGTAATCATGATATGATTTCTCGAGTAATTTTGAATCTTTAATTTTTTTCAAAATAACTTCAATATCAGTTTTTCTGATGCTTGTTTTTCTTGTTTCAAATGTGTTCACTAGCACATCATGAAATAAGTCTTTGTCTAAATCTTTGTGATGGATTAAAACGTAAATATCATAAAAATCTTTCATACGTGTATTTGAAACATTTCTTTCAATAACTGTTTGAAATTTTTCTGCAAGCATCGTTTCGATATTATAGCTTTGTAAGTATATTTTTTCTTCAGTTAATAAAGTTTTATATTCTAATCGTTGAGGTGAGGGAGTTATGGTATCACCAGTTGCAATATCAATGCTAAATGTTTTTCTTATATTCCCTATACTAGCAAAAACTCTAACCCTAAACCCTTGATATTTATCTTGATCAGCAATTGAATTTATGTCTTTGATTTGTAATTTAACTTCTCTATTTTCAATTTCTATTATGCTATTGATTTTTTGTCTTAACGCCATTTCATTAATATCGTTTAAACGATAGCTGAAATCAAGATCTAAAGTTGTTCTATGTTCTACACCTATGATATTCTCAAGTAGAAACCCACCTTTTAAAACAAAATTAGATACAAATTCACTTTTTGAAAGTCTAACTAAAAATGTTTCAAAAAAATATTTATCCCACATTTCTTGAACTGTAATATTGTTCAGAGCCGCAGTTTTTCTAATTTCGCTCTTTAATTTTTCAATATTCATCTCGAATCTCCAGCAAAAATTTAATTTTTTCATAAACATTTAAAGCAATTGAATATTCATAAAGATGCTCATAATCTATTTTTTTCATTTTAGCGATTTTAATTGCATAATTAAGGGCTTCAGTATCTAGATAATCTTCACTATAAATATCGCATAGCACTCTTTCTTTATTATATGTAGGTACTTTATTCCCAAATTCCGTTTCAATCATTTCTTTACCTAAATTATAGATTACATTACTTACTCTATTGACTTTGAAATCGTTAATTCTATGTGTATTATAATTATGTGGCACATTGGCTTCTATTTTTCTTAAAGATGTATTGGACATTTCATTAATTACTAAGGCTGTTTGACCTGAATAAACTATTTTATTGTAACGCAAATAATAGATGTATAAATTGTCTTCAAAAATAGTTGGAAGCATATAAATGCCTCTCTCAACTTTATTTATTTTATTTTTATTCATCATTCTTGTTAAATAAACCGTAGGTACCCCTAATTGTATGGCTTCTTTATTTGTAATATATCCTTGATGATTTTCCATATATCTGATAATCATATTTTCATAATCCATTATTTATCACTCCTTTGTTGCTTATGTGCCTATATTATAGCATTAAATTGGCACATAAGCAACATTAAAGGCATACTTTTGTAACTGGAAGGTAAATGAGTAATTAATAAAACTCGTAACTTAATAAAAAAAGATTGAATACGTATGGTGATTTTTAAAATCACTCAACATAAACAATCTAAATGTTATCGTAAAACTCTATTTGTTTTTCATAAACGCTAATAATGAATAAGAAGTCATCGGAATAAATATGATAAGTATGATCGGCCATTGATCACTGAAGTGATACATCTTAAATAAGATGAAGAAACCAATAGCGAGTGCTAAAGTAATCCATCTTAATACACGGTCTTTATGTCTAAGAAACCAAACGACTAACACAATAGCAACCCCTGGTAAGATACTGATTCCAAAACAAGCAAGTTCATACCAAAAAGTTTCGCTTGTTCCAAAACAATCAAATGCCATCAGTACGATAAATGCACCAAGTAAAAACATGTAGTATTTTAAAAATTTCTTTAGTAATTCCATTTTATTTCACCAGATTTCTCATTTTTTGAATATATAGATCAATATCAAACTTTCGCTTAAGTCCACTAAAATTCATATAACGCAATTGTCCAAAAATTTCTCTTTCTGTCCAAGGTCGATCATGATTTCCAAAACACCAAGCAACACCTGCATAGCTATTTGCATCTCTACCATCAATAAAATATTTATTATTGAGATACATGATGGTTTCATATGCTTCTTTATATGTTGGTGTCCATTCGATGATTTTCTTAGCCCAGTACATGCGCATATAATTGTGCATGTATCCAGTAACAACCATTTCAATCATTGCAGCATTAAATGCTTCATCATGTGTTTGAAAAGATTCATAATCATAAATTGAATACACATATAATCTTGGATCATTCTCATGAACTTCCATCGTCTTATATGCCCAGGGTTGTGTCATCATCTCAAATATATCATAATTTTTTTGATATGTGACATAATTAAATGCAAGTTCTCTTCTCACGTAAAGTTGTTCAATAAATGAATCGATACTTGCTTGATCAATTTGATCTTGAAGCATCGCTAAAGTCATGCGTTCTAGTAATTCTCTTGGACTAATTTGTCCAAAATGAAGATACATACTCATGTGTGATACTTTAGGACTTGATGGATCATTTCTATCTTTATAATCTTTTAAATCCTTATATAAAAATTTAGAAAACGTATGTGACGCTTCTAAATATCCTCCTTTGAAGAAAGGACTTCTGGGAACCGATTGATCAACATTGAGTTTTTTTAATAACATATCAACATCTGATAAGTCATCATCAAACTTAAGATTGAGTTGTTTTGTATTCTTAAGTGGAGGTAGTGGATCAGAGTCTCTATACTGATCTAGTATCTTCATAAGTTTAGGTCTTAATGTGTAAGCACCGTATTCTCTTTTATCACTTGCTACTTTGACAGGTACAATCATATCTGTATCAATCATGTCTATGGAACAATTAAGATCTTCGTTAATAATTCTATCCAATATGTTTTTTCGCCACATTTTTTGATGTTTTAAATATCCATAATCCATGACAAGACTATAAGCATCTCTTAAATAATCAAAGATGACTTCTTGTGCTTGTCCTATTCTTAAAACAAAATTCACACCTTGATTTTCTAGCCATTTTTTAACGTCATATAATCCTTCAAGCATAAATGCGAAGCTGCGTTCATTTGCTTCGGGATAATTGCTGTATAAAGCGAAAAACACAACGAGAGGCAAATTGTTTTTATTGGCGATGTCAGCTGCAAAGTTTAACGCATGATTATCGTGAATTCTTTGTGACTGTTGCATCCAATAAATAACATAGTCACCTTTTTGTTTTCCATCTTTTAGATGAATGAGTCGATTTTGATTCATTGTGCGTTAATCGCCTTGATTCTATCAGAAGTCGTTGGGTGATTATAGTAAAGTGTTACAAATAAAGGATGTGGGTTTAAGTTAGCAAAGTTCTCTCTTGAAATCACTTCTAAAGCAGAAATCATTGCTTCTTTGGAAACATGTTCTGCTCCAAATTTATCAGCTCTATATTCTGCAACTCTAGACAAATAGTTTGTTGGAATACCGATAAGCATTGAAATAGGTTCCATTAAAATAGAAAATAAAATCATCGCAAATCCAAAATTAATGCCTTGTAATCCTAAATCTGTAAAAAGACTTGTCCAATTAAGAATGAATCCAATAAATGATGCAAAGACACCAAAGACTAATATTTGTTCTATAAGCATTTTAGTCGTATCTTTATGAAGTGCATGACTAAGCTCATGACCTAATACTGCAAGTATTTGCTCTTCGCTCATTTTTTCAATCAATGTATCATATAAGACAACATCTCTTTGCTTACCTAATCCGCTAAAAAATGCGTTGAGTTTCGTTGATCTTCTAGATGCATCCATCACGCTTATTTTATTAATTTCAAATCCAAGTTTAGATGCAAGTGCATCAATACTTGATTTTAAACTTCCTTCTTCAAGCGGTGTTAACTTATTAAATAATTTAACAAACACTTTTGTATTAAGTAAAAACATTAAAATCATAACCGCGGTTAAGACAAGCCAAGCACCTAAAATAAATACCCATATTTGATCAACAAATGCTCTATAGATAGCAAGTAAACCTAAAATAATACCGCCCATTAAAACAAAAGTTAATAAGAAATTTTTGATTTGATCCATCCAAAATGTTTTCTTTGTTGATTTATTAAATCCATGTTTTTCTTCAATGACAAACGTTAAATAATAATCAAACGGAATTGCAATAATTACATCAAATAAAAAATAAATGCCTAAAAAGATAAGTGTTTGTAGATATACTGAACTACTCATTTCTAAACTTAAAGCTTCTAACCATCCAAAGACTTTAAATATGAGCAGCAATAAAATGACAATTAAACTCACGCTTTTTGAGATAAGTCCAAATTTCATTTGATCTCTGTGATAATCTAACCATTTTTGATACACTTCTTGATTATAAATGTGTGCTACATTTTCTGGAACACTTTTGATAGAGTGATTATAATTTAAAATTGAAATCACTAATTTCAAAATAAACATCACTAAAATTAAACTTATTATAAATATCATCATTAAACTCCTTAAAATAGTTTACTTAAAGCATAACATGAATATATATAATATTCAATTATCCGATAAAAAAAGATATATTGCTATATCCTTTTTAAAATTCCATTTGATCTAAAATATTTTTTAATACCGATGCAGAATGTTTTAATTGTCCATCTTCTTTTTCATTTAATTTAATTTTAACAACATGATGGACGCCATCAGCATTTAAAACAGCAGGGAGTCCAATATATAAATCTTTATCAATATCATAAATACCATCATTGTATACCGAAATTGGAACGATTCTATTCTCATTATTGATAATTGCTGAAGTAATACTTACAAGTGTCATACCAATACCATAATAAGTTGCTTTCTTACGTTTTATAATTTCATATGCAGCATTTTTAACATCTTGATGAATTTCTTCTAAATCAGAAAGTTCAATACCTTCCATTGTATCAATAACATCAGTTAATGGTTTTGAT
Organism: Acholeplasmataceae bacterium; assembly: GCA_963667565.1. GTDB lineage: Bacteria > Bacillota_I > Bacilli_A > Acholeplasmatales > Acholeplasmataceae > WOFB19. The sequence goes on along the minus strand of OY763415.1, from coordinate 45,773 downwards.
CCAATATAAGCATTAGACCAACATGCAAATTCAGTGTCACCATGTTCACCCATAATATAAGCATGAATGTTTTTAACTGAAATGTGAATACGTTGTGCAATTTCAAATCTTAAACGTGCAGTATCAAGTGACGTACCACTACCAAAGACTCTTGATGATGGCAATCCTGATGCTTTCCATGCAACATAAGCTAAAATATCTACTGGGTTAGATGCAACTAAAATAATACCATTAAATCCACTAGCCATGACTTGATTAACAACTGCTTTCATAATTGCAGCATTGCGGTTTAATAAATCAATTCTAGTTTCTCCATCTTTTTGGTTGACACCCGCAGTGATAACAACGATATCTGCATCCTTACAATCGCTGTATTCTCCTGCATAAATTTTCATTTTTCTTGGTGCATATGAAAGTCCATGGTTTAGATCCATTGCTTCTCCTAATGCACGTTCTTTATCAATATCAATTAATACTAATTCTTCAACTGTCCCTTGGTTAAGTAATGAATATGCATAACTCATGCCTACCATACCTGTACCAACGATAACGACTTTACTTTTTGGCATATGTTCACCTCACTTTTATTTTACCTTTTTTATATGAAAAATAAAACTTTGATGCCTTATTCAAATTATGGTTCTTTTTCCATAATTATAATTTTTGATGATTTGGCTTTGTGATTTTAACGTTTTTTTGTAAAATATGAGTGAAGGAGTGATCAAAATGCAACAACAAACATTTTATGACCGCTTAGTGCGTGCTTACAAAAAACACCCCGTAACATTTATCTTATTATCTATCAATACAATCATGGCTATCATCGCATCCATCTTAAGTCAATCCTTATTTACTTATCATAGTGATGTATTAATCAATCTTGGAGCTTTAGTACCTTCTTTAATTACAAATCAAGGTGAGTATTATCGATTATTAACTGCAATGTTTTTACATGGTAGTATTCTACACTTTTTAATGAATAGTTATTTCTTATATATTATAGGTGGCTTTGTTGAAGACTTATTGGGTAAAGTTAAATATATCACCATCTATATGATTGCTGGTTTGGGTTCATCTTTGCTTGTATGGCTTATGAGTATGAATTCTAATGTGCCTACCATTGGTGCATCTGGTGCATTGTTTGGTATTATGGGTGCATTACTCATCCTTACCTATCAACGTCCACGCTTATTTACACCTTATGGCATTAGGTCGATTCGTTCATTGGTCGTCATTAACGTCATCTTCACATTTATTGCCCCTAATATCAGTATATATGGACATTTAGGTGGGTTTTTAACAGGGATTGGACTTATGTATTTAATGCTCACATCAATTAAAGGTCCAAAACCAAGAAAAGAACAAAGAGATGATACACATCACGGCAATTATGTCATTGATAGTGATGATGTCTCAGATGATGATATTTATTATACAAACTAACAAAAAAAGCCTTTCGGCTTTTTTTTAATTAGCAGCATCAATCATAAGCTGCACGAGATTTTGATTAAACTCACTAGGATCTTCGATTGGAAGTCCTTCAATCAACATTGCTTGATGATATAAAAGTGATGCATATTGCGTTATTTTTGTATCATCTTTTTCATATACTTTTAAAATGGATTTAAAAATTGGATGTTCTGGATTAATTTCTAATATCTTTTCAGCTTTCATCATATCATTGCCTTGGTTTGGCATTTGTTTTAAGATTTTTTCCATTTCCATAGATAATCCTTCACCAGAGACTAAACAAACAGGTGAATCTTTAAGTCTAGCTGAAAGCTTAACTTCTTTAACTTTATCTTTTAATGCTTCTGATAATGCTTTTAAGATATCTTTATTCTCTTCTTCTTTTGTTTTTAAATCTTCTTTCTTTTCTTCATCAACAAAATCGGCTTCACCTTGTTGAATGGATTTAAACACAACTTCTTGATATTGACCTAATACTTGAATCATAAATTCATCAATTTCATCAGTGAACAATAAGACTTCAATACCTTTTTCTTTCATGACATCCATTTGTGGAAGATTCATGATACTTTGCTTATGTTTACCTGTTGCATAATAAATCGCTTTTTGTGATTCTGGTTTTCTATCCACATATTCTTTTAATGTGACATAGTCATCAGAAGTTGATGTTTTAAACATGATCAAGTCTTGAAGTTTGTCTTTATTTAATCCAAATTGATCATAAATGCCAAATTTGAGCGTATTTTTATATGCTTCATAAAATTCCACATATAAATCTCTTTCATTTGATAACATTAATTCTAATTCGCTTTTAATTTTCTTTTCAACATGACTTGCTATTTTCTTAAGTTGTCTATCGTGTTGTAATAATTCTCTTGAAATATTTAAACTTAAATCTGCAGAATCAACTAATCCTTTGACAAATTTGAAATAATCAGGAATTAAATCTTTATTCTTATCTTGGATAAAGACACCTTTTGAATATAACTGTAAACCTTTTTCATACTTTTCACTATAAAAATCATATGGTGGACGTTTTGGAATGAACAATAAGGCAGTATACATCATCATCCCTTCAACTTGTGAATGAATCACTTTAAGTGGATTATCATAATCTCCATATTGATGTTTATAAAAATCATTTAATTCAGCTTCAGTAATCTCTGATTTTGAACGTTTCCAAATTGGTGTCATTTGATTCATTGTTTCTTCAACAATAACATCTTTTCCATCTTCTTGTTTTGTCATCATCATTTTAATTGGATAACGCACATAATCACTATATTTTTTAACTAAATCTTCAATTTTATAAGATTCTAAAAACTCTGAATAGTTCTCATCATTTTCTAAATCATCATCGTTTAAAACAAGTGTAATTTCAGTACCTATTTCTTTTAAATCAATCTCATCAATTGTATATGATGATTCACCTTCTGAAACCCAAAGATATCCTTTTTCTGAAAAAGGAGATTTTGTTCTAACTTCTACACGTTTAGAAACCATAAAAGCTGAGTAAAACCCAACACCAAATTGTCCAATCATATCGACATCTTTTTGTTCTAATTTTTCTCTAAATGCTTTAGAACCACTTTGAGCAATCGTTCCTAAATTTTCAACTAATTCTTCTTCGGTAAATCCGATACCATTATCTTTGATAATGAGCATGCGATCTTCTTTATCTGGTTCAATCCATATTTCATAAGATGTGCTAGGCACTTCTTCATGCGTTAAACTTAAGTAATGTCTTTTATCAATGGCATCACTTGCATTTGAAATAAGTTCTCTTAAGAAGATCTCTTTTTGTGTGTAAATTGAGTGAGTCATTAAATGTAATAATTGTTGCGATTCGGTTTTAAATTTTTTTGTTTTTGACATAATTTCGCCTCCCATTAAGCATTATAAAAAAATCAAAAATGATTGTCAAGTCTTATTCTTCTACACTTGAAATTACAGCTGTATTGATTTGATTATGATAAACAAAATATTTTGTATAAATAAATTCAGTCACAAAGTTGATGACCATTGTTCCAAATAAAACAAGATATCCTGGCCAGTGCAAACCCTCAACTAAATAATCACCCCACCATGTTGAAAGTGGTGTAAAAATCGCATAATAAACTGCAACCTTTGTCATCGCAACCGGTATGTTTGCTGCTGATTTAAATGTAAATTTTCGATTTAATGTAAAATTCCATAAAACAGATAAGATCAATGCGGTCAAATATGATGGCCAATATCTAATTTGTAACCAACTGTATAAGACTGCATAACTTCCAATTTGTATCGCACCTGCAGAAATAGAAAAACCTGTAAATTTAAGAAAATGAATTAATCCTTCTCTATCTTTAAATTGTTTCTTTTGATTTTCTTCCATGACTATCCCTCATTATCTCTATATCTATGTAGAATTATAACACTACTTTACCAAAATTTAATGCAATTAAGGTTAAATCATGGGAAACCGTGTCAATATATATGAAGCTTTTCACAATCATTTAAATCCATACGCAAGAGGTATATAATCAAGCCATCAGATCAGTTGAGGTATAAAATCATGAAAAGAAAATTATTCATTGTTGTTACTTTTATAGGCATATCGCTATCACTTGTTGGATGTAGTTCAATAGCAGACACCATAAATGCTATAACGAATAAGACGATTGATGTGACTTATGGTCTTGATACAAATACTTTTGATGCCTACATCTCTGATTCAGGAAATGATACAGTTGTTAATGCAGCTATTGCATTATCATCAACTGTAGAGGTTACAGTCGATTTTGAATATTCATATACACAAGTGGTATACACACCATTTGGAAGTAGTTCAAAAACAGTTAGTGGTTCTGCTGAATCACTGGCAACAGCATTTTTCATTAATGCTGATGGATATTTAATGACTAACGCACATGTTGTTACTTTAGAAGATGATGAAAGTTTATCAAACTTTACATATGACAGTGTTGATGTGAAAATCAATTATGCTGATTCTAATACAACTTTTCCTGCAGATATCATCACTTATGATCAATCACTTGATTTAGCCATCATTAAAGTAGACCCTACCTTAATAGACAACTTACAATATTTAACTTTTTATGATTTAACTGATCCGGATTCATCTTTATATAATACAACAGATGCTATAAAGTTATTTTATGGGGAACCAGTCATTGCAGTTGGTAATGCAAATGGATATGGATTATCCGTATCATCAGGTGTTGTATCAGCTCCGCTTAGATATTTTGATGACAATGGAACAGTCGTTGAAGCTATTCAAACCGATACAGCCGTTAATTCTGGTAATTCCGGTGGCCCATTACTTAATAAATATGGATATGTCGTTGGTATCATTTCATTTAAAGTGGTTGCTGAAGGTACAGAAAATCTCGGTTACGCAATTCCTAGTTATGTTATGATGAACTACATTGATAGTCAAAATTTAAACATCACTTATCAAGTAGCATCTTAATTTTATATATTTTTTCTCTCTCTCCTAAAAAAAAGAAAAAGTGCTTTTATAAGTACTTTTTCTTTTTATTGTGATTAATGAAATAACGCTTCAACATTAACTATTGGTAAGATATATGGTGGTACATTGCCATTAGCCGTCAGTGTTGTGACAATCGTTCTTAAATAAGGATATAAGACATTTGTCGCATTCGTAATGATAAATTGATTCGTCTCAGGATCTTCCCAATCAGGCGACTCAAAGACACCTGAAATTTGAACATCTAAATAAAATGGAATTTCTTTTTCTAAATTATTTAAAGATACACTTACGGTTAACATCATTCGATTTGGATCAAGTTTAGTAATCTCACGATTAAAAATAGGTTTTATCTGGATCTTTTCGCCTGGTGTTGATTTAAATGATTTATTTAACATAAAAGACATTTTATCAACTGCATAAATACTTAATTTCATTTTAACTTGTTTTTCCATATGTTTACTCCTTTTGATCTGATTTTTTGTCACGTTTATTTTGATACATTGACTCATCAGCATGTCTAAACATATCACTAGGTTTTTCATATTTACCAGATGCAAATATAGAAGATCCCATAGAAATTTCTAACATATATGTTGATGCTTCAAAAGCATTGTGTAGTGCAATATCTAAATCTTGTACACATTCTGCATAGATTTTTTTATCGTTTGTATGCATGATACATGCGAATTCGTCTCCACCTAAACGATAACATTCTCCATACTTTCCAAAAGATGCTTTAATAATTTTTAGACCTGTTTTTAAAGTTTCATCACCTTCAATATGACCAAAGTTATCATTGATCTCTTTGAAATTATCAAAGTCAAAGATAACTAGTCTTAACTGATGATTGACATTTTGATTTCCAAAATCTTTTTCGAAATCTGTTTCAAATGCATATCTATTTTTACCACCAGTAAGCGCATCGATATAAACTAGCTGATTGACAACTTCTAACTGATAACTAAGGCGATAACGATACTGAATATCAAAGACATATTTAACGAGCATGACGAGTAAATACGCTGTCATGATAAATACACCATAGACGGATGTAAATCCAAAATCACTAAAGTAATAGTTCAATAATTCAATCGCTGCAAATAAAATAACCACCATAAAATGTTTTAAAAACTTAACTGATTGATTATTGTGATATTTATAATACTCAATAAACATGAGTAAAAGTGTTAAAAGGATACTAAGGACAAGGGAGAGTTGAACAAACCAAAGTGTCTGATAAAAAGAATAAATTCCGGTTGCTTGCAACACAATGATGGCTATAAATTGAAGTGAGAAATAGATTGCCATACCAAAATAAACTTTCTTAAATTTTACTGATACTTGCTGCCTGATATAGGCAACAAGTGGCAATCCCATAGCTGCAATTGAAGTGTAAGCTAGACTACCAATGAGAACTTCGGATGGCACATATAATTGAACAATCTTAGATTCCATCATAATCCACACAGAAACAACCATAATGGTCATTGCCAAATAAACACGACCTGTTGAATGTTTTTTATCAACAAATTGATTGATAATCATTAACATGAGTCCTGTGACAAAAAGGATTAATCCAATTAAAAGTCGGTAACCAAACGTATCAAGCAAATATGATTGCAGATCTCCTGGTGAACCATATACAACCTGATTAAAGTATCCATTAAATCGTTCATAAGGTGAATGATATGTAATTGATAATACTTTTCCATCTGAGTCTTCGTTTAAGTCAATCATATGCCATAACGATGCTAATGGTAGATTTTTTGAATCATCCGTGAGATGTTGATAGATGGCTTCACCATCTAAATAAACAATGACATCTTGAAGAGATGTTCTTATTAAAATGGTTTGTTGTGATTTAAAATCATCATCTAATATGTGATAGATGGTAATCTCATCTTTAGAATTTGGATAGTCTAAAATAGGAAATTCATCAAGATAGACGACTTGATCCTGATCATCTAAAACATACCAGCCAGTATTTAGATATTTATATTCGCTTTTTTCTAATGCAATAGATGAATTCGTTTTATCTGAAAAATATATACCAAAAAATACAATAAGAACTATTGTAAGAATTAAAAATACATAAGGTTGTATATTTTGAAATTTTTTCACAAGGTTTCACCTAAAATATGTTTTAGCATACTCTTATTATATTATATTTTCATTAAAAATCACCACAAAAGGGTGATATTTAATTTATTAAATTAAAAAATTAAATGGCTTCTTCAATACCAAAAGAAATGATTCTATTCAAATCTTCATCATTAATGAGTTTGATATGCCCATCAGAGATGATTTCATTGATTTCAATTTCGAACTTCTTAATTTTTTTATGCGTTAGCCAAATAGAAAATATGCCAACACCAATCACTGTAAATACAAGCGTTGTTTGTACTGTAGATAATATTTGAGAAAACATAAATTCAATGGGTATATTTGTCATATCAAGATTGAAATCTAGTCTTCCTCCACCGCCTTGTGGTATACCTCCCATCAAATTTTGAAAATCAGATGCAGAAGCGATAAAGCCATCTGGTGGTGTTGGTGCAGTTCCAAATAAAAATATTTTCTTACCCCCTATTAAAGTCCGTTTACCCGTAAGTAAAGATCCAAAATTCTTTAAGCTGGATAAAAATTTTGTCCATAGTGTATTGGCAAATCTTCCCATCTTCCCATCACTTAATCCAAAAATTGAACCTAAAAATGCAATAGTGACTAAAACAAGCGCAATAGCACTATCAAATTTTGGAATTTTAATATGATTACTTTTAATCACACTTTTATTAAGCGTTCTTTCAGTAGCAATCGCTAAATAAAACATTGCAATATATAAAATCATTACAACAACCAACAATGGTGAATATATGAAATAGATGATTGGAATAAGTATGATTAAAATTGCTTTTATTTTTATGAATTTATCTGGTGAGTATTTAAATCTCCATCTTTTTCTACTGATCCCTTTCGCATCCATTTTTTCTAGTTGTCTAATTTTGCGTGCTTTTTTGGTTTGTTTTTTTTGTATTTTTTGTCTTTTTGTTAGTCTTTGTCCCATCAATGATCACCATCACTCATAACGTAGTGCTTCAACAGGATCAAGATCTGATGCCTTAATGGAGGGGGATATACCCGCTAGTACGCTCACAAAAACACTTAATAAAATGCCCATCACATAATAGAAAACATTATAACTTATTAATGTTGTTTGTAGTGATAAGTTTGTGATGCTATTGGTTAAAATTGTGACAATGATTGCAAACACAGTTCCGATGATACCGCCTGCGACACCAAGCATAGCAGCTTCAAAGATAAACATCCTTCTGATGTCTTTCTTTTGAGCGCCAATTGCACGCAAAATCCCAATTTCTTTTGTTCTTTCAACAATACTTATATATAATACGATGAAAATCATGATAGCAGCAACTACCATAGAAATCGCACCGACTCCAGTTAATACCTTAGTACCTAAATTGATATAATTTAACACTGTTTGTGCAGAACTATCATCTTGATATGTTTCAAATCCTAAATGAGACAAATCATCAAGAACTGGTTCAATATATGTTACGTCACTAAGTGAAATATATAAAATATTTTCATCAAGTTCATAAGGCGTTGCATATAAATCTAAGTCATCACTTGTGATTAAAGCATTATATTTAGCACTTCCTGCGGATTGATCATCATAAATACCTGTAATCGTAAACGTATAATCTTTTGTTCCATATGATATCGTGACATCAGTACCTATCGCACCTAATATACTATCTTCTGATAATGCAGTTGCAAATGATTCATTAATCATCATTGTTCCTTCATCACCCATCACACCATAAATTATTGTTGGATAAAAATCATCATAGAATGCACTTAATTTACCAACATTATCATCAACAACATCACCATATGAATATCTTGCTGTTGTAATCATATATGATGAGATCACATCTATTACACCTTCTAAATCATCAATTGTTGCGATTTGAGTTGATGTAAAATCTTCATAATCATCTTGTGTTACAGTGATTTGCGTAGATTGCAAATTATCAGCATAGACCTCAGTGACATAATCCGTGAGTCCCTTACCTAACGCCAAGATAATCACAACAGCAGCAATCCCAATGGACATACCAATAGAAACAAGTAAGCTCCTACTTCTTGTTTGGATGAGATTTCTAAGTGATAATTTAGATAAATCCTTAGTCTTAATAGGTTTAGGCATAATGACTTTCTCGTATTTATCTTTAACGTTTAATTTATACTTACTTTCATCAGAGATAATAATACCGTCATCGATTTTGACAATGCGGCTACAGTGGCTTGCGACAAGTTCACTATGTGTTACGATAATGACTAATTTTCCTGATTCAACGATCTTTTTTAATATTTGTAAAATAATATCTGCAGACTCTTTATCAAGTGCACCCGTAGGTTCATCTGCTAAGAGAATCGATGGATTGTTTGCAAGTGCTCTAGCAATTGCTACTCTTTGTTTTTGTCCACCTGATAATTGTGATGGTAGTTTTTGAGCATGATCAGATAATCCTACAAGATTGAGTAAATCCATAGCTCTTTCATGTCTCGTCTTTTCTTCAATATCACTCATTTGCATGGATATATCAACATTTTCTAATATCGTCATATGACTAATTAAGTTATAGTTTTGGAAGATGAGTCCTACTCTTTTTTTACGATAATCATCCATTTCCTTTTGATTGAAGTCTCTTAAAAACTGTCCTTTAACAACGACACTTCCAGTATATTCACTATCTAGTCCACCTAAAATATTAATTAATGTTGATTTACCACATCCAGATTCCCCAAGTAAAGCAACAAATTCCCCTCGATCAAATTCCGCATTAATCCCTTTTAATACATCTTGTTTTTGAGTTTTTGTTATATAATAACTTTTCTCAATATTAGCAATTCTTAACAACGAAGCCATGGGCATTTCTCCTCATTTAATGTAGTGTTTAAATTGATGATATGAACCGAACCTTAAATTCGTAAAAATCATATAATCTTAGATAATTCATAAATTAAAAATCTATGTAGTCTCTCTCATCTACATAGATTTTTAATGGTTTTTATTAAGATAAAATGAGCTCTGGAGCAGTGATCACTTGTGGATCAACTTTCTCTATTTTACCTTTAGTAATGGCATAAATGACATCAGCTTGTTTTGCCACACTTGATGAGTGTGTAACAATAATGACGCATTTACCCTCTTTAGCTAATTTTTTAAAGATATCAATGATTTCTTCTTCGGTTTCATCATCAAGATTACCTGTAGGCTCATCTGCCATGATTAAGCTTGAATTATGTGCAAGTGCTCTTGCAATCGCAACTCTTTGTTGTTCACCACCACTAATTTTTAAAATATCTCTTTTAGCGGTATCATCATCAATACCTAATTCATTTAATATATCCAACGCTTTTTTCTTTTTATCAACATCTTTAACTTTTTTGATATCCATAGCTACTACAACATTTTGAATAGCATTCATATATTTGATTAAATTATATGATTGAAAAATAATATTGACATTGTTTTTTCTATAATTGGTTAATCCAATTTTTTTAAGTGATTGTCCGTCATAGATAATATCTCCTTCTTGAACATCATCAAGTCCACCAATCAGTGATAATAATGTTGTTTTTCCAGATCCTGAAGACCCAACAATCGCATACATTTTTCCAGTTTCAAATGTTAAATTAACATCTTTTAATACCGCTCTTGTCTTAGATCCATCTTGATATCTATGATATAAATTGTTTACTGTTAATAGTTCGTTCATGACATCCCTCCTAGTTTCTTGAAGACAATATAGTCTTTGGATTGTATCTTGTAATGTAGATGCTTGGAATTGCACTTGATAAAATAATGATGATAAATCCAATACCTAATGTCATTGTAAAATCTTGAATCGTTACAGACACATTAAGTTCATCCACATATTCAATGTTTTCAAGTGCAACCATGGTTACACTTCCTCCACCTTTTGATGATGTTGTTGTCTCAGTTTGATCCGTTTCTAATTGTGTAATTTCACTTTGAATCAGTGTATTACCTACATAATCACTAATGAAATTAGATGATACTGATGAAAGTGAGAATACAAGTGTAGCGACTAAGACAATCTCAAAGATATATTGGAAGATGATTTTGAGTTTATCTTCACCTAACGATAATAAAACACCTATTTCGTATTTTCTATCTTTTAATGTGTTAAAAATAACAAGTGATAAGATGATGATTGCTCCAATAGATACCGAAATCAAAAAGATATCTGCAAAATCTTGAACATTTTGAATAGGTTCAATCACTGCGTCATAACTCACATCATTAAATGTTAATGAACCGCTACTGATTTCTTCATAAGTGTTTGTTGCATCACTAACAAATAAATCAATATTTAATGGGTCATCTAAATAATACTTAGCAAGTGTTACTGTAAATGCATCATCAGTTGTTAATCCTTCTAGTCCTAATAAATTAGTAAGTGGGATAAACATTTCATTATCTGAAATTTTTGATGACGATGAGGTAATCACTGATGTGTCGTTAAATAGGCCAATAACGGTGAGTGTTTGAGTGTATGTGGTTTGTGTGAGTGCATCTGTATTAGAAATCGTGATTGTATCGCCTATCAAAATTTGATTAAGATATGCGAGATTTTCTGAAATGATAACAACATCTTGATCATCTCCACCAAAAGTTGAACTCAACGGTGTGAGTTCATACGTTCCATATTCACCAAATTGGTCTAAGAGTAATGGGTTATAAGTACCTGTCAAATTCACTTTAGTTGCCCCAGATTCATCTAATGCCTCTGTAGAACTTAATGCATAAAAATCACTTGCATCTGCGTTTAACGATGTGCTTAGATTAAAATCTAGCACATAAGGACTACTTGCTAAATCATATGCAATATCAGAAGATATGGGAAGCAACATACTATTGATGACATCACTAGATGGTCTTTCACCAAATTCATCTCGATAGCTTCTAATAAAATCAATCACTTCTGTCCGATTGGTCGTAAGTGTAATTTCAGCACCTAAAGAAATTCTAGCTAAATCCATCGCTTCTTCGGTTGCTGCTTTAATCGTAATACTTGATAAAACTAAATTAGCGATGACAAATAGTAAAACCGATAAAATAATGGTTCTACCCTTGTTTTTATAAACGCTAATCCATGATCTTTTTAACATGTCAAAACCTCCAGTACGTTTATCTTATATACTGTTTATTGTTCATTTTTATTGGTTTTTTAATGATTTTTATTCATATAAAATAAAAAACACGAGGAATTTAGTTCGTGTTTGAATAAATATTTATAAATATAACAAAAAATTACTTTAATGAAAACCTCATGACACCATAAAATTGTGACCTAAATACATCTTTAATGATGTTTTGCAATCATCATTAAAACACACATATCATAAGCTCAATGTCTTCATCAATGCGATTGAATTTAAACTAGTCTTCTATATTCACCATGTCTTAAATAAGATAAAAAAAGCCATGAAATCATGGGTTTATCCACGGTTCTAGGCTTTTAGATGAGTGTGATGATGCAGATGGTAATCAAATGAATAAACGATAAACCTAACCAAACATAGAATAATAAATCATGGGTTTTACTTTGATCGACAACTTTTTGATTTTGACTTAACTGAATGGTGTGTACTTTTGGTGAATAAAAGCGTAACTCAATAAATACATAAGCGATTAAACAAGTGACTAAATATCCAAAGAACAATGTAATAACCATCCCTCTTACATCTGCTTGTGTGACTACAAATATATATGCGAGGTTTAAAATTAAATAAAATAAAAAATATTTAATGATTTTTTTAAGTCTGTTATGTTGATACTTAACTTCTATAGCAATTTTATAAAAATCAAACAATCTGTCGTTTTTAGTCTCGTGATGTTCAATTTTCAAAAGTTTTTGATAAAGTCTTCGAAGTAAATCATCTAGATCTTCTAATCTAATTGATATATATATAGGGGCTATCTCAAAACCATAGATGTGAATATAACCACCAAATTTTTCTAAACTGACGACATCAATTTTTGTAATATCTTTGTATTTAATTGCAATTTTCTTTTTATTACACAAAAAAACTATCTCTTCTTCTGTTAGTGATATTTCAGTATCGCCTAATAATGAAGTGTAGTAAATGATTGGTAGTGATATTAAAGCTAATAACAAATATATATAACTTGAGAAATGTTCGTTTTGAAAGTTTAATGTAGATAAAACAATAAATGTAAAGAAAACAGCAATCATGACATACTTAAAAATAAGAATTGACTGTCTGTATCTATATGTCTTTGACATAAGAATCCCCACCTTGAATAATTTCCATACATATTATAACACTATTTCTTATTTATAGTATTTTTATTTATGATTAAAAAATCTCATATTGTATTTACATTATTCAATTATTGTTATAAAATGGGGTTAATCTTAATTGATAAGGGAGGTAACTATCATGCCAAGACGTATTAATGATGATTGTATTGCATGCGGAGCATGCGTACCTGAATGTCCAGTTGATTGTATCTCTGAAGGCGACCCAATCTACGTGATCGACGAAGATATCTGCATTGACTGTGGAGCTTGTCAAGCGGTTTGTCCAGCAGACGCAATTATCGAAGTTTAATTGAATTTTGAAAATGAAAAAGACCTAATTTTTAGGTCTTTTTTGTTATTTGTTTGCGTATTCTTTTACATATGCATAAGCATCATAGAGAATTTTCGCTTCTTTTTCATTTAACATTTCAAGCAAGTCATCAAAAATCTTTTTTCTGCTCTTTAAATGTTCACAAACCACAAGATTTCCGTTATCTGTTAAATCAAGGATTTTCTTTCTCATATCGCTTGCCGCAGGTTTTTTAATAATCAAATGTTTTTCTTCCATGGTTTGAACTGCTGATGCTACTGTCGTATATGGATCTTCAAATAATGCACTTAATTGATTAATCGTCATATCTTGATCACGGTTTAAATAAATATATGTAAGTATTTTTAAGTCGTGACCGGTTAAGTTTGCTTCCTTTTTTTCTAGAAGTTTATCTTCTGAACTAACCGCTATAAAATAAACTGAAATAAGATTTTCAATGAATTTCTTATAATTCAGTTTTTTTCTTTCTGTATTTTTGTTTTGGCTTGTAACTTTGTTGACGATACCATAAAGTTTTAATGTCCTTGCTAGTCCTAATTTTTTGAGTGTATATTTAATGGTATCTCCAATAAATTTTTGGATGTGATTATAACTGCTTTCCCCTTTTTCAGTTAATTCCACATAGATACGTCTCTTATCTTCAGGGCTCTTTGTTCTTTTTAGAAATCCATTTTTTTCTAGAAAGTCGATATTGTTTGATAACTTACTTGGTGTCATCATAATATCTTCAGCAATTTTAGACATCGTATTTTCTTGTTTTTTGATATCTTTTTTAATCGTTTGGATTAAATAAATATCTCTGGGTTTTAATTCTTTTGGCAATAAAGCTTTGATTGCATTGAAAAAATCTATTTCAACTATTTGATACGTTTTTTCATGAAACATGAGCTCTTCTGCGCTTAAAAAGTGGTCATTCATGTGTGTTTCTCCTCTATGTAAGTATTCCCCAATACCTATTATAACTTGATATTACTGCTTTTAATAGAGAATAATCAAGAAAAATGGCTTTTATCACATCATTTTACTTACTTGTGTTCTGTTTATGAACTTTGTTCATAATATTATTTATTATTTTTATAATTTTCTATGAAGTTTGAAATACAAAATTCAAAATTCGTTTTTTTAACGTTTATAAAATTTATGAATAATATTTTATTTTTTCATGATTCGTTGTATAATCATTTTATAGACACCACTGATTTATTCTTATATGTTTTTTAGAGGGAAAAATATGATAAGGGATAAAAAAAGGGAACGCAAAGCATTTAATAGACGATATGATGCCATTAAAAATTTAATGTCTACTTTTGCGATGTCTACGGTTGCTGTTGTTGCTGTTGTCACATTAATCCCTTCATCTCCAAAAGCTGAGATCACACGTGTTGAGACTTTATCTGAACAAGTGACATATCAAGTTCATGTAACAGATCAAGACCAAGCACTTGATGAATCATCGCTTTTTGTCGTATTAGAAAATCAAATGGAATATTATGAACAACCAATAAGCCTGGGTGAAAACTCGGGCTATTTTGATGCTTTATCACCTGATACTGATTACAGATTAAGCGTTTATGGTTCTAAAGGTTTTGGTCAAGAACGACTGGATACTTTAATGGTTAAAACACGTGCTTCAGTAGGTGCAACCATTCTATCCATTCATAAAACCGATTTAGATTACTTTACTTCCTATACAGTTGATATTTTAGTTTACGATCCTAATAACATCTATCAATCCATTATGCTTTATTATGGTTATTTAAGTGAATATGATACTGAATATCAATATGATAGTGTTCAGGTTTTAGATGAAAGATCAAGTATAGAAATCACTGATATATATACCCATGAACCCATACATTTTTATATAGAGGCTATGACAAATGATGGTTTGGTAGTACTTGATGACATGTGGGTAACACCGCCATTTACATTCTATAGTTCTATGTATTTTGATTATGCTACAGATCATGCCATATATTTATCCTTATATAACGAGATGATGGATGACTTAGATGTCTCTTATACACTATATATTTATAATGAACATGATGTTTTATTAAGAAGCGAATTGGTTGATCTATCCATAACTTCTTATCAGGATATAAGTGTCTATATTGGTGATTTATCACCATCAACGATGTATCACATCACTTGTGAAGCTACTTATGTAAACCCTCAGACCTTAAGAGCTGAACACATGATGATTTATGATGACATATTACAAACATTAGATTATTACCAAGTAGAAACACTGATTATCACAGCATATGATACATATTTTGAAGTATATATTGTTTTAGAAGATCCTTCTAATTATTTTGATTCAATTTATGTAGAACTTTATGATATATCAGGTGATCATATGACATATATCCAAAGTGATACATACATGTTCATCATGGATCAAGATTTGAAAACAGTAAGTTTTACAATGACAAAACCAACGTCAAAAAGTTATCAATTAACCATCATGATGCAAAGCACATCTAACTATGAAATAAGAGATATCATTTATGACCATATATATGAATAGGAGAAAAAAACATGGAAGATCATAAAAAGGAATTATTTGCTAAAATTAAAGGAATTATCATTTTAACGATTATTGGGTTATTCATTTTACTTGGTAGCTTATCGGGTATCTTATTTCCAGGTTCTGCATTTGATAACATTATTGAAAATTCAATTGGTAAATTTTTTGACTTAATTGGTTTTTTCAAAAACAATTATGTGAATGTCTTAGAAAGTGTTGCTATTATAGTATTTGTTTTTATCGTTAATTACATATTAATGTTTTTAGTAAGACTCTTTACAAGAAAAGGAAAACGTGGTGAAACACTCGGCGTCTTATTCGCATCCATTGTTAAATATTTAAGTTTTATCATTGCCCTTTTACTCATCTTATCTGCATGGGGTGTACAAACACCAACACTTCTTGCTGGTGCAGGTATTGCAGGACTCGCTGTCTCATTTGGTGCACAAGGTATTTTAGAAGATGTGTTTGCGGGATTGTCTATCATCTTTGAAAAACAATTTGTTGTTGGTGATATTGTTGAAATACAAGGTTTTAGAGGTGTTGTATTAGAAATTGGTCCTAAGAATACACGCATCAAAGATATTGAAGGTAATGTACTTATTATTGCAAATTCAGATATTAGAGAAATCATTAATTTATCTGAAGAATTATCGATTGCAATTACTAAAATATCAGTTGAGTACAATGCTGATTTGGAAAAGATTGAAGATGTTATAAAATCTCATTTAGCTGATGTGAAAACTAAGATTCCTGAAATCATTGAAGGTCCATTTTATGATGGTGTTGAGGATTTAGCAGATTCAGGTGTAGTGGTTAGAATTATTGCCAAGTGTAAAGAAAAAAATAAGATGATGGTTAGACGTCTTCTTAATAGAGAAATGAAAATTGTATTTGATAAAAATGGCATTAATATCCCATTTCCTCAAGTTGTTGTTCATCAATCAAATCTAAAATAATAAAGAAAAAAGCTTCTTAGGAAGCTTTTTTAGTCTACGTTTTTTTCTAAATCATCATCTTTTACAATGAGGTCTTTTACTTCTTCAATTTTATTTCGAAATGCTGTAATGACTTTAAGTGCCATAAATATTGCAAAGGCAATAATTAAGAAGTCTACAACAGATTGAATAAAATTACCATAGTATAAAACGACTGCGTTTGCTGAGAAGATATATGAACCTACAGTTTGATCATATGTTGCAGTTCCTTTTAATACCCAAAACCAATTTGAGATATCTTTTCCACCTAATAAACTAATCAGTGGCATGATAATATCTGCAACTAAACTTTTGATAATTGCATTAAATGCAGTCCCAATCACAATACCAACGGCCAAATCAATAGCGTTGCCTTTTGCAATAAACTTTCCAAAATCATTAAATAATTTTTTCATCTCTATTTCCCTCCATCAATGATACTTATATTTTATCATTGATTTATATAAAATAAAAAAAGCTCAAATAATTGAGCTTTTCGTTTAGTCTTGAATTGTAATTTCTCCAGCACGTTTTAAAGTAAGTTTTGTGATGATTGGTCCTGTGAGTTCATAAATTAATACAGTTGCTAAAATCACAACTCTAATTTGTTCGCCTAACATAGTTCCAGCAAACATCGTTGCAGCTGCAATCGATAACCCGATAGACACACCTTCTTGCGGTACGAGCATCCAACCTAAATACTTGGCAACAATTGGTTCTGCTTTTGAGACTTTCGAACCAAACCATGCACCAAAGATTTTACCACCAACACGGAAGATTGCATAAATCAATCCAATCACACCTATGGATGTAATGACCGCTAAATCAAGTTCTGCTCCAGATAAGACAAAGAACATAATAAAGATTGGTGGTGTCACAAAATAGATGAGTCCATTAACTTCTTCATATTTATTAGAAAGGTTTGCAAATATACCGCCAGCGACCATCGCTGCAAGTAAAGATGAACCACCTAAATATTCTCCAAAGAAAATTGCTAAGAAAATAGCAGCAATCGTTAATGAAATACGATTACCTCTACCTGTAAACCATTTTGTTCCAAATGTGACCATAAGTCCAAAGAATGTACCCACAGCTAATGAAATAATAATTTCAATCACTGGTGATAAAATTTGTAGAATAAATGATGTGTGTACTGCAGTTGGGTCAATTGCATTTGCAATCGCAACTAAAATCCCGAAAAGAACAATCGCGATTGAATCATCAATGGCAACAACACTCATCAGAGTTTCTGTAAGAGGTCCTTTTGCTTTATATTGTCTGACGACTAAAAGTGTTGATGCTGGTGCAGTTGCTGCTGCAATTGCAGATAACACTAGTGAGAAACGTAGGTTTTCAATCGTTAAGTTGTCTGTTATAGCAAAGAATCCTAATAACATTGCTAATACAAATAATACACCAAATAATGCTTCGAAAAATGCGATAATGACTGGACCAGGTCCAACACGTTTAAAATATGAAATCTTAAACTCATTACCAATTGAGAAAGCAATAAATCCTAAAGCAACCGTTGAAACTATATTTAAACTATCGAAAAATGATTCATCAAGAAGACCTATAACGCTAGGTCCAATTAAAACACCACCAACAAGATACCCAGTGACGTTGGGAAGTTTCACTATTTTTGCAAGTTTACCAAACAAAAGACCCGTCACGATCATAATGCCGGCATATAACAAAGTTGTAATATCCAATTTCTTATCTCCTTACTGTTTGTTCTTCTTAGTTAAACCTACGATGTGATCGATCGGAACAGTAAACGCAATACCACAGTTTGGACATGTTAAATCACCAACTACTTCTTTAATTGTTTCAAAAACTACTTCAACTTGAGGTTCTTCTAATGCCATTAAGACAACATCAGATTCAACTCTTGGATTATCGAATAACACTTTAAGTGATCCAATAAATTCCATATCATCGTTTGCAATAAGTTTGCGGGCCATACCGGTACCTTTTAATATCGTAGCACCATTAATATTTTTTTCTTTTAAAGCGTGTAAAAATTTGTCTAATTTAGTTGTATCAGACATGATATAGACGACTAATTTCATTTTATAAAGTCATCTCCTTTCAAGTATCCATATAGATTATACTCCTCAAAAAATTAAAATCAAGGATAAAAGAACGTTTACATAAACAGCTATATCATATAGATTATTGGATAAATAGACAAAAATAAGCAGATCTGTTTTAAATTCAATTCAAATGATTGTTTTATGGATAAAGTTGTCTTTTTATCATATATTATATGATATAATTTAACATATCTTTTGCGAGGTGAACAATGAAAAAGAGAATTAAGAATCATTTATTAATCCCCTATGTTTCAATTGCATTTATCATCATCTCACTAGTTTTACAACCGTTTGGGGAGTTTATCACTGGTTATATCCATATTTTAACATCTAAAAGCATATTGTTAACAGATTATATTGTTGTTGGCGGTGAGGGACCTGCCTTATTTAATGCTGGGAGTTTAATGTTATTAACCTATCTGATTATTAGAAAATTAGATCTAAGGGTTACAGGTTCCATCTTTGCAGGTATATTAACCATTGGTGGATTTGCTTTCTTTGGTAAAAATCTTTTAAATGTTTCTATTATTTATTTAGGTGTTTATTTATATGCTAAATATAAATCCATAGATCTTAGAAGTGTGATTGCCATCTTTTTATTTTCAACAGGGTTAAGTCCAATTTCTAGTATTGTCTTCTTTGGATTAGGATTATCTTATGCGATTTCGATTCCACTTGGATTTTTTATTGGTATTTTATCTGGATTTTTATTAGTTGAGTTATCACAAAAAGTCATTACATTCCATCGTGGTTATGATTTGTATAATGTTGGCTTTGCATCTGGAATTATTGCGTTTGTATTCTTTAGTGTCCTTAAGTTGTTCTCCCTTGATTATGAAACAAACTTAATCTATACGAATGAGTCTCATTCGTTATTGCTTATTATATTTGTAAGTTTAGCTTTAATTTATATTCTTGTAGGATTATGGTTAAATGATTTTAAATTAACTGGTTATAAAGACATTTTAAGACAAAGTGGTATTGCTATCACCGACTTCACAAGAAGAAAAAATGAACCAATGACGATGTTTAATATTGGACTCACGAGTCTTGCGTCACTTGCACTTATGTTACTTATTGGTGTAAAGATGAGCGGTCCTGTCATGGGTGGTTTACTTACCATCATGGGATTTGCTGCTTTTGGTAAACATTTAAGAAATAGTATTCCACCCATGATTGGTGTCATCTTAGTTGTATACCTGTTTAAATTAGAATTAAGTGTTCCAGTTATCTTAGCCATTATTTTTTCAACAGGTTTAGCACCGGTTTCTGGAGAATATGGTATCATTGTTGGTGTGCTTACTGGTATGCTTCATTTACCAGTTGTACAAGCCATATCAGAATTACATGGTGGCATCTTGTTATATAGTAACGGATTTGCTGCAGCGTTTACCGCTGTCATTATAACAACACTCATAACATCCATTAAAAAGGAGGGCTTCACATGGGGCTTCATGAAAAACTAAAACATGCAAAAATATCAGAAGAAATCATCAGTTATGTATTGAATAAAGGTTTTTCAAAATTAGACTTCTCTTTAGAAACAACCAAGAGTAAAACAACTTTTATCATTACCTTATATGATGTCTCTATCGATTTAGAAGATGAACTGAAAAAAGACTTATACTGTGAAAGAGATAAAGAGCTAGAAGAGTATGGTTGGGATCTTCAATCTGATGATTCACTTTGTACACTTCATACGTTAGGTTTACTCATTGATGAATACAAATTTGAAAAATTAGAAGATAAATATATCATTAAATTTTATAGATATTACTAAGAGGATAGTTTCTATCCTTTTTATTTAAGTTGACAATTGACACCGTGTCAATTATAATATTTTTGGACATAAAAAAGGAGATATCATGAAAAAATTTATAGATTTCATTTACAAAGCTAAAAAATTCTTAATGGCTTTTATGGCAATTTCTGTCATGTTAAGTATCTATGGTATTGTACATATAAAACTCAATACTGACTTTAGTTTGTTTTCAACAGACAATTCAACATATCAAGCATCGCTTGATGATGTTTCTCATGATTTTGGTGCATTAAACCAAATCACCCTACTTATTGAAAGTGACACTTTTGATCAAAGTTTAACAGACAAATTATATGATTTACAGCGAACACTTGAAACTACAAGTTATATTGATTTTGTTGAAGGTGCTGCACCTGAGATGCTTGTGATCAATACAGTGGCTACACCTTATCAAGATATAGCACCTGAGGTGATTTTGTCTTACTATAGCACTTTCCAAGAATTTTCACCTATTTCAACTTTAAATAATCATTACTATATATCTTATACACTTTTTATTAATGACACTTTTGATAGAACCAATTTACACAGTCTTGAAGATTTGGCTTCATCTTATGATTTCACTCATTATTATTTATCAGGCGATGATTATTCACAAATTAAAATTGCAGATTATATTATTCAAATATTGCTTATTCTTCCTCCACTTGCACTTTTAGTAATCTTTACGATTTTTAGAAGTCAAATGAAGAATTTAAAAGCAACCATCTTTAGTGTTCTACCTGCCGGTATTGGTTCTTTATGGACACTTGGAATCATCGGACTTATCGGTAAAGAAGTCTCTATTTTAACTGCTATCGTCCCAATATTTATAATCGTTATTGGTAGTGCGGATGGTCTTCATTTTGTTTCGCATTATCAGGAATTAAAGCATGAGGGAAAATCAACAAAAGAATCACTTGTAAAGACACTATCGATCGTTGGTGTACCTATGATTATCACAACACTTACATCTGTTGCTGGTTTTTTGAGTCTTCTTACAATGAATACGTCTAGTGTCTTTGATTTAGCCATTTATAGTAGTGTTGGTATCTTTTTAGCTGGTGTTGCAACTTGGTTTGTACTTCTTTGATTCTATCAACTAATATCAATATCGAAATGAAACATCATAAAGTAGCAAAACATAGAGATGTTTTCAAAAAAGCTTGGGGATTCCCAAGTGTTATTATTGTGTTGCTACTACTTATCACATCACTTCTTTACATGCCCAAAATCAATAATGAATTTGATATGTTAATGGTTTATAAAGATTATACAGAAGTCAAACAAAGTGCGGATGTGATTAGTGAAGTCAACGGTGGAAGTATTCCTTTATATGTGTATATTAAACTTGATCAATCACCTATTTCATTAGAAACCAAAACTTATATTGATCAAATTGCATCTACATTATCAAATTCAGATGATACCACTAAAATATTAAATCCTTATCATATGTTTGACATCATGTTTGAACAAATGACTGGTGCAAAAATCTCAACAGATCAACAACTTCAAATGGTTTATCAAAGTGTTGTTTCTAATCAAGATAATATCATCACACATTTCATCAACAATGATCAAATGAGTGTCAGATTATTGGTTTTTCCAAAAGACTTATCTAATGAAACATTATTAAACATTGAGTCACTTCTTTCAAATGATCCAAATGTTGAAGTCACTGGTGTTCAATATTTAATGATGGATTTAAACACTTCAATTAATCAAATGCAATTAAATAGTATTTTATTTGCTTTAGGTGTTGTTTTACTTCTTATGCTTATTTCGCTTAGAAGTTTAAAATTAGCTATATTAAGTATTTTACCTATTGTTATAACTATAATAACTTTATACGGATTTTTAGGATTAACGCAAATCCCTTTAAATATTACAACAGTAATGATTTTTAGTATCACCATCGGTGTTGGTATAGACTATGCAGTTCACTACAGTTCAACCTATAGACATTTCTTAAAAGAAGGTATGTCAAATCTTGAAGCGATTGATATGTCATATCAATATGCATCAAGACCCATCATGACTAACGCTTTTGGAATCTCATTAGGATTAAGTATCATGATGTTTAGTCCACTTACCATTCATTTTAATGTCAGTGTATTAATGTGGGTTTCAATGATTGTTAGTGTTTTTGTGACTTTAACACTTCTCCCTACACTTTATAGAATAAAGAGGAAATAAAGATGCCTAAAGATATGTTTTTTGCAATTAGCAAAGAAAAAAGAGACTTTGTGATTGATGCTTGCTTTAAAGAGTTTTCAACAAAACTTTATCAAGACATCACCATATCTTCTCTTGCTAAAAATGCATCTATCTCAAGAGGGACATTTTATAACTATTTTGATTCAGTAGGATCGTGTTTAACCTATCTAATTACATTACTTCAAAAGACAGATATGCTTATTTACCAGATATATTTAAAAAGAATGATTTTAATATTTTTAGAACGGTTAGAGATATGTTTGCATATGACTATGATCAATTTTTAGAAACACGTAAATATTCACTCATTTATAACTATATCTTGTATTTAAGAGTCGAACATCTTTCTTACAAAGAACATTTTATCTTAAAGTTATTAACGCCCTTAATGGAAATGACGAAAGTTCCTTTATATCAAAAAGACTTATATCATATTTCTGAAGATGAGTTTTATTACACACTAGAATTATTTGGTGTCATGCTTACTGATTTACTTTTAAAAACTGAAAAAGATGGTTTGACTAAAGAAGAAACGTTTGAGAAATTTGATTACATTGTTCATTTAATTGAAAAAGGTATTAAATAGAAAAAAGGTTCATCCGATTGGATGAACCTTTTTTAGTCTTTAAACACATCTTTAATTGATTTGATATTTGATCGATTAAAGAATCATTTGTTTGTGGCGTATAGTTTTGATGATCATCATCACTTTGACTTTGACAAGCACTAAGTGTGAAGATCATTACCAAGAAAGCACCTAAATATAGTAGTTTTTTCATGATGTAACCTCCACATATGCTGAGATAATGATATCTAAATCACTTTCTTCAACAAATGAATTAGGATTCATTTGAAAACTCATTCCTGTATTATCAATAAATTCATATGTTTCTAAAATCATATCATAATGAAATGCGACTTCCATTTGTAAAACAGTTAAGTCTTTAACAACACCTACAAGTGGATCTATTAAAATCCAAGATGCATAACTTTGATCAATCGTTGTATCACCGTTAAGACCAGAATTAATCAACCATCTTAATATATCTTCATTATTTTGATTGGTAACAATCATCATAGATGGAGATGCTTCCACTGCTTCCCCATTTGACATAAATTCAAGTGATCCAACATAAATTGTTAACACTTCGTTTTCACTCACCTGGTTATATAAAACAGATGTTTCACTAAGGGTTTGATCAATGGTGATTTCAAACTTAAATGCTGAAACAATTTTTATTTCATCAAATGGATATGAAATGGTTTCAGCTTCCACATGTTTAGGAAAACCAACTACAATTAAAACCAATACATAAAAAAGTAATAATTTCTTCATTTGCTCACCTCTCTCTATATCATATATCTAAATCATTAATATGGAAATAAATCTTGGAAAAAAAGAATACCAAACATCATTAATACAATCCCTAACGCATCAAATAAAAATATCCATGGCATCGTTAAAAATAAGTATTCCTTGAATTTTTTGTTAAAGACTTTGGTTTGTTGATAGAGCACTTTATAAACAATAAACGGTTCAACAAATACATAAAAGGTTAACCAAACGACTGCGATCACTGGAAATAATTTTACAGAAGGTATAAGCATCTGTACATATTGCAATCCAACAATAAGAAAAATAAAAATAGTAAACAGCGTAACTTCTAATTTAAATCCATCTTCTTTAGTTGTGTTCTTAATTGCATTAAGCTTAATAAATAATGATGGTACACCCATAAGTAATGCAATAAACAAAAATCGAGCTAAAAGTATATACATGAAATTCCCCCTAAAATAGATATCCTAATATCTACTGATTCTATATTTATATTTTATCATAAAAATTACTACGAAAGTAAAAGATTATGACTCCCTTTCATTTTATGATAAACTTTTAAAAAATAGGAGAAACTCATGAATACATTTGGAACTGCAATCAATTGCATGGATGGTAGAGTACAAGTTGCGATCCATGAATACATTAAACAAAACTATGGTGTTACCTATGTAGACACCATCACTTTAGCTGGACCTGTTAAGGTTATTGCACGAAGAAAACCATTTAATTTAGTCAAAGACTTAAGACGAAGAGTCAGAATTTCAGTTGAAATTCACCAATCAAAAATAGTTGCTCTTGTTGGTCATACTGACTGTGCTGGTATTAGCGAACCTGATGAATTACAAAAAATTCATTTAATTGAATCTGTAAAAAGAGTTAAGAAATGGTATCCAGAAATTGAAGTCATAGGATTATGGTTAGATGATGATTTTCAAGTTGTAAAAGTTATACTTTAAGAAAATAAATAAAGAGCAAAGCGTGGGCTTTGCTCTTTTGTTTATATTAATAGTGATCAACAACTTGATTTCTTCCTTGATTTTTGGCGATATATAGTCTTTGATCTGCAAACTTATATAATTCTTCAGTTTCTTCCATTGAGGCTCTAAAATGGGCATATCCAATGCTTATGGTGATTGAAATCTTTTGACCATCTACAATAAACACATTTTTTTCAACCTTATCTCTAAATCGTTCAACTTCCATTCTGTTATCTTTTAAATCACCATGATTGAAGATGATACAAAACTCTTCCCCGCCAAGTCTTCCAATAATGCATTCTTCTTTAAAATGTTCTTTTGCCATTTGGCTTAACATATATAAAACTTGATCACCTGCATAATGGCCAAATTGATCATTGACGTGTTTGAAATAATCAATATCAAAGATAGCAATGGAGAGTTGTTTTCCTGTTTCCTTACTGATGCTAAAACTATGCTTCAATTGATTCATGATATATCTTCTATTATATATTTGAGTTAAGTCATCGATCTCTGAAAGTTTTTTTAGTTTTTTCGTTCATATCATTAATTCTATCAAAATGTTCTTTGCTTTCATTTGAAAACGAGGAAAAAATTATGATCATTGACATGAATAAAAATGCAGATGTGATGATTTGAGTTAGTTTTAATTGTTCAACTTCAATATATAAAAATGGATCAATGGTTAATTCTATCATTTCTATCGCAAACCATAAAACGAGTCCTAAAATACTTAGTACCCATTTATATATACCAATTTCACTCTTAAAGTAAACGAATGGTAAACCAACGGCTGGTAAAAAATAAAATTGAAAATATATTTGGTTAGGTCCATATAAAATAAAATATGTACTTAATAATATATAAGAAATCAATACAAATGTGATTCTTGATAATAAATAATGATGTGCATAGTTTAAAATATAAGGAATCAACATAAAGATTGCAGAAATTAAATTGATGATACCCAATACAACATTATATTCAAAGATAAAATTAAGTAGTGCGAATATGAACAACATCATACTCACGAATAGGCTTGATATGTTTAATAATTTAATTTTAGTCGCAAGGCCACACATTTGTGTTTTCATTGACACCTGTTAAAAGAAGATTGTTCCATCGCATGATTTTTCCCCGTAATTGTTTATTTTTTGTTATTTATAAATATTCTCTATAATTATATTCTACCTTTGATATCTCTTTTTTTCAAGTAGTCTTATTAAAAGTAGCTTTTTTACTAGCATAGTTTTTATAAGTATATAGATGGAGCGCGTGATACAGATATCAATGTTTATATAAAGAAAAAGACCACTTAACTAAAAGCGGTCTTTTTTGATAGATTTATTTAAAATTTATAGTTTAATAACATTTGCTGCTGTTTCGCCGCGATCGCTTTTAGTTACATTAAATTCTACTTTATCGCCTTCTTCTAATGATTTAAAACCATCAGATTGAATAGCAGTAAAGTGTACAAATACATCTTTTCCTTCTGAAGTTGAGATAAATCCATATCCCTTTTCAGCATTGAACCATTTTACTGTTCCTGTCATGTCGAATACTCCTTGTTACATAATTTATATGGGAATTTAAAATACCCACTTATTTAGCATACCTTATTTTTTCTGAATTGCAACCAATAAGCGATATTTTCTCATATTTTTTTATTTAGCCATATGTGATATCACTATAATTAAACCCAAGATGGCTGGTAAATCGCACATATCGTCATGATAACTGTGTCTTTAAATTGACGAAACAGTCTTTTTCTTGTTTTTAATAAAAAAGTAAATAACTAATATTACTGACACTATTGCGCTTAATGTGAGCAATATATAATCTTGAAGATAATCACCTATCACACTACCCTTTTGATAGATTAGAATGGTATAAAGAATCACAAACATCAAAGGTGCAGTCATGGTTGAAAACCCTGAAGTTGCTCTTGAAACATGATTCATAGCACGGAAATTAATTGCCATCGATAGTTCTCCTTAAGTCTTGTTATAATTTTAATCTAAACGCTTCATCTTTAATCACTGATGCTGGATCATTATAAAAAGGAAGATGCCCTTGTTTCATCAATTTCTTATATTTGCCAGTGTTCACATAGACAATATTCGCTTTTTGCATCGCAATCGTTTGATTTCTATAGCTTGTATAAAATGAGTAGGTTTCATATAAGTCGTTATATTTTAAATCCGCAGCAATGTTACCGAATAATAAATCCCACATATCCTTGGTTATCTAAAGGTGTGCCATCGTATTCTCTTGCATATCCAATACCTAATATTAACATACCTAAAGACTTACCTGCGGATTTAAATTTTATGATGATGTATATAAGCAAAAATCCAATCATACCACCATACTTATAAATATCATTTGAATCAAATTTAAACACACCAATACTGTAAAAACACTAGCTAGGATAAGTGTATCTAGAAAATAAGCAGCAATGATATGTGCTTTTGATGGAATACACATCGTTAGGTATTTTTCTTTCTCTTTAAATATTTGTTCCTTTAGTGTTACTTTTTTCTCTATACTCATGTTAAAACCCCCTTTAATGTTTTATGATATTTGCTTAAATGAGTGTGATGATTTGATAAGTGATCAGACCTAAACCTAAAATGATAAAAATTGATGGATAACCATAAAGTAACGATTTTTTTAAAGCTATTCCAATACACTTCATTAGGTGTCATTGTTTCATTCTCTAAATTTTGAAACATGCAGTATATATGTCTAAATTTATAAATAACACCACATAAGACATAAAGTCCATATAGCAATGAAATAGAACCTAAAACCCATATAAATCCATCTGCTGATCCAGAAAAAGTCATACCCATTAAACCGCCTAACAGTGCCATCACGATTACACCATATCGTGCCATCATTGCAAGATTAGTCACTGATTTTATTTCATTAAGGCTTAATTGTTTTTGATCACTTTCGCTTTGTTCTAACACTTTTTTAGGATCTTTATAAGTTATAAAGTTTATGTTTAGTTTAAGTTCTTCGTCTTTTATATATTGATTTAATTTGTTATAGAAAATCACTTTATCAGCTTTACTGACAAAACTGTATTTTGGATATATCCAGGATACACCTTCAATATCAATTTCAAACCATCCATCTTCAGCAAAAATATATTCAAGCATAAGTTTATTTTTATATTTATATGCGATAAATGCCGTGGAGTTATCCACGGTAGCATCATCGAATATAAATCTTATCTCTTGATCTAAAAAGCATGTCAAAAACTGCTTTATTAAATGCGATTTCTTCTTCTTCAATTTCAAAATTTACAACTTCTAAAGCATTGGTATGGTCATAACCATCTTTCTTATAGATGAGTTCATCTAAATTGATATTCATGTGCTTCTCCTTATTGTCTATATGGTTTATTAAATGATCCTATTTCTATAAGATTGCCTTCGGGATCAGCGATGTAGCATGTTCTTTGTCCCCAAGGTTCTGTTTTTGGTTCTAACACAGATTTAGCGCCCATGTTCATGACTTTTTTATACATGTGATCAACTTCATCAAATGTATCTACATAAAGTGCAATCTCAAAATGCCCGTTGAACCCTTTAATGTATTCATATTTTCTGTTTGTCATGTTTTCAAAATCATTTCTTCCATACATTAAAAACAATGTATCATCTTTAATTAAATAGACATGAGATGTATCTAATGCTTCTTGAATCTCAAATTCTAAAACTTCTTTATAAAATGTAATCATTGTTTTCATGTCATTAACAAATATGCCGAATCCATCTAATCTCATATATGCCTCCTATGATTCAATTTGTGCTTTATCATCTAAATTTTCTTGTAGTTTAATCGCGTCACTGATGTATGAATTAATTTGATTAGATGAAAATAAACCAGATGTTATATTTTCAATAATGTTTGTTTCTTCATCTGTTTCTATATGTTTTTCTATAATGAGACTAACGGCTTCATCATAATCTGCTTTATCATTTGACCTAGCGATCGCGCTATATGTATCTTCATCATTAAGAGTTCCTATGACGATATGAGCATAAAGTGTATTTGACTCCGTATATTGTGTTTTGTAAGTGATAAACATTTCAATAGCTGTCACATCTGAGCTTATTTGTCCTAATATCTCATCATGAGTGACTTTGATAATATGACACATCGTATATTCTAATGATTTAATTTCAAGAGAGTCATCAAAACGATTGATATCATATTGATCTCTAAATAAATCATAAATAACTCATACCCATGTGATCATCTAAAAACTTCTCTTCATCTGTTTTACATGAAGTAAGCGAAAAAACTAGCAAAAACACCTAATAAAAATATTATGAATTTTTTAGACATAAAAATACCCCTCTTTCTTTTTATGTGCCAACGAAATGTGTCTATAATATTATTATACAATAATCACTTGAAACAATAAAACCTTTTCTAACTACATAAAGCATTTAATTATACTTAAAATGACATAGCGTATATACTTAAATTAGAAATGAGGGATACATATGAGTAAGTTATATGAATTTAATGTATTAGATAGTCAAAACAATCAAGTAAGTTTAAATGATTATAAAGATAAAGTTTTAGTCATTGTCAATACAGCATCTAAATGTGGATTTACACCACAATATGAAGATTTAGAATCTTTATATGAAACTTATAAAGATCAAGGATTTGAAATACTGGCATTTCCATGTAACCAATTTGCAAATCAAGATCCAGGAACCAATGAAGAGATTCAAAGCTTCTGCCAAGTCAATTTTGGAATCACCTTTCCTGTCTTAGCAAAAATAGACGTTAATGGTGAGCATGAAGATCCTTTGTATACATATTTGAAAGCTGAACAAAAAGGATTACTTGGAAAAGATATCAAATGGAATTTTACTAAATTCTTAATTGATAGAAAAGGCAATGTTGTTAAACGCTTTGGCCCACAAGTAAATCCTAATAAAATGATTAAGGACATAGAAAAACTAATAAAATAAAAAGATAGCAGATGAATCATGGAGTCATCTGCTATTTTTATTTCAATCTTCATTCTATTTAACAATGTATATGGTTTGAGAAATCACGTAACATTGTTTATAATGATAAAAAACAATAAAAGGAGTTTTCTATGAAAAAAATATTTTTATTATTTGTATTAACGCTAACTGTTTTATCGTTAGCTTCGTGTCAAGCCGAGGACCTTTACGTGTTGGTATGGATTTAAGATACCCACCTTTTGAGACAGTTGATACTCAAAATGTTCCAGAAGGCATAAGTGTAGATATTGCTTACATGTTTGGTGAGTATATCGGAAGAGAAGTTGAGATAGTCAATACGGAGTTTGGGACATTAATTACTGCACTTCAAACTGGCGAGATTGATATTGCTATTGCATCAATGAGTATTACTGAAGAAAGAGAAAAATCTGTTGATTTTACAGATGCTTATTTCTACTTCAAAATCATTAGTTTATTAAATAAAGATTTTGCAGATAACAATAACTTAACATCTGATTCTTCTATTGATGACTTACTTGCAGTTGAAAATGCTCAATATGTAGGGATTGCGTCTCAAATATCAGTAACTATTCCACAAGATTTAGGGAAAAATGTCACTGAAGCTGTTGATGTATTAACTGCAGTTGAAGAAATTGCACAAGGAACTGCTGATGTTTTATTTATGAGTGCAAATCCGGTTGCTGATGGATTTAAAGCAAATCCTGATGATACGATGATTTTATGGGATCCTATTCAATCAAGTCCAATTGGTATGGCTGTACAAGAAGGTAATGCTGAATTACTACAACAAGCCAATGATTTTATTGATACTTTCTTTGATGAAGGTGGCGTTTACGCTCAATTAAAGGCTTCATGGGATCAAGTGATTGAAGAAAAATTAGGTGGCGTCAATTTAGATTTCTATATCTATGAATAAGAAAGAACACGTTTCGATCATTTGGATATTTCTTGCCATATTAACCATTATGTTATTTATGACAATGATTGTCCTTTTACAAGAAACTGATGTAAATATCAACGCATTAACTGAATATTACCCATTAATCTTTAAAGGGTTTATAGGTACCATTGTTGTTTCTACCATCACTTTGATCTTTAGTTTGATTTTTGGATTTGTTTTATATTTATTATCCATATCAAAATTAAATATGTGATTGCTTTAACCGATGTGTTTACTGAAATTATTTATGGGACACCACTTATTGTCATGATCGTTGTGTTTGCTTTTGTGATTGGTCCTGCATTTAATGTCTATGATCGTGCATTGCTTGGGCTTGTTGGTTTAACGTTTTATATGACACCTTATATTAAAAACGTTTATAAATCAGCTATAGCAAGCATTCCTGAAGAGCAATATTTGGCCATGGAAGTTTTTGGATTTACTTCTTTCCAAAAATATAGATATATCATTATCCCTCAAGTCATCCGTGTTTTAATGCCACCGATGATGAATAACTTTTCAATGATCATTAAAGGGAGCGCATTACTTCATATCATTGCTTATACAGAACTTTATTATGCCATCAAGGTGGCACAATCAAAGACATTCGCATTCGTTCAAGGATATTTACTTATGTGGATTCTATATTTGATTGTTACTATTCCTTTATCGCAATTAACACGTTATGTCGAAAGGAAGTGGTCATAATGGATATTAAAGTCAATCATTTATCACATACTTATGAAGTTGAAGTGCTTCACGATGTATCATTATCACTTGGATCATATAGTGCAATCGCATTAATTGGACAAAGCGGTAGTGGTAAATCGACATTAATTCGATTGATGAGTGGATTAGAGATGCCAACCAGTGGAACGATTTTAATGGATGGACTTGAAACCACAAATCCAGAATATAAAAAACAAATCGGTTTTGTTTTTTCAATCACATTCTTTATTTCCTCATTTAACCTTAAGAAATAATATTACACTTGTGCTTGAAAAAACAAGAGGCTTTAGTCAAGAAAAAGCGATTGAAGCTGCTGATTATTATTTAGATTTACTTCATTTAGAAGATCAAAAGCATAAACTACCTAAACATGTCTCTGGAGGTCAAGCACAAAGAGCGAGTATCGCAAGAGCACTTTCTGTAAATCCAAACATCATCTTTTTAGATGAACCCACTAGTGCATTAGATCCTATTTTGACACATGAAGTGTTGCACGCGATTGAAGAATTAAAAAGTTTAGGAAAACAATTTGTTTTCGTCACACATGAAATGGCATTTGTGAAAGCTTTTGCTGATTATGTTGTATTTATGCATGATGGTATGGTTTTAGAACAAGGCCCCCCATCTATGCTTGATCATCCTAAAACAAGTGAATTACAAAATTTTATGGATAAAGTTAAATAAAAGACGCTAAATAGCGTCTTTTATATTGCTTAAATTTTATTTTGACTTAATTGTTTATTTCTATAATATAAGATTAAATCCGTAAATACCATTAAAAAGTTAATGATGTATAAAATGATAACAAAATCCATATTATAAAAGATTTTATGCATCATTCCCATTACATATCCTATTAAGATGATATATAAAAATAATAAACTTTTTCCTTCAATACTTTTACTCTTAATACTCTTATAAATGGCTGTTGGCCAAGCAAATCCAAAACTGATAAGCATCCCGATTTCAAATGGACTCATGTTATTCCTCTTCTTTTTCTTTTTTATGATGTTTGATTCTTATTAAATATATCACAATTGGAATTAAATAGATAGCTAATAAATAACTATAATCGATACTTATATCCCTTGTCATCAAAAGGCTTGTCGTCAGTGAAGTATATGTTAAAAAAGTGAGAAATACGGCAATAGAGAACGAAATGACAATTATTGTTACTAATATCATAGACATTTGAAACTTTTTGATATGCTGTTTGCTTATTGTCATTTCTTTTTTTATCTTTCTTATTAAACATGCTGACTAATACTAGTGTCAAGGAATAAACCAACATAAATACATTAATTAACAATCCATTAATCAAAATAAAGTTTGCTTGAATGGTTTGAGTTCTTACTTTCATGATAAGATTTTCACCACCTCTTTGGTAAAGCTTATGATAGAGATGACTATCTTGAAAGACTCTAAGCGTATAAAAGGAATCTATTCGATTTGTTACATGTTCTTTTTCAGTATCCATAAAGTACATATATTGATAAGTATCCTGATTATCTTCTAAAACTCCAGAAACTGTATATGTGTATCCATTGATATCAATAGATTGTCCTACACCATTAAAAGTTTGAAAATAAGCTTCTGATAAACTTTTAGAGATGACAATTTCATTGGGGTGTTGAAAGACTTCACCATAAATAAAATCAAATGTATAAAAATATATAGGATCGCTTCCATAATAATTAGACATAATGCCGATGTCAAATATTGAGTCATTGCTAAATATCGCGATTGCTGATTGATCATCTATTTGGATATAATCACTTTTGATAATGACTTCTTGATCAAAAGTGATATTTTCATCTAGATTTTCGATTCTATTTTGATAGATATAATCGCTGATGATTGCTACATTATCTTTAAATGTATACCCATCTTGTATGTGATACTGCAATGCTATTTTTGGAATAACATACAACATTGCAAGAAAAATAATCAAATTTATTAAAGTGTTTCTTAGTTTAATTTTCATTTGTACCCCCAAATGTCTATTCGTTATTTTTATTATAACATTAACATAAAAAAAACACTTTAAAAGTAAGTGTTTTTTCCACGTTTTAAAAAAATTTTGTTTTAGATTGATATTTTAAAATTTATAGTTTAATAACGTTTACAGCTGTTTCGCCGCGATCGCTCTTAGTTACATTAAATTCTACTTTATCGCCCTTCTTCTAATGATTTAAAACCATCTGATTGAATTGCAGTTAAGTGTACAAATACATCTTTTCCTTCTGAAGTTGAGATAAAACCATATCCTTGTCAGAATTAAACCATTTTACAGTTCCTGTCATGTTTGATTACTCCTTAATCTTTAGTTTGCGTAAATTACAAATAAATAACTTACTGTAGATAGTATACCTTTTATTTTTGATATTGTGACAATTTTTGCTAATTATGTGTATTTTTATGATCAATTTTAGTTTTTAAAACACCATTTTGGCTATTTTTTAATCATAAACTTTAAAAAGTCCATCATGAATACATATTTCTTGCTCGTTAGAGATATGATTTACGCATTGTTTTTTATGTGTCTTCTAGATTTGATTTTATCAACTAAAGCAAAGGGTCCCATGGTTAGGGTTGCTAATATCGGACCATAAATAAAAGCGGGGACAATAAACCATATGACTGGGTAATAAATGTTAGCCCCTACCTTTGGATATGATTTTAAGAAATCAAAAACAAAGATATCAAAAATGACGGCAACTTTTTGTAATGCTCTGGGATTCCAAATACAAAAGATGAATTTCTAATATCAATATCATAAATGGTAGATGGATCAATCCATCCTAATAAAATTAATAATAACTCATTTAAAAAAATGAGTGTAAAGACAGCTAAAACCATTAAAGGAAAATAGATCATGCGTTTTAAATGAAAATACATGAATTTTCAATGCTGCCATTAAAAATGGAACAACAAATATGACAAAATGTGCATAGTAAAAACGAATCACATCAAAGCTAAATGCTGACTTTCTTCCAAAATAGACACTATCAAATGTATCTAATATGGCTTCTGTGGGATATAGATATGCTGCTATGCCAGCAGCAATCCCCATCACAAGCATATAGTCCTTTAATACTTTATTCTTAGAAAGATATATAAACGGAAAATATTAATGTTGATATCGCACAGATATTTTCAAATGTAATCTTTCTAATGATGGTTGGATACATTTGATTATATGGATAAAATGCTAGTTTTAAAAAATGAAGCGCAAATGCAGAAAAGAGTAAAAATAAGATGAATTTATGTTGAATTGCTCATCTTTTTTTCTTAGAAATAAAGTAATACGATTGTTAATACAATCGCGATACTTATATATAAGAAATAATAAACATTGCCCGACTTCTACATACACTACATTTCCCTCATCTCATGTTTAAAGTTATTTTAATTATAACATTACTATCTATATATGGTGTGTCATAAATGTCTATATTAAAAAACCTTAACATGAGTTAAGGTGTTTTTTATAATTGATTGCATCTTATTTTGATGCATGCTCTTGTTTTTGATGTCCTTTAATAAACATATAATATGCAGCACCAAATATAATGAAATAACCCAGGATACTATATACATCAGGTGTTTCAACTAAATACAATAATGCCTAAGATGGATGCCAAAGACAACATTTGTATAATTAAAGATTGAGATATCTTTTGCTGGTGCATATTTATAAGCCAGGGTTGTCCCAAATTGGCCCACAGTGGCAAATACACCTGCAAGAATGAGATAAATGATATCACTTATGTCCATAGCAACAAAGTTGAATAATGGCGCATCAATCATCACCATGAAGAGTGAAATACTTACAACACTAAATGTTGAAAAATATAAGACAATCGTATAATATGCTTCTTTCTTGCCTAATGCTCTTAAGACAGTATAGGCAGCACCTGCTGCCATAGCTGCTAAGATAGATATAGCATATGGAAATATATCAATATCTAATGACGGTTTTATGATGAAGAGTGTTCCAAGAAAAGCAATGATAATCATGAGTATTTGATATGGTTTTACTTTTTCTTTTAAAAATAAAGCACTAAAGATGATTAAAAAGAATGTGCTTAACTTATTAAGCATATTCGCATCACCTAATGGCAGTTTGTCTATAGAGTAAAAAAATAGCAACATACCTATAGTACCAAATGCACTTCTTAAGAGTAAGAGTGGTTGATGTTTTAAAGATCCATAAAATGAAGATTTATGTTTAATCACTAATGAAAGTGAAATGATTAAACTGATTGCATTACGAAATAATACTTTTTGTGTAGATGGAATATCGCTAGAGGTAAATTTAACAAATAAACTCATCAGAGCAAACCCTAAAGCAGCGATCATGATTGCGATAATCCCTTTTGTTTTGTTATTCATGTACTCACCTTTTCCAAGTGATTATAACATAAAATGACATTTGCGATGATATGAAAACCTTTCTATCTTTAAAAAAGATGTTCATATACGAAGATATGAACATCTTATATTAATACTTATGTATTATGCTTTATATAAAGCTTCAATCTTTGATTTGATATCTTGGTTAGTAATGAATTCATCAAAGTCGCCTTCATAGCTATAAGCCCCTAAATCGCCGATTTCAATGACTTTATTACATACTGTCTCTAATAAGTCATGATCATGAGATGCGACGATACATGAGCCTTTAAATTCTTCTAATCCTTTATTCACTGCTTGAATAGATTCAAGATCTAGGTGGATGGTAGGTGAATCCACTAAGAGGGTGTTGGCTTTAGCCATCATCATCTTAGAGTACATCAAACGCATTTTTTCTCCACCTGATAAGACTTTGACTTCTTTTAAAGCAGAATCTCCTGAGAAGAGCATACGTCCTAAAAAGGTGCGTACATATGCTTCTGCAGGATCTGTTGAAAATTGGCGAAGCCAATCAACAAGATTTAAATTCTTTTTATCAAAGTATTTTTCATTTTCATTTGGAAGGTATGCATAGGTTGCTGTTTGTCCCCATGTGATTTTACCAGTATCTGGTTTTAGTTCACCAGCTAAAATTTTTAGTAATGCTGTTTTTGCTAAGTCATTTTCACCCATTAAAGCAACCTTATCGCCATTATGAATGATAAATGAGACATGTTCAAATAATTTCTTACCATCTTGTGTATAAGATAGGTCTTCTACTTCTAAGACATCTCTACCCAATGACTTATCAATTTCAAATCCAATGTATGGATATTTTCTTGATGATGGGATGATTTCATCTAATTCGATTTTTTCCAATGCTTTTTTTCTAGAGGTTGCTTGAGATGACTTTGAAAGATTTGCCGAAAATCTTGCGATAAAGGCTTTTAATTCTTCAATGCGTTCTTCTTTCTTCTTGTTTTTATCAGCCATAAGCTTTTGAACAAGTTCAGAGGACTCTCTCCAAAAATCGTAGTTTCCTGTGTATAGTTTTGCTTGGAAGTAATCAATATCTACCATGTGTGTACATACTTTATTTAAGAAATGACGATCATGAGATACTGTGATAACAGTATTCTCATAATCCATTAAAAAGTTTTCAAGCCATCCAATGGCTTCAAAATCTAAATTATTGGTTGGTTCATCTAAAAGTAGAATATCAGGATTACCAAATAACGCTTGAGCAAGAAGTGCTTTGACTTTATTTTTAGGAAGTACATCACCCATCAGTTTATGAAAATCTTTTTGAGGTACTTTTAACCCATTTAAAAGTTTTTCTGCATCTGATTCTGCATTCCATCCATCAAGTTCTGCAAATCTACCTTCAAGTTCTGCAAGTTCTAATCCATCTTCATCATTGAAGTCTTCTTTAGCATATAAGACTTCTTTCTTTTGAGAGATTTCAAAGAGTTCTTTATGTCCCATCATCACTGTTTGAAGAACTGTAAAATCATCAAACGCATTTT
Organism: Acholeplasmataceae bacterium; assembly: GCA_963667565.1. Taxonomy (GTDB): domain Bacteria; phylum Bacillota_I; class Bacilli_A; order Acholeplasmatales; family Acholeplasmataceae; genus WOFB19. Next base: position 7,541 of record OY763415.1, on the reverse strand, counting down.
GATTTTGGTTTAAGACTGCAAGTCTTTTTCCTTTATCAATAATGACATTACCGCTTGATGGTTCTCTTTCTCCAGATAAGAGTTTTAGGAATGTGGATTTACCTGCACCATTGGCACCAATGACGCCATAGCAATTACCTTGAGTAAATTTTAAATTGACATCTTCAAATAATTTTTTATCTGAAAAGACTAAACTTAAGTTTGATACTGCAATCATGAAAATATACCTTCTTTTTATATGTATTTAATACCATTTATTAATATTATATTAATAGCACCTTACATACTTTATATGAAAGTCATGTAAATGTCAACAATTACTATCTTATAGAAACAAAAAATCGCAATGATTAAGCGATTTTTATATCATGTTTATGTGATTATCACATAGCAGCAGTGAATATGATAAAACCTTAATTTAGCCTATGATCATATACCACATGACAAACAAACTTGCTTTTAGGTTATAATATAATCAATAGATTATGCTTGTGAGGGGAAAATGAATTTTAAAGAGATTATTACATATTTAAAAACGACAATTCAAGAAAACAAAAGCGTATTTTTGATTTATCTTTTATATCTATCAAATAAATAGTCAAATGATTTCATTACATCTGTAATATAAGTTGAGTCATCATTTTCGGTCGCTTTTCCAAAAACATTGACAGATTTTGTTGTTTCCTTGACAGGTGCATTCATATTTGTCCATAAAAACATTTCTTCTCTATCATGGTTATTGTATTTAGCAAGTATTATTGGAATACGATACTCATCTTTATAGTAACCAATTTCAATTTTTGACCCTTTTGAATCATTATTCAATTTATTAACAAGTGTTGTCACTAGTGCAATTTGCATGATATGATCGCCAGTTTTTGAGATACGCTCTAACCAAACTTCTTGTTTACTTTCTTCATTAAGATTAAAATAAAAATCTTTAAACTTGCTCTCAGATTTGTTTTCAATAATTTGGCTTGAAACCATTAAATAGGTTCTCTCAAGATAACATAGATCATTAAGTTTCTCATTTTTAAACATACTATATTCATAATATAGATTTGCAATATCTTTTTTATCTTTTTCACAACAATCATTTGTATTCTTATCAAAGCTTTCAGATATGTTTTTTAGATATTTTTGATATCTTTTAGAATCAAAAGGATTAGCAATTAAGAGTTTAATTTTGCAATCATTATCTAGTAGTTGTTGCAAGTAATCATAATAGTCAAGAAAAAAATTATCTCCTGTTAAAAAACAAAGATTTAATTCAATAGGTTTAGTTTTGTTATTTAATCCAAATAATATAGAGCGATCTCTTCTGCTCATCTTTCCGCTCACATACTCGATTTTATCAATACCGGATTTTACTAGGCTATCGCCTAATTTTTTACTTCTTTTAAAGGCTTTATCTAGAAACAATGCAACTAATGCTGCAGTAGTAAATGATGCGATTAATGCAGTTAATATATCTACACCTTTTTCCCCCCAATAAGTTAGTGCTATGACTGAAGCATCAGTCAAAAAATGATTTATAAACAACATCATTAATTACCCCCTTTAATTTGTGATGAACTAATGCCTTGTGTTCTCTCCAATCTGATGATTTCCTTGTTGTTTTTTTCTGCCCATTGAACTGCTCTTTGAAATCCAGGATGATTTTGATCGCCACCTAAAACTAAAACATCAAAATCTATTTGTTGAATATCTTGATCTACTTGAGTATATGGAATCGTTTCGTTGACATACTTAATAGCACTTATAAATTCCATACGCTTTTCTAAATCATAAAGCATGATTGCTTCAGGCTTAGTCTTATGAATTTCTTCATCTTTTTGAACTGCAACAATTAAATAATCACCATATGCCAAAGCACGTTCAAAAAGTTTTAAATGACCATAATGCAAATAATCAAATACCCCAAATGTTAACACTTTTTTCATAAATTTTATCCCTCTATTTAATATATTTTATAAACGAATTGATTGGATCAAAAATATTTTTGTCAATTTCTCCTTTTATTTTTTCAAACATGATTGGTAATTCTGTACAACCCAAAACAATATTCTTATTCTCAAAACTTAATAATAAATTTTTAAATTTATCATAATCACTATCTTTTATGATATTCTGTTTTACAATCTCGATAAAATAGTCAATTTCTTCAACTTTTTCTTGTGCCGGCGTCACTACATTGATATCTTTTAAAAAGTGTTTATATATATTAAAATCAACTGTAGCTTCAGTTCCTAAGAGTAATATTTCATCGACATGATTAGCTGCAACGTCTCTACCTAACAATTCAATGAAATTAACGATATATTTTTTTGATTCTGGCACTCTTTTATAAATCTCATCTAAAAACAAATGTCCTGTATTGCTGCCAAGAATAATGATATTTGCACCCGCATCTATTAAGTGTTTTACACTATTTGCTAAACCATGAGCAACTTCTTCAAATTTTTCATGATATAATAACGCTCTTGAACGAGAAGGGAGAGTGCAATTATTATCGATGATAATTCTAGGTCTATCCCATTCTTTTTTTGCTTCAAAAGAATCCAAAATTCTTTTAAATATATTTAAAGTAGCGTAGGATCCCATACCTCCTACAATTCCAATGATATCTTTTTTTATGTCCATATTTTTTCTCACACTAATCCTTAAGTTGATTTTTGATTGAAATAGTTATATATATTTCAATTCGACCGTTTGTTGTTAGTATATCACTTAATATTAGATCAGTCTATCATTTATAAGAAATATAAAAAGACTATTGTCTCGAATATTAAATATGTTATCTTTTGCTAATTGCCATTCCATTTAGACTTATTAAAAAAATAATGATAGGTATTCCATATACTTGCATGAGTGTATATATGATTGTCCCCAATTCTTGGATAATTTCTTCAACAGTACTTGTCTCAAATAGATTTTGAATATCTTCTAAACTCATATTTCCTAAGTTTAAAAAAGATAGCAAATCATTTAAAGACATTGTAATTCCAATAATTGCTACTAAACTTAATACAAAAAATACAAACATTATTAATTTTCTCATGTACTTAACCTCTCAATTTATAGATATAAACTGCCATTCATAAAAGAAAAGACGACACTAAAATGTCGTCTTCATGTATAACTTACATTTCAAGTGCATTCATTCCCCTAATTGCAATTCTTGATGCATATGTTTTATATTTTAATTATACTTGTTTATTTTAATTTTGACAATTATAATTTTAAAAACTTAATGAAAGAATAAATGACCTGTATTACAGGCAATGGATTTTATATCTGTTACTTCTTAATCATTGTAGTATAAACAATGTTTAAATTGTATCAGTTACTATCGCTATCTGTTCTTGTCTGTATATCGTAGAAAAATTTAAGATTAACGCAATCCATATAAGACCAAACGCGATGGCTTCTACTTGTGTAAATGGTTCTTTATTAACTAGAACACCAACTAATAAAAACATCGTAGGTGTAATATATTGGATAATACCCACCATGTATAGTGGTAATTGTTTTGCTCCTTCAGCAAAAAGCACTAATGGAATAATAGTTAAGATACCTGCAAAGACAATAAATAAACCTTGAATTGAAATGATTTGATTTAATGTTGATCCTGAATGAGTAGATGTATACCAAAGCATGAGAGACATCACAGGTAGGACAAACATGGATTCTAAAAGTAATGAGTTCATTGAATCTAAATGATATCTCTTCTTTAAGAATCCATAAAGACTAAAACTAATTGCAACACTAAAAGCAATCCAGGATGTATCATTATTAATTAATATATAAATCAAAGCTAACCCTACTAATATAAATGCAGTATATTGTACTTTAGTTGGCTTTTCTTTTAAATATAGAACTCCGATTAAGACCGTAAACAAAGGCCCTATATAATAACCTAAAGATGCTTGTAATACTTGATTTGATCCAACAGCGTAAACAAAAACAAACCAGTTGATAGAAATGAGTAATCCGCTTAACAATAATTGTTTAACCACTTTTGGATTTTTTAGGTATGATAAGTAAATAGGCTTTTTAATTAAATGAACAATTAAAACTAATGTTATCATCGTTAATAAAATTCTTAAGAATAATAATTCTAATGATGATATTTCTTTAAACAATGCCCAGTATAGTGGTAATATCCCCCATACGAGATGTGATGCTATAGAGTATACATAACCCTTTTTCATGTTGTCACCAATATTCTAAATTTGTATTTACTAATTTTACCATAAAAATACCTCTAATCAACTAGAGGTATTTTTAATATATTTTATTGCTGTTCTTCAGTTTGATTATGATTTTGTATGATCAATATTTTGCTCTCACTATGTGTACATATATTATTATCCTTAATATTGATATTCACGCAAAATATTTTCTAGCTTCATTTTTTCATTAGATTCATTTGTTTTAAATCTATATATGGGTATCTCATTTAATTCCAACGCTTTATCTTTAATATTGTCATGAAGTGCTTGTTTTTCGTTTTGTTCATGATATTGAATACCATCAACTTCTAAAACAAATAATCTTTCTTTTGAAACTTTATTATAAAATAAAAAATCAACGTGAGTCCAAGGGTGAGTTAAATATCGTTTATCCTCATCTGACAATGACTCATAGTTTTTTACTATTGTAGATAATCTGACATGCATTCGATAACTAATTCTGCAATTATCCTTTAAAATATCATCGATGAGATCACACATTAACAATTCCGTTTTATGTTCATTTGGTTTGTTTTTGAATTTACCTTTTAATATTTCATCATATTCTGAATATAAATAATCAAAAACTGAAATTATGTTTGAAGTTTTTGTAATTGAATTACCATATAGATTCTCACTATATTTTATGAAGTCATTTATTATATTATTCTTTGAGTTATATATTTTATCTGAGACAATTGCTGTTACTTTATTTTTACCTCTAGAAATTGCTACATTTAATAATTTTTCATTAGTGATAAAATCATATAATCTATTTTCTACTTGTGTTGGATCTTTATCAAGGGAATTAACAACAAAAGAGAGGTATACTTCATCTTTTTGTCTACCTTGAAATTTATGTATTGTATCCGCTTCTAATCCATCATCAGGATGATTATTTGAAATCAAATTAGCTTGATATCTAAATGGTGTAATAACACCAATTGAAGTTTTTTCTTTATCTTTAAATAATAACTCTAATTCATCAATTTCTCTTTGATTATATAATCCTGATCCTGTTGGATTTTTTCTAGCATGATTACCGGGAACAGTTTTAATTATTTCTATATGTTTATCACTGTTTGTAGTCATAGGAATTAATTCATTATTATAAAACATTTTATTGCAAAAATTAATAATATCTGGCGCACATCGATAATGTTCCCTTAACAATGTAATTGGAACATTATCCACTGAATCATTAACTGATTTTAGAATGGAATTATCTTCGTATCTATATGATTTTGCAATTTCATATTTATCAGCAAGTATCTTGGATTTATTATATAGTCTCTCTTCATCAATTTGTTGAAGTTGTCTTGAGTCTCCAACAACAATAAGATTCTTGGCACAACTCATTGCAAGTACACTTGAAAGCAAATCACCTTGTGAAGCTTCATCAATGATTAAGTAATCAAACAAAAACCCTTGAGGTGCATTATTTAGTAATGATTGAGAAGTGCTTAAAACAATAGGGTATCTTTTTAAAAAATTATTGTAATTGATTTTATAATCTTTTTTGTTGAATTCTTTTATACCAGTATTATTGTAATGTTTTTTAATTTTGTTTAATAAATATTTTTTAGACAATTTTTTTAGTTTATCTATAACAACATTCTTGTTATATTTATTTAAAAGATTGTCTATAACTTTAATTTCAGTTTCAATTTCAACAATGCGTTTTTCATAAAATAACGATTCTGCTTTGTCCAATATGCTTAATAACTCATCTTTTTGAATTTTTATCTTATATTTTCGATTTAACTTCCATCGTTCAAAAAACTTTATTTTTCTAACTTCTTCAATTCTATGTATAAGATAAATATAATCTTTTGCTTGTAATTTTGTATTGATTACTCTTGTTTTATCATCTGTAATATGATTGTTTTTTTGTTCAACAATAACTTCATTTAACTCATTTGTTAATCTTGCTTTTCTTATCTCAGAGTCAAATATTTTTGACATGAAAGCACTATGCTGATTAATATCATGCGTATCCGAAAATGTTATCTCATCTATTTTAAAATTCAAAAATTCAACTAATGCATCATCGGAATAATTTTCAAAAAATTGTTCAACTTTTTCTGAACTGCCTAACTTAGCAGCAATAAAAGAGATGCCTTCTTCATCTAGTTTTTCATATATATTATCAACAGCTGTGTTGTTGTTAGATATCACTGCACAATTATTGTTATTAGTTATGATATTACTAATTAAATTAAGTATTGTTTGTGTTTTACCGGTTCCCGGAGGTCCTTCAATAATTGATATACTATTACTTAAAGCCGTTTTAATTGCTTTATGTTGACTTTGATTAAAATCAAAAGGAACAATAATGAAATCATCAAATTTTCTTTTGTTGTTTATTCCACTTAAATATTGATAAACAATCGAATCAGCTGATGCAGAAATTCTTGAATAATTTTTAGCTAAAAAAATAGAGTGGTTCACTATCGGTTGTGATTTCTCCAGCATAATTAGCTAGTTCTTTATAATAACTTAAAACATTTCTATATTTCCCTTTAGATAAAGTGTAATGTTTGGTTATTACATTTGTTTCTCCGTAGTTAATTTTAAAAAAACCCTTTTCATACTTATCAATGTATTTAACATCATAGATATGTTCATTAATAACTACATCTTGATTGTTTATATATATTTTCTCAATATGATTAAGAATTTGAATTCTTTCAAATGGATAAAACAATTTTTTATCTGAATTCTTATAATATACATCGTAACCTGTAAAATTATTATAATAATATGCCTTATAAAGAGCATTAATTGAGGAGGTTTTATCTTCCCAGATGCTCTTTTCTTTATTGAAGATTATTATAATTGTCTTATCTTTATCTATTACTACTCTTTCCCCCATAATTCACCTCATAATATTTGCATCAATCTAACCCTTATAATATCTAATATCACATAAGTTTCATATCTTAGTTTCATGATTTTTTTCTATGGATGATTTGATCAATATCAATATTATGAGTTTATGGTTGTTTTACTTTTTTGTAGTAATGTAAAAACCGATTGTTTCATTTTAGATAATTCTTTAATCATAGACTATTTAATTCTTATAATCTAATCGCCATCTATTCTTATTGAAAATATCACTTTATAATCCAAAGAACTTATTAAAAAAGTCAATAAACCTGTCAATTATACGCTTTTTCTTTTCAACTCTTGATTCACCTTTTGAATCAAACATTGAAACTGGCTTCATCACTTTTGTGACTGCTGTTCCAGAACTTTTAACTTCACCAATTCTAAATGATTGCTCCATAAAAGCTAATGTTTCAG